>NZ_CP094351.1:3180000-4382500 GCF_022807995.1 Pseudomonas orientalis | reverse complement strand
CCCAAGAGTTCATATCGACGGCGGTGTTTGGCACCTCGATGTCGGCTCATCACATCCTGGGGCTGAAGCCGGTCCCAAGGGTATGGCTGTTCGCCATTTAAAGTGGTACGCGAGCTGGGTTTAGAACGTCGTGAGACAGTTCGGTCCCTATCTGCCGTGGACGTTTGAGATTTGAGAGGGGCTGCTCCTAGTACGAGAGGACCGGAGTGGACGAACCTCTGGTGTTCCGGTTGTCACGCCAGTGGCATTGCCGGGTAGCTATGTTCGGAATAGATAACCGCTGAAAGCATCTAAGCGGGAAACTAGCCTCAAGATGAGATCTCACTGGAACCTTGAGTTCCCTGAAGGGCCGTCGAAGACTACGACGTTGATAGGTTGGGTGTGTAAGCGCTGTGAGGCGTTGAGCTAACCAATACTAATTGCCCGTGAGGCTTGACCATATAACACCCAAGCAATTTGAGTCGAAAGGCCAGATTGCGGTGTGTGAAGACGAGATGAACCGAAAGTTCGACGCTCACAAAACACCGAAAACTGTCACATACCCAATTTGCTGAAGCGAGGCCAACAGGTCACGACTCAGTACCCGAATTTCTTGACGACCATAGAGCATTGGAACCACCTGATCCCATCCCGAACTCAGCAGTGAAACGATGCATCGCCGATGGTAGTGTGGGGTTTCCCCATGTGAGAGTAGGTCATCGTCAAGATTAAATTCCGAAACCCCATTTGCGAAAGCAGATGGGGTTTTGTTTTGGGCGCTCGAAAAGCATGTCCTCTGCAACCGCGAGCTCAATCCCGAAGATCGCCACCCTAAAGCAGGCGTTTCGAACATGCTCAAAGTTTCAAACATCGCTCTATCCAGGGCTTTTCTGGCAGATATCCAAACACCGGTCGAACCTTGCGTGTGATCCAGGTTCACAGGTGGAGCGCCGTATATTTATCCCATTTCATGTACCTCGCGCACATGCGGGCAGCGTCTGAGCTGTTAAGCAAAATAATCCCCGGAAATGGTTCATGCCGCCTGTCCGGAACCGCCCACTGCGGACTATCATGCCGATAGCCCAGTCCCCTCACTGCAAGGAGCCGCTCGGAACGCCGATGCGCCAGATCTGGAAATCTTTTCGAGCCCTTTATTTCGCCTCTTTGATGATGCTGATCGGCTCTGGCCTGCTCAGTACTTATTTGGCCTTGCGCTTGGCGGCGGACCATGTCGACAGCCTGTGGGTGGGTGCGCTGATGGCAGCCAACTACTTTGGCCTGGTGCTGGGTGGCAAGATCGGCCACCGTTTGATTGCTCGTGTCGGGCATATACGCGCCTACGCTACCTGCGCCGGAATCGTCGGCGCGGCTGTGCTGGGCCATGGCTTGATCGATTGGCTGCCTGCCTGGATCGTGCTTCGGATCATCGTGGGCCTGGGGATGATGTGCCAGTACATGGTCATTGAAAGCTGGCTCAATGAGCAGGCAGATGCCAAACAGCGTGGTGTAGTGTTCAGCGGCTATATGATCGCTTCCTACCTCGGCTTGGTGCTGGGCCAACTGATACTGGTGATGCATCCCCATCTGGGGCTTGAACTGCTGATGCTGGTGGCGCTGTGCTTTGCCCTGTGCCTGGTGCCGGTGGCCATGACTCGACGTATTCACCCGGCGCCGCTGCATCCGGCACCGATGGAACCGCGTTTCTTTATCAAGCGTGTACCACAGTCCCTCAGCACGGTGTTGGGTGCCGGCCTGATCGTCGGCTCGTTCTATGGCCTGGCGCCGCTCTATGCGTCCCAGCAGGGGCTGACGACCGAGCAAGTCGGCTTGTTCATGGGATCCTGTATTTTCGCTGGACTGCTCGTACAGTGGCCACTGGGCTGGTTGTCGGACCGCTATGACCGCGCTCTGCTGATCCGCTGCTTCGCCTTGTGCCTGGCGGTGGCGGCGTTGCCCTTGGCGATCATGACTCAGGTACCTTTGGAAGTGCTGTTCGTGGCGGGCTTTTTTTGTTCACTAGTGCAGTTTTGTCTTTACCCGTTGGCCGTGGCTTTTTCCAACGACCACGTAGAAGGTGATCGTCGGGTATCGCTCACGGCCATGTTGCTGGTGACTTACGGAGTGGGTGCCAGCATCGGCCCGCTTCTGGCGGGTGTGGTGATGAAGCTGTTCGGCAGCCAGATGCTGTACGCGTTTTTCAGCTTGTGTGCGTTGATCCTGGTATGGCGTATACGGCCCAAGGCGGTGACCAATTTGCATCAGGTAGACGATGCGCCGCTGCATCACGTTGCAATGCCTGACAGCATGTCCAGTTCACCGCTGGTGGCCGCGCTTGATCCCCGGGTGGATGAACAGGTGGTACAGGAGCAGATGCAGACCACTGTTCCTGACCCGGAACCCGAACCTGCCATCGACGAGCCGGCTGCCGAGATTTCGCCTGAGTCAACCGACCCGGAAGAACATCCCCATGACTTGAGCCGAGCGCGCCCCTGAACGAAAAACGGGCAGATCCTATGAGGGTCTGCCCGTTTTATACTGAGTGTTCAAGGCTTAGAAGTCGTCGTCTTTGTCAAAGCGTCGAGCTTCACGTTGCAGCTGATACACAAAGCGTTCTACCTGGCGCTGCACTAAACCGCTCATGTTATGAAAGCGCACGCCGGCAAAGGTGGTGTTGATCCTGTCTTCGAAATGCAGGTAACGCAACTCGACAGAGGTAGTCATGCTGCCGAATGGCAGCGCGGCGATGAAGCGGTCATAGACCTGGCCCAGTTGCAGGCGTTCGGTAATGTCGCCTTCAAAGCGCAATTTGCACCCAGTGGCCGAAATGTCGAGCAACTTGCCGTTGATCGGAGCCTTGAGCTTTTCGCCACCCAGTTCAATATTGACCAACTGCGCCAACTTCAGGGCCGCGCGGAATGCATCACGACGCTGATGATAGACCACCTCGCTGGGCATGCTGCCCCTGTAGATACGGTGACCGTCCTTCTCGCTGATGCTCAGCGTGCCATTACTGTCCCAGGCAACCCTAACGCCATCATGGAAACCTTCGATGCGGAACGGTTCGCCATTTTCGAGGTGACGCTCACCGTCACGCGGAATCATCTCGTCCAGTACCAGCGTCTTGCTGTCTTTGTCGATATCTACAAGATAGCTTTGGAAGCGTTGGCTGCGCTCATGGAACGTGATGATCAACGGATCATGGCTGTCTTGAAGCATTCGCAGAGTGCTGGCGATTTCCAGAGGCGTGGTAAGAACCTTTGGCGGCTGCGGCGCATCTTCCGCATTGAGGGTGTTGAACACAGTTGTTCCATCTCCAGGCAAAATACGACTACACGCAAGAACCGGCATTTTGCCAGTATGTGGCGCACCTTGGATAGGCCGCGCTGTAAAGCGGTGTCAGGCTTGGCTGCGGGTACTTGGCTTGACCAGGCGTGAAGTGGAACCTTGGGCGTTATACAGAGCTGGGGGCTCACCGCCGTGAAGAATACGTAACTGGTTGGCCGTGGTGGCTTGCTGAAGCTGGATAGACTGGCCGTTGAGCAGGTTGGCTTCCTGGCACAGGGTGAGCAGCTCATTGAGTGCTTTGCTTTGCGTCAGCAACTGATCGCCGACCGAGGAATGACTTGCCAGCTGTGCCAGGCCGTCGTGATCGGCGGGCAGGCCCAGGCTGATGAGAATCTCGCTGCGCTTCTTGCCATGCTGTTCGAGCAGCACAATCAGTGACTGTTTGCGCGCGAGTATTTCTTCGAGCAAAGGCATGTCCCGACCATACAAGGCCAGGGACTCTTCTTTAAGCAGCTCGAGCAATTGTTGCGTCGGCGCCAGATCATCAATGATCAGTTGAAGCAAATGTTCGTCGTGGTGCATGGCTGGCCTTGGGTTTTAAGCGTCCAGAAGCCCAGCGCAGGCCTTTGCCTAGCGCTCGGCTTCGAAGTTAAGCAGCTTGCTGGCTACGCGGTTGCTGTCGACTGTATAAGTGCCATCGGCGATGGCCTGTTTCAACTCGGCCACGCGGGCTTTGTTCACAATCGGCTGATCGCGCAGCGAGTCAGTGACTTTCTGCAACTGTTGAGCCTCATTGCTCAGGTGTACCGACTCCCCACTTTGACTGGCACCCGCCTGTTCTGTCTTGGTCGGCAGGGGCTGGGACTTGGCTTCTACGTTTTCCTTGCCGGCGGTACGCGTAGTGCCTGACGTCGTCGGGGTGTTATTTAAACGGCTGAAATCGATGACCATGATCAAAAAACCTCTGGGTATTTGGACGCTTGCCATGTTTTCGGCAATACCCGGACAAACTTTAGGCGCGAATGACAATAAATCTCCGCACGGGACATTCCATGCACAGTGTAGGAAAACCTGGCGTCCCGTACCAGTAATCTATAACGCCACCTCGACTTGACCTGGAGCTGTCACCCGCGCCTTTATCACACGGTTGGAGTTGAGGTTCTTGACGCGGATCTGTTCGCTCATGCCGCCGTTGGACAGCGCTTCCCCCGGCATTCTTACGTTCAACCCGCCGCTGCTGGCGGATATCACTACCTGGTCACCTTTGCGAATGACTTCAGCCTGCTCCAGATGAACCAGGGTAATCACCTGATCGGTGACCACTGGTCGGGTGAGCCGCTGCCCGATCGCCTGGTCCAGGGAGGTCAGGTAACCCTGATTGATCAGGCTGATATCCCGTTCACGCAGTGCGACATCGTCATCGCCAATGATGCCCGTGCGCTTCAACGGTCGCGCCACCACGACAACGTCGCGAAACAATTTGACTTGAGCCGGCACAAAAACAGTCCAGGGCGAGGCGCCTTCACAACGTACTTTAACGGTCACACGGCCGATGGGCTGGGCCGGGCTTTCCAGGGTGGCTGTCAATTCCTTGTCACACATCGGCATACGCAGGCGCGGGTCCAACTGGTTGACCTGGATTTCATAGCGCCCCGGTGTCTGGGTGGTCTCCAGATAATCTTCTACAGTGTATTCAAGAAAGCCTTGGGTGACGCCGATAAGTAGATCAGGCAGGGTGACGTTGTCGGCGCGAGTGGTGACGCTCGCGCTCCAGACAAGCAGCGCCACTGCGGCGCAGAGCAATCTGCGATACTTTGGGCGGCAAGCGCGTCGGGAAACTGTCGTTTTAATATCCATAGCCAACCAAATAGCAAAGCTCGTGCCGTTTAGTGTTGGGTACGCATCGTACCTCTGGGATTTAGGAGTCTGGGCATGGCAGGTGTAATGGATTCAGTAAACCAGCGCACACAGCTGGTAGGGCAGAATCGCCTGGAGTTGTTGCTTTTTCGCCTGGACGGCAAACAGCTGTACGGGATCAACGTATTTAAAGTGCGTGAAGTGCTGCAGTGTCCCAAGCTGACGATCATGCCCAAGTCCAGTCCGGTGGTGTGTGGCGTAGCCAATATACGTGGCGCGACCATCCCCATTCTTGACTTGGCAATGGCCACCGGCTCCGCGGGTTTGCAAGACCGCGAGAGCCCGTTCGTGATCATTACCGAGTACAACACCAAGACCCAAGGGTTCCTGGTGCGCTCGGTGGAACGTATCGTCAACATGAACTGGGAAGAGATCCATCCGCCGCCCAAGGGCACCGGCCGCGATCACTACCTGACGGCTGTGACGCGGGTGGATAACCAGCTGGTGGAAATCATCGACGTGGAGAAAATCCTCGCCGAGGTCGCGCCCACTTCGGAAACTATTTCCGTTGGGGTAGTCGATGCCGAGACGGCGCACAAGGCGGTGTCCCTGCGCGTGTTGACCGTGGACGACTCCTCGGTTGCGCGCAAGCAGGTCACGCGTTGCCTGCAAACCGTCGGCGTTGAGGTGGTCGCCCTCAATGACGGCCGCCAAGCCCTGGATTATTTGCGCAAGTTGGTGGACGAGGGCAAGAAGCCGGAAGAAGAATTCCTGATGATGATTTCCGATATTGAAATGCCGGAAATGGACGGATACACCCTCACGGCTGAAATACGCAGCGATCCACGCATGCAAAAATTGCACATCATCCTGCATACTTCGTTGTCGGGGGTATTCAACCAGGCCATGGTCAAGAAGGTCGGTGCGGATGACTTCCTGGCCAAGTTCCGGCCTGATGACCTCGCATCCCGGGTAGTCGACCGGATCAAGGCAGCAGATCACAGCTAAGGGGCATTTCCCCTGGCGGTCACACGATTTAAGAGGCGGTATCAGTGTCTACGGGTAATTTGGATTTCGAACAGTTCCGGGTCTTCCTGGAAAAAGCCTGTGGCATATTGCTCGGTGAAAACAAGCAGTACCTGGTATCCAGCCGTCTCAACAAGCTCATGGAGCAGCAGGGCATCAAGTCCCTCGGTGAGTTGGTCCAGCGGATCCAGGGGCAGCCGCGCAGCGGACTCAAGGAGATGGTGGTCGATGCCATGACCACCAACGAAACCCTGTGGTTTCGCGATACCTACCCCTTTGAGGTGCTCAAGAACAAAGTGCTGCCGGAAGCCATCAAGGCCAGCCCGGGCCAGCGCCTGCGTATCTGGTCGGCGGCATGCTCCTCGGGGCAGGAACCGTACTCGATCTCCATGTCCATCGACGAATTCGAACGGACCAACATGGGCCAGTTGAAAGCCGGTGCGCAAATTGTGGCGACGGACCTGTCCGGCAGCATGCTCACCAATTGCAAGACCGGTGAGTACGACAGCCTGGCGCTGGGCCGAGGATTGTCCCAGGAACGCCTGCAGCGCTACTTTGACCCGAAAGGGGCAGGGCGCTGGGCGATCAAGGCACCGATCAAGAACCGCGTCGAGTTCCGCTCGTTCAATTTGCTCGACAGCTACGCCAGCCTGGGCAAGTTCGACATGGTGTTCTGCCGCAACGTGCTGATCTACTTCTCGGCCGAAGTGAAGAAGGACATCCTCTTGCGCATTCATGGCACGCTCAAGCGCGGAGGGTATCTGTTCCTCGGCGCTTCCGAAGCCTTGAACGGCTTGCCGGATCACTACCAGATGGTGCAGTGCAGCCCTGGAATCATCTACCAGGCCAAATAACAAAGTTTGCGCGGTAAAAATGTGGGAGGGGGCTTCCTCCCGATAGCGGTGTGTCATGTCATGAATAGTTGACTGACCCACCGCCATCGGGGGCAAGCCCCCTCCCACATTTGTTTCGCGGCAATTTCAACGGGAGCGGCAATCCTTCCATTGCCGCTTTACTGGCGCCACGCGGAAAGCACTTGCCGCTTTTCTGGCATTGCCACCGGCAATTCCCCCGTAAGCCCTTGATATATGGGGCTTGAGCACATTGGCATGCACCTTGCTATAACCCTGCTAACGAATAGCAGGTCAGCCTAAAGGTTTCCGCCATGAGCATCAGCTTCGATAAAGCGCTCGGTATCCACGAACAAGCCCTGGGCTTCCGCGCCCAGCGTGCCGAAGTCCTGGCTAACAACATTGCCAACGCCGACACCCCGAACTACAAGGCTCGGGACCTGGATTTCTCCGCCGTGCTCGCCGCACAGCAGGACAAAACCAAAAACGGCACCTTCGCCTTGAACATGACGAACAACCGTCATATCGAAGCGCAAGGCCTGAGCAGTGGTGATGAGTCGCTGTTGTACCGCACGCCGATGCAACCGTCGATCGACCAGAACACCGTTGATGCTCAACTGGAACAATCGAACTACGCCGAAAACTCGGTGAACTTCCAGGCCAGCTTTACCCTGCTCAACAGCAAATTCAAAGGGCTGATGTCAGCCCTGCGTGGAGAATAAGCCATGTCCCTGTCCAGTGTTTTCAATATTGCCGGCAGTGGCATGAGCGCGCAGACCACGCGCTTGAACACCGTCGCCAGTAACATCGCCAACGCCGAGACCGTGTCTTCGAGCATTGACCAGACTTACCGTGCCCGTCATCCAGTGTTTGCCACCATGTTCCAGGGCGGCCAGAGCGGCGGCAGTGATTCGCTGTTCCAGAACCAGGATGCCGCAGGGCAAGGCGTGCAGGTGCTCGGTGTGGTCGAAGACCAGAGCAACCTCGAAGCGCGTTACGAGCCTAACCATCCGGCCGCGAACGAAAAGGGTTATGTCTACTACCCCAACGTCAACGTGGTCGAGGAAATGGCCGACATGATCTCCGCCAGCCGTTCGTTCCAGACCAACGCGGAAATGATGAACACCGCCAAAACCATGATGCAGAAGGTCCTGACCCTGGGTCAGTGATAAGGGGCGCCAAATAATGGCCATCGTTGATACCTCGAACAACTCGGCAGTTCAGGACCTGTTCAATTCCAAGGTCAAGGACGCGTCAAACAATGTAGCGAATGTTTCCAAGGCCGCCACCGGCAACCAGGCGTTGGGCAAGGATGCATTCCTGCAACTGCTGGTCACCCAGCTGAAAAATCAGAACCCGTTGTCGCCACAGGATAACGGTGCGTTCGTGGCCCAGTTGGCGCAGTTCAGCAGCCTGGAAGGCATCAACACCCTGAACGACTCGGTAAACAACATCTCCAGCAACTTCAGCTCTTCGCAGGCGCTGCAGGCTTCGTCGCTGGTGGGACGTTCGATCATCACCCAGACCGACAAGGCACTGGTCGATACCAGCAAGAGCATGACCGGCTCGGTGGCGGTGACGGCGGCGACGGGCAACGTCTCGGTCAAGATCACCGACAAGGACGGCAATGTGGTGCGCACCCTCGATATGGGCGCCCAGAGTGCGGGTTCGTCGGACTTTATCTGGGATGGCAAGAACGACAACGGTGAGGTCGCTCCAGCAGGTACTTACACCTTCGCGGCCTCCACCAAGAACGACAAGGGCGACGCGGTGGCCCTGGCCACTTCGCTGCCGGCAACAGTGACCAGCGTGACGCTGAGCAAGACCGGCGGCGAAATGCTGCTCAACCTTGCAGGCGGCATGGGCAGCGTCAAGCTGTCGCAAATTCAGACTATCGGTACATAGAGCCGGCTAACGACGGCAGAGGGAGAGAAACATGTCTTTTAATATCGGCCTTAGCGGCCTCTATGCGGCCAACAAACAACTGGACGTGACCGGCAACAACATCGCCAACGTGGCGACCACGGGCTTCAAATCGTCCCGTGCGGAATTCGCGGACATCTACGCGGCGTCCAAACTGGGCACCGGGCAGAACAGCATCGGCAATGGCGTGAACCTGGCGGCGGTGTCGCAGCAATTCACCCAGGGCGACGTGAATGGCAGCGGCGGCATTCTGGACATGGCGATCCAGGGCGGCGGCTTCTTCGTGCAGAAGGGCAGCGACGGTTCGCTGGAGTACACCCGCAGCGGTGCCTTCCGTGCCGACAAGGACGGCTACATCACCAACAACACCGGTACCTCGCGCCTGCAAGGCTACGCGGCGGATGATGACGGAAAAATCATCAAAGGCGGTCTGACCGATCTGCAACTGAACCTGACGAACCTGCCGCCGAAGGCCTCCACCAAAGTGGACTCCACCAGTAACCTGAACTCTTCGGAGCCAGTGATTGATCAAACCGCCAAGCCGTTCGATCCCACCAAGACCGATACCTTCACCACGCAATACAGCACCACCTTGTACGATTCCCAGGGCAATGCGCACCCGATGGTCCAGTACCTGGTGAAAACCGACGGCAACAAGTGGAATGCCTACACCCTGATCGACGGCCGCAACCCTGATGGTTCGGCTCCGACGGGCACCCCATCGACGGCACCGGTGCCGTCGACCCTGACCTTCGATGGCGCGGGCAAGCTCACCAGTGTGGTGACCAGTGGTGTATCCGATAAGACCCTCACCGTTGCCGGCTGGGTTCCGGGCACAGTGACCAATGGTGTGTGGAAGGCCAACGGTGCGGATGCCAACCCGGGTGGGGTTACCGTCAACATGGCCAACATTACCCAGTACAACTCGGCCACCTACCGTAACCCGCCGGTCACCGACGGCTATGCCACCGGCCAGATCACCGGCCTGAAGATCGACGGCAGCGGCGTGATGTTCGCCACCTTCAGCAACCAGCAGAGCAAGGCCATCGGCCAGATCTCGCTGGCCAGCTTCAACAACGAACAAGGCCTGCAACCTGCCGGCAGCACCACCTGGAAAGAGACCTTCGCTTCGGGCCAACCGGGTTACGACACCCCGCAAGCCGGTACCCTGGGCTCGATCGTGGCCAACTCTCTGGAGAACTCCAACGTCAACCTGACCAATGAGTTGGTGGACCTGATCAAGGCCCAGAGCAACTACCAGGCGAACGCCAAGACCATCTCCACCCAGAGCACCATCATGCAGACGATCATTCAGATGACGTGATGCGCTGGCACTCCACAGAAAGCCCCTCGTAAGAGGGGCTTTTTTGTGCCCGTAGGAAAAGCGCTGGCGACATATAGGGTTACGCGCAGACATGCGCCGCACGGAACGCGGCATGCCCGCCTTGCCACTGATCGGTTCATAGCCGAGAGGTTCAGCAATCAAAGGAGGCGGGGATATGTGGGGTACGGGTGTTTTCTCGGTCGATAGCAATCGAGTAGGGCCGATACCAGGCATGGTTCCGGATCAGTCGAAGCCGTTAGCGCCTGATGCCGACAAGACAGCGGTTAAAACCTTGCTCAACCAGCTGTTTGAGGCACAGCAGTCGGGCAAGACGCAGACGATTCAGGATACGCGCGACAAGTTGAATGCGCTGCGTAAGAAGTTGGGGGATGAGAAGTTCAAGGAGATTCTTGAGCAGCTCAAGAGCGATGTCAGTGAAGCCTGGTGGGCTTGGTTGAAGGCGCTCTTTCCAGAATTGTTTGCGGATGAAGATGGCCCCTCTCCCGCTCCTTCTCCTACGCCGCCAGGTGGTGGTGGTGGTGGTGGTGGTGGTGGTGGTGGTGGTGGCGTGAATCGAGCGGATTTTGGCCCTGCTGAATCGATGAGTAACTTGCCGATCACCAGCGGCGCTAGCCATTTTGACTATAAAGTAGATAACAGCAATCCTGGCGTTGCACCCAAAAATATCTGGAGTGGCTTCAGCCAAGGCTTCACCGGAAATTGTGTCACCGTTTCAGCAATAAAGGCTGCAATGCAGCAGTTCGGCCAAAAACCTACCGATGTGTTTAAAAGTGTAGCGGAGGCGGGTAATGGTTGGGATGTGGTGATGCGAGATGGTGTGCAGGTCCATGTATCCAAAGACGAACTGAAGCAGGCCGCCCGTTTCGCTAATTTCAGAGGCGATGATGCCTCGATGATGACTGATGCGAACTTCATGTATGCCGCAAGTGCCAAGCGGGCGCAGAAGGAAGGGAATGACGGCAAGACCAACCTCAGCTTTTATGAAGCAATGCGCACTCTCAATGATGGAGAGGTGGCTCGTGAAGGTCTGGATCGTTTAGGGCTGCGTGGGCTATATCGGCAAGGCACTCATGCTGATTTCGCCAATGGAAAAATAGGCACTGTGGAATATAAAAACCATTCCATGGCAGTTATCGGTAATCGGGTCGAGCTAGGGGGAGGGCGCGGCGGGGTTCCGGAGCCTGGCATAGTCAGTGTATTTATATAAGCAGTCAAAAGAAAAACCCCGGTAAATCCATTTAAAGCCTGGAGTTACCGGGGTTTTTCATTTGCCTTTAGGCGCTAGCAAGCTCTGCGGCCTATTGGCAAGCCTCACAATCGGGCTCGTCAATCGCACAAGCCTTCGGCACTGGCGCCGGACCGGCCGGAGCGGCGAGTACCGAATCATCACCGTGGTTGCCGCTGGATACAGCGTTCAGCTTGCCGGTGTTGATGGTCGACTTCTCGGTGCTGGTCGCGGCCAGGGCACGCAGGTAATAAGTGGTTTTCAGGCCACGGTACCACGCCATGCGGTAGGTCACGTCGAGCTTCTTGCCCGAAGCGCCGGCAATGTAGAGGTTCAGGGACTGTGCCTGGTCGATCCACTTCTGACGACGGCTGGCGGCGTCAACGATCCACTTGGTGTCCACTTCGAACGCGGTCGCATAGAGCTCTTTGAGTTCCTGCGGGATGCGCTCGATCTGCTGCACCGAACCGTCGTAGTACTTGAGGTCGTTGATCATCACCGAGTCCCACAGGCCGCGGGCTTTCAGGTCGCGGACCAGGTACGGGTTGATCACGGTGAACTCGCCCGACAGGTTCGATTTCACATACAGGTTCTGGTAGGTCGGTTCGATCGACTGCGACACGCCGGTGATGTTGGCGATGGTCGCGGTCGGTGCGATGGCCATGATGTTGGAGTTACGAATACCTTTCTGCACACGGGCACGTACCGGCGCCCAGTCCAGGGATTCGTTGAGGTCAACGTCGATGTACTTCTGGCCACGCTGTTCGATCAGGATCTGTTGCGAGTCCAGCGGCAGGATGCCCTTGGACCACAGCGAACCCTGGAACGTCTCGTAGGCACCGCGCTCGTCGGCCAGATCGCAGGAAGCCTGGATCGCGTAGTAGCTGACCGCTTCCATGGACTTGTCGGCGAACTCGACGGCGGCATCGGAACCGTAAGGAATGTGCTGCAGGTACAAGGCGTCCTGGAAGCCCATGATGCCCAGGCCGACCGGACGGTGCTTGAAGTTGGAGTTCTGCGCCTGCGGCACCGAGTAGTAGTTGATGTCGATCACGTTATCGAGCATGCGTACGGCGGTGTTGACGGTGCGTTCCAGCTTGGCGGTGTCCAGCTTGCCGTTGACGATGTGGTTCGGCAGGTTGATCGAGCCGAGGTTGCAAACGGCGATCTCGTCCTTGTTGGTGTTCAAGGTGATCTCGGTGCACAGGTTCGAGCTGTGCACCACGCCCACGTGCTGCTGCGGGCTGCGCAGGTTGCACGGGTCCTTGAAGGTCAGCCATGGGTGGCCGGTTTCGAACAGCATCGACAGCATCTTGCGCCACAGGTCTTTGGCCTGGATGGTCTTGAACAGCTTAATCTTGCCTGGGTACTGAGCCAGCGCTTCGTAGTACTCGTAGCGCTCCTCGAAGGCCTTGCCGGTCAGGTCGTGCAGGTCCGGGACTTCGGACGGCGAGAACAGGGTCCACTGGCCGTCATCGAAGACACGCTTCATGAACAGGTCAGGGATCCAGTTGGCGGTGTTCATGTCGTGGGTACGACGACGATCATCACCGGTGTTCTTGCGCAGCTCGATGAACTCTTCGATGTCCATGTGCCAGGTTTCCAGGTAGGCACACACAGCGCCTTTGCGCTTGCCACCCTGGTTCACGGCAACGGCGGTGTCGTTCACCACTTTCAGGAACGGCACAACGCCCTGGGATTTACCATTGGTGCCCTTGATGTACGAACCCAGTGCACGCACCGGGGTCCAGTCGTTGCCCAGGCCACCGGCGAATTTGGACAACATGGCGTTGTCGTGGATCGCGTGGTAGATGCCCGACAGGTCATCCGGCACGGTGGTCAGGTAGCAGCTGGACAGTTGTGGACGCAGGGTGCCGGCGTTGAACAGGGTCGGGGTCGACGACATGTAGTCGAAGGACGACAACAGGTTGTAGAACTCGATCGCACGGTCTTCCTTGTGCTTCTCTTCGATCGCCAGGCCCATGGCCACGCGCATGAAGAACACTTGCGGCAGTTCGAAGCGGATCCCGTCCTTGTGGATGAAGTAACGGTCGTACAGGGTTTGCAGGCCCAGGTAAGTGAACTGCTGGTCACGCTCGTGGTTGATCGCCTTGCCGAGTTTTTCCAGGTCGAAGGTGGCCAGGATCGGGTTGAGCAATTCGAATTCGATACCCTTGGCGATGTAGGCAGGCAGGGCCTTGGCGTACAGGTCGGCCATCTCGTGGTGGGTGGCGCTGTCGGCCACGCCCAGGAAGCCCAGGCCTTCGGCACGCAGGGTGTCCATCAGCAGGCGCGCGGTGACGAACGAGTAGTTCGGCTCGCGTTCAACCAGCGTACGGGCGGTCATTACCAGGGCGGTGTTGACATCGGTCAGGGCCACGCCGTCGTACAGGTTCTTCAGGGTTTCGCGCTGGATCAGGTCACCGTCGACTTCTTCCAGGCCTTCGCAGGCCTCGGTGATGATGGTGTTCAGGCGGCCCAGGTCCAGCGGCGCAAAGCTGCCATCGGCCAGGGTGATGCGGATCGAAGGGTGCGCTTGCACGGCGTCGGCGGATGGCGCGTGTACGGCACGTTCCTTGGCGCGCGAATCGCGGTAGATCACGTAGTCACGGGCAACTTTCTGCTCGCCGGCACGCATCAGGGCCAGTTCGACCTGGTCCTGGATTTCTTCGATGTGGATAGTGCCGCCTGAAGGCATGCGACGCTTGAAGGTCGCGGTGACCTGTTCGGTCAAGCGGGCAACGGTGTCGTGGATGCGCGACGAAGCGGCAGCGGTGCCGCCTTCAACTGCAAGAAACGCTTTGGTGATGGCGACGGTGATTTTGTCATCGGTATAAGGAACGACAGTGCCGTTACGCTTGATCACGCGCAATTGGCCAGGTGCAGTGGCGGACAGATCCAGGTTCGAATCAGCGGCCTGCGGCACGGAGCCCTGCGGGTTCTCGCGAGTTGTGTCGGTTTGCATGGGGGGTTGTCTCCACGTTCTATATTTGATTGCGAGTGCCAGGCTTTCCTGCAACACCCGTACCGTTTTCCATGTCATGGATGAAAAACAGCTGCCATCCGCGTGAGCGGTTTGGTCTACTGAAAATCGTTTGGTTCCACGCTTCGCCAGCAATAAAACGCTTGAATTTCGAGCCGCTTATGTGGTTGGGCGTCTTTCTCAAAAACCCTACATGTAGGGTCTGGTGAAGTGCCGAGGTACAAGATAATGCGTTTTACGGGTGTTAGCAACGCACTAACCTGTGGATAACACTGTGAGTAAAATGTGTAAGAAACGTTGAATGGGCGTGTAGGCCGCATTACTGCTGGATTGCGCCGTTTGTCATTAAATGTTTCGAGCGCAAAACAAGTTGGCGGTTTTCGAAGGGCGCGAACCCTACCACAAAAAAACGGCATGACCGAATGGATTTCCCGGCTTGTGCTTATGGGTTGGCCCATGGCTACAATCGACCCTCGTTATGCCCTCAATACATGACAAACAGGCTGTGCCTGGACCGTCTCGGCCAGAAGAATTTCCTATAACAATGAGGACATCCCATGGGGCACGAACCCTGGCAGATATTGATCGTCGAGGATGACGAACGCTTGGCCGAACTGACCCGCGAATACCTGGAAAGCAATGGCCTGCGGGTATCGGTAGAGAACGACGGTGCCGTGGCGGCGGCGCGCGTTATCGCCGAACAACCGGACCTGGTGATCCTCGACCTGATGCTGCCGGGCGAAGACGGCCTGAGCATCTGCCGCAAGGTACGCCAGCGCTATGACGGCGTGATTCTGATACTGACGGCGCGTACCGATGACATGGACCAGGTACTCGGCCTGGACATGGGCGCCGATGACTACGTGTGCAAACCCGTGCGCCCGCGCCTGTTGCTGGCGCGTATCCAGGCCCTGCTGCGGCGCAGCGAACCGGCGTCAGCGGTGGTGGTGGAACACCAGCGCCGCCTGCAATTCGGCCCGCTGGTGGTGGACAGCGCTTTGCGCGAGGCCTGGCTGCACCAAAATGGCATCGAACTGACCAGCGCCGAGTTCGACCTGCTATGGCTGCTGGTGGCCAATGCCGGGCGCATTCTCTCGCGCGAAGAAATTTTCATCGCCCTGCGCGGCGTCGGCTACGACGGCCAGGATCGTTCGATTGATGTGCGCATCTCACGTATTCGTCCCAAGATCGGCGACGATCCGATCCACCCGCGCCTGATCAAGACCATCCGCAGCAAAGGCTACTTGTTCGTGCCCGAAGCCGCTGCCGACATGCCGCTGTGAACTCGATCTTCCTGCGTATCTACGGCGGTATGTGCGCCGCGCTGATCCTGGTCGCGCTGCTGGGTGTGCTGGCCCTGCACTTGCTCAACGATGTGCGCAGCGGCCAATACCGCGAGCGCCTGGCCCACGGCACGTTCGCGCTGATGGGCGACAATCTGCAGCCCATGAGCGCCATCGAGCGCCAGCGTGCATTGGCCGTGTGGGAGCGATTGCTGGGCATTCCGCTCGAGTTGCGCACCTTCACCGACGCACAACTGGACATGAGCCAGCGCAAGCGCCTGCAGCGCGGTCAGGTCCTGGTTGAGCAGACAGGCCCGCATGCGGCGCGGGTGGTGCGTCTGGTCAGCGAACAGGAACAACTGGTGCTCACCGGCGAAGTGCAGCAGATCAGCGAGCAATTGGCCCGCGCCACTATCTACCTGCTGGCCGACGAACTGGTACGGTTTGCGGTGGCCGAGCAGCCGCAACGTCTGGCTGACCTCAAGCAAGCCAAGGGCTTCGGTTTCGAGATGCACCTGATGACCCTCGACCAGGCCGATATGGACGATGACCAGCGCCGTCGCGTGGCGGAAGGCGATACGGTGATGGCCCTGGGCAAGGGCGGTGATTCGATTCGCGTGTTTGCCGGCATGGTCGGCACGCCCTGGGTGCTGGAGATCGGCCCGCTGTATCAAATGAACCCATACCCGGCGCAATGGCTGATCCTGATCGCCTTGATCGGCCTGACCCTGATCGGCCTGATCGTCTACCTGTTGGTGCGCCAGCTCGAGCGCCGGCTCAAGGGCCTGGAGGCGGCGGCCACGCGCATCGCCCAGGGCAATCTGGAGGTCCGCGTACCGGCGCGAGGCGTCGATTCGGTGGGACGGTTGGCGGCGGCGTTCAACGGCATGGCCGAACACTTGCAGCAATTGCTGGCGATTCAGCGTGAACTGGTGCGCGCAGTCTCCCACGAGTTGCGCACGCCGGTCGCGCGCCTGCGCTTCGGCCTGGAGATGCTGGGCGAGGCCACCACCGCCGAGGCCCGGCGCAAATACCTGGAGGGCATGGATGGCGATATCCAGGACCTCGATGGCCTGGTCGATGAAATGCTCACTTACGCGCGCCTGGAACAGGGCGCGCCGGCATTGAGTTTCCAGCGCATCGACCTCGATGCGCTGCTCGACCAGGTGATCGGCGAATTGTCGCCACTGCGCCCGCAGGTCAGCGTCACCCGGGGGATTTGCCCGTCACCGGCGCATCCGGCGGACGCCTGGGTCGATGCCGAACCCCGCTACCTGCATCGCGCGCTGCAGAACCTGGTCAGCAACGCCATGCGCCACGCCAAGGGCCAGGTGTTGATCAGTTATCAGGTCGGGCAGGTGCGTTGCCGTATCGACGTGGAAGACGATGGCCCCGGCATACCGGAAAGCGCATGGGAACGTGTGTTCACCCCGTTCCTGCGCCTGGACGACAGCCGCACCCGCGCCTCGGGCGGGCACGGCCTGGGGTTGTCGATTGTGCGACGGATTATCTATTGGCACGGCGGGCGGGCGTTGATCAGCAAGAGCCACAACCTGGGCGGGGCGTGCTTCAGTCTGAGTTGGCCCAGAGAACAGGGAAAACCCTGACACCGCCATCGGGGGCAAGCCCCCTCCCACATTTGGAATGCACTCCCCTGTGGGAGGGGGCTTGCCCCCGATAGCGGTCTATCAGGCGCCAACCGCCACCAGGCTCAACAACTGCTCCCCATCCACCCTGAACTGCCCCTCCAATTGCTTGCCATGACACCACTCACTGGACAGGTCCGTCAGCAACCGCAGCCGCACATACCCAGCCTGCGACCATTCCACCACCTCGGCATGCTCAAAGTAAAAACGCTTGCGTACGATAGGGTAGAGCGCCTTGAAAAGACTCTCCTTGACCGAAAACGTCAGCGTCACCAGCAGGGCGGTCTGCTCGCGCGGCAGGCTGGCCAGTCGGTGCACTTCATCGGCGGTAAGAATCTCCCCCGCCAGGCGTTCCGCCCGCTCCAGCGTCAGCAGGTGCTCCAGGTCCATTCCCAGCCCGCGCCACTGCGCCTTGTGCCCGACGATCGCCGCGGCGTGGCCGGTGCTGTGGGTGATAGAGCCACTGATATGCCCCGGCCACATCGGCGCGCGGTCTTCGCCAATGGCCGGCACGCAATCGAGGTTATCGAGGCGCCGCAGCGCTTCGCGGGCGCACAGGCGGCCGGCGAGGAATTCTGCCTGGCGCTTGGCCACCGAGCGCTGGATGCTCGCCGGCGGCGGCACGGCGCTGCGCTGGAAATCCGCGGGGTTTAATAAGGCCGGGTCGAATCGCGTGCTCAGAAACACCGTGCCCGGCAAGGGAGCAGGCAGCGGCCAATGGGCGTCGAGTGGGGTACAGCAGGCGGGTAGAGGCGTCATGCGCGACATTTTGCCGAGTTGGCGCGTCAGTGCATAGCCCGTAGTGATAGTCCGTGGTGTGTGGCCCCGTTGCGGTTCAGGTCGGGTTCAGAGCTCGTTCAGGGGGAGTTCAGGGGCGCTTGCGTAGTGTGGACCCCACAGCCTGAACGCTTACGAGGTAACCACCATGACTGCGATCAAGAAACTGCTGTTGGCCTTGACCATGCTCAGTGCCACTGCCGGTGTGCAAGCCAGCGATAGCACGTTTTCCGCCTTTGGCCGAGAGAAAGGCAAAAAAGCCAGCAACCTGATCCATCGCGTCAGCTTCGAAGAGGTGAGCGTTCAGGCCGCGCCGTGGGGCCAGTCGCTGGTCACAGTGCTTCAATCGGATTACCGCACCGGTTACGCGCCTCTGTCTGGTCAATACAATGGCATTAAACTGCGCCCGCAAGACCTGCAGGGCCGCTATGATATCCCTCGCTCGGACTGTTGAATTGCCTTGGAGAGCCTTATGAAATTGCTGGTGGTGGAAGATGAGGCGCTGTTGCGCCATCACCTGTTTACCCGCCTGACCGACAGCGGCCACGTGGTCGAAGCCGTGGCCAATGCCGAGGAAGCCCTGTACCAGACCGGCCAATTCAACCATGACCTGGCGATCATCGACCTGGGCCTGCCCGGCATGGGCGGCCTGGACCTGATCCGGCAACTGCGCACCCAGGCCAAGACTTTCCCGATCCTGATCCTGACCGCCCGCGGCAACTGGCAAGACAAGGTTGAAGGCCTGGCTGCCGGTGCCGACGACTACGTGGTCAAACCGTTCCAGTTCGAGGAACTGGAGGCGCGGATGAACGCCTTGCTGCGCCGCTCCAGCGGTTTTACCCAATCCACCATCGTCGCCGGGCCCCTGCTGCTGGACCTCAATCGCAAGCAAGCCTCGCTGGACGAACAACCGCTGGCGCTGACCGCCTATGAGTACCGCATCCTCGAATACCTGATGCGTCATCATCAACAGGTGGTGGCCAAGGACCGCTTGATGGAGCAGCTCTACCCCGATGACGACGAGCGCGACCCGAACGTCATCGAAGTGCTGGTCGGGCGCCTGCGCCGCAAGCTGGAAGGCCCGGCCGGGTTCAAGCCGATCGACACCGTGCGCGGCCTGGGCTACCTGTTCAATGAGCGCTGCCGTTGATTCGCTCGCTTCGTGTGCGTCTGATGCTGGCCGCCGCCACCCTGGCGGTGCTGTTCATGCTGGGGTTGTTGCCCGCCATGCAAGGTGCTTTCAGCCTGGCGCTGCAGGATTCCATCGAGCAGCGCCTGGCGTCGGATGTCACCACCCTGATCTCGGCGGCCCGCGTGGAAAATAACCGGCTGCTCATGCCGGCGCAGTTGCCCGATGAACGTTTCAACCTGACCGACAGCCGCCTGCTCGGCTATATCTATGACCGGGAAGGCCACCTGGTATGGCGCTCGCGGGCGACCCAGGAAAAAAACATCAACTACAAGCCGCGCTACGATGGGCGCGGCAATGAATTTGCGCGCATTCGTGAGGCCAACGGCCAGGAGTTCTTCGTTTATGACGTCGAGGTGCGGCTGCTGGGCGGCAAGAGCGCGGCGTTCAGCATCGTCGCCCTGCAACCGGTGCGCGAGTACCAACTGACCCTCGAAGGCCTGCGCGAAAATCTCTACCTGGGGTTCGGCGCGGCGTTGCTGGTGCTGTTGACGTTGCTCTGGCTCGGCCTGACCTGGGGCCTGCAGGCCCTGCGGCGCTTGAGTCAGGAGCTGGACCAGATCGAAGGCGGCACCCGCGAAAGCCTCAGCGAAGAGCATCCCCGGGAACTGCTGCGCCTCACCGGTTCCCTCAACCGTCTGCTGCACAGCGAACGTGAGCAGCGGGCGCGCTACCGCGATTCCCTGGATGACCTCGCCCATAGCCTTAAAACCCCGCTGGCAGTGTTGCAGGGGGTGAGCGAAGACATGGCCCAGCGCCCCGAAGAGCGCAGCCAGGCCTGGGTGCTGCAATCGCAGATCGAGCGCATGAGCCAGCAGATCGGCTACCAATTGCAGCGCGCCAGCCTGCGCAAAAGCGGCCTGGTCCGTCACCAGGTACGCCTGGAACCGGTGCTGCAAAGCCTGTGCGACACGTTGGACAAGGTTTACCGAGACAAGCGCGTCACCGTGTCCCTCGACCTGCCGGAGGCGTGCGACGTGCCCATCGAGAAAGGCGCCCTGCTCGAGATGCTCGGCAACCTGCTGGAAAACGCCTACCGCCTATGCGTGAAGCAAGTACGTATCAGCCTCGTGGAACACCCGGACGGCAGTGAGCTGTGCATCGAAGACGATGGTCCCGGAGTGCCCCCGGACCAGCGCGCACGGATCCTGCAGCGCGGCGAACGGCTTGATCGCCAGCACCCGGGGCAGGGCATCGGGTTGGCGGTGGTCAAGGACATCATCGAGAGCTATCACGCGCGGTTGACCCTGGGCGATTCGGCGCTGGGTGGGGCGGCGTTCAGGATTCACTTTCCGGCCTTGTGAGGGGCTGGCAAGCTCCCTTTAACTCTCCTGCGCGCGATACGCCCCCGGCGTCAACCCGGTCCATTTCTTGAACGCTCGATGAAAGGCTGACGGTTCCGAGAATCCCAACTGTTCTGCAATGTCCTGCAAGGACAAGTCCGCTCGCCCCAAGTGGTAGATGGCGATATCGCGTCGTAACTCATCCTTCAACGCTTGAAAGCTGCTGCCCTCTTCACGCAGATGCCGGCGCAGGGTCTGAGGGCTGATATGCAAGTGCTCGGCGACCGCCTCCAGGTCTGGCCAAGGCGTGCGGTCGCGGCTCAGCAAGCGGCGCAGTTGGCTGCTCAAGCTGTCGCCCTCATCCGGTCGAGACAACAAGTCGGCGGGGGAGCGCTGTAAAAAGTGCTTGAGGGTGCGTTCATCCTGCAGCAGCGGCAGGTTCAGGTAACGGCTGGGAAACACCAGGCTGCTGCTCGGTGCCGCAAATACCTGGGGGCATGGAAACAGCAGGTCGTATTCACCGGCGTGGGCCGGCATCGGATAACGGAAGGTGACCTGATGCAGCCGAATACGCTGGCCGATCAACCAACTGCCCAGACGGTGCCAGATCACCAGCAGGCATTCACTGAGAAAGTGGTCAGGGTCCCAGAGCGGCGAGTCGTCCAGGCTCAAGCGAACGCTATCGCCTTCGCGTGTGAGCTGCCAGCGCGGGCCGTCGGGGAACAGGCCATAAAATAACAGGCCGCGTTCCAGTGCCTTACCCAGTGTGCGGCAATGAATCAGCGCGTGACACATCATGGCGAACGTGCCGCGCCTGCTCGGCGCCTGGGCGAACCCCAGGTATTCGTCATCCAGCGCCAGCCAGAGCATTTGCAGCAATCGGGTAAATTGCTCCGGGGCGATACGCGCACGGGGTTCGTTCAGCAGCTCGGGCGTGATCCCCACCTGCTGCAACAGGCCCGAGTAGTCGTAGCCGGCCCGACGCGCCCCGCCTAGGGCAGCGCGGGCGAAGTGACTGGCGATGGTGCGTTCACGCATGACAGGGCCTCGTCCATGGAGTGGCCGATGGTAGCCATCACCCGGTGGGGTCACAAGGCGGATATCCGCCAAATTGTAGGACGAGGCGTGGCGAGTCGGCGGAAATCCGCCACCTTGTTTTGCGCCTGACCGGTCTCGGCAAGCCCCTGCCCCTGATGTCCAAAGGCTTTGGCCGGTTTCAAGCAAAGTGGCACGCGGTTTGCGATAGGGATCGTAGCGCAGGATTGTTCCTACAGGCCTCGCCAACAACAAATCCCTCCAGTGCAGGAGGGTTCGCAATTCAAGTGTCGTGGGCAATGGCGGATATTTGCCACACGGTGCGATTGAGGAACTTTGCAATGACGACTCGTCAGCCAATCTACAAATCCCTGTATTTCCAGGTGATCGTCGCAATCGTTATCGGTATTTTGCTCGGTCACTTCTACCCGCAGACCGGCGTGGCCCTCAAGCCACTGGGTGACGGCTTTATCAAGCTGATCAAAATGGTCATCGCCCCGATCATTTTCTGCACCGTGGTCAGCGGCATCGCTGGCATGCAGAGCATGAAATCGGTGGGCAAAACCGGCGGCTACGCGTTGCTGTATTTCGAAGTCGTTTCCACCATTGCCTTGCTGATCGGCCTGATCGTGGTCAACGTCGTGCAGCCGGGCGCCGGCATGCACATCGACGTGGCAACCCTGGATGCGTCCAAAGTCGCGGCCTACGTGACTGCCGGTAAAGACCAGAGCATCGTCGGCTTTATCCTCAACGTCATTCCGAACACCATCGTCGGCGCCTTCGCCAACGGCGACATCCTGCAAGTGCTGATGTTCTCGGTGATCTTCGGTTTCGCCCTGCACCGCCTGGGTGCCTACGGCAAGCCGGTGCTGGACTTCATCGATCGTTTCGCCCACGTGATGTTCAACATCATCAACATGATCATGAAGCTGGCGCCCATCGGTGCGCTGGGCGCCATGGCATTCACCATCGGTGCCTACGGTGTAGGTTCCCTGGTGCAGCTGGGTCAGTTGATGATCTGCTTCTACATCACCTGCGTGCTGTTCGTGGTGGTGGTGCTGGGCGCCATCTGCCGCGCCCACGGCTTCAGCGTATTGAAGCTGATTCGCTATATCCGCGAAGAGCTGCTGATCGTGCTGGGGACTTCGTCTTCCGAATCCGCACTGCCGCGCATGCTGATCAAGATGGAGCGCCTGGGCGCGAAAAAATCCGTGGTTGGCCTGGTGATCCCGACCGGCTACTCGTTCAACCTGGACGGTACGTCGATCTACCTGACCATGGCCGCCGTGTTCATCGCCCAGGCGACCGACACCCACATGGACATCACCCACCAGATTACCCTGCTGCTGGTGCTGCTGCTGTCCTCCAAGGGCGCTGCAGGTGTGACCGGCTCGGGCTTCATCGTGCTGGCTGCCACCCTGTCGGCTGTCGGCCACCTGCCGGTTGCCGGCTTGGCGCTGATCCTGGGTATCGACCGCTTCATGTCCGAAGCCCGCGCGCTGACCAACCTGGTGGGTAACGCCGTTGCCACCATCGTTGTGGCCAAGTGGGTCAAGGAACTGGACACCGACAAGCTGCAAAGCGAGCTGGCATCCGGCGGTACCGGTATCTCCGAAACCCGCGAAATCGACGACCTGGGCGTGGCCGAAGGCCCTGCACCTGTGGTCAAGTAAGCTGCAGATGGCGTGAACTAACGCCGACAGCCACACACAAACGCCCCGACTGGTTCGGGGCGTTTGCGTTTCTGGCGCGTCACGACAGTGGCTTTTGTTTTACAGTAAATGAATCGGTTGAAACGCTTGCGGGAGGTTTTGTGGACAGTGTGGATCTGAATGTCCTGCGCAGCGTGCTGGAATGGCGCCGTGCCGGGCAGCGTGTGGTGTTGTACAGCGTGGTGCAGACCTGGGGCAGCGCCCCGCGCCCGCCGGGGGCGATGTTGGCCTTGCGTGGCGACGGGGTGGTGATCGGCTCGGTGTCCGGCGGCTGCATCGAGGATGACTTGATCGCGCGCTTGCAGGATGGCCGTTTGCCAGATGACGGCCCGCCGGTGCAGTTGGTGACCTACGGCGTCACCCGCGATGAGGCGGCGCGCTTCGGCCTACCCTGCGGCGGCACCCTGCGCCTGACCGAAGAGCGGGTGGACGACTGGGCGTGGGTCGAGCAATTGCTCGCACGCTGCGAGGATCATCAAATCGTGGCGCGGGAGCTGGACCTGGCCACTGGCAACGTGACCCTCAGCGCCGCGAGCAAGACCGATGGGGTGACCTTTGACGAGCAGTGTCTGCGCGCCATCTATGGGCCACGCTGGCGACTGCTGTTGATCGGCGCCGGGCAGCTGTCACGCTACGTCGCGGAAATGGCGCGCTTGCTCGACTTCGAAGTGCTGATCTGCGATCCGCGTGAAGAGTTTGTGTATGGCTGGGAGGAACACCACGGCCGTTTCGTGCCGGGCATGCCCGATGAGGCGGTGCTCAATATCCAGACCGATGAACGCACGGCTATCGTCTGTCTGACCCACGACCCACGCCTGGATGACATGGCCTTGCTCACGGCGTTGAATTCCAGCGCATTCTACATCGGCGCCCTCGGTTCGCGGGTCAACACTCAGAAACGACGGGAAAACCTGGCGACGCTGGGGCTGTCGGCAGAAGCGATTGCGCGTTTGCATGGGCCCATCGGCTTGCACATCGGCAGCCATACGCCGGCGGAAATTGCCCTGTCGCTGATGGCGCAAATCGTCGCGATCAAGAACGGCGTGCAGCAGGCACATAAAAGATCGGATGCGGTGGTGGCCGGTTGATCGCCGCAATTATCCTGGCAGCGGGGCGCAGCAGTCGTTTTCGTGCCGTGACGGGACAGGACAAACTGTTGGCCTCTTGCGTGGGCCGTGACGGGGTGACGCGCTCGGTGCTCGACCACGTGCTCGTCAACTTGCCCCCCAGTGTGGGCAGGCGCTTGGTGGTAACCGCGTATGACCAGGCTGAAATCATACGTCTCGGACAAACACGCGGTTGCCAGGTGCTGACACTGAGCTCCACAGGCATGGCTGACAGCATCGCGCGAGCCGTTGCGGCCAGTAGCGACGCCGAGGGTTGGTTGATAGTGCTGGGAGATATGCCATTCATTCTGACCTCCACGATTGAAAGCGTGGTCGCTGGACTGACCGTCGATACCATCCGGGTGCCCGTCCATACGGAAAAGTATGGGCATCCTGTGGCCTTCGGAAGGGGGTGTGCTCAAGCACTGATGGAATTGTCCGGGGATGGCGGAGCCAGGCCTTTATTCGCTGCTTTTCAGGTTACGCCGGTGAATGTGATAGACCCCGGTGTGTTGTGGGATGTTGATGTGCCGACTGGTCTGCAATGGGAGCAGGTACGTGTGCCTACGAGTTGAGGTGGCGTCTTCCGATACTCAATTGCATGCGGTCTGATGGTTGCAATGCAGGGGCTCGCACTTAAATGAGGGCCTCTGGAGTACGGCTCCAGAGCTCTTTAATTGCAAGCACGGAGTAATAGCCATGAAAGTCAGTCCAGGCTCTTCACAGCCCTTCATCCCTCCAGCGACTCAGTCCACGTCTGCTTCCAGCACGTCGAATAATTCAAAAACCGAAGTCAAGGAAGAATCGAAAACTCAAGGGCACTCTTCGGAAAAAAGCAGGCCTATGATGCCGCTCAGTTCTGGGCAACGACTCCTTGAACAAGCGTCAAATCGTTACGATAAGATGTCGGGAGGCATGGGATGGTGAATGCACATCGAATGTGATCATTCAGTTTTCCGTTTTTCGATTTGAATAAAAAGCCCCGCCTGATCACTCAGGCGGGGCTTTTTAATGGCCGATGGAATCAGACGAGGGGTTTAGGCTCGTGCTCTTCTTCCTGGGCCTTGTGCTCTAACGCTGCAGCAGCAGCGGCAGCCTCGGCTTCCTTGCGGCGACGACGCACTTCACGTGGATCGTTCGGCGCACGGCCGTTTTCAGTCAGTGCACTGGCAGGTGCAGTTTCAACCGCCGGGGCAGCGACTTCGGCTACCACGGGGGTTTCGACCACCGGCGCAGGCTCGGCGACCGCCATTGGTTCGATCACCGGGGCGGGCTCAACGACTGGGGCAGGCTCGGCAACCATGACTTCGGCAACCGGAGCCTGCGCTTCTTCGACCACCGGCGCAGGCGCTGGCGCTTCTACCGGCGCGGCAGGTTCGGCAGTCCAGTGGAAGGCGGTCTGTTCTTCGCGAACTTCACGCACGACCGGGGCGGCTTCTTCGACAGCCGGCGCTTCAACAACGGCTTCAACCACTGGCTCAGGCTCGACGACCGGGGCGACTTCAACGGCAACCACTTCGGTCACGGGTTGAGCGTCGCGAACCGGTGCCACTTCCACTTCCGGAACCACTGGGGTTTCGATTGGGGTAGTGGCTTCGACCACCGGTGCTTCAACCACTGGGGTCTCGGCAGCGGGCGCTTCTGCAGCAGCGGTCTCTTCGACAGCAGCGGTAGCGCGTTCAGCCTGCTCATGAGCCTGGGCTTCGGCAGGAGCGCTGATGACCGAGCTGGCAACGGCAGCAGTCACGGCCAGGCCGGCAGCCAGGTCGGCACCGGTAGGCTCGTTGTTGGCGGCTTCTGCGTTCTCGCCGGCTTCTTCCGAGCCTTCGATCACGTTGCCGTTGGCATCACGCTGACGCTCACGACGATTGCTGCGACGACGCTGACCACGGGAACGGCGGCGTGGGCGATCGCCTTCGGCGTTGTCCTGGCCCTCTTCCTGCAGTTGCTCTTCGCCGGTCAGCACTTCTTCTTCACTGGCGGCAGCGGCCTGTTCGGCGCGCGGTTGACGCTCTTCACGCGGGGCGCGTGGTTGACGTTCCTCACGTGGCGCGCGCTCTTCACGCGGCTGGCGGGCCGGGCGTTCTTCGGTGGCAGTGGCAGTAGCAGTAGCAGCGGCGACGGCAGGCGCCGCGTCCAGGGGCTCGCGCAGTTCACGTACACGCTCTTCACGCTCGCCGCGCGGCTTGCGATCTTCGCGCGGGGCACGTGGGGTACGCGCACGCTCTTCGCGTGGCGCGCGTTCTTCACGGGCCACGGCCGGGGTTTCTTCACGGGCTTCGCGAGGTGCACGCTCTTCACGTGGCGCGCGCTCTTCACGCGGGGCACGTTCTTCGCGCGGCTTGCGCTCTTCGTCACGACGCCCGTTACGGTTACGGCTCTGCTGACGACCGTTGCGACGCTCTTCGTTACGCGCAGGGCGTTCGGCAGCGGCTTTTTCAACCACAACCGGGGCAGCAGGTTCTTCCTTGGTGGCGAACAGGCTGACCAGCGACTTCACCAGGCCTTTGAACAGGCTTGGCTCAGGCAGGGCGGCCGGCGCGGCAACCGGAGCAGCCGCTTCGGCCGGTACCGGTGCATTGGCGCGGGCCGGTGCGGTTTTCACGGCGGCTTCCTGGCGGACCAGGGTGCGGGTCGCCGCAGCCGGCTGGACTTCTTCCACTTCGGCGGCCGCTGCGGCGATTTCGTAGCTGGACTGGCCGCTGTGGGCTTCCGGGCTGTCATCGCGCAGGCGCTGCACTTCGAAGTGCGGCGTCTCGAGGTGATCGTTCGGCAGGATGACGATACGGGCACGGGTGCGCAGTTCGATCTTGGTGATCGAGTTGCGTTTTTCGTTGAGCAGGAAGGCGGCAACCGGGATCGGCACTTGTGCGCGAACTTCGGCAGTGCGGTCTTTCAGGGCTTCTTCTTCGATCAGGCGCAGGATCGCGAGCGACAGCGATTCAACGTCACGGATGATGCCGGTGCCGTTGCAACGCGGGCAGACGATGCCGCTGCTCTCGCCCAGGGATGGACGCAGGCGCTGACGGGACATTTCCAGCAGGCCGAAGCGCGAGATACGGCCCACTTGTACACGGGCGCGGTCAGCTTCCAGGCATTCGCGGACTTTCTCTTCCACGGCGCGCTGGTTCTTGGCCGGGGTCATGTCGATGAAGTCGATCACGATCAGGCCGCCGATATCACGCAGGCGCAGTTGGCGGGCGATTTCTTCAGCCGCTTCCAGGTTGGTCTGCAGGGCAGTTTCTTCGATGTCGCTACCCTTCGTGGCGCGCGCCGAGTTGATGTCGATGGACACCAGGGCTTCGGTCGGGTCGATCACGATGGAGCCGCCGGAAGGCAGTTCGACCACGCGCTGGAAGGCGGTCTCGATCTGGCTTTCGATCTGGAAACGGTTGAACAGCGGCACGCTGTCTTCGTAGAGCTTGATCTTGCTGGCGTACTGCGGCATCACCTGGCGGATGAAGGTCAGGGCTTCGTCCTGGGCTTCAACGCTGTCGATCAGCACTTCGCCGATGTCCTGGCGCAGATAATCGCGGATGGCGCGGATGATCACGTTGCTTTCCTGGTAGATCAGGAATGGCGCGGAACGATCCAGCGAGGCTTCTTTGATGGCGGTCCACAGTTGCAGCAGGTAGTCGAGGTCCCACTGCATTTCTTCGCTGCTGCGGCCAAGGCCTGCAGTGCGCACGATCAGGCCCATGTCGGCCGGTGCGATCAGGCCGTTCAGTGCTTCACGCAGTTCGTTGCGCTCTTCGCCTTCGATGCGACGGGAGATGCCGCCGGCACGCGGGTTGTTCGGCATCAGCACCAGGTAACGGCCGGCCAGGCTGATGAAGGTGGTCAGGGCGGCGCCCTTGTTGCCACGTTCTTCTTTCTCGACCTGGACGATGACTTCCTGGCCTTCGCTCAGGACGTCCTTGATGTTCACGCGGCCTTCAGGGGCTTTCTTGAAGTACTCGCGGGAGATTTCCTTGAGGGGCAGGAAGCCGTGGCGCTCGGAGCCGAAATCGACAAAGGCAGCCTCAAGGCTTGGTTCGATGCGAGTAATACGGCCTTTATATATGTTGGCCTTCTTTTGCTCGCGTGCACCGGATTCGATATCCAGGTCGTAGAGGCGCTGGCCATCTACCAGTGCAACACGCAACTCTTCGGGTTGAGTTGCGTTAATCAGCATTCTTTTCATGTTGTACCGTCGGTTTCCGGGCTGCCGGAAACGGCGTTCGGCACACACGACTTCTCACGGTCGGTGTCAGGTGCGTCAAGAGTGGTTGGCCACTCCAGTGTCCAGCAAAACCTGCCAATTGGGCGGGAATCGCGACGGACGCGTCCTGCTTGTTAGCGGTGGTGACAAAGGCACCACTTCAACAAAAGCTAAGGTCAGGAGGAGGAATCAACCGGCGACTGTGGACGAGATGAAGCGTCTAAATATAAGCCTAGTGCTACACGGTCCGACGGTTGTGCATCTCCACCCTACACGTATCCCTGATAATTCGGGTGCTGCCGCGCGCAGAATCCGCAGCGGGTTGGCATTTACCGTGTTCTCCAAAGGGGAGTCCACGCTCATGGCTAAACAAGACCAGGTGTGGGCGATTGCGCTCTCACCCGGCTCTTAACAGGCGTTGTTTCCGAAGCATTCGCCATGGTCTGGCTCAAGACTGACTGCACTTTGTGAACTGGCCGTAAATATCGGCGCAAAACGCGAGTATTCACTCTGCGTATCGCACTCGCTTCAGGCCTCATGTCACCTGCGCTTGTTACAATCCCAAGCCTTCCAGGGTGGCGAACGCCCCGTAGGACGGCCTCGCGTCCTGATGAATTGCGATGGTCAGGGCCGGCAGTTTGCCGCAAGTCCTCTGTCCAGGCCGCTTTTGGCGGCGTTCGCGACTATAGCAGCAATGATTAAGTGCTTCAATTCCATAAAAAATTGTTATCATCGCCGCCATGACCACTACCGCCCCCCAGACCCCCAGCGTCCAGCTGCTCGAGGTCTCGCCGGAATATGCCGGCCAACGCATCGATAATTTTCTCCTGGCCAGGCTCAAAGGCGTGCCCAAGACCTTGATCTACCGCATCCTGCGCAAAGGCGAGGTGCGGGTGAACAAGGGCCGGATCAAGCCCGAGTACAAGCTGCAGGCGGGCGATATCGTCCGTGTGCCGCCGGTGCGCGTGCCTGAGCGCGACGAGCCCGTGCCGCTCGCCCAGGGCTTGCTGCAGCGCCTGGAAGCGTCGATCGTGTTCGAAGATAACAAACTCATTGTGATCAACAAGCCCTGCGGCATTGCCGTTCACGGCGGCAGCGGCCTGACATTCGGTGTGATCGAAGCCTTCCGCCAGTTGCGCCCCGATGCCAAGGAACTGGAGCTGGTCCATCGCCTGGACCGCGACACCTCCGGCCTGTTGATGATCGCCAAGAAGCGCAGCATGTTGCGCCACCTGCACACCGCCCTGCGTGGCGACGGTGTGGACAAGCGCTACATGGCGCTGGTGCGCGGCAACTGGGCCAGTTCGATCAAGAGCGTGCGGGCGCCGTTGCAGAAGAGCAACCTGCGCTCCGGTGAGCGCATGGTGGAAGTGGACGAGGAGGGCAAAGAGGCCCTGACCCTGTTCAAGGTGCTGCGCCGCTTCGGCGACTTCGCCACGCTGGTCGAGGCCAAGCCGGTGACCGGGCGTACCCACCAGATTCGCGTGCACACCCTGCATGCCGGTCACTGCATTGCTGGCGACACCAAATACGGCGACGAGGATTTCTCCAGGGAGATCCGTGACCTGGGCGGCAAGCGCCTGTTCCTGCACGCCTACATGCTGACCGTGCCGCTGCCCGATGGTGGCGAGCTGAAGTTGCAGGCGCCGGTCGACGAAATGTGGGCCAAGACCGTGGAGCGCCTGAGTGTCGCACCTTGATTACAAGCTGCTGATTTTCGACTGGGACGGCACCCTGGCCAATTCCATTGGGCGCATCGTTGAGTCGATGCACGTGGCGTCGACCCGCTCGGGCTTCGAGTTGTGCAGCGACCTGGCGGTCAAGGGCATTATCGGTCTGGGCTTGCCTGAAGCGATTCGCACGCTGTATCCGCAGATATCCGACACCGAGCTGGTCGCTTTCCGTGAGCATTACGCCGAGCACTACATTGCGCTGGAAGCCGAGCCTTCGCCGCTGTTTGAGGGGGTGGTGCAGTCGCTGCAAGCATTTCGTGCCGAGGGTTATTACCTGGCCGTCGCCACGGGCAAGGCGCGTCGCGGGCTGGATCGGGTGCTCAAGGCGCACGGCTGGGGAGACTATTTCGATATCACTCGCGCGGCGGATGAAACTGCCAGTAAACCTCACCCTCTGATGCTGGAGCAGATCCTGGCGCATTGCGGCGTATCGCCGCGCCAGGCATTGATGGTGGGCGATGCCTCCTTCGACCTGATGATGGCGCGCAATGCGGGTATGGACAGCGTGGCGGTCAGCTATGGCGCCCAGTCTGCGGAAGCCCTGCAGCAATACGAGCCCAGGGTTACGATCGATCATTTTTCGCAATTGCAGGCCTGGCTAAGCCGGGCTCAATGAGACTTTGCTGGGGTTGATGGCATGAGTGACGAGTGGAAAGCGCCGGAAAAAGCAGAAAGCGGTGATGACAAAAGCTGGAAGCTGCTGGAGAAAACCCTCCTGGCCAGCGTGCAGGAGCAGCGCCGTGCGCGGCGCTGGGGGATTTTCTTCAAGCTGCTGACCTTCACTTACCTGTTGCTCATGCTGGCGCTGTTCAGTCCGTTGATGGACATGGAAAAGAGCGCCACCCGTGGCAGCCAGTACACCGCCTTGATCGAGGTGCGCGGGGTGATCGCCGACAAGGAGCCTGCCAGCGCCGACAATATTGTCAGCAGCCTGCGCGCCGCCTTCGAAGACCCCAAGGTCAAGGGCGTGATCCTGCGTATCAACAGCCCGGGCGGCAGTCCGGTACAGTCGGGCTATGTGTATGACGAGATTCGTCGCCTGCGCGCCCTGCATCCTGATATCAAGCTCTATGCGGTGATCTCGGACCTGGGCGCCTCGGGTGCCTATTATATTGCCAGCGCCGCAGACCAGATCTATGCCGACAAGGCCAGTCTGGTGGGCTCCATTGGCGTGACGGCGGCCGGTTACGGCTTTGTCGGCACCATGGAGAAGCTGGGTGTGGAGCGTCGCACCTACACCTCGGGCGAGCACAAGGCGTTCCTCGATCCGTTCCAGCCGCAGAAGGCCGATGAAACCGCGTTCTGGCAGGGCGTGCTCGACACCACTCATCGCCAGTTTATTGCCAGCGTCAAGCAAGGGCGTGGCGATCGGCTCAAGGACAAGGAGCACCCGGAGCTGTTTTCCGGGCTGGTGTGGTCGGGCGAGCAGGCATTGCCGCTGGGGTTGATCGACGGCTTGGGCAGCGCCAGTTCCGTGGCGCGGGATGTGGTTGGCGAGAAAGAACTGGTGGACTTTACGGTCGAGGAATCGCCGTTTGACCGGTTTTCCAAGAAGCTTGGTGCCAGCGTGGCCGAGAAGCTGGCGTTGTATATGGGCTTCCAGGGCCCGACCCTGCGCTGATCTCAAGCCAGCAGTAGATCAAAATGTGGGAGGGGGCTTGCCCCCGATGACGGTGTGTCAGCGATAGATAAGCTGGCTGATCCACCGCTATCGGGGGCAAGCCCCCTCCCACATTTGGTCGATGTGTACTTAAGGAATGTGTACGCCTTCAGCCAGCAGCATGTCCACCAGTCGGATCAGCGGCAGGCCAACAAGGCTGGTGGCATCAGGCCCGTCAGTGCTCTGGAACAGGCTCACACCCAGCCCCTCGGCCTTGAAGCTGCCCGCGCAGTCATAGGGCTGTTCGATCCGCAGGTAGCGCTCGACGCGTTCCGCGTCCAGTTCACGCATGTGCACGGTAAAAGGCACGCAGTCGACCTGGCAGTGCCCCGTCTCGCTGTTGAGCAGTGCCAAGCCTGTAAGAAAGCTCACACGCTTGCCGCTGGCCGCCAACAATTGCTCGCGGGCATTTTCAAAGGTGTGGGGCTTGCCGATGATCCGGCCTTCCAGTGCCGCTACCTGATCAGAGCCAATGATCAAATGGCCGGGGTGGCTGGCGGCGAGGGCGCGCGCTTTCTGTTCGGCCAGGCGCTTGACCAGCTCCACGGCGGATTCGTCGTCGCGATGGCTTTCATCGATGTCCGGCGAGCTGCAGGTGAACGGCAAGTGCAGGCGGCTCAGTAATTCCCGACGATAAACCGAGCTGGACGCGAGTAATAAAGGCAGCATATACGTCTCCTCAAGACAGCCGCCGATTCTAGCGGCGTGACCGGCTGACGCACAGGGCTGAATTTCCTTTGACATGGCCGGGTGCATCCCTATAATGCTGCGCCTATGTTGAATGACCCGATTCCACCTCACGTTGACCCGCGCAAATTGGCTGATCGTGGCACTTCCCTTCAAGGTGAATTGCCGCTGGCCGATTTGGAGAGACTCTGCGACTCGCTTTCCGACACTGTCGGTGCGGTCCAGGCCAAATTCGTTTTTGAACGAGATGAACGTAAATCTGTGGTCATCCACAGCCTTATCGACACCGAAGTCAAAATGGTTTGCCAGCGTTGTCTTGAGCTGGTCACCCTGCCGATCCACAGCGAGTGCAGTTATGCCGTGGTGAAGGAGGGTGCGAATACCCAGTCGTTGCCGAAAGGTTATGACGTGCTGGAACTGGGCGAAGATCCTTTGGATCTGCATGCACTGATCGAGGAGGAGCTTTTGCTCGCCTTGCCCATTGTGCCTGCTCATCATCCGGAAGAATGCCAGCAGCCGGCGGGCCTCGATGACGAGCCCGAACCGAGCGAGGACGAGGTAACGCGGTCCAACCCGTTCAGTGTATTGGCGCAGTTAAAGCGTGACCCAAACGTTTAGGAGTTAATCAATTATGGCTGTTCAGCAGAACAAAAAATCCCGCTCCGCCCGTGATATGCGCCGTTCGCACGACGCTCTCGAGGCTAGCACCCTGTCCGTGGAAAAGACCACCGGTGAAGTTCACCTGCGTCACCACGTATCGCCAGAAGGCGTATACCGTGGCCGTAAAGTGATCGACAAGGGCGCTGACGAGTAATCACTTGTCTGCTCAAGTCATCGCGATTGACGCAATGGGCGGGGACTTCGGTCCCCGCAGCATTGTTCAGGCCTGCATTGCCAGCCTGTCTGCTACGCCCTCGCTGCACCTGACCCTTGTCGGTCAACCCTCTTTACTTGAAGAACTGATTGCCAGCCATCCGGCGGTGGATCGCGCGCGCCTGACGGTTACCGCGGCCAGCGAAACCATCACCATGGACGAAAAACCGGCGGCGGCCCTGCGCGGCAAGCCCGACTCGTCCATGCGCGTGGCCCTGGAGCTGTTGCGCGACGCCAAGGTGCAGGCCTGTGTCAGCGCCGGCAATACCGGCGCGCTGATGGCCCTGTCGCGGCATGTGCTCAAGACCCTGCCGGGCATTGATCGGCCGGCGATGGTGGCGGCGATTCCTACGCAGCAAGGTTATTGCCAATTGCTGGACCTGGGCGCGAACGTCGATTGCAGTGCAGAGCACCTGTTCCAGTTCGCCGTGATGGGCTCGGTGGCCGCCGAAGCCCTGGGCGTGGTCCGGCCAAGGGTGGCCCTGCTGAATATCGGCACCGAGGAGATCAAGGGCAACCAGCAGGTCAAGCTGGCCGCTACTTTGTTGCAAGGTGCGCCGGGCTTGAACTATATCGGTTTTGTCGAGGGTGACGGTTTGTACCGAGGCGAAGCGGATGTGGTGGTGTGCGACGGGTTTGTCGGCAATATCCTGCTCAAATCCAGCGAAGGTTTGGCGACCATGATCGCCACACGCATTGAAGTGCTGTTCAAGCAGAACCTGATGTCGCGTGCGGTTGGCGCCCTGGCGCTGCCGCTGATGCGCCGTCTGCAGGCCGACCTGGCCCCGGCGCGGCACAACGGTGCGAGTTTTCTCGGATTGCAGGGCATTGTGGTGAAAAGCCATGGCTCGGCGGGTGTCGAGGGCTTTCAGAGTGCGATTGCGCGGGCCGTGATCGAGATTCAGGAAAACCTGCCGCAACGCGTGCGCGGTCGTCTTGAGGAGCTGTTGCTTTAGGCGAATCGGCCCGGGAGTGCTTAAATGTGACCGGCCAGTTCAATTGACCATCCAATCTGTCAGTTTCGTGCGCTCCCACCGTAGGCGTGCGCATTTTTGACGACCAGATCATTAGGGGCTTGTTACATGTCTACATCCCTCGCATTCGTCTTTCCAGGGCAGGGTTCGCAGTCCCTCGGCATGTTGGCCGAGCTGGGCGCGCAATATCCGCTGATCCTGGACACTTTCAAGGAAGCTTCCGAGGCCCTGGGTTACGACCTGTGGGCACTGACCCAGCAGGGGCCGGAAGAGCAACTCAATCAAACCGACAAGACCCAACCGGCCATCCTGACCGCTTCGATCGCCCTGTGGCGCTTGTGGCTGGCTGAAGGCGGCGCGCGCCCGGCATTCGTTGCCGGTCACAGCTTGGGCGAGTACAGCGCCCTGGTGGCGGCGGGCAGCCTGACCCTCGGTGAAGCGGTCAAGCTGGTCGAGCGTCGTGGCCAGTTGATGCAGGAGGCCGTTCCGGCCGGGCAGGGCGGTATGGCCGCTATCCTGGGTCTGGATGACGCGGTGGTGATCGAAGCCTGCGCCGAAGCGGCGCAGGGCGACGTGGTCAGCGCGGTGAATTTCAACTCCCCTGGCCAGGTGGTCATCGCGGGTGCCAAGGCGGCGGTAGAACGCGCCATCGAAGGCTGCAAGGCGCGTGGCGCCAAGCGTGCGCTGCCGTTGCCGGTCAGCGTGCCATCGCACTGCGAACTGATGCGCCCGGCGGCCGAGCGTTTTGCCGAGTCCATCGCCGACATTAACTGGCAGGCGCCGCAGATCCCGCTGGTGCAGAACGTCAGCGCGGCGGTGGCTCCTGATCTGGACACCCTCAAGCGTGACCTGCTGGAGCAACTCTACAAGCCGGTACGCTGGGTTGAGTCGGTGCAGACCCTGGCCGCCAACGGCGCTACCGAACTGGTCGAGTGCGGCCCGGGCAAAGTCCTGGCCGGCCTGAACAAGCGCTGCGCCGACGGCGTATCGACTGCCAACCTCAATACCCCGGATGCCTTCGCTGCCGCTCGTGCGGCGCTGGCCTGATCCCCGAACTTAGGAGAAGCCTGCATGAGTCTGCAAGGTAAAGTTGCACTGGTTACCGGCGCAAGCCGTGGCATCGGCCAGGCGATCGCCCTGGAACTGGGCCGTCAGGGCGCCGTCGTGATCGGCACCGCCACGTCCGCCTCGGGGGCCGAGCGTATCGCCGCAACCCTGAAGGAAAACGGCGTGCAGGGCACCGGTCTCGAGCTGAACGTGACCAGTGACGAGTCCGTGGCGGCCGTGCTGGCCGCGATCACCGCTCAGTTCGGTGCCCCGGCGATTCTGGTGAACAATGCCGGTATCACCCGCGATAACCTGATGATGCGCATGAAAGACGACGAATGGTACGACGTGGTCGATACCAATCTGAACAGTCTGTTCCGCCTCTCCAAGGGCGTTTTGCGCGGCATGACCAAGGCGCGCTGGGGTCGAATTATCAATATTGGCTCAGTAGTGGGTGCCATGGGCAACGCCGGCCAAGTAAACTACGCTGCGGCCAAGGCCGGTCTGGAAGGTTTCAGCCGTGCACTGGCACGTGAAGTCGGTTCGCGGTCGATTACGGTAAACTCGGTGGCTCCAGGGTTCATCGACACCGATATGACCCGCGAACTGCCCGAAGCACAGCGTGAAGCCTTGCTGACGCAGATTCCGCTGGGCCGTCTGGGCCAGGCTCAAGAGATCGCGAATGTGGTCACTTTTCTGGCATCCGACGGTGCGGCATACGTGACTGGGGCTACAATCCCGGTGAACGGCGGGATGTACATGAGTTAAATTGTGACGGATCGCTTCAAAAATATGTCATACGAGCTGTCTAAAATCCGTTATAAAGCTGCAACTTAATTTATAGGCAGGTGGCCGGGCGGGTACAGGATGAAGCTTTCGGTTGAAAAACCGAAATGGCTTTCTATACACTTACCCACTGGCCAGCTGCCTGAATTTGTCCATTAGGAGTTAAACAAGGTATGAGCACCATCGAAGAGCGCGTCAAGAAAATCGTCGCCGAGCAACTGGGCGTTAAGGAAGAAGAAGTGGTCAACACGGCTTCCTTCGTAGAAGACCTGGGTGCCGATTCCCTTGACACCGTTGAGCTGGTGATGGCTCTGGAAGAGGAATTCGAGACCGAAATCCCGGACGAAGAAGCTGAAAAAATCACTACTGTTCAAGCTGCCATCGACTACGTTACTAGCCACCAGGCGTAATAGTTTGTAGTCGTCGCCTGCTGTCAGGGAAAAACCGCACTGCTGTAACGGCGTGCGGTTTTTTCTTTAAGCGGTGACGAAAAGTACGCTGCGAAGCAAAGTGTCGTCATTAGAAAAAGGAGAGTGCTGTGTCGCGTAGACGCGTCGTAGTCACCGGTATGGGTATGTTGTCGCCACTGGGCACGGATGTGCCAAGCAGTTGGCAGGGCATTCTGGCTGGCCACAGTGGTATCGGTCTGATCGAACACACGGACCTTTCTGCCTATTCCACCCGTTTTGGCGGCTCGGTAAAGGGTTTCAATGTCGAGCAATACCTCTCGCTCAAAGAATCGCGCAAGCTCGACCTGTTCATTCAGTACGGCCTGGCAGCCGGTTTTCAGGCAGTTCGTAACGCCGGCCTGGAAGTCACCGACGCCAACCGTGAGCGCATCGGCGTGGCCATGGGTTCGGGGATTGGTGGCCTGACCAATATCGAAGAAACCAGTCGCACGCTGCACGATTCCGGCCCCCGTCGAATTTCACCGTTCTTCGTGCCGGGCTCGATCATCAATATGATTTCCGGTTTCCTGTCCATCCATCTGGGCGCACAGGGGCCTAACTACGCCATCGCAACGGCGTGCACCACCGGCACGCACTGCATCGGCATGGCGGCGCGCAACATTGCTTACGATGAAGCTGACGTGATGATCGCCGGTGGCGCCGAGATGGCCGCCTGTGGCCTGGGCATGGGCGGCTTCGGCGCGTCCCGTGCGCTGTCGACCCGCAACGATGAACCGACCCGCGCCAGCCGTCCGTGGGACAAGGGCCGTGACGGTTTCGTGCTGTCCGACGGTGCCGGTGCCCTGGTACTTGAAGAGTTGGAGCATGCCAAGGCGCGTGGTGCCACCATCTACGCCGAGCTGATCGGGTTTGGCATGAGCGGCGATGCCTATCACATGACCTCGCCACCGTCCGACGGTGCCGGTGCTGCACGCTGCATCACCAACGCCTTGCGCGATGCGAAGGTCAATGCTGACCAGGTGCAGTACATCAATGCCCATGGCACTTCGACGCCGACCGGTGACCTGGCGGAAGCCGAGGCCATCAAGTCGGTGTTCGGTGAGCACGCCTACAAGCTGGCGGTCAGTTCCACCAAATCCATGACCGGCCATCTGTTGGGCGCGGCGGGTGCGGTCGAGGCGATCTTCAGTGTGATGGCCATCAAGGACCAGGTCGCTCCGCCGACCATCAACCTTGATGAGCCGGACGAAGGCTGCGATCTGAACTTCGTGCCGCACGAAGCACAAGCGATGCCGATCGACGTGGTGATCTCCAACTCGTTCGGGTTTGGTGGCACCAACGGCTCGCTGGTGTTCCGCCGGTTCGCCGAGTGATGCACAGCTGGGTCGACGGTCAGCCAGCGGACAGCGTGCCCCTGAAAGATCGCGGCCTGGCGTATGGCGATGGTGTGTTTGAAACCATCGCGGTCAAGGCCGGGCAGCCGCTGCTGCTCGACCGTCATCTGCAGCGCCTTGATGAGGGCTGCAGGCGCCTCGTATTGGCGGCGGATCACACTTTGGTCCGCAGCGAAGTGCTGGCCTACGCCGCAGCCCTTGGCGATGGCGTGCTCAAGTTGATCCTTACCCGTGGCGACAGCCAGCGGGGTTACGGCATCAATCCCGATGCCGCCGTCCGCCGTATCTTGCAGGGCGGTCCGCCCGCCACTTATCCCCAAAGCCATGGAACCGACGGCATCCGCCTGTTCCCGTGCGCCACCCGCCTGGCCGAACAACCGCTGCTGGCCGGACTCAAACACCTGAACCGCCTTGAACAGGTGATCGCCCGCGCCGAATGGCGGGATGCCGAGCATGCCGAAGGCTTGATGCTGGATAGGTCCGGGCGTGTCATCGAAGGCGTGTTCAGCAACCTGTTTCTGGTGCGCAACGGCGTGTTACTAACCGCTGATCTGACGCGTTGCGGCGTTGCCGGGGTGATGCGCGCCGAGATTCTGGCCCAGGCGCAAGCCCTGAGCGTCCCGGTGGCCGTGGCCGACATCCGCCTGGAGCAGTTGCAACAGGCTGACGAAGTCTTCGTCTGTAACAGCATTTATGGCATCTGGCCGGTACGCAAGTGCGCTGGGATGAGCTGGTCGGTTGGGCCGCTCACCCGTAAACTGCAGGGCATTGTTCGCGCGCTATTGGATATTTGAGTGATACGAAAACTGGTTGTACTGCTGCTGATCGGTCTGTTCTCGGCGGCTTTGCTGTTGGGCTTTTGCGCCTGGAAATACAACGCTGCGCTGAAGCAGCCGTTGCATCTGACCCAGGAGCAGTTGCTCGATGTACCGGCAGGGGCGACGCCCACCGGCACCTTCAATCGTCTGGAAGCCGATGGCGTGCTCGACGGTGCCTTCTGGCTGCGTCTTTACTGGCGCTTGAACCTCGACGGCCAGCCGCTGCACAGCGGCGAATACCGCATGACCCCGGGCCTCACCGCCGAAGGCCTGATCGGCCTGTGGCAACGTGGCGAAGTGGTGCAGTACAGCCTGACCCTGGTCGAAGGCTGGAACTTTCGCCAGGTACGCTCGGCCCTGGCCAAGCACGAAAAGATCGTGCAGACCCTTGCCGGTCTCAGCGACAACGAAGTGATGGACAAGCTCGGCCACCCTGGCGTGTTCCCTGAAGGACGGTTCTTTCCGGACACCTACCGGTTTGTGCGTGGCATGACGGACGTCGAATTTCTGAAGAAAGCCTACAACCGCCTGGACGATGTGCTGGCCCAGGAGTGGAGCAGGCGCGCCGCTGATGTGCCTTACACCGAGCCTTATCAAGCGCTGATCATGGCCTCCCTGGTGGAAAAGGAGACCGGTGTGCCCGAAGAGCGCGGGCAAATTGCCGGTGTGTTCGTACGTCGCTTGAAGATGGGCATGATGTTGCAGACCGATCCCACGGTGATCTATGGCCTGGGTGAGCGCTACAACGGCAAGCTGACCCGCGCCCATCTCAAGGAAGCCAACCCTTACAACACCTACATGATCGCCGGCCTGCCGCCGACGCCCATCGCCATGGTGGGCCGCGAGGCGATTCATGCCGCGCTGAATCCGGTGCCGGGCAGCAGCCTGTATTTTGTCGCCCGTGGCGATGGCAGCCATATTTTCTCGGATGACCTGGATGCGCATAATGCCGCCGTGCGTGAGTTTCAACTCAAGCGCCGCGCCGATTACCGCTCCAGCCCGGCACCGCAGGTCAAGCCGCTGGAGAATACGGTGCCGCCCATTGACGTACCGGTAGACCCCGCGCCGGACACCAGCGCCCCGCAAAGCCCGCAATGACTCTGACTAAGGACTGCCTGTGACCGGCTTGTTTATGACCCTCGAAGGCCCGGAAGGCGCCGGCAAAAGCACCAACCGCGATTACCTGGCCGAGCGCCTGCGCGCCGCGGGCATCGAAGTGGTGTTGACCCGTGAGCCCGGCGGTACGCCGCTGGCCGAGCGCATCCGTGAGGTATTGCTGACGCCGGGTGAGGAGCCAATGAACCCCGACACCGAGCTGCTGCTGGTGTTCGCCGCCCGCGCCCAGCATCTGGCCGAGGTGATCCGACCAGCCCTGGCCCGCGGTGCCGTGGTGATCTGCGACCGTTTTACCGACTCCACCTACGCCTATCAGGGCGGTGGTCGCGGCTTGTGCCAGGAGCGTATCGCTGCCCTGGAAACCTTCGTACAGGGTGATCTGCGCCCCGACTTGACCCTGCTGTTCGACCTGCCGGTGGAAGTGGGTATGGCCCGCGCCAGCGCGCGCGGTCGCCTGGATCGTTTCGAGCTGGAAGGCCAGGCATTTTTCGACGTCGTGCGCACCGCGTTCCTCGAGCGTGCCAGGGCGGAGCCTGCGCGTTATCACCTGCTTGACGCAGCCCAGCCGCTGGCTCAGGTGCAGCAAGCCCTTGATGCGCTGTTGCCCACCCTTTTGGAGCGCGCCCGTGGCTGAAGCCTACCCGTGGCAGGACGGCCTCTGGCAGCAATTGGCCGGCCGTGCCCAACACGCCCACGCTTATTTGCTGCACGGCCCGACAGGCATTGGCAAACGTGCCCTGGCCGAGCGTTTGATGGCCAGCCTGTTGTGCAAGCGCCCGGTTGAGCTGCAGGCCTGCGGTGCATGCAAATCCTGCCTGCTGCTGAAGGCCGGCAGTCACCCCGATAACTATGTGCTGGAGCCTGAGGAAGCGGACAAGGCGATCAAGGTCGACCAGGTGCGCGACCTGGTCAGCTTCGTGGTGCAAACCGCGCAGATGGGCGGGCGCAAGGTGGTGCTGATCGAACCGGTGGAGGCCATGAACATCAACGCCGCCAACGCGTTGCTCAAGAGTCTGGAAGAGCCGTCCGGCGACACCGTGCTGTTGCTGGTGAGCCATCAATCCAGCCGCTTGTTGCCGACCATTCGCAGCCGTTGCGTGCAACAGGCGTGTCCGTTGCCGAGCGAGGCCATGAGTCTGCAATGGCTGGCGCAGGCGCTGCCGGATTGCTCGGCGCAAGAACGAATCGAATTGCTGACCCTGGCCGCAGGCTCCCCGTTGGCGGCGGTAAAGCTGCAGGCCCAGGGCGTGCGAGAGCAACGTGCGCTGGTGGTAGACGGTGTGAAGAAGCTGATCAAACAGGAACTGTCCGCCACGCAATTGGCCGAAAGTGCGTGGAAGGACATTCCCCTGCTGCTGTTGTTCGACTGGTTCTGCGACTGGTCCAGTCTGATCCTGCGCTACCAGTTGACCCAGGACGAAGACGGCCTCGGTTTGCCGGACATGCGTAAGGTGGTGCAATACCTTGCGCAGAAAAGTGCCCAGGACAAGGTGCTGAGCATTCAGGACTGGATTCTCGCCCAGCGCCAGAAAGTGCTCGGCAAGGCCAACCTCAACCGCGTGCTGTTGCTTGAAGCACTGCTGGTCCAATGGGTCGGCTTGCTCGGCCGGCGTTAATTTCCTTTGCCGACGGGTGTATCGTCGACCAGACACTACTCAAGTTGTAATTGCCCATGCTCGTAGATTCCCATTGCCATCTTGACCGTCTTGATCTCGCCCAGCACAACGGCTCGCTGGACGCCGCCCTCGACGCTGCGCGCCAGCGCGGGGTAGGTCACTTCCTGTGCATTGGCGTCAGTGCTGAAAATGCCGCCGACGTCAAAGCCCTCGCTGATCGCTACGCCGATGTGGATTGTTCGGTGGGCATTCACCCGCTGGACCTCAAGCCCGGCGAAGCACCGGCCCTGGACTGGCTGCTCGGCGAACTCAATCACCCGCGCGTCGTCGCCATTGGCGAGACCGGCCTGGATTATCACTACGAACCGGAAGCCGCCGATCTGCAGCAGGCCTCATTCCGCCTGCACCTGCAGGCTGGGCAACACACCGGCAAACCGGTGATCGTCCACACCCGTGGGGCTCGCGCCGATACCCTGACCCTCCTGCGCGAAGCCGCGCTGCCCCAGGCCGGTGTGCTGCATTGCTTTACCGAAGACTGGGAGATGGCCAAGGCCGCCCTGGACCTGGGCTTCTATATTTCCTTGTCGGGCATCGTTACCTTCCGCAATGCCGACGCGTTGCGTGATGTGGCGCGCCAGGTGCCTGCCGACCGGTTGCTGGTGGAAACCGATTCACCGTACCTGGCGCCGATCCCCCATCGCGGCAAGCCGAACCTGCCGGAGTATGTGCGTGACGTGGCGGATTACCTGGCGATGCTGCGCGGCGAGTCCTACGAGCGCTTCGCCGAACAGACGACCGAGAACTTCAAGCGTCTGTTTCCATTGGCCCATGTGGCCGGCGCTACTAGTTCTGCGACGTAGCGCGCTTGCCTTGCACTGTAGGAGCGAGCTTGCTCGCGAAAAACGTCAACGATAACGCGTGCATCCTGGATTAACGCGGTGTCTATGAGTTCTTCGCGAGCAAGCTCGCTCCTACAGGAGAAAATCGCAGGCAAAAAAAACCCGGGTTCGGGGGGGGGAATCCGGGCTAAGACCATTAGGAGTAAAACAAGGGCACGCAGTCCGTCGGTACCCAGGTCGACGCTTCACTTGGGGGAGATGTCGCGCCGACACTTGAAGTATTGATCACTCTCGGATTCAGTCCAGTCTCGATTGATCGATTTTTAAACAGATTTGGAATACGCGCGCTTCCCTTGAGTTCTCATTGAACGGATGCGCAGGTCTGAATGGCGCGTATCGTTTCTGACTGATATCAGCCAAATCGTTGGCGTACTGAAAGTAAAGTTCATAACCGGTTCACATAGGCGTTGCCCAACGACCGTTCAGTCGGGATAATCCCTCGTATTGGGTAAATCGTATCGCCACGTATCCTTGGCTTGCGCAACCCTTCCTATTCCGACCTTTGCAGACCTCTTCCTCATGCATAAAGAACCCCGTAAGGTCCGTGAGTTTCGCCGCCGTGAGCAGGAAATTCTCGACACCGCACTCAAATTGTTCCTCGAACAAGGCGAAGACAGCGTCACCGTCGAGATGATCGCGGATGCCGTGGGTATCGGCAAAGGCACTATCTACAAGCACTTCAAATCCAAGGCCGAGATTTACCTGCGCCTGATGCTCGACTACGAGCGTGACTTGAACGAGCTGCTGCATTCGGCCGATGTCGACAAGGACAAAGAGGCCTTGTCCCGGGCCTATTTCGAGTTCCGCATGCGCGATCCGCAGCGCTACCGCCTGTTTGACCGCCTGGAAGAAAAGGTCGTCAAGGGCCATCAAGTGCCGGAAATGGTCGAGGAACTGCACAAAATCCGCGCCTCGAACTTTGAACGCCTGACCTTGCTGATCAAGGGCCGTATCAGCGAAGGCAAGCTCGAAGACGTGCCTCCGTACTTCCACTACTGCGCCGCCTGGGCCTTGGTGCATGGCGCTGTGGCGCTGTATCACTCGCCGTTCTGGAGCAATGTGCTGGAAGACCAGGAAGGGTTCTTCCAGTTCCTGATGGATATTGGCGTGCGCATGGGCAACAAGCGCAAGCACAGTGCCGAGCTGCCGTCCGTGGAATCGCCGTCCACTTGATGATTGGCTGCCACGCGCAGTACCCCAGGAATATACTCAGGCAAGGACCCTTGCTAAAAGCTGATTTATCAGTCAGCTTTTAGTGCGCCCCGATTCATCCTCTGCCGGAGTGGTTCATGATCGTTGATCGTCAAGGCAGGCGATTTCGCAATTTGCGGATCAGCCTGACCTCAGCCTGCAATTACGCCTGTACCTATTGCGTGCCCAACGGCAAGCGGCTGGTGGCTGCCCAGGACGAACTCTCGGCCCAGGCCATGGCGCGAGGCGTGGCTTACTTAATCGAAGCGGCCGGCATCGAGCGCCTGCGGATTACCGGTGGTGAGCCGCTGGTGAGCCCCAAGCTGGAAGCTTTCATGGACGCGGTGGGGCGGATGGGGCTCAGCGATATCAGCCTGACTACCAATGGCCAGTTGCTGGCGCGCAAACTGCCACTGCTGGTGGACGCCGGTATCCGGCGCATCAACGTGTCCCTTGACACTCTGAATGCCGACGCCTTCCGCAGCATCGCCCGCGGTGGTGACCTGGCCACCGTGCTCGACGGTATGGACCAGGCCCGCGCGGCCGGGATCAAGATCAAGGTCAATATGGTGCCCTTGCGCGGCCAGAACCTGGACCAGGTAATGCCGTTGCTCGATTACTGCCTGGAGCGGGGCTACGAGCTGCGCTTTATCGAATTGATGCGCATGGGCCACTTGGCCAAGGACTCCAATGCCTTCCTGCAGCAATTTGTCAGCCTGCAACAATTGCTCAGCCTGATCGGCGAACAGCATGAATACCTGCAGGCCAATGCGCCCGTCGATGCTACGGCGGTGCGCTACGAGGTGCCGGGCAAGGGCTTCTTTGGCGTGATTGCCAATGAAAGCGTGCCGTTCTGCCGCACCTGTTCACGGTTGCGGCTGTCGTCTACGGGGTGGTTGCATGGTTGCCTGTCTTCGAGCAATCGTCACTATGTCGGCGACCTGCTGGACAAGCCGCGCCACCAGGCGCTGCCGGCGCTGCAAGGTCTGCTGATGAAGGCCCTGGGCGACAAGCAGGAAGTGGCCTTCTCGGGCGGCGCGACGGTGATGAAGATCATTGGCGGCTAACTTCCTCCAATGTGGATGCGGTCTGTAGGAGCGAGCTTGCTCGCGAAAAACGTCAACGATAACGCGTGCCTTCTGAATGAGCGCGGTGCCTGTGGGTTTTTCGCGAGCAAGCTCGCTCCTACAGGGCATCAGGGCTTGCCCCCTCCCACATTTGATTCAAGCTGGCGCAGATTCTGCATCTCACGCCTATTCGCCGGTTTTCCGTCACCGGCCTCTGGAGGAATAGGATGCGTAGTCTGGTTTTGTTGCTGGCGTCGTTGGCGCTCAGTGGTTGCATGACCGTCAGCGATATGGCCGAAGGCACCCGCTATCAGATGAGCGACGCGGGCTTGCTCGACCACAGCGATACGCGCCGCACCGCTTCAATTCGTGTGCAGCCGGACTCCTTTATCTTTATCGCCCAGGGCGCTTTCGTGCCGCCTGGCAGTGCGTATCCACGCCCGAATGTGGTGGCCGAGGAAGCCTTCAACGGCTTTGTCGAATATTTCCCCATGGTGCGTCGCGCCCGTCAGCCCGAAGGCCTCGAACAGGCCATGGCCGAAGCGCGCGCGGCGGGGGCTCATTACCTGCTGTATTGCCGTTTTGCGGCAGCCGATGACCGTATCGGCAACGCCGACGAATGGACCGATCAGCAAGCCCTGGACCGCGTTGGCCTGGACAGCGGCGTGATCCAGATCATGCTGATCGAGACCAGCACCCAGTATTTGATCGATACTGCACGTATTCGCAGTCGTGGCGGTTTACTGACGTTCCACGACAACACGCCACAAGATCTGATTGCCCGGCCCCTGGCGCAGTACGCCCGGGGCTTGCTCGGCATGAGCAATCAGTAAGCCTGAGGAGACCTCCATGACCGATACCGCCAAAGCCAATGATCTGTTGGCGCAACTGCCCAAAGGCAAAGGGCCGGCGCCGGTGCATCTGTGGAACCCGGATTTCTGCGGCAATATAGACATGCGCATCGCCCGCGACGGCACCTGGTTCTATCAGGGCACGCCTATCGGGCGCAAACCCATGGTCAAGTTGTTCTCCAACATCATTCGCCGCGATGGCGATGATTATTTCCTGGTGACGCCGGTGGAAAAGGTCGGCATCACTGTCGATGACGCGCCGTTTGTCGCCGTCACGCTTGAGGTGCAAGGGCAGGGGGAGAGCCAGGTGCTGCGGTTTACCACTAATGTCGACGAACAGGTCGACGCCGGCCCTGAACACCCGCTGCGGGTGGTGATCGATCCGCTCACCGAGGAACCGGCGCCTTACCTGCGGGTGCGCAGCAACCTCGAGGCCCTGGTGCACCGCAACGCCTTCTATCAATTGGTCGAGCTGGCCGTAAGCCGTCCGCTCAACGGTCAGAACTGGCTTGGCGTATGGAGCAACGGGGAGTTTTTCCCAATTGGCCTTGAGCCCTGAAGCGGGCTTTTTGATTTTCCTGAAATAATTCGCTTGCTGGAAACGTCGTCTTTCGGTTATCAATTTGTACATGATTAGACATGTTCGATTCGATAAGAAAAAACGCGTCGTCGACGAACTCATCCGCCGTATCGAGGGTGGGGTGATGGCCGACGGTTTCCTGTTGCCGGGTGAGCATCAGCTCGCCGAAGAGTTTGCGGTCAGTCGTGGCACGCTGCGTGAAGCGCTGGCCGAGCTCAAGCGGCGTAACTATATCGCCACCCAAAGCGGTGTCGGCTCCATCGTCACCTTCGACGGCATGGGGCTCGACCAGCGTCATGGCTGGGCCCAGGCCCTGGCGGACACCGGCGCACAAGTCAGCACCGAGGTGCTGCGCTTCGAAGCGGTGACGCGTGCGGATCTGTTCAGCCGGTTTGGCAGCGAGCAGTTCATTGCCCTCGATCGCCTGCGCCGCACCGCCGACGGTACTGCGGTGTCGCTGGAGCGCTCGCTGATGCCGGCCACCGGCGACCTGGAAAGCCTGCCGCGCATCGGCCTGATCGACCATTCCCTGACCATCACCCTGGCGGCCTACGGCTATGTGGGCGCCACGGGTGACCAATGGATCGGCGCCGAGGCCCTGAGCGATGACGACGCCCAGTTACTTGGTCGTCCGGCCGGCACGGTATTTCTCAAGGCCTCGCGCACCACCTATGACCGTCGCGAGCGTTTCATGGAGCATGTTGAAAGCTTGCTCGACCCTGTGCATTTTCGTTTGCACCTGCAATTCGGGGCGTCCAAATGACTGCTGAAAACCGCGCGCTTGGCGCGTTTTATGGCCTGGCCCTGGGCGATGCGCTGGGCATGCCCACCCAATCCCTGAGCCGTGAGCAGGTCCGGCAGCGCTTCGGCGCCATCACCTCCCTGGAAGATGCCGGCCCCCACCAACCCATCGCGCCGAACATGCCCGCCGGTTCCATCACCGATGACACCGAGCAGGCGATCCTGGTCGGTGAGTTGTTGGTGGAAGGCCGCGGCACGATCGAGCCCGGCGTACTCGCCCGACGCCTGATCGACTGGGAAGCGGCCATGCGCGCCAAGGGTTCCCAGGACCTGCTCGGGCCGTCCACCAAGCGTGCGATCGATATGATCCTCGCCGGGCACACCCCCGAAGAATCCGGGCGCTATGGCACCACCAATGGCGCAGCCATGCGCATCACGCCGGTGGGCATCGCCGCCGATGTCAGCGACCCGGCGCGGTTTATCCAGGCGGTGATCCAGGCCTGCCAGGTCACCCACAACACCAGCCTGGGCATTGCCAGCGCGGCGGCGGTTGCGGCAGTGGTCTCGGCCGGTATCAACGGCGTGGACTTGGGCGAAGCGCTGAACATCGGCACTCAGGTTGCCCAACAGGCGGAACAGCATGGCCACTGGGTTGCCGGCGGACGTATGTCCACCCGCATCAGTTGGGCGCGCACCCTGAGCGTCGGCAGCGGCGACACCGCCCTGTTCACCGACTTGCTCTATGAATTGATTGGTACTTCCGTTGCTTCCCAGGAGTCGGTGGTGGTGTCGTTCGCCCTCGCGCAGCAGGTTGCGTCAGGCGACATGAACGCTTTCGAGGCGCTATGCCTGGCCGCGAGCCTGGGCGGCGACACCGACACCATCGCCGCAATTCTCGGCGCCATGCTCGGGGCCTGTCTGGGGACGCAGTGCTGGCCCGGGCCATTGATCGAGCAGGTCAAGCAGGTCAACAGCCTGGATCTGCAAGGGCTGGTTCAGGACCTGCTCGCCTTGCGCCAGGCATCACGTTGATCCGCCATTGAAGCTTTGCCACAACCATAACAATACAGGCACCAGGAGCACCCCCATGAGCAGCACCTCTTCCGGCCAAGGCGCCGGGCAATTGGAAACGCGCGGCATCGAGCCGGTCCCGGAAGGCGAGTGCAACGGGCATCCGCTGCAACTGTTCTGGGTCTGGTTCGCGGCCAATATCAGCATCCTCGGCCTGCCCCTGGGTGCCACCCTGGTTGCGTTTCGCGGCCTGGCCATCTGGCAGGCGATCATCGTCGCAATCCTGGGCGCTGCCGGTTCTTTCGCGGTGGTGGGCATCATTTCCATCGCCGGTCGCCGTGGCCGCGCGCCCAGCCTGACCTTGTCCCGCGCTATCTTCGGCGTACGCGGCAATATCGGGCCGACCCTGGTATCGCTGATGTCGCGCCTGGGCTGGGAAACGGTCAACACCACCACGGCTGCCTTTGTGTTGCTGTCGCTGTGCTCGATCCTGTTCGGTTCCCCGGTGGAAGCCAAGAGCGCGCCGTTGCTCACCCTGATCTTCATCGCGATTTTCGTGTTGCTGACCCTGGCCGTTTCGGGGCTGGGCCACGCCACCTTGCTGGTGATCCAGAAGTGGGCGACCTACGTGTTCGGCGCGCTGAACATTCTGGTGGGCGGCTTCCTTTGCGCCACCATCGACTGGAGCGCGGTATTCAACGCCACCCCGGCGCCGCTGAGCGCCATGATTATCGGCATCGGCACCATGGCGGCCGGTACCGGTATCGGTTGGGCCAATGCCGGTGCCGATATGTCGCGTTACCAGCACCGCAGCGTCAAGGCTGTGCGCCTGGTGGCCTCCGCCGCGTTCGGTGCGGGCATACCGCTGGTGTTGCTGATCACTCTCGGTGGCCTGCTGTCGGTGGGTAACAACGACCTGGCCTCGGCCACGGACCCGATCATTGCGATCCGCGACATGCTGCCGACCTGGATGGCGGTGCCGTACCTGATCACCGCGTTCGGCGGGCTGCTGTTGTCGAACAACCTGTCGGTGTATTCAGCCGGCCTCACCACCCTGACCCTGGGCTTGAAGGTCAAGCGCGTGCATGCGGTAATCGTCGATATCGTGGCGATTTTTGCCGGCTCCATTTACTTCATGCTGATCGCCGACAGTTTCTACGGTCCGTTCATTACCTTCATCTCGTTGCTGGCAGTACCGATTACCGCCTGGGTGGGGATTTTCGTGGTCGACCTGATCCACCGTCACTACTACAGCCCCAAGGATTTGCTGGATGTCAGCCCGAGCAGCGCCTACTGGTATCGCGGCGGTGTGGAGTGGCGCGCATTTGGCGCCTGGGCGCTGGCCATCGTGCTGGGGTTCAGCTTCACCACCATCGGCACCACCGCCGACAACATCTGGTTTGCCGGGCCGCTGTCCGATTCCTGGCTGGGCCATAACGGCCTTGGCTGGATTGTCACCTTCCTGGTGGCCGGCGGCGTATATGCCGTACTGGGCGGCGCTGCCGATCGACGTCCGGCGTCAGTCGAGCGCGCCAATGTCTAGATTGCTGCACACCGGACAGGTCATCGTCGACCTGGTCATGGCCCTCGATACCTTGCCGGCGAGCGGGGGCGACGTGTTGGCCAGGTCCGCCAGTTTCGAAACCGGCGGTGGCTTCAACGTCATGGCTGCCGCGCGGCGCAATGGTTTGCCGGTGGTTTACCTGGGGCGTCACGGCAGCGGCCGCTTTGGTGACTTGGCCCGCGCGGCGATGCAGGCAGAGGGCGTTGAAATGGCATTGCCGGCCAGCGGCGGTCAGGACACCGGTATCTGCGTGTCCCTGACCGAAGCCACTACTGAGCGCACGTTTATTTCCCATCTCGGCGCCGAGCGAGAGCTGAGTGCCGAGGACTTGGCCCAGGCAGTGCCGCGCAGTGATGACTACGTGTACGTCAGCGGTTACAGCCTGCTGCTTGAGGGCAAGGCGCAGGCGCTGATCGACTGGTTGCTGGCGCTGCCGTGCGAGATCGTGGTGGTGTTCGATCCGGGTCCGCTGGTCAAGGCGCCGGACTCGGCCTTGATGCGGGCGCTGCTGCCGCGTATCGATATCTGGACCAGCAATGGACCTGAAGCACTGGCGTTTACCGGTGCACCGGACATCGCCGCTGCGCTGCCCGCGTTGAGTCGGCACCTGCCCGCCAACACGCTGTTGGTGGTGCGCGATGGCCCGAACGGGTGCTGGGTAGGGCGGGCGGGCGACATCAGGCATGTGCCGGGTTTCAAGGTGCCGGCGGTGGACAGCAATGGCGCGGGGGATGCGCATGCCGGGGTAATGATTGCCGGACTGGCGAACGGCTTGACCCCCGCCGAGGCGGCGCGTCGAGCGAATGCAGCGGCGGCATTGGCGGTGACACGCTGGGGGCCGGCGACTGCTCCAGGCACTGCCGAAGTCGATACATTAGTTTCAGCATAAACACACATCAAACTGTGGGAGGGGGCTTGCCCCCGATTGCGGTGGGTCAGTTATAGATGAGCTGACTGATACACCGCTATCGGGGGCAAGCCCCCTCCCACATTTGGAACTCTATTCAGCCGGCCTTGCGCAGCGCCTGGATCAGCTCATCCTTACGCATGCTCGAACGCCCGGGAATATTTCTGGCCCGCGCTTCCTTCATCAGGCTTTCCTTGGTTTGCGTACCCAGCGACGCACGACTGCCGCGAGGATGCCCCTCACGGCTGGCCGCCGCTCGCTTGGCTGAATCCTGCTGGTCCTGTTTCTTCTTGGCCGGCGCCTTGCGCTGACCGGACCCGCCGGTTTTTTCACCGCCGCCGGACTGCTTGTTGACGGTAGCCCAGGCACGGGCTTCAGCTTCCTCCTTGGACACGCCCTTATGCTCATAACTGTCTTCAATATGAGCGGCCTTGCGTTTCTGTTCAGTGGTGTATTTGGCTTTGCTTCCACGAGGCATCGCTAAAACTCCTTCTGGCCCCAGCGCCGGGGCCAGAGCAGAAATGGAATCACTGCAAGCCTTGACCTTCGAGCTTGCGTGCTTCATCCACACCCGACGCGGTCAACTTGATCGGCAGGCTCAACGAGTATTCACCGGCGTCGTCGGTGGCCACATTCCCGTCCCTGATCAACCCTCGGTCCTGTAGAAACGCCAAGACACTGGCGACTTCTTTTTCACCGCGGTAGTTATCCAGCACCTCCTTGCCCAAGCCTTGCGGGTGAGCGTGGAGCAGGCGGGTGAGGACTTCCTTTTCGAGATCTCTATCGACGTTCATGTGTACCTCTTCACTGGGAAATGATCGGGTGTCGAGCGTGTCAGGCACGTATCAAGGTGCGGGTTGTTTCGGTGCGCCTGGCAGGTTCGAATCGTCGCCCTTATTGATCTTCGGTTCATTGACCGATGGGCCCATCTTGCCGTTGCCTACTGCAGCCGGAGCCTGGCGCTGGGTATCGTGGCCCTGGGTGTGCGGGTCGGCGGCGTTGGTGTTGTCGATGATCGCGCCGCCGTTGGTGTCCAGGCCCGTGCCCATCGAATCCTGGGATTCCTGAGTGGCAGGGCTTGGCGGGGTGCCGACCGGATCAGTCTTGCCGGTGGAAGACGTAGCGGCAAACGCGCTCAACGACGCGGCAGACAACAGGCCAGTGAGGGCCAGGGCAGCGAATTTGGAATTTTTCATGAGGGTGTCTCCATATGATTAATGTCCTTACCCTTGATTGGTCAGCCGCACTTTGCTGTTTGTGCCTTGATGGCGACGAACGGTCTTACGCGGCCTGTAAGATTTTGTGTACCTGTCATACGGAAATTGCGCTGCAATCAGTCATCAAAGCGTCTTAGTATGTGGGCTTTGAACTTGCCCAAGGCGCGCCCATGACCATCGAGATTCGCCCCGCCGTACCCAGCGATGCTGCGCAGATCCTGACGTTCATCACTGAACTGGCCGAGTATGAAAAAGCCCGGCACGAAGTGATCGCCAGCGTGGTGGATATTGAACGCAGTCTGTTCGGCGAGGGCGCCACCGCCCACGGCCTGATCTGTTCGCGCGATGGCGTGCCGATTGGCTTTGCGGTGTTCTTTTTCAGCTATTCCACATGGTTGGGCAGCAACTGCCTGTATCTGGAAGACCTCTATATCAACCCGGAGCAGCGCGGCGGCGGGGCGGGCAAGAAGTTGCTGCGCCACCTCGCCAGGATCGCTTGCGACAACGGCTGCGGGCGCTTCGAATGGAGCGTGCTGGACTGGAACGAGCCGGCGATTGCGTTCTACAAGTCCATCGGCGCGCAGCCCCAGGAAGAGTGGGTGCGCTACCGCATGGAGGGTAATGCGCTGAGGGATTTTGCCCAAGGCTGACAGGCGCCTGGAACCGGCCAAATGCGGCCGGTTTTTTTATGTATTTGCTCACATTATGGGATGTAAATTTATATATTGAGATGTTTCAATCAGTGGGTTTATAGTCGCTTGCATCAGCACTCACTACCAAAAATAAAACAGGTGAAGCGATGCAGGCACAACCGTTGTCCTTACCCGCCGTGCCCGAGCCGACCTATGGCGAGCGTCTCAAGCACAAAGTGGTGATCATCACCGGTGCCGCGCAAGGCATTGGCGAGGCCATCGTGGCGTGCTTCCAGGCGCAGCAGGCGCGGTTGGTGATCGCGGACATCCAGGGCGACAAGGTCGAAAAAGTCGCGACCCATTGGCGCGCAAGCGGCGCCGAGATTGTCGCGCAGGCGGTGGATATCACTTCCACAGAGCAATGGCAGGCATTGGTCAATGTGGCCATCGAGCGCTTCGGCCGCGTGGACGTGCTGGTCAACTGCGCCGGGGTCAATGTGTTTCGCGACCCGCTGCAAATGACCGACGAGGACTGGCGCCGCTGCTTCGCCATCGACCTTGACGGCGCCTGGTACGGTTGCCGCGCGGTGCTGCCGCACATGATCGAGCAGGGCATCGGCAACATCATCAACATTGCGTCCACCCATTCCAGCCACATCATTCCCGGCTGCTTTCCCTATCCTGTCGCCAAGCACGGCCTGCTCGGGCTCACTCGCGCCCTTGGCATCGAATACGCGCCCAAGGGCATCCGCGTGAATGCCATCGCTCCGGGCTATATCGAAACCCAGCTCAACGTCGACTACTGGAACGCTTTCCCCGACCCCCATGCAGAGCGCCAGCGGGCGTTTGACCTGCACCCGCCCAAGCGCATCGGCCAGCCCATCGAGGTGGCGATGAGCGCGCTGTTCCTGGCGACCGACGAGGCGCCCTTTATCAATGCCACCTGCCTGATGATCGATGGTGGGCGGTCTGTGATGTACCACGACTGAATCGTTTTCCAATAACAAAAAAGAGGTGGTCATGTTCAAGAAGACAATCGGCGCTGTGGCGCTTGCGTTGGCGTTCAGTGGGTTCGCATCCGCTGAAGAAGTGAAGATCGGTTTCCTGGTCAAGCAGGCCGAGGAGCCTTGGTTCCAGACCGAATGGGCCTTTGCCGAAAAAGCCGGCAAGGAGCACGGTTTCACGGTGATCAAGATCGCCGTGCCGGATGGCGAGAAAACCCTGTCGGCCATCGACAGCCTGGCCGCCAACGGCGCCAAGGGCTTTGTGATCTGCCCGCCCGACGTGTCCCTGGGCCCGGCGATTGTTGCCAAGGCCAAGGTCAACGGCTTGAAAGTGATGGCCGTGGACGACCGCTTCGTCGATGCCAAGGGCAACTTCATGGAGGACGTGCCGTATCTGGGCATGGCCGCGTTTGAAGTCGGCCAGAAACAGGGCGCCGCCATGGCCGCTGAAGCGAAAAAACGCGGCTGGGACTGGAAGGACACCTACGCGGTGATCAACACCTTCAACGAACTCGACACCGGCAAGAAACGCACCGACGGCTCGATCAAATCCCTGGAAGAAGCCGGCATTCCCAAGGACCACATCCTCACCGCCGCGCTTAAAACCCTCGATGTACCCGGCAGCATGGACGCCACCAACTCGGCCCTGGTCAAGCTGCCCAGCGGCGCGAAAAACCTGATCATCGGCGGCATGAACGACAACACCGTACTGGGTGGCGTACGTGCCACCGAAAGCGCCGGCTTCAAGGCCGCCAATGTGATCGGCATCGGCATCAATGGCACCGACGCCATCGGCGAGTTGAAGAAAGCCGACAGCGGCTTCTTCGGCTCCATGTTGCCAAGCCCGCATATCGAGGGCTACAACACCGCGCTGGCGATGTACGAGTGGGTTACCACCGGCAAGGAACCGGCAAAATACACCGCCATGGATGAAGTGACTTTGATCACCCGCGCCAACTTCCAGGAAGAACTGACCAAAATCGGCCTGTGGAAATGACCGGCGCGGCCTTGCGTTTCAACGGCATCGGCAAGGAGTTTCCCGGTGTGAAAGCCCTGGCGCAGATCAGCTTTGAAGCGCGGCCGCACTCGGTACATGCGCTGATGGGCGAGAACGGCGCGGGTAAATCGACGCTGCTGAAGATCCTCGGCGGCGCCTATATCCCCAGCAGCGGCACGGTGCAGATCGGCGAGCAGACCATGGCGTTCAAGTGTGCCGCCGACAGCATTGCCAGCGGCGTGGCGGTGATCCACCAGGAGCTGCACCTGGTGCCGGAAATGACCGTGGCCGAGAACCTGTTCCTCGGGCATATGCCGTCACGCTTCGGCGTGGTCAACCGGGGCCTGCTGCGCCAGCAGGCGCTGGCCTGTCTCAAGGGCCTGGCCGATGAAATCGATCCCGAAGAGAAACTCGGCCGCCTGTCCCTGGGCCAGCGTCAATTGGTGGAAATCGCCAAGGCGCTGTCCCGTGGCGCCCATGTGATCGCCTTCGATGAACCGACCAGCAGCCTTTCGGCGCGGGAAATCGACCGCTTGATGGCGATCATCACGCGCCTGCGTGATGAGGGCAAAGTGGTGCTTTATGTATCGCACCGCATGGAAGAAGTGTTCCGTATCTGCAATGCGGTGACGGTGTTCAAGGATGGCCGCTTCGTGCGCACCTTCGAAGACATGAGCGCGCTGACTCATGACCAGTTGGTGACCTGCATGGTCGGCCGCGATATCCAGGACATCTATGATTACCGCCCGCGTGAGCAGGGCGAAGTGGCGCTCAAGGTCGACGGCCTGCTCGGCCCCGGCCTGCGCGAACCGATCAGTTTCAACGTGCGCAAAGGCGAAATCCTCGGCCTGTTCGGGCTGGTGGGGGCAGGGCGCACGGAGCTGTTCCGCCTGCTCAGTGGCCTGGAGCGTGCCAGCGCTGGCAACCTGGAACTGTGCGGTGAGCCGCTGCAATTGCGCTCACCGCGCGATGCCATCGCGGTCGGTGTGTTGCTGTGCCCGGAAGACCGCAAGAAGGAGGGCATCATTCCACTGTCCAGCGTCGCCGAGAACATCAACATCAGTGCCCGTGGCGCGCATTCGGCGTTCGGCTGGCTGTTGCGCGATGGCTGGGAGAAGGGCAACGCCGACGGGCAAATCAAGGCCATGAAGGTCAAGACGCCCAGCGCCGAACAGAAAATCATGTATCTCTCCGGCGGCAACCAACAAAAGGCCATTCTCGGCCGCTGGCTGTCGATGCCGATGAAGGTGCTGCTGCTGGACGAGCCCACGCGCGGCATCGACATCGGCGCCAAATCGGAGATCTATCAGATCATTCACAACCTCGCGGCGCAGGGCATTGCGGTGATCGTGGTGTCCAGCGACCTGATGGAGGTCATGGGTATTTCCGACCGCATTCTGGTAATGAGCGAAGGTGCCCTCACGGGCGAGTTATCCCATGACCAGGCGGATGAAGCACGACTGCTGCAACTGGCACTTCCGCGTACGCGGGCTTGAAGAACAAGAGGGCACAGGTATGTCTCAGGTAAAAACGGCAAAAGGCTTCTGGCCAGGGTTCAACCAACGCAAGTTTCTCGATGACTGGGTGATGTTATTGGCCGCCTTGGGCATCTTTGTGCTCAGCGCGTTGTTCATCGACAACTTCCTTTCACCCCTGAACATGCGCGGCCTTGGCCTGGCGATTTCCACCGTGGGCATCGCCGCGTGCACCATGCTGTTCTGCCTGGCGTCGGGGCATTTCGACTTGTCGGTGGGCTCGGTGATCGCCTGCGCCGGCGTAGTGGCGGGCATTGTGATCCGCGACACCGACAGCGTGATGCTCGGCGTGTCGGCTGCCCTGGCCATGGGCCTGGTGGTGGGGCTGATCAACGGCATCGTCATCGCCAAACTGCGCATCAACGCACTGATCGCGACCTTGGCGACCATGCAGATCGTACGCGGCCTGGCCTACATCTTCTCCAACGGCAAGGCGGTGGGGGTGATGGATGAAGGCTTCTTCGTGTTCGGCAACGGCCAACTGCTGGGCGTGCCGGTGCCGATCATCATTACCGTGTTGTGCTTTGTGTTCTTTGGCTGGCTGCTCAACTACACCACCTATGGGCGCAACACCATGGCCATTGGCGGTAACCAGGAAGCGGCGCTGCTGGCGGGGGTCAACGTTGATCGCACCAAGATCATCATCTTTGCCGTACACGGTCTGATCGGCGCGCTGGCCGGGGTGATCCTGGCCTCGCGCATGACCTCGGGCCAGCCGATGATCGGCCAGGGTTTCGAGCTGACGGTGATATCGGCGTGCGTGCTGGGCGGGGTGTCGTTGAGCGGCGGTATCGGCATGATCCGCCATGTGATTGCCGGGGTGCTGATCCTGGCGATCATCGAGAACGCGATGAACCTGAAGAACATCGACACGTTTTACCAGTACGTGATCCGCGGCTCGATCCTGCTGCTGGCGGTCATCATCGACCGCATGAAGCAACGCTGATCCCGAGCCATATGAGGATCAAAATGTGGGAGGGGGCTTGCCCCCGATAGCGGTGGATCAGCTACAGATGCATCAACTGACCCACAGCAATCGGGGGCAAGCCCCCTCCCACATTGGATGCCCGTGTTCAGGAGGGCAGCTTTTGCCATAATGGCGCCGTTTTCGTACTTCCCAATAGGCCCGACATGCAGGAAAACGCTCACTCCCCCGTCAAAGACGCAGCCCCCACCGGCACCCAGACCCTGCTGCGTGGCCTGGGCGTGGTGCAGGCGGTGGCGGCCGGCGCGCGGGATCTGAAAGAGATCGCCCGGCGTATCGGCACCACCCGCAGCACCACTCACCGCCTGGCCAGTTGCCTGGTGGAGGAGCGTTACCTGCGCGTGGTGCCGCAGGTCGGTTACCTGCTGGGGCCCAAGCTTATCGAGCTGGGGTTCCAGGCGCGCGAAGAGCTGCCCTTGGTCAACCTGGCGGTGCCTTACCTGGACGAGTTGTCAGCCCTCACCGGCGACACCATTCACCTGGCAATTCGCGAATACGACGAGGTGCTCTACCTGCACAAGAACCCCGGCCGCAATGGGCCGGAAATGCGCTCGCGAGTGGGCCATCGCATGCCGCTGGCGCGCACCGGCATCGGCAAGGCGTTGATGCTCGATGACAGTGTGGAGGAATGGCAGCGCCTGTACCAAGTCAGCCTGCCGGCGGGGGGCAGGAACCTGCAATGGCCGCAGCACCCCGAGCAGTCCTGGGCGCAGTTCGAGCAGCGCATGCATGAATACGTGGTGGGCGGTTATGCGTTTGACCTGGAAGACAACGAACCGTCGATCCGTTGCGTCGCGGCACCGGTGCGCGATGCCAGCCGGCGAATCGTCGCCGGCATCAGCATCGCCAGTACCGTGCCCTACATGCCGCTGGAGAAAATGGCCGAGCTGATCCCTGTGATCAAACAGGTCGCGGCCCGGCTCTCGGCGCAACTGGGCGCGAAGGCCTGATCAGGCCTTCAGGGTCGCCATGTCGATGACGAAGCGATACTTCACATCACCGGCGATCATGCGGGTGTAGGCCTCGTTGATCTGGCGGATGTCGAGCATCTCGATGTCGCAAGTGATCCCATGTTCGGCGCAGAAATCCAAGACTTCCTGGGTTTCGGCAATGCCGCCGATCAGCGAGCCGGCCAGCACTTTACGGCCCAATACCAGTTTGGCGGCGTTGACGGGCGGGTCCACCGGCTCGATCAGGCCGACCAGGATATGCACGCCGTCAAAGCGCAGAACGTCGAGGTAGGGGTTCAGGTCATGCTGCACCGGGATGGTGTCGAGCAGGAAGTCGAAGTGCCCGGCGGCGGCTTTCATCTGCTCGGCATCGGTGGACACGATCACATGGTCGGCGCCCTGGCGGCGGCCTTCTTCAGCCTTGCTCGCCGAGCGGGTGAACAGCGTCACTTCGGCGCCCATGGCCTTGGCGAACTTGATGCCCATATGGCCCAGGCCGCCCATGCCGAGAATCCCGACCTTGTCGCCGGCCTTCACGCCGTAGTGCTTGAGCGGCGAGTAGGTGGTGATGCCCGCGCAGAGAATCGGTGCGGCGCTGGCCAGGTCGAGCCTGGCCGGAATCTTCACCACGAAGTGCTCGCTGACCACGATGCTGTCGGAGTAGCCGCCCATGGTGTTGCTGCCGTCAACGCGGTCCGGGGTGGCGTAGGTCATGGTCGGGCCTTCGAGGCAGTATTGCTCCAGATCCGATTGGCAGGCGTCGCAGTGACGGCACGAATCGACCATGCAGCCCACGCCGACCAGGTCACCGACCTTGTGCGCAGTAACACTGGCGCCGATGGCAGTGACTTTGCCGACGATTTCATGGCCGGGCATCAGCGGGTATACCGCGATGCCCCATTCATTGCGCGCCTGGTGGATATCGGAGTGGCACACGCCGCAGTAGAGAATCTCGATGGCCACGTCATCGGCGCGCGGGCTGCGGCGTTCAAACGACATGGGGGCGAGGGGAGTGGTGGCCGACTGGGCGGCGTAACCGATAGCGGTGTACATAGGGAAACCTCGCAACTGCATTGAAAAGTGAGGCGGGCCATTCTCCTCATTGACCTTGCGTGCGGCCATGGCGATTGCTCCGAGTCTCATGCCTATTCGTCCGACAGTGCCCCTTGTTTGGATGCATGTGGCGCCAGACCTGCGATGATGTTCTTATCCCTTTTTCGCGAAGTTTTTTGCCATGCTGTTGACCCGCCATCTCGACGCCAACGCCACCCTGGTTTCCTTGATCGAGGGGCTTGCCTCCCGCGACGGCTTTTCGCCGACTCACTTGCCTGGCGTAAAGGTGTTGCGTGCCAGTTGCGACGTGGCGCGTGGGCCGCAGATCTACGAGCCGAGCCTGATGTTCGTGGCTCAGGGCAGCAAGGTCGCCTATCTGGGCCCGCGTACGTTGGAGTATGGCGCCGGGCATTACCTGATCCAGGCCATGCCGGTGCCGTTCGAGTGCGAGACGTTTGCCATGGCCCCCGGGGCGCCGTTGCTCGGCGTGACGGTCGGCATTGATCGAGTGGTGCTGGGGGAATTGGTCATGGCGATGGGCATGCAAGCCGGACCGCCGCCGGCGGCGCAGACCCTGGAGTCGATGAGTTCGGTGGTGCTCGATGACGCCATGCGCGGGTGCGTCGAACGGCTGTTGCAGTGCCTGCACGATCCGCTGGAGAGCCGGATCATGGGGCCGGCGCGGGTGCGTGAATTATTGTTCACCGCGTTGCGTGGTCCCCAGGCCGATGTGTTGCGTGCATTGGTGGAGCAGCAGGGGCAGTTTTCGCGCATTGCCACGTCCCTGAACCACCTGCATGCCCATTACGCCGAACCGCTGAATATCGAGACGCTGGCTGGTTTTGCGCACATGAGTGCGTCGACCTTTCACGAACACTTCAAGCGCTGCACGCTGTTGTCGCCGGTGCAGTATCTCAAGCGCCTGCGGTTACTCAAGGCCCAGCAGCTGTTGCTGGTCGACGGCATGGGCGTGGCGCAGGCGGCGCATAGCGTGGGGTATCAGAGTACGTCGCAGTTCAGTCGTGAGTACAAGCGTTACTTCCTGCGTAACCCCGGCGAAGAACGGGCCGCCTAAATCTTGCTGACACTCTGGAGTCAAAATGTGGGAGGGGGCTTGCCCCCGATAGCGGTGGGTCAGCCACAGATTGCTAACTGATACACCGTCATCGGGGGCAAGCCCCCTCCCACACTTGATCTGTGTCGCCCACAAAAAAGGCTCCCAATTGGGAGCCTCAGTTGGCTTTACATATTCGGGTAAGTCGGTCCGCCCGCACCTTCCGGCGTAACCCAGGTAATGTTCTGCGAAGGGTCCTTGATGTCACAGGTCTTGCAGTGCACGCAGTTCTGGGCGTTGATCTGGAAGCGCTTTTCGCCGTCTTCTTTAGTCACCACTTCATACACGCCGGCCGGGCAGTAACGCTGCGCCGGTTCATCGTAGAGCGGCAGGTTGGTGCCGATCGGGATGCTCGGGTCTTTGAGCTTCAGGTGGCACGGCTGCTCTTCTTCGTGGTTGGTACCGGAGATGAACACCGAGCTCAGCTTGTCGAAGCTCAGCTTGCCGTCGGGTTTGGGGTAATCGATCTTCTGGCTGTCCTTGGCCAGCTTGAGGCAGGCGTAGTCCGGCTTGGTGTCGTGCAGGGTAAAAGGAATCCTGCCGCCAAAAATGTTCTGGTCGAGCCAGTTGAAGCCGCCGCCGAGGATGGCGCCGAATTTGTGCACGGCCGGGCCGAAATTGCGGCTGGCGAACAGTTCTTCGTACAACCAACTGGCCTTGAAGCTGTCGACATACGCGGTCAGTTCATCACCGCCTTCGGATTCGGCAAACAGGCGGTCGGCTACCGCGTCGGCCGCGAGCATGCCGGACTTCATCGCGGTATGGCTGCCCTTGATCTTGGCGAAGTTCAGGGTGCCGAGGTCGCAACCGATCAGCGCGCCACCCTTGAATACCATCTTGGGCAGCGAGTTCAGGCCGCCTTTGCAGATCGCGCGTGCGCCATAGCTGACGCGCTTGCCGCCTTCCAGGTATTGGGCCAGTACCGGGTGATGCTTGAGACGCTGGAACTCGTCGAAGGGCGACAGGAAAGTATTGCTGTAGGACAGGTCCACGATCAGGCCGACCACCACCTGGTTGTTTTCCAGGTGATACAGGAACGAGCCACCGGTGTTCTCGTTACCCATGATGTCCAGCGGCCAACCGGCGGTGTGCACCACCAGGCCCGGCTGATGTTTGGCCGGATCGATTTCCCAGATTTCCTTGAGGCCGATGCCGTAGTGCTGGGCATCGGCGTCGCTGTCCAGGTTGAAGCGCTGGATCAGTTGCTTGCCGATATGCCCACGGCAGCCTTCGGCGAACAGCGTGTACTTGCCGCGCAGCTCCATGCCCGGGGTGTACAGGCCCTCTTTGGGCTTGCCTTCGCGGTCGACGCCCAGATCACCGGTGATGATGCCGCGCACCACGCCGTTTTCATCGAACAGCGCTTCCTGAGCGGCAAAGCCTGGGTAGATTTCCACGCCCAGGTTCTCGGCCTGCTGGGCCAGCCAGCGGCACAGGTTGCCCAGGGAAATAATGTAGTTGCCTTCGTTGTGCATGGTCTTGGGCACAAAAAAGTCGGGAACCTTGCTGGAGGTGTCGCTGCTGCGCAGTACATAGATGTCGTCGCGCACGACCGGTGTGTTGAGCGGGGCGCCCAGTGCTTTCCAGTCCGGGAACAGTTCGTTCAGGGCGCGTGGTTCGAACACGGCACCGGAGAGGATGTGTGCGCCCACTTCGGAGCCTTTCTCGACCACGCAGACGCTGATTTCCTTACCGGCTTCGGCGGCCTTCTGCTTCAGTCGGCAGGCGGCGGACAGGCCCGCCGGGCCGGCGCCGACGATGACCACGTCGAATTCCATGTATTCGCGTTCCACAGGCTATCTCCTACTCAAGGCTCAACGGGCTTTTTTTCTAATGGTTGGAGGTTCGGTAGCGTCATGCTGCAACGGCACGACCCACCTTTCTCTCTAGGTGGCGCATTATATCTACACCACCGGCAGCGTCCAATACAAACGTTTGTTTGAATTGCCCGCAGGCTAGGTAAATCAAAGCAACGCGGCTTATGACTGACCATTTTGCCGTATTGACCAGAATAGACGTTCCGGTCAATATACGGTCGGTTTTGCGCTGACCGTAGGCAGACTGCTGGTTTCAAGAGCACGTCCAAAAGCAAGACAGGTGACGCGCGCGCAATTATGGCGCGCAGTTTACACGCTGCGATTAAGAATGACTTCTCGGTCACCCCTGACGAACGGTCATTACTTCTCCATCGCTGGGTCATCCGCCGACCGTTTTGGAGGTGCCCTTGTGTGCCGATGAGCATCAACCGCCAGGTTCGCCTAGGCGACTTTCTTTTCACCGGAGAGTAACGAGGAATCCATGAAGGTTCTTGTAGCTGTCAAACGCGTTGTCGATTACAACGTGAAAGTTCGCGTCAAGGCGGACAATTCCGGCGTCGACCTTGCTAACGTCAAGATGTCGATGAACCCATTCTGTGAAATCGCCGTGGAAGAAGCCGTACGCCTGAAAGAGAAAGGCGTGGCGACCGAGATCGTCGTGGTTTCCATCGGCCCGACCACTGCCCAGGAGCAATTGCGTACCGCCCTGGCACTGGGCGCCGACCGCGCTATCCTGGTCGAGTCCGCTGAAGAGCTGACCTCCCTGGCCGTGGCCAAGTTGCTCAAGGCCGTTGTCGACAAGGAACAGCCGCAACTGGTGATCCTCGGCAAACAAGCCATCGACAGCGACAACAACCAGACTGGCCAGATGCTGGCTGCACTGACCGGTTACGGTCAGGGCACTTTCGCTTCCAAAGTCGAAGTGAGTGGCGACAGCGTTGCGGTCACCCGTGAAATCGACGGCGGCGCGCAGACGGTTTCCCTGAAACTGCCGGCCATCGTCACTACCGACCTGCGTTTGAACGAGCCGCGCTACGCGTCCCTGCCGAACATCATGAAAGCCAAGAAGAAGCCGCTTGAAGTGCTGACTCCGGATGCTTTGGGCGTTTCCACCGCCTCCACCAACAAGACCGTCAAGGTTGAAGCACCGGCTGCACGCAGCGCGGGCATCAAGGTCAAGTCGGTGGCTGAACTGGTCGAGAAACTGAAAAACGAAGCGAAGGTGATCTGAACATGACTATCCTCGTAATCGCCGAACACGATAACAAGGTGCTGGCCCCGGCCACCCTGAACACCGTGGCCGCTGCCGCTAAAATCGGTGGCGACATCCACGTGCTGGTTGCAGGTCAAGCCGCTGGCCCGGTAGCCGAAGCCGCAGCCAAAATCGCCGGCGTGAGCAAAGTGCTCAACGCCGACAATGCCGCCTACGCGCATCAGTTGCCGGAAAACGTTGCGCCGCTGGTTGCAGAGTTGGGCAAGAGCTACAGCCACATCCTGGCCGCCGCCACTTCCAACGGCAAAAACATCCTGCCACGCGTTGCCGCGCAGCTGGACGTTGACCAGATCTCCGAGATCATCTCGGTTGAAAGCGCCGACACCTTCAAGCGCCCGATCTACGCCGGTAACGCCATCGCTACCGTGCAGTCCAACGCTGCGGTCATGGTCATCACCGTACGCGCCACCGGTTTCGACCCGGTGGCCGCTGAAGGCGGTTCGGCTACCGTTGAAGCCGTCGCTGCCGCCCACGACGCCGGTACTTCCAGCTTTGTCGGCGAAGAGCTGGCCAAGTCGGATCGCCCGGAGCTGACCGCTGCCAAGATCGTCGTTTCCGGCGGGCGTGGCATGCAGAACGGTGACAACTTCAAGCACCTGTACGCCCTGGCCGACAAGCTGGGCGCGGCGGTCGGCGCTTCCCGCGCGGCCGTCGACGCAGGCTTCGTACCCAACGACATGCAGGTCGGCCAGACCGGCAAGATCGTTGCGCCACAGCTGTACATTGCTGTCGGTATCTCCGGCGCGATCCAGCACTTGGCCGGTATGAAAGACTCCAAGGTGATCGTTGCGATCAACAAGGACGAAGAAGCACCGATCTTCCAGGTGGCTGATTATGGCCTGGTGGCGGACTTGTTCGAAGCCGTACCCGAGTTGGAGAAGCTGGTCTAATCCAGTCGCTTCACTTATAAAGAGCCCGGTCTTGTGACCGGGCTTTTTTTTGACGTGTTGGAGCACCTCGCCATGCAACTGCGTTCCCTGATCCCGCTGCTGGGCCTTACGCTGCTGCCGACCTTGTCGCTGGCGGCCGGCAAATGCGAGCGTCTGGTCATTACCGGCAGCCCGGATGCGCCGCCGTTGCTGTGGCGCGACCCGCAGGACCCGACTCACCTGATCGGCGCCACCGCCGATGTGCTGCAACAAGTGGCCACGGACCTGGGTCTGAAAATCGATCTGCTTTACGGCGGCAAGCGCTCCCTGGCGCTGGAGGAAGTGCGCAGCGGGCGCATGGATATCCTCGCCGATGCGCCGTTGAACCTCGGCGAGCTGGAAAACCTCGACTACATACACCCGGCGCTGATGCAGATCGATTACCTGGTGTGGACGCGCAAGGACTCGCCCCTGGTCTATACCACCGCTGCCGACTTGCACGGCCATAAGGGCGCCGCATCGGAGCGTGCTCGCCTGAGTGCAGGGTTCGACACCTTTGCCGGCGAGCAACTGAGCCTGCAGCGTCTGCCCAGCCTGACGCCGGCGTTCCAGAAGCTGTTGCTGGGGGAGGTTGACTATGTGCTCGCCAGCCGCTATTCCGGCATGGCCATGGTCCAGACCCTGGGCATGCACAATGACCTGGCCGCGCGCGACATACCGATCGACCAGCCCGGCCTGTACCTGGCCATATCCCACAATTCAGCCTGCAATGATCCGTGGCTGCGCGGACAGTTGGCAAAAAAGATGACAGAATTGCCCGCGTCCGGTGCCGCGGAAGCCGCGTTGCAGCGCAATATCGAGCGCTGGAAGGCGCAATTGCAACAATCTGTCGGCACCCCAACAAAGTAGGGATTTTCAGTGACTCTTCGACCTCTTTACGCGGCCCTGGCCGTTGTCGCTCTGGCGGGATGTGCCACCGATCCTGCGCCGACTGAACAGATGCGCCTGACCCAGCAAGCCGTTGAGCAAGCCAACGCGGTCGGCGCCAATACCGATGAATCGCCCGAGCTGAAACTGGCCGAAGACAAATTTGCCAGGGCCAAAGGCAACATGGCCGACCAGTCCTACAAACATGCCCGCATGCGCGCCGAACAGGCCGAGCTGGATGCACGTCTGGCCGAGGCCAAAGTGCTGACCGCCAAGAGCCAGGAACAATTGAACGTGGTTAATACCCGCATCGCGCGCCTGCGCAAGCAGTTGCAGTTGGGAGAAGCCCAATGATCCGCGGTTTGAGTGTTGCATTACTGCTCAGCAGCGCGGCGCTGGGCGGCTGTGCCAGCCAACCCAGCAGCGAGCAGGCATTGCAGCAGGCCGGCAGTGACTTTCAGTTGGTCAAGGAAGACGCCAATGTATTGCGTTTCGCGCCCAAGGATGTGATCCGCGCCGGGGAGTCCCTGGCGCGTGCCGATCGCCTGTCCAGCTATTGGGGCAGCGGCGCCGACGTGGTGCATTACGCCTACCTGAGCCAGCGCTACAGTGCCATCGCCCGTGAGCACACCGAGCAGGGGCTGAACGCCGAGCGCCTTGCCAAACTCGAGCTGGAACGCCAGCGCCTGCAATTGGCGTTGCGTGAAAGCAAGTTGGCCAGCGTGCAGCAGCAGGGCAAGTGGGTCGAACAGCAAATCGCCAGCCTGACCACACAGACCGAGCGTGGCCTGGTGATGACCCTGGGTGACGTACTGTTCGATACCGGCGAAGCCGAGTTGCAGAACTCAGCCAACCGTACGGTGTTGAAGGTCGTGCAGTTCCTGCAACTGAACCCCAGGCGCAAGGTGCGCATCGAGGGCTATACCGATGATACCGGGGGCGAACACGACAACCTGAACCTATCCCGCGACCGCGCTCAGGCGGTGGCCGATGTGCTGGTCGACCTGGGGATCGACGAGAAACGCATCCAGGTTGAGGGGTATGGCGACAAATACCCGGTGGAGGCCAATGCTTCGGAGCGTGGCCGTGCGCAGAACCGCCGAGTGGAAATTGTGTTCTCCGACGAAAAAGGCCAACTGGGCGCCGCTCGCTAAGAACCAAGCCCGGATCAAAATGTGGGAGGGGGCTTGCCCCCGATTGCAGGGGGCCAGTCACAGATGTGCCTACTGACACTCCCTCATCGGGGCGTAGGCATCTACACAACTCTGTAGCGTTCAACCGTAACCACGATGCGAAGCGAGTCGCTCTTGATCTTGATCTGCTTTTGATCTTGATCTCAGGCGCCCCGTTAAACCACGCTGGCCGAACGCAGGTTTGAATCCGTGGGTAACCCGGCAGGACGCCGGGTTAGCCGCACTGGGCCATGGATGGCCCATTGCGGCGGCCCACGGATTCAAGCCTGCGTTCGGGCACACCGAGCCCAAGCGAGGTGCCGAGTGGTGGGGCAAGAGCGTTTTGCTTACTTTTGCGCTTTTCAAAAGTGAGCCGCTGTAAAAGCGGAACCCTAAGTGGCCGTGACCTAAATAATGGATATGTACTCGGTCTGATCCAACATCCTGGTCGGCCCTAAGGCCGCCATCGGGGGCAAGCCCCCTCCCACATTTGGACCGGGATCGACACCAACATCCTGGTCGGCCCAGAGGCCGTCATCGGGGGCAAGTCGAATCGTCGCACCGCCCCTCCCACATTTGGACCGGGATCGACACCAACATCCTGGTCAGCCCAGAGGCCGCCATCGGGAGCTAGCTCCCCCGCCACATGTCGGTGTCATATCAAAGCTGTGCAGATACCTATGCTCATCGGGGGCAAGCCCCTCCCACATTTCGTCAGGTGTACGCCCTTACAGTTTTTTCTGTCACTGCGGCCCGCGCTCGACTATTGTGGCAACTGTCCCCGTACACTTCTAAACTGTGCCGGTATGTTTCACACAAAAATAAAATACCCGTGAAATCGAGTGCTGCGTCATGACCAATCTGTTGCTCTACCAACGTATTGCCCAGCAATTGGCTGAGGACATCCGGCGTGGTGTCTATCAGCCGGGGGAGCGTGTGCCTTCGGTGCGCAAGATGAGCTCCCAGCTCAATGTGAGCCATGCCACGGTATTGCAGGCCTATGCCAATCTGGAAGATCAGGGGCTGATCCGGGCGCGACCGCAATCGGGTTATTACGTGCACCAGACACCGGCGCTCACGGCGCCAACGCCGGACATCGCGCGGGTTGAACGTCCTGGGCTGGTCACCCGCAGCAGCATCATCCAGCAAGTGCTGGTCGAGTCGCGCCGTGAAGGCGTGTTCCCACTGGGCGCGGCGGTGCCGAGTGTGGATTACCTGCCGGTACGGGCGTTGCACCAGCAGCTGGCCAAGGTCACACGCTTTCAGAGCCCGCGTGCTTTCAGCTACATGTTCAGCCCGGGTTTTGAACCGCTGCGACGTCAGGTGGCGATTCGCATGCGCGATGCCGGCGTGGTGGTGGACCCCTCCGACGTGGTGATCACCCACGGCTGCGTCGATGCGCTGCAAATGTCTCTGCGCGTGCTGACGCGCCCCGGCGACCTGATCGCCGCCGAGTCCCCGACCTATTACGGTTTGCTGCAATTGGCCGACCTGCTGGGCCTCAAGGTTATCGAGATCCCCAGCGACCCGGCCACCGGCATGAGCCTGGAAGCCCTGCAACTGGCGGCCAACCAGTGGTCGATCAAGGCGCTGGTGCTGACTACGCGCCTGAGCAATCCGTTGGGCGGCACCATGCCCGAAGAGCGGCAGAAACAATTGTTGCGGCTGGCCTCGGATTTCGATATCCAGATCGTCGAAGACGATATCTACGGCGAGCTGATGTTCGAACTGGGCCGCACCAAGGCCCTCAAAGCCTATGACCGGCTTGACCGAGTCATCTATTGCTCGAGTTTTTCCAAGACCTTGTCCCCTGGGGTGCGCATCGGTTGGATGATTGCCGGCAAGTACCAGCAGGAAATCCAGCGTCTGCAGATGTTCAGCACCCACTCGGCGTGCAGCGTCACCCAGATGGGCGTTGCCGCTTACCTGGAGAACGGCGGTTACGACCGGCACCTGCGTTACATTCGCCAGGAATACCGCAAGAATCTCAGCGCCTTCCAACTGGCAGTGCAGCAGTATTTCCCCGAAGGCACACAGATGACGCGCCCGACCGGCGGCTTTATTTTGTGGGTCAGTTTGCCGGGAAGGGTCAATACCCAGGAACTGCATGTGCGCGCCCTGCAACAGGGCATCAGTATCGCGCCGGGGTTGATTTTCAGTAATACGGAACAGTTCAACCACTGTATCCGGCTCAATTGCGGCACCCCGTGGAACCGCGAGGCAGAACGTGCGCTGATGACCCTGGGCATGCTTGCCAGCCAGTTGTGCCAGGAGACGGCGTCGGGCTTTTGAGCGGGGCAAAGGGGACAGGATTGATCTGCGTGCTTGTCATGCTGCGCACAACGAGCGAGCATATGGCCTTCTGCCGTTAATGCTGTTGGCGATATGACCTCTATTTTTCGCGCTGTCTGGATGGTTGGCTTGTTAAGCCTGTGCAATGTTGGCGCTGCGCTGGCGGCGTCGCCCGTGACGCAAACCCAGTCTGCTGCAGGCACTGAGCAGAAGACCCCGGCGCAAAAAACAGCACCGGTAAAAAAAACGCAGACCAGGAAGAAAACCGCCAAGTCGAAAAAGCGCGCACCCATTGCGAGCAAAACCAAGTCCGCTCGCGAAGTCGCCCAGACCAAGCTGCCGCCGGCCCAGTTGGATCTGTCCCTGCCGTCTGACATGGTCAGGCTGCTGCAACCCATCGGCACCATGCCCAAGCCCAAGAGCGTGCCGCTATTGCCGCCGATGTTCAGTGAAAGACCTTCCGACAACAGCGCATTTCAAATCAACGGCCGCTTGCTCAGCAACGAGATGAAGCTGCAATTGCGTAACGAAGAGCGGCGCGACGTGGAAGGTGCCGCGCTGGATTTCGAATTCAAGCAATAAACGTCTGACCCTCAGTGACTCCCGCTCCCGACCATCTGTCGCAGACTGGTCGGTCATCTTGGTTTTGTACGAAAAACCCCTGTTGGACCATTTTAAAACGGCTGTTTAAGGGCGTACTCTAGCCCGGCCATCCCATTGAGTTGTCGAGGACCTGCTGGTCATGAAATGCCGTGAAGGCTGTGGCGCTTGCTGCATCGCTCCCTCCATCAGTTCGCCTTTGCCGGGAATGCCCCAGGGCAAACCTGCGGGCGAACGCTGCCTGCACTTGTCGGTCGAACACCTGTGCCAGCTGTTCGGCCAACCGGAGCGGCCGGCGGTGTGCAGCGATTTCAAGGCAGATATCGACGTCTGCGGCAACGACCAGACCGATGCGATCCGCTTGATCGGCTGGTGGGAGCAGATGACGGCGGCTTGATGGGCTTTACTATCGGAACTTCAACAATAAGGAATACATCGATGGGTTCGCTGAAACGAATGGCTGTGGTCTGTGGCTTTACAATGATGTTCGCGGGCGCTGCCCAGGCCGAGGATTGGCAAGTGGCCAAGGACGAGGATGGGATCAAAGTGTCCCTGAGCGAAGTGGCCGGTTCAAAGTACAAGGCCTATCGCGGGGTGACGGTGATCAAGGCGCCAGTCGCGAAGATCGTTGCACTGCAGGAGGACGTAGCGGGCGCCTGCAAGTGGATTCATGAGTGCAAATCCCAGAAGCTCGTCGACAAGAAAGGCGATGAGGCCTGGACTTACACCCAGTTCAAGGCCCCGTTCCCCGTCACGGATCGTGATTCCTATATCCATGTCACCACCACCAAGTCAGCCGCCGGCACCGTAACGCGCAAACTGGAGGGAGTGCCGACCTACAAGCCTGAAGAAAAAGGCTATGTGCGGGTGGCCCAGGTGGAAGGTTCCTGGACGCTGGTGCCCAAAGGCGCCAACGAAACCGAAGTGACCTACCAGGTGCACACCGAGCCAGGCGGCAGCGTGCCGTCGTGGTTGGCCAACAAGTTTGTGGTGGACGCGCCGTTCAACACCTTGAAAGCCCTGAAGGAACACGCCGAGCAGTAAGCGCGGCGAATCCTGTGCCTCCTGCCTTGAGTGGAACGTTTGCTGAAGCCTCAAGGTCCAGATAGATGTGAGCCCACACATGGGTTTTATCGAGGAGGCACCGATGCCGAAGTGGAACATTTCTTTCATCAATGACCGTGGTGAGCCGGTAGTCGAGCAATTTGACTGCGATCATGAGCCGACGCTGGAAGAGGCCGCACAGTTGGTGCGCGTACGCGTGTCGCCGGTATTGGAAAAGCTGGACCTCAACGATCTTGCTGATCGGGTTCCGGATCCCACGGTCAAGAGCCTGCACGATCAAAACGGCATCAAAGACCTGAGGGTCGAACCCGCCGCATGAATATTCCCCTGGGCGCCATCCTTGTGCCTCTGGTGCAGGTGGTTGCTTCGCGCTACTCTGCAATCGAGATCAGCGAATGAATCGCTAAGGTCTGGTCTTGTCAGCTACATGCTTGTTTTCCTGCGGTGGTCATTGCCGTGGTACCCGCGCCAGTAGCGCGCGGGCTTCAGGAAGCACGGAAAGTCTATCCATCAGTCTGAGGAGGACGTTTCATGAGCACAGCCTATCAAGAAGACATCAGCACCCACGTTCTGCGCCGCATGAAAGAAGGCGGCTTCGACTTCTCACGTTTTCACCCCATCGAGTTCTACGCCATTTTTCCTGATGAAGAACGGGCGCGCAGGGCTGCGGGTCGATTTCGTGGAGAATCGCTGAACGCTCAGGTCAGCGCCCGCGACGATGGTGCCTGGTACCTGGAACTGAGCAAAATCATGTCCGCCACCTACGACGGCATAGGAGACTTCGAGCAGGACTTTGAAGCAGTGGTAGAGCCCCTTGGCGGGATCATCGAAGGCTGGGGCGTCAAGCAGGAGGTGCGTGGGTTACCCATGTAGTGTTTATGAGCAACACAGCGTATCGGCTGACCTTGGGTCGGCCGATTTTGTTTGCGCTCCGCGCACGTTTTCGCGAGCGTGCTTCGCGCTTTGTGTGCACGCAAAAAAAAGCCACCCGAATAGGGTGGCTGAAAGGGAAGATCGAGGAGCCGATCAGTACACGAGTTGATACGGTACTGGCTGTGCAAAGGGCTTAGCTGTAGGACATGTCCTGTTCAGCTGATGGAAACGATTATCCGCAGGTGCAGGCGGGCAGTGAAATCAACTCTGACTATGCTGTTGATAGTCAGAGGCCGCATTGTCATGACGCGTGCGGCGAAACTCCGGCCAGTTCACGCACCAGGACGGTGCGATGCGAATTCCCGGGTTGTCCAGCCTTTTGATTTTCAGGTGTTTATGCCGCTGGCATGGGCCTTGCGAAGGTCCTTGCGTCCGGGTGACAAGGAGTACGGCATGATCCGCACCTATTACGATGAAATGTACGATGGGGCAGGGCAGGTCCGGCCCCATTACCGCCAGTTCGCCCGCTGGTTGGCCGACACCCCGGCTGAACTGCTGGCCCAGCGTCGGCGCGAGGCCGACTTGCTATTCCACCGGGCAGGCATCACCTTCACGCTTTATGGGGACGAGCAAGGCACTGAGCGCTTGATTCCCTTCGACACCATCCCCCGCAGCATCCCGGCGAGCGAATGGCGAACGGTCGAGCGCGGCTGTATCCAGCGGGTCAAGGCGCTGAACATGTTCCTCGCCGACCTGTACCACGAACAACGCATCATCGAGGCCGGGATCATTCCGGCCGAACAGGTACTGGCCAACGAGCAATACCAGTTGGCAATGCAGGGCCTGGACCTGCACCGTGATCTGTATTCCCACATCTCCGGGGCCGACCTGGTTCGCGATGGCGATGGCACTTACTACGTACTGGAAGACAACTTGCGTACGCCGAGCGGTGTCAGCTACATGCTCGAAGACCGCAAGATGATGATGCGCCTGTTCCCGGAGCTGTTCGCAGCCCAGCGCATCGCGCCGATTGACCATTACCCCAACCTGTTGCTCGACACCCTGAAAAGCGCCAGCCCCCTGGATAATCCCAGCGTGGTGGTGCTGACCCCGGGGCGCTTCAACAGTGCGTTTTTTGAGCATGCCTTCCTCGCCCGGGAAATGGGCGTGGAGCTGGTGGAAGGCGCCGATTTGTTCGTGCGTGACGACCGCGTATTCATGCGCACCACCGACGGCCCCAAAGCGGTGGACGTGATCTATCGCCGTCTCGACGACGCGTTTCTCGACCCGCTGGCCTTCAACCCGGCCTCGATGCTCGGCGTGCCGGGCCTGCTGGCCGCCTACCGCTCGGGCACTGTGGTGCTGGCCAATGCCATCGGCACCGGGGTGGCGGATGACAAATCGGTCTATCCCTTCGTTACCGAGATGATCCGTTTTTACCTGGATGAAGAACCGATCCTGCAGAACGTTCCGACGTTTCAATGCCGTAAGCCCGACGAACTGTCCCACGTCCTGGCCCACTTGCCCGAGTTGGTGGTCAAGGAAACCCAGGGCTCCGGCGGCTACGGCATGCTGGTGGGCCCGGCGTCCACGGCGGCGGAAATCGAGGCGTTCCGCGCACGCATCAAGGCCAAGCCCCACGCCTATATCGCCCAACCCACCCTGTGTTTGTCCACCTGCCCGACGTTTGTTGAAAACGGCATCGCGCCGCGGCATATCGACCTGCGCCCGTTCGTGCTGTCCGGCAAGGACACCCGCGTGGTGCCCGGTGGCCTGACCCGCGTGGCGCTGCGCGAAGGTTCGCTGGTGGTCAACTCGTCCCAGGGCGGCGGTACCAAAGACACCTGGGTGGTCGAGGACTGACCTATGTCGATTAGAAACTGTTCCCACCTGGAGGCGGCATGAGACTCTCCATCAGCCACGAAACCACCTACCGCTACGAAGATCAGGTGCGCGCCAGCATTCAGTATCTGCGCCTGACGCCCCACGACAGCGAGCGCCAGCATGTGCTGAGCTGGCAGCTCGACCTGCCGCGCCCCGTGCGGGCGCAAGTGGACCCGTTCGGCAACATCCTGCATGTGCTGACCCTGGACGAACCTCACGACTGCATCATCATCGGCGCCCGTGGCCAGGTGGATATCGACGAGCTGCGCGAGGCCGAACACGAGAACCAGTCGGCCTTTCCGTTCCTGCGTTGCACGCGCCTGACCGAGCCCGACGAAGCCCTGCGCGGTTTCGCCCGGCAGCACTGTCATCAGCGGCGTGACCGCACGGCCCTGATCGACCTGATGCAGGCCCTGAACCAATCGATGCGCTACACGCCGGGCGCCACCCAGGTCGACACCTGCGCGGCCGAAGCCTTCGCCGGCCACGCGGGCGTCTGCCAGGACCATACCCATGCGTTCCTGGCCTGCGCGCGCAGCCTGGGGATACCGGCGCGGTATGTATCCGGGTATTTGTATACCGAAGACAGCACGCACCTGGCCAGCCATGCCTGGGCCGAAGCCTGGCTGGATGACGCCTGGTACAGTTTTGATGTGACCAACCAACTGGCCCGGCCGGAACGGCACTTGAAGCTGGCCGTAGGCCTGGACTATCTGGACGCCTGCCCGGTGCGCGGCATGCGCCGTGGGGGCGGGCATGAGCAGATGCATGCCAAGGTGTTCGTGGCGCCGACCCCGGTGATTTCTGTCCAGCAGCAATAATCTGAGACTTAATGCCGTCCAAATGTGGGAAGGGGATTGCCCTGATACCGTCTGTAGGAGCGAGCTTGCTCGCGAAAACTCACAGGCACCGCGCTCATTCAGAAAGGACGCGTTATCGTTGACGTTTTTCGCGAGCAAGCTCGCTCCTACAACTGGTATTAGGGCAAGCCCGCTACGCAAGCCTCAAGGCTGTTTCTTGCGCCCCGCCATATGCTGCAAATACGCCACCAGCAGATTCAACTCGTTGTCCGGCAACACACTGGTCGCGAACGCCGGCATCTTCGCCTGCGGCCAGTGCCTCAGACTTTGCGGGTCACGGATGTACCGCTTGAGGAAATCCCCGCCGAAATATTCGGTGGGATTGTAGGGAATATTCAGATCCGGTCCCACTTGTGCATCACCGGCGCCATTAAGACGATGACAAGCCAGGCAGTTCTTCTGAAACAGCGCGAAGCCTTGATTGACTGGGTCATCCGCCGGCAACTTGGGGTCGGGTAACAAGGCGGGGAAACGCTCGGCAACCGTCTGCAACTGCTTGATGCTGGAGATCTGGAACGGCCACTGCTCCGGGCTGATATGCCCTGCCTGCGGGTCGGTCCATACCAGGTAGAACGGCCCGGCGCTCGGTTTGCCTTGCCCCAGTGCGGGCCAGGGATGGGCCGGGTCTTCCACCGCCAGCCAGGCGCGGGCGCCGGTTTTTTCCAGCAGCGGCGCGGCGGAAAGTTCGGCGGCGAAACCATCAAGAGCAACCGCTTGCAGGTGGCTCGCAGGCTTCAAACCCGGTAGGAGAAGCGCCAAAGGCACTGCGCGATAGACCATGGTGCGCTTGTAGGAAACATCATCAACGATCTGCACCGTCTGCGCGTCGGGGTGCTTGAGCAGGTCCGCGGTCTGCCAGGTCTTGCTGGCGTGGTCCAGTTCAATGGTCAATTGCGCCGCCCAGGCGGGCAGGGCCAGCAGCAGGGCAACAAAGGCGAGGATCAATTTCAAAGGAGGAACCCGGGTTCGAAATGGCGGGAAAGGCACGATAGCGCAAATCCGCACGCAAAAAGACAGCCCCCGCAACGGGACCGCTATTGGCAATGTCCCGGCAGGTGCTGCCAAAAGCTGCAGTCCCGATGCTGTGGGTGCACGCAACAGATCGCTCGCGTCGTCACCCGATAACCTTGGTTAAATTGGGCAAGATCAGAATCAGTGTGGTGGCGAACAGAATAAGTCCCGCCTGACGTACTTTCGAATGCTTGAACATGGCTGACTGCCTTTTGTTGTTATTCCTGAGCGTCAAATGCGTGCCGGTGAGTCCAGTATCGCGATCTGGCGTGACACTTTTCTTACAACCGCTCCAGCAAAACCCGGCAGCAGCTTCTTACAGATTCAACCTTAGAGCCCTCGTTCTTCGTCGCATAGATCCATTTCATATCAGCTCATCACGTTTTCTGCTTAAAAAGGCATGAGGCCTAGTGCCATCTTGGCGCCAGCCCCGAGGCTAGACAGCTAAAACGATTAACCCGTGATTTCTCATAGCTGCCTACCGTTCGTCCGAGCGAGGGGGTCAAAGGCATTGAGCGCATCCGTCATTGAAACCGTGTCAATCGGGCTTAAGGTAAGGGGCATACGCCCACTGTGGTTCGAGGACATCATGACCCAGGCTTTGATCTTTGATGCGATACGCACACCCCGTGGCAAGGGCAAGGCCGACGGCGCCCTGCACAGCGTCAAGCCGGTGAATCTTGTCGCCGGCTTGCTCACCGCGCTGGCGCAGCGCAATGACCTCGACACTCGCCAAGTGGATGACATCGTCCTCGGCTGCGTCACTCCGGTGGGCGACCAAGGCGCCGATATCGCCAAGACCGCCGCGCTGGTGGCGGACTGGGACGTCAGCGTCGCCGGCGTGCAGATCAACCGCTTCTGCGCCTCGGGCCTGGAGGCCGTCAACCTGGGGGCGATGAAAGTACGCTCCGGTTTTGAAGACCTGGTGGTGGCGGGCGGTGTCGAATCCATGTCCCGCGTGCCCATGGGCAGCGACGGTGGCGCCTGGGTACTCGACCCGCAAACCAACCTGCAGAGCCACTTCACGCCTCAGGGCATCGGTGCCGACCTGATCGCTACCCTGGAAGGCTTCACTCGCCAGGACGTGGATACCTTTGCCCTACAGTCCCAGCAGAAAGCCGCCAGGGCGCGAGCAGAGGGTTCCTTCAACAAATCACTGATCGCGGTGCAGGACCAGAACGGCATCGTGCTGCTGGACCATGACGAATTCATCCGCGGCGACTCAACCCTCGAGGGCTTGGGCAAGCTCAAGCCCAGCTTCGAAATGATCGGCCAGATGGGTTTTGACGCCACCGCGTTGCGGGTCTACAGCCATGTGGAACGCATCCACCATGTGCACACGCCGGGCAACAGCTCCGGCATCGTGGACGGTGCCGCGCTGATGCTGATCGGCTCGGAGGCCAAGGGGCGCGAACTGGGCCTGCAACCACGGGCGCGCATCGTCGCCACGGCCGTCACCAGCACCGACCCGACCATCATGCTCACCGGCCCTGCACCGGCCACCCGCAAGGCGCTGGCCAAGGCCGGCCTGCGCGTCGAGGACATCGACCTGTTCGAGGTCAACGAGGCGTTTGCGTCGGTCGTGCTCAAATTCATCAAGGACATGGGGATCGATGCCGCCCGCGTCAATGTCAATGGCGGCTCGATCGCCATGGGCCACCCACTGGGCGCCACCGGCTGCGCGATCCTCGGCACCTTGCTCGACGAGCTGGAGGTGCGTCGGCAGCGCTACGGCCTGGCCACCCTGTGTGTTGGCGGTGGCATGGGCATCGCCACCCTCATCGAACGCCTCTGAGCCCAAGGACACTGTCATGACCGACGCCATTCGTTACGAAAAAGGCCAGGACCAGATCGTGGTGCTGACCCTCGACATGCCCGGCCAAAGCGCCAACACCATGAACGCGGCCTACCGTGAAGCGATGGCGGCCACCGTCGCGCGCCTGGAGGCGGAAAAAGACACCCTGGCCGGGGTGATCATCACCTCGGCCAAGAAAACCTTTTTTGCCGGTGGCGACCTCAACGAGCTGATCCAGGTCGACACCGCCCACGCTCAGGAATTTTATGTCGGCGTAGGCGTGTTGAAGGCCCAACTGCGCAGCCTGGAAATCCTCGGCAAGCCGGTGGTGGCCGCGATCAACGGCGCGGCCCTTGGTGGCGGCTGGGAGATTTGCCTGGCCTGTCATCACCGTATCGCGCTGGACGATCCTTCCGTGCAGCTCGGCTTGCCGGAAGTCACCTTGGGCCTGTTGCCGGGCGGTGGCGGGGTTGTGCGCATGGTGCGCCTGTTGGGCCTGGAAAAAGCTTTGCCGTATCTGCTGGAAGGCAAGAAAGTGCGGCCGGCGCAGGCATTGCAGGCGGGACTGATCGATGACGTGGCGGCAGATCGCGACGAGCTGCTGGCCAAGTCGCGCGCCTGGATCCTCGCTAACCCGCAGGCCAGGCAGCCGTGGGACAACAAGGGCTATCAGATTCCCGGAGGCACGCCGTCGCACCCGAAAGTCGCGCAGATGCTCGCCATTGCGCCGTCGATCCTGCGCAGCAAGACCCAGGGCTGTTTCCCGGCGCCTGAGAAAATTCTCTGCGCCGCCGTGGAAGGCGCCCAAGTGGATTTCGACACTGCGCACCTGATCGAAACCCGCTATTTCACCGAGTTGGTGACCGGGCAGGTGGCGAAAAACATGATCGGCACGTTCTGGTTTCAACTCAATGAAATCAACGCCGGCAGCTCGCGACCACCAGGTTTTGCGCGGTATGTGACGCGCAAGGTCGGCGTACTTGGCGCCGGCATGATGGGGGCGGGTATTGCCTACGTGAGTGCCTGTGCGGGCATCGACGTGGTGCTCAAGGACGTCAACCTGGCCGCTGCCGAGAAGGGCAAGGCCCATTCGGCGGCGTTGCTGGACAAGAAAGTCAGCCGTGGGCAACTGACCGCCGAGCAGCGGGAAACCACCCTGGCGCGGATTCAGCCTGCACAGGAAGACGCTGACCTGGCCGGCTGTGACCTGGTGATCGAAGCAGTGTTCGAAGACCGCGAACTCAAGGCCAGGGTAACCGCCGCCGCGCAACGCGTGGTCGGTGCAGACGCGGTGATCGCGTCCAACACCTCGACATTGCCCATCAGCGGCCTGGCGAGCGCAGTGCCCGACCCTGGCAAATTCATCGGCCTGCATTTCTTCAGCCCGGTGGACAAGATGCCCTTGGTGGAAATCATCAAGGGCGCTCATACCCGCGACGAAACCCTGGCTCGGGGTTTCGACTTCGTACTGCAAATCCAGAAAACCCCGATTGTGGTCAATGACAGCCGCGGCTTCTTCACCTCGCGGGTATTCGGCACGTTCACCAACGAAGGCATCGCCATGCTCGGCGAAGGCGTGGCCGCGCCGCTGATCGAGACCGAAGCGCGCAAGGCCGGCATGCCGGTGGGGCCGCTGGCGGTGTCCGATGAAGTGTCCCTGAGCCTCATGAGCCATATCCGACAGCAAACCGCCAAGGACCTGCAAGCGCAGGGCAAGGCAGCGCCGAGCCATCCGGCGACGGCGGTGATCGAGCTGCTGGTCAATGAGCACAAGCGCACGGGCAAAGCCGCGGGTGGCGGTTTTTATGACTATCCGGCAGGCGCCCGGAAGCGCCTGTGGCCCGAACTCAAGACGCGGTTCGAACAGCCCGATAAACAGATTTCGCCCCAGGACGTGCGCGACCGCTTGTTGTTTATCCAGGCCATCGAAACCGTGCGCTGTGTGGAGGAGGGCGTATTGATGTCCACCGCCGACGCCAATATCGGTTCGATCTTCGGCATTGGCTTTGCGGCGTGGAGTGGCGGCGCGCTGCAGTTTATCAACCAGTATGGCCTGAACGACTTCATCGCCCGGGCGCGCTATCTGGCAGGGCAATATGGAGAGCGCTTTGCGCCACCGGCGTTGTTGCTGGAAAAAGCGGCCAAGGGCGAGGTGTTCAACTGATCTAAATGAGGGAGGGCGCTTGCCTTGAAGGTGTATTTCAAGGCACGCTCTGGGGTGTTCAATATTCCCATCGCCGTGTCAGGTATTTTTTATGTCGCTACGCGTGTGCATCCTGGAAACCGATATCCTGCGTCCGGGCCTGATCGATCAGTACCAAGGCTACGGGCAGATGTTCAAGCGCCTGTTCGCCAAGCAGCCGATTGCAGCCGAGTTTGTGGTGTACAACGTGGTGCAGGGTGAATACCCGCCGGATAACGAAGTGTTTGACGCGTACCTGATCACCGGCAGCAAGGCCGACTCGTTCGGCACCGACCCATGGATCCAGACCCTCAAGACCTACGTGCTGCAGCGCTACGAGCGCGGCGACAAGCTGCTGGGTATCTGCTTCGGCCATCAGTTACTGGCGCTGCTGCTCGGCGGCAAGACCGAACGCGCCAGCCAGGGCTGGGGCATGGGCATCCACGATTACACGCTCGATGCCAAGGCGCCGTGGATGAGCCCTGAAGTACCGCAACTGACGCTGTTGATCAGTCATCAGGATCAGGTCACCACCTTGCCGAAAAATGCCACGGTCATCGCCTCCAGTGAGTTTTGCCCCATCGCGGCGTATCACATCGGTGACCAGGTGCTGTGCTTCCAGGGCCACCCGGAATTCGTTCAGGACTATTCCCGCGAATTGCTGGAAATTCTTCAGACAACCCTGGGCGAAAAGGTCTACACCAACGGCGTGGCCAGCCTTGAGCGCGACCACCATGGTGCGACCGTGGCGGAATGGATGATGCGCTTTGTGGCGCACAACGCTAAAGCCAACCCGACCGTTTGAAGCTCGCCCACAGGCTGGTGCAGCCCACCCCAATAAACCCGAGCACTGCAAAGTAGCCGTAGTGCCATTGCAGCTCGGGCATGTTCTGGAAATTCATCCCATAAATCCCCGCCACCGCGGTGGGGAACGCCAGGATCGCGGCCCAGGCGGCGAACTTGCGCTGCACCACGCTCTGGCGCGAAGCCTCCAGCAATACGCCGATCTCGATGGTCTGGCTGGCAATGTCGCGCAGGGTCGTCAGGTCTTCCATCTGCCGCGTGACGTGGATCTGCACGTCACGGAAATACGGGCGCATGTTCTTGTCGATAAACGGGAAGCTCAGCTTCTGCAGCTCCTGGCTGATCTCCACCATCGGCGCTACATAGCGCTTGAGCCGCAGCACGTCGCGGCGCAGGCCGTGAAGGTTCTGGATGTCGCGCTCGCTCAGGGAACTGCACAGCACATTGCGCTCCAGTTCATCGATCTCGGCGTGGATCGCTTCGCTGACCGGCTGGTAGTTTTCGGTGACGAAATCCAGCAAGGCATAGAGTACGAAATCTTCCCCATGCTCCAGCAACAACGGACGTGCCTCACAGCGCTGGCGCACAAACCCGTAGGACGCCGAATGCCCGTTGCGGGCGGTGATGATGTAGCCGTTGCCGGCGAAGATATGGGTCTCGATAAACTCCAGCTTGCCGTTCTCGCGCACCGGTGAGTACGTGACGATAAACAGCGCGTCGCCGAAGGTTTCCAGCTTCGGGCGGCTGTGCTTCTCCATGGCGTCTTCGATCGCCAGTTCATGCAGGTTGAACTGGCGTTGCAGGTTGTTCAGTTCCTGGGCGCTGGGTTCTTCCAGGCCGATCCACACAAAGTGGCCGGGTTTGGCGGCCCAGGCCGCACCTTCATCGAGGGTGATATCCGTGACTTTCTTTCCGGCGCTGTAGACGGCGGCCGCAACGACTCTACCCATGGTGCTGATCACTTCTTTTCAAGAGGACAGATGTTGGGCAGCTTAGCGTGAATGGCGTTCCCTGGAGTGATCGTTCAAGCGCTTTGCAGCTCGCGATCCATTTGCGCAATGCACGCGTCCATTTGCGCCTGGCACGCCTGCATCAACCTCGGAACGTCGTCCGCCGTCATCCCCACAGTAGGAATCGGCGCCAACGAACGTATGAGCACCTCGCCACTGTTCCAGCGATTAAGTCGCATATGCGTGACGTAATTACTGACACACACCTGCACGATCGGCACGCCGGCGGCAATCGCCATATGGAACGCGCCCTTTTTGAACGGCAACAACCCTTTGCCCAGGTTGCGCGTGCCTTCCGGAAATACCCAGATGGACGTGTCTTCATGCTGCAGGGTACGGGTGGTGGTGAGCATGGCCCGGCGTGCCTTGTGCGCATTGCCGCGGTCGATCAACACATTGCCGGCCAGCCAGAACAACTGGCCGAACAACGGCACCCATTTCAGGCTTTTCTTGGCAATGCACACCGTACGGTGCGGTACCACGGTACCGAGCACAAACAGATCATAGTTGGACTGGTGGTTGGCGATCACCACGCAGGTGCCAGGCTTGTTGCGCAGCGAGTCGACATCCTTCGTTACCTTCAAGCGCAGTATCCACATGGCCGGCAGTGCATAGAGGCGGGCGCAGAGGCGACTGTTGTCCGGATTGAACGGTCGGGACACTCCTACGAGCACGCCCAGTACCCCAGCGAGCATAAAGTGCAGGCTCATCAACAACATACGTAACAGAAAAAGCATCGACACGGCCCATCGGGACAAAAGGTGGCGCAGTGTACGGATGTGCACTGTATTCGGCAATTGCCCCTACAGACGTAGGAGATAGGCGATGTTTGAGCGCATGTTTCAACATAGGCCGATAAAGCCTGTCTAGAGCGGCGCAGGCTGTTTCGGCTTGAGCTGTAAGAAAAAGCCCGACTCAAGGTCGGGCTTCGGTACAGCACGTGTAGCGTGTTAAATCAGGCTGTGGCCCTGATCCTGGATAATCGCATCGTCCAACGCCTCCAGCAGCGCTTTACGCACTTTCAACTTGGTCTGCTTGTGCGCGTTCATATTGATCTTCTTCAACTGCCGCGCCGCTTCCAATGCCGCCGCGTGCAATTCTTCCGGTGCCACCACCTTGTCGAGGAAACCCGCTTGCAAAGCGCCTTGCGGGTCAAACATCTCGGCATTGATTACCGAGCGATGAAACGCCGACTTGCGCAGACGATCGCGCGCCAACTCGATCCCGGCGTGGTGCATGGTCATGCCGATCGCCACTTCATTCAGGCCAATGCTGAACGGTCCCTCAACCCCAATGCGATAATCCGCCGACAGCAGCAGAAACGCCCCCTTGGCCACCGCATGCCCAGGGCACGCCACGACCACCGGGAACGGATGCGACAACAGGCGCCGCGCCAGCGTCGAGCCGGACGTCACCAGGCCGATGGCCTCTTTGGGGCCGGCCGTCATCACCTTCAAATCATAACCGCCCGACAGAATCCCCGGCGTGCCCGTGATGACCACCACTGCCCGATCCTGCTCCGCCTGATCCAGCGCCGCATTGAACGCACTGACCACCGCTGGAGAAATGGCATTCACCTTGCCGTTGCTCAGGGTCAGGGTCGCGATACCGTCTTCGAGGTGGTAGGCAATCAACTCACTCATGACGCGATTCCTTATAGGGCTTGTTATAGAAGAATGCAGCAGACGTTACCCACCGCGCCCGCGCGGGTAAAGCGCCGTGACTGACTGCCCAGTCAGGCTTTTGCTTCACCGCCGGCAGTAGAGCGCCTGAAGCAGGGCACAACAGCCAGCGTAGACCATCCCGATCCATGCCCGAGATTGGCACAATCACCACCGCCCACAGAGCCCGTTCCGGCATACCCGTCTAAGCGCATGAAAATTCTGAAAAAAACCTTTGCCATCAGAAAGGCTTTCGACTACATTAGCGCGCCTCGACAGACTGAACTGGTTTGCCGAGATACGGTGAAGTGTCCGAGTGGCTTAAGGAGCACGCCTGGAAAGTGTGTATACAAGAAATTGTATCGAGAGTTCGAATCTCTCCTTCACCGCCACATTAAGTAAACACAAACCCCCGGTTTTCCTAAAGAAAGCCGGGGGTTTGTGGTTTCTGGCGTCTGAAAATTCAGGCTTGCGGCGTGCCTCGCCTGTTCTCGGCCCATTCAATCAGCGCCTGCATCGACGGCCCCAGCGCATACCCGTCGACAGTCAATTCGTACTCTACCTTGGGCGGTACCTGAGGGTAGACCGTACGGCGAACGATGCCGTCCTTCTCAAGCTGCTTGAGCTGCTGAATCAGCATTTTTTGGTTAATACCTTCAATCAGCTTTTCCAGGTCGGAAAAGCGCAGCGGGCCCTTGGCGGCGAACAGTTGGCAAAGAATGATGATTTTCCATTTGCCCTCCAGAACGCGAAGGGTTTCCAATGTGGCCTCCGCCCATTTCACGCGATTTTGGGGGTCGCTGCAGTTCCACTCTCTTTGGCTATTCATATGATAGGTTCGTTACTTACCTTTTGGTGTGTACTTACCATTATCTCACTGTTCTCTTAAGGTGAACGCCTGAGCTGAAATCAAAGGTGAGATCCATGAAAATCGGAATTATTGGAACAGGGAATATCGGCGGCACGCTTGCTCGGAAACTGACAGCAGCGGGTCACGACGTCGTGGTCGCTAACTCCAAGGGCATTGAAGGTGCTCGGGCATTCGCCAGTGAGATAGGCGCGACACCGTCTGATGTGTTTGGCGCGGTGCGGGGTGCGCAGGTGATCGTGCTGTCTATCCCTCTGCCTGCCGTGGCTGAGCTGCCCGATGATTTGTTCGCGTCAGTCCCGGCGGACGTGCCGGTTATCGATACCGGCAATTATTATCCCGGGCTGCGTGACGCCAACATCCCAGCCATTGATGACGGGATGACCGAAAGCGTTTGGGTATCCAGGCAGATTGGCAGGCCGGTGATCAAGGCGTTCAACAATTTGTTGGCCTATACGCTGGCTGAATTGGGTCAACCGGAAGGCAGTCCTGTGAGACTGGCGGCTGCCGTTGCCGGGGATGATGAACGTGCCCTGGAAACGGTGATGGAATTAGTCAGTGAGGTGGGTTTTGATCCCGTTTATTCCGGCTCGCTTGAGCAGTCCTGGCGGCAGCAACCCTCCACGCCGGCCTATTGCTGCGACTACGCGGCCAGTGATATGCGTCGCGCGCTTGATGCCGCAGTCAAAGGTGCGGCGGCGAAAATTCGAGACCGTATGCCGGAGAATTTCGCGAAGCTTGGAGATAATCCCAGCCATGACGAGATTGTTGCCATGAATCGATTGCTGAGTCCGATTTCGAAGTAGATTCAGATACTCGTTTGATGGGTGGTGCTCACCTTCAAATCATCGGCTTTGTGAGATGACACCACCCATATATTCATTCAAATCGCGAAAGTCCTTAACGCTCCAGGCGTGCGGCGGCAGCTTCACGCCATTCTCCCGCAAGGTTTTCGGAATCAAGTCTCCATTTGGACGAAGTATGATCGACGACACGATAACGCCCGGGTAATCATGCAGCCGCTTCTTGAATGTGGGCGTTGTGAGATCAGGCGTAGGCGGGGTGCTTTTAGTCGCCAGCGGCCCCGTGCCTTTGATATCTGCTCCGTGGCACATGGCGCACTTTTGCAAATAAAGGGTTTTGCCATTGGTGTTGTCTGCGAGAGATAGCGTCGTGTAAGGCAGCGATAAAACGATAAGCGTGGAGATGTATAAGGCTTTCATTTTTATAGGTTTGGCCGATGGGCGAGTCTTGATTTTCTGCACCTTGAACTGAAAAGTAAACAAACCCCTGATTTTGCGAAAAATCAGGGGTTTTGTTATTTCTGCGGTTTGAAAATGTGGCGATCTAGGTCAGGCGCAAGGCATGTCAATCCGCCGCCCAATGACGTCCAGCAAATCGCATCCGTCGCGTAGTGGTATTGAGCAGAGCAACGCGAAATCGCTGAGTACGACAGCATCACTGCTGATGTCACTGCGTAGTGCGAGGTTCTCAAGGACTTGGGTAACGGCGCGGAGTCGATAGGTTGCCGCGTCGAGAAGTATTTCCAGCGGCGCGGTGGTGTCGACAAAAAGGGCAGGGGTGGCGCTGTCGTTGTTGGTGAGGGCTATGTATTGGTTCATGCGTTATGTCCGTTCGCTTTGAGGGGTATGAGCCACCTTTTTGTCGCCAAACAAAAGGTGGCAACTGTACGCAGGTTGGCGAACCGGCATTAAGAACGGACAAAGACCGGCAGACCCGAAGGTCTCCCACGCACAGCTACCATTGAGCAGCTTATTGCGTGCAGGGGCATCCCGCAAATCAGCCGGGAGGCTTTTGCCGTCTTAATAGTCGAGTCGCCAAACCCGGTCACCCTATGAGTGACTGGGTGACTATAGGCATGGTGATTTTCAAACGGGAGCCCCGCATTTCTGCAAGGCGTGTAGGACGTTGCCCAAACCCGCACAGCGGTCAGAAATGATTCAGAATTGAGCGTCAGCGAGACGGGCGTAACGGATACCGAGGTTCATGGGCCATCCTCTGGAGTCAGGCCCATGATACGTCGCTTGCCAGGCTTTGCGCTCTGGCAGCCGGATACTTATTGCGCAGTTTTCAACTTGATCACATCACCGGAGATCTTGGTGGTGTAGCCATTGAGGACCCAGGCCCAGAACCATTTTTCCTGGATTTGGGTGTTGATCATCGCGTCGCCGCCTTTGGCCTTGATGGCTGCATCCTGAGCGCGGACGAAGCGACTGTTCTGGCCGATCGGGATAACGCCCAGCAGCATGATGCCGGTGGCGCTGGCTTCGCTGTGGCCGAGCACGGTGTATTGGCTGGCGTCGTATTGCTGGGTTTTCATGGCGGTGCCGGTGCAACCTGCCAGGGTGAGACCAAGAACGGCGGCTGTTGCTACTTTACTGACGTACTTCACGCGTAACTCCATGGGCTGAATCTCGAGATTCAATTCTCGAGGCGCGACACTTTAATCGCTCAGGTGGCGGATTGAAATCAGCCAGCCAAGGTTTGTGACGGCAGTCAGGCCGCCATCGGGGCAAGCCCTAATGCCAGTCAGTTAAGGCTTTTTGTAGGCGCGAGCTTGCTCGCGAAAAACTCACAGGCACCGCGTTCATTCAGAAAGCACGCGTTATCGTTGACGTTTTTCGCGAGCAAGCTCGCTCCTGCAGACTGTATTAGGCCAAGCCCCCTCCCACCGTCAGAGATGCAGCCACGCCAGGCTGCCGAGTACCACGGCCACGCCGCCGGCCGCGTACGCCATGCGCTTGAGCCATTCCTTGCGCGTGAGCAAGGTAATTGCCGCCAGTGAGATCGCGATCTGAATCGCCGTCATCGCCTGGGCCCAGCGATGGTGCTGGTGCAGCGCTTCTTCGGATTTGCGGTCCCATTCCAGGGAGGTGGCTTCAAGCTTTTCGGCTTGTTTGCGCACGTCTTCTTTCTGGCTTTTATAGCGCTGGATTTCGTCGTTGTAGTGGGCGGCATCCACGCCGGGAATATGCGTGGCCAGTTCCGCCAGGTTCTGGCGGCTGGATTTGGCCTGGTAGTAATTCCACTGGTTGGCGGCTTCGGTCTTGATGATCGCGGCGTTGTTCTTGTCCATCGCCGCCTCGCTTTCGCTGGAGCCGGCCTGGTAGCTGAGCATGGCGCCGACGGTGGCCATGATGGCGGTCATCACCGCGATACGGCTGGCGAAGGTGTCGCCTCGGCCGTGGGCCTGTTCGGTGGTGTGTTCGAGGTGTTTTTCGTGGGGGCTCGGGACTTCGAAGGCTTCGGACATGGCGGCGTCTATGAAGAGGCAGGGGAGCCTGATTCTTCACCAGGGCGGCTGTCTCAAGCCTGTCGATAACGTCGGATCAGGTGCCCATACACCGCAATGTTGATCAACAGCACCAGCGCGCCCAGGCCCAGCTGGATCTGCGGCGTGAGCCCGGCCGGGTAGATCAGCGCGATGATGTAATGTTCGATGAAGCCTGCGCCATAACCCTTCTGCCCAGCCATGTGGCGCAACAGGTTTTCCCAGCGAGTGAGCGGGCAGGGCAGGTGAAACACCTCGACGGCAACGCCCCAGGCGGCTGCGGGCAGGTGCAGCCAGATCAGCGGTCGCCATTTGAGCGCCAGCAGGCCACCGAACAACACGAACAGGATGAAGCATAAATGGAACAGCACCAGGCTGTCGGCGGCTAGACGAAAGAGCATCGCAGGTACTTCTAAGGGAAAGCAGGCAGTGTAAAGGGTTGCCCGCAAGCGAGTGCGGCCGTTATTGTGCTGAAACCATTTAGTCCTTCCCCCAAGGTTCTGTTGTGATGAATGCACCGCGTACCGCTGTCCCGATCAAGGCCGTGATTTTCGATATGGACGGGTTGTTGCTGGATACCGAAGGCATCTATACCGAAGTCACGCAAATCATTGCCGAACGCTATGGCCGCACCTATGACTGGAGCATCAAGCAGCACATCATCGGGCGCGGTGCACAGGACCTGGCCGATTATGTCGTCAAGGCGCTGGACTTGCCGATCACACCGGCCGAGTTTCTCGAGATTCGCGAGCCGCTGATGAGCGAGCGTTTCCCCAAGGCCCTGGGCATGCCTGGCGCCGAGGCGTTGGTGCGGCATTTGAAGGCGCATCACATTCCGATTGCCGTGGGCACCAGTTCGTCGCGAAACTCGTTCGGCCACAAGACCACTTTGCACCGCGAGTGGTTTGGCCTGTTCGACACCATTGTGACTGCCGACGACCCGGAAGTCGGTGCCGCCAAGCCCGCGCCGGATATCTTCCTCACCGCAGCGCGTCGCCTGGGCGTGGCGCCCGAGGATTGCCTGGTGTTCGAGGACTCGCCGTTCGGCGTGACGGCGGCGAAAGCGGCGCACATGACCGCCATCGCCGTGCCCGATGAAGCGATGGCTGACAGCAAGTATCAGCATGCCGACCAGATTATCCGCAGGCTGGCGGAGTTTGATCTGGCGGCCTATGGCTTGCCACCCATGGCCTGATTCAACACAGGGCAAAATGTGGGAGGGGGCTTGCCAGTCAGTAAGCGTACACCGCCCTCTGTAGGAGCGAGCTTGCTCGCGAAAAACGTTAACGATAACGCGTGCTTTCTGAATGAGCGCGGTGCCTGTGAGTTTTTCGCGAGCAAGCTCGCTCCTACAGACGGCATTAGAGCAAGCCTCCCATATTGGTTATGCAGTGTTGTAAAACTCTCAGGCGCTGAACCCCCCATCGATGGTCAGGCTGGCACCCGTGATGTAGCCCGCTTCCGGCCCTGCAAGATAGGCCACAAAGCTGGCAATCTCCTCCACATGGCCATACCGGCCCACCGCCATCAGCCCGATCAGGCTCTCGGCAAACTCACTGTTCGCCGGGTTCATATCCGTGTCCACCGGCCCCGGCTGCACGTTGTTGATGGTGATACCCCGTGGCCCCAGGTCTCGCGCCAAACCCTTGGTCAAACCTACCAGCGCCGCCTTGCTCATCGCATACGGGCCGCCACCGCCAAACGGCATGCGCTCGGCGTTGGTGCTGCCGATATTGATTACGCGGCCACCTTCGCCCATATGTTTGGCGGCTTCCTGGGTGGCGATAAACACGCTGCGCACGTTGATCGCCAGGGTCTGGTCGAAGTCTTCCAGCGTGAAGTCTTCCAGCGGGGCGATAGCCAGCACGCCGGCGTTGTTCACCAGAATGTCCAGACGCCCAAACGCTTCGACGGTGGCGTTGACCGCTGTGCGAATCGCTGTGGCATCGGCGCTGTCGGCTTGAATCGCCAGGGCTTTGCCGCCCGCGCTTGTCACGCTGTCCTGCAAGGCTTCAGCCTTGGCGGCCGAGCTGACGTAGGTAAAGGCAACGGCAGCGCCCTGCGCGGTCAGGCGCCTGACGATGGCGGCGCCGATGCCGCGGGAACCGCCTTGAACCAAGGCGACTTTACCGGTGAGATTTGCTGTGGTCATGTCCATCTCCAAGTAGTAGATGAGCCGAGTATCGACCTCGCACGATCAGTCCGGTAGAGCGTGATTGCTATAGTCTGTGTAAACCAAAAGTTTAGAGTGGCAGGTCATGGAGAGCTTTGGCAGTATCGAATGCTTTGTGCGCAGCGCCGAGGGCGGCAGCTTCGCCGAGGCTGCGCGGCACCTCAGCCTGACGCCGGCCGCGGTTGGCAAAAGCGTGGCCAAGCTGGAAGCGCGCCTGGGTGTCAGGCTGTTCCAGCGCAGCACCCGGCGCCTGACCCTGACCGAAGCCGGCAAGCTGTTCCTGGGCGAAGTGAGCGGGAGCCTCACCACGATTCAGAACGCCGTGGCCAACCTGGCCAGCGCTGAAGGGCGGCCGGTGGGCACGCTGAAGGTGAGCATGGGCACGGTGTTTGGCAATCGCTATGTTGTGCCGTTGCTGGGGGAGTTCATGCGGCGCTTTCCGGACATCAGCCCGGACTGGCATTTCGATAACCGCCAGGTCGACTTGATCGGCCAAGGCTTTGACGCCGCCATTGGCGGTGGCTTTGAACTGCCCCAAGGCGTGGTTGCACGCAAGTTGACGCCGGCGCACCGGGTGCTGGTGGCGTCGCCGGCTTATCTGGCGCAACGCCCTGTGGTGAGTGCGCCCGAGGAGTTGTCGCGTTGCCACGGCATCCTGATCCGCTCGCCGCAGACGGGCCGGGTGCGCTCATGGCAACTGACCCACCGCGAGCGCGAGCACAGCCCGCTGCTGCTCAAGCCTGTCATGACCATGAGTGATTCCGAGGCCGCCTGCTGCGCCAGCGCCCAAGGCCTGGGCATTGCGCTGGTCAGCCTGCCGATGGCCGTGCCGTTCCTCGACAGTGGCGCGGTGGTGCGGGTGCTGCCGGATTGGTATGTGGATGACGGCAATATCTCCATCTACTACGCCGAACACAAGCTGCTGCCGGGCAAGACCCGGGCGTTTGTGGATTTTGTGATTGAGCAGTTTGCCGAGCAGCAATTGGGCCGCAGATTCAGTGCGGTCGCAAAGTAAACAGAGTTCCAACTGTGGGGGGGGCAAGGCCCCTCCCACATTTTGATCTTCAGTGGCCGAACTTGCCGGGCCAGCCCAGGATTTTCTTCGGCCTTGGTGTCGCATAGGTCCTGACCTTGGACGTCGACAACCCCAACCGCACCAGCGACTCGGCGATCGTCACCGCCGCCGTCACCCCATCCACCACCGGCACCCCGGTACGCTGGCGAATCTGCTCGTCCAGCCCGGCCATGCCGCCGCAGCCCAGGCAGATCACTTCCGCCTTGTCCTCAAGGATGGCCAGTTCCGCCTGGCGCACGATGGCTTCCATGGCGGCCAGTGGGTTTTCTTCCAGCTCCAGCACCGCCATGCCGCTGGCCCGCACCGAGGCGCAGCGCTGGTACAGGCCGGCGAGTTTGAGCCGGTCTTCGATCAGTGGCACGGTGCGGTCCAGGGTGGTCACCACCGAGTAGGCATGGCCCAGGAACATCGCCGTGCTGGCCGCGGCCTCGGTGATATCCACCACCGGCACGCTGAGCAATTCCTGCAGGCCTTCGCGGCCATGCTCGCCGTAGCCGGCCTGGATCACCGCATCAAATGGCTGGTCGTAGGCCATTACGCGGTCCATGACCGCGATGGCGGCCAGGTAGCTTTCAAAGTTGCCCTCCACCGACTCGGCGCCGAAGTAGGGGGTGAGCCCGACAATTTCGGTGCCCGGCGAGGCCACGCTGCGTGCCTGCTCAGCGATGGTTTGGGTGATGGATTCGGTGGTGTTGACGTTGACCACGAGGATGCGCATGGAATGTCCTTGTTTAATGACTGACGTTATCGACGGCAATGCTTTCGCCGCTGACATCGGCGTAGAACGGCTGGCGCTTGGCGATCAGCAGGTACAGCAGCCCTGCAATACCGGCGCCAAACAGCCAGGAGAATGGCGAGACGCTGGCAAACCCGGGCAACAACGCCAAGAGAATGGCGATCACCGCTGCCGGCACGAACGCCGCCACTGCGCGCAGGTTCACGCCCCGGCTGTAGTAATAAACCCCTTGCGCGTCTTCGCTGTACAGCTGCGGTACATCCACCTGGCTTTTGCGGATCAGCCAGTAGTCGACCATGATCACCCCATACAACGGCCCCAGCAGTGCGCCCAGGCCGGACAGGAAATACACGATCACCAGCGGACTGTTGTAGAGGTTCCACGGCAGGATCAGCACCGCCAAGGTGGCGCTGATCAGCCCGGCGCGACGGAAGTTCAGGTACCTGGGCGCCAGGTTGCTCAGTACAAACGCCGGGGCGACGAAGTTGGCCATGATGTTCACCGCCACCGTGACGATCAGGAACGCCAGGCAGCCGAGCACCAGAAAGAAGGTGTTGGGAATGGCGGCGATGATTTCGGTCGGACTTTCGATCACCCGTCCATTGAGCTGGAACTGCCCGCCGCACAGCAGCACGGTGATGGCGGCGAACACCAGAATATTCACCGGCAGGCCCCAGAAGTTACCCACCAGGATCGTCCTGCGGCAGGGCGAAGAGCGTGCGAAGTCGCAGAAGTTGAGGATCAGGGTGCCGTAGATCGCCAGCCACAGCGCGCCTCCGGCAAAGATATTGCGCCACATCTCGCCACCGCTCAGCGGCTCGCGGATCGACCAGGCAATGTGGCCGCCTGCCTGGAAGTACATCCAGCCGGCCAGCGAGGCCACAGTGAGCAGAATCACCGGGCCGGCGAATCCTTCATAACGACGTACCATTTCCATGCCGTAGGCCAGGATCACCAATTGCACCAGCCAGATTGTCACGAAACACGCCCAGCCCAGCGATGACAGGCCAAGCATCGAGTTGTGATCGTAGTCGGCAAAGCCTGGATGAATTGCCGTCAGCAGCACGCGAAACACCACTGAGGCCAGGTAGGTCTGGATGCCGAACCAGGCAATCGCAATCACCGCACGAATCAACGCCGGAATCTGTGCGCCGTGAATGCCAAAGCTGATACGGCTGATGACCGGGAACGGTACGCCGGTCTTCTGGCCCATGTAGCCCGACAGGTTCATGAAGAAGTACACCAGTGCCGCGCCTATCCCCAACGACAGCAGGATCTGCCAGCCGCCCAGGCCCAATGCATACAAGCCGATGGCGAATGAATAGTTGGCGATGTTATGCACGTCATTGGTCCACAGCGCAAAGATGCTGTAGCGCCCCCAGCGGCGACCTTCGGCCTTGGTCGGCGCCAGGTCCTTGTTGTGCAGGCGCGGGCTGAGCACCAGCGGACCGGGGCTGGCTGCCTCGGGATTGAGGGCGGAGGAGGGCAGATCCAATGCGATGTTATTCGAGAGGCTTGTACGCATGCCGGCGGGCTCCAGCACATCCGCAGCAGCGCGGCAGATGGCAAAGTGTATGTAGGTTTTGTACTTATTGTATACAAAGCGTAAATACCCTTAAGCCACATGCGTGCCAGCTTTCGATCTATGAAAATCGAAGCTAATTTCGTTTTTATTTATTGGTTGAATAACTGGCTGAATTTAAAGCGATATAAATTGACCGTTCGTACAGCTATTTATTTTTTTGAGGATGGGGATGGATCTGGAAGGGCAAAAAATTTTAGAAAGGAAGTGTTACGTTTTGGTGCGCTTCAAGAGAGATTGCACACATAAATGGCACCGATGGTTACAGGAGTGTGTACATCTCAAGAGTGAATGCGAGTCCAATGTGGGAGGGGGCTTGCCCCCGATTGCAGGGGGCCAGTCACAGATGTGCCTACTGACACTCCCTCATCGGGGGCAAGCCCGCTCCCACAGGTTTCACCGCATCAACTTCAAGCCTTGCTGATGATATTCCCCGCATGCAGCCCGCATTCCTTCTGCGTGGCTTCTTCCCACCACCAGCGGCCTTCACGCTCGTGCTGATTGGGCAATACCGGGCGGGTGCAGGGCTCGCAACCGATGCTGATAAAGCCGCGTTCATGCAGGCTGTTATAGGGCAGCTCAAGCATGCGGATGTAACCCCAGACTTCCTCACTGGTCATCTGCGCCAGCGGGTTGAACTTGTACAGGGTACGTTCCGGGGTCGAGAACGCCGTATCGATTTCCAGCGCGGCCACCTGACTGCGGGTGCCCGGGCTCTGGTCGCGGCGCTGGCCGGTGGCCCAGGCACGTACACCTGCGAGTTTGCGGCGCAACGGTTCGATCTTGCGGATGCCGCAGCACTCGCCATGACCGTCCCTATAGAAGCTGAACAGGCCTTTCTCCTTGACGAAGGGTTCCAGCTTGCTCTGGTCCGGCGAGATCAGTTCGATGTCGATCTTGTAGAAGTCACGCACCTGTTCGATAAACCGATAGGTTTCCGGGTGCAGCCGGCCAGTGTCGAGGCTGAACACCTTGACGTTCTTGTTCAGCTTCCAGGCCATGTCCACCAGCACCACATCCTCGGCACCGCTGAAAGAAATCCACAGGTCGTCACCAAACTGGCTGAACGCCAGCTTGAGGATGTCCTGGGCGGACTTGTTGGCATAGGTCGTGGCGAGTTCAACGACATCGAAGGCTTGGTTCATCAGGACGGTTCCTACAGGTCAGTGGCGCTGAGCGCTCTATAGGCGGCGATGGTATCAAAATCCGCCCTGCGTTGCGGCGGCGTGCTTGAGTCGCTAGAGTTCGGCAGTCCTTTTGCTCGCTCAACTTGAATAATACGAACGGAGTGTCTTGTGGAAATTGCCTGTCTCGACCTGGAAGGGGTGCTGGTTCCGGAAATCTGGATCGCCTTCGCCGAAAAAACCGGTATTGAATCCCTGCGCGCCACCACCCGCGACATTCCCGACTACGACGTGTTGATGCAGCAGCGCCTGCGTATCCTCGACGAGCATGGGCTCAAGCTTGCCGATATCCAGCAAGTCATCGCGACACTCAAGCCACTGGACGGCGCCATCGAGTTCGTCAACTGGCTGCGCGAACGCTTCCAGGTGGTGATCCTCTCCGACACCTTCTACGAATTCTCCCAGCCGCTGATGCGCCAGTTGGGCTTTCCGACCTTGCTTTGCCACCGCCTGATAACCGATGAAAGCGACCGGGTGGTCGGCTACCAACTGCGCCAGAAAGACCCCAAGCGCCAGTCGGTGCTGGCGTTCAAGACATTGTATTACCGCGTAATTGCTGCAGGTGACTCCTACAACGACACCACCATGCTGGGTGAGGCTGATCGTGGAATTCTGTTCCATGCGCCAGATAATGTGATTCGTGAATTCCCGCAGTTTCCGGCCGTGCACACATTCGAGGATTTGAAGCGGGAGTTTATCAAGGCGTCGAATCGGCAGTTGAGCCTGTAAGTTATCCGGCGAAGCTGATGGCCTCATCGGGAGCAAGCCCCCTCCCACATGGGCCTCCGAGCCTGCGCCTAAATGCCTGCCAGCAATCGTTCGTAAGGAATACACAAGCCCTCATGCAGGCGTTTGATCATCGCCAGGCTCAGTTTGCGCTTGCCGTTGAGCACTTCTGAAACTCGCCCGCTGGGGCCGATAAAGGGTTCAAGATCGCGGGCGGTCAAGCCCATTTGTTCCATGCGGAATTTGATCGCTTCCACAGGGTCCGAAGGCGGCATCGGGAAATGTTCCGCCTCGTACTTCTCGATGAGGACAGCGAGAATTTCGAGCTCGTCACCTTCGGGGCTGCCAATGGCCGCGCCCCAAATCTGCTCGACGCGCGCGAGCGCAGCGGCCAGGTCTTCCTGAGAGTGAATAGGTTTGATGTTCATCACACGGTCTCCGCGTTATTTTCCTTATCTCCCATTTTGGGAGATTGTGGGGCGAAGTGGCCGAAGATGCAATTCCTGAAACAAATCCTGACGATTGAGCAGTCGCATATGTGATCCTTCACAGACGGCCGGTGGGCGGTGGAAGACGGAAGCTATCGCGCAGCTCACCGTCGGTCCACAACCGTTCTGATTCGGGGTTTTTCGTGGCGAAGTCGCTGCCTTGCGCGGCAGGAATGGCCTGGTTCTAGAGCGCTTCCAGGGTGTGTAACAACACCCGTACCTTCGTCAGCGACTCCTGATATTCCGCCTCCCACTGCGAGTCCGCCACGATCCCGCCGCCGCCCCAGCAGCACACCTGCCCGTCCTTGACCAGCAGGCTGCGGATGGCAATGGAGCTGTCCATTTCTCCGCGCACGTCCAGGTACATCAGCGAGCCGCAATACAAGCCGCGTCGGGTCGGTTCCAGTTCGTCGATGATCTGCATGGCACGGATCTTCGGCGCGCCGGTGATGGAGCCGCCGGGGAAGCTGCCTTTGATGAGGTCGAGGGCATCCTTGTCGTCAGCCAGTGTGCCGGTGACGCTGCTCACCAAGTGGTGCACGTTGGGGTAACTTTCCAGGCTGAACAGCTCCGGTACCTTTACCGAGCCGATACGGCAACTGCGGCCGAGGTCGTTGCGCAGCAGGTCGACAATCATCAGGTTTTCCGCGCGATCCTTGGGGCTGGCCAACAGTTCGGCGGCGTGCGCGGTGTCTTCGTGCAGTGTCAGGCCACGGGGGCGGGTGCCTTTGATCGGGCGGGTCTCGACCTGGCGCTCGCTGATCCGCACGAAACGCTCGGGCGAAAGACTCAACACCGCACCGTGATCCGGCAGGCTCTGGAATCCGGAGAACGGCGTCGGGCACGCTTCGCGCAATGCGCAGTAAGCCACCCAGGGATCACCGGCACACGGCGCGCGAAAGCGCTGGGCAAAGTTGACCTGATAGCAGTCACCGGCCTGGATGTAGTCCTGGATGCGCACGATGGCCTGGCGGTACGCCTCGGCCGTGAGGTCCGGCGCCATTGGGCCATGCAACTTGAAGCTGGCCGTTGACGCGGCGACGGGCCGACTGAACAGGGCAATCAGGCGCTGCCGCTGACTGTCGGCCAGGGCGGGGTGAAACACCAACTGGCTGGTCTGCGCCTGGTGATCACTGATCAGCGCCCAGGCATACAGGCCCAAGCGCGCGTCCGGCAGGTGCAAGTCGTCTACCGCCAGGTGCGGCATGTGTTCCAGATGTCGACCGAAGTCATAACTCAGGTAGCCGATCAAACCGCCGGCAAAGGGCAGCTCCCACCCGGGGGGCAACGCCGCTTCGCCCAGGTGCTTCAGGCTTTCGCGCAAGCGTTGCAGGAAACTGCCGCCGCTCTCGTCAGGCGCAACCGCCAGGGTCGTCTCGGGCCAGGCGCTGAGCAGATCATAACGGCCACGCTCGGCAGCCGGCCGGCCACTGTCGAGCAGCACCGCGCCAGGGGCCTGACGAATCGCCGCAAAGTACTCGGCGGGGTTGGCCCGGTAGGGCAGCGGATGTACGGAACAGGTCGACATGCGGGGGTGGATCAGCCAGTGGCGCGGAGGGAGGGGATTGTAGTCCCCTGTAGGATTTGCTCCTAGAGGGGATGTCGGGGATAGACAGTTCGAAGACCGGATCAGCCTTCCACCGGCGGTATATGGCCGAACATTTCCTGTACGAACTTCACCCGTTCTTCCACGGTTTCCGTCACGCCGGCGGCTTTCAGCTCTTCCAACCGTGCCTCCACCGCATGGGTGCGCAGGGTCAGGCCGCAGTCGTTGGCGATCTGGATATTCAGCCCCGGGCGCGCATTCAGTTCCAGGATCAGCGGGCCTTTTTCCTGGTCGAGCACCATGTCCACACCGATATAGCCCAGGCCGCACAGCTCATAGCAGCCGGCCGCCAGCCTCATGAAGCCGTCCCAGTTGGGCAGTTGCACGCCGTCCACTGCGTTGGTGGTGTCGGGGTGCTTGGTGATGATGGTGTTCAGCCAGGTACCGCGCAGGGTCAGGCCGGTGGCCAGGTCCACGCCCACGCCAATGGCGCCCTGGTGAAGGTTGGCCTTGCCACCGGATTGGCGAGTCGGCAAGCGCAGCATCGCCATGACCGGATAACCCATCAGCACAATGATGCGGATATCCGGCACGCCTTCGTAGCTGATGCTCTTGAAGATCTGGTCAGGTACCACGCGGTATTCGATCAAGGCGCGGTCGCGGTGGCCGCCCAGGGAATACAGGCCGGTGAGGATGCTGGAAATCTGGTGCTCGATTTCTTCATGGCTGATGATCTTGCCGGATACCGTGCGATAGCGCCCCTCAAAGCGGTCTGCCACCACCAGGATGCCGTCACCCCCGGCGCCCTGGGCAGGCTTGATCACGAAGTCGCTGCGCCCGCCGATGATCTCGTCGAGCTTGTCGATTTCCTTCTCGGTGGAGATTACCCCGTACATTTGCGGCACATGGATACCGGCCGCCAGGGCCCGCTCCTTTGTGATGATCTTGTCATCCACGATCGGGTACAGGCTGCGCTTGTTGTACTTGAGCACGTAGTCGGCGTTACGCCGATTGATGCCCATGATCCCGCGCGCCTCCAGGGCTTTCCAGGTCTTCCAGAAGCCGAACATTACGAGTCAGCCTTCAGGAACGCCTTGAAGCGGACCAGTTCGGTCAGGCGATAACCGCGATAACGCCCCATGGCCAGCATGAAACCCACCAGGATCAGCAGGATCGCCGGGAAGGTGAACACGAAGTAGATCAGCTCCGGCACGCTCATGATGATGTGCGCCAGGGAGGCCGCGAACAGCGTGCCGATCGCCACTTTCAGCGCATGGTTGGCGCCGCGCTCTTCCCAGGTGATCGACAGGCGTTCGATGGTCATGGTCAGGATCACCATCGGGAACAGCGCCACCGACAGGCCCCGCTCCAGGCCCAGCTTGTGGCTGAACAGGCTGATGGCGGCAATCAGCACCACCACGAAGGTCAGCACCACCGACAGGCGCGGCAGCATCTGCAGCTTCAGGTGTTCAAGGTAGGACCTGAGCGACAGCCCCAGCGCTGTAATAATGGTGAACAGCACAATGCCGAAACCCAGTTGCGTCTCGCGAAACGCCAGGGCAATCAGTACCGGGGTAAAGGTGCCGAGGGTCTGCAGTCCGATCAGGTTGCGCAGGATCAGGATCACCAGCACGCCGATCGGGATCATCACCATGATCATGAACGTCTGCTGGGTCTGCAGCGGCAGGCCGTACAGCGAATATTCGAGGAAGTTGGCGTCGGTGTTTTCGTCGGTCAGCTTGGCCAGGCGAATGGCGTTCATCTCGCTGTTGTTCAGGCTGAAGGTGACCATGGCTTTCTTGCCGCCTTCGACCGTGATCAGGTTTTCGTCGCCGGTCCACCACAGCAGGCGGTCGGCGGGCAGGCCCTGCTCACCGGTTTCCGGGTTGAAGTACAGCCAGTCATTGCCGTTGAAGCTGCGCAACCACAGTTCAGGCGATTGCGGCTGGTCGGCGACGAGGCGGATGGTGTGGACTTTTTCCACCGGGACGTGGGCGATGGACAACAGCAATTCGACGATCTTGGCCTTGTGCGACGTCGACGGGTCGCCCGCCAGCAGCAATTTCACATTGTCGTCGCTGAGGTTGTTGGTGCGCTTGATGGCTTCGGTGATAAAGGTCTCGACGTCCGCCGAGTGCTGGCGAATCGGCGCGAGCAAGGCTTCGGCGGCGATTTTTTCCGGGCCTTCCACGGCGATGCTGTCGCGGAAGGTCGGGCCCTTGATCTTGACCTTTTCACCGCTGTAGCGCTTGGTCAGCACCAGGCGGTAATACAGCGTCTGGTTGCCCTTGGCGCGGCGCGCCGACCAGGTGACCTTGCGGTTGCCGTCAGCGCGGTTGACGCTCACACCATAGTTGTTCGAAATAAAACTCTCATTGAGGCTGACGAAATCGCGGCTCAACGGTGGCACGAACATCGAAATCTTCACCGGGTCCTTGGGATTGGCGACGAACTCGACCTTGGCGTCGATGTTCCACAAGTCGTCGGTGGCGTCCTCGGTGACAGGGATGCCCAGCACGAAGATCTGGTAGGCGGTGACCGAAATACCCAGCACCACCAGAAGGGTGATCAGGATTTTCAGGTGCAGGGTCAGAGAGCGCATTTCGGTTTACTCGGCGGTATGAGCGTCGGCGGCGCAGGCAGGTTTGCCTGCTGCATATTTAAGGCTGGGATCGATCAGCGCATCAAAGCGTTTGAGCGCTTCGGAGCCGATCAGCAGCGGGTATTGGAAGGTGCTGCGGTCAGTCAAGTTCACTTCGATGCTGCGCAAAGCGTTGCCCATGCAGATATCCAGGGCAATCACCGGACGAGCGGTGTACTGCTTGTCTTCATCGGGGTCGTAATCATCGGCGCGGCGCTTGATTTTGCTGACGCGTGCCAGGGGACGTTCGATGGGGTGGGAGTGGGCGGTATCGATGGCCAGGTAGAAGCGTACCCAGGATTCGCCGTTGCGCTTGAAGCGTTTGATATCGCGCGCGCTCAGCGAGGCGGTCTTGGCGCCGGTGTCGAGTTTGGCCGCAACTTCAAGGTCGATGCCCGCCAGCTTGGCGTATTCGTTCAGGCCATACACCGTCTTCTCGGCGGCAACGCCAAGGCTTGGTATGGACATTAGGCATAACAGTAGGGGGAAGGGCTTGAGTCTCATAATTCCTGAGGCGATGCAGTGCGAAATTCAAGGCGACTGGCATTACTGCGCAAGCTCCCTCGTGCGCCATTTCATCCGGAGACGTCAGGCAAATGCGGCGAGCATTCTAGCATGATGCTTTTTTGGCGCCAGCGCTGGCAGGCGGCCATGCTCGATATCGTCCAAGAAGGTTATTAGACGATTGTCGACAATGTTGATTTATTCTTTGACTAAGTAGTGAGGATTGGCTAGTTTTTGCCGCATTGCTTTTGAAGGTGTCGACAATATGCTGTATCAATCGGAAGTCCCGTCGACGCTGTCGGAAGAATCCCAAACTATGTCGGAAAACGTCTTCCGACGAATCCAGGCCGCCATCGTCAAGGGCGAGATCGCCCCCGGCAGTAAAATTTCCGAACCGGAGCTGGCGCGCACCTACGGCATCAGCCGTGGCCCGCTGCGCGAGGCGATTCACCGTCTGGAAGGCCAGCGCCTGCTGGTGCGGGTACCCCACGTCGGCGCACGGGTGGTGTCGTTGAGTCACGCCGAGCTGGTCGAGCTGTATGAAATCCGCGAGTCATTGGAGGGCATGGCTTGCCGGCTGGCGGCCGAGCGCATGACCGATGCGGAAATCGAAGAACTGCGCCAGGTGTTGCACACCCATGAACGGGATGCCGCATTTCAGGCCGGTGTCGGCTATTACCAGCAGGAAGGCGACTTCGATTTTCACTACCGGATCATCCAGGGTGCCGGTAACCGCACCCTGACCCAGATGCTCTGCGGTGAGCTGTACCAATTGGTACGCATGTACCGCATCCAGTTTTCCGCCACGCCCAATCGTCCACGCCAGGCCTTTGCCGAGCATCACCGCATTCTTGACGCGATCGCCGATCGCGACGGTGAACTGGCCGAACTGTTGATGCGCCGGCATATCGGCGCTTCCAAACGCAACATCGCCCGTCACTTCCCGGACGGCGCTCCCCAATAAATAGAGGTGAGTCATGAGTTCCACGAACAAGAGCACCCCAGGCCAGCGTTTCCGTGACGCGGTCGCCAGTGAACAGCCGCTGCAAGTGGTCGGAGCAATCAACGCCAACCACGCGTTGCTGGCCAAGCGCGCCGGCTTCAAGGCGATCTATCTGTCCGGCGGTGGCGTGGCCGCCGGCTCCCTGGGCGTTCCGGACCTGGGCATCACCGGCCTGGATGATGTGCTGACCGATGTACGCCGCATCACCGATGTATGCGACCTGCCGCTGCTGGTGGACGTGGACACCGGTTTCGGCTCCTCGGCCTTCAACGTGGCGCGTACCGTCAAGTCGATGATCAAGTTTGGCGCCGCCGCCATCCACATCGAAGACCAGGTCGGCGCCAAGCGCTGCGGCCATCGCCCCAACAAGGAGATCGTGTCCCAGCAGGAGATGGTCGACCGCATCAAGGCCGCCGTGGACGCACGCACCGACGACAGCTTCGTGATCATGGCCCGCACCGACGCCCTGGCCGTGGAAGGTCTGGAGTCCGCCCTGGAACGCGCCGCCGCCTGCATCGAGGCCGGCGCCGACATGGTGTTCCCGGAAGCCATCACCGAACTTGAGATGTACAAGCTGTTCGCCTCGCGGGTCAAGGCGCCGATCCTGGCCAACATCACCGAATTCGGCGCGACCCCGCTGTTCACCACCGAACAGTTGAAATCTGCCGATGTTTCCATCGTGCTGTACCCGCTCTCGGCCTTTCGCGCCATGAACAAGGCCGCCGAGAATGTGTACACCGCGATCCGTCGCGACGGTACGCAACAGAATGTGATCGACACCATGCAAACCCGCATGGAGCTTTACGATCGTATCGACTACCACACCTTCGAGCAGAAGCTCGACGCGCTGTTTGCCGCGAAGAAGTAACGGCTCTCTGAACAACTATAAAATGGGAGAAGAACCATGGCTGAAGCAAAAGTATTGAGTGGCGCCGGCCTGCGTGGCCAGGTGGCCGGGCAGACCGCACTGTCGACCGTGGGCCAGGCCGGCGCCGGCTTGACCTATCGCGGCTATGACGTGCGTGAACTGGCCGCCGATGCGCAGTTTGAAGAAGTTGCCTACCTGCTGCTGTACGGCGAACTGCCGACCCGCACCGAACTGGCGGCCTACAGCGCCAGGCTGGGCAAACTGCGTGATTTGCCGCAAGCGTTGAAGGAAGTGCTCGAGCGCATCCCCGCCGACGCCCATCCGATGGACGTGATGCGCACCGGTTGCTCATTCCTGGGCAATATCGAACCGGAACACGACTTCAGCGTGCAGCGTGACGTCACCGACCGCCTGCTCGCCGCCTTCCCGGCGATCATGTGCTACTGGTACCGCTTCAGCCACGACGGCAAACGCATCGACTGCGTCACCGACGAGCCGAGCATTGGCGGGCACTTCCTGCACCTGCTGCATGGCAAGAAGCCGAGCGAGCTGCACGTCAAGGTGATGAACGTGTCGCTGATCCTCTACGCCGAGCACGAATTCAACGCCTCGACCTTCACTGCGCGGGTCTGTGCGTCGACCCTGTCGGACCTGTATTCCTGCGTCACCGCTGCCATCGGTTCCCTGCGCGGCCCGCTGCACGGCGGTGCCAACGAAGCGGCGATGGAGATGATCGAGCGTTTCGGTTCGGCCGAAGAAGCCGTCGAAGGCACCCTCGGCATGCTGGCGCGCAAGGACAAGATCATGGGCTTCGGCCACGCGATCTACAAGGACAGCGACCCGCGTAATGAGGTGATCAAGGGCTGGGCGAAACAGCTCGCTGACGAGGTGGGCGATACAGTGTTGTTCCCGGTGTCCGAAGCCATCGACAAGACCATGTGGGAACAGAAAAAACTGTTCCCCAATGCCGACTTCTACCATGCCTCGGCGTACCACTTCATGGGCATCCCGACCAAGCTGTTCACCCCGATCTTCGTGTGTTCGCGGCTCACCGGCTGGGCAGCGCACGTGTTCGAGCAGCGTGCCAACAACCGCATCATCCGTCCAAGCGCCGAGTACATCGGCGTTGAGCAGCGCAAGTTCGTGCCAATCGAACGTCGCTGAATGAGAGGGCCGACGGACCCGGGATTGGAAGGCGATCAAGTGTGGGAGGGGGCTTGCCCCCGATAGCAGTGTGTCATGCAACACATGTGTCGACTGATACACCGCCATCGGGGGCAAGCCCCCTCCCACCTTTTGGATTGCATTTCAATTTTCCGACCGGCGAAGGTCTTCCTTTTGCAATCACCGTGACCGAGTCCTGACGATGAACACTGAATTTCGCAAACCGCTTCCCGGCAGCCGCCTGGATTTCTTCGACGCCCGTGCGGCTGTCGAGGCAATCAGCCCCGGCGCCTACGCCACCTTGCCGTATACCTCACGCGTACTCGCGGAAAACCTGGTGCGTCGCTGCGACCCGGCCACCCTCAACGCTTCCCTCAGCCAACTGATCGAACGCCGACGTGACCTCGATTTCCCCTGGTTCCCGGCCCGCGTGGTCTGCCATGACATTCTCGGCCAGACCGCACTGGTGGATCTGGCCGGCCTGCGCGACGCCATTGCCCTGCAAGGCGGCGACCCGGCGCAGGTCAATCCGGTGGTGCCCACCCAGTTGATCGTCGACCACTCCCTGGCCGTCGAGGCCGGTGGTGCCGACCCCGAGGCGTTCGAAAAAAACCGCGCCATAGAAGACCGCCGCAACGAAGACCGCTTCCACTTTATCGAATGGACCAAAAAGGCTTTCAAGAACGTCGACGTGATCCCGCCCGGCAACGGCATCATGCACCAGATCAACCTGGAGAAAATGTCGCCGGTGATTCAGGTACGTGACGGTGTGGCGTTTCCCGACACGTGCGTGGGCACCGACAGCCACACCCCCCACGTGGATGCCCTGGGCGTGATCGCCATCGGCGTCGGCGGCCTTGAAGCCGAAAGCGTGATGCTCGGGCGTGCCTCGTGGATGCGCCTGCCCGAAAGCGTCGGCGTGGAGTTGACCGGCAAGCTGCAGCCGGGTATCACCGCCACCGACATGGTGCTGGCGCTGACCGAGTTCCTGCGCCAGCAGAAAGTCGTCGGCGCGTGGCTGGAGTTCTTCGGCGAAGGTGCATCGGCACTGACCCTGGGCGACCGCGCCACCATCTCCAACATGGCCCCGGAATACGGCGCCACCGCGGCGATGTTCTACATCGACCAGCAGACCATCGCCTACCTGAAACTCACCGGGCGCGAAGAAGAACAGGTCGCCCTGGTGGAACAATACGCTCGTCACACCGGGCTGTGGGCGGACGACCTCAAAGGCGCGCAATACGAGCGCGGCCTGACCTTCGACCTGTCCAGCGTCGTGCGCAACATGGCCGGCCCGAGCAACCCTCACGCCCGTGTCGCCACCCGCGACCTGGCGGCCAAAGGCATCAGTGGCCAATGGGACGACGTACCGGGGCAAATGCCTGACGGCGCGGTGATCATCGCCGCCATTACCAGTTGCACCAACACCAGCAACCCGCGCAACGTGATTGCCGCAGGGCTGCTCGCGCGCAACGCCAACAGGCTTGGGCTGACGCGCAAGCCATGGGTCAAGTCGTCCCTGGCGCCTGGGTCGAAAACCGTGGCGATGTACCTTGAAGAAGCCGGCCTGGGCCATGAGCTGGAAAAACTCGGTTTCGGCGTGGTGGCCTTCGCCTGCACCACCTGCAACGGCATGTCCGGCGCGCTCGACCCGCTGATCCAGCAGGAAATCATCGACCGCGACCTGTACGCCACTGCCGTGCTCTCGGGCAACCGCAACTTCGATGGGCGTATTCATCCGTACGCCAAGCAAGCCTTCCTCGCTTCGCCGCCGCTGGTGGTGGCCTATGCAATTGCCGGCACCATTCGGTTCGATATCGAGAAAGACGTGCTCGGGCTCGACGCCGACGGCAAGGAGGTCCGCCTGCAGGACATCTGGCCAAGCGACGAAGAGATCGATGCGGTGGTCAAGGCCTCGGTCAAGCCGGAGCAGTTCCGCGCGGTGTACATCCCGATGTTTGCGATTCACGAAGACACCGGCCCCAAAGTCACCCCGCTGTACGACTGGCGTCCGCAAAGCACCTATATCCGCCGCCCGCCGTATTGGGAAGGCGCACTGGCCGGTGCGCGCCCGCTCAAGGGCATGCGCCCGCTGGCGGTGCTGCCGGACAACATCACCACTGACCACCTGTCGCCGTCCAACGCGATCATGCTCGACAGTGCCGCCGGCGAGTACCTGGCGAAAATGGGCCTGCCGGAAGTTGACTTCAACTCCTACGCCACCCACCGGGGTGATCACTTGACCGCGCAGCGCGCCACCTTTGCCAACCCGAAACTGTTCAACGAAATGGTGCGGGAAAACGGCAAGGTCAAGCAGGGCTCCCTGGCGCGTATCGAGCCGGAAGGCAAGGTCACGCGCATGTGGGAAGCCATCGAAACCTACATGGAACGCAAGCAACCGCTGATCATCATCGCCGGTGCCGACTACGGCCAGGGCTCGTCCCGCGACTGGGCGGCCAAGGGCGTGCGCCTGGCCGGGGTGGAAGCGATCGCCGCCGAGGGTTTTGAGCGTATCCACCGCACCAACCTGGTGGGCATGGGCGTATTGCCCCTGGAGTTCCTGCCGGGCACCGACCGCCACACGCTCCAGATCGACGGCAGCGAAACCTATGACGTGGTCGGCGAACGCACGCCGCGTGCGCAACTGACCCTGGTGATAAACCGCAAAAATGGCGAGCGTGTCGAGGTGCCGGTGACCTGTCGCCTGGACACCGCCGAAGAAGTGTCGATCTACGAGGCGGGCGGCGTGTTGCAACGTTTTGCCCAGGACTTCCTGGAATCGGCGGCGACCGCCTGAAGAGGACAACCATGGCACACGCAGCGCAAATCAAGATCCCCGCCACCTATATGCGTGGCGGCACCAGCAAGGGCGTTTTCTTCAGCCTCGAAGACCTGCCGCCATCGGCCCAGGTCCCCGGTGCTGCCCGCGACGCCTTGCTGTTGCGGGTGATCGGCAGCCCCGACCCCTATGACAAGCAGATCGACGGCATGGGCGGCGCCACGTCCAGCACCAGCAAAAGCGTGATCCTGGCCAGGAGCACCCGCGCCGGGCACGACGTGGATTACCTGTTTGGCCAGGTCTCCATCGACAAACCGTTTGTCGACTGGAGTGGCAACTGCGGCAACCTGTCGGCGGCGGTCGGTTCGTTCGCCATCAGCGCCGGGCTGGTCGATCCCGGCCGCGTGCCCCGCAACGGCGTGGCCGTGGTGCGCATCTGGCAGGCCAACATCGGCAAGACCATCATCGCCCACGTGCCGATCACCGACGGCGCGGTACAGGAAACCGGTGATTTCGAACTTGACGGGGTGACCTTTCCCGCCGCTGAAGTGCAGCTGGAATTCATCGACCCGGCGGCGGAAGAAGAGGGCGGCGGTGGCTCGATGTTCCCCACCGGCAACCTGATCGACGACCTGGAAGTACCGGGTGTCGGCACCTTCAAGGCCACCCTGATCAACGCCGGCATTCCGACGATTTTCATCAATGCCCAGGACCTGGGCTACACCGGCACCGAGCTGCAGGGCGCGATCAACGGCGACCCGAAGGCCCTGGCCATGTTCGAGACCGTGCGTGCCTATGGCGCGTTGCGCATGGGCCTGATCAAACACCTGGACGAAGCCGCCCAGCGCCAGCACACGCCGAAGATCGCGTTCGTGGCCAGGCCTGCGGATTACGTGGCGTCCAGCGGCAAGGCGATCAAGGCCGGCGATGTGGATTTGCTGGTGCGGGCCTTGTCCATGGGCAAACTGCACCACGCCATGATGGGCACGGCGGCGGTGGCGATCGGCACGGCGGCGGCGATTTCCGGCACCCTGGTCAACCTGGCGGCAGGTGGCGTGGAGCGCAATGCCGTGCGTTTCGGCCATCCGTCGGGCACTTTGCGCGTCGGTGCCGAGGCGACGCAAGTCAACGGTGAATGGGTGGTGAAGAAAGCCATCATGAGCCGCAGTGCGCGGGTGTTGATGGAGGGGTTTGTGCGCGTCCCAGGCGACTCATTCTAAAACCCAGCACCAATCCCTGGAGAGGGGGCTTGCCCTAATTGCTACTGTAGGAGCGAGCTTGCTCGCGAAAAACTTCAACGAATACGCGTGCTTTTTGAATGAACGCGGCGCCTGTAAGTTTTTCGCGAGCAAGCTCGCTCCTACAGATAGACCCTCTCCACAGGGGATCTCTATTCCAAGGCAGGCAACCAGACCTGCCCTGATGATCAACCGTGAGCCTGAGGAATAACCCAACCTTTTTGGAGAACCGCCATGAGCGCCAACGTCGACCAGAACAACCGTCCCGACTACGATCAGGTCCTGCAGGACATTGCCGATTATGTCCTCACTTACCGAATCGAGTCCGAAACCGCCCTGGACACCGCGCGCAACTGCCTGATGGACACCCTCGGCTGCGGCCTGCTGGCATTGCGCTTTCCCGAGTGCACCAAGCACCTGGGGCCGCTCGTCGAAGGCACCGTGGTACCGTTCGGCGCACGGGTGCCGGGCACGTCGTTGCGGCTGGACCCGGTCAAGGCCGCCTGGGACATCGGCTGCATCGTGCGCTGGCTCGACTACAACGACACCTGGCTCGCGGCCGAGTGGGGCCACCCTTCGGACAATCTGGGCGGCATCCTCGCGGTGGCTGATCATCTGTCGCAGAAACGCGTGGCCAATGGCGACGCACCGCTGAGCGTACGCAACGTGCTGGAAGCGATGATCATGGCCCACGAGATCCAAGGCGTGATTGCCTTGGAAAACTCCTTCAACCGCGTCGGCCTTGATCATGTGCTGCTGGTCAAAGTCGCCTCGACGGCGGTCACCGCCAAGCTGATGGGCGCCAGCCGTGAGCAACTGCTCGCCGCCTTGTCCCATGCGTTTGTCGACGGGCAGGCGTTGCGCACTTACCGCCACGCGCCGAACGCCGGCTCGCGCAAGTCCTGGGCGGCGGGCGATGCGTCGAGTCGCGGAGTGCGTCTGGCGGATATCGCATTGCGCGGCGAGATGGGCATCCCCGGTGTGCTGAGTGCGCCGCAGTGGGGGTTCTACGACGTGTTGTTCAGCCACACCAACAAGGACCTGACCCTCAAACCTGAGGAACAGCGCCGCTTCAGCCTGTCCCAGCCCTACGGCACCTACGTGATGGAAAACGTGCTGTTCAAGATCAGCTTTCCCGCTGAATTCCACGCGCAGACTGCCTGCGAAGCGGCGGTCATCCTGCATCCGCAGGTCAAGCAGCGCCTGCATGAAATCGAACGCATCGTGATCACCACCCACGAGTCGGCCATTCGTATCATTTCCAAAGTCGGGCCATTGGCCAACGCCGCGGACCGTGACCATTGCCTGCAATACATGACCGCCGTGCCCCTGGCCTTCGGCGACCTGGTGGCCGAACACTATGAAGATCCATTCCATGCCGCCCATCCGATCATCGATGAGCTGCGCGGGAAAATGGTCATCGTTGAGGACCCGCGTTACAGCCGCGAATATCTGGAGGCCGACAAGCGCTCCATCGCCAATGCAGTGCAGGTGTTCTTCACCGACGGCACCTGCACCGAGCAGGTGGCGGTGGAATATCCGATTGGCCATCGCCGTCGTCGGGAGCAAGGTATCCCTTTGCTGGAAGACAAATTCAAGGCCAACCTGGCGACGCGCTTCCCCGCGCAGCGCAGCGCCGAGATTTTTGCCTTGTGCAAGGATCAGGCACGGCTTGAGGCTACCCCAGTCAACCGTTTCATGGACCTGTTCATGATCTAGAAAACAACGCGGTCAATGTGGGAGGGGGCTTGCCCCCGATAGCTGAGTGTCAGTCAGTGCATCAGGTGACTGACCCACCACCATCGGGGGCAAGCCCCCTCCCACATTTTTTGTCCGTGTTCAGCCTTCAAACCGCAAAATCACCCTGCGGTTGTGCTTGCTCTTCTTTTCGATCTTCTCGCAGAACACCCGGCCGATTTCCTCGGTATTGAGCACATGGGTACCGCCGCACGGCTGGATATCGATGCCCGGGATTTCAATCACTCGCACCGAACCCTGAATGACCGGCGGCGCAACGGCCTGGGTGCGGGTGATCTGCAGCAGGGTGGCGTACTCGGTCGCGGCCATCGACAGGGTTTGCACCGGGTGCGCCTGTTCGATCAGTGCGTTGAGATCGCGCGTGATGCTGTCCTTGTCCAGGGTCATTTCCGGCAAGTCGAAATCCAGGCGGCCCTTGTCCGCGCTGATGCTGCAACCGGTGACGGGCGCGTCGATGATCGAACACAGCAAGTGCAGGCAGGTGTGCATCTTCATATGCTGGTAGCGGCGCTCCCAGTCCAGGCCGGCGTCTACCTGGGCGCCGGCGATCAGTTGCGCCGGGCAATGTTGCACCTGATGCCAGATGATCGAGCGCAGCACCGGATCGCGCACCGTGCCGGTGACTTCCACGCGCGTGCCGTCGGCCAGGGTGAGGTGGCCGGTGTCGCCTGGTTGCCCACCGCCGGTGGGGTAGAACAGCGTGTGCTCCAGCGCGACGCCGTGCTCGCTGACGGCAATCACCCGGGCGCTGAAGGCGTTTTGATAGGGCGCGCTGTCGAACAGCGCCAGGGTTTCCATGGTATGCACGGACATGTTCAACCTCCGACGATCAGTGGGCTGGCTTGCAACAGGTGACGCACCATCGCACTCAAGCCAGGGGGGGAGAGCAGGGTGATTTCGAACGCCGGTCCGCAGACTTTCAGGTTCAGCGGCAGGCGCGGCAGTTGTTCGCCGACGCCCTGGCGGTGCAGGCGGAACTGCAGGTGGTGACGCTCTTTCACAGTAGGTTCGAGCATCAGCCCCGGCAGCGGATGAAAGTCCGCGTCCAGTACCGTGACCTTGTGCCCGGCATCGACCTCGCCGACCACGTGCAGGCGCTCCTCCAGGGCGAATGCGCCGAGGTAGTTGCTGTGCTCCGATTCATCGTTTTTCTGCAACTGAATCTGATTGACCACTTTGACCTTGGTACCCGCCGGCACGTCCTGGGTGATGACACAGGAGGGGCTGATAAACACGTTGTCGCCGATCTGCACATAACCCAGCACCCGCGCCCCGGCACCGACCTCGACATGGTTGCCCAGGCGTGGATGGCGCTTGCCGTCCGGGTTGTTGGCGATACCGCGAGCGCCCAGGGTCACGCCACAGAGGATGTAGCAGTCGTTGCCGATCTCGCAGGTTTCACCAATGACCGTGCCGTAGCCATGGTCCAGTACAAAGCGTCGGCCGATGCGCGCAGCCGGGTGAATCTCGGCCCCGGACAGGATCTTGCCCTGGTTGCTGAGCTTGAGCGCGATGCGCGTAAACATGCCGTGGGCGGTTTCCGGGAAATGCCACACCAGGTGCGCAAGCCGGTAGAACAATACCGCCTTGAAGGAGGCATAGGATTCCAGAATCAGCTCACCGCGTCCGCGCGATGCCGGGTCGCGATACGCGTAGGCGATCAGGTCCTCGGCCACCGCCTGGGCGGCGTTCCGGATCAGCGGCGCCAGGTGCGGTTCCAGCTGCTTCATCTGCCCGGGCGTCAGGGTCTGGATGAGGTGGGTCAGCAACTCATCGTGCAGCTGTTGCATGTCGATAAAGCCTCCCATGGAGGCACCCCCGCATTCTGGTTGGATGGATAACCGGTTATTCGAAACTGGGCAGGTAGCTATCGGCATTGTCGTAGACCATGGTCAGCACCACCGTTTCGGGCGGCAGTTGCGGGGCGAGCTGGGCGATGGCGACCATGTTGGCGGCCGAAGACAGCCCCAGGCTGATGGCGTCGGTGCGCATGATGCGTTTGATCATCTCCAGGCACGCCCCATGCGACACCTTGAGCATGCCGTCCAGTACGTCCAGGTTGAGAATGCTCGGGATCAGGCCGATCGACAGGCCCTGGATGGCGTGCGGGGCGTGCCGGTCCTTGAGCAGGTCGCACTCCTCCGGCTCCACACCCATCACGCGCAGTGCCGGCCAGGCGGCCTTGAGGGTTTCGCCGATACCGGTGATATGCCCACCGGTGCCGATGCCGCTGACGAAGTAGTCCACACGCCGCTCGCCAAAGACGCGGAGGATCTCCGGCGCGGTGGTGTCGCGGTGGGTCTGCGGATTGGCGCCGTTGCGTTGCTGGTTGAGCATCACGTAATTGGGATTTTCCAACAGCAGCTCCATGCACTTCTCGCCGTGGGAGTTGTTACCCAGGCGGCTGTCCGACAGCACAACCCTGGCGCCATACAGGCGCAGCAGCTTCTGTTTTTCCGGGCTGTAGTTGTCCGGAATCACCAGCACCACCTTGTAGCCGAGCACATTGCCGGCCATCACCAGGCCGATGCCGGTATTGCCACCACTGGGTTCGATGATGGTTTGCCCGCAGTCGCGCATCAGCACGCCACGGCGTTCGGCGTCGAGGATCATGCCCAGGGCGATGCGCGCCTTGTGGCTGCCGCCCGGGTTGAGGGATTCCAGCTTGGCGTAGACCTCGATGCCGAGATCTTCGGAAAACTGTGCCAGACGCACGATCGGGGTTTGGCCGATTACGTCGAGAATCGAGTTATGCAGCATCGGTCGACCCCCGGTCAGTACAGCGGCATGGCGGGTTCAACATCGCGCACCCAATGTTTCATGCCGCCCCGCAGCACTTTGGTATTGGCGAAGCCCGCCGCCAGCAAGGTGCTGGCGGCCTGCTCGGCGCGGGTGCCGGCGTAGCAGATCAGGTAATGCGTGTTGTCGCGGCTCAGGCTATCGAGCTGCTTATCCAGCTCGGCCAGGGGGATGTGCACCACGCCCGGCAATTTGCATACTTCCAGCTCGCTGGCGTCGCGTACGTCGAGCAAGACATCGGCGCTGCGGTGGTTGTCGATCACTTGCTTGAGCACGCGAGGCTCGATGTAGCGTTCTTCGGCCAGGGACGGTTGGCTCGGCACGGCATCCGCGCACACTGCTGGGGTGGCGGCCTCGCTGTGGCGGCGGTCAGAGCAGCACGGGCAGTCGGGGCGGCGCTTGAAGCGGATCTCGCTGAATTTCATGGCCAGCGCATCGAAGCGCATCAAGCGCCCGGACAAGGATTCGCCAATGCCGATCAGCAGCTTTATCGCCTCAGTCGCCTGGATCATGCCGATCACCCCCGGCAACACGCCGATGACCCCGCCGGCGCTGCAGTTGGGTGCCAGCTCTGCGGGTGGGGCCTTGGGGAACAGGCAGCGGTAGCACGGCCCGCCTTTGTGGTTGAACACACTGATTTGCCCGTCGAAGCGGTAGATGGCGCCGTATACCAGGGGTTTGCCCAACTGCACGCAGGCATCATTGACCAGGTAGCGGGTATCGAAATTGTCCGTGCCGTCGATCACCAGGTCGTAGGCACCCACCAGTTCCAGGGCGTTGTCGGTATCGAGCGCGGTGTTGTGTGTGTTGATTCGGATGTACGGGTTCAGATCCTGCAAACGCTGCCTGGCGGACTCCACCTTGGGCATGCCCAGGGTGCTGTTGCCATGTACGATCTGGCGTTGCAGGTTGCTGCTTTCCACCACATCGAAGTCCACCAGCCCCAGGGTGCCGATGCCGGCCGCCGCCAGGTACAGGCTGATGGGGGAGCCCAGGCCGCCGGTGCCGATGATCAGCACCCTGGCTTTTTTCAGGTTCAACTGACCCTCACGGCCGACACCAGGCAGAGTGATGTGGCGTACGTAACGTTGCACTTCTTCGTTGCTCAGGGTGTCGACGTCGATGCCGCCGGAGGTGGCGAGCAGCACTTCGATCCGGGCTTGTTCGGGCAGCGGGTCGTCGGCAGCGATCAGTTCTTCCTCGGCGGTGAACAGGAAGTGTTCCTTGAGCTGTTGGTTTTTTTCGTGAAACAGGTGCTGGCGCAGCTGCGGGTGGTGGTCGCAGAGATTTTCAATGACTTCGCGCAATGTCGATCCGGCGCCCTTGAGGGTCGATTGCGGCAGCTTGGCCACGCGAACCAGAATGTCGGGGAAAGAGACAGCGTTCATGGACAACTCCGTGTGCAGGTCGTTGAAAGGTTGAAGGGCGAACTGTTTGCCATCCCAGGCAAACAGCTTGGACCCCAGGGCCCGGCCCTGGCGAACATCCACCACCAGGTAGCTGACGGGGTAGATCGGCTCGCCCAGAAACAGCGCCTTGTCCTGGTCTTCAGCACTGAAATAGGCACCGACATCCGGGTGCGAGTGGTAGATCACCACCACCGGGTTGTCGCTGCAAAACGCCTTGTTCATCAGCAGCGTGTCGGCGACTGAAAAGGTGTAGCCGTTGGCCGCGCTGCGCGGGTACATCTGCGGATTCCTGTGGTGCAGCTCGTTCTGGATATTACTGCCCAGGTACACACTGCCGTCGGCGAAGATGAAGCCGCAGCACTCCTCGGGATAGCTGCCGCTTGCGTGGGCGTAGATCTGTTCCAGGGCGGTGGGGCGGAGGACGTCCATGTTTCTCTCGCTTGGGTCGAGGGTCAATTTTTCTTCGCCAGCAGTTTTTCAATGGGCAATTTGGTGATTGCAAAACCGGCCAGCAGGATCGCCGAGTACAGCATCAGGTCACGGGAAATCGCCACGCCTTCGTACCAGGCGCCGATGATCACCGCAAACACCGGGAAGATGATGAACACGAATGACAGGATGATCGGGCTCAGGCGCTTGAGCAGCATGAAATACACAATGAACCCACCCACCGAAGCCACCAGCCCCAGGTAGAACAGTGCGCTCCAGGAGCGCAGGGTGATGGCGTCGAAGGTCGGGGTTTCAAACCACAGGCCGGCCATGAACAGCATCAGGCCGGCAATGCCGATGGGCAGGGTGTTGTAGGTGATCACACTGATGGCGCTGCCCTTTTGCTTGGTGATCACGTAGCACAACGCGTGCATGATCGCGGCGGTCAAAATCGCCAGTACGCCGAAGAATTCGGCGTGGTCCAGGTGCAGGCCCTGGCTCTTGATGATCATGTAGAGGCTGCCGAAACCAATGCCGATGCCCACCACCTGAGACAGGTAGATGCGCTCACGCAGGAACAACGCGGAGAAGATCAGGATGAACACCGGCATGCAGCTGAACAGCAGGGCTGTCAGGCCGGACGAGACGTGCATCTCGCCATAGTTGAGCAGGTAATAGGGAATGCTGAAGTAGGACAGGGTCACGAACACGAAGAACCAGCGGCTTTCCCGCGGGAACAGAATCGGCTCACGGCGCACCAGGGCAAAACACAGGAACAACGGGAAGGCGATCAGGAAGCGCAGGCCTGCTGACGTCAGCGGCGGCACGCTTTCCACCGCGATCTTGATGCCCAGCCAGGTGGTGCCCCAGCTCAGGCACACGATCAGGAACATGACGCTGGTGATCACGCCGGCCAGCCACTGTTTCCGGGTTTTGGTTTTTGCGGTGTTTTCAAGAACGGCGGACATTGGCATCGTTTATTGCTTCCCTGAGCCGGAATTGAACTCTATATTGAACTTGTTATAAGTGATTCAATCCGCTGATTGAACCCGCAAAAGCACACTATTAGGGCGAATGATGACTGTCAAAACAAATATTGACATGGTGTCAATTATGCGTGAGGGGTTGTCCAACGGTCAGGGCGTAAAGTACAAGCGCCTGTCCGATGTCATGGAAAGGGGCATCCTTGAAGGCACGATTGAGCCGGGAAGAAAACTGCCGCCCCATCGGGTGCTTTCCGACAATCTGGGCGTGACCATCGGCACCATCAGCCGGGCCTACGGTGAGCTTGAGCGGTTGGGGTTGGTGGTGGCGCGCGTGGGTGACGGCACTTTCGTACGCAAGCGCGGGATGGAGCGCCAGCGTGATGAAGGCTTTCGCAACGTCAGCGAGGAGCCACGCCAGTACTTCGACATGAGCCGCAACATGCATATTCCGGGGCAGGAAACGGTATTCCTTGCCCAGAGCTTCCAGACCCTGTCGACCAACGGCAAATTTCTTCAGGACATCAGCGCCTATACCCCGGATGCGGGCCTGCCGCGCTACCGCGAGGCCGGTGCGCAGTGGCTGGTGCAGCGCGACTTCCATCCGATTCCCGAGCAGGTCATCTGCGTCAATGGCGGCCAGCACGGCTTGCTTTGCGCGATGATGGCGCTGCTGCGCGCAGGCGACACGGTGGTCACCGAGCAACTGACCTACCCAGGGCTGATCACCGCCGCGCGTATGCTGGGTGTGCGGCTGATCGGGCTGGAGATGGATGAAGAAGGTGTGCTGCCGGGCGCGCTGGACGAAGTCTGTCGAAATCACCGGATTTCGGCCTTGTACTGCACGCCGACGATCCAGAATCCTACAACCGCAGTGCTGTCGGTCCCACGCCGTGAAGCGTTGGCCAAGGTCTGTCGTGAACATAATCTGCTGATTCTGGAAGATGAAGCCCACGGGGTGCTGGTGGAGGATCGTCCCCCGCCCCTGAGTTACTTCGCCCCTGAGCGTACGATCCTGATCAGCAGCTTGAGCAAGGCGGTATCGGCCGGGCTGCGCGTGGGCTATGTGCATGCGCCGCCGGCGCTGGTCAGCCGGATTTCGGCGGCGTTGCGTTCGACCTGCTGGATGGCTACCCCGGTGACACTGGAACTGGCGACCCAATGGATCGAAAACGGCACGGCGCAATACCTGCTGCGCCAGCAGATCAACGAGATAAGCCGGCGCAAGTCCTTGGTCGAGGGCTTACTGAGCGGACTGCAGTACCGTACTCACCTCAACAGCCCGCATTTCTGGATCGAGGTGCCGGAACCCTGGCGCGCGTCGGAAATCGAGGCGGAACTCAAGCAGAACAATTACCTGATCGCGACCGCCGAGGCGTTTGCCGTGGGGCAGACGGCGGTGCCGCAGTTTATTCGGGCGAGTATCTGTAACACATCGGGGGACGATCAGTTGTTGCGTGCGGGTTTCGATGCGCTGGCGACGGCGCTGGGGCAGGGCGGGGGAAGATTCCACCTCTAGCCAGACTGACACAATTCGGTCGTGTGGGAGGGGGCTTGCCCTAATGCCAGTCAGTTACGCGAACGAAATGCTCAAAGCAGCGAAGATCAAATGTGGGAGGGGGCTTGCCCCCGATCGCTGAGTGTCAGCCAGTGCATCAGGTGGCTGGCCACCGCCATCGGGGGCAGGCCCCCTCCCACAGGTTCAGCGGCGTACCAGAAATTTCGTTCACACCGATAGGGCAATGCAGGTCACTTGAACCGCCGCTCCACACCCTTCTCCACCAGAATCTTCGCCGATATCTCTTCCACTGAAAAATGCGTGGAATTGATGTGCGCAATATTCTCGCGACGGAACAGATTTTCCACTTCGCGTACTTCGAATTCGCACTGGGCATAGCTGGAGTAGCGGCTGTTGGGCTTGCGCTCATTGCGGATCGCGGTGAGGCGGTCCGGGTCGATGGTCAGGCCGAACAGCTTGTGCGAATGCGCGCGCAGGGCGGCGGGTAGCGTCAGGTGTTCCATGTCGTCTTCGGTCAGCGGGTAGTTGGCCGCGCGGATACCGAATTGCATGGCCATGTACAGGCAGGTCGGTGTCTTGCCGCAGCGCGACACGCCCACCAGGATCAGGTCGGCCTTGTCGTAGTAGTGCGTACGGGCGCCGTCGTCGTTGTCGAGGGCGAAGTTCACCGCTTCGATACGCTCCATATAATTGGAGTTATGGCCAATGGAATGGGACTTTCCGACGGAGTAAGAGGAATGTTCGCTCAGCTCCTGTTCCAATGGCGCCAGGAACGTGGAGAAAATGTCGATCATGAAACCATTCGACGTTGCGAGAATCTCACGAATGTCCTGATTGACGATGGTGTCGAAAATGATCGGGCGGCAGCCGTCTTTTTCAGCCGCCAGATTGATTTGTTGTACCATGGCCCGCGCTTTATCCACGCTGTCTATATAAGGCCGCGTGAATTTGGCGAAGGTAATGTTTTCGAACTGCGCGAGCAGGCTCTGGCCCAGTGTTTCGGCCGTGATGCCGGTGCCATCGGAAATAAAGAAAGCAGATCGTTTCATTTGAGCCCTGGGCCTTAAGCTGATGGCGAATCTTGGATATGATAGGCGCGATTTTGCTGTCCCGCAGTGGGCCGCATTCTCACTTATTTTCCAGGTCCAGGCCACAAGCGTTGGCGTTCGCTCCTACTGAGCAAGCCGCGTCCTGAGCTTTTCCAACACAGAAAGTGGAGAGATCACCTTGGTAGAGTACGTAGTTTCCCTCGATAAGCTCGGCGTCCATGATGTAGAGCATGTGGGGGGCAAGAACGCATCCCTCGGCGAGATGATCAGTAATCTTGCAGGCGCCGGTGTCTCGGTGCCGGGTGGTTTCGCCACCACGGCCCAGGCTTACCGTGATTTCCTCGAGCTGAGCGGCCTCAACGCCCAGATCCACGCCGCGCTGGACGCCCTGGACGTCGATGACGTCAACGCCCTGGCCAAAACCGGCGCCCAGATCCGCCAATGGATCATGGACGCCGAATTTCCCGAAAAGCTCAACGAAGAAATTCGCACCGCCTTCGCCACCTTGTCCGCCGGTAACCCGGACATGGCCGTCGCCGTGCGCTCCTCGGCCACCGCCGAAGACTTGCCGGACGCCTCCTTCGCCGGCCAGCAAGAAACCTTCCTGAACATCCGCGGCGTGGAAAACGTGATCCGCGCGGCCAAGGAAGTATTCGCCTCGCTGTTCAATGACCGCGCGATTTCCTACCGCGTGCACCAGGGTTTCGACCACAAGCTGGTGGCCTTGTCTGCCGGTGTGCAGCGCATGGTGCGTTCGGAAACCGGCACCGCCGGCGTGATGTTCACCCTCGATACCGAGTCGGGCTTCCGTGACGTGGTGTTTATCACCGGCGCTTACGGCCTGGGCGAAACCGTCGTACAAGGTGCGGTGAACCCGGACGAATTCTACGTCCACAAGCACACCCTTGAAGCCGGCCGTCCGGCTATCCTGCGCCGCAACCTGGGCAGCAAGGCGATCAAGATGATCTACGGCGACGAGGCCAAGGCCGGTCGTTCGGTCAAGACCGTTGAGGTCGACAAGGCCGAGCGTGCGCGTTTCTGCCTGAGCGACGCTGAAGTCAGCGAGCTGGCCAAACAGGCGATGATCATCGAGAAGCACTACAAGTGCCCGATGGACATCGAGTGGGCCAAGGACGGTGACGACGGCAAGCTGTACATCGTGCAGGCCCGTCCCGAGACCGTTAAGAGCCGCACCTCGGCCAACGTCATGGAACGCTACCTGCTCAAGGAAACCGGCACCGTGCTGGTGGAAGGCCGTGCCATCGGCCAGCGCATCGGCGCCGGCAAGGTACGCATCATCAAGGACGTGTCCGAAATGGACAAAGTCCAGCCGGGTGACGTGCTGGTCTCCGACATGACCGATCCGGACTGGGAGCCGGTGATGAAGCGCGCCAGCGCTATCGTCACCAACCGTGGTGGGCGCACGTGCCACGCGGCGATCATCGCCCGTGAACTGGGGATTCCTGCGGTTGTCGGTTGCGGCAACGCCACCCAGCTGTTGAAAGACGGCCAGGGTGTGACGGTGTCCTGCGCCGAAGGCGACACCGGCTTCATCTTCGAAGGCGAGCTGGGCTTCGACATCAAGCAGAACTCCATCGACGCCATGCCGGACCTGCCGTTCAAGATCATGATGAACGTCGGCAACCCGGACCGCGCCTTCGACTTCGCGCAGTTGCCGAACGCCGGTGTGGGCCTGGCCCGCCTGGAATTCATCATCAACCGCATGATCGGCGTGCACCCCAAGGCCCTGTTGAACTACGACGGCCTGCCGCTGGAGATCAAGGAAAGCGTCGACAAGCGCATCGCCGGTTACAACGACCCGGTAGGCTTCTACGTCGAGAAGCTGGTGGAAGGCATCAGCACCCTGGCGGCGGCGTTCTACCCGAAAAAGGTCATCGTGCGCCTGTCGGACTTCAAGTCCAACGAATACGCCAACCTGATCGGCGGCAAGCTCTACGAGCCGGAAGAAGAAAACCCGATGCTGGGTTTCCGTGGCGCCTCGCGTTACATCAGCGAAGCCTTCCGTGACTGTTTCGAACTCGAATGCCGCGCCCTCAAGCGTGTGCGCAACGAGATGGGGCTGACCAACGTCGAAATCATGGTGCCGTTCGTGCGTACCTTGGGCGAGGCGAGTCAGGTGGTTGACCTGCTGGCCGAAAACGGTCTGACCCGCGGCGAAAACGGCCTGCGCGTGATCATGATGTGCGAGTTGCCGTCCAACGCGATCCTGGCCGAAGAATTCCTGGAGTTCTTCGACGGTTTCTCCATTGGCTCCAACGACCTGACCCAGCTGACCCTGGGCCTGGACCGTGACTCCGGGATCATCGCTCACCTGTTCGACGAGCGAAATCCTGCGGTCAAGAAGCTGCTGTCCAACGCCATCCAGGCCTGTAACAAGGCCGGCAAGTACATCGGTATCTGCGGCCAGGGCCCTTCCGATCACCCTGACCTGGCCAGATGGCTGATGGAACAGGGTATCGAAAGCGTCTCGCTGAACCCCGATTCCGTGCTGGAAACCTGGTTCTTCCTCGCCGAAGGCCAAGCGTCCGCGTAAAGCCGCTACGTCAAAAGTGCCGGTCACCTGTCGAGGGTGACCGGCATTCTTATCTGTGCAGGGCGGAACTCCTACCGGACGCCGCCCTTTTTTGTGCAAGAGCCTTATGCAAAGCAGCAGCAACCTGTTTCCCGTCGCCCTGATCAGCGCTGAACGTCGTGGCGACCTGAGTGAAGATGTGTATCGGCTTAAACCCGGCAACAGCCCCGACGGTACCGTCGAGTTGGCGGTTACCCGTCTGGGCCTGGCCGATGTCCCGGAAAACCGGGGCACGCCGGTTATTTTCCTGCACGGCAGTTTCTCCAATCGGCGCTTCTGGTATTCGCCCAAGGGCATCGGCCTGGGGGCCCACCTCGCGCGTCGGGGATTTGATGTGTGGATCCCGGAAATGCGCGGCCATGGCCTGTCCAAGCGCAACCACGACTACGTGCGCAACCGTGTCGCCGATTATGCGCGCTACGATTTGCCGGCCATTGGCGCCTTTGTGCACGAGCAAAGCGGGCAGGTGCCGCACTGGATCGGGCACTCCCTCGGCGCCACGACGTTGGCTGCGGCGCTGGGCGGGCAAACCTTAAGCGCTCAGTCGGTGGCCTCAGTGGCGTTATTTGGCTGCCAGGTCAGCCGCACGCATTGGCCGTTGAAAATTCCACTGGTGGAGTGGGGCGGTCGATTTATCCTCAAGCGTCTGGCCCAAGTGTCCGGCCCTCGGTTCAAGCGTGGGCCGGAGGACGAACCGGCCGGTGTGATGATCGAAGCGCTGCGCTGGAATGGCCTGTTCGGCCGCTTTGGCGATGCCGAGGGGGATTGGTGGAAAGGCCTGGCAGAGGTCGACGTGCCGCTGTTGGCAGTCAGCGCTGCGGGCGATCGGCAGGATCCGGACTGGGCGTGTCGCAAGCTGTTCGAGCAAGTCGGCAGCGAGCATCGCCAGTACCTGTGCCTGGGGCGTCGGCAGGGTTTTACCGAAGATTTCGGGCACGTACAAATGCTTGTCAGCAAAGCCGCGCAAGCCCAGGTCTGGCCCTTGGTGGAGCGCTGGTTGCGAGACCCGTTGACACCGTTGTCCGGCACCGAGCCAGAGGTGGCTGTGGCGGTTTGACGAAGCGTTCCAGCGAGGGCGTTTCACTCTTGAGTGGTTGCGGCTAAGATATGACGCCTCAGGCGCTTCTGGTCATATTCAGTCGCGTAACGGCTATTGCGTTGCGCTGATTGCGGTTTGATCATGGCCGGCGCCAGTGGCTGGGCATTTAAAGAATGCCTGCTGCAGCACGTTTTTCCTGATGTATGCCGTGAGCTGTTCGACCCCTTCTTTGACGACAGGAGTTTCGCGATGGACCATTACGTGACCCCCGACCTGTGCGACGCCTACCCGGAGCTGGTACAGGTGCTTGAGCCGATGTTCAGCAATTTCGGTGGCCGAGACTCCTTCGGCGGCGAGATTGTCACCCTCAAATGCTTCGAGGATAACTCCCTGGTCAAGGCGCAGGCCGAGCAACCGGGCGCCGGCAAGGTGCTGGTGGTCGATGGAGGCGGTTCGCTACGGCGTGCGTTGCTCGGTGACCTGATCGCCGAGAAGGCTGCGAAAAACGGCTGGGAAGGCATGGTCATCTACGGTTGCATCCGCGATGTCGATGTCATTGCCCAGACCGATCTGGGTGTGCAGGCCCTGGCCTCCCATCCGATGAAAACCGACAAGCGTGGCCTGGGTGACCTGAACGTGGTGGTGACCTTTGCGGGCGTGACGTTCCGCCCGGGCGAGTACGTGTACGCCGATAACAACGGGGTGATCGTCTCGCCCAGCCCACTGAAAATGCCTGAATAAATCGCGGTAGCCGAAAGGGATGAGGATGTTCGAGGAAGACAACGCGCAATGGGGGCTGGTGCATGCCCTGGTGCTGGATGGTAAAGGCGGTGCGCGTTCGATTGTCCGGACTGAGCTTGACGCGCTGCAACTGCAGCCCCAGGAAAGCCTGTGGTTGCATTGGGACCGCAGTCATCCGCAAACCCAGACCTGGCTGCGCAAATCCAGCGGTTTGAGCGAGTTTGCGTGTGACCTTCTGCTGGAAGAAAACACCCGCCCGCGGCTGTTGCCGTTGCCGGATGCCGAATTGTTACTGTTTCTGCGCGGGATCAATCTCAATCCAGGCGCGGAACCGGAAGACATGGTTTCGGTACGTATATTCGCAGCGGCCAATCGTGTGATTTCCCTGCGGTTGCGCCCGTTACGCGCCACCGATGAGCTGCTGGTGCAACTGGACGAGGGTAAAGGCCCCAGGACCGCGTCGGAACTGATCCTTTATATGGCGCAATACCTGACCAACAAAGTGCAGGATCTGGTCACTGGTCTGTCTGAAATCGTCGATGCAGAGGAAGAAAAACTCGACGCCGACGAACGGTATACCCCCGAGCATGGCAGTGTTTTGCAGATCCGTAGACGAGCGGCCGGGCTCAAGCGTTTCCTGGCGCCGCAACGGGATATTTTTGCGCAGCTGACGCGGACCAAACTGGCGTGGTTCTGTGATGACGACGCCGACTATTGGAACGAGTTGCACAACAGCCTGACCCGGTATCTGGAGGAGCTGGAACTGGCTCGGGAGCGCGTGGGGCTTGTACTTGAGGCTGAAGACAGGCGTTTGAGCCTGCGCATGAACCGCACCATGTACCGCTTCGGAATCATCACCGGCATCTTCTTGCCGATGAGTTTTCTGACCGGCTTGCTGGGCATCAACGTGGGGGGAATACCTTTTTCCAGCAGCCCCTACGGATTCATGATTGCCTGCCTGCTGATGGTCTCGGTGGCGCTGGGTCAATGGTGGCTTTTTCGACGGTTACGCTGGGTTTGAACTGAATATGAGCTGAACGTAGGAAAGGGTCGATGTGACCCGATGAATTTTACCCTCGTCTTTTAAATCACTTGCGAGAGGTCTCTATGCACGATCCGTTCGAACAGTCTTTGCGTGACATGCTCAATGCTTCGCCATCCAACCGTGATGACGATGCCTGCCTGGGCCGCGTACTGAAAACCGCCAACCGTCAGGTCGGGGCGGGGGATCTGTTCGGTCTGCTCGGGCGTTGGGTGCCGGCGTTGATGATGGCCCTGAACAACGGTTCGGCCCATGTATCACCGGTTTCCCGACATAAACCTCTTGCTCGCACTGCTGATAAGGCTGATTGAATATGGAACTTGATCTCTGGACCCAGAGCCTGGTCACCGCGATGACCGCATTGTGGACCAAGGTGGCGAATTTCATTCCCAACCTGTTTGGTGCGTTGGTTCTGGTATTGCTGGGTTTTGTCGTGGCCAAGCTGCTCGACACCCTGTTATCCAAATTGCTCGCCAAACTCGGGCTGGATCGCCTGATGGCCGGTACCGGGCTGACCAAGCTGCTGGGGCGTGCCGGGCTGCAGGTGCCGATCTCCACGCTGATCGGCAAGATCGTTTATTGGTTCGTTCTGCTTATTTTTCTGGTTTCTGCGGCTCAGTCCCTTGGACTTGAGCGAGTTTCAGCTACGCTCGACATGCTGGCGCTGTATTTGCCGAAAGTTTTCGGCGGCGCGCTGGTGTTGCTGGTAGGTGTTTTGCTCGCGCAACTGGCCAACGGCCTGGTGCGCGGGGCGGCCGAAGGCGTCGGGCTCGATTATGCGGCAGGCCTGGGACGAATTGCCCAGGGGCTGGTGATCATCATCAGTATTTCGGTTGCGATCAGCCAGCTGGAGGTCAAGACTGACCTGCTGAACCACGTTATCGTGATCGTTTTGATTACCGTTGGTCTGGCCGTTGCACTGGCCATGGGCTTGGGAAGCCGGGAAATTGCCGGTCAGATTCTTGCGGGAATCTATGTGCGTGAGTTGTATCAGGTGGGGCAACAGGTGCGTGTGGGCGAGGTCGAAGGGCAAATCGAGGAGATCGGCACAGTCAAGACGACCGTGCTGACCGATGACGGGGAACTGGTGTCGCTGTCCAACCGGATTCTTCTGGAGCAGCAGGTCAGTAGCCGCTAAACCGGCAAACCCTGCTAATGTACGCCGCCGCAAACCCGGCTGACCGGGTTGCAGCGGACATTGACCTGACTGCCGGCACGACTTGTTTTGAATAAAGCCCAAACGCTGTCCACGCGCTATGACCCCCGTGAGCTCTCTGATGAGGAGTTGGTCGCGCGTTCGCACACGGAGCTGTTTCACGTAACACGCGCGTACGAAGAATTGATGCGCAGGTATCAACGCACTCTGTTCAACGTTTGTTCAAGGTATTTGGGGAACGATAGAGATGCGGACGATGTCTGTCAGGAAGTGATGCTCAAGGTGCTGTACGGCCTGAAGAACTTCGAGGGCAAATCGAAGTTCAAGACCTGGCTCTACAGCATCACGTACAACGAGTGCATCACGCAGTATCGCAAGGAACGGCGAAAGCGTCGCTTGATGGACGCGTTGAGTCTGGACCCCCTTGAGGAAGCGTCTGAAGAAAAGGCGCCGTTACCCGAGGAAAAGGGCGGACTCGATCGCTGGTTGGTGCATGTGAATCCGATTGACCGTGAAATTCTGGTGCTACGTTTCGTCGCAGAATTGGAATTTCAGGAAATCGCTGACATCATGCACATGGGTTTGAGTGCTACAAAAATGCGTTACAAACGTGCTCTTGATAAATTACGTGAGAAATTTGCGGGCGAGACTGAAACTTAGTACGTGGCAAATATCTCTTACGTGTAGGCAAGTTCTGTTAGACTTGTCGCCGAGTTGTCCCCCGGTTTGTGGGACTGCTTTACAATCACCAGATGGGGATTTAACGGATGAAACTGAAAAACACCTTGGGCTTGGCCATTGGTTCTCTTATTGCCGCTACTTCTTTCGGCGTTCTGGCACAAGGCCAAGGCGCAGTTGAAGGCGAGCTGTTCTACAAGAAGCAGTACAACGATAGCGTCAAGCACATCGAAGACGGCTTCAATCCTGGCGCTCGCATCGGTTACTTCTTGACCGACGACCTGTCCTTGAACCTGTCCTACGACAAGACTAACCACACCCGTTCGAACGACGGCACTGGTAGCCAGAAGATCAAAGGTGATACCGGCAGCCTGGTTGCCCAATACCACTTCGGTCAAGCTGGCGTTGACAGCCTGCGTCCATACGTTGAAGGCGGTTTCGGCCACCAGAGCCGTACCAACGTGCAAGCTGACGGCCACAGCGGTCGCGACCAGACCACTTTCGCTACCATCGGTACCGGCGTGAAGTACTACTTCACCAACAACCTGTACGCTCGTGCTGGTGTTGAAGCCGACTACGGTCTGGACAACGGCAAGTGGGACTACTCTGCACTGGTTGGCCTGGGTGTGAACTTCGGCGGTAACGCCGGCGCAGCAGCTCCAGCTCCTACCCCAGCACCAGCTCCAGAGCCAGTTCCAGAGCCAGAAGCTCCGGTTGCTCAGGTTGTTCGTGTTGAGCTGGACGTTAAGTTCGACTTCGACAAGGCTGTTGTTAAGCCTAACAGCTATGGCGACGTTAAAAACCTGGCCGACTTCATGGCTCAGTACCCAGACACCAACGTAGAAGTGGCTGGTCACACTGACTCCGTAGGTCCAGACGCTTACAACCAGAAGCTGTCCCAGCGTCGTGCTGACGCTGTTAAGCAAGTCCTGGTTAAAGATGGCGTAGCTCCTAGCCGCATCACCTCCGTAGGTTACGGCGAATCCCGCCCAGTTGCTGACAACGCAACTGAAGCTGGTCGTGCTGTTAACCGTCGCGTAGAAGCAGCGGTTGAAGCTCAAGCTAAGTAATTAGCCGAGTTTCACAAAAAGCCCGGCTCAGGCCGGGCTTTTTTTCGCCTGCGATTTGCCTCAGGCGCTGGCCGCCGCTGCAACGCACGCCATCTGCGCTGCGCCGGCAACACGGCCAATCACCAGGATTGCCGGACTCTTGAGCGCAAAAGCCTGCGCGTCTTCATGCATGGCGCCCAGGTGGCTACGGCATTCGCGCTGTGCGGGCAGCGATGCATTTTCGATCATCGCCACCGGCATATCCGCGGCCATGCCGCCCTCCAGCAACTGTTGCCGGATGGCTTCCAGCTTGGCCACGCCCATGTACACCACCAGCGTCGTCCCGCCTTCGGCCAGTGCACGCCAGTTCAGGCTGCTGTCATCCTGGGTATGCGCGGTGACCAGGGTCACCCCACGGCTCACGCCGCGCAAGGTCAACGGGATATCGCAATGGGTCGCTCCGGCGAGCCCCGAGGTGATGCCGTTGACCAGCTCCACCTCGATTCCACGCTCACGCAGCCACGTCGATTCTTCCCCACCCCGACCGAAAATGCACGGATCGCCGCCTTTAAGCCGCACCACGCACTTGCCCTGGCGCGCATAGCGCAGCATCAGGCGGTGAATGAAATCCTGCGGTGTAGAGCGACAGCCGCCGCGCTTGCCAACGGTGATCACACGCGCGTCGGCGCAGTGTTCCAGGACGGCCGGGTTGACCAGATCGTCGATCAACACCACGTCTGCTTCATGCAGGGCCCTTACCGCTTTGAGGGTGAGCAATTCCGGATCACCGGGCCCGGCGCCTACCAGCCACACTTTTGCGCTCATGTTTTTTCCCTCACACACTGATTGCGATTGGCTGCGGGCTGGCGGCCAGCAGACGTTTGATTTCCGGCACGCAGGAGCCGCATTGCGTACCGCATTGCAGTTCCTGTTTGAGCCCGGTCAGGTCCAGACCACGGGCAATCCCGGCGCACACCGCGGTTTCGCTGACATGTTTGCAATTGCACAGGATTTTGCTGCTGGCTGCCGCTGCCCCCGGTGGCGCGCTCAGGGGCGCCAGGAGCCAGCGACGCAGTTGATCGTCGGTGCGGCCCTCCAGCCACAGGCTTTGCAGCCAATGCCGGGCCAGGGTTTCACCGGCCAGGCGAACCGCTGTGATACGGCCCTGTTCGACTTTCACCCGTTTGCCGATAGAGCGGCGCGGGTCGTCATAGGCCATCACCGGGCCGTCGTGCAGGCCCAGCAGTTGGTCGATGCGGGTCAATAGTTGCAGGTCGGGCGCCTCGGTATGGGCTGCGCGCACCAACAGCGCCGGCCGTTCACGTCCGCTCAGGCTCAGGCTGACATAGGCAAACTCTTCGCACAGCGGGCGCAGGGCGTCGAAATGGCGTTGCACGTCGCCCTCGATCAGCGCAAACAGCTGCCACGGCAGTTCAATAGCCTCAAGGCGCACACCGCTGTGTTTGAGTTCCGGCTGTTTGGACAACGGATCGAACGCCGGCTGGGTGAGCACATTGACGCCGCCTTTGAGAAAGCGGTCGCCCCAATGCATCGGCAGAAACGCTTGACCGGGGCGCACGCTGTCATCGCTGGTGACCGCGACCACCACACTGCCTCGACGACTCTTCAGGCTGACCAGATCGCCCTCCTTGAAGCGGTGACGGCGCATTTCGTCAGGATGCAGGCTCAGCAGCGCCTCGCTGACATGCCCGAACAACTGCGCCGCGGTGCCGGTGCGGCTCATGCCGTGCCACTGGTCGCGCAGACGACCGGTGATCAGGGTCAGGGGAAAGCGTGCGTCACGCTGCTCCTTGGCGGCGCGATAAGGGTCGGCAACAAACTGCGCACGGCCGTTATCGGTGGGAAAAATACCGTCGACGTAAAGTCGTGGCGTCCCGGCCTGTGCGCCCACGGGAAACGGCCACTGTTGCGGGCCGAGTCGGTCAAGCAAGGCATGGCTGAGGCCGGACAAATCCAGATCGCGCGCTTGAGTCAACAGCTTGAATTCGTCAAAGATCTGCGCCGGCTGCTCAAAGGCAAACAGGCTATCGAGGCCCGGCCGTAGACGGCGCTCCAGGCGCTGCGCGAAATCCACGGTAATCGCCCAGTCAGGTCGTGATTCGCCCGGTGGGGTGATGGCGCGGCGCACATGGGAAATACGCCGTTCGGAGTTGGTCACCGTGCCTTCTTTTTCGCCCCAACTGGCGGCGGGCAGCAGCAGGTCGGCGTAGGCGGCGGTCTCGGTGGTTCGAAACGCCTCCTGCAACACCACGAACGGACACGCCGCCAGGGCGGCACGCACGGCATTCTGGTCCGGCAACGATTGGGCGGGGTTGGTGCAGGCGATCCACAGCGCCTTGATCTTGCCCGCCTGCACCTGCTCAAACAGTTCGATGGCCGTGAGGCCGGTGCCAGCGGGCAGTTGATCGACGCCCCAATAAGCGGCGACTTCTGCGCGGTGTTCGGGGTTGGCGGCGTCGCGGTGCCCAGGCAGCAGGTTCGACAAGCTGCCGGTCTCGCGCCCGCCCATGGCATTGGGTTGGCCGGTCAGGGAAAACGGGCCGCAGCCTGGCTTGCCGATCGTACCGGTGGCCAGGTGCAGGTTGATCAGCGCGCTGTTTTTTGCACTGCCCGCAGTCGACTGGTTAAGCCCCATGCACCACAGCGACAGGAAGCTGCTGGAGGTGCCCACCCACTGCGCGCACAGGCGCAGCTGTTCGACGCTGATGCCGCACAGTTGCGTGACCATTTGCGGCGTGTAGTCATGCACCAGGCGTTTGAGTGCTGCCAGGCCGTCGGTATGGGCGTGAATGAAGTCGCGGTCGATCCAGTCTTCCCACAGCAGCAGATGCAAAATCCCGTGGAACAGCGCGACATCCGTGCCCGGCAGGATCGCCAGGTGCAGATCAGCCAGGTCGCAGGTGTCTGTACGCCGTGGGTCGATCACCACCACTTTCATCTGCGGTCGTCGCGCCTTGGCTTCCTCCAGGCGTCGGAACAGAACCGGGTGCGCATAGGCCATGTTGCTGCCGACGATCATCACACAGTCGCTGGTCTCCAGATCTTCATAGCTGCACGGCGGCGCATCGGCGCCCAGGCTGCGTTTGTAGCCCACCACTGCCGAGGACATGCACAGCCGCGAGTTGCTGTCGATATTGTTGGTGCCTACCAGCGCCCGCACCAGTTTGTTGAAACTGTAGTAGTCCTCGGTCAGCAATTGCCCGGAGATGTAGAACGCCACGCTGTCGGGGCCGTGTTCGGCGATAGTGCTTGCGAATACAGTCGCCGCATGTTCCAGGGCGCTGTCCCAGTCGGTGCGGGCGCGGGCCAGGTCTTTGCCCAGACGCAACTCGGGGTACAAGGCACGGGCATCGAGGTCACCAGTCAGGTGCAGGCTGGCGCCCTTGCTGCACAGCTTGCCGAAGTTGGCCGGGTGCTCCGGGTCGCCTTGCACGCCGAGGATGCGGGTGCCGTCATGCTCGATCAGCACGCCGCAGCCCACCCCGCAATAACAGCAGGTGGACGCGGTGACCTGGCGGTTCATCACCCTGCATCCCGCAGGGCCAGCATCACTCGGCCGTTTTCCACGCGGGCGAGGTGATGATGGGCGCAACCGATATCCGGCGCCTGGGCTTCGCCGGACGCCAGGTCGATCTGCCAGTTGTGCAGCGGGCAGGCCACGCGTTTGCCGTAGATCAAGCCCTGGGACAGCGGCCCGCCTTTGTGCGGGCAACGGTCATCGAGTGCGAAGACTTCATCGTCGCTTGTGCGAAAAATTGCAATGTCGCCCTTGGGCCCGTTGATGATGCGCGAGCCCAGCGCGTTGATTTCTTCCAGGGCGCAGATATCCAGCCAGTTCATGCCGGCACCTCCAGTTGCTTGACCGGGATCACATCGAATTCTTTTTTCAGCAGCGGCTGTTCCAGGCGTTCTTTCCAAGGGTCTTGCTCGAACGACAGGGAAAACTGCAGGCGCTCGTTGAGGGCCTGGCGCCGGGCCGGGTCCTCCAGCACGGCTTTCTTGATATGGTCCATGCCAACCCGCTGCAGGTAGTGCACGGTGCGCTCCAGGTAGAAGGCTTCTTCGCGGTATAACTGCAGGAATGCGCCGTTGTATTCGCGCACCTCTTCAGCGGTCTTGAGCTTGACGAAGAACTCCGCGACTTCGGTCTTGATCCCGCCGTTGCCGCCGATATACATCTCCCAGCCTGAATCCACGCCGATAATGCCCACATCCTTGATGCCCGCTTCCGAGCAGTTGCGCGGGCAACCGGACACCGCCAGCTTGACCTTGTGCGGCGACCACATGTTGAACAGGTCGTGCTCCAGCTCGATGCCCAGTTGCGTGGAGTTTTGCGTACCAAAGCGGCAGAACTCGCTGCCCACGCAGGTCTTCACGGTACGGATGGATTTACCGTAGGCATGCCCGGACGGCATGTCGAGGTCCTTCCACACGCCGGGCAAGTCCTGCTTCTTGATGCCGAGCAAGTCGATGCGCTGGCCGCCGGTCACCTTGACCATCGGCACGTTGTATTTGTCGGCCACGTCGGCGATACGGCGCAGTTCCGACGGATTGGTCACGCCGCCCCACATCCGTGGGACCACCGAATAGGTGCCGTCTTTCTGAATGTTGGCGTGGGCGCGCTCGTTGATCAGGCGCGATTGCGGGTCGTCCCTGGCTTCGCCCGGCCAGGTGGAGATCAGGTAGTAATTGAGCGCCGGACGGCAGGTGGCGCAACCGTTGGGCGTGCGCCAGTTCAGGTAGCTCATGGTGCCGGCGATGGTCAGCAGGTGCTGGTCGCGAATGGCCTGGCGGATCTGGCCGTGGTTGAGGTCGCTGCAGCCGCAGATGGCTTTTTCGCTCTTGGGCTTGACGTCGGCGGCCCCGCCCACGGTGTTGATCAGGATCTGTTCTACCAGACCCACGCAGGATCCACAGGAGCTGGCCGCCTTGGTGTGCTTCTTCACGTCATCGACGCTGAACAGGCCCTGTTCCTGAATCGCTTTTACGATAGTGCCCTTGCACACGCCATTGCAGCCGCAGACCTCGGCGTTGTCGGCCATGCTCATGGCCTTGTCCTGACCTTGGTGGCCTACGTCGCCCAGCGCATTTTCGCCAAACATCAAGTGATCACGAATCTCGCCGATCGCGTGGTTCTCACGGATCTGGCGGAAATACCAACCGCCATCGGCGGTATCGCCGTACAGGCAGGCGCCGACCAGGATGTCGTCCTTGATCACCAGCTTCTTGTAGACGCCGCCGATGGGGTCGGAGAGGGTGATGGTCTCGGTGCCTTCGCCGCCCATGAAATCGCCGGCGGAGAACAAGTCAATGCCGGTGACTTTCAGCTTGGTGGAGGTCACGGAGCCTTTATAGGTGGCGAAACCCAACTGGGCGAGATGGTTGGCGCAGACCTTGGCCTGTTCGAACAGCGGTGCCACCAGGCCATAGGCGATCCCACGGTGGCTGGCGCATTCACCGATCGCATAGATGCGCGGGTCGTAGGTTTGCATCGTGTCGTTGACCAGAATCCCGCGGTTGCAGGGAATGCCGGACTTTTCCGCCAGCTCGGTGTTGGGACGGATACCGGCGGCCATCACTACAAGGTCGGCGGGGATGATGTCACCGTTCTTGAACTGCACCGAGCCGACGCGGCCGTTGCCGGCGTCGTGCAGGGCCTGGGTCTGTTCGCACAGGCGAAACACCAGGCCCCGGCTTTCCAGCTCGGTTTGCAGCAGTTGGCCACTGGTCTTGTCCAGTTGCCGCTCCAGCAACCATTCACCGATGTGCACCACGGTCACGTGCATGCCGCGCAGCATCAAGCCGTTGGCCGCTTCCAGACCGAGCAGGCCGCCACCGATGACCACCGCGTGCTTGTGGGTCTTGGCGGTGTCGATCATGGCCTGGGTGTCGGCGATATCGCGGTAGCCGATCACGCCCTGCAAGGTGTTGCCCGGAATCGGCAGGATAAACGGCGTGGAACCGGTGGCGATCAGCAGGCGATCATATTCGGCTTCGGTGCCGTCTTCTGCGATGACGCGGCGCTTGACCCGGTCGATCTGCACCACCTTGCGGTTGAGCAGCAGCTTGACGTGGTTGTCGAGGTACCAGTCCAGATCGTTGAGCACGATCTCTTCGAAGGTCTGCTCGCCGGCCAGTACCGGTGAAAGCAGGATGCGGTTGTAGTTGGTGTGGGGCTCGGCGCCGAACACCGTGATGTCATACAGGTCGCTGCTGAGCTTGAGCAATTCTTCCAGGGTGCGAACCCCGGCCATGCCGTTGCCGATCATCACCAGTTTGAGTTTTTTCATGTCGCTCTCCGACCATTCACGCGCAAACAAAAAAGGCGTCCCCGCTAGTTACCTAGCGAGGACGCCTTTGTCCTGGTCCCGTTCTCTCGGGAAGCTCGATCCTTCGACGTTGAAGGCGCGGCTATATGTGGGTTGTTGAAGAGGCTAATGCAGCAGCTGTGCCAAGTGTCGATATCCCGGTTTTATTGAGCATTAGACCCAGGCGGCCGGAGGGTTTTGCCCGTTAGTGGTGCAATAGCCAGAACAGCAGCACCAGATTGATCAGCAGCGAAGCCGTCGCCAGGGTCTGCCAGACCTTCAGCGGTTCACGTTCCAGCAACGGGCGCGCACGCACGCTCAGTTCCCGGCGGTCGGCCTGTTCCAGCACCAGCAGCCATTCTTCGGCGGTTTCGTAGCGCTGCTGCGGTTGGGCGGCGATGGCACGTTCCAGGCTTGCGGGCAGCCAGTCCGGCACATCGGGGCGGTAACGGCTGGCGCTGACTGCTTGAGTAAAGCGCGGGCGTTGGAAGGCTTCGATTTCGCCGTAGGGATAATGGCCGGTCAGCAGGTAATAAAGCGTGACGCCGACGCTGTATAAATCCTGTTGTGGCGTAGGACGCTCACCGTTGAACGACTCCGGCGCGATAAAGCTCGGGGTGCCCGGCAGTGCGCCGGAACGGTCTTGCGACAGCCCCGGGCAGTAGGCCAGGCCGAAGTCCAGCACGCGCAGTTCGCCGTCGTCCCCCAGCAACAGGTTTTCCGGCTTGATATCGCGGTGCAGGATCTGCCGCCGGTGCAGCAGGCCGACCGCGCGCAGCAGGCGCTCGGCGATGGACTGCCATTGCGCCAGGGGCAGCGGGCCCTGGCGCTTGAACAGTTCGGCAAGGGTTTGCCCAGGGTATTCGCGCATCACGTAGTACAAATGCTGACGCCCACTGGCGGCATGCACTTCAGGGAATGCGCGGCCGGCGACCCGACGCAGAAACCATTCTTCCGAGAGCAGGGCCTGGGCGGCGTCAGTGTCGTTGTCGCGGCCTGACGCCAGGGTTTTCAGCAGCCAGTATTGATGCTGATCATCCTGTACCCGATACAACAACGACTGTCGGCTTTGCGCCAGCAGGCTGTGCACCTGCCAGCCCTCGAAGCGTTGCCCGGCCTTGAGCGGTGGGGGCGGCGGCCACTGCTGCAACTGCACCAGTGCGTCGCCCAGCGTGGCGGCGCCGAGGGCGTCGATGCGCACCAGCAAGGCGCTGGCATTGTCCTGGCTTCCCGCCAGATGCGCGGCGTTGACCAGGGTGTTGACCGCCAGGTCCAGGTCGGTCTGCTCACGCAGAATCGCGCGGATGCTGTGGTCGCCCAAGGTGGCCCAGACCCCATCACTGAGCAACAGGAAGCACTCACCTGCGCGCAGTTCGCCATCGAGAAAATCCAATACCAGGTGCTGGTCCAGGCCAAGGGCGCGCTTGAGCACATGCTGCATGCCCGGTTGCTCCCACACATGGTCTTCGCTGATGCGCTGCAATTCGCCGTCCAGCCAGCGATAGGCGCGGCAATCGCCGACGTGGGCGAGGGTGAAACGCTGGCCGCGAAACACCAGGGCGCTGAGGGTGGTCAGCAGCGGCTGACCGCCGCCATTGGCTTGCAGCCAGCGATTCTGCGCGACCAATAAGCGCTCCAGCGCCTGGGCCACGCCCCAGGTCTGCGGCGTGGCGTAGTAGTCCAGGGCCAGCGCCTGCAAGGTCGAGCGCGCGGCCAGACCCCCATCGGCGCATTGGCTGACGCCGTCGGCCAATGCGCACAGGTAGCCTTTGCTCGCGGCCAACTCCGCCACGGGCGTGACCACCCGCAGTGCGTCCTGGTTTTCTGCCCGTGGACCGATCGCACTGGCCTGGGCGACGCTCAGTTGCAGGCTCATCAGACGCGTGCGGCGGTCACGGCGGCCGAGCCCCAAGTGGTTCTCCAGCGCCGTTTCACGCCGTGCAGGCCAAACCAGGCCAGCACGCCAAGGCTGGCGAACAGCCACAAGGCCAGTTGGTAACTGCCGGTATTCTGTTTGATCGCGCCCATGCCGGCTGCCAGCGCAAAGCCGCCGATGCCGCCGGCCATGCCGATCAAGCCGGTCATCACGCCAATCTCACTGCGAAAACGCTGGGGCACCAGTTGGAATACCGCGCCATTGCCGGCGCCGAGACCAAGCATGGTACAGACGAAAAGCGCCAGCGCAGCGTAGGAACTGGGCAGGTTGAAACCCACCGCCGCAATGCAGATCACCGCCACGCTGTACATGCCGAGCAGGGTTTTGATCCCACCGAAACGGTCCGCCAGGGCGCCGCCCAACGGGCGCATCAGGCTGCCACCGAAGACACAGGCTGCGGTGTAGTAGCCGGCGGTCACCGGGCTCAGGCCGTACTGGTCGTTGAAGTAGCCGGGCAGGGCGCTGGCCAGGCCGATGAAGCCGCCAAACGTCACGCTGTAGAAGAACATGAACCACCAGCTGTCGCGATCACCCAGGGCTTTGAAATAGTCGGCCATCGACTTGGCTTTTGGACGTTGCGGCGCATTACGGGCGAGCCAGGCGAACACGACCAGGGTGAGGATCAGCGGAATCAACGCAAAACCGAACACATTGCTCCAGCCAAAGGCGGCTGCCAGTACCGGTGCGAGCAAGGCGGCAAATACGGTGCCGGAGTTGCCGGCGCCGGCGATGCCCATGGCTTTGCCTTGGTGCTCGGCCGGATACCATTGCGAGGCCAGCGGCAGGGCGACGGCAAAGGAAGCACCGGCCATGCCGAGGAACAGGCCCAGCAGCAGGGCTTGCTCGTAGCTGTGAATGCCCAGCTTCCAGGCGCAGAACAACGCCACGATGACAATCACCTGGCCGATCAGCCCGGCGGTCTTGGGCGACAGCTTGTCGGCCAGCATGCCCATGAGAAAGCGCAGCACCGCGCCCGCCAGGATCGGCGTCGCCACCACCAGGCCGCGCTGTTGCGTGGTCAGGTGCAGGTCGGCGGCAATCTGTACTGCCAAGGGGCCCAGCAGGTACCAGACCATGAAACTCAGGTCGAAATACAGGAACGCGGCAAACAGGGTCGGGGTGTGCCCGGATTTCCAGAAGCTTGATTTCATCACGCACCTCAACGGTTGGGGGTCTTGTCAGAAGGCCTGGTGGCTCCATGCGCTGGGGCCGGAACGAAAAAAAACGCCGCCACCGGGTTCGCGAGGGCAAACCGGGTGTGCGACGTCTTTGTCGTTCGTGGGGCAACCGCCGTTGGCTACCTGTAAAGGTTCTTTAGCAAGAGCCGCGCCAGATCAGCCGAGCAATTCGCTCATGGCAATAATCTGTTCGGCCACCTGGATCAGTTTCTGCTGACGACTCATGGCCTGGCGGCGCATGAGGGTGTAGGCCTCTTCCTCATTGCAGTCCTTCATTTTCATCAGCAGACCCTTGGCCAGCTCGATGCGCTTGCGCTCCGCCAACTGTTGGTCGCGGGCATGCAGCTGCGCGCGCAGGGCCTGGTCGCTTTCGAAGCGCGCCATGGCCACATCGAGGATCGGTTGCAGGCGCTGGGCCTGGATGCCTTCGACAATATAGGCACTGACCCCGGACTTGATCGCCTGGCGCATGACGTTCGGGTCATGTTCATCGGTGAACATCACGATAGGACGGGGCTGGTCGCGGCTGACCAGCACGACTTGCTCCATCACATCGCGGCCGGGTGACTCGGTATCGATCAGGATCACGTCGGGGCGCACTGTTTCGACGCGTGCGGGCAAGTCGATGGTCAGGCCGGATTCATCGATCACCTCAAAACCGGCCTCGGTCAGCGCGGCCTTGAGCCGGCCGACTTTACGCGGGGTGTCGTTGATCAACAGGATTCGCAGCATGGTCGTGCTCCTAGCGCAGCGCTTGGCGGCTGATGTCATCCGCCATGGCGTGCAGGCGGAAGCTGCGGGCATAGCCGGCGGGATCGGAGCCGTCCCAGATCTTGCCGTCGATCAACTGGCTGCTGCGCATGTCCTGGGCATTGATCGCGACGCCCACGGCTGCGGCGGCCTGACGGTACACCTGCAGTTGTTGCACCTGGCGGGCGACGGCCAGGTAGTCCGGGTCCTCGCGCAGCAGGCCCCAGCGGCGAAACTGGGTCATGAACCACATACCGTCGCAAAGGTAGGGCTGGTTGACCGCGCCATCGGCGAAGAACCGCAGCGCATGCGGGTCCTGCCACGGGTTGCCGAGGCCATCTTCGTAGTGGCCCAGCAGGCGCGGCTCGATACAGTCCAGCGGTGCGTCGAGGTACTCGCCGGCGCTGAGCAGTTGCGCAGTGGAACGACGGTTTTGCGTGCTCGCTTCGATAAAGCGACTGGCCTCGAGAATCGCCATCACCAATACGCGCGCCGTATTGGGGTACTGGTCGACGAACGCTTGGGTGCAGCCGAGGACTTTTTCCGGATGATTCGGCCAGATCGACTGGCTGGTCGCCAGGGTGAAGCCCTGGTTCTGCTTGACTGCGCTGGCGCACCAGGGTTCACCGACACACAGGCCGTCGATGCGACCCGCTTGCAGGTGCGCGACCATTTGCGGCGGGGGCACCACTACGCTGTCCACATCCCGCAGCGGGTGGATGCCCTGGCTCGCCAGCCAGTAATACAGCCACATGGCGTGGGTACCTGTCGGAAAGGTCTGGGCGAAGGTGAGTTTTGTGCGGCTTTGGTGCACGTGGCGATCCAGCGCCTCAGGAGTGACCACGCCCTGTTGTTGCAGCCCACGGGACAGGTTGATGCTCTGCCCGTTCTGGTTCAGCCCCATCAGTACCGCCATCGGGCTCGGCGCAACGCCACCTATGCCCAGGTGCACGGCATAGATCAGGCCGTAGAGGCTATGGGCGGCGTCGAGCTCACCGCTGACCAGTTTGTCGCGCAAGTTGGCCCATGACGATTGGCGCTTGAGGTTCAGTGTGAGGCCGTAGGGTTGCGCAAACCCCTGGGTGGCGGCGACCACCAGCGAGGCGCAATCAGTCAGGGCCATGAAGCCCAGGTCCAGGCTGCTCTTTTCCGGGGCGTCACTGCCGTTTACCCAGGCGAGCGCGGGATTCACCGCGCTGCTGTCGACCGAATCGTTCATCAACACCTACCTTTTCTCGCAAAAAAAAGCGCCGCTCCCTCGGATGGCGATATCGGCCATTGCACGGAAACGACGCCTTTGTCCGTAGGCCCGCGCCGCCGCTGGCGCGCGCCCTGATAGAGAGTGCTTAGCAAGGCACATGCCACGGGGCAGCCGTCAGCTTTCCATCATGATTGAACCTCGCCTGCCTTTCAGTATGGCCGCTCTTTTGCGTCCTACCGCCCCAGGAAAAACCCACGGTGCATGCTGATTCCTCCATTTCGACGAACCGCCACCGCCTCGGTAGCACGCTGCTGTGGGTCGTGCTGTTGCTGGTCAGCGCCGTAGCCCGGGGCGAGCCGTATCAGGCCAGGGATGAGAGTCTGGACAGTTTTTTCACGGCGTTGTCGGTGCCTTTGGGCATGCCTGTAGTGGTCAGTCGGGAAGCGGCGCACAAGCGTGTCAGCGGGACATTCGATTTCGATGCACCGCAACAGGTCCTCGAAGCGCTGGCCCGGCAGGAAGGCCTGATCTGGCACAGCGACGGGCAAGCCTTGCACCTGTACAACGCCAGCGAAGCCAGAACCTCTGCGGTGTCGCTGCGGTACATTTCGGTCAACCGGCTGCGCGGCATCATGCGCCGAACGGGCATGGATGAGTCGCGCTACCCCTTGCGCGACAGCGGGGTGCGTACGTTCTACGTGTCCGGGCCGCCAAGCTACGTCAGCCAGGTGCTGCGGCTGGCGCAATTGACCGATCGGCAACGCAGTGAGCTGCGCGTGGGGGCGCACGCCTTTGGTGTGGTGCAGGTGTTCAATACCCATGTCGAGGATCGGCAGTACGGGACTGGCGCAAACAAAGTCACGGTGCCGGGCATGGCCTCTGTCATTCAAGGCCTGCTGGCCAGCGAGCAGAAGGGCCTGCTGGCGGACAAGAACCTGACGCTGATCGCTTATCCGGACACCAACAGCCTCCTGATCAAGGGCAAGCCTGCCCAGGTGAGCCTGATCGAAAAACTGGTGGATGAGTTGGATGTGCCCAAGCAACTCAATGAAGTCTCGTCATGGCGTGTGGAAGCGGGCCGTGATGAATCGAAGCCCCCGGCCGGGCCGCCGCCGTTGACGGCCGCGCAATATGACCGTGTGCAACGTGCGTTCGTAAAGCCGGGCCGCGAGCGTTCTCCCTGAATAAAGGCGTTAGTCCATGTACCTGGAAATATTGCTGCAGGAGCAACTGATCAGCCGCAAGCGTCTGGCTGCGTTTGCGCCGGGGAAAGTCTTGCCGTTGGCGCCCGAGGTCATCCATTGCGTGGAAGTGCGGGTCAATGGGCAACTGATGGCAGTGGGTGAGTTGGTGCAGTTGGAGGACCGATTAGGGGTTGAACTGCATGAGGTATACCAGGAGTGGCTGCCTCATTCGGGTTGAGTAGCGAATTGCCCTACGGCAAAACGCTGAAAGACGCTGACTGAATCGGGTTTTTCCTAGCGTGATACGCGAGAGAGGTTTTTATAGTCATGGCACCGGGCAAGTGAGCCGTCACAGGAAGAATGGATTGAATGTCAGCAGTCGAGTGTGCAGGTGTCCTATGACCGTCATGATTGAAAAGTCACCCAAGTCCTTCATTTTCGCGGGTTGGACCTTGCATGACGGTGGGCGGCTGACAGGCCGGGAAATCGATATTCAACTGCCGCCCAAAGAGGGCAGCGTGCTTCGATTGCTGCTGGTTTCCGGTGGTTCGTTGATGACCAAGGACCGCCTGTTGGCGCTCGCCTGGCCCAGTGGCGAGGTGGCCGATGAGTCATTGACACGTTGCATTTATGCTTTGCGCAAGCACTTGAGGGCCGATAAAGGGTTTATCAAGACCGTGTACGGCAAGGGCTATCGTTTTACCTGCCCCGTGCAGGTGCAAGACGCCGAGCCAAGGCGGGGCATGCATGTGTGCTCGGCGTGCGGAAAGATCAGCAGTGTTTAAGACGTGGGGCAGGGGCCTGATACTCGGCCTTCTGCTGGGCAGTGACCAGGCCCTGGCCTACTGCTGGGATGAAGTGGCGCGTCGCTACGACTTCGAGCCCCAGTTGCTGCAGGCTATTGCGGCGGTGGAGTCGGGGTATCGCGCGGAGGCGATCAATGCTGCCAACGCCAACGGCACATACGATATCGGTTTGATGCAAATCAACAGCAGTCATCTGCCTCGCTTGCTCAAGCTGGGCATTACCGAGGAACGTCTGGTGAACGAGCCATGTCTGTCGGTGGAGGTGGGTGCCTCGATTCTTGCCGAGTTCGTTCAGCGTTTCGGCTATAACTGGACGGCGGTGGGCTCCTACAACGTGGGGCCGGGCGCCGGGGCGGAGCGTGACGCGTTGCGCCTGCGATACGCCGAAAAAGTCTGGGCGCGTTATGAGGACTTGATGGCGCACCGCAATTGACGAGTGGGCGGCACGCCTCGCATGCAGCCCGTCTCCCCGGCTATAATCGCGCCACCTTTCGCCGCCATCCGAGTCTAGCCCGCCCATGTATACCCTGGCCCGCCAGCTGTTGTTCAAACTTTCCCCGGAAACTTCCCACGATCTGTCCCTGGACCTGATCGGCGCCGGTGGCCGCCTGGGGCTCAATGGCCTGGTGTGCAAGGCAGCGGCGAAGGTGCCGGTGTCGGTGATGGGGCTCGACTTTCCCAATCCGGTCGGGCTGGCTGCCGGCCTGGACAAGAACGGCGCGGCCATCGATGGGTTTGCGCAGCTGGGTTTCGGTTTCGTAGAAATCGGCACCGTGACCCCTCGCCCGCAACCGGGCAACCCCAAGCCGCGGATCTTCCGCCTGCCGGAAGCCGAGGCGATCATCAACCGCATGGGCTTCAACAATCTGGGGGTGGATCATTTGTTGTCGCGGGTTCAGGCGGCGAAGTACAAGGGCATCCTGGGCATCAATATCGGCAAGAATTTCGACACGCCGGTGGAGCGTGCGGTGGACGATTACCTGATCTGCCTGGACAAAGTCTACGCCCACGCCAGCTACGTCACCGTCAACGTCAGTTCGCCCAACACCCCGGGCTTGCGCAGCCTGCAGTTCGGTGACTCGCTCAAGCAATTGCTCGAAGCATTGCGCCAGCGCCAGGAAGACCTGGCGGTGCGTCACGGCAAGCGGGTGCCGCTGGCGATCAAGATCGCTCCTGATATGAGCGATGAAGAAACCGTGCTGGTGGCCCAGGCTCTGGTGGACGCGGGCATGGATGCGGTGATCGCGACCAACACCACCCTCAGTCGTGTGGGCGTCGAAGGCCTGGCCCACGGTGACGAAGCGGGTGGTCTGTCTGGCGCGCCGGTACGGGATAAAAGCACCCATATCGTCAAGGTGCTGGCCGCCGAACTGGCAGGGCGCTTGCCGATTATCGCCGTGGGCGGGATCACCGAAGGCAGGCACGCGGCTGAAAAAATCGCGGCGGGCGCAAGCCTGGTGCAGCTGTACTCGGGCTTTATCTACAAGGGCCCCGCGCTGATTCGCGAATCGGTGGACGCGATCGCCGCCTTGCGCTGAGGGTCTCTCAAGGCCTTATCCGGCGGGCAATAAAAAGGGCTCCCTGAAGGAGCCCCTGGGCCGAAGCCCGCCGCCCGGATAGGACGTGCGTGGTTAAGTCGTTATCTATTCAAGTTGATGTGTCGGAATATAAATGCCCTGATTAGCCGACGGCGTGAAGTTCGTTGAGTCTGTGGATACCCGCAGTGCCAGTCATACCGTCCCAGTTGTCGCCACGTCCTTCTCGCCAGCCGTTGATCCAGGCTTGGCGTACCGACGGTAGAGTAAATGGGCAAAGCTCACGGGATTTTCCATGAACGCCATATTGATATCCGCGTAAAAATGCTCTTTCCAACGGATCACGCTTAAGTCTTCTCATAGGGTGTTTCCCTCACTTGTTGACTGTCTAGATATCCTTCGGCCTCGTCTGAGGCCGGGCAGAGTTTTTCTGCCGTTGGTGGGCTCGCTGCCGGCGTGGCGAGCCGATGTGTCGGCGTCGTTACGGCGCCAACCTGTGTTGAGTTCTAACCAATAGGTCACATGGATTCAATGATCGTTTTGTCATAAGCACGTAACGATAACGATGCTATAGCCATAAGCTGGCATGGCTTTTCGCCCCTTTTATGGGGCAAAGCCAGCTATGATGTGCCCTGCGAAGAAAATGTGTTTAATCCTTTGGTGAGAATGACCACCTGTTGCAGTCGGTTATTATTCGACGAAGGGTCGGGATATTTCTTTTTGTTGCTTCAAATTGTTTTTCTGCACCGTCAATAAAGGCCCGAGGGTCCGTCAGGCGGGGTGGAACGGCACATTCGTGCCACGCGAGCGCTCTTCAAGAAAAGTGCTTGATTGAAAACCGAGCCGGCGATGCGTCGCCCGTTCATTTATTGCTGAAAAGCCTGGAATGCCCCATGTCGGACCGTTTTGAACTCTTCCTCACTTGCCCCAAGGGCCTCGAAGGCCTGCTGATCGAGGAAGCCGTCGGGCTTGGCCTTGAGGACGCCCGCGAGCACACCTCGGCCGTGCGCGGCATGGCCGACATGGAAACCGCCTACCGCCTGTGCCTCTGGTCGCGTCTGGCCAACCGGGTGCTGCTGGTACTCAAGCGTTTCCCGATGAAGGACGCCGAAGACCTCTATCACGGCGTGCTGGATATCGAATGGGCCGACCATATGGTCAGCGACGGCAGCCTGGCGGTTGAGTTCAGCGGCCACGGCTCGGGCATCGACAACACCCACTTCGGCGCGCTGAAGGTCAAGGATGCGATCGTCGACAAGCTGCGCACCCCGACCGGTGAACGCCCGTCCATCGACAAGATCAACCCGGACCTGCGCATCCACCTGCGCCTGGACCGTGGCGAAGCCATTCTGTCCCTCGACCTGTCCGGCCACAGCCTGCACCAGCGCGGCTACCGCCTGCAGCAGGGCGCCGCGCCGTTGAAGGAAAACCTCGCGGCGGCGATCCTGATCCGCGCCGGCTGGCCGCGCATTGCTGCCGAAGGCGGCGCGTTGACCGACCCGATGTGCGGCGTGGGCACCTTCCTGGTCGAAGGCGCCATGATCGCCGCCGACATGGCCCCTAACCTCAACCGCGAATTGTGGGGCTTCACCACCTGGCTCGGACACGTCCCGGCGCTGTGGAAGAAATTGCACGCCGAGGCCACTGAACGCGCCGCTGTCGGTATGAACAACCCCCCGCTGTGGGTGCGTGGCTACGAAGCCGACCCACGCCTGATCCAGCCCGCGCGCAACAACATCGAGCGCGCAGGCCTGAGCCACTGGATCAAGGTGTACCAGGGCGAAGTCGGCACCTTCGAGCCGCGCCCGGACCAGAACCAGAAAGGCCTGGTCATCTGCAACCCGCCGTACGGCGAGCGCCTGGGTGACGAAGCCAGCCTGTTGTACCTCTACCAGAACCTTGGTGAGCGTCTGCGCCAGGCGTGCATGGGCTGGGAAGCGGCGGTGTTTACCGGCGCGCCGGACCTGGGCAAGCGCATGGGCATTCGCAGCCACAAGCAGTATTCGTTCTGGAACGGCGCCTTGCCGTGCAAATTGTTGCTGATCAAGGTCAATCCCGATCAATTCGTCACCGGTGAGCGGCGTACCCCGGAGCAGCGCCAGGCCGAGCGTGAGCAAGCGGCTTACGATCAGGCCCCGACCGAGCCGGCGGAGCGTCAGTACAACAAGAACGGCAATCCGATCAAGCCGGCGCCGGCGCCGGCTCCGGTGGTCGAACAGGCGCGCTTGAGCGAAGGTGGGCAGATGTTCGCCAACCGCCTGCAGAAGAACCTCAAGTTGCTGGGCAAGTGGGCCAAGCGTGAAGGCGTGGATTGCTACCGGGTGTACGACGCCGACATGCCGGAATATTCCATGGCCATCGACCTGTATCACGATTGGGTGCATGTGCAGGAATACGCCGCGCCCAAGTCCATCGACCCGGAAAAAGCCTCGGCGCGCATGTTTGACGCGCTGGCGGCGATTCCCCAGGCATTGAACGTCGACAAAAGCCGCGTGGTGGTCAAGCGTCGCGAGCGCCAGAGCGGCACCAAGCAGTACGAGCGCCAGAGCGCCCAGGGCAAGTTCACCGAGGTCAGCGAAGGCGGCGTGAAGCTGCTGGTCAACCTCACCGACTACCTGGACACCGGCCTGTTCCTCGATCACCGGCCGATGCGCCTGCGTATTCAGAAGGAAGCGGCCGGCAAGCGCTTCCTCAACCTGTATTGCTATACCGCCACCGCCAGTGTGCACGCAGCCAAGGGCGGCGCGCGCAGCACCACCAGTGTCGATTTGTCCAAGACCTACCTGGACTGGGCGCGGCGCAATTTTTCCCTCAACGGCTTTTCCGACAAGAACCGCCTGGAACAGGGTGACGTGATGGCGTGGCTGGAAGCCAGCCGTGACGAGTTCGATATGATTTTCATCGACCCGCCAACGTTCTCCAACTCCAAGCGCATGGAAGGCATTTTCGACGTACAGCGTGATCACGTGCAGTTGCTCGACCTGGCCATGGCGCGCCTGGCGCCGGGGGGCGTGTTGTACTTCTCGAACAACTTCCGCAAGTTCCAGCTGGAAGACAACCTCAGCGAACGCTATGCGGTCGAGGAGATCAGCGACAAGACCATCGACCCGGATTTCGCGCGTAATGCGAAGATCCACCGGGCCTGGAAAATCACTGCCCGTTGAGTGGCCAATGTGGGAGGTAGGAGCGAGCTTGCTCGCGAAAAACGTCAAAGATAACGCGTGCTTCCTGAATGAACGCGGTGCCTGAGAGTTTTTCGCGAGCAAGCTCGCTCCTACCTGACGGTATTAGGGCAAACCCCCTCCCACATTAAGCGTGCGCACTTTTTACGCTGGTCAAACACCCGACCGATGGCTATAACTTAACGTCCAGCCAAAGTGACACCCCCGCACGCTGGCGCTGTGAGTGTTGCCTATGCCGATGCAAGCCGTACGCCCGAAAATCCTTGGTTTAATCAGTGAGCAGGCATCGGCTTGGCTGGTGGCATTGGTGGTAGTGGCAACCGGTAGCGCACTGACCCTGGTGATCGCGTGGGCCGCTGCCGACCTCTATCAGCAACAGGTGCGCCAGCGCTTTCAGTTGCTGGTCAACGAGCGCTACAGCCGGATTCAGGAACGCTTCGAAGACCAGGAGCTGCGCCTGGATAGCCTGCGCCGCTTCTTCGTCAATTCCGGTGAAGTGTCCCGCGCCGAATTTGACGGCTTCGCCCAGCCCCTGTTGTTGCATGCGCGTGCCTATGCCTGGGCGCCGCGAGTGCCTGGGGATCAGCGCAGCCAATTCGAACAGGCGATCTCGCGCCAGCGTGGCGCACCTTTCACTATCCGCGAACTGAATTCGGCAGGTGAGCTGGCGCCGGCTTCCGCGCGCGATGAATACGTACCGGTCTTATATAGCCAGACCCAGAGTCTGTTGGGCTCGCCGTTGGGTTTTGACCTGCTGGCCCAGCCGCTGCGACGCGCGGTTGTCGAGCGCGCGCAAGCCAGCGGCCAGGCGGCAGTGTCCCAGCCCATGCAACTGGTGGGCGTGGAGCCGGCGTATGCCGCTGGGGTGCTGCTGGTGGCGCCGGTCAGCAAAACGGTCGATCCCCGGCCGTACGGTTATGTCATGGCGGTGATCAGCATGCGCCAACTGGTGGCCGAGGGTTTGCCCAAGTCAAGCCGGGACAACCTGGTGATGCAGATCGTCGACACCTCCGACACTGAACAGCGTGTGCTGTATGCGTCCAGCAATGTGCCTGGCGACAGCGACCTTGTCGCTGCTCGACGTCTTACCCTCGGTGACCATGTCTACGCGCTGAGCCTGCGCGCCAGCGAGGCATTTGACGAGGCCAACCATTCTTCGACCAAGACCATCCTGGCCATGGGCGTGCTGCTGAGTGTGCTGCTCGCGGCCTTGCTCTACGTGCTGGTCAGCCAACGCCAACGGGCGCTGACACTGGTGGAGCAACGCATCGGGCAGTTGCGCATGCGTGAACAGGAATTGCGCGGCGCGCACGGCCAATTGCGCAGCGTGCTGAACGCGGCGACGCAGGTCGCAATCATTGCCACTGACTTGCGCGGTGTCATCAACATGTTCAATGCCGGCGCCGAACGGATGCTGGGGTTCAAGAGCGAGCAGGTGGTGGGCCACCTGACGCTGGAAAGCCTGCATCTTGCCTCGGAGCTCGAGACCCGCGCCACGCGGTTGAGCGCGGCGCTGGGCAAGCGGATTGCGCCGAGCCAGGCGATGCTGGTGGACAGTGCGGACAGTCAGCACGCCCGCGAGTGGACGCTGGTGCGTGAGGACGGCAGCACCTTGACCGTGAACATGCTGACCACTGTGCTGCTGGATGACCATGGCCTGTGGGTCGGGCACCTGGCCATTTACCTGGATGTCACTGAGCAGAAGCGTGCCTACGAGGCCTTGGCCGCGCGGGATCGCTTGCTGAAAAAGCTCAGTGCCCATGTACCTGGCGGCATCTTCCAGTTCACCCTGGAGCCTCACGATCACTGGCGCTTCATTTATGCCAGCGAAGGCATGCGCGATATCTATGAAATCGAGCTTGGCGTGTTGCAGCAGGATGCGGGCAAAGTCCTGGAACGCATTCACCCCCAGGACCTTGAGCGGGTACGCGCGTCGATACGCTTGTCGGCGCTGCAATTGAGCCATTGGCGCGAGGAATATCGCGTGCAGTTGCCACAGCGAGGCCTGCGCTGGATTCGTGGCGAAGCCACACCGGAAGAATTACCTGGCGGCGGTACGTTGTGGCACGGCTATGTGTCGGATATTTCCGATCTCAAGCGCGTGGAAGACGAGTTGCGCACGCTGTCCATCACCGACTCCCTGACGGGCATCCACAATCGCCGTTATTTCCAGGACCGCATGAAGGTCGAACTGCTGCGCCTCAATCGAACGTCGGGCGCGCTGTCGGTGATCATGCTGGATATCGACCATTTCAAGCGGATCAACGACCAGCATGGGCACGGTGTCGGCGACGGCGTATTGCGCGAGCTGTGCAGGCGAATCAGCCAGCGCCTTCGCCGCACCGACGTGTTCTGCCGGCTGGGTGGCGAAGAGTTTGTGGTGCTTTGTCCGCATACTGATGGCGCCCAGGCCTATTGCCTGGCGATGGAGTTGTGGCAGTCGTTGCGCAGCATGCCGATGGCGCCGGTGGGCGTCGTCACCGCCAGCTTTGGTGTCGCCAGCTGGCGTGTCGATGAAAGTATCGATGGGTTGCTGCTGCGCGCGGACTCGGCTGTCTACCTAGCCAAACAGGCGGGCAGGGACCGGGTGGAGCCCGCCCCACAGGCTGATCCTGTGTCCTAGAGCACCGGCGCGGCCGCCACCGCCTTCGGCTGGCGATACAGGTCCAGCAGCACCTGATCCAGCACCGACGACGCGCCCCACGGTTTGGAGTCGTTGAGAATCGCCACCACCGCCCAGGTGTTGCCATTGTTGTCGCGGCTGAACCCGGCAATGGCGCGCACGGTGTTCAAGGTACCGGTCTTCACGTGGGCTTCGCCGCGCATGGCGGTGGTTTTCAGGCGCTTGCGCATGGTGCCGTCGGTGCCGGCGATCGGCAGCGAGCTGATGTATTCGGCGGCGTAGGGACTTTTCCAGGCGGCTTGCAACATGGCCGCCATCTCGCGGGCGCTGACCCGTTCGGCGCGGGACAGGCCGGAACCGTTTTCCATCACCAGGTGTGGCGCGGTGATGCCTTTTTTCGCCAGCCATTGACGCACCACGCGTTGCGCGGCCTTGGCATCGTCGCCATCGGCATCGTTGCGAAATTGCGCGCCCAGGCTCAGGAACAGTTGCTGGGCCATGGTGTTGTTACTGTATTTGTTGATGTCACGGATGATTTCCGCCAGGTCCGGCGAGAAGGCACGGGCCAGCACCTTGGCATCCTTGGGCACCGGCGCCTGGATATCGCGACCCAGGATGGTGCCGCCCAATTCCTTCCAGATCGCACGCACGGCGCCGGCGGTGTAGGTGGCATGGTCGAGCAGCGACAAGTAGGTCTGCGAGCTGCAACCGTCCGCCAACTGGCCACTGACGGTCACGGTCACACTGCCGTCGGCGGCGGTCACCGGGCTGTAGCGCACATCGCCGGTGCACTGTTTGGCATTGGACACTTTTACCTGGTTGTCGATGCGAACGCTCGCAATCGGCGGCTCGACCGACACGATCACCCGCCCGGCGTCATTACGTGTCACGAAGCGCAGGGCCTTCAGGTTGACCAGCAGAGCATCGGGCTTGACCAGGAACGGCTTGTTCTCGTCATTGCCGTCGTCGTTGAATTCCGGCAATTGCGGCTGCTGGAAGAAGTTGCGATCCAGGACCAGGTCGCCGGTGACCTGCTGCACGCCGTTGGCGCGCAGGTCGCGCATCAACAGCCAGAGTTTCTCCATGTTCAGCTTGGGGTCGCCGCCGCCCTTGAGATACAGGTTGCCGCGCAACACGCCGCCACTGAGTACGCCGTCGGTGTAGAACTCGGTTTTCCACTGATGGTTGGGGCCGAGCATTTCCAGGGCCGCGTAGGTGGTCACCAGTTTCATGGTGGAGGCCGGGTTCACCGAAACGTCGGCGTTGAACACGGTCGGCGTACCGGGACCGTTCAACGGCAACATCACCAGGGACAAGGCGGTATTTTGCAGTTTGGCCTTCTGAAGGGCCTGGGCAACGCTGGGGGGCAGGGTGTTATTGATGGGAGCGGCGGTGGCATGCAGGGCCAATGGCAGGAGAACACCGGCAAGAAAAACAGAACGCAACGATTTGATCATAAGAAATAAGACCCTACTGCTGAGAAGGGTGAAAAAGGCGAGGGGTATATAAGAAAAATCCCTCATTGGTCATGAAAGTGTCGGCATTATGCCCCAAGCCGAGCTTACTTGTAGCTGAACGATAGCGGGTAATCCGGGTTTTTTTATCGGCAAAGCGCCGCCCGTCCCAGAGAGTCGGGCAATTGCCGCCTTAAACTGCTAAAGTGCCGGCCGTTATTACTTAAGAGGATTGTTCCAATGGCGACTAACCGTTCCCAGCGTCTGCGCAAAAAACTGTGCGTTGATGAATTTCAAGAGCTGGGTTTCGAACTGAACCTGGACTTCAAAGAAGGCCTGAGTGAAGAAGCTATCGACGCTTTCCTCGAAGCATTCATCAAAGAAGCCATGGAAGCCAACGGTCTGGGTTATGTAGGCGGCGATGACTACGGTCTGGTTTGCCTGCAGAAGCGTGGCTCGGTTTCCGAAGAGCAGCGCGCTGCCGTTGACGCTTGGTTGAAAACCCGTTCCGAGCTGACCAAGGCTGAAGTCAGCCCGTTGCTGGACGTGTGGTATCCGGAAAAGCCGATCAACGCGGCCAAGTGATACTCAAAAAAACGGCGACCTGAGGGTCGCCGTTTTTTTATGCCCTGCGCCCGTTCAGGATCAGCAGCGTCAACACGCCCGCCACAATCCCCCAGAACGCCGAACCGATGGAAAACAGCGTCAGGCCTGACGCGGTGACCATGAAGGTGATCAACGCCGCTTCCCGTTCCTTCGGCTCACTCATGGCGATGCTCAGGCCATTGATGATCGAGCCGAACAACGCCAGTGCCGCAATCGACAGCACCAGTTCCTTGGGCAACGCGGCGAAGAGCGCCGCCAATGTGGCGCCGAACACCCCGGCAATCCCGTAGAACACCCCGCACCAGACGGCTGCGGTGTAGCGCTTGTTGCGGTCTTCGTGAGCGTGCGGCCCGGTGCAGATCGCCGCGCTGATGGCCGCCAGGTTGATGCCGTGGGAGCCAAAGGGCGCCAGCACCAGCGAGGCGAGCCCGGTGGTGGTGATCAGTGGCGAGGCCGGCACGGTGTAACCGTCGGCGCGCAGCACGGCGACTCCCGGCATGTTCTGCGAGGTCATCGCCACCACGAACAGCGGGATGCCGATGCTGATGGTCGCCGCCAGCGAGAAGTGCGGCGTGGTCCATACCGGGGTCGCGACTTCCAGATGAAAGCCGCTGAAGTCGAGCAGCCCCATCAAACCCGACAGCAGGGTGCCGCTCACCAGCGCGGCCAGCACCGCATAACGCGGCGACAGGCGCTTGATGATCAGGTAAGTGAAAAACATCCCCAGCACCAGGCCGGTGCGGTGCTGCGCGGCGACAAAGATTTCACTGCCGATCTTGAACAGAATCCCCGCCAGCAACGCCGCCGCCAGTGATGCTGGGATACGCTTGACGAGTTTTTCAAAGCTGCCGGTCAGCCCGCAGAGGGTCACCAGTACCGCGCAGGTAATGTAGGCGCCAATGGCCTCGCCGTAGCTGACCCCGCCCAGGCTTGTGATCAACAGCGCCGCGCCGGGTGTCGACCATGCGATGGTGATCGGCGTGCGGTAGCGCAGGGACAGGCCGATGCTGCACACCGCCATGCCGATGGAAATCGCCCAGATCCACGATGAAATCTGCGCCGTGGTCAAACCGGCGGCCTGGCCGGCCTGGAACATCAGCACCAGCGAGCTGGTGTAGCCGGTCATCATGGCGATGAAACCGGCGACGATGGCCGAAGGTGAAGTGTCGGCCAGCGGGCGCAACGGCGCTTGGGTGGCGTCGGTCATGGAAAGGTGTTCCTTTTACCTGACTCCGCACGCTGTAGGAGCGAGCTTGCTCGCGAAAATCGCCAACGATAACGCGGGCAATCAGATTAAACGCGGCGCCCTCGGGTTTTTCGCGAGCAAGCTCGCTCCTGCAGTGGCATGTCGTTCATGGGAAATCGTGGAATCAAGCCTAAACTCAAACGTAACGACCCATTGCAATACAGCCGGCGCCGCAAACAGCCGTACAGTGTGTTGGCGCATTGGGTTGTGTACAATGTGCCCTGTTTTCAGGTGATACTTGCCAGCGTACCGTTGTTGCCGTATTACCTTATTTCGCCGCCGTTCTCCAAACCCCGAGTGCCCATGAACGAACAGTTGCAACCTCTCAAGAAACAACCGCGAGCCGGCAAGACCGGTCGCAGCGGAACCCAGGACGATATCGTCTACGCGCATATCTTCGAGGCGATCCTCGAACAACGCCTGGCACCCGGTACCAAATTGAGTGAAGAGGCACTGGGCGAAATCTTCGGCGTGAGCCGCACCATCATTCGTCGCGCGCTGTCGCGCCTGGCCCATGAAGGCGTGGTGTTGCTGCGGCCCAATCGTGGTGCGGTCGTCGCCAGCCCGAGCGTCGACGAGGCCCGCCAGGTGTTCATGGCGCGGCGTCTGGTGGAGCGGGCGATCACCGAGTTGGCGGTGCAGCACGCCACCGCCGAGCAACTGGCCGAGTTGCGCCAGATGGTCAACGACGAACGCGACAGTTTCTCCCGTGGTGACCGTGGTGCCGGCATTCGCCTCTCCGGCGAATTCCACCTGAAGCTGGCCGAAGCGGCGAAGAATGCGCCGCTGATCAGCTTCCAGCGCAGCCTGGTGTCCCAGACCTCATTGATCATCGCCCAGTACGAAAGCGGCAACCGCTCGCACTGTTCCTATGATGAGCACACCCAGCTGATCGACGCGATCGAAGCCCGGGATGCGGTATTGGCGGTGAATTTGATGATGCATCACATGGATCACATCGACAGCAAGCTCAACCTCGATGAGGAAAGTGCGTCGGATGATTTGCATGCGGTGTTCTCGCATCTGTTGCAGACCAAAAAGGCAGGGCGCTCGTCTGTAAAGTTGTAATTTTCCAGGATTCACTGGGGACAAAAATGTGGGAGGGGGCTTGCCCCCGATAGCAGTGGGTCAGTCAATGCATAAGTTGGCTGATCCACCGCAATCGGGGGCAAGCCCCCTCCCACATTTTTTGATTTGTATTGTGGCTGGGATCAGCGTTGATGTACCAGATTGCCGGCCGCGTAGGTCTGCATCACCGCCCGATCATCCCCCAGTGTCATCAGTACAAACAACGTCTCGGCAATGTCCTTGGCCTGCTTCAAGCGATAGCTGAGCAGCGACGTGGCGTTGTAGTCCAGCACCAGGAAGTCCGCATCCGTTCCCGGTTGCAACGTGCCGATTCTGCCTTCCAGACGCAACGCCCGCGCACCGCCCAGGGTCGCCAGGTACAGCGATTTGAACGGGCTCAGCCGCGCGCCCTGCAGCTGCATGACCTTGTAGGCTTCATTCAGCGTTTGCAGCAGCGAGAAGCTGGTGCCGCCGCCCACGTCGGTGCCCAGGCCGACATTCAATTTGTTCTTCTCGGCCATCGGCAGGTTGAACAGGCCGCTGCCGAGGAACAGGTTCGATGTCGGGCAGAACGCCACGGCCGAACCTGTCTCGGCCAGACGTGCGCACTCGTCGTCGCACAGGTGCACGCCATGGGCGAACACCGAGCGTTCACCGAGCAGTTTGTAATGGTCGTATACGTCCAGGTAGCCGCTGCGCTCCGGGAACAGTTCCTTCACCCATTGGACTTCCTGCTTGTTCTCACTGATGTGGGTCTGCATGTACAGGTCCGGGTATTCCCCCAGCAGTTGCCCGGCCAGCGCCAATTGCTCCGGCGTGCTGGTCGGCGCAAAGCGTGGCGTCACCGCATAATGCAGGCGGCCCTTGCCGTGCCAGCGCTCGATCAGCGCCTTGCTTTGCTGGTAACTGGATTCGGCGGTATCAGTCAGGTAGTCCGGCGCGTTGCGGTCCATCATCACCTTGCCGGCGATCATGCGCACGTCGAGCTTTTCGGCGGCTTCGAAGAACGCGTTCACCGATTGCGGATGCACGCTGCCGAATACCAGCGCGGTGGTGGTGCCGTTGCGCAGCAGTTCCTTGATGAAGATGTCCGCGACTTCCTCGGCGTGGGCCTTGTCGGCGAACTGGCTTTCACAGGGGAAGGTGTAGGTGTTGAGCCAGTCCAGCAACTGCTCGCCATAGGCGCCGACCATGCCGGTCTGCGGCAGGTGGATGTGGGTGTCGATCAGGCCGGGGGTGATCAATGCGTCCTGGTAGTGCGTGATATCGATGTCAGCGGGCAGCGTCGGCAGCAGGTCGCTGGCGTGGCCGAGCGCACTGATCCGGCCGTTATCGATCACCAGCAGGCCGTCTTCGAAATACTCGTAGGATGCGTCAATGCCAACGATGGCAGGGTCGTCGATGCTGTGCAGGATGGCAGCGCGGTAAGCTTTGCGAGTCAAAGGCATGGTGATCTCAATTGATAGCTTGGCTGCGGCGTGACACCGGCAGCAATTTGGCAATGGGTTCGGCGCTGGCGGTGTGCTGGCCGAAACTGGCGTTATAGGTGGCGATGATTTCGCCAGCGATGGAAATGGCGATCTCCACCGGCAGTTTGCCCTTCACCTCGGTGAGGCCCATGGGGCAGCGCATGCGTTGCAGTTGCGCGGCATCGAAGCCGCGATCGCGCAGGCGGTGTTCGAATTTGACGCGTTTGGTTTTCGAGCCGATCAGGCCGAAGTAGGCAAAGTCATTGCGCTTGAGCAGGGCGGCGGTGAGTTCCAGGTCCAGCGCGTGGTTGTGGGTCATGACGATGCAGTAACTGCCCGCCGGCAAGTCGGCGATCTCGTCGACCGGCTCTTCGCTGACGATTTTACGCACGCTTTGCGGGATGTTCTCCGGGAATTCCTGCTCACGGGAATCGATCCAGCGCACCCGGCACGGCAGGCTCGCCAGCAACGGCACCAGCGCACGTCCCACGTGGCCGGCGCCGAATACGGCTATCTGCGCCTGCACCTGGCCCATGGGTTCGAACAGCAGCACCGTCACGCCGCCGCAGCATTGGCCCAGGCTGGCGCCGAGGCTGAAGCGTTCGAGATGGGTGTTCTGCTGGCCACGGGCAAGCATCTCGCGGGCGATGTGCATCGCCTTGTATTCCAGATGCCCGCCGCCGATGGTGTCGAAGGTTTGCGCGGCACTGATCACCATCTTCGAACCGGCGTTGCGCGGCGTGGAGCCGAGCTCTTCGATGATGGTCACCAGTACGCAGGGCTCGCCCTGGTTCTGCAGGTCGGCGAGGGCGCTGATCCAGTTGTTCATAGTCACCTCTTGTGGTGTCTGTCAGGCCGTCATCGGGGGCAAGCCCCCTCCCACACTTGAATGTATTCACAGTTCAAAATGTGGGAGGGGGCTTGCCCCCCGATGGCAGCGCCTCGGTCTAGAGCGAAGCCAACTCGGTTTCGGTATCCACCGCCACAGCGGCGGTCAACTTGCGCATCTGCTCACACCCCCATAACACTCGCTCGGGCGTGGCCGGCGCGTCGATCTTCGGCTGCTGGCGATAGTCACCCAGGCTCGCCACGGCATCCTTGATCGCGCACCACGAAGCAATCCCGAGCATAAAGGGCGGCTCGCCCACGGCCTTGGAGTGGAACACCGTGTCTTCCGGGTTCTTGCGGTTTTCCACCAGCTTCACCCGCAGGTCCAGCGGCATGTCGGCCACCGCCGGGATCTTGTAGCTGGCCGGGCCGTTGGTCATGAGCTTGCCCTTGTTGTTCCACACCAGCTCTTCCATGGTCAGCCAGCCCATGCCCTGGATAAACCCTCCTTCCACCTGGCCGATGTCGATGGCCGGGTTCAGCGAGGCGCCCACGTCATGGAGGATGTCAGTGCGCAGCATCTTGTATTCGCCGGTCAGGGTGTCGACGATCACTTCGCAGCAGGCCGCGCCGAATGCAAAGTAGTAGAACGGCCGTCCGCGCGACTGGCTGCGGTCGTAGAAGATCTTCGGGGTCTTGTAGAAGCCGGTGCTCGACAGCGAAACCTGGGCGAAATACGCCTGCTGGATCAGCGCCTCGAAGCTCAGGATCTGCTCACGCACGCGCACATGGCCGTTGCGAAATTGCACATCCGCTTCGCTGACGTCGTACTTGCGTGCGGCAAATTCCACCAGGCGCTGCTTGATGGTTTCGGCGGCGTTCTGGGCGGCCTTACCGTTCAGGTCGGCACCGCTGGAGGCTGCTGTTGGCGAAGTGTTCGGCACTTTGTCGGTGTTGGTCGCGGTGATCTGCACGCGGTCGATGTCGACCTGGAACACTTCGGCCACCACCTGGGCGACCTTGGTGTTCAGGCCCTGGCCCATCTCGGTGCCGCCATGGTTCAGGTGAATGCTGCCATCGGTGTAGATATGGATGAGCGCGCCGGCCTGGTTGAGAAAGCTCGCGGTAAACGAGATTCCGAATTTGACCGGGGTCAGCGCCAGGCCCTTTTTCAGGATCGGGCTGTGGGCGTTGTACAGGCGAATCGCTTCGCGGCGCTCGGCGTATTGGCTGCTCGCCTCCAGCTCGGCGGTCATTTCTTCGAGCATGTTGTGCTCGACGGTCTGGTAGTAGTGGGTGACGTTGCGCTCGGTCTTGCCGTAGTAGTTGGCCTTGCGCACGGCCAGCGGGTCCAGCGCCAGATGGCGGGCGATAGCGTCCATCACTTCCTCGATGGCGACCATGCCCTGGGGGCCGCCGAAGCCACGATAAGCTGTGTTGGAGGCGGTGTTGGTCTTGCAGCGATGGCCGTTGACCGTGGCATCGCCCAGGTAATACGCGTTATCGGCGTGGAACATCGCGCGGTCGACAATCGAGTTGGACAGGTCCGGCGAGCAGCCGCAATTGCCGGCCAGCTCCAGGTTGATGCCGTGCAAACGGCCGTTGTCGTCAAAGCCCACGTCATATTCGATGTAGAAAGGGTGGCGCTTGCCGGTCATCAGCATGTCTTCGACCCGCGGCAGGCGCATCTTGGTCGGCTGCCCGGTGAGGCGCGCCACCACCGCGCACAGGCAGGCGGGGCTGGCGGCCTGGGTTTCCTTGCCGCCGAACCCGCCGCCCATGCGGCGCATGTCGACGACGATCTTGTTCATCGACACATCGAGCACTTCGGCCACCAGTTTCTGCACTTCGGTGGGGTTTTGCGTGGAGCAATAGACGATCATGCCGCCATCTTCGGTGGGCATTACCGAGGAAATCTGCGTCTCCAGGTAGAAATGTTCCTGGCCGCCGATATGCAGCGTGCCCTGGATACGGTGTTTCGCGCTCGCCAACGCGCCGGCCGCATCACCGCGTTGATGAGTATGGCTGTCGAGCACGAAGTGTTTGTTGCGAAACGCCTCGACCACATCCAGCACCGGCTCCAGGTCTTCGTATTCGATCACCGCCGCCATCGCGGCTTTGCGCGCGGTCTCCAGATCGCGGGCGGCCACGGCCAGCACCACCTGGCCGACGAACTGCACGGTGTCGATGGCCAGCAACGGATCGCCGGGCATCAACGGACCGATGTCTTTCAGACCCGGTACGTCTTCGTGGGTGATCACGATGCGCACGCCGTCGAAGGCGTAGCAGGGCGCCGTGTCGATGCTGAGGATTTTCGCGTGGGCGCGGTCGGACAGGCGCGCATACAGGTGCAACTGGTTGGGAAATTCGAGGCGGTCGTCAATGTACTGCGCCTCGCCGCTGACATGCTTGGCAGCGCTGTCATGCTTGACGCTGCGCCCGACCCCGCAGGTCAGGTCCTGGGCGAACAGCTCGGCCAGTTCGGCCTGGGTTTTTACCACGGCGTGATGGTTAGACATAAGCGGTCACCCGAGTCTCGATGTGCGGCGTTTGCAGTTCGATGAAGTATTTGCGCAGCAGGTTTTGCGCGCTGAGCAGGCGGTATTCCTTGCTGGCGCGGAAGTCCGAGAGCGGGGTGAAGTCTTCGGCCAGGGCGGCGCAGGCTTTTTCCACAGTGGCGGCGTTCCAGGTGGCGCCGATCAATACCGTTTCGCAGTGTTTGGCGCGTTTTGGCGTGGCGGCCATGCCGCCGAAGGCGACGCGCGCCTCACTGATCACACCGTTGTCGAGCTTCAGGTTGAAGGCGGCGCACACGGCGGAGATGTCGTCGTCCAGGCGTTTGGACACCTTGTACGCGCGAAACAGTGAATGGCCCTTGGGTACGATGATTTTCTCGATGAATTCGCTGTCCTGGCGGGCGGTGACGCGGTAGTCGATAAAGTAGTCTTCCAGCGCCAGGGCGCGGCGAGTTTCGCCCTTGCACAGCACAATCTGCGCACCGAGGGCGATCAGCAGCGGCGGCGAATCGCCAATGGGCGAGGCATTGCCGATATTGCCACCCAGGGTGCCCTGGTTGCGGATCTGCAGGGAGGCGAAGCGGTGCAGCAAGTCGCCAAAGTCCGGGTATTCGTGGTGCAGCGCGGTGTAGCAGTCGGAGAGGGCGGTGGCGGCGCCGATTTCCAGGCGGTCGTCGAACGATTCGATGCGCTTCATTTCTTCGATATTGCCGACGTAGATCATCACCGGCAGGGTGCGATGGAACTGGGTGACTTCCAGCGCCAGGTCGGTGCCGCCGGCCAGCAGGCGCGCTTGCGGATAGGCGTCGTAGAGATCGGCCAGGTCGGCAACGGTCAACGGCACCAGGCAGCGTTTGTCGCCACTGTTGAGTTCGCCGGTTTGCGTCGGCGCAATCGCTTTGAGCTGCGCGATGGTCTGGGCTTCACGGCTGTCGAATTGATCCTGGGGTTTGTTGCAACAGGCCTGTTCGGCCGCCGCCAGAATCGGGCGGTAACCGGTGCAGCGGCACAGGTTGCCGGCCAGGGCTTCGTGGGCTTTCTGGCTGTCGGGCGCGTCGCTGTTCTTTTGCAGGGCAAACAACGACATCACAAAGCCCGGGGTGCAGAAGCCGCACTGTGAACCGTGGCATTCGACCATCGCCTGTTGCACGCTGTGCAGTTGGCCCTGGTGCTTGAGGTCTTCGACACTGATCAGTTGCTTGCCGTGCAGCGACGAGACAAAGGTCAGGCACGAGTTGAGGCTGCGATAACGGATCTGCTCAACGCCTTGATCGTTGCGCTGCAACTCGCCGACGACCACGGTGCACGCACCGCAGTCGCCGCTGGCACAGCCTTCCTTGGTACCGGATTTGCCCACATGCTCACGCAAATAGTTGAGCACGGTCAGGTTGGGGTCCAGGGCGTGCTCGCTACGGAGTTCCTGGTTGAGTAAAAACTGGATCACGGAAGGCCTCGCAGATTCATTATTGTTGTTAACCGCTTTGCGCCGAATCTAGTCATGTCTGACTTTTCGGTCAATTGTTTTCTGACCTAAAGGTCAAGAAAATCCGGTCACAACCTGTTCAATTATGGTTCAGTCTTCTGGAACCGGTGTTTTCAGGGGCTTATGGCGGTTCAGGCTTGCGTGTTTCATGCCAAATTCGCCACCGTGGGCGTAGCGCCATCAGCGGGCCAATGCGCTACACTGCCGCGCTTGTACCGATAGAAGATTTTGAAGGGAAAACATGACGTTCAAGGCGCCGGACAGTCTCGCCGAGCAAATCGCTCACCACCTCGCCGAACGTATCATTCGCGGCGATCTCAAGCCTGGGGAGCGGATCCAGGAACAGAAGGTCACGCTGGCGCTGAATGTCAGTCGTGGTTCCGTGCGCGAAGCCTTGCTGATCCTCGAACGCCGGCACCTGATCGCGATCCTGCCGCGCCGTGGCGCTCACGTCACCGAGCTCACCGCGCACAAGGTGCAGAGCCTGTGCACGTTGATGGGCGAAATGTACATCCTGCTCGGCAATGCGGTGGCCGAAGGCTGGCAGACCCAGGCCGACATGGCGCCCTTCCTGCAGATCCAGCAGCGTCTGATGGCCAGCTACGAGCGCCAGGACATCCGCGCCTTTGTCGAAGAAAGCTTCAATGTGATGCGCGCCGCGTATCCCTTCGCCAACAACCCCTACCTGCAGGAAACCGTCGAGAACCTGCAGCCGGCGATGAACCGCGCCTACTACCTGGCCCTTGACCAGCGCAAGGCGGAAATGAGCGAGTACCTCGCGCTGTTCGAACAACTGCTCGCTGCCGTGCTGGCCCGTGACCTGGCGCAGATCCGCCGGGTGCTGTCGGCTTACTGCCAGCGCAGCAGCTCGCTGGTCATCGCCGCGTTGGCGGACGCCTAAACGTGCGGCTCAAGTGCATCAAACTGGCGGGGTTCAAGTCCTTCGTCGACCCGACCACGGTGAACTTCCCCAGTAATATGGCGGCGGTGGTCGGGCCCAATGGCTGCGGCAAGTCGAATATCATCGACGCCGTGCGCTGGGTGATGGGCGAGAGCTCGGCAAAAAACCTGCGTGGCGAGTCGATGACCGACGTCATCTTCAACGGCTCCACCAGCCGCAAACCGGTGAGCCAGGCCAGCATCGAACTGGTGTTCGACAACTCTGACGGCACCCTGGTCGGCGAGTACGCGGCCTACGCGGAAATCTCCATTCGCCGCAAGGTTACGCGCGACAGCCAGAACAGTTACTTCCTCAACGGCACCAAATGCCGTCGACGCGACATCACCGATATCTTCCTCGGTACCGGCCTGGGCCCGCGCAGCTACTCGATCATCGAGCAGGGCATGATCTCCAAGCTGATCGAAGCCAAGCCCGAAGACCTGCGCAACTTTATCGAAGAAGCGGCCGGCATCTCCAAATACAAGGAGCGCCGCCGCGAGACCGAAAACCGCATCCGCCGCACCCACGAGAACCTCGCCCGCCTGACCGACCTGCGCGAAGAGCTGGAGCGTCAGTTGGAGCGCCTGCACCGCCAGGCCCAGGCCGCCGAGAAGTATCAGGAATACAAGGCCGAAGAGCGCCAGCTCAAGGCGCAACTGTCGGCCCTGCGCTGGCAGGCGCTGAACGACCAGGTCGGCCAGCGCGAAGCGATCATCGGCACCCAGGAAGTCAGCTTTGAAGCGCTGGTGGCCGAGCAGCGCAACGCCGACGCCAGTATCGAACGCCTGCGCGACGGGCACCATGAACTGTCCGAACGCTTCAATCTGGTGCAGGGCCGCTTCTATTCTGTGGGCGGCGACATTGCGCGGGTCGAACAAAGTATCCAGCACGGCCAGCAACGCCTGCGCCAGTTGCAGGACGATCTGAAGGAAGCCGAACGCGCGCGCCTGGAGACCGAGTCGCACCTGGGCCACGACCGCACCTTGCTGCTGACCCTGGGCGAAGAGCTGGACATGCTCACTCCCGAGCAGGAAATCACCAGCGCCGCCGCCGAAGAAGCGGCCGCCGCCCTGGAAGAAGCCGAAACCGGCATGCACGGCTGGCAGGAGCAGTGGGACACGTTCAACCTCACATCTGCCGAACCGCGGCGCCAGGCCGAGGTGCAGCAGTCGCGTATCCAGCAACTGGAAACCAGCATGGAACGCCTGGCTGAACGCCAGCGCCGCCTGCAGGAAGAGCGCGTATTGCTCGCAGCCGACCCGGAAGACGCGGCGATCATGCAGTTGAGCGAGCAACTGGCCGAAAGTGAAATGACCCTCGAAGAGCTCGAGGCCAGCGAAGAACAACAAGTGGAGCGCCTGGAGCAACTGCGCCAGCAACTGCAACAGGCGACCCAGGCGCAGCAACAGGCCCAAGGTGATTTGCAGCGGCTCAACGGGCGGCTGGCCTCACTGGAGGCCTTGCAACAAGCCGCTTTGGACCCCGGCACCGGCACCGCCGAATGGCTGCGCGACCAGCACCTGGCCGAGCGCCCGCGCCTGGCCGAAGGCTTGAAGGTCGAAGCCGGTTGGGAACTGGCGGTGGAAACCGTGCTGGGCGCCGACCTGCAAGCCGTGCTGGTGGACGATTTTGGCGGCTTCGAGCTGGCGAGTTTCACCCAGGGCGACCTGCGCCTGCTCAGCCCCGCAGCCGACGGCACGCGGGTGCCGGGCAGCCTGCTGGACAAGGTCGAGGCGGCGATCGACCTGTCGCCGTGGCTGGGCCAGGTCAAGCCGGTCGAGTCGCTTGAACAGGCCCTGGCCCAACGCGGCCAGTTAGCGGCCGGCGAAAGCCTGATCAGCCGCGACGGCTACTGGGTCGGCCGCCACTTCCTGCGGGTACGCCGTGCCAGTGAGGCCGAGAGCGGCGTATTGGCCCGTGGCCAGGAAATCGTCAACCTCAGCGCCGAGCGTGAAGAGCGCGAGGCCACCCTGGAAAGCCTGGAAACCGAACTGCAAACCCTGCGCGCCACCCAGCGCCAGCAAGAGACCGGTCGCGAGCATCTGCGCCGCCTGTTGCAGGACGAAGCGCGCCAGCAGGGCGAACTCAAGGCCCAGCTCTCCGCGAGCAAGGCCAAGGTCGAACAACTGACCCTGCGCCGCACCCGCCTTGACGAAGAAGTCGCCGAAATGGGCGAGCAGCGTGCCCTGGAGCACGAACAGATCGGCGAAGCGCGCCTGCTGTTGCAGGAAGCCCTCGACAGCATGGCCCTGGACACCGAGCAGCGCGAACTGCTGCTGGCCCAGCGCGACAGCCTGCGCGAACGCCTCGACCGCGTGCGCCAGGAAGCGCGCCAGCACAAGGATCACGCGCATCAGTTGGCGGTGCGCCTGGGCTCCCTGCGCGCCCAGCACACGTCCACGGCCCAGGCCCTTGAACGCCTGGAGATGCAATCGGAACGCCTCACCGAAAAGCGCGAGCAGTTGAACCTCAACCTGGAAGAGGGCGAAGCGCCGCTGGAAGAGCTGCGCCTCAAGCTTGAAGAGTTGCTCGACAAGCGCATGAGCGTCGACGAAGAACTCAAGACCGCGCAGATCGCCCTGGAGGACGCCGACCGCGAACTGCGCGACGCTGAAAAGCGCCGGACCACGGCCGAACAGCAATCCCAGTTGATTCGCGGTCAGCTCGAACAACAGCGCATGGAGTGGCAAGCCCTGACCGTGCGCCGCAAGACCTTGCAGGACCAATTGCTTGAAGACGGCTATGACCTGCATGGCGTGCTCAACACACTGACCGCCCAGGCCAACGAAAAAGACGCCGAAGAAGAGCTCGAGCGCATTGCCGCGCGCATCCAGCGACTCGGTGCAATCAACCTCGCCGCCATCGACGAGTACCAGCAGCAGTCCGAGCGCAAACGTTATCTGGATGCCCAGAACGCCGACCTGGTCGAAGCGCTGGACACCCTGGAAAACGTGATCCGCAAGATCGACAAGGAAACCCGCAACCGCTTCAAGGATACCTTTGATCAGATTAATGGCGGTTTACAGGCGTTATTCCCAAAAGTTTTCGGTGGTGGCAGTGCCTACTTGGAACTGACGGGCGAAGATCTACTCGATACAGGGGTAACGATCATGGCGCGGCCACCGGGCAAGAAGAACAGCACCATCCATTTGTTGTCCGGCGGCGAAAAGGCCCTGACGGCCCTGGCGCTGGTATTTGCCATCTTCAAGCTCAACCCGGCGCCGTTCTGCATGCTCGACGAAGTTGATGCACCGCTGGATGACGCCAACGTTGGACGCTACGCTCGGCTGGTCAAGGAGATGTCGCAGACCGTGCAGTTCATCTATATCACCCACAACAAGATCGCCATGGAAATGGCCGATCAGCTGATGGGCGTGACGATGCATGAGCCGGGCTGTTCGCGTCTGGTGGCGGTGGATGTGGAAGAAGCGATGGCGATGGTGGAATCCTGAGGTCTGTCAGGAAGGAATTTTACGGCACGCTGTAGGATGGTTTACCGGTCTGGGAAAAGTGGCAAATGGACATATTTGTTCAAGGCATTTTGACAGACGGTGTAAAGTTATCTTTGGTCGTGCTAGTTTAATGTCAATTTTTCGTGTGCGTGGGCAAAACGTCAGTCAGAACATAGAGTTGGCGCCACGTTTTAAAGCGGTTTGCACGGTGCTAAACCCCTTATTTTTCAGCATTTTTTATTAGAGGCACGGGATTACATGGAAATCGGTCTGCGCGAGTGGCTGATCGTCATCGGCATTATTGTCATTGCCGGTATTCTTTTTGATGGCTGGCGCCGCATGCGCGGCGGCAAGGGCAAGCTTAAATTTCGCCTGGACCGAAACCTGTCCAATCTGCCCGACGACGACGGCAGCGCCGAGCTGCTGGGGCCGCCCCGTGTGCTGGATACCCACAAGGAACCGCAGCTGGACGAGCACGACTTGCCGTCGATGAGCGCGCCGGTGCGTGAAGCCCGTGAGCCGTCGTCCAAACGTGGCAAGCGCGGTAGTACTGGCGTGGCCGAGCCGCATCAGGGCGACCTGAACCTGGGCGTCGACGAAGGCCCGAGCTTCAGCAGCCGCGACGATGATTTCCCGGATGAAAACGGCGGCAAGACCCCATCGCGCCAGTCGGTCAACGATCAGCCGCCTGCCGAAGAAGTGCTGGTGATCAGTGTGATCTGCCGTGATGCCGCTGGCTTCAAAGGCCCGGCACTGTTGCAGAACATCCTTGAGAGCGGCCTGCGCTTTGGCGAGATGGATATTTTCCACCGTCACGAAAGCATGGCCGGTAATGGCGAAGTACTGTTCTCCATGGCCAACGCGGTCAAGCCGGGCACCTTCGATCTGGACGATATCGACCTGTTCAGCACCCCGGCGGTCAGTTTCTTCCTCGGCCTGCCAGGTCCGCGTCACCCCAAGCAAGCGTTCGACGTGATGGTCGCCGCTGCCCGCAAGCTGTCCCAGGAACTCAATGGTGAGCTCAAGGACGACCAACGCAGCGTCCTCACTGCCCAGACCATCGAGCATTATCGTCAGCGCATCGTCGAGTTCGAGCGTCGCGCCTTGACACAAAAACGCTGAGGATTGCGCCTCGGCGTTGTCGGATAGAATAAGCGCACTACCATTTGAGCAGCTTCGGCTGCTCTTTTGCTTTTTGAGAGAACACCATGACCGCCGCCCATACCCGCATCCTCGAACTGCGCGCTGAACTGGATCAGCACAATTACCGCTATCACGTCCTCGACGAGCCGAGCATTCCGGACGTCGAGTACGACCGGTTGTTTCATGAACTGAAGGCCCTGGAAGCCGAACATCCGGAGCTGGTGACGCGTGATTCGCCGACACAGCGGGTCGGCAGTGCGGCGCTGTCGGCGTTTACTCAAGTCAGGCATGAGATCCCGATGCTCAGCCTGGGCAACGCGTTCGATGAAGCGACCATGCTGGAATTCGATCGCCGGGTGACCGAGGGCCTCGACCTGCCGGCCGGGGAACTGTTCGGCAGCGTCGAATACAGTTGCGAGCCGAAGCTGGACGGCCTGGCGGTCAGCCTGCTGTACCAGGACGGCGAACTGGTGCGCGGCGCCACCCGTGGCGACGGGACTACCGGCGAAGACATCAGCGTCAATGTGCGCACCGTGCGCAATATCCCGTTGAAGCTGCACGGCAGCGGCTGGCCGGCCATCCTGGAAGTGCGCGGTGAAGTGTTCATGTCCAAGGCCGGTTTCGAGCGCCTGAATGCCTCGCAGCTGGAAGTCGGCGGCAAGACTTTCGCCAACCCGCGCAACGCGGCGGCCGGCAGCCTGCGCCAGCTGGATTCGAAGATCACCGCCAGCCGCCCGCTGGAATTCTGCTGCTATGGCATCGGCCAGGTGACGGCGGATATCAGTGACACCCATATCGGCAACCTGAAGCAGTTGCAGAAGTGGGGCATGCCGATCAGTCATGAACTGAAACTGGCCAAGGGTATTCAGGAATGCCTGGACTACTACCGCGACATCGGCGAGCGGCGCAACAGCCTGTCCTACGAGATCGACGGTGTGGTGTTCAAGGTCAACAGCATCGCCGCCCAGCGCGAGCTGGGTTTCCGCGCCCGCGAGCCGCGCTGGGCCATTGCGCATAAATTCCCGGCCATGGAAGAACTGACCGAGTTGCTCGACGTGGAATTCCAGGTCGGCCGCACCGGCGCCGTCACGCCCGTGGCGCGTTTGAAGCCGGTCAAGGTGGCCGGGGTGACCGTGTCCAACGCCACCCTGCACAACATGGACGAAGTGGCGCGCCTGGGCCTGATGATCGGCGACACGGTGATCATCCGCCGCGCCGGGGACGTGATCCCGCAGGTGGTGTCGGTGGTCACCGAGCGTCGTCCGGAACACGCGCGCGCGGTGCAGATCCCCGAAAGCTGCCCGGTGTGCGGCTCCCACGTGGAACGCACGCAACTGGTCAAGCGCAGCAAGGGCAAGGAAACCGTCAGCGAGGGCGCGGTGTACCGCTGCGTCGGGCGCCTGGCCTGTGGCGCGCAGCTCAAGCAGGCGATCATTCATTTCGTCTCGCGCCGCGCCATGGACATCGACGGCCTGGGCGACAAGACCATCGAGCAGTTGGTGGATGAAAAACTGATCGGCTCGCCGGCCGACCTCTACAAACTCAAGTATGAGCAAATCATCGACCTGGAAGGCTTTGCCGATATTTCCAGCAAAAAGCTGATCGCCGCCATCGAAAACAGCAAGACGCCGACCCTGGCGCGGTTTATCTACGCCCTGGGCATTCCCGATGTGGGCGAGGAGACGGCCAAGGTGCTGGCGCGCTCCCTGGCTTCCCTGGAGCGTGTGCAGAAGGCCTTGCCGGAAGTGCTGACGTACCTGCCGGACGTGGGCCTGGAAGTGGCGCACGAAATCCACAGCTTCTTTGAAGACAGCCATAACCAGGACGTGATCGGCGCGCTGCTGTCGCCCGACGAGTGCGCCCTGCAAGTGCAGGAGCAGGGCGACCTGAGCCCCGAGTTCGCCGCGAGCGCCACCCTGGGCGGCCTGCTCGACAAGCTGCACGTGCCCTCCGTTGGACCGGGAGCGGCGCAGAAACTGGCGGACAAGTTCGGCAGCCTCGAAGGCGTGATCAAGGCCGACTGGCTGGACATGCGCCAGGCCCTGCCCGAGAAGCAGGCCAAGGCCGTGCGCGATTTTTTTGATAGCGAAGACAACGCCAACCGCGCCCTGGCCATCGAGCAGCAGCTCAAGGACTTCGGCATGCACTGGCAGAGCGAGAAAAAGGTTGTCGAAGGCCTGCCGGAAGCCGGGCACACCTGGGTGCTCACCGGCTCCCTGGAGCTGATGAGCCGCGATGTGGCCAAGGACAAACTGGAAAGCCTGGGCGCCAAGGTGGCCGGTTCCGTTTCGGCCAAGACCCACTGCGTGGTGGCCGGGCCGGGTGCCGGTTCCAAACTGGCCAAGGCCAGCGAACTGGGGCTCAAAGTGCTCGACGAAGAGGCGTTCGTCGCCTTCCTCGCCAAGCACAACATCCACGTCTGATAGCGTCCTCTGGCGAGGGAGCTTGCTCCCGCCGGGCTGCGAAGCAGCCCTTCCCCGGGAAAGTGGAACGATCCTGCACGGTAAATGATCTAGTCTCAGTCACCCCAGGGGAGAGATCGCCATGTTCCGCTACTTCGAGCAACTCAGCACGCGCATCGCCGCACCGTTCATGGCCGGATCCTCGCGTAACAGCAAGGTATGGCAATGCCGATGCGGCCAATCCTTGTTCTTTCGCAACAGCCAGTGCCTGGCCTGCTCGGCGCTGCTGGGCTACCACCCGCAGCAAAGCCGCTTGTCTTCACTGCAACCAGGGCCGGTGATCGATACCTGGCTGATGGATGACAACCTCGACGCCGGCGCCTTTCGCCGCTGCGCCAACCTCCAGACCCCGGCGGCCTGCAACTGGTTGATCCCGGCGCACAGCACCTCGGCCCTGTGCGTGGCGTGCAGCTTGAACCGCACCATCCCTGATCTGTCCATCCCGGAAAATCCCGAGCGCTGGCGCAAGGTGGAAACCGCCAAGCGCCGACTGGTGGCCCAACTGATCAGCCTGGGCCTGCAGGTAGTGCCCAAGAGCGTCAACGAAGACACCGGCCTGGCGTTCGACTTCGTCGGCATCGACCTGCAAGGCAACGCGCCCACGACCGGCCACGCCAACGGCCTGATCACCCTTGACATCAAGGAAGCCGACGACGCCCATCGTGAAAAGGTTCGCATACAGATGCACGAGCCCTACCGCACCTTGCTCGGTCACTTTCGCCATGAGGTCGGCCACTATTACTGGGATCGCCTGATCGCTGGCAGCCACTGGCTCGAGCCGTTTCGCAATCTGTTCGGCGACGAAAGCGCCAGTTATGCCGACGCGCTCGACCAGCACTATCAGAACGGACCGCGCCCGGACTGGCAGCAAACCTGCGTCAGCGCCTATGCCACCATGCACCCCTGGGAAGATTGGGCCGAGACCTGGGCGCATTACCTGCACATGATGGACGCGGTGGACACCGCCCTGGGGTTTGGCATGAGCGCTCGGGAGATGGACCTCGATTATCAGCCGTTTCCTCCGAGCACCTTGTACGACCCCGAACACCCTGGCGGGGCGGCATTCCTGTCCTTCGTCAACGCCTGGATCGAACTGGCCGGCATGCTCAACGAACTGTCCCGCGCCATGGGCCAGCCGGATTTCTACCCCTTCGTGCTGCCGCCGGCGGTGATAGCCAAGTTGCACTTTATCCACCTGGTCATCCAGGAAGAGGGCGGCAGGGCTGATCAGGTCCTCCAGGCACAATGATGAAAATGTGGGAGGGGCAAGCCTTAATGCCGTCTGTAGGAGCGAGCTTGCTCGCGAAAAATTTACAGGCGCCGCGTTCATTCAGAAAGCACGCGTTATCGTTGACGTTTTTCGCGAGCAAGCTCGCTCCTACAGAGTGATTGGGAGAGCGTCATCGTTGAAGTCCATGGCAAGTACTTGAAGCTTCTCATTTTTTACGGTTGTAACTTCCGATGAGATCGGTACAATGGCCCCGCTTGCCGAGAGGCGAGCGTCGTTATGGTGACCCCATCGGTCCCCCCGCAACGATTACCCGTGAACCTGGTCAGAGCCGGAAGGCAGCAGCCACAGCGGGAACATTGTGTGCCGGGGTGTGGCTGGTGGGGTTGCCTCCATAACGCTCCCTCCTGTAACACCCTTCAAAATCCTACGATCAAGCCAGTCATCTGTGATGCTTATTGCGCAGTGCATGACGACCATTCCACGACTGGTGGCATACTCCCAAGCGTCTTTCTCCTGGCCACGAGGCTGTATGCACTCGGAACATTTTGACTTATCCAGCCCTGTGTTCTTGCCGATCACCGATGAAACCTGTGCGGGGTTATTAGGTGCTGACGGCGCGGATGCGCTGGTAGCCCTCAGTGAACCGGAGTTGGCCGCCGTGCTGGTTATCCAGAATCTGGCGCAAATGCCGGAACACGAGTTGAGTGCAGTGGGCGCTGAAAGGGTGCTGGCCAAGCTCATTGGCTGGGCGGCGCAGGGCAGGCATTCGGCCGCTGTGAGCTTGCTGTCGGAGGCACAACGGCTGTTTGACCCGCGCAAGCTGTACTTCGGCCTCAACGTGGTCAAGAGCCTGAAGTTGCGTTTCCTATTGGCGGATGAAGTGTTGGCGCGGGACTATCTGTTGCCCGACGGCCAATGGGACGTCGAGTACAAAGTTCGTCACCTCAAGGCCAACAATCCCTTCCGCCAGCAGATGGTCACGCCCAGGCACCGCGAGCGCTGGTTGAGCGCCGAGCAGGACAAGCTGGTCAGGACCTTTCGTGCCAACCTGAACGAAGACCTGCATGTCCAAGGGTACGCGGGCATTGGCAAGAGTCACCTGCTGGTGGCGTTGATGGAGCATCTGCGGCCCGAGAAGACCTTGTTGCTGGCGCATACACCGGCAAAGCTGGAAACCCTGCGCGCGCGCATGGTGGGCGTACGGGAGAGACAGGCCGGGCAAACCTTTCAGGGGTTTGCCCACGCCTTATTACAGGGCCCAAGGCCGCAGCCGTTGAATACCCAAGTGCGCATCCCGAGCAAGCAGACGCTGGCGCAGGAACTGAACATCTTCGGTTTTCGCCATCTGGAAGGGCAGGCGCTGCTGGATATCTGCCTCAAGGTGCTTGAAAACTACTGCGGCTCCTGGGATTACAGTCTGTCGGCCAAGCATCTGCCGCACTTCAAGCAAGCGCTGTCCAGCGTCGATGCCAAGGTGCTTGTCGAATATTCCAGCCGGTTATGGACCTACCTTGAGGCAAATCCGGCCTGGAGCAGTCACACCGGGTTTGAAGCATTGTTGATGATCAAGCGCGCCAGCCTCGCGGGCAGTGTGGTGCCTGAGCGCTATACCCATGTGCTGATCGACGAGAGCCAGGACATTCCGGCGCCCCTGCTGCAAATCATCGAGCGCGGCCGCCAGGTGCTGATCACCCTGGGCGACGAGTATCAGCAGGCCAGCGGGTTGCCGGTCAAGCGCGCCCGTGAGGTTCGCCACACCGATGTGAGCTATTCGGTGCGCTCCGGGCGCAATGTCGAGCGCCTGGTCAATCCGCTGATCAGCCGGCACTCGCAGAAAAGCAAGGTACTCTTCGAGGGGGCGCGGGATGCGGACGTCGGTATCGAACTGTATCCCCAGGGCTTTGTGCCGCCACCGGGGTGCGTGGTGTTGACCGCGTCCCACTGGGACACCATGAAGTGGCTCATTCAACTGAGCGAAGAGCGTTGCGCCTGCACATTTGCCGGCAATGAGGCGCAGCAGGATCTCAAGTACTTCATGGAAACCGTCATCGCGTTGTTCAAGCCCGAATTCTATGGCAGCGAGTACAGCGACCGTGGACCTCATCCGTTTTTCAGCGACATGGCCGACTGGCAGCAGGTGCGCGACGCGTGCCGGTTCGATGAAGCATTTCTGTGGGTCGAGGCCAAGCTGGAAAAAGGCTTCAACGTGGCCGACGTGACACGCTTGAACCGGCTCAGCGGCCACCCGGGTGAGCGCTGTTTATTGATGCTGGCGCAAGACGCCGGCGGCATGGAGTTCGAAAGGGTGCTGCTCACGCCCGAACTGCTCACCAATGTGAAATTCCAGGATGCCTATGCGTTCGATCAGCGTCTGTGCGCGGTGTACATCGCGATCTCCCGCGCCACGGTGCAGCTTTATCTGCCTTATGACGTGGTCGAATGGATCGACTACCACCAGTATCAGAAGACCCGCGATATGCATGGCTACTGAGTGATTTACTCTGGCTGATTCACAACTTTCGAAAGCCTCTCTGGACAACCTCAAGGCACCTTGTTAGCTTCCGCCGGCCACTTGTTTCAGAGTATGACAAGGGCGTGGACTTGATATCGAAGCGCAATCGCTTCTTTACCTTACAAGGATGTCTGTCATGAAAAGCCTGCAAGGGTTACCTCGTCTTATCAGTGCCTCGGTCGGCACGCCTGGTAAAGCCCGCAACTTGCCCGCCGATGTTCAGTGCATCCAGTATCTGTTCAACCTGATCATTCCCAAGCTGGGTTTCGCCCTGCCCGAAAACGGCAAATGCGACGGCCAATTGGTGCAGTGCATCAGCCAATACCAGTTCCGTCATCTCAAGTACGCCCATCCCGATGGCGTGATCGACCCTACCGGTCGGACCTTCAACAGCTTGATCGAAGAGGCGTTGAAGGTGCCGGTGACGGCCTTCCCGGCGATGCGTATCCCGAGCTTTCTCAACGCCTTCGGCAATAACAATGCCGATGCGGTGCAGGCCACCGTCAATGTCTATCTGAACCAGGTGCGTGCGGTGATCGAGGCCGAGCGGCGTAACCGGCAGTTGATGATGCAGTCCACCTGCGATGGCGGCATGACGCTCAGCGACACGGACTTTCAGAATGCCGCCAAGCAACTGGGCAACGGGATCTCGGTGAATGTCATCAAGGCGTTTGCCACGATCGAGTCGGGTGGGAAGGTGGGCTTCGGGCCGGCCAAGTTGCCGATCATCGCGTTCGAAGGCCATCAATTTCGCAAGTACACCAAGCACATTTACGACCAGTCGCACCCGCTGCTGTCGTACATCTACAAGAAAAAAGCCGGCCCGCAGTGGCAGACCAACAACAAGGACCAGGTCAAGGCCTGGGAAACCATGGCCACGGCGTTTGCGCTGGATCAGGAAGCGGCGTTGCTGTCGGCCTCGTGGGGCATGTTCCAGATCATGGGGTTCAATTTCGCGTCTTGCGGGTTCAAGACCGTGTTTGAGTTCGTGGCGGCCTTGAAGATCAATGTCGGCAATCAGCTCAAGGCCTATCTGAGCCTGTGCGGCAAAAATACCGCGTTGATGACGGCCATGAAAAACAAGGACTTTACGGCCATGGCGCGCAACTACAACGGTGAGGACTACGGCAATTACGACGTGCTTATGAAGCAGGCCTACGACGTACTGGAAGGGAAGAAATAGGATGATGCGTTTTCTGGCGATGGGTGTGTTGTCGTTATGCGTCGTGGTGCCTGCGTTTGCAGGGCCCGCCGCGTTGCAGTCGGGCAAGTACGAAGGGCTGATGCTGGCGGTGACACCGCAGCAGCAGGTCGAGGGGTTCTATTCGGAGGCGATGGGCGAGGGCGTGACACGAGGGTGCAGCTTCTTTTTGCAGGGCAAGCCCGAGGCGCTGACCACCTGGCGCGATGTGGCTTATCCCGGCAGCGTGGCGGCAGCGGCCGACGGCGTGACCCTGACCGTGGAGCAAGGTCGCCAGCATCCAGGTTGTATCAATGTGTTGATGCCGGACATCGCTACGGGTCTGGAGTTGAGCCAGACCGCCCGGAAAAAATGGATCGGCCTGGTGACGGTATCGGCCGAAAAGGCCTACCTGTTGAAAACGCCGGGCGCCAAAGCGACAAAGCGTCCTTACATCGTCAAAAATGATGTGGTGGGCGTACTGGCGTTCAAGGACGGCTGGGCGCAGGTGGAATTTATCAATGCTGACGAGCGTTCGTTCACGGGCTGGATCAGCCAGGACCAGTACACACGGTTGACTGCACCGAAGATCTAAAAAAGGTGGGTGGGGGCTTGCCCCCGATGGCGGCCTCAGGGCCGACCAGGATGCTGGATCAGATCGAGTACATATCCGTTTCTGCGGTCACGGCCACTTAGGGTTCCGCTTTTACAGCGGCTCACTTTTGAAAAGCGCAAAAGTAAGCAAAACGCTCTTGCCCCACCACTCGGCACCTCGCCCAGGCTCGGTGTGCCCGAACGCAGGCTTGAATCCGTGGGCCGCCGCAATGGGCCATCCATGGCCCAGTGCGGCTAACCCGGCGTCCTGCCGGGTTACCCACGAATTCAAGCCTGCGTTCGGCCAGCGTGGTTTAACGGGGCGCCTAAGATCAAGATCAAAAGCCAGATCAAGAGCGACTCGCTCGCATCGTGGTGACGGTTGTGCAGATAGCTATGGCCATCGGGGGCAAGCCCTCCCACATTTTGGACTGTGTCAGCCGAAGGTTTCGCGCAGCAGTCCGGCGAACGCGTCCCTTGCCAGGTGCCGTTGGGTGTCCGTGTGCCAGAACAGCAGGTTGTCCACGGGCGCCAGCGCTTCAAAGCGATACGACGTCAGCTGATTGACCTGCTCATAGCGCGCCAGAATGCCCTCGGGGGCCAAAGCGACGCCAATTCCGGCGCTGACGCAACCGATGATCGTGCCCCAGCTGGCATAGCTGGCAATCGCCGGCTTGACGTCATGGGGCTTGAGCCAGTTTTCCAGGGCCGCGCGGTAGGGACAGCCTGGCGGCCACACCAATAATGTGCGGCCGGCCAGGTCTGCGGCGCCGGTGATGGGCGCGCTCGACGCGCTGGCGATCAATACCAGGTGTTCGCTGTAAACCACGCTGTGTTCCAGTTTCGGGTGTTTGCCACTGGCGGCTACCAGCGCCACATCGAGCCGATGGTGCTGCAGGTCGTCCAGCAGTTGCGCCCAGGCGCCGGTGACCAGTTCCAGGCTGACCTCAGGGTAGCGCCGGTGGTACTCGGCCAGCAGCGGCGGCAGGCGCCCGCTGGCGCTGGATTCCACCGCGCCGATGCGCAGCGTGCCACGGGGCGTCGCGTTGGCATCCACCGCGCGTTTGGACTCGTCCACCAATGCCAGAATGCGCTCGCAGTAGTCGAGGAAAATCTCCCCGGCGGCGCTGATCGCCAGCCCGCGTCCGGCGCGGATAAACAGTGGCGTGCCCAACTCGGCTTCCAGTTGCTTGATACGCGTGGTGATGTTGGACGGTACGCAGTGCAAGTGCAGGGCGGCCTGGGCCACGCTGCCGGTTTGCGCCACGGCTCGCACCATTTTCAGTTGGGCCAGCTCCATTGCTCAGTTCCAGTGATCTCAGAAGTCAGAAACGCTTAATTGTGCTGCGCCTGGCGCGGGCCAAGACTGACGGCATTCCTTCCCAATGTCCGGATGCCGTCGATGAATGCCCCCTCTCCCGTAAAGCTTACGCTAGTCGTTGCCGTCGTCATCCTCTGTTGGGCGTATTCGCCGATTGGCGTGCACATCGGGTTGCACAGCTACAGCCCTGGTCAACTGGCGCTGCTACGGTTTCTGATCGCGTCGGTGTGCATGGGCGCGGTGGCGCTGGTCGCGGGTATCGACCGGCCGCGCCTGCGCGATACGCCGTGGCTGCTGGTGCTGGGTTTTTTCGGGGTGTTCCTGCACCACACCAGCCTCAATAGCGGCCAGCAATGGGTGAGCGCCTCGGCGTCCAGCGTGCTGGCGCAGTCGGCGCCGCTGTTCAGCGTAGTGATTGCGTTTTTCTGCCTGAAGGAGCGGGTCAGTGCCTGGCGCTGGGGATGTGTGCTGTTGGGATTGTGGGGTGTGCTGGTGGTGATCCGGGGCGATCATGGCATGGCTGACATGGATCCACGCGGCTTGCTGATCCTGCTGGCGGCCCTGTCCTGGAGCGTGTATTTCGCTGTGCTGAGACATTATGCCCACCGCTACAGCCCGCTGACGCTGGCCTGCTATATGGTCTGGTCCGGCACCTTGATGCTGTGCGTGAACCTGCCGGGCCTGCCCGCTGCGGCGGTACAGGCACCCCTGCCGGACAACATGGCGGTGCTGGTGCTCGGTATTTTCCCCAGTGCCCTGGCCTACCTGGCCTGGGGCTACGTGCTCAAGCACGTCGAGGTCAGCCGCGCCTCGGTGGCGATGTACCTGATTCCACCCGTAGCGATGATCATGGCGGCGCTGCTGCTGGGCGAACGCATCACCCAGCAGGTGGTGCTGGGCGGGCTGATGGTGCTGGCCAGTGTCGCTGCTATCGGCCTGGAGGCGCGCTGGGTGCGTTGTTTGCGGCGTACAGCCGGTGCAGGATCAGGCCTCTGAGGAGCGCTTAGTCAGATAAGACGAGCGTGCCGGATGCAATTTCCCCCTTGCTCCGCTAGCATTACCGCCTCCCGCTTCCCAGTTGCGACGGTTTTCGATGAGTTATCAGGTTCTTGCACGTAAATGGCGTCCGCGCTCGTTCCGCGAAATGGTCGGCCAGACCCATGTGCTCAAGGCTCTGATCAATGCCTTGGACAGTCAGCGGCTGCACCACGCCTACTTGTTCACCGGTACCCGCGGCGTGGGCAAGACCACCATTGCGCGCATCATCGCCAAATGCCTGAATTGTGAAACCGGTATCACCTCGACACCGTGCGGCACCTGTTCGGTGTGCCGCGAGATCGACGAAGGGCGTTTCGTCGACTTGATCGAGATTGACGCCGCGAGCCGCACCAAGGTCGAGGACACCCGCGAGTTGCTCGACAACGTGCAGTACGCACCGAGCCGTGGCCGCTTCAAGGTCTACCTGATCGACGAAGTGCACATGCTGTCCAGTCATTCCTTCAACGCGCTGTTGAAAACCCTGGAAGAGCCGCCGCCCTACGTCAAATTCATCCTGGCCACCACCGATCCGCAGAAACTTCCTGCGACGATTTTGTCGCGATGCCTGCAATTTTCCCTGAAAAACATGACCCCCGAGCGGGTGGTCGAGCATCTGACCCACGTGCTGGGCGTCGAGAACGTACCGTTCGAAGACGACGCCCTGTGGCTGCTGGGCCGCGCTGCCGATGGCTCGATGCGTGATGCCATGAGCCTCACCGACCAGGCCATCGCCTTTGGTGAAGGCAAGGTGCTGGCCGCCGATGTCCGCGCCATGCTTGGCACGCTGGACCACGGCCAGGTGTTCGACGTGCTGCACGCGCTGATCGAGGGCGACGCCAAGGCGTTGCTCGAAGCCGTGCGCCATTTGTCGGAGCAAGGTCCGGACTGGAATGGTGTGCTCTCGGAAATCCTCAATGTGCTGCACCGCGTCGCCATCGCCCAGGCATTGCCTGAGGCGGTCGACAACGGCCATGGCGACCGCGACCGCGTGTTGGCGCTGGCCCAGGCGTTGCCGGCCGAAGACGTGCAGTTCTATTACCAGATGGGCCTGATCGGCCGTCGCGACCTGCCCCTGGCGCCGGACCCGCGCGGGGGCTTCGAGATGGTCCTGCTGCGCATGCTCGCCTTCCGGCCCGCCGACTCGGCAGATGCGCCGAGACAGCCGCTAAAGCCAGTGGGGATCAGCCAGGCCACAGCTGATTCCGCCAAACCCGTGGCTGGTGCGGCGGTGGTTGCGCCAGTGGAGGTTGCGCCCGCGGCGGTTGCCGAGCCGGTGGTTGCCGCTCCGGTGGCCGAGCCTGACGCGATTGTCGAGGCGGCGCCTGAGCCGAAGGCCGCCCCGGTCGATCTGCCGTGGAATGACCCAGTTGAAGCGCCTGTCGAGCCCGAGCAACAGCCCGCCGTGGAGCCGGTACTGGACACCACCGGCGAGCAGCCCGAACTGACGCCAATGCCCGCGCCGACCCCGGACAGCGTGGTGCCGGATGCGCCGGAGTGGGTGTCCGCGCCTGTGCCGGAGCCGACTGTCGCCCAGGTTGAGGCAGCCACGCCCGGCATCGACCTCGACGACGAACCGCCGCTGGACGAAGACTACATCGAGCCGGACATGGATTCGGCCTACAGCTACCTGGACGAACTCGCCAGCGAACACACCGCCGAGCCCGCCCCCGAGCCGGAAGTGGAGCCCGCCGCAGCCCCGGCCACCGGCCTGGCCCTGCAATGGCTGGAATTGTTTCCGAAATTGCCGATCTCCGGCATGACCGGCAGTATCGCCGCCAACTGCACATTGATTGCCATCGACGGCGACCACTGGCTGCTGCACCTGGACCCGGCCCACAGCGCCTTGTTCAACGCCACCCAGCAACGCCGGCTCAACGATGCGCTCAACCAGTACCATGGGCGCACGCTGACGATCGCCATCGAGCTGATCAAGCCCGAGCAGGAAACCCCGGCCCAGGCTGCGACGCGTCGCCGCCTGAACCGCCAGCGCGACGCCGAGGCGTCGATCCAGGCTGATCCGCTGATCCAGCAAATGATGCAACAGTTCGGTGCGGTCGTCCGTCACGATACTATTGAACCTGTCGAAGCCCCGGCGCCCCAGGCGTCATGAACCGGGCGACTTTTTGATCCACGTACTTTTGAGGTGATTCCCATGATGAAAGGTGGCATGGCCGGCCTGATGAAGCAGGCGCAGCAGATGCAGGAAAAAATGGCCAAGATGCAGGAAGAACTGGCCAACGCCGAAGTCACCGGTAAAGCCGGTGGCGATATGGTCAGCGTGGTGATGACCGGTCGTCACGACATCAAGCGCGTCAGCATCGACCCAAGTCTGCTCGAGGGCGTCAGCGATGACGACCGTGAAGTGCTGGAAGACCTGTTCGCCGCTGCCGTCAACGACGCAGTGCGCAAGATCGAAGCCAGCAGCCAGGAAAAAATGGGCGGTATGACCGCCGGCATGCAGCTGCCGCCGGGCATGAAGCTGCCGTTCTGATCGGCAGGCTTCAGTTGCACTCCAATGCCAGGCCTCGTGCCTGGCATTTTTGTTTGTGCCCATAAGATCTGAACCCTGGCACAGCAAGCAGGGTCTGCACCCTATACGCATGCATCGCCAAGGAGTCCCTGATGCCTCAAGAACCGACACTGAACCAACGCATCGTCCTGGTCTCACGCCCTCAAGGCGCGCCGACCCCGGAAAATTTTCGCCTCGAACGTGTGAACCTGCCAGAACTGGCGGACGGCCAGGTACTGCTCAAGACACTCTACCTGTCCCTCGACCCCTACATGCGCGGACGCATGAGCGACGCGCCATCGTACGCAGCGCCCGTGGAAATCGACGACGTGATGACCGGTGGCGCGGTCAGCCGTGTCGAGCAATCGCGTAACCCGAAATTCGAGGTGGGCGACCTGGTCGTGGGCTCCACCGGCTGGCAAAGCCACAGTATCTCCGATGGCCGCAACCTGATGCCGGTGCCCAACGGCCTGGCCAGCCCGTCGATGGCCCTGGGGGTGCTGGGCATGCCGGGCATGACCGCCTACATGGGTCTGATGGACATCGGTCAGCCCAAGGCCGGTGAAACCCTGGTCGTGGCGGCTGCCTCCGGTGCGGTGGGCTCGGTGGTGGGTCAGGTGGCCAAGCTTAAGGGCTTGCGTGTGGTGGGCATTGCCGGCGGTGCGGACAAGTGCCGCTACGTGGTCGATGAGCTGGGTTTCGATGCCTGTATCGACCACAAGAGCGAAAATTTTGCCGATGAGCTGGCCCAGGCCTGCTTCAATGGCGTGGACATTTATTTCGAGAACGTCGGCGGCAAGGTATTCGATGCCGTGATGCCATTGTTCAACCCCAAGGCGCGGGTGCCCCTGTGCGGGCTGATCGCCGGGTATAACGCCCATGAAGCGCCAACCGGCCCGGATCGTCTGCCGGCGCTGCAGCGCACCTTGCTGACCAAGCGCGTGCGCATCCAGGGCTTTATCGTGTTTGACGACTACGGTGATCGCCAGCCGGAGTTCCTCAGCGCCATGGCGCCGTGGGTCCGTGAGGGCAAGATCAAGTTCCGCGAAGACGTGGTCGACGGCCTGGAGCAGGCGCCCGAAGCCTTTATCGGCTTGCTCGAGGGGCGCAACTTCGGCAAGTTGGTCGTGCGCGTCGCACAGGATTGAGCATTTGACGCTAATCCGGGGCGCGGGTATAAACCGCGTCTCGTTGTTTTGTCGGACCCTTCGCCCATGAGCTTCAGCCCCCTGATTCGCCAACTGATCGACGCCTTGCGTACCTTGCCGGGCGTCGGCCAGAAAACTGCCCAGCGTATGGCGCTGCAACTGCTGGAGCGTGATCGCAGTGGTGGCACCCGCCTGGCCCAGGCCCTGAGCCAGGCCATGGACGGCGTCGGCCACTGCCGCCAGTGCCGCACGCTGACCGAAGAAGAACTCTGCCCGCAATGCGCCGACCCACGGCGCGACGATACCCTGCTATGCGTGGTGGAGGGGCCAATGGACGTGTACGCCGTGGAACAAACCGGTTATCGCGGGCGTTACTTCGTGCTCAAGGGCCATCTGTCGCCGTTGGATGGCCTGGGGCCGGAAGCCATCGGCATCCCGCAACTGGTGGCGCGGATTGAAGAGCAGGGCACGTTTACCGAGGTGATCCTGGCGACCAATCCTACGGTTGAAGGCGAAGCGACGGCGCATTACATCGCCCAATTGCTGATCAACAAGGGTTTGATCACTTCGCGCATCGCCCACGGCGTACCCCTGGGTGGCGAGCTTGAATTGGTCGACGGCGGCACGTTGGCGCACTCGTTCGCCGGCCGCAAGCCGATCGCCCTCTAACAGCCACTACAAAACAATGTGGGAGGGGGCTTGCCCCCGATCGCGGTGGATCAGCCGCGAATTTGTTGCCTGGCACTCCGCTATCGGGGGCAAGCCCCCTCCCACATTTTGACCACATTCCAAACTTGGAACTCGGTCGAATGTGGGAGGGAGCTTGGCCCCGATGGGGCCAGTCCTGACAAAGACTACCGTTCGGTCAACCCGAATTGCGTCAGGCAGAACGTGGGAATCCCCATATCTTCCAACCGCTGCGACCCACCCAGCTCCGGCAAATCAATAATCGCCGCCGCTTCAAAGATCTGCGCGCCCATGCGCCGTACCAGGTTCGCCGCAGCAATCAGGGTGCCGCCGGTGGCGATCAAGTCATCGAACATCAGCACCGAGTCGCCTTCGCAAAGGCTGTCGGCGTGAACCTCGAGGAGCGCTTCGCCATATTCGGTCTGGTAGGCCTCAGCCAGCACGTCAGCCGGCAATTTACCTTGCTTGCGAAACAGGATCAGTGGCTTGTTGAGCTGGTACGCCACGATCGAGCCGATCAGGAAGCCACGGGCATCCATCGCGCCGATATGGCTGAAGTCGGCTTCGACATAACGCTGGGCAAAGCTGTCGGCGACCAGGCGCAGGGCGCGGGGCGATTGGAACAAGGGCGTGATGTCACGAAAGATCACCCCAGGCTTGGGGAAGTCGATGACGGGGCGAATCAGGGATTTGATGTCGAACGAATCGAAAGTCATCGTCGAAGAGTCCTGGGCGGAAAACGGACCCGAAGTATACCTGCGGCCTTGCGGATTCGCTCGGCCGCAGCCGCCGGATCACACTTCCAGGGAACCACCGGCCAGCGCGCACAGCTGGATGGGGTCGAGGATATGCACTTCCTTGCCCTCGGCGGCAATCAACGCGTTCTGCTGGAAGCGGGTAAATACCCGGGACACGGTCTCCACCGCAAGGCCCAGGTAATTGCCGATTTCATTGCGCGACATGCTCAGGCGGAACTGGTTGGCCGAAAACCCACGGGCGCGAAAGCGCGCCGACAGGTTGACCAGGAACGTTGCGATGCGCTCGTCGGCGGTTTTCTTCGACAGCAGCAGCATCATCTGTTGATCGTCACGAATCTCGCGGCTCATGACCCGCATCAACTGACGGCGCAGCTGCGGCAGTTGCAGGGCCAGCTCATCGAGGCGCTCGAAAGGAATTTCGCACACCGATGTCGTCTCCAGGGCCTGGGCCGACACGGGGTGCATCTCGGTGTCCATGCCCGACAACCCCACCAGTTCACTGGGCAAGTGGAAGCCGGTGATTTGCTCTTCGCCGCCGTCGCTGAGGCTGAACGTCTTCAGCGCGCCCGAACGTACTGCATAGACGGAATCGAACTTGTCGCCCTGGCGAAACAGAAACTCGCCTTTCTTTAGCGGGCGGCCGCGTTTAACGATGTCGTCCAGCGCATCCATGTCTTCCAGATTCAGCGAAAGTGGCAGGCAGAGGGGGGCCAGGCTGCAATCCTTGCAATGAGCCTGGCTGTGAGCGCGCAGTTTGACTGGCTCGGACATTTCTTAAATCCTTGTGGGAAAACACACATAAGACGTAAGGGTAACGCACTGGGGGTAGCTGAGGCCAGCGTGTACAAAAAAGCCTCAGGGGTATAAAGGTTCGTGTGTCATGGCCGATACAAAGTAACGATCCTCTTTGAATACGGAGCCAGACCCATGATTTCCATCGGTGCCAATACCTCGGCAAGCCTCAGCGCGCTGCCTTTGCCGGAGCCGAAAGATCTGGTGGCGGAGGCCAAATCGGCTGCGGATGCCAAGGAACTCAAGGATGCCACGTCGGCGCCCCTCAGCACCAAGCCGGAGGAAGGCGTGAAAGTGACGTTTTCCGGCGCGGCCCTGCTGGCGATCAGTGACACCAAGAAATCCAACAGTGATATCGAGGAGAGCGGCCTGCCCAACGATGTTCAGGAAGTCTTGAAGATGATCCGCGAGATCAAGAAACAGATTGCAGAAAAGCAGGCCGAACTGGCTGCTGTCATGGCCGATAAATCCCTTTCGCCGGAGCAGGCCAGGGTCAAGGTCAATAACCTGCAGAGTGCACTGGCCGCGCTGAACGCGAGCCTCGTCACGGCGCAGGGCTCGTTGAGCAAGACCATGAAGGGGCTCAGCGGCGACGACGCAATGAAGGCCGCCTCCCTGGCGATGGCGTAGGTAGTTTCAGATCACCCGCGAGAAACGCTGCCGGTTCTGGTGCTCGAGGTAGGCATCGAACACCATGCACACCGAACGCACCAGCAAGCGCCCTGCCGGCAGTACGCGGATGCCCTGGGCGTCCAACTCGATCAGGCCGTCGCCGGCCATCGTTTCCAGCTGCGGCCACAGCTCGGCAAAATAGCCGCGAAAGTCGATGTTGTACGCCTGTTCGATGCCCTGGAATCCCAGGCTGAAATTGCAGATCAACTGCTGGATCACATCCCGTCGCAAGCGGTCATCCGTGGTGCAGATCAAACCACGGCTGGTCGCCAGTTGCGCGCCCGCCAAGGCATTCTGGTAGCCGTTGAGATCGCTGCTGTTCTGGCAGTACAGGTCGCCGATCTGGCTGATCGCCGATACGCCCAATCCAATCAGATCGCAGTGCCCGTGGGTGGTATAGCCCTGGAAGTTGCGCTGCAGGGTGCCTTCTTCCTGGGCGATGGCCAGTTCGTCGTCCGGCAGGGCGAAGTGGTCCATGCCGATATAGCGGTAGCCGGCCTGGGTCAGCTGTTCGATGGTGGTTTGCAGCATCAACAGTTTTTCTGCCGGTGAGGGCAGATCATCGGTGTTGATCCGCCGTTGGGGCATGAAGCGCTCCGGCAGGTGTGCGTAGTTGAATACCGACAGGCGGTCGGGTTGCAGACGGATGACTTCCTCCACCGTGCGCGCAAAATTCAGCGGCGACTGCTTGGGCAGGCCGTAGATCAGGTCGATATTGATCGAGCGAAATTGCAGGGTGCGCGCCGCTTCGATCACTGCACGGGTTTCTTCCAGGCTTTGCAGGCGATTGACCGCCCGTTGCACCTCGGGGTCAAGGTCCTGCAGGCCGATGCTGACGCGGTTGAAGCCCAGTTCGCGCAGCAGGCCCATGGTCGCCCAGTCGGCTTCGCGAGGGTCGATCTCGATGCCGTAGTCGCCCGAATCGTCGTCGAGCAAATGGAAGTGCTGACGCAAGTGTGTCATCACCTGGCGCAATTCGTCGTGACTGAGAAAGGTCGGCGTGCCGCCGCCCAGATGCAGTTGCTCCACCGGCTGTTTCGGGTCGAGGTGGCAGGCCACCTGCTGGATCTCCTGCATCAGCCGCTGCAAGTAGGCCTGGGCGCGGCCACGGTCCTTGGTGATCACCTTGTTGCAGGCGCAGTAGTAGCAGATGTTCGCGCAGAACGGCACGTGCACATACAGCGACAACGGCCGACTGGCTTTGCGGCTGTCGCGCAGTGCATGGAGCAGGTCGAAGGTGCCGACCTGGCTGTCGAATTGTACGGCGGTGGGGTAGGACGTGTAGCGCGGCCCCGCCAGGTCGTAGCGGTGAATCAGATCGGTGTCCCAACGAATGGCGTCGAGCATGCGGGCGGTCCCCGGGTTTGGCTGGTGGGCCGAGTCTAGGGGCAGGGTGGGGAGGGCATGTTGATTTGCATCAACGGGGAGCGGCGCTATGCCACAGGGCCGGTCAATGCCCCATCAGCCAGTGCTGGTGCGGCCCGGGGAGGGTCCAGATCCCGAAGACAATGACCAGCAAGCCACCGGCCATGCGCACGCTGCGCTTGCGCAACAACGCGGTGACACGCTCGGCGGCCAGCCCGGTCGCCAGCAGTACCGGCCATGTGCCCAGGCCGAACGCCAGCATCAGCAGCGCGCTGTCCAGCGCATTGCCCTGGCTCGCGGCCCATAGCAGGGTGCTGTAGACCAAGCCGCACGGCAACCAGCCCCACAGCGCGCCCAGCAGTAAGGCGCGGGGCAGGCTGGAGACCGGCAGCAACCGGCTGGCAATCGGCTGGATATGCCGCCACAGGCCGCGACCCAGGCTTTCGATACGGGTCAGGCCGCTCCACCAGCCGCCCAGGTACAGGCCCATGCTGATCAGCAGCAGCCCGGCGAGCACCCGCATGAACATCGCCGCCGGGCTGTTGGCCACGGCCCAGCCGGCCAGGCCGATGAGCAACCCCGCCACGGCATAACTGAGGATGCGCCCCAGGTTGTACGCCAGCAGCAGGCGAAAACGGCGGCTGCGCTGTTCCCTGGGAATCGCCAGGGTCAGCGCCCCCATCAACCCGCCGCACATGCCCAGGCAATGGCCGCCGCCGAGCAGGCCGAGGATCAGCGCAGAGGCCAGCAAAGGCGCCAACTCAAGCATGCGGTGGTTCCTTGGGCGGCTGTTCGGCGCGGTTGGCTTCGTCGATGGCGGCCAGGTGGTTCGGGTCCTGGTCGTCGAACAGCACGCTGTGGGCCGGGCCGTCGAGGTCTTCGTACTGGCCGCTGTCCACGGCCCAGAAGAAGATATAGATGGCCACACCCACCAACAGCAGCGCCGCCGGAATCATCACGTATAGAGCTGGCATTTGCACTCCATGCCCGCGCGGCTCAAGCCGGCAGCGGGCGATTGATCAAGGGCGCGCCAACGGCCGGCGGACTCGGCAGACGAGTCAGGCGCAGGGCATTGAGCACCACCGTCAACGAACTGAGGGACATGCCGATCGCCGCCCAGATGGGGGTGATCCACCCCAGGGCCGCGAACGGCAGCATCAGGCCATTGTACAACCCGGCCCACAGCAGGTTTTCGATGATAACCCGGCGTGTGCGGCGCGCCAGGGTAAACGCCTGTACCAATGCCTCAAGGCGGTTGGACAGCAGCACCGCATCGGCGCTGGTCTTTGCCAGGTCGGTGGCCGAACCCATCGCCACGCTGATATCCGCAGCGGCCAGTACGGGCACATCGTTGACGCCGTCGCCGAGCATCAGCACTGTGCGGCCTTCTCGATGCAGGCGTTGCAGCACCTGCAGCTTGTCGTCGGGACGCAGGCCGCCGTGGGCTTCATCGATGCCCAGCTCAGCCGCGACACTGGCGACCATCGGCGAGCTGTCTCCCGACAGCAGCAGCGTGCGCCAGCCGCGCGCCTTGCACGCCGCCAGCAGGGCCGGCGCATCGCTGCGCAGGCGGTCGTCGAGCACAAACCAGGCGAGCGCGCCGCGTTGATCGCCCAGCAGCAGCCATTGGCCGGCTTCGTCCGGTGACGCCGGGATCGGGCAGGCGCTGAGTTCACAGACAAAAGCAGATTGGCCGATGCGCAACAGGTGTTCGCCCACACGTCCTTCCAGGCCGAGGCCGGGGCTGCTGGATACGTCATGGGCCGCCAGGGGCGCACGGCCAAAGGCGCGGGCAATCGGGTGTTCGGAGCGGTTTTCCAGCGCGGCGGCGAGGCCCAGGCACTGCTCGCTGTCCAGTTCGCCCAGGGGCCGGATGGCGCGCAACGCCAGGCGCCCTTCGGTGAGCGTTCCGGTCTTGTCGAAAATCACCGTGTCGATCTGGTTCAGGCCTTCCAGCACATGGCCGCGGGTCAGCAGCAACCCAAGGCTGTGCAGCGTGCCGGTGGCAGCGGTGAGGGCGGTGGGGGTCGCCAGGGACAGCGCGCACGGGCAGGTAGCGACCAGCATCGCCAGGACTATCCAGAACGCCCGTGATGCATCCAGCTGCCACCACACCAGGCCGATCACCGCAGCCGCCAGCAGGGAACCCAGCAAAAACCATTGCGCGGCGCGGTCGGCGATCTGTGCCAGGCGCGGTTTTTCGGCCTGGGCGCGCTCCAGCAGGCGCACGATGGCAGACAGGCGCGTGTCGTGACCCAGGGCGCGCACCTGGACGCTCAGCGCGCCTTCCACATTTAGGGTGCCGGCAGTGACCGGGTCGCCGACGTGCCGGGGCTGCGGCAGGTATTCGCCGGTAAGCAGGGATTCGTCGACGCTGGACTGGCCTTCGACAATCACGCCGTCCGCCGGCAGCACCGCGCCAGGGTGCACCAGTACACGGTCGCCCACGACCAGCTCGCCCAGCAGGATGCGTTCGCTCTGGCCGTCCGCGCCCAGGCGCAGGCACGAGGCGGGCAGCAGGTTGACCAACTGCGCGGTGGCCGCGGCGGTGCGCTCGCGGGCACGCCGCTCCAGGTAGCGTCCGGCCAGCAGGAACAGCGCGAACATGCCGACCGCGTCGAAGTACAGCTCACCCACGCCGGTGATCGCCGTCCAGATGCCCGCCAGATAAGCCCCGCCAATGGCCAGGGACACCGACACGTCCATGGTCAGGTGACGCGTGCGCAGATCGCGCAGCGCGCCTTTGAAAAACGGTGCGCAGCTGTAGAACACGATAGGAGTTGTCAGAAACATCGCAACCCAGCGCAGGATCACATGCAGTTCGGGGCTGAGGTCGATATTGAATTCCGGCCAGGTGGCCATGGTCGCCATCATGGCCTGGAACCACAACAACCCGGCAACACCCAGCTGGCGCAGGGCCAGGCGGTTCTCGCCGGCCAGTTGTTCGGCGGCACGGTCCGCTTGATAGGGGTGGGCGGCATAACCGATATGGCGCAGTTCACTGAGCACCTGGCTCAACGGTAACTGCCCGTCGGCCCAGCGCACATGCAGGCGGTGGTTGGACAGGTTCAGCCGTGCCTCGGCCACGGCGGGCAGGCCGCGCAGGTGTTTCTCGATCAACCAGCCACAGGCCGCGCAACTGATGCCTTCCATGAGCAGGGTGATTTCAGCGAGTTCGCCTGTGTGGCGCACGAATGGCTTTTGCACGTCGGCGCGGTCGTACAGCGCCAATTCATCGAGCAGTTGCACCGGCAGTGCTTCGGGGTTGGCCGAGGCTTCGCTGCGGTGTTGGTAATAGCCTTCCAGCCCGCCCGCCACAATCGCCTCGGCCACCGCCTGGCAGCCCGGGCAGCAGAGCTCGCGGCGTTCGCCGAGGATTTGGGCGGTGAACCGACTGCCGGCGGGGACGGGCAGGGCGCAGTGGTAGCAGGGGGTGGTCATGGTCGGGATCTTTGGTGGCTGGAAGGGCCTCATCGCGGGCATGCCCACTCCCACAGGGGTACGCGTTCCAATGTGGGAGTGGGCTTGCCCGCGATGCGCGAAGCGCGATCTTTTACTTTTTCAGGTCTTCGGCACCCTGCAACGGTTCGTCTCCGAGCAGCAAGTCCTTGTCGTGGCTGACCTCTTCTTCTTCGAACAGACGCCAGGTCTGGTCGCCTTCCACGCCGAGCAATTCCACGAAGCGCCGGCCTTCGACCTTGTCGGTAACCTGGCCGATATAGCGGCCAGGTTCGCTGTCGCTGCGGGTCAGGTTGATCTTGCGGTCCTTCTGCGGCTGGGTCGGGGAGATCAGGTTCAGTTCCAGCGTGTTCGGGTTGCTGTAGCCGGTCAGGCGCAGTTCGACTTCACCGGTCAGTTCGTCCAGGTGCAGCTTGCCGCGCAACTGGAGGGTCTGGGCCAGGCGTTCGCGGTCCAGGGAGCGGTTGATGCCTTTGCCGGCCTCGTAATAGTTGTCATTGACCAGGTTGTCCGGGTTATTCACCGCGATGGTCACCATGGACAAGGTCAGCGTCACCGAGCAGGCGAGGATGGCGATGATGATCCAGGGCCAGAGGTGCTTGTACCAAGGGCTTGCGGCAGTGGTTACGGGCATTCGTGTATTCCCTGTCTAACGAACTTGTGGGCCGATGAATCGGCTCTTGGCTTCAATGTGAACGCTGGTGTCGTCGGCATCCTCGAGGATGAACGTCACCTCGTTGGTGCTCGACGGCAACTGCTCGGGTGCACTCGACAACTCCACCGGCATGCTGACGATATCGCCGGCGGCCACCTTGATTTCGCGCCGGCCTTGCAGCTTGAGATCGGGCAGGCCGGCGGCGTCGAGCACGTAGGTGTGGTCGCGCTGGTCCTTGTTCATGATCTTCAGGCTGTAGACGTTCTCGATGCGGCCTTCGGCGTTTTCGCGGTACAGCACACGGTCCTTGCTCACGTCAAAGCCCACCAGCGAACGCATGAAGAACGCGGCCACCAGCAGGCTGATCATCGCCAGCAATACCAGGGCGTAACCGATCAGGCGCGGACGCAATTTATGGGTTTTCTGCCCGGACAGATTGTGCTCGGTGGTGTAGCTGATCAGGCCGCGTGGATAGTCCATCTTGTCCATGATGGTGTCGCAGGCGTCGATGCAGGCGGCGCAGCCGATGCACTCGATCTGCAGGCCGTCGCGGATGTCGATACCGGTGGGGCACACTTGCACGCACATCGTGCAGTCGATGCAATCGCCCAGGCCCTGGGCCTTGTAGTCGACCCCTTTCTTGCGCGGGCCGCGCACTTCGCCACGGCGTGGGTCGTAGGACACGATCAGCGTGTCCTTGTCGAACATCACGCTCTGGAAACGCGCGTAAGGGCACATGTAGATGCACACCTGTTCACGCAGCCAGCCGGCGTTGCCGTAGGTAGCAAGGGTGAAGAAGCCCACCCAGAAGTACGACCAGCCGTCGGCCTGTCCGGTGAAGAAATCCAATACCAGCTCGCGGATCGGCGAGAAGTAGCCGACGAAGGTCATGCCGGTGACAAAACCGATCAGCAGCCACAGCGTGTGCTTGCTGAACTTGCGCAGGAACTTGTTGGCGCCCATGGGCGCCTTGTCGAGCTTGATGCGCTGGTTGCGGTCGCCTTCGGTGACCTTCTCGCACCACATGAAGATCCACGTCCACACGCTTTGCGGGCAGGTATAACCGCACCACACGCGCCCGGCGTACACGGTGATAAAGAACAGGCCGAACGCCGCGACGATAAGGATGCCCGAGAGCAGGATGAAATCCTGGGGCCAGAACGTCGCGCCAAAAATAAAGAACTTACGCTCCGGCAGGTTCCACCATACCGCCTGATGACCGCCCCAGTTCAGCCACACCGTACCGAAGTACAGCAGGAACAGACCGGCACCGCCGAGCATGCGCAGATTGCGGAACAGGCCGGTGAAGGCGCGGGTATAAATCTTCTCTCGCGACGCGTAGAGGTCGACGCTTTTGGCAGGCGGGGTAACGTCGTGTACCGGTATCTGGTCGCTCATCATTGCATCCCACGGCGGTGGAGATTTGCCTCGGCCAGTACGTGCCAACCGGGGTCAAATTAAGGGTGTTGCAGTGGCTTAATGATACGCCCCCGATGGTGCGCAAAGGGTGCGACCTTTGGTCGCGTTGGGGTGAATCAATTGATGGTGTAAGTGATCTGGATCAATTGACTTGGGAAGTATGGTCGGTTTTTGCTCGCAGAGCGGTCATTCGTCCCATGGATTGATCAGCGCAACGCCGCTGGATTTGAAATCGCTGACGTTACGCGTGACCACAGTAAGCCCATGAACCAGAGCGGTTGCGGCGATCAGCGAGTCACTCTCGTTGGCCCGGTCTGGAACATGCAAGTGCGCACAACGCAACGCGACGGCCGCGTCGACGGGCAGGATTCTGGCATCAAAAGCGGGCATCACATGGCGCCTGAGCCAGGTCCTCAATACCTTCCCCTGAGCCGGGTCTCGCCGCTCGATGCGCAGAACTCCGGTTTCCAGTTCCTTCAGCGTGATCGCCGAGATAAACATACGCGGCGCTATCACGCTCTTGGCCCAGGCAACGACCTTTGCATCAGCCTGAGGTTTACGCAGTTCAGAGATTACGTTGGTGTCGAGTAGATACATCAAGAAAGGTCCACGGGTCGATGAATGATCACGGCACGTTCGGTTTCGAAGTCGATATCGGCCGCTTCCGGCATCACCAGCAGGTCAACGATGTCGGCATTCAGACCTGTGAGTTTCTGGTAGTCCTCAATGCTTAGCAGTACATGGGCAGGCTTGCCGCGATCGGTGATAAAAACCGGGCCGTTGCGGGCGGCTTTTTTGGCACCACTTGTGTCCTGGTTGAATTCGCGGCTGGAAATGGTCGTGATGGTCATGGGGTATTCCCCTTTGTCGGGCTCGATGTAGTTACGTTACTACTTGATGGTTGCGCGTGGCAAGTCATGAGGCCCTGGGAGCCGGAAACAAACAAGCCCCGCCAGTTTTCGCTGGGCGGGGCTTAGTTGTATTCGAAGCTGTATTCGAGGGCCTAATGCTCCTCGGCCTTCTTCTCCCCATGGGACAAGCTGTACACATACGCCGCCAGCAAGTGCACCTTGTCATTGCCCTGCAGTTGCTCCTGCGCCGGCATCTGGCCCTGGCGGCCATAGCGGATGGTCTGCTGCAACTGGGCGAAGCTCGAACCGTAGATGAACGCGCCTGGATGCGTCAGGTCCGGCGCGCCCATGGCGGGGGTGCCTTTACCCGCCGGGCCGTGGCAGGCCACGCAGTTGGCGGCGAAGAGTTTCTCGCCGTTGGCCACGTCGGCCTTGGCGCCTTCCGGCAGTTTGCGGCCGTCGAGGTTGGTCACCACGAAGGCCGCTACGTCCGCCACGCCTTGTTCGCCGATCACTTCAGCCCAGCCTGGCATGACCGCGTGGCGGCCTTGCATGATGGTTTGCTTGATGGTTGCCGGGTCGCCGCCCCAACGCCAGTCGGCGTCGGTGAGGTTGGGGAAACCGTAGGCGCCCTTGGCGTCGGAACCGTGGCACACCGAGCAGTTGGAGGCGAACAGCCGACCGCCCATCTTCAGGGCTTGCGGGTCCTTGGCGACTTCTTCAATCGGCATCGAGGCGAATTTGGCGAAGATCGGCCCGAATCTGGCCTCCGACCTGGCCATTTCCTTTTCCCACTCATGCACGCCGGTCCAGCCGGTCTGGCCGTTGGCAAACGGGGTTTGCTTGTCGTTGTCGAGGTAGTTGTAGCCCGGCAGCACGCCTTTCCAATTGCCCAGGCCCGGGTACAGCACCAGATAACCGAGGGCAAAGATGATGGTGCCGACAAACAGCATGAACCACCATTTGGGCAGCGGGTTGTCGTATTCCTCGATGCCGTCGAACGAGTGGCCGACGGTCTCGTCCGTCTGCTCGGCGCGCTGGCCCTTGCGGGTCGACAGCAGCAGCCAGGTCAGGGCGAAGATGGTACCCAGACTGAGGACTGTGACGTACAGACTCCAGAACGTAGTCATTCTTTGTTACTCCTAGACGCTTGCTCGACGTGCTTGATGGCTTCGGGATCATCTGCAAAGGGCAGCATGGTCGCGTCGTCGAATTCCGATTTGCGCCGGGGGCTGAACACCCACAGCGCCAGGCCGATAAAGGCCACCATCACCACAACAGTGCCCAGGCCGCGAATCATCCCGATATCCATGCCGGTCACCGTTTGCTTTTGATAAGGGTGCCAAGGCCTTGCAGGTAGGCCACCAATGCGTCCATTTCGGTCTTGCCCTTCACGGCTGCAGCCGCGCCGGCGATGTCTTCGTCGGTGTAGGGCACGCCCAGGGTGCGCAGGACTTCCATTTTTTTCGCGGTGTCCTTGCCGTCGAGCTTGTTTTCCACCAGGAACGGGTACGCCGGCATTTTCGACTCGGGCACCACGTTGCGCGGGTTGTACAGGTGCGCACGCTGCCAGTCATCGGAGTAACGCCCGCCAACGCGGGCCAGGTCCGGGCCGGTACGCTTGGAACCCCACAGGAACGGGTGATCCCACACGCTTTCACCGGCCACCGAGTAGTGGCCGTAACGTTCGGTCTCGGCACGGAACGGGCGGATCATCTGCGAATGGCAGCCCACGCAACCGTTGGCGATGTAGACGTCGCGGCCTTCCAGTTCGAGGGCGGTGCGCGGCTTCATGCCTTCGACCGGCTTGTTGGTCACGTCCTGGAAAAACAGCGGCACGATCTGGGTCAGGCCGCCGATGCTCACGGCGATGACCATGAAGAAGGCCAGTAGGCCGATATTCTTCTCGACAACTTCATGCTTCATCAGTGGGCTCCCACAACGGCGATCTTGGCGGCGGCTTCAGCTTGCGCCGGGTCGGAGGCACGCACGGTGCGCCAGACGTTGTAAGCCATGAACAGCATGCCGGCGGCAAAGAACGCACCGCCCAGGGCGCGGACGATATAGCCCGGGTGGCTGGCTTGCAGCGCTTCGACGAAGGAATACGTGAGGGTGCCGTCATCGTTGATCGCACGCCACATCAGGCCCTGGGTGATGCCGTTGACCCACATCGAGGCGATATAGAGCACGGTGCCGATAGTGGCCAGCCAGAAGTGCGTATTGATCAGCCCGACGCTGTGCATCTGCGCGCGGCCGAACAGCTTGGGAATCATGTGGTACAGCGCGCCGATGGAGATCATTGCCACCCAACCCAGGGCCCCGGCGTGTACGTGACCGATTGTCCAGTCGGTGTAGTGGGACAGCGAGTTGACGGTCTTGATCGCCATCATCGGCCCTTCGAAGGTCGACATGCCGTAGAACGCCAGGGACACCACCAGAAAGCGCAGGATCGGGTCGGTACGCAGCTTATGCCAGGCGCCCGACAGGGTCATCATGCCGTTGATCATGCCGCCCCAGCTGGGTGCCAGCAGGATGATCGACATGGCCATGCCCAGTGACTGCGCCCAGTCCGGCAGCGCGGTGTAGTGCAGGTGGTGGGGGCCGGCCCAGATGTACAGGGTGATCAGCGCCCAGAAGTGCACGATGGACAGGCGATAGGAATAGATCGGACGTTCGGCCTGTTTCGGCACGAAGTAATACATCATTCCCAGGAAGCCGGTGGTGAGGAAGAAACCTACGGCGTTATGCCCGTACCACCACTGGATCATCGCATCCGTCGCGCCGGAGTAGGCCGAATAGGACTTGAACAGGCTGACCGGCAGGGACGCGTGGTTGACGATGTGCAGCATCGCCGTGACCAGGATGAACGCCCCGTAGAACCAGTTTCCGACATAGATGTGCTTGGTCTTGCGCTTGACGATGGTGCCGAAGAACACCAAGGCGTAGGTCACCCACACGATGGCAAGCAAAATGGCGATCGGCCATTCCAGCTCGGCGTATTCCTTGGTGGTGGTGTAGCCCAGCGGCAGGCTGATGATGGCGCCGACGATGACCGCCTGCCAGCCCCAGAAGGTGAAGGCGGCCAGGCCATCGGAGATCAGGCGCGTCTGGCAGGTGCGCTGCACGACATAGTAGGAGGTGGCAAATAACGCGCAGCCGCCGAAGGCAAAGATCACCAGGTTGGTGTGCAGCGGGCGCAGGCGGCCGAAGGTCGTCCAGGGCAGGTCGAAATTCAATTGCGGCCAGACCAGTTGCGAGGCAATGAACACCCCGAGCCCCATGCCAAGGATCCCCCAGACCACCGTCATGATGGCGAACTGGCGAACCACCTTATAGTTATAAGCAGTCGGACTGATTGCTGTGCTCATTCTAAGGTTCCACGGTTTAGGTTTTTTTATAGGTAAAATCGGCCGCAAGTATGTAGAAAGCGAGGGGCCATTGCAACGCAATGACTGACCTGTATCAAGGCGTTCCACGCCAGATTCTGCGCCCTTTCCCTGTTTTGTGTAAGGACAAAGTCAGAAATCGAAAGCTGATCGAGTGGACAGGAAATTTAGAGGGCGCAACGGATACCGTCGCGTATGCCAGGATTGGCCCACTGTGGGAACAAGCGTAGACCCGAATATGAGGGGGGGAAAGCTGGGCTATGGCAGGGTGTGACACTTGGTCGCGCAAATGAAAACAACATCGGATCCCTGTAGGAGCGAGCTTGCTCGCGAAGAACTTCAGAACGCCGCGTTTATGCTGGATAAGCGTGGTGTCCTCAGGTTCTTCGCGAGCAAGCTCGCTCCTACAGTTAAACGGGTTGCAGCCCTACTTGATCGCGCTGTCTGGCGTTGCGCCTTCAGCGTTATGGGACAGGCTGTACACGTAAGCCGCCAGCAGATGCACCTTGTCATTGCCTTGCAGCACGTCCTGCGCCGGCATCTGGCCCTGGCGACCATGGCGAATGGTCTGCTGCAACTGCGCCAGGCTGGTGCCGTAGATGAATCCTGCGGGCTCGGTCAGGTTCGGCGCGCCCATGGCTTCAACGCCGTGACCCTGTGGACCGTGGCAGGCGACGCAGGTGGTGTTGAAGGCGGCCTGGCCCGCGGCGAGGTCAGCGGTGCTGTCGGCCGGCAGTGGCAGTTTGGCCAGATCGTGACGTACATACGCGGCGACATTCTTCACGCCGTCCTCGCCCAGCACTTCACCCCAGGCCGGCATCGCCGCGTGGCGACCGTTCAGGATGGTGGCCTTGATCGCCTCGGCCGAACCGCCCCAGCGCCAGTTGTTGTCCGCAAGATTCGGGAAGCCATACGCGCCCTTGGCGTCCGAGCCGTGGCACACCGCGCAGTTGGAGGCGAACAGGCGACCGCCCATCTTCAAGGCTTGCGGGTCCTTGGCCACCTCTTCCACCGGCATGGCCGAGAATTTGGCGAAGATCGGCCCGAACCTGGTGTCGGCCCTGGCCATTTCCTTGTCCCACTCCTTGGCCGACGTCCAGCCGTCTTCATAGCCCGGCAGTATGCCTTTCCAGTTGCCCAGGCCCGGGTAGAGGATCAGGTAGCCGACGGCAAATACCAGGGTGCCGACGAACAGCATGAACCACCACTGGGGCAGCGGGTTGTCGTATTCCTCGATACCGTCGAAGGCGTGGCCCATGGTCTGGTCCACGCTGCCGCGGGTTTCGCCCTTGCGGGTGCCGATCAACAGCCAGGTCAGGCCGATCAGGCTGCCCAGGGTCAATACGCAGATCCATGTACTCCAAAACAGGGTCATGGCTGGTTGCTCCTTGTTGCAGGCTCTTCTTGAGCATTGTGTGGAGAAGGTTCATCGGCGAACGGCAGCAGGCGCGCCTGCTCGAACTCTGCATTGCGCCGGTTGTTGAAGACCCACAGCGACAGGCCGATAAAGGCGATGGCCACCACCAGCGTGCCGAGGCCGCGGATGGTGCCCGCATCGAATTCAAATCCCATGGCTCACCTCTTGCTCTTGATGGCAGTGCCGAGCACTTGCAGGTAGGAAACCAGCGCGTCCATTTCGGTCTTGCCCTTGAGGCTGGCGACCGCGCCCGCGATGTCGTCATCGGTGTAGGGCACGCCGAGGGTGCGCATCACCTTCAACTTGGTCTCGGTGTGGCTGCTGTCGACGGCGGCGGTGACCAGCCACGGATAAGCCGGCATTTTCGACTCCGGCACCACGTTGCGCGGGTTGTACAGGTGCGCGCGGTGCCAGTCGTCCGAGTAGCGTGCGCCAACGCGGGCCAGGTCCGGCCCGGTGCGCTTGGAACCCCACAGGAAAGGATGGTCCCATACGCTTTCGCCGGCCACCGAATAGTGGCCGTAGCGTTCGGTTTCGGCGCGGAACGGGCGGATCATCTGCGAGTGGCACTGCACGCAGCCTTCGCGGATGTAGATGTCGCGGCCTTCCAGTTGCAGCGCGGTATAGGGCTTCATGCCTTCCACCGGCTTGTTGGTCACGTCCTGGAAGAACAGCGGGACGATCTGGGTCAGGCCGCCGATGCTCACGGCCAGCACCATGAGCAGCATCAACAGGCCGACGTTCTTTTCAATCGTTTCGTGTTTCATCATCGACTCCTCAGGCCAGCTGCGCGACAGGGACGGCTTCGACAGGCTGCACCGAACGCACGGTGCGCCAGGTGTTGTAAGCCATCAGCAACATGCCGCTGAGGAACACCGCACCGCCCACCAGCCGCACGATGAAGCCCGGGTGACTGGCCACCAGGGTTTCGACGAAGGAATAGGTCAAGGTGCCGTCTTCGTTGACCGCACGCCACATCAGGCCTTGGGCGATGCCGTTGACCCACATCGAGGCGATGTAGAGCACGGTGCCGATGGTGGCCAGCCAGAAATGCGCGTTGATCAGGCCGAGGCTGTACATTTGCTCGCGACCGAAGACTTTCGGGATCATGTGGTACAGCGCGCCGATGGAAATCATCGCCACCCAACCCAGTGCGCCGGCGTGTACGTGGCCGATGGTCCAGTCGGTGTAGTGGGAGAGGGCGTTGACGGTCTTGATCGCCATCATCGGGCCTTCGAAGGTCGACATGCCGTAGAACGCCAGGGATACCACCAGAAAGCGCAGGATCGGGTCGCTGCGCAACTTATGCCAGGCGCCCGACAGGGTCATCATGCCGTTGATCATGCCGCCCCAGCTGGGTGCCAGCAGCACCAGCGACATCACCATGCCCAGCGACTGCGCCCAGTCCGGCAGCGCGGTGTAGTGCAGGTGGTGGGGGCCGGCCCAGATATACAGGGTGATCAGCGCCCAGAAGTGCACGATGGACAAACGATAGGAATACACCGGGCGTTCGGCCTGCTTGGGCACGAAGTAGTACATCATCCCGAGAAAGCCTGCGGTGAGGAAAAAGCCTACTGCGTTATGGCCGTACCACCACTGCACCATGGCATCCGTCGCACCGCCGTACAGCGAGTAGGACTTGGTCAGGCTGACCGGGATTTCCAGGTTGTTGACGATATGCAGGATCGCCACGGTGATGATGAAGGCACCGAAGAACCAATTGCCGACGTAGATGTGCTTGGTGTTGCGCTTCATGATCGTGCCGAAGAACACGATGGCATAGGCGACCCAGACGATGGTGATCAAGATGTCGATCGGCCATTCCAGTTCGGCGTATTCCTTGGAGCTGGTGTAGCCCAGCGGCAATGTGATTGCGGCCAGCAGGATCACCAGTTGCCAGCCCCAGAAGCAGAACGCGGCGATTTTCGGCGCGAACAGCGTTGTCTGGCAGGTGCGCTGCACCGAGTAGAAGGAGCTGGCGAACAGCGCACAGCCGCCGAAGGCGAAGATGACCGCGTTGGTGTGCAACGGGCGCAGGCGACCGAAGCTGGTCCAGGGCAGATCGAAGTTGAGCGCAGGCCAGACCAATTGGGCCGCGAGAAAAACCCCGAGCCCCATGCCGACGATGCCCCACACCACCGTCATAATGGCGAATTGGCGGACCACCTTGTAGTTATAGGCGGTACTTAAAGTAGTGTTCATGGTTCCCCATCCACGGTTCAACCCAAGCAGATGCGGCACTTGGGCTGGAGTTATAGGCAGACTAAAAAGCGAGGCAAGCATGGGCAAAGAGCACAAGGCCAGTATTGACGGGGATCAATGGGCACAGTGTGTGCACGAGCGCGGCTGGTTATGGGATGTCGCGGCGCAGGCACCTTCAGGCCAGCCTGTCACGCTGATCCTGGCCCACGGCGCCGGTGCGCCGATGGACTCGGCGTTCATGAACGACATGGCTGCGCGCCTTGCCGGGCATGGTGTGAGCGTATTGCGCTTCGAGTTTCCCTACATGGCCCAGCGCCGTGCGGACGGCGGCAAGCGCCCGCCGAATCCGGCGCCGAAACTGCTGGAATGCTGGCGTGAGGTGTATGCGCAGGTGCGACGTCATGTCGCTGGGAAACTGGCGATTGGCGGCAAATCCATGGGTGGGCGCATGGCCAGTTTATTGGCCGATGAGCTGGGCGCCGATGGGCTGGTGTGCCTGGGGTATCCGTTCTATGCGGTGGGCAAGCCGGAGAAACCCCGGGTTGAGCATCTGGCCGCGCTGAAAACGCCGACACTGATTGTGCAGGGTGAGCGGGATGCACTGGGTAATCGGGCGGCGGTGGAGGGGTATGCGTTGTCGCCGAGCATCGAGGTGATGTGGTTGGTGGCGGGGGATCATGACTTGAAGCCGCTGAAGGCTTCGGGGTTTACCCATGAACAGCATCTGGAGGCTGCTGCAGCGCGCGTGGCTGGGTTTCTGAGTGCCTGTTAGGGCCCTATCGGGGGCAAGCCCCCTCCCACATGTTGACCTTATTCCAACTTTGGAACGCGGTCGAGTGTGGGAGGGGCGGTGCGACGATTCGACTTGCCCCCGATAGCGGTCTACCGGTTAAAACGCTCTACCAGCGAATACTGGGTATTGGCGGTATGCGTCAGCTCTTCACTCAACTGCGCCGAGTTCATCGCCTGTTCCGACGTCTGGTCCGCCAACAGCGCAATGGTGCTGATATTGCGGCTGATCTCTTCGGCAACCGCGCTTTGCTCTTCCGTAGCGGCGGCGATCTGGGTCGTCATGTCGGTGATATTGGCAACCGCCTCACTGATGCCCACCAACGCCTGATCCGCTTCCATCACCCGTGCCACACCTTCTTCGGCCTGGCGATGCCCGGCGTCCATGGTTTGCACAGCTGCGGCCGCAGTGCTTTGCAGCTTGGCGATCAGGGTATGGATCTGCCCGGTCGATTCGGCGGTGCGTTGCGCCAACTGGCGCACTTCATCAGCCACCACCGCAAAGCCACGGCCCATCTCACCGGCGCGCGCCGCTTCGATGGCGGCGTTCAATGCCAGCAGGTTGGTCTGGTCGGCAATGCCTTTGATCACATCGACCACGCCGCCGATTTCATCGCTGTCCTTGGCCAACTGCGTGACGGTGACACCGGTTTCCCCCACGGCAACCGACAGGCGCTGAATCGCCTCACGGGTTTCCCCGGCGATATCGCGGCCGCGACCGGTCAGGCGATTGGCTTCCTGGGTGGCATCCGCCGTGCGCTGCACATGGCTGGCGACTTCCTGGGTAGTCGCCGCCATCTGGTTGACCGCCGTGGCGACTTGTTCGGTCTCCACGCGTTGGCGCTCCAGCCCGCTGGAGCTGTTGTGCGCGAGGGTGTTGGACTGCGCCGCCTGGTCGTTGAGGTGTTCGGCGGTGTCCTGCAGGCGGGTGAGGCAGGTCTTCAGACGCGCTTCCTGGCTGAGGATCGACATCTCCAGGCGCGCCTGGGCGCCACGGCTGTCGGTATACATCTGGGCGATCAGCGGGTCCGACGTGGTCTGCTCGGCCAGGCGCAGCAAGCGCTTGAGGCCGCGCTGCTGCCAGCTCAGGCCCAGCAGGCCCAATGGCACCGACAACCCGGCCGCCAGGGCAAAGCCCCATTGGGAGGTGAGGGTGGCGCCGATCATGAAGCTCAGCTGGCTGACCAGAATAAACGGCAGCCAGTCTTGCAGAACCGGCAGCCACTTGTCGCGCTGGGGAACGGCCGACTTGCCCTGGTTGATGCGTTGATAGAGCGCTTCGGCCCGGCGAATCTGCTCGGCGGTGGGCTTGATGCGCACCGATTCGTAGCCTATCACCTGGTTGCCGTCGAAGACGGGTGTCACGTAGGCGTTAACCCAGTAGTGATCACCGGTCTTGCAGCGATTCTTGACAATGCCCATCCATGGCAAGCCTTGTTTGAGCGTCGACCACATGTGCGCGAACACCGCCGCCGGAACGTCCGGATGACGCACCAGATTGTGCGGGGCACGGATCAGTTCGTCGCGGGTGAACCCACTGATTTCGACAAAGGCGTCGTTGCAGTAGGTGATCACACCCTTGGCGTCTGTGGTGGAGATCAACCGTTGCTGAGCGGGGAAGGTACGTTCGCGCTGGGTAACGGGTTGGTTATTACGCATGATTGTTCAATCCGCAAGGCTTTCAGGGGGTATCGGCCATGCGGGGCATTTATTTAACTTATTTTTGCAACAATCCTGCGAGCAGCGTTGCCCCTGTAGGAGCGAGCTTGCTCGCGAAGCACTCAAGGGCAACGCGTTCATCCAGGATGCCCGCGAGCGTTGAAGTCCTTCGCGAGCAAGCTCGCTCCTACAGTAAGGCAGGTTTAGCCGGCGAGCATCGGGTAGGTGAACAACCCGAAGTGCAGCAGATTCAAGCCAAAATGCGTGGCAATCGCCGCGCCCAAACCGCCAAAGCGATAGGCCAGGCCGTAACCCACGCCGGCAATACTCGCCAGCAGCATCCACTGCCAACCCGCAGCAAAATGCACCAGGCCGAATAACAGCGAGGCCAGCAGCAGCGCGAGGTTCTCGCCGTAGGGCAGGTGTTTGAAGCGCCGACTTAGGCCGCCCTGGATATACCCGCGAAACAGCGCTTCTTCGACCAGCGTCACCAACAGCAGATTATTCAACACCCACAGCCACGCCTCGTCCGGCCATTTCGGCACCCAACTGATCATCCCTAGCAGCGCTGCACCACCCAGGGCGGCGATGGCGGCCAGGGTCAGGGCCACGGCCGTGACGCAGATCGACAGGCGCAATGAGCGTCGCGCCACAATCCATGGGCAGGCCAGCAGCAGCCAGAAGCCAATCAGCGGTTTGTCCTGGTTCAGGTACATCGAGAACGGCACTGAGTCCGGAGTAAAACGCTGGGGCGCAATACCGCGGCCGTTATAGAACCCCGGCAACCAATGCATCGCCAGGCCCAGGGCCAGGACGATAAACAAGCCGTGGCCAAGGTAGCGGGCCCAAGGGTTGCGTTGCTGGCGTACGGCATACCCGGCCAGCAGCAGCAGTGCGATGGAGACCGCCGCCAGTACGCCCAGTTGGCCGTAAATCAACGCCACGACATAGCCAATGGATAGTAGGGTGAGGTACAGCCAGGGCAAAGCAATCATGTGAAATCCTTCGAAAAAACCGGGCGGCATTATAGCGAGTGGCCAGGTTCTAGGGCATGAAAACGCCTCCACGTACAAGGCAAGGGGGAAAGGATTGCAAAGTATGTTTGCGGCTGGTTATAGTCGTCGCGTCTTTATCCCTTCAAAAAGATCAGCACATGCCAGCTTCCCAGCGCATAGCGGTAGTCGATTCAGCGGTCAACGCTGTGGTCGTGCCGTGCCGTGGCAAGCAGCCTGCGCAGATCAGTCACTACCCCCCACCTGTCAGTAGCACGCTGGTGTACGCAGTCGTATCACCGCCGGGTGTTGGCATTTCGGGCTGAACAGCTATTCGCTGTTGCCCCGTGCCTGCCTGAAAAAACCTACTGAAATTCAGTTTTTTTACTGAGTCGGCTTTTTTGCCTGATAACAGGTGGTAACCATGTCTGTGCTTTCGAAACAATCCGTGGCCGCGGCGGCCTCGACGAGCTTGTTTGTCTTGCTGTGGAGCAGCGGGGCGATCTTCTCCAAGTTGGGCCTGGCCCATGCTTCGCCCTTTGCCTTTCTGTTGATCCGCTTTGCCATCGCCCTGATGGGGTTGGTACTGCTGGTACCGCTCCTCAAGTTGACGCTGCCACGTCCCGGCAAGCCCATGCTGTATGCGGCGGCGACGGGCCTGGTGTTGTTGGGGGCCTATCAGATTTTCTATCTGCTGGCCCTGGACCTCAAAGTCACCCCCGGGGTGATGGCGACCATCATGGGCGTCCAGCCGATCCTCACCGTGGTGCTGATGGAGCGCCAGCGCTCCTGGCGCCGGCTGTTCGGCCTCGGGTTAGGGCTGGCCGGCTTGATCATGGTGGTGTACCAGGGCATCGGGCTGGCCGGCATGTCCCTGGCCGGGATGCTGTTCGGGCTGCTGGCGCTGGCGAGCATGACGTTTGGCTCGATCATGCAAAAGCGCATCACCGACAACCCGTTGGGCACATTGCCGTTGCAATACCTGGCCGGGATGCTGTTGTGCGCAGTGTTCGTGCCGTTCCAGCCATTTCACTTTGAACACGAGGCGGGCTTTTACCTGCCGGTACTGTGGATGGGGTTGGTGGTGTCAGTGCTGGCGACGCTGTTGCTGTATCGGCTGATCGCCCGCGGCAACCTGGTGAATGTCACCAGTTTGTTCTATCTGGTGACGGCGGTGATGGACTACCTGATCTTCGGCAACCGGCTGGCCCTGTTGAGCCTGTTGGGGATGGCGTTGATCATCGTTGGTTTGGTGTTTGTATTCCGTAAGTACTAAAACGCACCCCTGTAGGAGCGAGCTGCCTCGCCATAGGAGGTCGCTCCTACAGTTTTTGCGGGCGCAACACCAACCACAACGCCCCGGCAATCAACACCCCGCCATACAGGTGAGCCATGGACAGTGGCTCCTCCAACAGCAACGCACCCCACAACACGCCGAACGGCGGAATCATGAAGGTCACGGTCATCGACTTGACCGGGCCAATGGATGACAGCAGGCGGAAATACAGGATGTAGGCGAACGCCGTACACACCAACCCCAATCCCAGCAGCGACGCCCACACCTGCCAGCCGCCCCAGCTCGCCGGTGGCTGGCTGATGGCGCTGTAGGCAAAGAACGGCAGCAAAAACAACGTAGCGCCCAACATACTGCCCAAGGCTGATAAGCGACTGTCCAATCCGCCACGCCTATCCAGCCAGCGCCGCGCCAGGAAACCGGCAAAGCCGTAGCAGGTCGTTGCCAATAGGCACGCCAACGCGCCCATCAACAATTGCAGGTCAAATGCCACCGGCCCCGCACGCGTGAGCACGGCAACGCCAAACAGCCCCAAGGCAACGCCTGCTATTTTCGACGGCGTCAGGCGCTCGCTGAAAAACAACCCGCCAATTAACACACCCATCAGCGGCGTGGTGGCGTTGAAAATCGCTGAATAACCCGCCGGCAACACCTGTGCTGCTACTGAATACATGGTCGCCGGAATCCCGGAGTTGATCACGCCCAGCAGTAAAATGGTCTTGAACTTGCCCTGGAAATCCCAGCTCACGCGCATCATCGCAAGAATCACCAACAAGCCGGCGGCAGCGATCGATACGCGGAAAAACGCGGTCGGCACCGTACCGATTTCCGGCGCGATGATGCGCATGAACAGAAAACTCGCCCCCCAGATGGCGGCCAGTCCCAGCAAGTACAGGGTATCGACGGGTCTCACGGAAAATTCCTACGCAATCGGGCGGGGGAGTGTTGCCCAGCGTTCCGGTCGGCACAATCGTTAAGTATCGCCGTCGATGAAAAAATCCTCCTTTTCCTGCCTTGGTTCACTGGCTAAGCTCAGGGCTTCCAGCTACCCGTTCGAGGTTTCCGCATGTCGCAGTCCGCCCTCGCTATCGCCCGAATGATCCTCGACGGTTTCGACGACTACCGTGAGCACTTTCGCCAGATCACCGATGGCGCGCGCGAACGTTTCGAAAAGGCCCAGTGGCAGCAAGGGCAGGCGGCTTCGGCGGCGCGCATCAACCTCTACGAAGATAAGGTGGGGGAGGTCACGATGCGTCTGCGCGCTGCTTTCGATGCGGGCGTGTTGCAAGACATCGACCTGTGGCCGCTGGTAAAAAGTGCCTACATCGGCCTGATCGACCTGCGCTTTGACGATGAGCTGTCGGAAACCTGGTACAACTCGGTGTTCTGCAGCCTGTTCAGCCATGACCTGATCAGCGATAACTGCATGTTCATCCAGACCACGCGGCCCAGCCAGCGTCGGGCGCGGGCGGCGCAAACCCGCACCTACACGCCCGCCGGCAACCTGGCGCAGACGCTCGCGCAGATTTTCGCGGACTACCGCTTCAGTGAGCCCTACGCCGACTTGCCTGCCGACCTGCGCCGCCTGGAAGCCCAACTGCGGGAAAACCTGCCGGATTGGGTATGCAAGGATCCGGACCTGAACGTTGAGCTGTTTTCCTCGGTGCTCTACCGCAATAAAGGCGCCTACCTTGTCGGACGTATCTACACCCGCGACGAACAATGGCCATTGGTGATTCCATTGCTGCACCGCGAAGGGCAGGGGATTCAGATCGATGCGTTGATCACTGACGAAGCTGACGTGTCGATCATCTTTTCCTTCACCCGTTCGTACTTCATGGTCGATGTGCCGGTACCTGCGGAGTTCATCGACTTTCTCAAGCGCATCCTGCCCGGCAAGCACATTGCCGAGCTGTACACCTCCATCGGCTTTTATAAGCACGGCAAGTCGGAGTTCTATCGCGCCCTGATCAACCACCTGGCCACTACCGATGATCAATTCATCATGGCGCCGGGGGTGCGGGGCATGGTCATGAGCGTGTTTACCCTGCCGGGTTTCAACACCGTGTTCAAGATCATCAAGGACCGTTTCTCACCGTCGAAAAACGTCAACCGCGCCACGGTGATCGAGAAGTACCGCCTGGTCAAAAGTGTCGACCGGGTAGGGCGCATGGCCGATACCCAGGAGTTCGCCGACTTCCGTTTCCCCTTGAGCAAGTTCGAGCCCGACTGCCTCGCCGAGTTGCTGGAAGTGGCCGCCGGCACCGTCCAAGTGGAGGGCGATACCGTTTTGATCCGCCATTGCTGGACCGAGCGGCGCATGACCCCGCTCAACCTCTACCTCGAAAACGCCAACCCCGCCCAGGTACGTGAAGCCCTTGAAGACTATGGCCTGGCAATCAAGCAACTGGCGGCGGCCAATATCTTCCCCGGTGACATGCTGCTCAAGAACTTCGGCGTCACCCGTCACGGCCGGGTGGTGTTCTACGATTACGATGAAATCTGTTTTCTCACCGAAGCCAACTTCCGCCACATTCCCGCGCCGCGCACTCCTGAGGATGAGATGGCCTCCGAGCCCTGGTATTCCATCGGCCCGCTGGACGTATTTCCGGAAGAATTTCCGCCGTTCCTGTTTGCCGACGCCGGCCAGCGCAGGTTGTTCGATGAGTTGCATGGCGAGTTGTACAACGCCGATTACTGGAAGGGCCTGCAGGAGGCGATTCGTGCAGGGAAGGTGATTGATGTGTTTCCCTACCGGCGCAGGTGGGAAGACGTGTCCTGAGTCACTGAGTCGGCGTGACTGCGTAATTCTCAGCGAGCCCAAACTACCGGGAGTGGCTGAACGTGCGGTAGTTTGGGAAGAACGTATTGTTTGGCGTGAGGGTTGGTTTACAGGAACGGGGTGTCCTTGTTGGTTTCCAATATTTTATCGCTCCGGTTGATCAGGCGGTTTCGGGTCGTTTCGTCCGCAGCCTGGCTCTGAGCGGTCGAATTTTTCTGGTAGAGGGTATTCATCGATTCCTTATAGGCCTTATCGACGTTTTCAGTCGGCCGACCTTTGTCCTGCAATTCTATTTTTCGCTGCAGTAACCCTATGGGTTTATCAAGATGATTTTGGCTGACGGCGGAAGTCGGAAAATCCTTGGGCAGACTTCTCAGCGTTTCAATCGTCTTCCATGAGCTGGACGAGGCGCTTGAGGCCCCTGGGGTCGTGTATTCCGGAGTGCGTTGATGCTTTTCGGCAAAGGAATGGCCGTAGCCGCCGGCGCGTGAGTAAGACATACGATCTATTGGCATAGAAACTCCTGACAGCGTTGTGAGGGTTGAAGGTGAGCGCTGGATTTCAAACTCTGGACAGGGCACTCATCAGCATTCGCATTGCCATCGACGCTGGAGCGCTTTGAGTGATTCGATGGGCAGTCAGGCTGGTCGCTTGCGGCGTAGCAGCCTTGGGTATCTGCGGTGCGCGCGTACTCATCGCCTGGCTGTAGGTCGGTGGGTGCTCATAAGGGGGTGGATTATCTCTACGGGTGGTTTCAGCGAAAGTGGGCAGGCCATGTCTGGGCATAATCGTAATCATAAATGCAGGTTCCTTAGCTGATGAGCGTGACAGGCACGTTTGGCTCATTGAATCGGTTACACCGCATTCACCCAATCGGATTTCTGCTATTCAATGGTCCGAATGGTTTATCGATTTATGTAGGCAATTTCGATAAGACATCCAAGCCCGCACGGCTCATTTTTGATTGACCGTCTCAAGGCCGGAAGAAATCTGCGACAATCTTTCCCCATTCCATCGATCCACGCTGCGCAGGGCAGACCTGCCTCACCAAAAGACCCTTGCCACCCAGATGACTGACCAAGCACCCACCATAGATCAACTGCTCAAGACCCTCGATCACGCCATGCTCGCCGACCGTCACCGCTTGCGGCGCCAGTTGCTCGAGCTGCGCAAGAAACCCGACGAGGAGAAGCTGGCGCAGTGGGTGGCGCGCATGCAGGCGTCCTGTGCCCAGGTCACGGCGCGGCATGCGAGCCTGCCGGTGATCCGTTACGACGACAGCCTGCCGATTGCGGCCAAGCGTGACGAGATCAAGGCTGCGCTGAACAAGCATCAGGTGCTGATCATTGCCGGCGAGACCGGCTCGGGTAAAACCACCCAGTTGCCGAAGATCTGCCTGGAAATCGGCCGTGGCCAATACGGCCTGATCGGTCACACCCAGCCGCGTCGGATCGCTGCGCGCAGCGTTGCCAGCCGCGTCGCCGAAGAGCTGGCCACGCCGCTGGGCGCGTTGGTCGGCTATCAGGTGCGCTTCGAGGACCAGAGCGATTCCAATACGCTGATCAAGCTGATGACCGACGGTATCCTGCTGGCGGAAACCCAGAACGACCGCTATCTGGAGCGCTATGACACGATCATCGTCGACGAGGCCCACGAGCGCAGCCTGAACATCGACTTTCTGCTCGGTTACCTCAAGACGCTGTTGCCGCGCCGGCCCGACCTGAAAGTCATCATCACCTCGGCCACCATCGACCTTGAACGTTTCTCCAAGCACTTCGACGATGCGCCGATTGTCGAAGTCTCGGGCCGCACGTTCCCGGTCGACACCTGGTACCGCCCGTTGACCCTGGAACAGGACGAGGAGGGCAACCGCGTCGAGGACGACCTCACCGTCGACCAGGCGATCCTCGCCACCCTCGATGAAATCGCCGCCTATGAGCGCAGCGAACGGCGCAGCCCCGGCGATGTGCTGGTGTTCCTGCCTGGCGAGCGCGAGATTCGCGACGCCGCCGAGATGCTGCGCAAGGCCCAGCTCAAGCACACAGAGATCCTGCCGTTGTATGCGCGCCTGTCACCGGCCGAGCAACAGCGTATTTTCCAATCGCACCCGGGCCGCCGCGTGGTACTGGCGACCAACGTCGCGGAAACCTCGTTGACGGTGCCTGGCATTCGTTATGTGATCGACAGCGGCACCGCGCGCATCAGCCGCTACAGCTACCGCGCCAAGGTGCAGCGCCTGCCGATCGAGGCGATCTCCCAGGCCAGCGCCAACCAGCGTAAAGGCCGTTGCGGCCGGGTCGAGCCGGGCATCTGCATTCGGTTGTACAGCGAAGAAGACTTTATCGGGCGCCCGGAATTTACCGACCCGGAAATCCTGCGCACCAACCTCGCCGCAGTGATCCTGCAGATGCTGCACCTGCGCCTGGGTGAAATCACCGACTTCCCGTTTATCGAACCGCCGGACGGCAAGGCCATCAGCGACGGTTTCAACCTGCTGCAAGAGCTGTCGGCCGTGGACCGCAACAGTCAGCTCACACCGTTGGGCCGCCAGCTGGCGCGCCTGCCGGTGGACCCGCGCATGGGCCGCATGCTGCTCGAAGCGGCCAAACTGGGCAGCTTGCAGGAAGTGCTGATCGTGGCCAGCGCCATGTCGATCCAGGACCCGCGCGAGCGCCCGCCGGAGCGCCAGCAGGCCGCCGACCAGGCCCATGCGCAGTGGAAAGACGCGGATTCGGACTTCGCCGGGCTGGTCAGTCTGTGGCGCGGCTTTGAAGAACAGCGCCAGGAGCTGACCGCCAGCCCGCTGCGCAATTGGTGTCGGAAGAACTTTCTCAACTACCTGCGCCTGCGCGAATGGCGCGATTCCCATCGCCAGTTGAGCCTGATCTGCCGCGACATGCAGTTGACGATCAACAAGGAACCGGCGGATTTCCCGAAACTGCACAAGGCGGTGCTGTCCGGCTTGCTCAGCCAGATCGGCCAGAAGACCGAGGACGGCGACTACCTGGGGGCGCGTCAGCGGCGCTTCTGGATTCACCCTTCCTCGGGTATCGGCAAGAAGCGCCCGCAATGGCTGATGACCGCCGAACTGGTGGAAACCACCAAGCTGTATGCGCGCATGGTGGCCAAGATCGACGCCGACTGGATCGAACCGCTGGCCGGGCATCTGATCAAGAAAAACCACTTTGAACCGCATTGGGAGAAAAAGCGCGGCCAGGTGGTGGCGTTTGAACAGATCACCTTGTTCGGGTTGATCGTGGTCGGACGCCGGCCGGTGCATTACGGGCCGATCGATCCGGTGGTGTCGCGCGAGCTGTTTATTCGCGAAGGCCTGGTGCGCGGGGAAATCCAGTCCCGGGCCAAGTGCCTGGCGGCCAACCAGCAACTGCTGGAGCAGCTCGACGAACTGGAAGCCAAGGCGCGCCGCCGCGACATCCTGGCCGACGAGGAGACCCTCTACGCCTTCTACGATGCGCGCCTGCCGGCCGAGATCCATCAGACGGCGACCTTCGACAGCTGGTACAAGGCCAACAGCCAGAAAGACCCGCAACTGCTGATCATGCGCGAAGAAGACGTGCTGGCCCGCGAAGCCAGTGAAGTCACCGCCGCGCATTACCCGGACACCTTGCACCTGGGCGACCTGGCCCTGGCCTTGAGTTACCACTTCGAACCCAACCATCCGCGCGACGGCGTCACCCTGCGCGTGCCGGCGCCGTTGCTGCCGGCCTTGCCGGCCGAGCGCCTGGAATGGCTGGTGCCGGGGGTGATCGAAGCCAAGTGCATCGCCCTGGTGCGTAACTTGCCCAAAACGCTGCGCAAAAACTTTGTGCCGGTGCCGGACTTCGTCAAGGCGGCGCTGCAGCGCATCGAGTTTGGCCAGGGCTCGCTGCCTCAGGCGCTCGGCCGCGAATTGCTGCGCATGACCGGTGCGCGGGTCAGCGACGAGGCCTGGGCCGAGGCCGCGCAGCAGGTGGAAAACCATCTGAAGATGAACCTGGAAGTGGTCGACGGCCAAGGCAAGTTCCTCGGCGAAGGCCGGGATCTGGCGGAGCTGACGGCGCGTTTCGCCGAGGCCAGCCAGGCGGCGCTGGCGGTTCCGCAAACTGCAAAAAGCCAGCAGCCGGTGGAAGCCAAGGTGTTCGCTCCCGTGGCTGAGAAAACCCAGCAAAACATCGCCGGCCTATCGATGACCGTATACCCGGCGCTGGTGGAAGAAAACGGCACGGTCAGGGAGGGGCGTTTCTCCACGGCCGCCGAGGCCGAATTCCAGCATCGCCGTGCCTTGCAGCGCCTGCTGCTGCAGCAACTGGCGGAACCGGCGAAATTTTTGCGCGGCAAATTGCCGGGGCTGACCGAGTTGGGCCTGATGTACCGCGAACTGGGGCGCATCGATGCGCTGGTGGAAGACATCCTGCTTGCCAGTCTCGACACCTGCGTACTGGAAGGCGAAGCCACTCTACCGCGCGATGGTGCCGGGCTGGCCGCGCTGGCCGAGCGCAAGCGCGGCGGCTGGACCGAACACGCCGAGCGTCTGGCGCGCCTGACCCTGGACGTGCTGAAACTCTGGCATGGCCTGCAAAAACGCTTCAAGGGCAAGATCGACCTGGCCCAGGCGGTAGCCTTGAACGATATCAAGCAGCAGTTGAGCAACCTGGTCTACCCAGGGTTTGTGCGCGAGACGCCGGCGCAATGGTTCAAGGAGCTGCCGCGTTACCTCAAGGCCATCGAGCTGCGCCTGGAAAAACTGCCGAGCCAGGTGCAGAAGGATCGTGTGTGGAGCACCGAGCTCAGCGGCCTGTGGGCGCAGTACCAGAACCGCCTGAACAAACACACCCAGGAAGGCAAGCGCGACCCGCAGCTGGAGCTCTATCGCTGGTGGCTGGAGGAATATCGAGTGTCGTTGTTTGGCCAGCAGTTGGGGACCAAGGTGCCCATATCCGACAAGCGATTGAGCAAGCAATGGAGCCAGGTAGAGCCCTGAAGCATTCCCGGTTTCCTGAACTGAACAGGGTCAACTGTGGGAGGGGGCTGTGTGCAGCCGGACTATCGAGGAAATTTCCGACAAGGATCTGAGTCCAGTACCGCAGCAAGCAACTGGTAACACGGTCCCACTGTGGGAGGGGGCTTGCCCCCGATGACTGAGTGTCAGCCACTGATGCCTTGACTGATACGCCGCTATCGGGGGAAAGCCCCCTCCCACATTTAAACGGTGTTTGTCCGGGAAGTGGCGCCAAACCCCAGTGTTTGTGGCAAACTTCGCGCCCATAAATGCCGGGATCGTCGTAGCAGCGACGCGATGGAATAAAGCGTTGCCAGTTTGATGCCCGCTGGACGGAATCAAACGACCTACAGTTTGGTACGACGGTACCAATATCTTCTGCCTGACAGATTTAGAGGAACGACCGTGCATAACGTCGTCATCAGCGGCACTGGCCTGTACACCCCGGCCAACAGCATCTCCAACGAAGAGCTGGTGCAGTCTTTCAATGCCTATGTGCAGCAGTTCAACAGCGAAAACGCCGCGGCCATCGAGCGCGGCGACGTGCAGGCGCTGACTGAGTCCAGTGCGGCGTTCATCGAAAAGGCTTCGGGCATCAAGAGCCGTTTCGTGATGGACAAGGACGGCATCCTTGACCCGCAGCGCATGGCCCCACGCTTGCCCGAGCGCAGCAACGACGAATGGTCGGTGCTCTGCCAGATGGCCGTCGGCGCCGCCGAACAGGCCCTGCAACGCGCCGGCAAGACCGCCGCCGATATCGATGGCGTGATCGTCGCCTGTTCCAACCTGCAGCGTGCCTACCCGGCCATCGCCATCGAGGTGCAGGAAGCGCTGGGTATCCAGGGCTTCGGTTTTGATATGAACGTGGCGTGCTCCTCGGCCACCTTCGGTATCCAGAATGCCGCCAACAGCATCCAGCTGGGCCAGGCCCGGGCGATCCTGATGGTCAACCCGGAAGTCTGCACCGGCCACCTGAATTTTCGTGACCGCGACAGCCACTTCATCTTTGGTGATGCCGCCACGGCGGTGATCCTCGAGCGTGCCGACCTGGCCACCTCCGAGCACCAGTTCGACGTGGTGAGCACCAAGCTGCTGACCAAGTTCTCCAACAACATTCGCAACAACTTTGGCTTTCTCAACCGCACCGCCGAAGAAGGCATCGGCGCGCCGGACAAATTGTTCGTGCAGGAAGGCCGCAAGGTGTTCCGCGACGTCTGCCCGATGGTGGCCGAGTTGATTGGCGCCCACCTGGCAGAGAACCAGCTGAGCGTCACGGATGTGAAGCGCTTCTGGCTGCACCAGGCCAACCTGAGCATGAACCATCTGATCGTGAAGAAACTGCTGGGGCGCGATGCGTCGGTGGAAGAAGCGCCGGTGATCCTCGATACCTACGCCAATACCAGCTCGGCGGGCTCGGTGATTGCCTTTCACACTTATCAGGATGATTTGCCCAAAGGCGCCGTGGCCGTGCTCAGCTCGTTTGGTGCCGGCTACTCCATCGGCAGCGTGATCCTGCGCAAACGCTGATGGCGGAGCGGATTTGCACGTTTATATCGAGGTGTTGAATGGCAGCAGCGGACGACGCGCATCTGCTTGAACGCCTGCTCAAGGGTGAGCAGCGGGCCTACAAGGAACTGGTCACCACGTACCAGAGTGCGATGCGGGCGGTGGCCTATGCCATCGTTGGCCAGCGGCATGCCGATGAGGTGGTGCAGGATGCCTGGTTGTCGGTGGTACGCAACCTCTCAAGGTTCGAAGCGCGCTCCAGCCTGAAGACCTGGTTGCTGACCATCACCGCGAACGCCGCCAAGGGCCGCTACAAGCAGAACCGTCGGGAGGTGTTGCTCGACGACCTGCCTTCTCCCCATGGGACCATTGGTGATGAACGCTTCACGCCTGACGATGGGCACTGGGCGGTAGCCCCGTATGCCTGGCACCAGGACACGCCGGAAGCCCTGCTGACCGAGGAGGAATTGCGCAAATGCCTGGAGCATACGATTCTGAGCCTGTCCCAATTGCAAGGCAGCGTGCTGGTGCTGCGTGAACGTCAGGGCCTGGAGCTGGAAGAAATTTGTAATCTTCTGACGCTCTCGCTCTCGAATGTGCGTGTACTGCTGCATCGGGCGCGGCTTAAAGTCTTTGCCACAGTGGAGCACTTTGAGGAAACGGGCGAATGTTGACCTGTAAAGAACAAGTGGCACGGTCCAGTGACTATCTCGATGGGCAATTGACCTTTCGTGAGCGTCTGCTGGTGCGTCATCACTTGCTGTTCTGCCCGAACTGCCGGCGGTTTATCCGTCAGATGCGCCTGATGCAGGCGACGTTGCGGATCATGCCGGACGAGCCGGTCAAGGATGCGGATGTGCTGGCGGAGCGACTCGCTGCCGAGCGGCGTAAAGACTTGTAGGAGCGAGCTCGCTCGCGAAAAACGTCAACGATAACGCGGGTATCCAGGATAAACGCGCTGCCTGTTCGTTCTTCGCGAGCGAGCTCGCTCCTACAGTGGTGAGGTTAGAACTTGGCTTCAGCATCCAGCTGCAGGGTGTTGGTGTTGGCATCACGCTGGGTACGGCTGGCGTAGTCTGCCTTGGTCAGGAAGTACGTGGCGCCCAGAGCGAAGTTCTTGTCGATGTCGTAGCTGACCTTCATCTTGTGACCGCGCGAACCGGTGGTGCCGTTGGCGAAGTCCGAATCGGTGAAGGCGCCCACAACTGCGTCACGTTGCGTATCGCGGTAGTTATAGTCGAGGTTGAAACCGAACACCTTGGACTTGGCACCCACCAACCAGGCGGTATCCTGATCGGTCACGGCATCGTTGTTTTTCACGTACTGGCCATAGAACGCCAGCGGCACTGCCAGGCCACCGATGTCGGCTTGCGCAAAGCCTTCATACAAGCGGAATTCGTTATTGGCCGAGTTGCCGTTGACCGCCAGTGCGCAAGGCGTGGTGGTGGTCGTGCAGCGGCTGTCCTTGTCGTTCTGGTAGGCGTAGACACTGCCGCCCAGGGTCATTTTCAGGTTGTCGGTCAGCGAGAAACGCGTGCCCAACTGGCCGGACGTCAGACGCAGGTCATGGCGAAATTGCACGCCGTCGCCGTCGACGTTGTCCTTGAGGTTGTAGTTACCCAGGCTGCCGAACAGTTCGGCACTGCTGCCCAGCGGGTATTTGTAGGTGACAGCCAGGCCTTCGGGGTTGATGTCGCTATCCCAGATCACATCGCCCATGCTCACCCACGGCTGCAGCATCTTGCCGCCGATCACGTGCAGGTTCTTGATCTGGTCCGGGTGGTAGTCGATATAGCCGAGGTCCAACCAGATCGATTTCTTATCGAAGTAACCATCCTGGTCCTGGTTGGTGGAACGCGCATCGTCGCCGCCACCTGTGGCGATACGGATACCGGTGTCCACTTGCGGGTTGATCTCGGTGTAGGCACCCAGACGGGCGCGGATACGCTGACGGTCCTTGTCACGCCCACCGTTGTTGGGTTCGCCATCGATCTTGATGGTTTCCTGGCGGAAGCGCACATCGCCCTTGAACTGAGTCTTGGCGGCCCACGCCAGCTTCTGGTCGAAGCTGCTCAGCTCGTTGGTCTTTTTCGCGGTGGCCGCGATCTGTTCGTTGGTTTCCTGTTGAGCCTGCCGTGCGATCTGCTGTTCTTTCTGATCCTTGGCCAGTTCGTTCTGCAATTCGGTGTACTGCGAAGCAGTGATCTGGCCGTTGGCCTTGAGCATGTCGAGCAACTTAGCGTCGACTGCAGCGCTGGCCGGAACGCTCAGGGCCAGCAACAGGCCGCCACACAGGGCCGCCGCAGTTTTAGTGGAAGCAAGACGCATATCAATCTCCGAAAGTGAGGAGGGGTAACAAACCCTCCAGGACACAACCGACCGCTGACGGACGGAAAAAAGGCCACCTGGCAAACCCGGGTGCTCTAAAAACAGGCGTCAGTATCGCGGCGGTTTATGACGCAGTAGTGGCTAAGTGATTTCATCTATATGACAATTCGTTTGCCCACGGAACTATTGATTTCGAGTTGTGTCAGGCGATTTTTCCGGGTGTGCGCCGGGCTGCGATAGGCGATACTCGCCAGGCTTTCACGCCCCAGACAGAGAAGATGCCGATGCCGTTGCAACGCCTGGACAGCCTGTCCCAAATCGCCCCGCAGGCCTGGGATGCCCTGGCGTCACAGGCTCAGCCGTTCGTGCGGCATGCGTTCCTGAGCGCGCTGGAAGACAGTGGCAGCCTGGGGGCCCACTCGGGCTGGCAACCGGAGCATTTGCTGCATTGGGAAGGCGAGCGGCTGATGGCGGCATTGCCCGGTTATCGCAAGTGGCATTCCTACGGCGAGTATGTGTTCGATCACGGCTGGGCCGACGCCTGCGCGCGTGCGGGCATCGACTACTACCCCAAGCTGCTGACGGCGGTGCCGTTCAGTCCGGTCAGCGGCCCGCGGCTGCTGGCCGCCAACGCCGAGGACGGTTTCGAGCTGCTGAACAGCCTGCCCGGTTACCTGGAAATCGAAGGGCTCTCCAGTGCCCATATCAACTTCACCGATCCGTTGGCTGACGACGCGCTGGCTCGGCAACCTGGCTGGTTGCAGCGCCTGGGCTGTCAATTCCATTGGCAGAACCGTGGCTACCGCGACTTCCAGGATTTTCTCGACGCCCTGAGTTCACGCAAGCGCAAACAGATGCGCAAAGAGCGCGAGCAGGTGGCGGGGCAGGGTATCGAGTTCGAGTGGCTGCAGGGCCATGAGCTGAGCGAGGCCCAGTGGGATTTTGTCTACGCCTGCTACGCCAACACCTACGCGATACGTAGGCAATCGCCGTACCTGACCCGGGCGTTTTTCAGCCTGCTGGCCGAGCGCATGCCCGAGGCGATCCGCGTGGTATTGGCCAAACAGGGCTCACGCCCAGTGGCCATGGCGTTCAGCCTGATCGGCGGTGACAGCTTTTACGGCCGCTATTGGGGCTGCCTGGCCGAATTCGACCGGCTGCATTTCGAGACCTGTTTCTACCAGGGCATGGACTACGCCATCGCCCACGGCCTGCAACGCTTCGACGCCGGCGCTCAAGGCGAGCACAAGCTGATTCGTGGCTTCGAACCGGTGATTACCCATTCGTGGCATTACCTGCGCCATTCGGGGCTGAAAAACGCCGTGGAGGATTTCCTCGAGCGCGAGCGAGTGGGCGTGTTGGCGTATGCCGAAGAGGCGAGGTCGGCGCTGCCCTATCGGCAGGCCTGAGCCACCGGTCTGGCAGACCTGGTCAAAGAAGCCGAAATAGCTATTCTGTATGTACAAAAGTACATACAGGGCGTGCCATGCATTTTGAGTGGGATGATTCAAAAAATAAGGCCAACATTGCTAAGCACGGCATCGATTTCAACGACGTTCCGGATATCTTCAGACATCCAATGCTGGCCTTGCGCGATGATCGAGCGGATTATAACGAAGAGCGTTGGATCAGTATTGGCTGGATCAAATTATTGATTGGTGTTGTCGTATACACCGAACGGCGTGGCGATGTAATCCGTATCATTTCCGCCCGAAAAGCAACCAAGAAGGAGGCCAAATATTATGACGCAAACATCGAAAACTGATTGGGAGCGCCTGGCCAAGATGAGTGACAAAGATATTGATACCAGTGAAATTCCTGAACTGGATGCTGAGTTTTTTCGACGTGCTGAACTGCGTGTTCCTGTGAAGCAGGCGGTCACCATTCGACTTGATGCCGATGTTTTAGAGTGGTTCAAAGGTCAAGGCACTGGCTACCAGACCCGTATTAACCAGCTTTTGCGCCAATACATGCGGGCTCATCAAGGCTGATCAACACGTTAAAAAGGTCGGCGCTGCCCTATCGGCCGGCCTGACCGTAAGATCGCTCCCACGCGCAGCGTGGGAACGATCAAGGCCCGCTCTCATTTTGAGTCGTGTGGGTCTCGGTACCTTTAATCGATGCCGACAAACCCACCCGTCTGGTGCTGCCACAACCGCGCATACAGTCCGCCATGGGCCAGTAATTGGGCGTGGCTGCCGCTTTCGGCAATCCGGCCTTTCTCCAGTACGACCAGGCGGTCCATCCGCGCGATGGTCGACAGCCGGTGCGCGATCGCGATTACGGTCTTGCCCTGCATCAGGGTTTCCAGACTCTCCTGGATCGCCGCTTCCACCTCGGAGTCCAGCGCTGAGGTGGCTTCGTCCATGATCAGGATCGGCGCGTCCTTGAGCAGCACGCGGGCGATGGCGATCCGTTGGCGCTGGCCACCGGAAAGTTTTACCCCGCGTTCACCCACATGGGCATCCAGCCCGGTACGGCCCTCGGAGTCCGACAGCAGCGGGATAAACTCGTCGGCGCGCGCCTTGTGCACGGCGGCCCAGAGTTCTTCGTCGGTGGCCTGCGGCTTGCCATACAGCAAGTTGTCGCGGATCGAGCGGTGCAGCAGCGAGGTGTCCTGGGTGATCATGCCGATCTGCGCACGCAGGCTTTCCTGGGCAACTTCGGCGATGTCCTGGCCGTCGATCAGGATGCGGCCACCTTGCAGGTCGTACAGGCGTAGCAGCAGGTTCACCAGAGTCGACTTGCCCGCGCCGGACGGCCCGATCAGGCCGATCTTCTCCCCTGCCTTGATCTCAAGATTCAGGCCGCCAATGATCCCGCTCTGCTTGCCGTAGTGGAAATCCACCTGCTCGAAACGCACCAGGCCATGGGGCACTGCCAGGCGCGGGGCGTCGGCGCGGTCGACCACCGCGAGCGGCTGGGCGATGGTCTTGAGGCCGTCCTGCACGATGCCGATGTTTTCGAAAATGCCGTTGACCACCCACATGATCCAGCCGGACATATTGACGATGCGAATCACCAGGCCGGTGGCCAGGGCAATGGCGCCGACGGAAATCAGCGACTGCGTCCACAGCCACAGGGCGAGACCGGTGGTGGTGACGATCAGCAGGCCGTTCAGGACGGTGATGACCGCGTCCATGCTGGTGAGCACGCGCGCCGCCAGTTGGGTTTTTTCGGTTTGCTCGACAATCGCTTCCTTGGCGTATTCCTGCTCATTCTGCGTATGGGCAAACAGCTTCAAGGTGGTGATGTTGGTGTAGCCGTCGACGATGCGGCCCATGAGTTTGGAGCGTGCTTCGGAAGAGATCACCGACCGCTCCTTGACCCGCGGCACGAAGTAACGCAATGCCAGGCAGTAGCAGATGATCCAGATGATCAACGGAATCATCAGGCGCCAGTCGGCCTCGGCAAACAACACCAGCGAGGTGATGGCATAGATCGACACATGCCAGATGGCTTCCGCTGTTGCCACCGCTGAGTCACGCAACGAGTTGCCGGTTTGCATGATGCGTTGGGCGATGCGCCCGGCGAAATCATTCTGGAAGAAATTCAGGCTCTGCTTGAGCACATAGCTGTGGTTCTGCCAGCGGATCAGGCTGGTCATGCCGGGGTTGATGGTCTGGTGCACCAGCAAGTCATGCAGGCTGTTGAAAATCGGCCGCAGCAGCAGGGCGACCACTGCCATCCAGATCAGCTCGGTGCTGTGCACCTGGAAGAAATTCGCGGGCGGCGTGCCCTGGGCCAGGTCGATGATGCGGCTCAGGTAGCTGAACAGCGCAACCTCGATCAGCGCACCGATCAGGCCCACCACCAACAGCGCGGCAAAACACGGCCACACCTGGCGCAGGTAGTAGAGGTAGAAGGGCAGGACTTTATCGGGCGGGGCCGCGCTGGGAGCATCGCGGAAGATGTCGATCAGTTGTTCAAAACGACGATAGAGCATTAGGCTTGACGCCCGCCGTGCGGGCTCTCCTTTCAAGTGCGCACGTCGCCTTGCGGGCAACGTGCGGAAGTTCCCGCGGACCTCAGTCGATGCGCTTGGCCGACTTGATCAGGACAGGATCGATTGGCACGTTCTGCATGCCTTGCTTGGTGGTGGTCTGGGAGTTGACGATCACATCAACCACGTCCATGCCCTTGACCACTTTGGCGAATACCGCGTAACCGGCATCGCGCCCCGGGTCGAGGAAGGCATTGTCGGCCACGTTGATGAAGAACTGGCTGGTGGCCGAGTTCGGGTCATTGGTGCGCGCCATGGACAAGGTGCCGCGCACGTTATGCAGGCCGTTGCTGGCTTCGTTCTTGATCGGTGCTTCGGTCGGCTTCTGCGACATTTGCTGGGTGAACCCGCCGCCCTGGACCATGAAACCCGGGATCACACGGTGAAAGATCGTGTTGGTGTAGAAGCCCTTGTCCACATAGGCGAGGAAATTCTTGGTGCTGATCGGCGCCTTGACCGGGTCGAGTTCGATTTCAATGTCGCCATTGGTGGTGGAGATCAATACGTGGGGCGCCTTGGCGGGCTCGGCCGCCATCAGGTTGGCAGCGAACAGAACGGAACCGGCAAAGAAGGCGATTTTTTTCAGCATGGGTCAGTGATCCTGGGTAGTGGGGTCGACGGTCTTTGGAGAATCGAGCAGAGTAGCGTTGATGACCCCGGTTGGACAGGTGATTCTGGAACGTTGTTCCTGTCGCCGCAGCCCACAATCGGGTCCAGGCTTGCGCGATTGAACCCAGGTCATGGGTGCACTCCATTTCAGGCTTGACGAGGCGCCGCGAAGGGCGCGTCCAGCGGAGCAGTATCAAAGGTGCGCAGCAACTCCACGAGGATCTGCGTTGCCGGCCCCAGGGGTTTGTCCTTGTTCGAGTACAAATAGAACGTGGGGTGTCGGCTGCCGCCCTGTTCCAACGGCAATTGCTTGAGCACGCCTTCGGCGAGTTCGCGCTCTATCATGTGCCGGGGCAACCAGGCAAAACCCAGGCCGCTGCCCACGAACGAGGCGGCGGTGGCCAGGCTGCCGACGGTCCAGCGTTGTTCGGCGCCGAGCCAACCCACATCACGCGGTTGCTGGCGCCCGGAGTCGCGGATGACCACCTGCATCTGGCTTTCCAGGTCCTGGAAGCTCAACTCGCGTTGCATGCGGTGCAAAGCATGGTCGGGATGGGCCACGGCAACGAATTCCACATCGCTCATTTCGGTGCCCAGGTAACCGGGAATGCTGAAGCCGCAGATCGCCAGGTCGGCCACGCCTTCTATCAAAAGCTCTTCGACACCGGACAATACCTCCTCACGCAAGCGCACCCGGCAGCCTCGGCTCTGCGGCATGAAGGCGGTCAGGGCGCGTACCAGGCGTGCATTGGGATAGGCTGCATCCACGACCAGGCGCACTTCGGCCTCCCAGCCTTGTTCCATATGATGGGCAAGATCTTCCAACTGGCTGGCGTTTTTCACCAGTTGCCGGGAGCGGCGCAGCAGCACTTCACCCGCATCGGTGAGTACCGCCTTGCGCCCGTCGATGCGCAGCAGCGGCACGCCGAGCTGGTCTTGCATGCGCGCCACGGTGTAGCTCACCGAGGACTGCGAACGGTGCAGCGCTTCGGCCGCCTGGGCGAAGCCGCCATGGTCGACCACGGCCTGCAATGTGCGCCATTGATCAAGGGTAACGCGGGGCGCTTTCAAGATGAGCTCCTCTTGTCCTAAGCTGGCGGTCCTTATTGGAGACTGCCGAATGAGAAAATTGTGTTGTGTGTTGCTGGCGCTGCTGCCGATGAGCGCGTTTGCCTACCCCATCGACGTGAGCAAAAAGATCGACGGCGTCAGCATCGACTACACCGCCTCCGATGTGGACGGCGATATCAGCTCGATTCAGCTGAATAACTACGGCACTCGAGATGCTGTCTGTTCTGTAACCTTTACCAACGGCCCTGAAGCGCCGCGTCGGCGCACCGTCACCGTACCCGCCGGCAAAAGCACCCACACCACGGCCAAGTTCAACCGCGCGATCATCAAGATGCGCATCGCTCTGGCGTGCGCGCCGAAATAAAGCGAAGCGGAGCATGCCTATAGGAATACACCGCTTATAAACAAATTTATAGATGGGTTATAGCAGTTTTTTGCGCTTTTTAATCGAAGTGGCCATGTTTAATCTTTTCTCTATCGACTTACAGCATTTACCGATGGAGCCTACATAACCATGTCCAACGTTCTGATCATCGAAAGCAGCGCCCGCCAGCAGGATTCGATTTCCCGCCAACTGACTCGGCAGTTCGTCAGCCAATGGCAGGCCACCCACCCGGCCGATCAGATCAACGTGCGCGACGTGGCGCTCAACCCGGTGCCTCACCTGGACGCCCATTTGCTGGGCGGCTGGATGAAACCTGCCGAACAGCGCAGCCCGGTCGAACAGGCCTCCCTGGAGCGCTCCAACGAATTGACCGACGAACTGCTCGCCGCCGACGTCCTGGTGATGGCGGCGCCGATGTACAACTTCGCCATCCCCAGTACCCTCAAGGCCTGGCTGGACCACGTGCTGCGCGCGGGGGTGACCTTCAAGTACACCGCCACCGGGCCGCAGGGTTTGCTGACCGGCAAGCGCGCCATCGTGCTCACCGCCCGTGGCGGCATTCACACCGGCGCCACCTCGGACCACCAGGAACCGTATCTGCGCCAGGTCATGGCCTTTATCGGGATTCACGACGTCACCTTCATTCATGCCGAAGGGGTGAACCTGAGCGGTGATTTCCAGGAAAAAGGCATCAACCATGCCAAGGCACTGCTCGCACAGGTGGCTTGATCCTTTAATCGCCAGATAATCCACCAGTGTTTATCTAGCGCCACGCAATCCCTTCAAGTACGCGTACCGAACCTCCCTTTGCACTTGTTGCTCCTGAGTGCTCCTGCCCGACTGCCGCTTCAGCGAGGTCGGGTTTTTTTTGCCTCGAGTTTCTTCAACCGTCGAAAAGCTTTAATGTCGCGCCCATTCGAAACGAGGCGCACATGGGCTATCTACTGGTTGTCACCCTGATTCAGGCATTTTCCTTCAGCTTGATCGGCGAATACCTCGCCGGCCATGTCGACAGCTACTTCGCGGTACTGGTGCGCGTGGTACTGGCCGGGCTGATCTTTATCCCACTGACCCGCTGGCGCTCGGTGCCACCGGCATTCATGCGTGGCATGCTGGTCATCGGTGCGCTGCAGTTCGGCGTGACCTACGTGTGCCTGTACCTGAGCTTCCGGGTACTGACGGTGCCGGAGGTGCTGCTGTTCACCATCCTCACGCCGTTGCACGTGACCCTGATCGAAGACGCGCTCAACCGGCGGTTCAACCCCTGGGCACTGGTCGCCGCACTGGTGGCGGTGGCGGGCGCGGCGGTGATTCGTTTCGACCAGATCACCCCGAACTTCCTGATGGGCTTCCTGTTGCTGCAACTGGCCAATTTCACCTACGCCGCCGGGCAAGTCCTGTACAAGCATCTGGTGGCACGCTATCCGAGTGATCAGCCGCACTACCGGCGCTTCGGTTATTTCTACCTGGGCGCCTTGCTGGTGGTGTTGCCCGCGTTCCTGTTGTTCGGTAAGGCGGATTTCCTGCCCCAGGCGCCGCTGCAATGGGGCGTGCTGGTGTTCCTGGGGCTGATCAGTACCGCACTGGGTATGTACTGGTGGAACAAGGGGGCCTGCCTGGTCAATGGCGGCACCCTCGCGGTGATGAATAACCTGCATGTACCGGTGGGGCTGCTGTTGAACCTGCTGATCTGGAACCAGCATGAGCCGCTGGGAAGGCTTGCCCTGGGCGGCCTGGTGATTCTGACGGCGGTGGCGGTCAGTCGATTGGGTATCAAACCCGCCGCTGGCGTAAAGTCTGCGACCTGAGGGTGCCAGCGATGTGTGAGCGGTAATGAAAGTGTGTTATCGAAAGGAACGGTGTGGGGGTGGCAGAGTGGACAAGGTTGATGAACTGATAATAGCTGCCTTGAAGGATGACTCCCGCGTCAGCCTGGCGGAACTGGCGCGCCAGGTTCACAAGTCTCGAACCGCCGTTGAGTCGCGGGTTCAAAAACTGATCGAAAAGGGCATTATCCTGGGCTTTACCATCAACGTCGCTGAGGACGATCAAACCCTGCAATCGGCATTCTTGATGCTCAAGCTCAACGGTAGCAGCTGCCACCTGGTGTTCCCCAAAATCTACCAGTATCGCGAGGTGGTGCAGGCCTATTCATTGTTTGGCGACGTGGACATGATGCTCGAGGTGCGCTACCGCAATTTTGAAGAATTGATGGTGTTCAAGGAAAACCTGCTCAAGATCGAGCATGTGAATGAGGTGGTGGTCAACCCGGTGCTCAAGGCCTGGCGCTAGCCGGTGCCGTCCGCGACGGCAGCGGCTGACGCCCGATCAGGCTGGCGCGTGGTCGTGGAAGGTTTCGAGAAAGTAATGATTCAAGGCCGGCATTGTCTGGCGCAGGGTGTCCACGAATTCTGCGATGACCGTCTGGTTGAACGCCAGCGTCGTGTCCTCATGCCCCAATACCACCACCAGCAGGCTGGATGATGCGTCGGTCAGTCTGAAGTCATGGGCATCGGCATCGACTTTGCCGATGCTCGCCAGGGGCACGTCGCCGCAGGTATAGACGATGTCGCCCGCGGGGATCATCACGTCCTTCTTGGCAAACAACGGGCGAAAGGCCCGCGGTTCCGGGGAACGCATGACGTGGATATCGTCCCGCTGATGATAGGTGTGTACGCCTATGCTGACGCCGTGCCGGATTGCCACGGCGTTATAGGCATCGACGACGTTATTGATGGGGCGCACACCGTTGGCGATGAAGCGCCGCAGCAGTTTTTCGTTGGCACTGACCGTGTTGGTGTAGCCGAGCTTTTCAAGCTGACGGGCAAAGCCTTCGTAAACGGGATTCGAATCCAGTTCGTTGAGGTGTGAGGCCACGTGGTTCAAGTTGCTCTGCAGGAGACTGACGAAACTCTGGTCGTCAGACACGCTGATGTTTTCGACAACGGCGGCGCAAGCATTATTGAGGCCCAGGTCAAGGGCTGACTGTTGAATGATCAAACGACTTTTCATGCCCTTAGCTCCATAGCTTCTTGCGCAGAAGATCGGTGCTGGCATCCAGCTGTTGCAGGCTTGGGTGCTGCAACCAGAACAGCCCGGGGCAGGTGGCGAAGTCGATTGTGACCGGCGTGGTGTCTCCCGGGCTGATAAAGAAGCGATGGCCGCAATAGGCTTCATCCAGCATGGCGCTCTGCAACGCCTGTGGGGAAGGCGCGGTAAAGGTGCGGCGCTCGTCGGAACAGAAAAAGCCGATACGACCATGGCTGATTTCACGTGCAGTGCCGGCCGGCGGGCGAGGCCGGCCGAGGTAGCTGTCGATGGCCAGCGACAGCAGGTCCGGCTGGTACACCTGCTGAAACAGCAGTGGGGCGATCCCGCCATGCAAGCGGCCGCCCGCTTCAATCATCACCGGGCCCGTGTCCGACCAGATGATTTCCATATGAATCGGGCCGACCTCGATGCTCAAGGCCGCCGCTGCCAGGCGGGCGTAGTCGAGCAGCGGTTGCAGCGCTTGTGCCTGGGGATCGAGGGTGTCCAGGCTTTCGTAGACAAACTTGCTGCCGTTTTTGTGGATCTTGGTGTATCTGCATACCGTGGCGATGGTGTATTCGCCATCAAAGGCGACCATGTCCACCACGTACTCCGGCCCCGATACGAACGGCTGCACGATAAACCCGAGGTTGAACTCCCCAAGGTCGTTTTTCTGCCGCCAGGCTGCGTTGTTCAAGGCGGTTTCCACTTCGTGCCTGCCCTGAGCGAACACCACGCCTTCGGTGGCGGCCGAATTCAGTGGCTTGACCACATAGGTGGCCGCTTCCTCCAACGAGTCGACCACTTCCCGAATGCGGCTTGGCGAACTCAGCAGTTGGGAGGCAATGTTCGCCAATCCCTTGTTCTTGAGCGCTTGCTGCATGGAAAACTTGTTGCGCCGCAGGTCGCTGGTAATGCGGCTGTTGCCTGCAATACGCAGCACTTCGGTGAGGTAATCGGTGAGGTAGATTGCGGTTTCGCAGCCTGCGATCACCGCGCTCAACGACAGTTTCTCCAGGGTTTCCAGCAAGCTCTCTTCCCAGTGGTAAACCTCTTCGAAATCTTCCCTGACCAGGTCATCGGTGAAGTGCCTGGGCAAGGTGTCGGTGGAAATCACCGCGATACATTTCACGCCCTGGGCCCGGAGCAACGGGGCGTAGAGTTTGCCGGTGGAGAACGGATCGACGATCAGTACGGTTTGCAATTGAGGCATTCCTTATTCAAGGGTCGCGGTGGCCGGGACCGCCGGCGTGAGGTTCCACGCCAGCACGGCGGCAGCCAAGAGGCCGGCGGAGACGATCATCAGCAGGCGCGCACCTTCCAGCCCGAGGAATCCCGCAGTGGTAAAAAACGTCAGGATCATTGGCGCCGAACCGCTGACCAGCAGGTAGTAGAGCGAACTTTTTGCGGCGATCACGTCGGCCACCCGAGCGTTGGGCGCCGACTCGATCAGGTTTTTACGCAATTGGATGCGCAGGCTGTTGATGCAAAAGCCCAGCAAGAACGCGGCCGCCATCATCACGTAGAGGTTCTGCCAATACACGATTGCCACGTCGGCCAGCAGCACCAGCACGATGGCGCCATAGCTGTTGAGCTTGATACGTGGCAGCACTGCCGCACTGAAGGCACCCAGGCCTGCCAGACCGCTGGCCACGCCGAACAGGGTGGCGTTCCACTCATTGAGTTTTTGAAACACGATCGGCACCAGGCTGTTGAAGGCGCCGATATGGAACCCGATCATGCTTAATACGATGATCAGCACGTAAAGGTTGCGCGGCAGGTTCAGCGCCTGGGCGACAGGGCTGTCATTGGCCTGCTCGGCCGTGTCGGCGCCGGGCGTGGCCTGCACGAACAGGATTGCCACCAGCGAGACAATCGCCGCCAGGCTGATGATCTGTAGGGTCTGGCTGACCGAAAATACATCCACGATCACCCCGCCCAGCAGCGCGCCGCCAAAGGCGCCGATCTGGATGGACGTTTGCATCAGCCGCGCCGAGGTGTCGCTGTCGGTCGCACCGGCCAGCACCAGCTTGGTGTTTTTCGACTCGAGGGTGCTGATGGTGAAGTAGTCGGTGACACCGACCACAAAGGCGATGACCAAAAAGCCGATGGGCAACACGGCGGCGTCGGTGAGCGACAGGCCAAGCACGGCGGCGAACGCGGTCAGGCGGATGTACAGCAGGCGTTTCATGCTCAGTTCAAGGGTGAAAAATTTGCCGATGTATTGTTCGCACACATACGGCACCACGGTCGCCACGCATAGCGTGGCCCCCACCAGAAATGTCGAGCCGGTGGTTTCCAGGCCGAACCAGACCATGGCAATCACAATCGCCATGTCCAGGCCGGTAAACAGGGTCACGATCGAGTAGAACGCTGTCAGTGTTGATTTAGTGGTCATAGGGTTCAGTCGTAACGAGAGAGTTTGAGTAAAGGCACGCACCGTTCGGTGTCACCCACGACGGTACTGAACTGGTTTCTCACGCGAACGGTGGGAGGCGATTTCTTTTCCAGGTTGCACACCTTGTAAGCGTTGTCGTGCCACGGGCAGATCACGCTTTGCCCGTCGCCCGTGGTTTCACCCATGTGCAAAGGGCCGCCGCGATGGGGGCAACTGGTGGGCAGCAACTGCGTCGAATAGGTATGGCGCTTGAGAAAATAGGTTTTGTCTTCCACGGCCACGTAGTGGGCGTCGGTAAGGTTCAGGCGGATAGCTTTCATGGGATGCCTGCTCAAAGGGCCGTGACGGTATAGGTGCAGGACGGGCTGACAACGCGGGTGCCATGCAGCATGCCCTTGGGAATCACCACGCCTTCCCCGGCCTTCAGCCGCACGCTTAGGTCCGGGCTTGCGACAAAATCCAGCTCGCCGGTTTCAACCCAGAACAACTCGTCGTTGGGGTGGGTGTGGGGCACCGAGAGTTCGTGCTCGGTCTCGGTAATTCGCAGGTCCACCGGCTTCGTGCCCTGCTGGGCGGCAGCCAGTGCACGGTGTTCATCCAGCTCGTCGTGCCATTTGATATGGGCGTAGAGCTCTTCGTCGGCGATGTCCTGCAGCAACCTGAATTCCTCGAAACCGCGGACGAGATCAGGAATGATCTTGCTGCCAAATTGCTTGATCATGGGCAGGATGAGGCGCTGCAGGGCCATCCTTCCGTGATGGACATCGATGTGTGAATGCTCATCGAAATAGTCGGTGGAGACGCTGTCGCCGAAAATGGCCTTGATGGCGCTCGACTGGTGTTTGGTGGTGAGCGCCAGGGTGGCCTCGGTGTAATACATCGCGCCTATGTAGCGGAACAGCTCGCCATGGTTGGCCGACACATAATGGAAGTAGTTGGTCAGCGACAAGGAACCTGCGGTGTAGAACTGCCAGTAATGGTGCACATGATGAGACATGCCCATGTCTTTGAGCATGTCTTCAAAAATGGTGCTGTGCTTCTTTTTATCGACACCGTAGCCATATTCGTCGATCAGGATCTTGAACAACTCGCTGGTGTACACGCCGCAATTGCCCAGCACATTGCGCGCCATCGCGGAGGCCTCACTGAGGAAATCGCCGGCGCATTGGGTCATGAAAAAGCGCGCGGCACGTTCAGGGTTGCGGCTGGTGGTCAGCACCTTGTGCAGCTTGGACTCCGACTGCGCGACATCCTCCAGGACCTTGTCGGTGTGGGCGACAAACGATTCCAGGCACCACGAACCGTTGATATGCACTTCTTGCTTGAGCCAGTCATACAAGTACTGTTCGAGCAGCGGACGGATCTTCTTGCCGCTGGCGGCGTGTTCAGGGTCGTAGAACTGTTTGAACGCCTTGAGATCAAGTTCCATGGGCGGCTTGGGCAGAAATACCAGGTCCTGCTCGTAGATATTCAGTAACAACCGTTGTGCCAATAAATGATGGCTGTCGGAAAGTTGATCGCTTGTTAGACGAGTACTGATAATTACGTCTGATATGTCCTGCGGCCGGGAAGGGCGCTGAAAGGGACTGTTGGTATAAAAGCTGCGCGGCTGGGCAAAAGCACTGGCGCTACCGTAGTGGGTAAGCGCCTCGGCATCCGAGCTGAGTGTGAAGTGGGGCGCATCATCTGACAGCTTAGTTGTCCATAACATAAGAAATGCCTTCTGGCTGATTTGTTCGATGGCCAGATGCTATAGATTTGGTTTTTCTAAAAACAGATTGAAAATCGGGCGCGTAGATAGTGAATTTCACTAAATCAATAGGTGGAGTCTGCTTTTGTCATTTGGATGAGTTGATTTATTACAGAGCGACGACTAGACATGTTCGTCGGCTTTTTTCAGGCGTGCTGGCTTGAAGGTCTTGAAGAGGAAGGAAGATGACAGTCAGCGTTTTGATCCTGCCGGGCCTGTTCAACTCCGGTGAAGCCCATTGGCAATCGCAATGGCAGCGTCAGTTCCACGGGTTGCAGCGGGTGGAGCAGCAGGACTGGGAAACACCGGTCGCTGCCGATTGGGTGGCGCGCCTGAATCAGGCGATAGAGGCGGCTGACAGCGAGGTTGTGCTGGTCGCGCACAGCCTGGCGATTACCCTGATTACGCGCTGGGCGGCGCAGTATCCGCAGTCGAACAAGGTGAAGGGCGCCTTGCTGGTGGCGCCAAGCGATACCGAGGCGGACTCGTATCCGTCGGGCACCACCGGTTTTACTCCGATGTCGATGCAGCGCCTGCCTTTTCGCACCATCCTGGTGGCGAGCACCAATGATCCCTACGTCACCCAGGAACGGGCGAAAGCGTTCGGCCAGGCATGGGGCAGTGAACTGGTGTGGGAGCAGGACGCCGGCCATATCAGCGGCGACGCGGGGTACGGGCCTTGGCCAAAGGGTGTGGAACACCTTTACCAATTGACCGGTGACCCGCAGTTCCAGCTTAAGTAGCGCCACTGCGAGGGGCCGCTCAAGCCCCTCGCAGCTCAGTTGCTCAATGCTCCAGGGCTTCCGCGGCCCTGGCATTCTGCGTCATCGCAAACAGCCCGCCGCGCAGGTCCGTGCCGCTCGGCTGCTGGTACAGGCTCAAGCCGAACTCCGGCAACACCGCCAATAGATAATCGAAAATATCCCCCTGGATCCGCTCATAGTCCGCCCACGCCGTGGTGCGCGTGAAGCAGTAGATTTCCAGCGGCACGCCCTGGGCGGTGGTCTGCATCTGGCGCACCATGCAGGTCATGTTCGGCTGGATGTCCGGGTGACTTTGCAGGTAGGCCAGGGCATAGGCGCGAAAGGTCCCCAGGTTGGTCATGCGCCGGCGGTTGGCCGACAGTTGCGCGCTGTGGCCCTGGGCCTCGTTCCAGGCCTTGAGTTCGGCCTGCTTGCGGCCGATGTAACCGGTGAGCAGGTGCACCTGGGTCATGCGTTCTTCTTCGTCATCGCGCAAAAAGCGCACGCCGCTGGCGTCGATGAACAGGCTGCGCTTGATGCGCCGTCCGCCGGATTGCTGCATGCCGCGCCAGTTCTTGAACGACTCGGACATCAGGCGCCAGGTGGGAATGGAGACGATGGTCTTGTCGAAGTTCTGTATTAGTGAGTGAGGAGGGAGACATGGACATAGAGTTTTTATATAAATCATACAGTTAGAGAAAAAATCAGAATGTCTATTTTTTCCACCTTTGCATGGACACCCTTTGAGCTAAACACCTCATTCCTCGCTGCAAAAGTCGCATAATAAGCTCGGTGAATTTCTCTAAGGAAGGTCTGAAGTAGGCCTCGATTTTGATGCCTTCATGGCCTGGGCTTCAAAAAGCCTCGCCCGATCAGACGTTTTTGCGCTGTTAACTCATCGATTTTCCTTTAAACAGCAACTTTTCCAAGGCGTTTTTCCGCATTACAGGCGCACCTCTCCCATCGCCAGCAGCCGTTTTCGTACCATCCCTAAGCGCAAACAGTGGTTGAGTGAATTCTTGTGAGCTTTTATAAGTGACAGAGGGCGCGCACGACATAAAGGGTTAACACCTAACTTGGTCTATCCTGATGGTTTTCAATATATTAATGCCCCGCCGTTGGCCCAGGTGGTTCATAGCAGAAGGCCCCGAGCATCGCGAATATCGGCATTGCTATTGGCTTTAAAACATATCTGTCACGCGGCATTAGAAATGATCACGCCCCTGCTGATGGGTTGGTGCCCTGGAAGCGTGCAAATGTCAGTGTGGTCAGCAGCAGTTTGCGTTTGCTGGCCAACCTTGGCTGCTACGTAATATTCACGGCAGGGTTGCGTTGAAAGCGGAGCGATGATTTTTTTGATCTCCCCAACAGATCTAATAAAACAAGATTTTGACCTTGAGCGCCAATGTATAAATCAGCTCCGTCTGATCGAACTGACGCGGATATGCCTGAAGTACTTGGATCAAGGGCGAAATCACAGGTCATCAATCAGCTTAGCCAGCGCTTGGGTCGCTCGTTTTGCAGTGTGTCCTACCGGCTTTTCGCTAACCTTGTCGTACGCCCACAGAATCAGCACCACAGCATCAACCCCCAGCACTTGGGCAATCTGCTCAACCCTATCGAGCGTAGGCGAGTGCTCCCCCTTCTCTAAGCGGTGAATGTACTGGCGCGACGCGGCAGTCCCGAAAGCATCTTGGGTTAGGCCTTGGTGCTCTCTAAGCTCCCGAAGCACTGCTCCGAAAGCCTCATCAATATTCAAACGGCTAGCTCCAGCTTTACTAAAACTGGCATTTAAACGCAAAGGAGGCTAGGATCTTCGAAATGACCACTATTGTGGTCATTTGTAAATGTCGAGTATGATAGGTTTTTGAAGTGCTTTGGTCGCTGCGCGGCCCAAACGGCTGTGCTGCAATCGGTTGTACAGGCATAGCCGGACGCGAAGGCAACGGCTCAGCAGACTTGCCAATCTAGAAGGTCCTGCGCGGCTTCGAGTCTGCTGAACTGCCTCTTGAAATAGGTGAGGGGATTCCGACACCCTGGTCCCTGCTCGGTCCATTGCCGCTGGACTCCTGAAAGAATCCAGTTGGGGCTGCTGTTTGATCAAATTGTGTGTATGCCTACCAGTGGTTGCAATCAAATAGTTTTAGCTATTTCGAACCACTAAAGTGTCAATATAATTGTCGTTACAGGAACTACAAGTGAACGAAAATCTTGAACGCACTCTACTGTCCAAATTTCCTAAAATCTTCGATATCAAAGAATCAGACCCTGACGACTACCTTTGGGGGATTCACTGCGGAGATGGCTGGGCTCCTCTGATAGCTGCCATGTGCAGGCAACTTCAGTTGCACGTAGAAACAACCGGCAAGCCACAGATCGTCGTTACACAAATTAAACAGAAGATGGGAATTCTGAGGTGCGTGTTTTCCGGCACTGATGACTACAGCAACGGCGTGATCGACACAGCTGTCGGCATGTCATTCGTGACGTGCGAGTTGTGTGGTAACAAGGGCGTGCTAGAACGCGGCACAAATGGCTGGGTCCGTGTGCTGTGTGAGCATTGCCGTATTGATAATCCTGGATGAGCAGTTTCGGTGAGGCAGCTAATCCCAACTTCTAAGCGATGAGGATCCATGTCGTGTTTCAAACCCACTTTAAAGTGCCCTCGGGCGGTGGTGTCTCTAGCGAAACTTTCTACAACTACGTCTTGCATTCTTTGGACTCCGAACTTTACTGCGCGAAAGCCTGCTACTTGGGCGCGCGCCTCACAGATTTCCCAGAGCATCGGATGATGATGACCTCAAGTCTAGCGCTGCTCGACCGAGTCTTGAGTGGGAAAGAGGAGGGCGTATCAATTGACACAATCCAAGTTTTGTCTCCAACTGATGCTGGTTCAGCGCATGAGGGAGCTTACGGCTTAGGGCGCGTAACTCGGATTACGCGGCTCAAACCTAAGCGAGGCCTCCCACGCTATCTGGTGGAGACCGTTGCTGGCAATATTTTGAGCGGAGATGTGGATGGACACTGGGGTAGTTATAAGCGGACTGTTTTGTTCGATTCCAACCCTTCGGAGCCTCGCCGTGCAGCCGTCGCGGAAAGTGAAGAGCGAGTGATCGCTGATATTCGAACAGATGTGATCGTCCGAGTCTTAGATCTCTACACCACACACAGGGAGATGACAGAGCGCTGGTGGCAGCAGAGGCACCCTGAGTTTGGCAACAAAGCACCCAGCGAACTTAGAACGCTAGCTGAGTACCAAAAGCTGATCGAACTGCTTCATGGGCTTGCTCGCGATTGGCTTGGCACAAGCGAACTCAAAAATGACTGACTGCTCAACCCTCATAATGGCTAATCACCCAGACCTTTTGCGACGACTGCTCCATCATTTCAGCGAGGAGTATACGTTGAATGACGGTCGAACCCCATGGCCGGTGCTTCGCTCGTGCGTTTCATCGCCGCGTCTCACCGATGTATATGTCAAGAACTTCGATCCGGAGGGTTGCGCTCAAGTGGGCGACAGTTTTTTGGACAAGCACACTATGCTCGCTGACCGACCTCAACGAACATATGGGGTTAGCCTTGAGCGCTGGGGTCAAATCTCGTCATCCATCATCGTAGTCGAGTCGTTCGCGTTTAGGGATGAGACCGTTAGTCGGATTCAAATTTGGCCTTTCGATCCAATGAGCTTGGCACTGGAGGCGATGAAGATTGCCGTTGCTGTGTCCTACACCACTCTGGAGTTGATCAGAGAGCCGAGGATTGTTGGCGCCATTAACGATTTACTGCGAGAGTACAACGTTCAGGTAGACCCGGATGAACGTTAAGACGTTAGGAATCGCAAAGAGCACACCCCCTCAAGCGCAGCATCAAAACGGCCTGACGTGGTTAGCCCTATGAAATGCCCGAATTTTTACGAAGTCTTAGATCGTTTACTGTTTCGCTGCTGGCTGCGGATGAGCTGCGATGGAATGAAATCCGATGGGTCAATGTTGACCTGCGATTGGGGCACGTTCAGTGCTCATGGAAGGAGTTCGCGGGTAGATACGGATCCCCAAAGTGGTCCACGTAGCAGCCTAGGCATAAAAAAGCAATATGCATAATTAGCACATTGCTTTCGAGAGTACCTGATGCAAGTGATCATGATAATCTCAAATGGGAGCCGGGCGATTGTATTACGGTCGGAAAGCAGCAACCGTTTGCGCTTTTTCATTGATTGGGATCGTTGGGCCTTGACCCAATACCGGGTCGGATTTCAAATTAACGTCGACGGAGTATTCAATTTCCTTAGCGGACGGCATTCTGAAGGCTCAAAAAGAGTAAGTTTAAGTTGTCGAGCTATTTGCAAGCATCGCGTGTAATCAGATACGTTCAGGCGCTTGAGCCAAAGGCAGAGGCCGTTGCGCTCCCATTACAAAATCTTCCCGCTGTTGCGGGATCTGTTGAGGAAAACGAAAAGTACCGGGTCGAACGCTGCCACTTTTATATCCAGCTTGACCAATGCGGAGAGGCCGTCGATGGATTTTCAGAAGTCCACGGGCTTGGGCTAGAGATAGACTTTTTCGATTTTGGCGTCGGCTCGCATCATCAGGTGCTGGCTCCTGAAAGGAATCAGGAGCACAGCATCGGGGATCAGTTGAGTGCTTTGAATGTGGGGTTTATGGAGCGCTTACGTTTAAAACATGCTTGGCATAGCCTCGGTCGCGGTATGAAATCAGCAGCTGCTCCTGATTGACAGCAACGAGGTGATCACCCGCAAGCGTAATTTCAAGATTTGGCGAGGAGGCTGACTCGCTTCTGCGCTAACAGTTATCTGCTAACGAAATATATGAAAAAACTTTACGTACACCGCCCAAGCAACCTGAGCGGCGTGTACAGTTAAGTTTCGGAGCGTTGTCAGGAGTTAATCGCTATTACCATCGGCATGCACAACTCCGAACGACTTAAACTTTATGAATTTTGATCCAAATTGTTCTTCTGGTACCTTGAGTTTAAGAAGTTCGTAGAAGTTTTCATCATGTGTCGAGAGGATTATTTGTCGATCAAAGTTAATGGATATGTTTCTTAATAAGTCTATGACCGAAAGGACGTTGATCGAGTCCATTGAATGAATGGGGTCGTCAATTAGTATCGCCCTTACCGGATCACCGTCATGCTCAATATGCAGCGCTTTTGCGAGAAAAATGCTGAGGCTAAGTATGTTTAACTGTGCGGAGCTGAAGTAAAGCGCTGGGGAGATTGGCTGGCTCAGCTCATCTTCATAAAGATATACCTCTAGTCTAGGTTTATCTTCATTTGGAAACATGCATTCAAATCTTACGATTTTGAAAAATGGATGAGGGTCTATTTTTCTATATATAGATGTGATTAGGTCGGTGTAAAAAAATTTGTCGATACGCTCCTTCAGTTTGCCCTCAACTTTTTTCAGTTCACGATCCAGCAAGATAGATAGAGTCTCGATTTGGTTTTTTGTGTCCCTGTCTGACTCAATCTTAGTCCTCAGCTCTCTATATTTAAAGAAAGGTAAGACATTCTCGATTTGAGCTTCAATAATGTTAGTGAGCATCAATGAGGCCGAAGCGTTAGATGTTTTTTTATCCAGATCAGCTTTTGTGATCTGCAATTCTTTGTGTAGTGATTCAGTAGGTGCGCTGAAGTCATTAACAAAAGGGCTAAGGAGCGCCTCTATTCGCGTCGCTGCATCTTCAACCTGACGTAACTCTTCAGTCAGCGAAACTAATTTTTCTAGAAGCGGAGGCTCAGATGAATATTCCTCTGACTTAGCCAGAGTATTTCGAAGCTGTGTAACTGTGTCGGATGTTGCGGTGATTTCTTTGTGTAGGGTGCTTTGAGCTTCAGTTAGATCGTTGTGAATTGGTAAAAAGATGTCAGCAATATTTCCGTCCTGAAGTATGTACTTTGCTTTCAGGTCTTTGTATAAGTTGTATGTGTCATCGTTTTCGTTGGCCTCCAGTTTGGCCAGAATCTCAGCCCTGTTTGAAGCTATGTTACCGGTATTTTCAAAGGCTATTTTGTTTGAGGCGAGAACCTCTTCAAGGCTTTTGTCTATTTTAACGATAGACGCTCTAATACTGGATACAGCATTGTTTATATAAGTGATGTACTCCTCCTTGCTGAGATTTCGAGCGCCTGCTCTGAGTCTATGCAAGTTTTCGGATTTAACTGCCTGCTCATTCCTTATGTCTTCCAACCCATGATCTAGGCGGGCGACCTCAGCATCCGCATTTGATAGCCGCTCGCTGATATTTGCGACCGCATTTGATTTCAGAGAGGTTAGATAGTTGTGCCCGCGTTCAAGAAAATCGTCAATCTGAAAAAGTCTTTTCTCAAGGTCAGCTCTGCTTTTTAAGAGCGAGTGAAGCGCGGCTTCGATGCTTCCGTTCGATTGGATTTTTTCCAAAAGAGCTGTGTGTGATTCATATTGCGCGTTACAGACCGGGCATGCATCAGATAGAGTTTTTGATAAGAGGGTTTTGGCCATGCTCATTAGAGAAAAAAGATCAGCGGATTGCCCGCTCAAGTCTTTGGCGTTCGCGTCTAGTGTTCTGATTTGCTCCTGGACGTCGTCCTTCTGCTCTAAGTGCTGATGATAATTTATTAAAAAAGCGGGGTCTGGCTTAAGCAGGGCTTGAGCATCGTCGGAAATTACCGATTTTCCCACGGTGAGGCTTGAATACTTCGAGAGTTCTTCCTGTAGTGATTTTTTTAGAGCGTGCGCAGTGGTAGTTCGCCTCTCTGACTCGGTGATCTTAGAATTGAGAGCAAGGATGAATTTTTCTTGTAAATCAATTTCTGCGAACTGAACTTCGATTTTGGAAAATTCGTCAAATAAAGACGCCAGTTGTGTGTCATTATTGATTCGCTCACTGCGTAACGACTCCACTGCCTGGGTGCTCGTATTATTAGAAATATTTCTGTCGATGAGTTCTCTGTCTATTGTAGAAATCTTCTCTTTATAGTCGGCAATGTTTTCAATGATCTGGGTGAGTTGTTGCTGATTGGACAGGATAAGCGAAATTAGCTGAGTTTCATCAACAAGGCTTCGAAGCCGTTGTTCTAAATTACTTTTGGTATCTAGCGCTTTAGAGAGAGAGCTAATGTCATCTCGGTTTGCATGGATTTTTGTGAGGTCAGATTTGAGTTTGGTACGGTGATCACGATATTGTGTAAGTTGAGGCAGACTTCCCACGCAGTATTCAACCGCCTGACTCTGCTGAGCTACAGACGTTAACTCCGTATTTAATTCTATTACGCGTTTCGAGAACAGTGATAGTAATGTAGTTTGCTCCAGTTCTGAGAACGAACTTCCAATTTGAGGAAAGCTGCCGCCACCGAGGTTTATTTCGGCTATAGCCTTGTTGACTTCGTCGACGCTAAATTCCAAAGTCGGCTCGAGTAAATTTTCTTCAAGGGATGATATTGTATCGCTGAGCAGTCTTAGCTCTCGGCTACAGGACCTAATTGATGTAAATAGACTGTTGCGATACTTTTCGTCATTCCCTCCAAAGGCTCCCATGAAGCGATCATAACGTTGCTCCGGACGTTCTTCTTTTAAGAAGGCATCAATTGCATCTTGTGATAAGAAAATGTCTGCTAAATGTTTAGTCGTTTTGTCTGTTCGCGCTGGGTCATATGTGTAGTCGCGCTGTCCCACGGCAGGACGCCTGACCGTACGATCAAAGTCTTTGTTTCCAGTTGTGCGTACCTTTACGTACGATGGAGCTTTCTCATCAATATACCGATTTTTGAGTATTCTTTGGGATGACTCGCTCGTATTTAAGTAGAGTGATGCCGAATCATTACTTGTGCGCTGGCTATCTCGGATATAGCGACCGATATTATTAGTTATTGCCCATTCCATGGCGTCGTAAAAAGAGCTTTTCCCAAACCCGTTTGGAGCATATAGGGAAATAAAATTCGAGACTTTGCCATCTGCGTTCGTAAAGTCGAATGTCCCATCTCCTTCCTCAGCGTATGCACGAAAACCTACAATATCCACAGATTTAAATTTCATTGTCGGTAATCCACTTTGCCAAATAGAGAACGTTTTCCGAAGAAAGGGTTGGGTTTGACTTCTTATCTGATATCAGCTGATTTAAAATATTTTGTAACTGGGTTACTTCCGCTTCATCTATTCGAGGAGAATATGAGAATACGGGGCTGAGCTTTAAATCAGAACCTAAAATCTCATTATTTAAATGCGTTTCAGGGTCGAAAGTACTTTGGGCTTCTGAAACTACAAGCTTCCGCATAGAGAATTTGTCATTCTCAATCTCATATTTTGTAGTTTTAGCAATGCTGGATGGGGTTACAAATGCAAGGTATATATTCCATGCATCAAATTTACTCTCCAGTTCGCTCTGATATTCGTAAGCGATGACGCTGGCTACTTTTTTCCATAAGAACAGCAGGTCGGCTTCGTCTTTGATCCAACAAACAAAACAGCTAATGTAATTTTCTGGTTCTGACCTATACAAAGAAAAAGCGGCACGGGGGAACTGTGCTGATAAAAACTCGATGCTTTGCGCAGATTTAGATATATGCATTATAGAGTTCTTTGACTAAGGCCATTAATTCTACATTTCCGTATTGCTCGTTCCCGGCGTAGTACTCAGAGAATTGTTCGTCGTCATTCACTACGCAAAGTCTATGTAAGCCTGTTAAGTTATAAACTTTAAAGTCAATTGCTGGATTTGTGATTCCCGAGTCGACCATGATTTCACTCTTTTGTCTGCGTCCGATATCAACAACAACCCTTTCTAAAGACGACGGGCGAGCTTCATGCTTTGGGGCGCTATCCCCACTGCTGACTACAATTTTCCCGCCGCGTTTAAGTCCTCGAAAATCGGATCGGAAGATATCCATCAGCTTCCACACCCAGTTTTCTTGATCTGTCGAAAACAAAAATCTTCGTCGGGTGGAGTTCTCGTCAATGTACGAAAAATCGACAGAGTCAAACTCAATATCATCTATTAAGCAGCTGATTATTAAGAACTCAAAATATGCTATCCAAAGCTCCTCATTGTAAAGATTCTGCTCTGGGCAATCGTTGACTAATAGCTTCTTCTTGAACTTTTCATAAAGCGTAAAAGGGTTTATTCCATTCGCTGAACTGAGCAGGTATCCGCGCTCTTGAAGTTGACTTATGAGGAATATAAGGTTGTTCGGGTCTTCGGCTTGTGCGAAGCAACGGAATGTCTTGTCTACTAGCCCAATAAAACTAGTCATAGATGGAGGGTGTATCTTTTCGAGCCTTGCTTCCGAGATGATCTTTTCGACCATAGCTATGGGAGTACAGATCACCCTTCCATGAAACTCACGGTCGACAACGCCTTCGACTCGCGACTCAATTCCCTGGAGAAAAATATCCCCCCCAATCTCGACGAATACGCCCCCGCCAGAGGCTCCAGCTACTTCACCCCAAAGTGGCTCTCCGTCAAGTGCTAAAGAAAATCTGTCTCCTTCAACTTCAGTGATTTGCCCTGGGTACCCCCTTAATTTATCCCGAGGTTCTAGGGTCCGACGGGTAGCAGGATATCCGTAATAAAGGACTCTTTTGTTTCTCTCCGGTTTTGATACTGCAATTTGCAGGTTGGAGTCTAGCTTAGTACTTGTGACCAATATTGCAATGTCATTATCAGTGCTGAGTACACATTCTGCTAAATCAATTGTATCTCCGTTCATTCCTATTACGGTGATTTCACTGATGCCATGGTATTCTCCCGAGTTCTCATCAGTTTCCAGCACGTGTTTGGCAGTGAGTATGTAGCTGTGGTCGCCAAACGCTGGTTGGATTAGTACGCCGCTTCCGTCGTTAACCATCACAACATGCGAGCGTATTTTTTCAATTTGCTCAGGCAAAGCTCAGCTCTCCAGGTAGTGCCATGACATGACCTCTCAACTGAGTCAGTTCTTCATTCGTGTAAATGCTTGATATTACTGATTTATAATTGAAGAATATCACTGAGTTTGAATTTTTACTGTGAATTCGTGCAAAAGTTGTCTTGTTTGGTAAGCTGTGTCGACTTGCATCAGTGCTAACTATGTAGTTCAAGCAGTCTATTGCGTTCAGTAGTTCAAAGCTGGTGTTACCTTTGCTACCGTGATGCGAAAGTTTTACTATTTCCGCTTTGATAGGGGTTTTGGAGTCGTATCCCAGCGTTGCTAAACCTTGGATGATACTGGTCGGATGAGCATCACCTAAAAAAAGAAAATTTTGCTCGCCCACTTTTAGAATGAAAGAGATAGAGCTACCGTTTGTTGTTGAGTTATCCTCCTTGAATGTGTCTTGCTCAAGAAGCTCTTTGTAGCTCTTTTTCCAATCGGTGTTTGACGCAGAGGTGAAGGGGCTTGGTTGTTCTTTTTCCCATTTTGCAAGCAGTTTCTTTAGCTCCCCCTCGTTAGGTGTTAGAAATATTAACTCGCAGCTTTCAAGAGAGTTTGTATCACCTTGCTTTATTACGCTTTTATGCCATACCCCAAGGTTTTTTAGTAATCGCTCTAGTGTGTTCCCTTGAGTAATTGAGGTGTTTTTGGATTGGGTGAAATTTCCTGATATTTCTTTGCTAGGGTCTATCGGGACTTTGAAGTGTTCGTGGATAAGTCGCCCAGAATTAAAAATTACTTTGCGTGCAAGCTTGCTCAGACCGTCGTTGACCTCAAAAGCCTTTATCAAGCCACCTATATGGTCATCGTCAACATGAGTGAGTATGACAAGATCAATTTTTTTATCCTGAGCTTCTAGCTCATTAAGTAGGGCTCTGAGTTCTCCCTGTGGAGAGGCTCCGAAGGTAGTCTGTGGACCCCCATCGATCAAAATTCTCTCCGTGACTGTTCCTAACTCAACGGTTATAAATATGCAATCGCCGTGAAACGCTTTCAACACGCGAACGCTAACTGGCATAGTCTTCCCTTCCCTGAGCCCCTTGCTAGAGTAACGGCATGCACAGCAATGCGAGCTGAGAATGGTTATCCCTAACCTAGGCAACGTTAAGCGCAGAGCGCTGGCGGATTGCCTTTCTCTGTTAACTCATTTTTTCAAAATTGGCAATACATTCCGAATTTTGTCTAGGTTTAGACGTCTCGATTTTTGACTCAGCGCCCTGGTAACCAGTGGGTTTGAAGCTAGGCCTCTCATTGCCAATCTACGCGTACTTCTAGCGATGCGAAAACAAGCTTCGGGATACTAAATCACTGACTAAAGCCTAGTGCTGGGCGTGGGGAGGTGATTGGGCTCGATGATCTGGCGGCCGTCTGATGGAGCTAAAGGATGAAATCTGCAAAAGTTTCCGATTGTAGAACATGCGGGTGCCAGTGCATTTACGTCGCCATTTTCGTGGTCGGAGGAGGCGGCCCCGATGGTCGCAGATAGCCTACGAGTGATCCGCAGCAGTTAGTATGTCTTGACTGTATATCGAGAAAGCACTGCGAGATCTCGGATGTAGCCGAGACTGTGGCTGCCCATATTTTCATCGAAGCGCATGTCTGAGGGGCGTTTTCTTTGAAGGATAATTTGGGTCTTCACTCGCCATGGGGCTAAAGCGGCTATCTGCTTCCGGCTGTAATCGGCAGATAGCGACCTTGTCGTAATTTATCAATGGTTATCTTAGTCAAATCTTTTTTCGCTACTAATCTATTATTCGTAATTTAATTCACCGAATAGGCTGTACATTAAATCCCCTTTCAGAACTTCAAATGGAAGTTCGACGTAGTCATTCCGGTGACGCGGTAGAGCTTTACCGTCATGAGGTGCATTTTTGGTATGTCCCTGCACTCGCTCCCCGTTTTCTTTGATGTAAGGCAGCACAACGATTCGGCCATGGTTCTTGGATAGTATCGTACCTTCAAGCCACATCGCCTCTCCAGTCTCGGACTTACCCGAAGCACCTACTTGCTTCACTACCCACTGCGGAACAGTGCCATTTTCGTACCAGAACACGAAACTACCCACGATCAAAACCCGCTGCCCTCGACGCAACGCATCTGCGAGCAACAGTTTCACGCTGGCAAGGTGTAGCAACTTGTTTGCGCGCGGAAGAAGCGCATCGCGAATTGCAGCTTTGGTTTGCCCCCAGTGGTCAGTACCACTCATCCCAAACCCTCGCGCGATTTTCTCGCGGTAAGCGTAGATGCCTACCCTGTGACTATTAGCTCCAATGTTGCGCCAAGTGAAGTTACCTTCGCATTCAAGAAGTGAACCGTATCGCGCCAAAAAAACTAGCTGCACATAGGGGTATTGCAGTAGGCGTTTATGCAGCTCTGTTCGTAGAACGTCGCTACCATTCAAGACCGTCAGGTCTTCCAGTCTAGGCCTAGGGTCCGCCGCATGACGCTTGATAGCCTCCATCAACATGAGCCTTTCCTCGCTCATCAGCCGCTCTTCAGCCGTCAGCGCCTTCTGCACTTTCAAACGTATCGAAGCGGCTTGTTCAGAATTTAACGCAAGATCGTTTACAGTATATTTAAGCAGAAGATTTGTAGATTTGGCTTCGTTCACGGCCGCGTCGTAATTTTGATAGGTAATCGGGCCATAGCCGCCATGGGCAACATCATCCCGACGAAGATACCAATCAACATTTCCGTCCGGCTTCAGTTGTAACTCAAACATATGCCAGACGGTGTCATCTTTGACCCACTGCTGTGGCCAGCAACCCAAAATGGGTAGGCGGTCGCGGTGTCGCCTCAATGATTTCATTACAGATCTCCCTGTTTAGCTGGACGCTTGATCTTACGCAGAAGCGTAACTACCAAGCCATCAGTTCTGCTCGCTCTACCTGTAGCCAAGGTTGTACGCTACCTTCGTCTCGTTCAGAGTCAGGGCACCATTGTAGAGACGATTCCCGTTTCTGGCCGATACGAGCCATTGGGGGCTCAGTCTAAACACTAATGGCGCAATGCCGATCGGCTATGATGATTCCGCATCTGAGGATTGCACTGTGCGTGCGCGGCTGCTTCTCCTAGTGTACGTTTTCGACCCCCCAAGCTCCGGTATGCCTATGATCACCGAAATGTACGCTGATGACTTTCCTTTGATCTATGCCCGGCTGGTCACACGACTTCCAAAAAAACCTTGGCTCAAGCGTACACAGAGCTTGAAACACGAGATCAAAGCCAAGCCCATTTCGACCCAACTCCTGATCGCCGAAAATTATATCGCCTATGGCCTGACCTGGTTCGATGCTGGTGTTGGGGCAATGGAGATCGAGTCATGGGAAGCTGTGAAGGCCGCCATGGCATTTGCGATTCAGGTTAATTCCCTTTGTGATGCTGAGGCCCAGTCTGGTCGCAGCAGCCTCGCAGGTCGAGTTGCTGGTGCATTCAATAACCCGACCGATCTTCGGGCGATGGTCCTTGAACTGCATGTGGCGATCGGCCTCCACCGCAGAGGACTCACAGTAGAATGGCCTGAGGCGACTCCTAAGAGCGTTGACACCTTCGATATTCTTGCTAGTGGAGGGGGCCAGGATGCCTTTGAGGTCGAATGTAAGTCGTTCTCTTCTGACAAGGGTCTGAGAATTCCACAGAAAGAGGCCATGGGCTTCCTGGCAGAACTCCTGACATCGCTATCCCCTACACTTTCTCATGGCGCAATGGTTGGCGTCTCGATCACAGTGCCAAAGCGACTACCCACAGCAACTACCGAGTTGAAGGATTTGCGCAATAAAGTTTGCGCTGCCATCCACAATAATGCTGTTGGCGGCGATGGATTGTTTTCCTTGGAAAAGCTTTCGATTGAGCCATTCGCGCCGGGCGAAATCAAGGATCAAGCTCATCTCGCTGAACTGTTCAGCAATCACGTCCAGAACCATGCGGGGGTGATGGAGTCGATGAGACTTATCGCCACCACGCCGAAACTTGCTTGTGTTCTGCTGACAGTCGCGAGTGAGGAAGACCACCGCACTTTGAAAGCGTGGGAGGATTCTGCAAAACACGCCATTCGAAAACAGATGAGTGGGAAGCGACCTGGCTGTTTGGTCATACGTCTTGAAGGGATGGACAGCAATAGGATGATAGCGGTATGCAAGGTACAGCCAAACCTGCTCTCAGTGTTCTCCGAAGAGTTGATGACTAACGATCGTCATAAGCATCTGGCGTGCATTGCATTCATCAGTGATTCCGATTGGGTCGAAACAGACGAAGCTCCTCAAGTCGGCCAGAGCTGCACCTACGTTTTCAACAACCCGAGCGGGAGCTATCCAAATCTTGGGCTTGGATCATATTTCATGGAGTGACTGGTTCAGGCGAGGTCCAGGGTCATCCTCACGGCTACTCTGTATCGAACACATGACCATTTTATGTAAAGTAAAGGTCTGTATGTAGGTGATGTGATAAGTGGCCTGTACAGCGTTATCCACTGGTGCCGTTGCCGTTGCTGTCGTAGAGGTTGTTGCCACCGGTTCTGGTATCGCATACCTATTGTGGACACATCTGAGCGACTGCTTTTGGCCGGTTTTAGACCTTCCCGACAGGCGGAAATCGTCCCGTAACGGCCGTTCATAGGAGGTTGATGCAGGCCAGACAGTCTCCGACACGGCGTGTAAGTAAACGCTTGAGGCTGACCGGACTACTTAATTCTAGCAGTTTAATGATGGCCACTTGCCAGGCCGCCGCTAAGCTGCCAATCTAAGTCTACAACCGATCAAACATCCAGAATCCCAATTCAGGACGCTTTATGTAATTAATAGAGAAAAGTTAAATATGGCCATTACAAGGCACATAGGGGCAAATCACCTGATCCAGATTGAACTAAGACGTCTGAGACGTCATCTAGAGGCGATAATATCGTTGCATTGGGTGATCTACATGATCGGAAAGAATAAGGAATATTCTGGTGCTATATGAGAAGCGGTAAAAAAAGTGTACTGACACCGATAAGCCCAATTATAATAGCGGATCAGCGATCTTACTGGGCCACGCATTTCTACAGCATCTTAAAATGCATGGATAACCATAAAAACATGATGCATTCACCTAGAGGGTTTAAAGAGTACCCTTTCTGGTCTTTGAGTTTGATGAGAGGGAATCTGCCTCCGAACTTTTTTGATCAAGTCGAAAACTACATTCGCAATTGGGGTGTACAGTATTTTTTCGCTAGCTTATTTAATCAGAAAATTGGCGGTCATATTATTTCCGAACTCGTGGAGAGGCTGGAGGACTTATACGGAGTCTGCTTTAATAAAGATCTAGATCAGTTCTCCCTCTACGTTTCCGGAAATGACTCGCAGCTTAGCTATAAATTATCGAATCGCTTTACGGAAATTTTTCCTTTTAAAGAAATGAAAGGGGCTTTATCCAATCTAATTGGATATTCGGATCTTTGCTTGGTGCTAGACAATATTTTGAACGGAGGTTCTGTTGCAATTTTTGGTGAGGTTGAAGGAAATTATGGCAATAAGTTAAGAACGGAAACTTTTTGGGGTAAAAAACAAGAATTTTGCGTTTTTGGTATTGGTGTAGTCGAGGGGAATCAAAAACTCATATACTTCGAGGAGTCTAATCATAATGGCATTCCTAGAGTTCATCTTATGTTTGAAAAATCCCATTTCTTCATTAGTGACTTTCTGGAAACGCTGAACTGTCTGAAATTTTTATTTTTGTATGGTCCAGAAATGAAGTATAGATGCCCTGATGATGAATTTGCTTTCTTTGTTCAAGAATTAAAGAGAATGTGGTCCAGTCCTATCGATATAGTATTTGATTTTCTAGAGAAATTTATAGACGGCGGAGACTTGGTTGGGTTTAATGAAGGACCAATTTCAATAATTACAGACTTGCAGTCTTGAATATTTAAAAGTTTAATTCCTGTCCCATATTTGTAAGCTGACGAACAAGGATGCCGGTTGTGAATTATTTTTTTGACAAGGACGCCGATTTTAGGGTTATAGACTTTGAAGATGGTGAGGCTTATGGGAGAGTTGATGATATTGAACTTTTGAATGAGCAAGATGGGCGGTTAATTATTTCATATAATGCGATCTTAAAACAACATTTACATAGTTGTGGTATTCAGAGAAATCAGAACTATCGACTGATGGAACCGCTCAGCAGTTTCAAAAAAAACCCCTATGAAGATTCTGTCATCTTTAGAGTCGAAATTGAAACCACCGTTCAAAATGAAGGCTTCAATGATTTAGAGGCGCTTGAACTTTTTTACGAAAGCAATTGGTTTAACATCTATATACTTGATCAGGGAACTGGTACAGGAAATGCAAAGATTTATACAAGTCTATTTAAGTCGCCTATCGACGCAACGTTAGTCACCACAAAAATCAATCGTGCTCATCAAGATAAACTTAATAACGAGTTTTCATTAGCAACTTCTGACATGATTTCCCCATTGCAGCTTGAGCAAGAGCTAGCGCGCCGCGTCTATAGCGCTGACTAATTGGCGATTTACGATGTGGGACAAGGTAATGCTAATGCGTTAATTTCAAGTGTAAACGAAAAATGCCCAGCCGTATATTTCGATTTGGGGTGCGGGATAGGCGCTCATGTGTCAACCGCTCCGCCAGCTCTGGCATTTTGCACTTGCAACAATCCCTTAGTAATTTTATCTCACTGGGATCAGGATCATTGGGCTGGGGCATTGCGCATTAAACCCCTGGCTTTACCCTTAACTTGGGTAGTTCCACGACAACAGTTGGATGCGGTACATAAAAGCTTTGCTCATGAAATAATTTCTCATGGGGGAAGAATATTGGTCTTGGACATGCCCGAAAATACCGTAGGGTCGTCTATACTGCCTAGCGGACAACTGATGAAATTTGCACTCGGAATTGGCACTTCGCGAAACAACTCAGGCATAATTTTGGCAGTTGAGAATAACGACTCAAAGTTCTCTGCAAGCTGGCTCCTAACGGGCGACTGCGCTTATAGCCATTTTCCCAAGTCTTTCCAATATTTTCCGCCAGTCGCTGTAATTGCCCCCCACCATGGCGGAGTCACTAAGCTACATAACGTCGCACCTTCACCAGCCATACATAATGGCTACAATCGGCTTATCTATTCTTACGGGCCTGATAATAAATTCAGAACAACTCAGCATCCCACTCCCAGCTCGGTCTATGTACACGATCTTGCTGGATGGGATATGGGGAATTGGATTACCGCTCCAGGTAACTCTTCACAAACCGGTAACGTCCGTGCTACTTCAAAACATAGTCCACTGCCTTTTGAAAGGGGCGGGATTCTGGTCGGATGGGAATCGATACCCGTCCTACCTATGGTATGTAGTCTAGGTGCCCCTATATCCAAGCATTGACCAAGTATTACCTATACCGCAGAGCGAAAATGTCCACTTTTGGCGTACAGCACCCGGTCATGAAGCTGATCGAGAGATTCCGACTTCATTGCTAGTCGCATCTCATATCGGTCTGGGGTCATACAGAGCCTCTATGCGGAATATGCTCATTGGCTTGTTCCAGCCCACCGTGCTCCATCGGGACCCATCAGCGCGCCTTCCCGTCACTGCTTATACTGGCCTATCAAATGATCGCTTTTTGATCTAGGCTCCTGGCGAGCAATGAACGCAAAGTCAAGGAGGGAGCATGCCAAGGAAAACGCTGATTTTTGGGAACGGCCTGGGAATGGCATTGGACGCCCAGCACTTTTCGTTAAGTCGAGCGCTTGGCGATGTATGGGATCACCCTCACCATCTTCCAGCCCATCAAAAAGCACTGGTAGCTCGCTGTATCGGCGATGATCGCAATGCTCCTGAGGGGGAAGATCAGCTCGACACCCTTCATGTTGTTGTCGCGGCATGCAATATGCTCAATAAAACTGGTGACGACGAAGTTCACTGGCTTTCAGACGAAGGACAAGAATTTCCCGCTGCTGTAGCCAAATACATTCATAGGGTCGCGTCAGATCTACACATCTATGACGATCCTTTACCTAATGCTTTCTTGGATCCACTCTTTGATTTTGTTCGTGACACTAGGTCAAATATCGCCACATTGAATTATGATCGGCTGCTCTACGGTGCGCTTATTGATGCTGGCTTCATGAACGGCTATAGAGGCTGTCTAGTTGATGGTATGACTGATGGGGGATTTGGCACCGATACCCTCGTACGCCGTTATGGCAACAACTTCGGTTACTATTTGCATCTTCATGGCTCTCCACTTTTCTACGATGATCGATTGGGCGCAGCTCGTAAGATGACACGGGCTATGCTCACTATGAATTCAGCTGAAATTTCTAACCACATCGTCCTGACGCACGTGACTCACAAACGATCAGTTATTGACGCTTCTGATGTGCTTTCTACCTACTGGGAATATCTCCACGACTGCTGCCACGAAGTCGAGGAAATAATAGTGTTCGGATATTCAGGGGGAGATACCCACCTGAATGAGGTGCTGGCGGCATATGCCAGAACAGCTGCAATAAGGGTTGTTGAATGGGAAGGCGCTGGCAGCCAAGCGGCGCGCGAGCGCTTCTGGCAACAGATCCTGCGTACAGAGCATTTTGATCTCATAAGGCAGGCGAATATTCTTGATTTCACTGATTGGTAATGGAGCGTTTGCATAGCCCAGCACCGCTAGCTCGGTAGCGATTTAGGAGTGCATGTGTTGACCTGAAGGTCAGCCGCGCCAGTTGAAACGGTATTCTGGATGACTAATACACGCATGGACGATGACGAAGAAATCAGGAAGGAATTGCCAGTCGCTTTCGGTAACCCTACACCTTATCAGCCCATCCCAAGAAAATCGCTTGTCGAATTAGTTGCTCCTTTTCTTCACGCAACCATCGGACAGCTTTATTTGGGGCCATCAGGCATTTCGGAGGATGGCATACCTTGGATCGTGTTGGTCACACGTGACATCAAGCGTCCTACCCTTTATCGACAGGCTGGTAGAATCGGTCTGCTTGGCTGGAGATGGAACACATCTCCCTCATGCATTTTCAGTCTTACGGCTATGGGCTTGAAGGAGCCCACCCCTCATGTTCGCTGGATGGCTCCGTCCGAAGACGCTGTAGTGTGTGCCTTTCGAACGAGCGGGCGATTCAGAGTGTGCATGGCGCATCCAACCGGTACTTACAGCGGTTGGTTTGACGCAGTTTTCTCCGTGGGTGAGCCAAAAGGGCCTCGCGTTCCCTCTACTCGGGCACTACAGCGTCAATGGACGTTTCCTATTCCGGGAATACCCTATTCGAGACAGGGCGTCCGATTCGATGCTATGGAGAGGACAAATCGTGACTGGGACAATGAGGTTCCGTTATGGGCTGACACAGTTAGTGATGTGTGGGCGACGCTCCAAGGTAACGGCCCCTGGACCAGTGATCTAGAGGAAAGTGACAAGAAAACTGCTGATTGGGCAAAACACTTCCATCATAAACGTGCGCGTGCCGCAGGGTTTATTCTCGCCATCCGGCAGCGCACTGAGGCGGGCGAAGAGCACTGTATTTTTGATGCCCATGGCGAGTGGTGCTACGGCGGGATCATCGACGACGCCATAGGTGAACTCCTCCAGCAACACTTCACATTGAAGTGTTGGCTCGAAAGAGTTTTAGGCACTGACACCGATGCAAAACTGGCGCACGAGGCTGCTGTTTCCCTGCTCAATACCCCGGCTGATATTTTCGCGTTTTCAGCAAGCTTCATGAAGCGTCTGCGTGAAACTGGCGACTTTCTTATCGCAGGAGCGTTACAGCACAGCTTAGAAGCCGCGTTACTAGATCCTAGGATCACCGAATTAGGAGCAAAAAGACCGTGGCTAAAAAACCTCGGTAATTCTGAATTAGGTTTGCGGACCATCCCACTGGATACGTCATGTCCGAGAGAGGACCTAGACACTCTCTGGCAGAGTGGATTGGAGTTCGTAGATCTGTTGGATGCTGGAGAATGGTTTGGTCCTACAGATTTGCCCGCACCGTTGAGTATTGTCAACCAAGCGCTGGAGTCGGTTCGAGTTGAGGGATCTGTTGAGGAAGCCTACGAACGAGCACTACAGCTCCTTCATGAAGCTCAGGAGGCGCGCCAATGGTCGATTCCTTGGGGCGCTAGGGTTGAGATTCAATTCGGCCCCTTTGTTGCCCTAAGAGTTTTCGAACAAGAAGGTGAGTTCTCCTGCCACTTTCTCGACGGCAATGATCGTTATTTCCAGGTTGCGATTGGTTTGGGTAACGGCACCCCACGTATAAGCGGCTTACAACTGATACGTCATTCCGGTGATGAAACTGAGTGGAATGACGACGCAGAAGTCAGTTTGCAGCTCATTGCTGCGGCTATCGTTCGTGATTTCTTGGTGGTTGAGGACCGCGAAAGCGTATTTAGTGCCAAAGCACATCGCTCGCGCTCGCGTGGACAGCAGAGGAAGGCACATACCGTCATCTATCTCCCAAGAGTTCGATACGGCCATTTGAGAAATGACAGGCTCCCGGTTGACAGCATGGCGGTACAAGCTAGATCAAAGCATAAGGTCAGCTCTCACATCCGGCGTGCCGATAATGCTTCGGCGACGCAACGATTTTTAGCTCAGCGTTACGGCCTATCGCTACCTCAAGGATTCACATTTGTTCGGCCACATGAGCGTGGTATTGGTGGCCTGACCGAGCGGCTGAAAGTTTACAGAAGTCGATCTGCGTCGCGGATGATCTTCGAGGAGATGAGTACTACCCCGGTTGGAAGCAGACCGGCCTGGTTCGATTTTGAGAAGGCCTGTGCCAGGTATCTACAAGAGCAAGGAAAAACGGTCATTCACCAGTCCGCAAACCGCGATGGTGATGGAGGTGTCGACCTATTCGCAATGGATCAGGATGGCCAGTCCTGGGTGGTCCAGTGTAAATGTTGGTCTCTCCATCGTCCTGTTGGACCAGACGTGATTAGAGAGCTAGTAGGGGCAATTTGGAGGGCAGATCGTGATGGGACCAGCCTAAGCCGGGGAATGATCATGACCACTAGCAGATTGACCCCAGGCGCAGCCTTAGAAGCTGCTGCGGCTAATTTTTTAGTTGTTGAAGGTTTGGGGGGAGATCGGTCGTAAGCTTCAAGGGCGATGCCTGATATATGCGCCACGATGGAACCGCGATGTTTAGCAGGAATGCGCGCAGATCAAGCATCCACGAGACACCACTGGGCTGAGGCAAGCACATTGTCGGAATAAGCCCCATGCCACGCTTTCAACGCTTTCAGATTTGATTCGTAACGTTTTCAGAGTTGGCTCTGAACCGATCCAGAACAGATTTCGCGTGTCCGAAAGCGTCTGCGCTTTACGAATTTAAAAAAGAGGAATCACCATGGCAATCTTGGATTTTATGTTTAGCGTCAAGCTCTTCGAATTGACTTCATCTATTTCAATTATGACAATGCTTGCCGAACAGGCCGAAAAGAATGTGCAGCTTGCAGTTGATGCAGCAGATGAATCTGACGCGGTGAAAGAAGGCCACTTTGAAGAAGAAGCGTATGATGAGAATGGCGAAAGCTATTCACGAACTCGCACGTACTATTCTTGCGGGTCGTGTGTTGGTTATGACGATGACGAAGTCAAGCTCGAATACAAATCATTGATAGCTGACCTAACTCGCCGGTCGGCTTATCTCACGATGTTCGGTTTGTTTGAGCATCGCATAAGTGGCTGCCTTGATTTGATGATAGGGCTCGCTAATTTCAGCGGCGAGTTGAAATGCAAGGGTCCGATTGAAAAAGCTCACGCGATACTAAAGAAAGGATTTGATGCCAAGGACATAAATGATATTGATCATTTGACAATGATTAGAAATATTATGACTCACAATGATGGGATAGCCACTGATTATCATAAGATTTTCTGCAAAAAAGAGAAGAAGACCGAATTTGAGAAAAGGTTAGTCAAAGCAATTGGGAGAACTGAGGGAGTGGAGGTAAACCCTTTCAACAACATCATCGTCGATGAGCGATTTCTTAGATATGCGGTGGCTGAATTCAATCGTTACGCTACAGGTTTGGAGCAAACAATCCAAAGCCTCCATCGTCAAAGCCCATCCCATCAGCTTCCATCACTGTAATAGTCGTGTGAAGGAATGGTGACGATCTGACACTCGAACTCGCTGAAATGAGCGACGCCGTTTCAGCTGATACGGGTATATCGGCGCATCTGCTCACGCCAAGATAAAAGGCTGGTGGATACACCAAGTTGATTCACCAGGGTCCGGTTCTCGCAGAGCGGCTGATTTCGCGCGCCGAACAGGACAGCCGGCATTCAGACTCCGCTGGTTTGAGGCCTAATCCAGCTGGGTGGAAAAAGGTTCAAATGATCGAGCGATCTGGGCTTAGATACAGTCACGGAGGTATGCCTTCTAGGAATCTCTGCGGCAGGTGCTACTCAAGGTATGCCAATCTGGTCAATCCTGGTGTTTCCCGTGCTTTTCATGGCTGGTAGCAGTCCTGGGCATAATGAGATCTCGCATTGCGCTTAAGGCGAAATTATCGTGGACGTCCCATGTAGTATCGAAACAATGGCGTCTGCGAAGTTTTTGGAGAATGATGCTCTGCATCTCGGTTGAGCCTGCGCTGCTTCCAATAGTCAGCGCGTGCCAAGGAAGCAATCACAAGCAAGGAGGCTCAGATGTGGGCTGATGTCGATACGAACAAGGATTTTCTCAACTATTCGGAAGTCGCAGACCTCGTGGTCAATGTCATCCGTGACCCGTCAATGCGGCCAGTAACCGTAGGCGTTTTCGGGTCATGGGGAACCGGAAAATCTACGCTTTTAAACCTGATTGAGGGCGAGTTGAGTCCACCCGATAGCGGGTCGGATTTTATAGTGGTTCGCTTCGATGCTTGGCTTTATCAAGGGTTTGACGATTCCCGTGCAGCACTGATGGAAGTCATTGCTTCAACTTTGATCGAAGCAGCCCGAGATTCAGAAACCGTTCTTCCCAAAGCCCAAAAGCTTTTTTCACGTGTGAACAAAATACGTGCGTTGGGGCTTCTGGTTGAGGGCAGTGCTTTGGCGATGGGAATGCCTGCGTTTGGGTTGGGCGCCAAGGGGATGGAAGCACTGGGTAAGATTTTCTCTGGTGATTTTGATGGCGAGTCAATCGGTACTCTGAAGGATGAAGGCGCGAAAGCCAAAGACCATCTCAAGGGGTTGCTGGCTGATGAGAAGCAGCAGACTCCTCCTAAGCAAATTGCGGCTTTCCGCTCTGAATTCTCCGAAGTGTTGACTGGGCTGAATAAGACGCTGGTCGTCTTCGTTGACAACCTGGACCGTTGCCTACCTAAACAGACTATTCATACCCTAGAAGCTTTGCGACTTTTCCTGTTCATGAACCATACGGCATTCGTGGTCGCCGCTGACGAAGAGATGGTCCGGCATTCTGTAAGCGAGCATTTTAAAGATCCAGGTGATCGGCACATAACCGATTACCTTGACAAGCTCATTCAAGTACCTGTGCGTGTGCCAATGCTAGGTGTGCAGGAGGTTAGGGCCTACCTTTTCATGCTTTTCGCCTCTGCTGGCAACAAGGTGGCTGCCAAACATGTAGAAGCCCTTCGTGCTGGTCTTGAAGAAAATTTACGCAAGGCTTGGAAAGATGAGCCGTTAACTACAGAGAAAGCGCTTGGCCTGCTGGGCGCTGATGTACCGATTGAGGTCAAGGAAGCTTTTCCTATCGCCGACCGAATGGCACCCATGCTTGCCAACTCAGGATCGGTTCTTGGCAATCCCAGAATTGTGAAACGGATGCTGAACGTTGTGCGCATGAGGGTCCGTGTCGCGAAGCTCCGTGAAATGCCAGTGAACGAGGCACTCATCGCAAAGGTCGCGCTATTTGAACGCTGTATGGATGAGAAAGCCGTTGCTCATCTTTATTCAGTGATCAATAGGGCCGCTGGTGGGAAACCTGAAATTCTTGCCAATCTAGAAGGCCTTGTCGAAGATGCTGACGGATTCGAAACTGAGTGTCCTGACGTATGGAAAACAAAGGACAATCTGCTGAAAGACTGGGTTCGTCTTGAACCTTTGCTGTCGACCGAAGACTTGAGGCCCATTGTTTACCTGAGCCGAGAGACAACTCCTTTGAGGATTCTTCGTGCCGGTTTGTCGTCAGAGGCTGCGGAAGCTTTCGCAGTACTAAAGCGAATTACCAACACATCCTCTCCTTCGGCGAAGGCAGCCCTTCAAGCGATCCCTTCAAATGAACAGGTGGCAGTCATGGTCCAGCTGATTGAGTCAATGCGTGCCCATTCAGATTGGTCCAGTAAAGCCGCAGGCTTCGATGGCGCCCAGCTTCTTGCAGACAAGTCACAGGAGGCAGGTACGCTTTTGTCCGACTTCATCCACACGATCATGCCTGACAAGCTCAAGCCTTGGATGAGCGCAAGGGTCAAAGACAAGCGCTGGTTCAGGTCGCAGGAGCGGAAGTGATGGGAACCTCCACGTCGAGCAAAGGACCTGGTGGCAATTCCCCTTATGTCCCTGGTTGGGTCGATACTGACGGGCAACCACCAATACCGGAAGCGCCACCACAAAGGTTCAAAGATTTCCGAACCAACCTAGGCAGGTTCGTCTCCAGCGGAGACGGCTCGTATCTGCGCGCCGCCATAGGTAGCTATGCTGGAGGAGCAACCGGTGGTAGTGCCGCTGGATCTGCACGTTTCGGCTCAATGGCCGGAGCAGGTGGCGCGCTGTTCGGTGCAATGGCCGCACTCCGGGAAGGACAGTCCTCACTTGGGCTTGATTTAGCGCTGCTGAATGGTCAGGACACCGACATAGCGATTGATATGATCGTTGATGCGCTTACTCCTGACGATGGTGACTCGGACCGAGTTCGAGTAGCGATGAATGATGCATTAGCAGAATGCCTCGATGGCTATAACGAGTTCGATTTCGAGAGCATATCGGACGAAATGTTGGTTCAGATGATGGTGGTGTACGTGACTAAGTGCGTATTTGGCCAAGTGGTTTTGGATTCAAACGATGCGTTCGCAAAGGCAGATACGCCGGTCAAAGTGGAGCAAGCAGAAAAGGATCTTTACGCTCTCGTCGAGTCAGTTACGGACAAACATATGCGGCCTCTTCTATCGGGAAATCTAAAGTCATTTTCCAATTCGCAGGTTCAAAACATTCAGCTAGCCGCCATACGGGAAGTTTGGACCGAATGGGAGATGTACCAAGAATGACTGATTTAATTTTCAATCATGACGCAGATTTGCTTCCTGCGCCCTCCGATGGAATCATCCCGGTATTGATGTATGGAACTCGTCCCCCGGCACATGGTACTTGCTCTATTGGTGGCCCCGCACGCGCAGCAGTCCGACGTTTGGGAGCCCCAGTCCATCGAGCTGGTTTCGATTTGCTCACTATCGCGATGGCGGTCACCGCAGCTGATACCTTTGTCGACAAGGCCGCAGCTGACGATGGCTGGGCTCGTAACCTACGTTTGAAGATCCCAATTGCAGATCCGACTCTTTGGCAGCCTGCTGTGCCGTTGCTAGAAAAAGCCCTCCATTTCCTGAGCGGAGATATTTGGAGAGTTACGCTGCTGCCAGATGGGCCTAGACAGCTCAAACCGCAGAACCGTGGTCATATCACGGTCATGGCAGGCCATGACTGTGTGAGCCTTTTTTCGGGGGGGATGGACAGTGGGATAGGGGCTTTGGACTTGTTGGCCAGAGGCCGTCGGCCATTGTTGATCAGCCACGCTTACAGAGGGGATGCGGAAAAACAAATATTCGTACGTGACCACCTTCCGGTGAAGGTTTCCAGGTTCGCTCCAGTCGCACATCCATTGTCGCTTCTTGGCAAACCAACTGATGTGCAAATGCGGACCCGAAGTTTCAACTTTTTGGCCTATGGCGCGTTGGTTGGGTCAACACTCGCTCAATTGCGAGTGACAGGTAAACCAGTTGAGTTATTCGTCCCCGAAAATGGGCTTATTGCCCTAAACCCGCCAATGACGCCGCGACGGATAGGCGCACTGAGCACTCGAACGACTCACCCTCATTTTCTCGGACTGTTTCAGCAAATTCTCGATGTAGTAGGGCTGCCTGTACTGGTCAACAATCCTTACTCGTTGAAAACCAAGGGCGAGATGATGGTTGAGTGTCTGGATCAAGCAAGTCTGCGCTTTCTCGTATCGGAGACTGTGTCGTGCGGAAAGTGGAAGAGGTCTCATCAGCAATGTGGGAAATGTGTTCCTTGCATAATAAGGCGGTCGTCATTTCACGCTGCTGGTATCCCTGATCACACCGATTATCATGCCAAAGGCAAGGACCTCACGGCAGTCATTCGGGACGCCAATGCGAGGGATGATTTGATGGCGATGATTTTAGCTGCCCGTCGACTGCCTGTGGAAAACGTAGCGAAGTGGATATCAAAAGCCGGACCACTGCCTCTTCAGCGTATTGCAAGGGACCAGCTTTCCGGAGTGGCCAGCAGAGGAATGGAGGAAGTGAAAGCGTATTTGGAAAATCAGGGATTGGTGTAATTTCATACAGGTTTTTCTATTATAGGCTCATCAAGATCAATCACTTTTCTAACAGGATGAGCGGGCGAGCTACAGGCACTCACGCATAAGGTGATTTATGGTGCCGGGTTACAGCTTCACCGCCCTACGAGGCTGCGTGCATTTTCCTGAGCAAAGGTTTTAATCAGTAAACTGAAGCGCAGGCGGAATTCACCGCTTGCGACCAAAATCGAACGGGATGACATTGGCTCGGTTACCGAGTAATCGTTCCAATTCATCAATGTGCAGAAGCAACATTAACTCTCGTGCAAGTGCATGCTCATAAAGTTCCTTGTAGCCAACAGACTTGGCTTTGGCTGCACGAAGGCGCTGGTTAGCTTCAGATACTTTTCTCGCGCCTGGTGCCTGCTTCTCAGCTTGTTGTTTTGCTGCACTATCGATTGCGGCGTTCAGATTGTCGAATACCGCACGGTTTCGTTTGATTGCGCTTTCGCTTCTGCTTGCTTCAAGAGCAACTGTTTTACGCGATATACGAGTGCCTGGTTTAACAATGAGAGTCTCGCATTTTATCATGCGCTCTAAGGCAGCGTAGTAATCGCGCAACGTGGGCGTATCTTCGTAGTGATACATATCGATCGCTCTTTGTATGAATATGAAATTTGCAAGTGCGCACCAGTAAAAATTGACTTGAGGCAGTGGCTAAAGAACTACTGGCCTCCCCGTTGACCGCTAGCGCACTGCGATGAGCCGGTCACGCATCACCTCAAAGTCTTTAAGGTTTTGCTCTTCTGCCCTGTATTCAACGGTTCCGGGTTTCAACTGCTCCAGATCGTATTTCAGTTCACTAATCGTGGCATTTATCGTAGAAGGAATCACGATGCAGTATTCGCAGCCAGAGCATGAGGTGATGTCGGAATGCGCTCGTTTGTCGCACGGATGGGAGCAAGCACACCCGCCAAAACAATTGGGCTCAAATGACTGGAGCCCCTGTTTTACTCGACGATTAAACTGATCTTGCTTATGGATCCATACGGCCTCGACATTTTGCTGTTGGGCTTTCTTTCCGTGAAAACCACCGAGCACTTCCTTAGTAAGAAGAACGTTGCGGAGATAGAGTGCGTTGTCTGCTTCTGCTTTGGCTTCCATCATTTCCTTAGCCAATTTAGGAAGTTCGAACCCGATAATGTAGTTTTCCGCAGCACAGCCTTTTTGATAATGAACGGACATTGTTTCAGTGAGGTGCTGAAGAAGTCGCTTCAAAGATTGAATGGTGATCAACCCCGACTGCCCCGCGTATACTGCAATAGAACGACGGAATTGGTGCGAATTTATAATCCATGGCTCACCCACGCGAAATTTCTTATCAGCGCGCCAGTTTCGGGTGGAGTCGATGCTTTCTAACTCCATTATGTCTTGCTCAGTAATGTAGACGGGAAGCATTAGGTCCCTATCAAAGGATCGTTGAACGCGATCTTCAGATGGAGCAACCCCGCAACAGGGCAAGAATGTGGGCGACACCATGAGCCACTGTTGCATATCTTTGTTGCTAATATAAGGGCAGATGAAACTGCGAATGGATTCTAGTGCCTCAAATGGCTCTTTAATCGCGCTCACCGTTATCCATTTTAACCGTTCAGGTTCACCTGTTATCTTAGTTGTTACTGTTTTTACGTAAAGCGCATTACCGTTCCATCCTGGCACTTTTTCTATGGAGTCAGGTCTCAGGTTAAGAGCTTCATGGTCACGCATAAGCGTAAACAAATGAATAAGGTTTTTTGCACTACACTGCACTCTTCTGAGGTGTTTTGGCAAGCTACGAACATCACGCCATTTGTATTTTTTTGCCAGCTCGCTCAGCCCATGTTCTGCTACTGCTTGTTCGAAATCAGGATGGTGTGTTCGGCTTGGCCCATATTTAGGACCGGATCGACCATATTGCTTGTTGTTAGAGCAGGCTACGATTAGTTTGTGGAGTCTGAGCTTGTGGTGCTTGTATTCTTTCAGGCACGTTTTGTACTGTGTGTACTTCCTGGCTAATATGCGGCTCGGAATAACTGGCGTCTGATCGGATTCGTTTGAACTGCGATTTGTGCGTGCAATCTCAGTAAGTTGAGAAAGGACGTGAGAATGGATAGTGATACCGTGCATGGCCAAATTGTTATTAGAGATGGTCCGGGCGATGCTTTTTAGGTGTTTTATTTCGGAAGCGGTGCATTTGGAAATATACGACTTCATGAGATCTAATGAGTTGAATAAATCTGTGACAGGTATGTTGCACTGTTCGGCATGGCGCACAATGAGATTAAGTGAGTTGTGCGTGGCGTGCATGCCAGGAAGGCGCACGGGCGCCCCTGTCTTGGTGTGCGGTGAAAACATTTTCGTGACGAACACCGCTTTTACAAAAAAGTTATTCCGATCGGCATGAGGCTCTGAAAGAGATACGTCGAAGTAAAAGTCAGGATTATCAGTCGAAGAATATGCATGAGCCGGAAAACTCCATTTCTTTTGCACAAAATAGCTAGCTATATGCCCCTCTGAGTCGCGAGATACGACCAAATCCGGCCCTATCCGATCAAACGACATTCCTCGGTAGGCATCAGTGTTGTATTGGTGTTTCTGAACGCGATGCTGAGGCGCGGATTTTAATTGAAATAGTTTTTTAGGTGTTGTGGCTTTCATTAAGCTATCCCAAGATTAATCAAGCGCGAATATTGGCGTTCCCAATAATCAGTCAGCTCAAAATTTTCAGTGATATCGAATGACACTTTGGCGATTAACGCTGCGGAATCCGGGCGCGTTGACTTAAGAGTTTCCAATAACAAGTCAATGTGGTCGATTGCTGGTTGATGGATAGCCAAGAACTGCTCCACGTTCTTGCAGTTTTTAATTCGTTGCTTAATAACGAAGCGCATACTTAGTAGTTTTCTGATGTCTTCTTCATTCGAGTGCAACCTGAAATGCAAGCAATAAATGCAGCCTTCGAGTTTTTTACAATCTGGCTCATATCCTTGGGGTACTTTGATTTCTTCCTTGGGGTCGCCCGGTTTATCACATGCACCCGCAGGTATGTCTTCATCAGCGTAATCATCAAGTAGTTGCATCAGACGATTGAGCATCGCAGCTATTTCACTCACAGCCATTGATTCATCGGGAGTGGTATAGTACTTTCTTGTTGCGCCTGGAGTGTTGCTGATCGTTTGAGCGGTTTGCTCAGTCGACTTGCCGGTATTCTGCCAATAAGCCGCTTTGTAAGCTCTAAGTTCTTGTACGCCCAAGCCAGTAAAGTTTTTGTCGTAGTAATGCTTCAGCCGCTGATTAAAGTTAAAAAGTTCGTTTGCCCGAAGCTTAATGATTTCTTCAGGGTCGGAAACAGTCATCCCCAAAAATAAAAACCTTGATTCGCTGCTGCCGAGTATATACTCGCGCAGCTTGACAAACTTATGAAAGTCTTTTGCGAAGATGGATTCGATTTCCACCTCAACGACTCGATTGTCAGCACGAAATTTAATGGTTTTGAAGCCTGCTCTTTTGCTTGAGGTGATTTCGTATTTAGAATCCCAAGGGATATTTCTGACCGGAGCATCATTAAGTCCGGTGTTGGCAAAAAACAATCCAAGAAACGCATCATGACCGAGCTTGGCCAAGCGCATTCTTCTTGCATGCCGAGGGTCCTTATTCGCTGCCTGAAGCAACTCGGCCTGCACTTGATGACCATGCTTGACTCCACTTATAGCGTTAATTGAATAAGTGTAGGCTTCCTCAACAGGTCTCAACCTGCCCTTTTCATAATCCCAATAAAGGTAATCTTTCGGCTTCACCGATTCGGTCAATATAGATTTGGTAGCAAATGGTAGTTCCCCAAGCAATAGCCAAGGTCTGTCAATACCTAATTCTAGCCGAGCAGGGAAATTCTTGAAGCTAAGGAGAAAGTCGGTGATACCATTGAATAGGTAATCACAAACGCTGGTATAGGCCCCCACTGCCTCAGCTGATGGTGGTTGTGTCGGATTTCCTGTAGGTTTTGGGTTGGAAATTAAGGGGACGTCGCGGCGAAAGTCATAATTATCCTCTGAGAAGAACAGTGAGGCGGCGTCATAAGCTCCAGCCTGGTCTCTATTGGCCGTGTAATCAATGATCTGGCCTGCTGCAATTTTGTCCATCAAGATTGCTGTGTATTCGCCATAAGCTTCATGATAGTTTTCCGCTGTGGCGAGGAAGTGCTTGTGTCCATTCTGATCTGACCAATTCGCAAATTTCGCAAAATTCGCGGTATTTACGTAACATGACATTTCACTTAAATTCATGTAGCACTCAGAGGCAATAGCGATGATCCACTCTTGAATTTTAGGACGACGATAATCTACGATAGAACTCGCTTCTACCGGACGTGACTGTTTTCTGATGGCATAAAATCGCGCTGTGTAGCAAAGAGAGCCCACATCGTAGCGTCGCTCATCGGTGAATCGTATCGCTAGATCTTCAATAGGAATCGATCGTATCGCCTGAGCGATGGAGCTTAGGTCGTAATCACGTATGTCTATTTCACGTGTCGTGCGCTCTAGGAGTACCATGTCGTAGCCTTTCGATATCTATGGTTAACCTAATATGATCCTCATACTCCGACTGAGCTGCCGCCCGTTGTTCTTTTGTAGGCTTAAAGCTTGCGTACCGTTTGGTGGTTTCAACCGAAGCATGGTTAAGCCGGTTTCTGAGCGTGTCTAAGGCAGCAAGCTCGCTTACGCTATTCTTCTTCAATCCTTCTAATAGGTTCATGCCGAATGTCGCTCTGAGATCGTGAAATCGGTACTTAAAAAAATTACCAGATTTTTTTAGTATTTTTTCAAGCGTTTCCTTTTGGAATTTTCTAATGGCTGATCCAGATTCAGTGCTGCCGAAGATAGCTTGGTCTTTCTTTCCAACGTAATACGGCCTTCCTGTTTCAGTAAGGAAAATATACTGATCTTCGGTGGTGCCAATGATGGACTTAGCAGCTCGAATTTTATATCGATCTGATTCAAGGTAATCCGCAATCAAAAAATGTACCCATTCCGGAAGGTTTATCCTTTCCTTTTTGTTATGCTTGGTGTCGACCATCGTGTCACCACCTGCATCGAACCCCGCAAGGATCAATCGATCTTCAGCGTCTTTTTTAATGCAGCTATGCCTCATGGTAAAAATAGTCTGCATACGAGGCCCCCCTGTCAATGCGACGATATGTGCGAGCAGCATTTCTTGGTGACCAGACGACGCAAGCGCGTCTATCAGCGCTTCCTGATTTGCATTGCCAATTGGGTAAAGCTTCCCTCCATCCACGACGTACTTGCCACTTGGCAAGTTGTAGTTTTCTTTTACTGTCTTGAAAGTTAAATCCGTACTTTCCACTTCTTTCTGTTGCGAAAAACCATATTTGTCTTCAAATTTGATTCGTATTTTTCTCGTTTTCCACATCTCTTGCTCAGGCTTGAATCCTCGTTCCACATGATGCTTGTAAAAATCTACCATTCTATTTATTTTTCTATTCTCAGTACCCGTGCAATTAGGGTTTTCCATGATTCTTTTTTTAAATATGCTCTTAACGAAGTACGTCGGCCTAGTAGCTTTGGGTCCGCCGAAGTCCCACATGTTCTTGCCTGCATGTGACAGCGCATTCGCGAAGCTACATAAGTCGCCTGCTATCCCGGAGATTGTTGGATGCTGCGCACCATTAAGAGCGCATTCGAGTAAGTAGAGGCTTCCTTCTTTCCAGATGCTACCGTCTGGAGCAAGAATTAGGTGAAATCGAATCAGATCAGATTGAGCAGGAAGCGGCATTACAGGGTAAGGAATGCTGTAAGCGAACTGCGCCCCATAGTCGCTACTCCATTCAGTAGCATTTTCACTTTCCGCAGCCGTGCATTTGCGCCAGAGAACCAGGTTTTTGAGAAGTACTTTTCTGTAGTCGCCATTTGCTGGGGGTTCTATTGTGGAAGACATAACGCCTCGAAGATCGTTTGAATAAAAGAAGTTTGGTGTCTGCGGAATTTGATTTAACTCACTAGTAGGGCAATCCTATTCTCAGGAGTACGGAGTTGGCAAGGATTTTCTTAGTTTGATTTAGTTGTCAGCTTAGTTGACGTTATTTATGTTTTTATTAATTTATATATCGGCTATTTATGAGGCTAAAATACGTGGGGGAATTTTTGCCTCCGCTCCTAACTCTCTGATTTTTAAAACCGTTAAATGTGTTCGACCATGGCTCTTCCCCATAGCCTCTGACTGGCTTGATGGGAAGGGAAGGGAAGGGGGGCTATAAACGAGTGTGAGCTGATAGCCGACTGACCGTATGCTCGCATCAATGTCGCCCGACATGGCGTTGGTGCCCCGCACAAATCGTGCGTTTCATGATTATTTAAAGGCGGGGCGCCTGGCAATGACACGCTAGAACGACATTCCGGGACTCATAGAATTCCGACATGCACGACTCTCTACTTACTGGACCAGTTCATACTGGCTCCTACGTTGATCTGGATAGGTGCGGCGACTTATAGGCCGGTGTCTCGGGTTGTCCGGGCATGGTGAATTATCTCTTCCATAAGGATCATCCACAGCCGATGGTGTCGGATCTGATTCAGCTTGATCCGGTGCAGTGAGTGCCAAACTTAAAAAATGAGACCTCTTTCCCAACTCGAATTTGGCAAAGGTGAGGGCTGAAAGTGCTGGGACTTGGCCAGAGTTGCGGGCGCGTGGCGACTGGCTCGCAGGGAATCCCATCAAAAGACGGGAGCCGAACCAGGATAGGACTTATCCCCGCGTTAGACGACTCCCTGCGGGCTTAGGCAGCCACATTTGATTCCCGTCGTATCGGAAGCGGATGTCAGGGGAACGCAACGCTTCATTCCTCGTCTCCCTGCATCTGTATTCCGCGCAGGGGCGGAGCAATACGACATTCTGTGATCACTGGAGCTTCTTACCTGCTAGCTAGTGCATTTGTAAACGGGGGAGGGAGTGACACTCGGGGGTGTTTTGACTCGCAATTGTCTTTCCTGGCTAGGAATTCGCACACCCACGTACAGTCCTGTTTGCCGATACCAATCCACTCCCTTTCCACCTAGCTGCGATCAGGACTTGATTTGCGTTTACGAGGTCGGGCGCTGTGTGTGCAGGCGGGTGAGAGTCCTTGAGTCGCGTACTAGTATGCGTTTGTTCTGGTCTTTGTGGTGCTGGGGGAACGATGGGGCATGTCACGGCATTGGTTTTCTGGGAGTGTGCCTTGGATGTCTGTCTAGAAACGAGAACTCACAAATCGTTGATTTAGTCTTTCACTCACGAGTAGTTCTGCACCTTGACCGTGTGCAGGGTGATATCCACCACATCGCCGTCGGCGCCGACCTGGGGCATTTCGATCCAGTCACCGACCCGCAGCATGTCGTTGCTGGTCAGTTGCACGCTGGCGACGAACGACAGCAAGGTGTCCTTGTACACCAACAGAATCACCGCCGACATCGCGCCCAGGCCCGACAGCAGCAATAGCGGCGAACGATCGATCAGGGTGGCGACGATGATGATCGCGCCAAACACGAACAGCACCATCTTTGCCAATTGCACATAACCCTTGATCGAGCGGGTGCGCGCATGTTCGGTGCGCGCGTAGATATCCAGCAGCGCGTTGAGCAGGGCACTCATCGCCAGCACCATGAACAGGATGGTGATCGCCAGGGCCACGTTGCCGATGAACAGGAGGGCGGTCTTGCTCAGGTCCGGCACCAGGTACAGGCCGAACTGGATCACCAGGGACGGCGTCATCTGCGCCAGGCGATGGAAGACTTTGTTATGCCGCAGATCGTTAAGCCAATGCAGCGCCGGTTGCCGGCCGAGCAGCTTGACCGCGTGCAGGATGAGGTAACGCGCCACACGCCCCACCACCAAAGCCACCACCAGCAACACCAGCAAGCCGAGGCTGGAATGCAGGACCGGGTGTTCATCGAGGGCGCCCCAAAGGTCTTGGACGTTGAGCCAGAGCTGTTTGATATCCATGGGTTAACCGATTCTTCTGTAAGACGACACGGGCCCGATTAGAGCATTTAAGTGCAACAAAGTTGATGCCAGGGACAAAACCGCTGACAAAAAAGCAGCTGATTAGCACCGTTCGCGTAAAGAAACTCGGTTTGGACGCCCGAAACCGGTAACCTATGCAGCTGATATTTTGTATTTCTTCGAGGTAGCACCCGTGTTTTCCCAATTCGCCCTGCACGAACGCCTGCTCAAAGCCGTGGCCGAGCTTAAATTTGTCGAGCCTACGCCTGTGCAGGCAGCGGCCATTCCGCTCGCGCTCCAGGGGCGTGACCTGCGGGTGACGGCGCAAACCGGTAGCGGCAAAACCGCCGCTTTCGTCCTGCCGGTTCTCAACCGCCTGATTGGCCCGGCCAAGGTGCGCGTCAGCATCAAGACCCTGATCCTGCTGCCGACCCGCGAGCTGGCCCAGCAGACCCTGAAGGAAGTGGAGCGCTTCTCGCAGTTCACCTTCATCAAGTCCGGCATTATTACCGGCGGCGAAGACTTCAAGGTCCAGGCCGCCATGCTGCGCAAGGTTCCGGACATTCTGATCGGCACCCCGGGCCGCATGATCGAGCAACTCAACGCCGGCAACCTCGACCTCAAGGAAGTCGAAGTGCTGGTGCTGGACGAAGCCGACCGCATGCTCGACATGGGTTTTGCCGACGACGTGCAGCGCCTGGTCGCTGAATGCGTGAACCGCCAGCAGACCATGCTGTTCTCCGCCACCACCGGCGGCTCGACCCTGCGCGACATGGTCGCCAAAGTGCTGAACAACCCCGAGCACCTGCAGGTCAACAATGTCAGCGACCTGAACGCAACCACGCGGCAGCAGATCGTCACCGCTGACCACAACGTGCATAAAGAACAGATCCTCAATTGGTTGCTGGCCAACGAGACCTATCAGAAGGCGATCGTGTTCACCAACACCCGCGCCGCGGCCGACCGCATCTACGGCCGGTTGGTGGCGCAGGAATACAAGGCGTTCGTGCTGCACGGCGAAAAGGACCAGAAGGACCGCAAGCTGGCCATCGACCGCCTCAAGGCCGGCGGCGTGAAGATCCTGGTCGCCACCGACGTTGCCGCGCGCGGCCTCGACGTGGACGGCCTGGACATGGTGATCAACTTCGACATGCCGCGCAGTGGCGACGAATACGTGCACCGTATCGGCCGTACCGGGCGCGCCGGCAATGATGGCTTGGCCATCTCGCTGATCTGTCACGGTGACTGGAACCTGATGTCGAGCATCGAGCGCTATCTGAAGCAATCGTTCGAGCGCCGTACCATCAAGGAAGTCAAAGGCACCTACACCGGGCCGAAGAAGGTCAAGGCGTCGGGCAAGGCCGTTGGGGTGAAGAAGAAAAAAGTCGACGCCAAGGGCGACAAGAAGAAAGCCGGCGCCAAGTCGCCGACCAAACGCAAGATCGCCAACCGGCCGAAGACCGACAACCTGTCGCTCGTCAGCAAGGACGGCATGGCCCCGCTCAAGCGCCGCAAGCCGGAAGCGTCGGCTGCCGAGTAAGATGGCTTGATATGAAAAAACCGGACGATGTCCGGTTTTTTTATGGCTTTTAGTTTTTGGCTTTGTCGGCGGCTTCTTTCAATTCCTTGAGCCGGGCGTCGATCAACTGGCATTTATCGGGAAATTCCGCGCTTTCGGTGTCCAGGTCCATTTTCTGCAACTCGTCATTCATCTCTTTGGCTTTGGTCGGGTTCTGCTCAGTGAGTCGGGTCACTTCCCGCGCGAGTTGCTCGCGCTTGGCGGTGGCTTCGTCCGGCGTGCAGGCCCAGGCGGGCACGCTGCTCAGCAGCGTGGCGGCGATGGTCAGGTTGATCAGGGGTTTCATGGGGGACCTCCTTGGCGATTGTGTGCGGTTGAGGGCGCGAACGTCGGGAAAGTTCAGCGAAATGACGCCCGTCGATCAGGCTGAACGGCGGCTGACCCGGCGTGTCACACCTGCAGACGGGCCACTTTTTCGTGGGCCTGCAGGAGGAATCAGGATGACGACTTACAACTGGGATCTGATCGAGCGTCTGCTGCATGAAGTACAAAACGGCGACGGTAGCTTTGCCCCGCGCAAATATGCCGAGCAGGAAGCGGCCGAGAAGGCCACGGCAGGCGAGTCTGTCGGCAATCTGGATGCGCTGAAAAAGGAGGCTGCGGATTACGAAGCACTGCTACTCAAGCGTGGATTTATCGAATCGCGTCCGGAGGAAGAGCGCGGCAATGGCGAGAATTTCATTTTGACCCCGCGAGGTTCAAGCCTGCTTTCCCTGATCGACAGTTCCATTCCAGGTGAACACCATCCACGCCATGTCCTGGACCAACAGGAAGATGCGCTGGACGAAGCGACCTTCGATAGCGTGGCCTCCAAGGCCGCTATTGCCGGCGGCGCCATCTGAAGCCCCGCATAAGGCTGTGGGAAGTGTAGGAGCGAGCTTGCTCGCGAAAAACGTCAACGATAACGCGTGCTTTCTGAATGAACGCGGTGCCTGTGAATTTTTCGCGAGCAAGCTCGCTCCTACAAAAAGCCTTAACTGACTGGCATTTAAATCGAGGCAGCCTTGAGGCACTTGAGGGCCTTGAAGTCGTTACGTACGCCATCGATTTTCTGGGTCAGCTTCATGCGCTGTTGCGCGGTACTCTGCGCCATCAAATCCACAATCAGGCTACGCGCCGCCGCTTCGGTCTGTGCATAGGCAGCCCGGTACTCGGGCGTCCAAAGGCTTTCCCGGTCCACCAGTAACTGCTGCATTTTTTGCGCAAACCCTGGACTGTTGCGCTGCTGCACCGCTTCGCTGAATTGCGCCTGCCAATGGGCACGGTTGCCGATCCACGCGCTGTTCTGATCCCCTAAAGCGGCAGACCAGTCCATCACCCGTTGCTGCTGGCTGGCGCTGAGTGGGCCGATCCAGGCGTCCAGACGCTTGCTCATACGCTCGGCGCGCTCCTTGATCTGTTGGGCCAGCGGCGGCTTGAGGTATTCGTCCTGGCGCTTGCGCAGGTCCTTGGCCAGGGCGTCGTTCATCTCTCTAACCTGCTGATCATCCAGACCTTGCAGCAGTTGCACCGCAGACGGGGTGATTTCACGCGCGATCTCGGCGATTGCCTGTTTGGCTTCGACGGTGCGGGCCTGCAAGGCGGCGTCGGAGACCTGATTGCTGTCGACCATCTGTTGCAGGCGGTCCAGCCAGTCCAGGTAACCCGGCAATTGCGTGGTGCAGTGCCAGGCCAGGTGTTCCTTGAGTGTGTCGTTGAACCAGCTCTTCTGCCCGGCGTTCATGTCCAGGTAGTCGTTGAGGGTCCAGGGGATGATCACGTCAAGATTGCGGTAGGCCAGGCCCACGCGGTTGCAGCCGGCGAGCGCCAGGCTCAGGGTGAGCAATAACACCAGAAGTTTGAGCCGACGCAACATGGGCGGGTCCTTGCACGGATGGGGTTAATGCATGTGAACCTGCGCAGGGTGCGACAGTTCAGCCCATCAATAAAACGACCGGACAGCCTTCAGGGTCAACAGGCCGTCACATTGCGAATTGTGTCCGGAGTAGGCCGAGCAGTCACCGCCGCTGAGGCTGGAGTCGCTGTAGATCAGGTCCAGGTCGACCCCTTTCCAGGCCCGGGAAAGTTGCACCGACCAATCGCTGAAACTGCTGATGGCGCCGTTCTCCACTGAAACCGGTGTGCCCAGTTGATGGGTGGTGTACTTCATGCTGACGCCGATGCCGAAGGGCTGGGTGCCGCCGAGGTCGGCAAACAGCGTGCTGTCCTGGCGGTCCGGGTCGTTACTGAAGGACACGCCGAAACGGTTGCCCAGCAGATTCAGGCCACCATAGAACGCCTGGCTGTCGAGGGGGCTGACCTTGGGGTAGCTGTAGTGGATCAAGCCCACTTCGTAGCCCAGGGTCTGGTCGAAGGGGTGTTTGAAGCCCATGTAGGAATCGACTTCAAGGGTGCTGGGCGAGGACAGCCCCATGTTCGGTGAAAACTGGCCGAAATACAGGCCGCTGTCATGACTCAGGTCCAGCCCGCCATGGAACGCATCGCTGCCGGGGGAGGTTGGTTTGACCAGGCCCTGGGCCATGGTGCGGCTGGGGACGGTACCCAATTTCAGGTCGAAGTCGCCCAATTCGCGCTGGAAGATTTGCGCGTCGGCGAGAGGGCAAGCGGCAAGTGCGCTGACCAGGACAATGCAGGATTTGAGCATGCTTCACTCCATGAAAAGCGAGGAGCAGTGACGAAGGAAATTGGGCAGATGCCCGTGCTAGACGTGTGCAAGGATACCGGCGAATGCCCGGGGGCGAGGCCCGTTCGTCGATTGGTGCGAGAATCAAGGTGCTGCGGGATGTGTTTCGGGCTCTAGTCCTAGCGCCTTGAAGGCAAGACGCTTAGGGACCAGGTGCGTTGCGCAGGTATTACTTCTTGCCCAGGCTGATCTGCTTGGACGGGCCGAAAGTCTGGCCGCTCACGCCCTTGGCAATTTGCTGGATTTCGCCACCGGACTTGAGAAACGCAGCAATCTGGTTGTTGATCGATTCGCTGGTTTCAACGGCGGGAGCTGGCTTTGCTTTGCTGTTGGATGCTTTTACGCGCATGGCGGCCACTAACCTGTAGAAAATTAACTTGGCCAGGCATCGTACAGGAAACACTTGACAATTGCTTGGCAAATATCTCCGAGGAATTAAATGTTGCGTCTGCAAAAGACCGAACCTGATCAACGAATTAATCCGCTAACTGACTGTTTTAACTAAAAAGTCTGAGAAGAACAGGCGCGTGTCGTCGGCGAAATTCGCGGGATTGATCAGACGAGCGGGGCGGTGCCATTGGAGCGCCATGTGAGCCTGCGGATTTTTCAGGCGCGCGCGCGTGCCTCGCCTAACTCGGGTAGAATATCGCCCACGCAATGAGGGTATCTGGAAATGGCTTTAGTCGGGCGCTACAACAGCTTGCAAGTGGTTAAACACACTAACTTTGGTTTGTACCTGGACGGTGCGCAAGACGGTGAAATCCTCTTGCCTAATCGGTATATCCCCAAGGATATTCCCAGTGAAGATGAAGACTGGCTTAACGTTTTCATTTATCTGGACAGTGATGACAAACTTATCGCCACCACTGAAAAACCCAAGGTTCAAGTGGGCGAATTTGCCAGTTTGAAAGTGGTGGAAGTCAACAGTATCGGCGTATTCCTCGATTGGGGGCTGCCCAAGGACCTGTTGCTGCCCTATTCGGAAGAAAAACGTCAGTTGAGCGCCGGTGAATACTGCGTGGTGCATGTCTACCTCGACAAGCACACCAGACGTATCACCGCCACCGCGCGCCTTGATCGCTACCTGGACAAAACGCCGGCCAATTACCAGGTGGGGCAGGAAGTCGACCTGTTGGTGGCCGAAGCCACGGACATGGGTTTCAAGGCGATCATCAATAACAAGCACTGGGGCCTGATCCACAAGAACGAAGTGTTCAAATTCCTGCGCCCAGGCAAGGAAGAGAAAGGCTTTATCAAAGAGATTCGCGCCGATGGCAACATCAGCCTGAGCCTGCAGCCGGTCGGCCAGGAAGCGGCCTCCAGCCTCAACTCGAAAATCCTCGCTAAATTGCGTGACAACAACGGCACCTTGCCGGTCAGTGATAAAAGCGATCCGGCCGTCATCAGCAACTTGTTCGGCGTGAGCAAAGGCAACTTCAAAAAGGCCATTGGCGCGCTCTACAAGCAGGGTCAGATTGTGATTCATGCCGATCGCATTGAACTAAGCTGAGTGCGGCTGGCTCTGCTGTAGGAGCATGCTTGCTCCTACAGTGGATTGGTTATATGCCCAAGAAAACCTTGTTTGCCTATCTCGGCACCCTGCTTGCCTTTCTGGTGCTGGACGGCGTCTGGCTAGGCGTCCTCATGGGGCCCACTTATAAAAGCCTGCTCGGCTCGCTGATGCTCGATCAGCCCCGCCTGTTGCCCGCCGTTGTGTTTTATCTGCTTTACGTTCTCGGTTGCGTGATATTCGTTGTCTTGCCCAGCGCAAGCTGGCAACGCGCTGCGCGTTTGGGCGCCTTGCTTGGGTTGGTGGCGTACGGCACTTACGACCTGAGCAATTGGGCCACGCTGCAAGGGTGGTCTGCCAGTCTGGCGGTAATGGACATGGCGTGGGGCACCGTGCTGACAGCGATCTGTTGCACCGTCGGTTATCTGTGTGCACAACGGGTGCGCCTATGATTGTGTACAGGATTGTCGTGCACCTTTGCTGCGCGTAACGTTCCTTTCCATTCCTTAATAAGCCCTTTGGAGCACCCTTTTGTAGGGATTGTGTGCCGTTGGCACGCATTCTGCTGACTGTCTCGTATACAACCTGTGCCGCCCACCGTATGCATCCGCTACGGCAGCGCAGGTCGATATGTCGAGGAGCCCAGCGATGACAGAACAATTGCCCAAAGGCTACAGCTCGCGGCTGTATAACCATGACCTGGGCCCCCTGCCGCAAAAGTGGACCTGGTACAACATCTTCGCCTTCTGGATGAGCGACGTGCACAGCGTCGGCGGCTATGTGTTCGCCGCCAGCCTGTTCGCGCTGGGGTTGGCGAGTTGGCAGGTGTTGATCGCCTTGCTCGCAGGCATTTGCATTGTGCAACTGATCGCCAATCTGGTCGCCAGGCCGAGTCAGCAAGCGGCGGTACCTTATCCAGTGATCTGTCGGCTGGCGTTTGGCGTATTTGGCGCGAATATTCCTGCGGTGATCCGTGGCCTGATCGCGGTTGCCTGGTACGGGATTCAGACGTATCTGGCCTCAGGTGCCTTGATCATCGTGGTGCTGCGCTTTTTCCCGTCGATGGCTGTGTATGCCGAGCCGCATTTTGCCGGTTTGTCTTACCTGGGCTGGTTCGGTTTTCTCACCCTGTGGGTCTTGCAAGCCGCCGTATTCTGGGCCGGCATGGAGTCCATCCGCCGTTTTATCGACTGGGCCGGCCCGGTGGTGTACGCGGTGATGTTTGCCCTGGCCGGTTGGATTGTCTGGAAAGCGGGCTGGGCGAATGTCAGCTTTACCCTGGCGGAAAAATCGCTGTCCGGCTGGCAGGCGTTCGGCCAGGTGATCGTGGCCACGGCGCTGGTGGTGTCCTACTTCTCCGGACCTACGCTGAATTTTGGCGATTTCAGCCGTTATTGCCGCAGCATGCAGGACGTGCGCCGTGGCAACTTCTGGGGGCTGCCGGTGAACTTCCTGGCGTTTTCCCTGGTAACCGTGGTGATCGTCTCGGGCACCCTGCCGGTATTCGGCGAAATGCTGCATGACCCGATCGCCACCGTCTCGCGTATCGACAACAGCATGGCCGTGTTGCTGGGCGCCTTCGCTTTCGTGACCGCCACTATCGGCATCAATATCGTCGCCAACTTTGTCTCGCCGGCCTTCGACTTCGCCAACATCGCGCCGAGCAAAATCAGCTGGCGTGCGGGTGGAATGATCGCCGCCGTGGCGTCGATCTTCATCACGCCATGGAACCTGTTCAATAACCCGCTGATGATCCACTACACCCTGGATATCCTCGCCGCCTTTATCGGGCCGCTGTTCGGCATCCTGCTGGTGGATTTTTACCTCGTCAAAAAGCAGCAGATCGATGTGGACGCGCTGTTCGATGACAGCCCGAGCGGGCGCTATTACTTCGACGGCGGAGTGAACTGGACGGCGGTCAAGGCCCTGGTGCCGGCGACGCTGGCAGGCGTCGCGATCACCTTCACCCCGGCCTTGCAAGGCATGGCGAATTTCGCCTGGTTTACCGGCTGCTTCCTGGGAGGGCTGTTTTTCCTGGCATTGGCACGCCGCGAGCAGGTGCGTTTGCCGAGCCCTGTGGTCGCTGGCTGAGCAATACACCGCCCGCCGCCAGCAGGCCGCAACCGGCAATCACCAGCGCCGGTTGCAAGCCGCCGCTCAAGTGGCTGCTCACCGAGGCCAGCAGCGGCCCGCTCAATTGGCCGATGGCAAAGCTCGCGGTCAACAACCCGGTGCTGCGCTGGTAGCCATGGGGCGCTATTTCACGCAAGCGCGCCATGACCAATTGCATGCAAGCCAGAAACGGTGCACCGCACAGCAACACTCCCAGCGCCAGGCCCCAGCCATTGCCCAACAGGCAGGTGAATACACCGGCCGCTTGCAGCCACAGCGTGGTCATCAGCCAGCGCCGGGTGGTGTTCGGGTCCTTGCGCCGCAGGCTGGCAATCACCACGCCCATCGCTGCGGCCAGGCCAAAGCACGGCCAGAACAAGTCGGCCTGCCAGGCGCCCTTGAACTGCGCACTGGCCATCTGCGACAGGAACGTCGCGGGAATGATGTAGCCCAGACCGTACAGGAAGTAGATCCAGCCCAAGTGCGCGATGCTGCCGTTACTGCCAGCGCTGGAGGCGGGTGCAGCCAGCGTGGTCGGCTTCGGCAGGAAGGGCAGGATGGCCAGCAGCATCACCAGTGCCACTGCGCCATACACCAGCCACAGCGTCGCGGAGTTTTGTCCCAGCAGGTTGGAGCCCAGCGCCAGCAATCCGGTGAGCAAAATGCCCAGGCCAGGCCCTGCGAACACCAGCGCTCCCAGGCGTGGCCTGCCGGCGGCGATCGCCAACGGCTGGCTCAGGCTGGTAATCATCACCAGGGCCCAGGCGCTGGCGACACCGGTGCCGAAACGCAGCAGCAGGTGGGGCCAGAAACCTTGGGCCCAGAAGGACGCCAGGGTCAACAGCACGCAGAGCCACAGCCCGCCGTACAAGCGCCCCTTAATATGACGATGGCTACGGGCGAATATCGAGTCCACGGCGCCTGCGAAGTAACCCAGATAATTGGCGGCCGCGATCAGCCCGGCTCCGGTCAGGTCGATCTGGCCTTCGCTGAGCAAATGCGGCATTTGCGGGGTAAGGGCAAAGCGGCCAATGCCCATGGCCATCATCAGGGCGACAAAGCTGGCGGTTAAGCGGATCAGCGGTGACATGTTCAAGTGTCCTGCGAAGAAGCGAAGACCGTCAGGCTAAAGCGGATTGACTTTCTGTAAAAATGAATAATAGTGAGCAACTTGTTCAGTTTTGGAGAAAGGCATGGAGTTCAGTCAACTGCGCATCTTCCAGGCGGTGGCGGAGGAGGGCTCCATTACCCGCGCCGCCGAGCGCCTGCACCGTGTGCCATCCAACCTGTCGACCCGGCTCAAGCAAATGGAGGAACAGCTCGGCGTCGAACTGTTTGTGCGTGAGCGCCAACGCTTGCAGCTTTCTCCCGCGGGCAAGGTGCTGCTGGACTACAGCACACGCTTACTGGCGCTGCACGACGAAGCCCACGGCGCCGTGCAGGGCGGGCAGCCAGCCGGTGATTTTATCCTCGGCAGCATGTACAGCACGGCGGCGATTCACCTGCCGAAACTATTGGCGCGTTATCACAAGGCCTACCCCATGGTGAACCTGCAGGTGCAATCCGCGCCGAGCGGGGAACTGCTGGAAGGCTTGATCACCGGTCGGCTGGATGCGGCGCTGGTGGACGGTCCGTTGACAATTGCCACGCTCGATGGCGTGCCGCTGTGCGAAGAACGCCTGGTGATCATTTGCGAGGCGGACCACTCGCCGGTGCGCGGCCCTCAGGACGTGGCCGGTCGCTCGGTGTTCACCTTCCGCCGCAGTTGCGCTTATCGCACCCGCCTGGAGACCTGGTTTTCCCACGAGCGCGTGGCCATGGGCCGCGCCATCGAGATCGAGTCCTACCAAGGCATGCTCGCCTGTGTCATCGCTGGCTCGGGTGTGGCATTGATGTCCGAATCAATGCTCGACAGCCTCCCCGGCAAGGACAGTGTGTCCGTTCATCCGCTCACTGGGCCTTTTGCCACTGCCACCACCTGGTTGATGTGGCGAAAGGGTATGCTCGGCGCTAACCTCAATGCATGGATCGAGCTGCAGCAGGCGAGTCAGGAAGAGAGTGCGCAGGACAGGCGCGAGATTGCTTGAACGATCCGACAGGATTCAGATCCATTCAGTAATAGTTCGTTGTGGTTTTGCGCAAGCAATACGTAGGACTTAGGGCTACCATAAGTGTAGGAAAAGGCGGCAGAACTGACGCCTACTCGCATTACCCTCAAAGGGGGGCAAATCATGAAAGAGAAAATCCAAACCTGGCTCCATGACCTCGGCGTTGCGCTGGGCTTGATCGAGCCTCCGCTGCAGCCGGTACCGATTCGTACCGACGACGAACAGCGCCGCCCTCGTCGGCGTTGAACTCAAGCCAACCCGGTATTCGTGTGGGAGCGGGCTTGTTCGCGATGCGGTGAATCAGTCGATAAATAATTGACTGGTTTGGCGTATGTGCGAGCGAGCCCGCTCCCACATTTTTTTGTGTCAGGCAAGACGAGAGGGCAGGGCGCCTCACATCTATCGCATCCAAGTGTCGGAATTGGACTACTCGTTCGTCAGAATTGGCTGGCTTATTCAGTTTCAAAGATGAGCGTACGTTGAATTCCGTTACGGAATTTCATGAGTTGTTGCAATTCTTTATGGAACGATCATAAAGACCTCGGAATAGAGAACGGCTGCTTCCGTAACTCCAAACTTTATAAATCCTCTCCTTGAGGCATTACTAAGTCAGAGTTATTGGAGGCAAAGCCATGACGCGCTCTCCCGTTCCGCCAGTCGCCGCATCCTTGATCGCTACAATCGAAAGCATTTTACATATCGCGCCGGTCTCCGGGTGCTGGAAGGCTGACGCTCCCGACAACATCGTGTTTGTCTCACCGACAATAACCAAGCAGGCGTTGCTCACCCAGATCGGGCTTTTGCGTCCAGCAACAATCGTTGTCGGGGACCAGGCCATGGATGCAGACGTCATAGACATGTGGCGTTCAGCCCACCCCTTCGGAAACCTGCATCTGATTCGCAGGGGTACAAGCCTGGATAAGGTTCGACTGGACCTATGCGCATCCAGCGGGATTCAAGTTGCCAACACGCCCGGTGTGAACGCGCCGCATGTCGCCGCTTATATTGCGCGCTGGCTGACCCTGGCCGATGGCTCGATACCCCGTGACATCTGCGTGCTGGGATATGGCAATGTCGGTCAGGAACTTGTCACGTTACTCCTTGATCGAGACCCGGATGTTCGAATTAAGGTGTTAAGTCGCTACCCTTCGGCACCTGGCAGGAAAGTCTTCCAAAACAGCCGCGTGTCATTTGTAGTCGACTGGTTTGAGGCGATGAAGGGGAGCCGTGCAGTCGCTCTATGTTTATCTCTGACTAATGACTGCGCCCATCGCATTGACCGCGCCCTTATTCAAAGTCTGCACAAACAGGCCCGCGTGGTTTGCGTCGCCAAACCGGACGTCTTCAGCGATGACGCTTTGCGGACCTTGGCGCAAGCCGAAGGTATCCAGCTCGTATTGGACTATGGGCCCGCCACACTGGACGCGTTTCGAGTGCGTGCGCAAAAGCTCGGTTATAGTGTCTGCACGTGGCGCAAACCGGCGACGCTGACGGCGCAGGCGGCAACTACCGAAGACTGCCAATGCGATCTCGACTATGCCGTCGCAATCCAACTGAGCTTGACGGCTTTGCACGGCCTTGTGACGCGCAAACTTGCGCAGTCATTGACTATCCCCGCTCAGCAGATAGAGCCCGGTGCGCCACGCGTGTCGATCATCGGCAGAGGAATCAACGGCCTGCTTCAAGCCGTGATGTTTCGCCTGGCCAATTATCAAGTCGACGTATACGGCGGCAACCGGCAGAGCGATGGCGCCAGCCACAAGCAGGTGAACATGCGTCACCTGTCAGCGACGGAGACGACGGCAAAGCCGCTGCATAACCCGTACCTGCTGCCCGGAAACCAGCATTTGGCCGTTGAGTGCAACCGAGCAGGCATTGAGTTGTTTGAAAAACTTCTGGCCGATAACCCGTCGCTGGCACCCTTTGCGCGCACGGGGATTGTACGAGCCTACATGGGGTATGCCACTGACGTAGAGGACGCGATACGCGAGCAACGCGATATTGAAAGCCGGCCTTGGCCGAGCGGCAAGCCAGGAGATGAAGTTGCAGAGATCAGTCAAACGCAATTCCAGGCAAGTTATGGCGTTCAAGGCGTCTGTCGCGCTATAGAAGTATCCGGCTACGAGGTGGCATTCGACGATCTGATTCTGGAGTTGGAGAGGCTTTTGCAGCGTGCGGGGGTTCAGTTTCGGTCCAGGCTTTTGACGTCGGAACACATTAGTGAGCTGAGCAAAGATCACTTCGTTGTCACTGCCATGGGCGTAGAGGAGCCCAACGTAATCGCGATCATCGGCTGGTTTTTCAAACTGCCCGTGATCGGAAATGAAGGGGCCGAAATGTGCGGACTCAAGCTGCAGTACGATCTACCCGTTGGTGTCATGAACTGCCGCCTGGACGGGGATTGCATTCTTGTCTCCGGCGGGCAGGTTCCGCCTGGATCAACGCTTGAACAAAAGGAGCGAGTACTCGCGGCGTGCCTTGCTGCTATTTCTCGACATTTTCCACAGTCTTACCGCATAGCGGTCGAAAAGAGTGACCTGCAAATAATCGAATGTGCGAGGCCGGGCACTTCAGATGGGCTTTCGATCGTGTATTGGTCCGCCTACCATCAAATCGTGGCCGGAGGCACATATGCCGGCGGCACTACCCAAGGATTGGTGTGGGCGTCTCTGGTTCAGGAGATCATCCTGGCCAGAACGTCTGACCATTGAAGGGCAAAAAAACGGGTGCGACATTTGAAGTCGCACCCGCTGAAGAAACCGCTTTAAAGCCCGGACGGGATCAAGCCATCCCTGCCACCACCGCCCCCGGTTTTCGCGACACCACACTCACCAGCACAAAACTCACCAACGCCACCGCGAGGCTGTAATAGATCGGGGTGTTTGCATCCAGCCCATCCTTGAACATGCATACCAGAGCGGTCAGGGACCCCAGGGTCATGGACGTGATCGCTGCGGCGGTGGTCGCGCGTCTCCAGAAGATCGCTCCGATCAGCGGGATCAACATGCCGCCCACCAGCAGGTTGTAGGCCAGGGTCAGGGCGCTGATCACATCGTTCACCACCAGTGCGATGCCCAGCACGGCCATGCCGGTCAGCAGGGTGAACAAGCGGTTGACGCCCAGGCTCGACTGCTTGCCGCCGCGCAGACGTGGCAACAAGTCCTCGGTCAGCACAGTGGACGCGGCAAGCAAGGCGGCGCTGGCCGTGGACATCATCGCCGCCAGGGCGGCGGCAATTACCAGGCCCCGGATGCCGTCCGGCAGCGAGGCTTTGACGATGGCTGCGAACGCGTTGTTGACGTTATCCAGGTCCGGGATCAGCACATGCGCCGCCATACCGATCAAGGCGCATGCCAGGCCATAGACAATGCAATAAAACCCGGCGAAGGTGCCTGCGTACCGGGCAACTTTTTCGTCGCGGGCGGTGAACACGCGCTGCCAGATATCCTGGCCGATCAGGATGCCGAAAAAGTAGATCATGAAGTAGGTCAGGATCGTGTCCCAGCCGATCGCGGTAAAGCTGAAACTTGATGCCGGCAGCTTGGCCACCAGTTCATCCCAGCCGCCGACGCGGTACAGGCAGATCGGCAACAGGATGAACATCAGCCCCACTGTCTTGATCACGAACTGCACAATATCGGTCAGGGTCAGTGACCACATGCCGCCGATGGTCGAATACACCACCACCACACCACCGCCCAGCAGCACCGAGATCCAGAATGGCAGGCCGAACAGCACCTGCAGCACAGTGCCGATGGCCAGGATCGATGTCACCCCGATCATCAGCGCGTAGGCCAGCATAATCACTGCGCTGGCCTGGCGCGCCATGGGGTTGTAGCGTTTCTCCAGGACTTGGGTGACGGTGAAGATTTTCAGTTTCAACAGCGGCTTGGCCAGGAACAGGTTCAGCGCAATGATCCCCGCGCCCAGTGCGGCGCACAGCCAGAAACCGGAAATACCGTGCACATAACCCAGGCGCACGGTGCCGACGGTGGAAGCGCCGCCCAATACGGTGGCGGCCATGGTGCCCATATACAGTGATGGCCCCAGATTGCGCCCGGCCACCAGGTAGTCTTCATGGGTCTTGGCGCGGCGCATGCCGTAGTAGCCGAGCACGAGCATGCCGGCGGCGTAGATGAGTACGACGAATAGATCCAAAGCCATGACGGTGATTCTCCGATTATATTTTTTATGGACGATCAGGCGGCAGTCGGCTCGGCAAACACGCGAGCCAAGGTCAGGTACATCTTGATCGGGGATCTGCGATCCCCTTGTTGTCAGTGTTTTATTCTGTTCAAACCGATTTCTTGCTCATCAGCGATGCGCAACGCCGGGCAATACACAAAGCATTTCATACAGCAGGTTGGCACCCAGCAACGAGGTGTTGCCGGTGGTGTCATAGGGCGGTGACACTTCCACCAGGTCACAACCAATCAGGTCCAGGCCCTGGCAGCCACGAATGATTTCGATCGCCTGGATGGTGGTCAGCCCGCCGATTTCCGGCGTGCCGGTGCCCGGCGCCCAGGCCGGGTCGATGCCATCGATGTCGAAGCTCAGGTATACCGGGCCACCGCCGACTTTTTCGCGCACTTCGGCCATCAACGGCGCAAGAGAGTGATGCCAGCACTCTTCGGCCTGGACCACACGGAAGCCCTGCTTGCGGCTCCAGTTGAAGTCTTCGGCGGTGTAGCCCTGGGCGCGCAGGCCGATTTGCACCACGCGGTCGCAATCGAGCAAACCCTCTTCTACGGCGCGGCGGAAGGTAGTGCCGTGGGCGATTTTCTCGCCGAACATATGGTCGTTGACGTCAGCGTGGGCGTCGATGTGCACCAGCCCGACCTTGCCGTGTTTCTTGTGAATCGCCCGCAGGATCGGCAGGGTGATGGTGTGGTCGCCGCCCAGGGTCATGGGGACGACGTCGTGCTCGAGGATGTCATCGTAGGCTGCCTCGATGATGCGCACGGCGTCGAGGAGGTTGAAGGTATTGATCGGCACATCGCCGATATCCGCAACTGACAGCGAATCGAACGGCGCAGCGCCGGTGGCCATGTTGTACGGGCGGATCATCACTGATTCTGCGCGAATTTCCCGAGGCCCGAAGCGGGTGCCGGCGCGCAGTGAGGTGCCGATGTCCAGGGGCACGCCGATAAACGCCGCGTCCAGGCCCTTGGCCGTTTGCAGGTGGGGCAGGCGCATCATGGTGGCGATGCCGGCGAAGCGCGGCATTTCGTTGCCGCCCAGTGGTTGGTGGTAAATCTTGTCCACGGGATTGCCTCATCGTTGTTGTGTTTGTTGGCGGTCGATTCTGCGAAAAGCAAAGACGGGGAAGAATCGGCAGCTGCAAATACTTAGTTCAGATTTTTCTAAACTAATGCAGGCGGGTAGACTGCAGGCATTGCTATCCGGAACTCACCATGGTCAATGCCTTGCCCGACCTCAAACTCCTGCGCATCTTCGTCAGCGTCGTGCGCCACCAGGGGTTCGCCAATGCCCAGCACGCGCTCAACCTGTCGACGTCAGCCATCAGCACTTATATGAGCCAGCTGGAATCGGCGTTGGGCCTGGTGCTGTGCCACCGTGGGCGCGGCGGCTTCAGCCTGACCAGCAAGGGCGAGCTGTTTTATCAGGAAACCTTGCGTTTACTGGGCGAACTGGAAGGCTTCGAACAATATGCCGCCGCCTTGAAGGGCGAATTGCGCGGCACGCTCAAGCTCGGCGTGCTCGACTCCACCGTCAGCGACAAAGCGCTGCCGTTCGCCGAGGTAATCGGCGCCTACAGCCTCGAACACCCGGCGGTGCATTTGCATCTGTCGGTGATGAGCCCTTATGAACTGCAACTGGGGGTGCAGGACAATCGCCTGGACCTTGCCATCGGCGCGTTCTCAAACCGCATGAGCGGGCTGATCTATATGCCGCTGTACCGCGAGCAGCACTGGCTGTATTGCAGCACTCGACACCCGTTGTTCAACGAGCGGCGCATCCCCGAGCAGGTCATCACCCAGCAACGTATGGTGGGGCGTGGTTACTGGAGCCAGGCCGAACTGGCGCGCCACGGCTTCAAGCACAGCGCCGCTACTGTGGAAAGCATGGAGGCGCAGTTGATCCTGGTGCTGTCCGGCGCCTACGTCGGCTACTTGCCCGAACACTACGCCCAGGCCTGGGCCGACAAGGGCGACCTGCGCGTGCTGCTGCCGGCCACCTTTGGCTATCAGGCGCCGTTTTCGATGATCATGCGCCGGGGGCGAAGCCGCGAGCCGCTGATCCAGACCTTCCGCGATTTACTTAAAGCCCAGCTCAACCAGGCCTGAAAAACATGTCCAGACCCCAGTGTTCCCGTTGTCTCAGGCCCATCAGCCACTGCTTGTGCCCGCTGATTCCCCGTCTCGACAGTCGCACCCGCGTGTTGCTGCTGCAGCATCCGAGCGAGGTCAACCACGCGCTCAATACCGCGCGACTGGCGGCGTTGGGGCTCACCCATGCGCAACTGGTGGTGGGGGAAGTGTTCGATGATCTGGAGACGTTATTGAATCCGCCCGGTTATCAGGCGCGTCTGTTATTCCCGGCCGATGATGCGCACCCTTTGCAAGCCTATGAGCCTGGTGATCAGCCGCTACTGCTGGTGGTGCCCGACGGCACCTGGCGCAAGGCGCGCAAACTGCTGCACCTCAACCCTTTGCTGGCAGCCTTGCCCCGTGTGACGTTGCCCGCCGGCGGCGTTTCCCGGTATCGGCTGCGCAAGGCGCCCGGGCCTGGCGCTTTGTCGACGATAGAGGCGATTGTGCAGGCATTGCAGGTGTTGGAAGCACCGGTATCGTTTGAGCCGCTGCTAAAACCCTTCGAGGCGCTGATCGAAGGGCAGATCTCGGCGATGGGTGAAGCGGTGTTTCAGCGAAATCACGCGCAATAAGAAGCCTCATTCCGACACGAGTTTTGAGTAGGCAATCGGTTTTTTTGCCCCTGTTTTCAGGATCGAACTGTTGTCATGTTGATCATCAGGTCGATAGAAATAAAACGCGTCGCCACCCTCCGGCGTTTTTTTATACAGCATCTGAATACCTACACCGCCCAGCAAGATGCTGGATTCCAGCAAGACTTTCCGCGCGTCATCAACGTTGTCACATTTGAAAAACGTTTCGGCTTGCTTGCTCAGCTCGAGGAGTACGTGGGAGAAGTCGCGATTGTCGCCGTATTGCCTGAAGTCTGAAGTGGAGGCGTGGATGGCCTTCCTCCCTGATGCGGCAAGTTCGACGATCGGTGCGCGCAAATCCCACAGGATCCCGTCGTAGCCTTGAAACCCATTGCCCTCCACCAGACTGCGCAGATTGTTCGTGGCGTTGGTTTGATACTTCGCGTTGGGATCTTTGAGGGAGAAGTCCTCCTTCATGTTTTCTTTGCCGAACAAGTCCGCTGTTTTGATGCCGGGAGCGATGTTTATTCCGCTCAAGCCACGCTGCTCGGCCTCAGCTTTCAACTCCTTGAGCGCCTCGTGTTTGAACGAACAGAAAATGATGCTTTCCGGGGCAAGTTTCTGCATGTTCCGCCCACCCTGTTCCACGAGATCAAGCATGGAAGACACGGCGGTTTCATCTTTCAGTTCGATATTGAGAATGACCGGTTTTTTGCCGTAAGCAATGAGTGTCTGGTTCGCATCGTTGACCAGTTCGATAACTGACGACAGCGTAGGTGTGACTTCACCCTTGCGCCCAATAGGGATTTTTTGCAGTTCATCGGCTGTCTTTTGCCCAACCAGATAGGACGCCTTGGTTTCGCCATCGGGCAGTTTGGCGCCGCTGCGATCAGCGCCGAACGCGTTACGCCAGATCTCATCGTCATGGGTGACCATCACGGTGCCGTCTTTGGCTTTGAAAATATCGATTTCAACCGCATCGGCGCCTTGGACAATCGCAGCTTTGATTGCTTGGAGGCTGTTCTCAGGATGAAATGTCTGCGGAAATGTCGAGCCAAACACGCTTGTTGGGCCCGTTCCGCGATGGGCGGTCAGCATCAGGTTGTGGCCGGTGCGTTCTTTGAGAAGTTCGCTGTGGCCTCGAGATTGAAGCATTTGCTGTACGTCATCGGCACTCAGACGGGTCAGGGCGCCGCTATCAGCTGCAGAGCCTGGCGACGGTCGCAGGCTGACGACATCAGACGTTGCGGGCGGGAGTCGAGACGTTGCGAGGAGAGTCATGGTTTCGCCCTGTCTTTGGATAGTTCAAATCCCTGTCGGCGTGATCAACCTGGCTGCCCGTGATGGCCAGCGTCCTTGTTGCCTCGGATAAGTGGTTGGCCGGGGCGCTCAGTTCCTTGGCCCGATTCGGGTGAAACACAAAGCGTTATAGCTTTACCTTATAAGCACCACACTTTGCGTGATATGGCCTGCCAGTCTTTCCCGGTATGATGTCCGCCCCCGCAGTCTGGATTGCGAATACGCCATGACCTTGCAGTACCCCACAATCGCCGATTGCGTCGGCAACACGCCCCTGGTCCGCTTGCAACGCATGGCGGGTGAAACCAGCAATACCCTGTTGCTCAAGCTCGAAGGCAACAACCCCGCCGGTTCCGTCAAGGACCGTCCAGCGCTGTCAATGATTACCCGCGCCGAACTGCGCGGGCAGATCAAGCCGGGGGATACGCTGATCGAAGCCACCTCGGGCAATACCGGGATCGCCTTGGCCATGGCCGCCGCGATCAAGGGTTACAAGATGGTGCTGATCATGCCCGACAACGGCAGCGCCGAGCGCAAGGCCGCGATGACTGCGTATGGCGCGCAACTGATTCTGGTCACCCAGGAAGAAGGCATGGAAGGCGCCCGTGACCTCGCCGAACGCATGGCCGCCGAAGGTCGTGGCGTGGTGCTGGACCAGTTTGCCAACGGTGATAACCCCGAAGCGCACTACACCAGCACCGGCCCGGAAATCTGGCGCCAGACCCAGGGCACCATTACCCATTTCGTCAGCTCCATGGGCACCACCGGCACCATCATGGGCAATTCGCGCTACCTCAAGGAGCAGAACCCGGCGATTCAGATCGTCGGTCTGCAACCGATGGAAGGCGCGGCCATACCCGGTATCCGCCGCTGGCCCGAAGAGTATCTGCCGAAAATCTACAACGCCACGCGCGTGGACCGCATCATCGACATGGCCCAGCGCGAAGCCGAGGACACCACCCGGCGCCTGGCCCGTGAAGAGGGCATCTTCTGCGGCGTGTCCTCCGGTGGCGCCGTGGCCGGTATGTTGCGCTTGTCCCAAGAGGTGGAAAACGCGGTGATCGTCGCGATCATCTGTGACCGAGGCGACCGCTACCTGTCGACCGGCATTTTCGACGAACCCAACTGATGGCCAGGCACGAGAAAGGCCTGCGCTTCCAGCCGACCGGCGGTAGCCGGGCCCCGCAGATTCCGGTGGGCAAGAAGCAACGCTTGACCATCGAGCGCCTGGCCAACGACGGGCGCGGCATCGTGTTCTTCGAAGGCCGTACCTGGTTCGTCAACGGTGCGCTGGCCGGCGAAGAGGTGGAGGCGCGGGTACTCGGCACCCACGGCAAGGTGGTCGAGGCGCGCACCGAGCGGGTGTTCAAGGCCAGCGAATTGCGTCGCCCGGCGCCCTGTGCGCATTTTGGCCGCTGTGGCGGCTGCAGCGTGCAGCACCTGCCCCATGCCGAACAACTTGCGCTGAAACAGCGCATGCTCGCCGAGCAATTGTCCCGTGTGGCCGGCGTCGAACCGCAAGCGTGGGCGGCGCCGCTGAGCGGTCCGGAATTCGGCTACCGGCGCAGAGCTCGCGTGGCCGTGCGCTGGGACGCCAAGGCCAGACACCTAGAGGTCGGTTTTCGTGCCGTGGCCAGCCAGGACATCGTCGCCATCGATGAGTGCCCGGTGCTGGTACAGGCCTTGCAACCGATCATGCAGCGGCTGCCGACCATGCTGCGTCGCTTGAGCAAACCTCAGGCGTTGGGGCATGTGGAATTGTTCAGTGGTACGTCCATCGCCGTGTTGCTGCGGCATATGGCACCGTTGTCCGAGGCGGACATGCAGGTGCTGAAAGAATTTTGCAGCTTCCATGATGCCCGGTTGTGGCTGCAGGGCGAGGGCCCGCCGGAGCCGGTCGAGCCGGGTAACGCGCTCGGTTTCCGCCTGGAGGCATGGGGTCTGGAGCTGGCGTACCGGCCGGGTGATTTTGTGCAGGTCAACGCTGGGGTCAACGAGGCGATGGTCGCCCAGGCCCTGGACTGGTTGGCGCCGCAACCCGATGAACGGGTGCTGGACCTGTTCTGCGGGCTGGGCAATTTTGCCCTGCCACTGGCCAGGCAGGTACGCGAAGTGGTTGCCGTGGAAGGCGTGCAGACCATGGTGGAGCGCGCGGCACAGAATGCCGTGAGCAACGATTTGCATAATGCGCGTTTTTTTCAGGCCGATTTGTCCCAGCCCCTGACTGATGCGGAATGGGCCAAACAAGGCTTTTCTGCGGTACTCTTGGACCCACCGCGCGACGGTGCCCAGGAAGTTGTGCGCAGACTTGCCACCCTGGGGGTCAGGCGCCTGGTGTATGTGTCCTGCAATCCGGCGACGCTGGCGCGGGACACGGCTGAGTTGGTCAAGCAAGGCTACCGGCTAAAGCGTGCCGGGATCCTCGACATGTTTCCGCAGACCGCGCATGTCGAGGCCATGGCGTTATTTGAAGCGGGCTAGGATGCCCGTTTAATCCGACTGGCCTGCAGTCTCCAGGGCCGTGAACTGCCAGGGAATCTGCAGCAAGGTCGGCGATGATTTTTGGCGCATCCAAGGTGCGTCGTAGGGAAGGTAAGCAAGATGGTACAGGTGAGAGCACACCAGCCGATCAACACCGACGGCAGTATCAATCTCGAGGCATGGCTGGATCATGCCGTCAGTGTCGACCCGGCACTGGACCGTGAAGCCTTGAAAGCAGCCTGCGAGTTCGCGCGTGAGTCTGAACAGCAGGACAATGCGGCCAAGAACCTGTGGGCGGAGGGCACTTCAAGCTTTCGTACCGGGTTGGAAATCGCCGAGATCCTGGCCGATCTCAAGCTGGACCAGGATTCGCTGATCGCCGCCGTGCTCTATCGCGGCGTACGTGAAGGGCATATCCCGTTGCCGACCGTCAGCCAGCGTTTCGGCGCGGTGGTGGCCAAGCTGATCGACGGCGTGCTGCGCATGGCCGCCATCAGCGCCAGCCTCAGCCCGCGCCAGTCGATGGTGCTGGGGACCCAGGGCCAGGTGGAAAACCTGCGCAAGATGCTGGTGGCGATGGTGGACGACGTGCGCGTCGCGCTGATCAAGCTGGCCGAACGTACCTGCGCGATTCGTGCGGTAAAAACCGCCGACGACGAGAAGCGCAACCGCGTCGCCCGCGAAGTCTTCGACATCTACGCGCCGCTGGCGCACCGCCTGGGCATCGGTCATATCAAATGGGAGTTGGAGGACCTGTCCTTCCGCTACCTCGAACCCGATCAATACAAACAGATCGCCACGCTGCTGCATGAGCGGCGGCTCGATCGCGAGCGCTTTATCAGCGATGTGATGGGTCAGTTGCGCTCCGAGTTGCAGGCCACCGGCGTCGATGCCGACATCAGCGGTCGCGCCAAGCACATCTATTCGATCTGGCGCAAAATGCAGCGCAAGGGCCTGGCATTCAGCCAGATCTACGACGTGCGGGCCGTGCGTGTACTGGTGCCGGAAATGCGCGATTGCTACACCGCGCTGGGGATCGTCCATACCCTCTGGCGGCATATTCCCAAAGAATTCGACGACTACATCGCCAACCCTAAGGAAAACGGCTATCGCTCGCTGCACACGGCGGTGATCGGCCCCGAAGGCAAGGTGCTGGAGGTGCAGATCCGCACCCACGCCATGCATGAAGAGGCGGAGTTGGGCGTCTGCGCGCATTGGCGCTACAAGGGCACCGACGTGAAGGCCGGGTCCAACCAGTACGAAGAAAAGATCTCCTGGTTGCGCCAGGTGCTGGAATGGCACGAAGAACTCGGCGACATCGGCGGCCTGGCCGAGCAATTGCGCGTGGATATCGAGCCGGACCGGGTCTACATCTTCACCCCTGACGGCCATGCCATCGACTTGCCCAAGGGCGCCACGCCGCTGGACTTCGCTTACCGCGTGCACACCGAAATCGGCCACAACTGCCGGGGCGCCAAGATCAACGGGCGCATCGTGCCGCTCAACTACAGCCTGCAAACCGGTGAGCAGGTCGAGATCATCACCAGCAAGCACGGTACGCCGAGCCGCGACTGGCTGAACCCGAACCTGGGCTACATCACCACCTCGCGGGCGCGGGCGAAGATCGTCCACTGGTTCAAGCTGCAGGCCCGCGACCAGAACGTCGCGGCCGGCAAGACCCTGCTCGAACGCGAACTGGCGCGCCTGGGCCTGCCCCAGGTGGACTTCGACAAGCTGGCCGAAAAGGCCAACATGAAGATCGCCGAAGACATGTTCGCCGCCCTCGGTGCCGGTGACCTGCGCCTGGCGCAACTGGTCAACCTGGCCCAGCAACTGGTGGAGCCGGAGCGCGGCAACGAACAGCTGGAACTGATCCCGCGCAAGGCCACCGGCTACAAGCCCGGCAAGCGTGGCGATATCCAGATCCAAGGCGTAGGCAACTTGATGACGCAAATGGCCGGCTGCTGCCAGCCGCTGCCGGGCGACGCCATCGTCGGCTACATCACCCAGGGCCGCGGCGTGAGCATTCACCGCCAGGACTGCGCCTCGGTGCTGCAACTGGGCGGGCGCGAGCCGGAGCGAATCATCCAGGTCAGTTGGGGGCCGGTGCCGGTGCTCACCTATCCGGTGGACATCATCATCCGCGCCTACGACCGTTCCGGTTTGCTGCGTGACGTCTCGCAAGTGCTGCTCAATGAGCGGATCAACGTACTCGCGGTCAACACCCGTTCGAATAAAGAGGACAACACCGCGCTGATGTCCCTGACCATCGAGATTCCGGGGCTGGACGCGCTGGGACGGTTGCTGGGGCGGATTTCCCAGTTGCCGAACATCATTGAGACACGGCGTAATCGCACCCCTGGGTGAACGCAGTTGAATAATGTGGGAGGGGGCTTGCCCCCGATGAGGGAGGGTCAGTTGGCACTTATATTGACTGACCCACCGCTATCGGGGGCAAGCCCCCTCCCACACTGGATTTTCAGTGGAAAGAGATCGATGTATTCACTAGATGACCTGCTGCACTTGATGAACCGCCTGCGCGATCCGCAATACGGGTGCCCTTGGGACATCAAGCAAACCTACGCCAGTATCGTGCCGCATACCCTTGAAGAGGCCTACGAGGTGGCCGATGCCATCGAGCGCGGCGACTTCGATCATCTGCAAGGCGAGCTGGGCGACCTGCTGTTCCAGGTGGTGTATTACAGCCAACTGGCGCGCGAAGAAGGGCGCTTCGAGTTTGCCGCAGTGATCGACAGCATCACGCGCAAGCTGATCCGGCGTCATCCCCATGTGTTTCCTACCGGCGATCTTTATGCACCGCTGGATATCCCGCAATTGAGCGAAGAGCAGGTCAAGCAGCGCTGGGAGCAGATCAAGGCCGAGGAGCGTGCGGAGAAATCCGCCGCACCCGAGCAACTGTCCCTGCTCGATGATGTACCCACCGCGTTGCCGTCTTTGTCCCGTGCGGCCAAGTTGCAGAAGCGCGCCAGCCAGGTCGGTTTCGACTGGCCGTCCGCGTTGCCGGTGGTGGATAACGTACGCGAAGAGCTCGATGAAGTGCTCGAAGCCATGGCCGATAACGATCCGTCAGCGATTGCCGATGAGGTCGGCGATCTGTTGTTCGCGGCGGTCAATCTGGCCCGTCACCTCAAGGTCGACCCTGAAACTGCGCTGCGTGGCGCCAATGCCAAGTTCGAGCGACGTTTCCGATTTATCGAACAGGCATTGCGCGACACGCACCAACCCATAGAAGATTGCACCCTCGAAACGTTGGACGCCCTGTGGGGCGAAGCCAAACGCCAGGAAAAGAATGTATCCAGCTGCGGTTGAGCAGTTGCCCAAGTGAGTAAGCACCATGAGCCTTTCCCTTCGCGACCAGTTGCTCAAAGCAGGTCTGGTCAACCAAAAGCAGGCCAAACAGGTCGGCAAAGAGAAGCAGAAACAGCAGCGTCTGGTCCACAAGGGCCAGGCCGAAGTCGATGACACCCAGGCACGCCTGGCGGCCGAGGCGCACGCCGAAAAGGTCAAACGCGACCAGGAGCTGAACCGCCAGCAGCAGGAAAAAGCCGAGGCCAAGGCCCGTACGGCCCAGGTCAAGCAATTGATCGAAACCTCGCGCCTGCCGAAGTTGACCACCGAGGACTACTACAACTTCGTGGATGACAAGAAGGTCAAGCGCCTGTCGGTCAACACGCTGATGCGCAATAAACTGAGCAATGGCTCCCTGGCCATCGTGCACCACGGCGGTGGCTACGAAGTGATCCCGCGCGAAGCCGCGCTGAAGATCCAGGAGCGCGCGCCGGAACGTATCGTGCAGCTCAACCTCCTGACCGAAAGCCAGGTGCCGGATGAAGATGATCCGTACGCCGCCTACCAGATCCCGGATGATCTGATGTGGTAAGGCCGTAGAAACAACAAACCCCGCCAACAGGCGGGGTTTGTGTTTTTACCGTGCAGCGTCTGCCGGATTACCAATCCACCGCGTAGCTCAGGCTGAAGGTGCGACCTTCGGCATTCGGGTACGGTGCGCGGGCATTGGCCTGGGCGAACATGTTCTGGTAGTTGCGGTTGGTGAGGTTGTACACCGCCCCCTCGAGGCGACCGACCGGCAGCCTGACCGAGCCCAGCAGGTCAACCAGGGTGTAGCCCTGGATATCGCGACCATTGTTGTCCTTGAAGGCCGCGTCATAATTGGCCAGGCGCATGCCCTGCAGGCGCAGGCTGTAGTCGTCACGCTGATAGCCGACAAAGGCGGTGGTCTTGGCCGGGGAAATACGCGTGGCGGGCAGGTCGATCCATTTGCCGTTCTGCTGGGTTTCGCCTTTGGAATATGCGTAGGTGCCGCCTACCGACCACTCGTCGGTGACGTTGTACGTCAGGCTGGTTTCGATACCGCGCACGCGCTCTTTCTGATTGATCAGGCGCAGCACGCGGTCATTGGCATCATAGAACTGGGTGACATCCGAGGTGTTTTCATACGCCGTGACATTGGCCAGCCACTTGTCCCAGTTGCCACGCCAGCCCAGCTCATAGCTGTCGACTTTCAGCGCCTGGGCGTTGAGGTCCTGGATGTTGTAGGTGCTGTTGACGTCACGCAGGAAACGCTGGATATCCGGCAGGGAAAAACCCTGGCTGAAGTTGGCGAACACGTCCTGGTTTTCACTCAGGTGGTACACCGCGCCGAGGTTGTAGAGCGTGTCGTCATACTTGAGGGTGCCGCCCGGCAGCGTTGCGCGGTTGCCGGTCTGAACGATTTCGCCGTAGGCGATGCTGTCGTCGACTTCACTCTGGATCCATTCGCGGCGCACGCCACCGCGCAAGGTCCAGTCGCCGATATCATAGGACAGCTGGCCGAAGATGGCCTTGGTGGTGGTCTGGATGTCCGGGCCCAACTCGAAGGTGGTCCCGGTCTTGGTGTAGGTCAGGCCGTTGACCCGGTATTGGTCGCCGCGTTGACGCGAGGTTTCGTGATCGTAGTCGGCGCCCCACACCAGGTTGCCGGTCGCGGGGCCGATGTCCGGCATCTGTGTGTCGATGGCGGCGCGCAGGCCATATACGTCCTGCACGCTGTTGTTGTCCGAGACGCCGGCCCGGCCCCGGGACAGGTCCGGGAAGAACAGCGCATCGGCGCGGCGCCAGTAGCTTTCCACCTGCAGGCCCTGGCCGTAGAAGTCCTTGTCGGCATAATTGAGGTTGACCGCCTGGTTGTGAGTGGACGGCTGGTCGTCCAGATCCAGGCCCTTCACCGCGACGGCCTCGCTGGTGATGCGCGGGTTCTTGGTGTAGCGGGTGTCCTGTTCGTCTTTGTAGTCCTGCAGCGACAGGCTGATCTTCTTGTCGTCATCGAGCGTATAGCCGAAGCGGCCTTGCAGATCGTAGGTGTCGGTGTCCATGTTGCTGCCCTGGGACGTGTCCTGGGGAATGCGCTTGCCGTTGCCGTCGAACTGGTCGTTGCGTTGCACCGTGTTGCCCGACACATACCAGTCCAGCGGGCCCTCGCGGCCTGTTGCACTCTGGAAGGCCTGGTAGGAAAAGCCTTTGCGGCTGAGATTGTCACCGGCCGTCATGCCGATCTTGCTGCTGAAGGCCAGGTCTTCACCGGTGTTGCGCTTGGTGATGATGTTGATGATGCCGCCCGATGCGCCGGCGCCGTAGACACTGCTGGCGCCGGAAATCACTTCAATGCGCGCGATGCTCTCCGGGGCCACGCTGTTGAGCTGGCGGAAGTTGTCGCGCGTGGCGTTCTGGGACACCCCGTCGATCAGGATCAGCGTATTGCGCCCGCGCAGCGTCTGGCCGAAGTTGCTCATGCCGCCGCTGGAAGGGGCGATGCCAGGCACCAGTTGCCCGAGGATATCGGCAACCCGGCGTCCTGCCGACGTCTGCTGGCGGATCTGTTGCTCATCGATAACCTGCACCGAGCCCGGGATCGCCGCGATGCTGGTTTCACTGCGTGTGGCCGAAACCACCGTGGCCTGTAGTTGCAGACTGGTCGCCGCTGGCGTTTCTTCCGTTTGATCGGCCCAGGCGGGGGCACTGATCGACCCGAGCAGGGGCAGCAGAATCGCCCATTGTGTTGTATTCATGACCTTGCCTTTGAGTTATTAGAAGTATTGACAGAAAAATCGGACATTTCAGGTGTTCGGGTGAACGAACGAATTGCGCGGATGCCCAGTGCAGCCAGGGCATACGTCAGCGCCACCAGCCAGAAGCTGTGCGCCAGGCCCACCATTGCCATGCCGATGCCCCCCAGCAGCGCGCCGCACAACGCGCCGGCCTTGGCGGCGCTGTTGCCCATGCCCAAGGCAAATCCCTGCTGGCTGGGGGCAACGGTATTGGCGATCAAGGTGTAGGCGACCGGCAGCAACGCGCCCTGCCATACGCCCCACAGCAGGCGACTGGCAAGGAACCCCAGCCATTCGCCGGCCATCGCCGTGAAGGCCAGCGTCAGGGCGCAGAACCAGGTGACCCATTCGATGATGTGCAGCGTGCGCGCGGGTGAGTGGCGGTCGAACAAGCGGCCCCACAGCGGCGCGGACAGCGCCAGGGTCAGCGCGCTGGCGGCATAGCTGGCGCCGATCAGCCATGCGGGCGCATGCAGAATATCGGCAACATACAAAGCGTAGAACGGTTGCGGCATCATCTTGGCAGCCTGGATCAATACGATGATTCCCAGCATCGCGCCGAGCCAACCTTTGGGAAGTGCAGCGGGCTTGGACGTGAGCGCAGGTCTCGAGCGTGGTGAATCGCTGGGTAGAAACACGCTGATTATTGCGCACAACAGGCAGACAGCGGTGGCGCTGTAGCACAGCAAAGCGAAACCGGATATATCCATCAGCCAGCCACCCAGCACCGGCCCGGCCAGGGAGCCCACGGCAGTGGCTGATTGCAGCCGGGCCAGAATATGCCCGCGACCGCCGTCGCCGCAGCAGGCCAGTGCATAGGCCTGGGCTGCCGCGATAAAACCGGCCAACGCACCTTGCGCCACACGAATGAGTACGAGCAGCCAGGGGTCGTAGGTAATGCCGGCCAGCGCCTGGCATACCGCCAGCGCGAGCAGCGCCCGGATGATCATCGGCTTGTGGCCGGTGCGATCACCCAGTCTTCCCCACATGGGCGTGAGGATCATCGCTGCCATCATCGGCCCGGCGTACACCAGCGAAGAAAGCAGACCGGTGTAGTGAGCGTTCGCAGTGCCAAGCAGTTTCTGGATCTGCAACGGCCAGAAAGGCCCGCTCATTTCCATGGCGCCCATCGACACCAGCTGAATCACCACCAGCAAGCGCAGCGCAGTGCTGTTAGCCGACATTGGCGGCAGTGCTCAACGGGTTGGGCAGACGCCCGACGATATCGGCGTGGCTTTCCATCAGCCGCATGCGCATAAACGACTTGGCCGGCCAGTCCTGTTCCAGCAGCGCGGCCCGTTCGGTCAGCCAGCGTTGGGGGTCGACTTGGCTGCGCACGTCATCAAAGCACTGGCTGACCTGCGCTGACAGTTCGTCCCACAACAGCGCCTGGTCAATATCGAAGTGGCGCGCGCAGAGCAATACCAATTCGCCCAGATGGCACATGAACACCGTGTGCAGCAACTTGTCGCGCACGAAACCCGCATCGTCGTACAAGGTCATCTTCGGATCGTGCAATTCGATATCCAGGCCTTGGACGTGCAAGGTCTTGCGGTCGATGCGGATATCGCCGAAATCGCGCAACAGCAGGCGGCTGACGTGCCCGTCTGCGCCCATGACCATAAAGGAATTCTGTTGATGGGCCTCGAAGGCCACGCCATAGCGCAGGTACATGCCCAGCAGGGCGGGCACTGCGATGGATGCGTAGTCCTTGAAGAATGCGCGGATGGCCTGTGCGTCGTCGGTGCCTTTGCTCAGGCGGACCCACTGGCGGAGCAGCGGCTGCCCATGCTGGTCGGTGGCGAACAGACTGCCTACCGGGATGGCCATCTCGCCCGTTTCAAGCAGGCTTTGCGGGTTGTCGCGGTAGAGTACGGCCAGGTGGCGGGAGTGTTCGTCATTTACCGGTTGTGGCTTGAAATGCACGCCGAGCCGTTCGGGCACGATGCTGAGCAGGCGCTGGATGTCGGGCTCGCGCGCCAGAATGGTCTGCAGCAGATGGCTGATTCGCGGGCCCATGCGCGCCGAGCGGGGTGACACCGTGCGCTGCACGCTGGTCAGGCGCAGAGAAACCGGAAGCTTGACCATTGGCGCGTCGCTGCGGCCTTCAGGCAGGACGGTCCTGAACGACATGGTCGGGTGCGCCGTGAAGGCAACGATGTCGGTCAGCACCAGCAGCCGATCGGCGATTTCGTTGGCGAACAGGTGCGGCAGCTCCTGGCGAGCTTGCCAGGGGTGGGCAGGCAGCGGCAGATAATCGCCGGCCTCAAGGCCGAGGGCGGTCAGTTGTGCTGTCAATTGGCCGGCGGCGTGCGGGAACTGGTGTTGCCACCACTGCCAGTAATCCGCAGTCCCGGCCAGGCTTTCGACATGGGCGTACTGACGGTGCAGGGCGCACAGCAAGACCGGGAAACGCGCTTCGAACTCCGGCGAGAAATCGATTACTTGTTCAGTGCCCAGACCCAGCTTCGTCTTGTAGTTCGGGTGCCAGGGATGACCGAGCGTACCCCATTGTTCAAGCACTGACGTCGGGTTGCCAACGCCTGGGTCATTCTTCAGATAGCCGAGCAGGTTGCCCTGGTGCAGAGGGGCCATTGCGGCCTGCAACTGCAGCGTCCATTGCTCGTGAAACGCCAGGCACAGGGTATCGTTGATGAAGCTGTCGTCGATCTCTGTGTTGAGTCGGTCCAGCACCTCCGGGGCGGCGGGTGATGCGAGACGGGTGTTCAGCAAGCTCAGCAACTGCGACGGGAATTGGATCTTCTGCTCAGGCTGCCCAGCCTTCAGGACGCTGACCTTGCCGCGCAAATCCCAACTGGCCATGCGGCCGGGGCGCAGATGCTCGAAGCGCACGCGGGTCTGGTCCGGCAGCAGCAGCCAGCAGTGGCCGTGCTCGTCGTGGCTGAGGGTGTCTGGGTCAAGCAGACCTTCACGAAACAATGCCTGGATCAGACGCTGGAAACTGCGCTCGCAGGCGGGCGCCAGGGTTGCGACCAGCGTATCGAGCGTAATATGCCTGGCCTGGAATTGACGGGTGGCGAGTGCTTCACCCCAGCGACCAAGCAGGGATTGTTCCGGTGTGGTGACGTGTCCGTGCATCAAGTCAAACTCCGTTTCCGTGGGGTCGAGTAAAAGCGCAGCGATACTATCGAGAATCATTACCAAATGTCTATTTGTTGTTACGCTTTTTGCGGAAACGATTATTCAGCGGGCGAACGGCGTGTTTAAAAACGAAAACCCCGCTCAAAAGGCGGGGTTTTCGTTTGCAGGCGGCCTGGCTGCGTGGGCCGGGCGTCTACGCGATTTCGGAATTTCAGGAGCCTTGTGCCTGGCGTTTCATCTCAAGCGATTCAAGTTCATTTTTATAATTATGGGCATCGCTCTCGTTGTGGAACATGCCGACCAGCAAATCTTGTTGATGTACATCCCAGATGTGAATCCCGTGGCCCAGCGCTTCATGGGACATATGTTCATCGTCGCGTTCAGTTACTTTTACAGTCATCTGCTTGCTCCAATCTCTGGTTGATCTGCGGCAAGTCGTCGCAGGTCTTTGTTATATGAGTTGTTAGCTTGCTAAGTAAACTGGTTTTGCGTGCAACAATTCATTGCAGGAAACGCAACAGTGCTGGAGGCCTCGTAAACCGTGGCATTTGGTTGCAGGGAGGCGGTTTAGATGACAAAGGTTTCATGTTCTGGGGGTAGGCTGCTTACGCCATCGGGGGCAAGCCCCCTCCCACATTTGAAATGCATTCCAAGTGTGGGAGGGGGCTTGCCCCCGATGAGGCCAGAAGCTTCACAGCAAATATCCAGGCGAAAAAAAGCCCCGCATTCAGCGAGGCTCTTTTCAACTCATCAGGGCTATCAGCTACCCTTGACGGCCTTACCGTCAACAGTGCCATCCTGCAGCATGATGTTGTATTCCTTACCGTCCGTCTCAACCTGACGCAAGGCAACCAGAATGCCGCCCTGGTCCTTGGCAAACCACATCTGCGTGATGCGCTTGCTCTGGGAGGGGTCACGCACGCGCTCAACCTTGATCGCGTCAATGGCGCCCACCTTGGTCTGGACCTTTTCCGCGCCAATGACGCGGAAGTCATAGGTATCGACGTCAGTGCCTTCGGCCACGCGATAGCTCATGCTTTTCTTGCCGGCCGCCACATCTCGCTGAAGCGCGAGTTGATAGGTGGACTTATCGAGCATGCCGCTTTCGAGGGTGACGTTGACCGGGTCCTTGTTTTCAAAACCGGTGATTTTCTTGGTCGCCTGGTCGAAATCCAAGTTGATCTTCTTCGCTTTGCCCAAGCCGCCGCGCTCGAAGCTGTAGCTCTTGGGTTGCAGGGTGTCCTTGTCGAACAGGATCACGCTGGTTTCGGTCAGGCTGGCAATCATCATTGAGGCCTTGAAGTTCAAGGTCCAGGTGCCGTCGCCGTTTTTGGTCAGGCTGCGTTCAGCCGAACCGCTCATGGGCAGCTGCTTCCAGTCGGCGGTGTAGCTGACGGAGAAGGGGTGAAGGTCTGCCGCTTGCACGGCAGGCAGAGCGAACAGCGCAAAAGCGAAAAGCAGGGCGCGACGCATAAAATCTCCTAGGTTCGAATCAAGTGGCCGCTGGCCGCAAGTAACTGACCGTCCAATAATGCACCCTGTTCACCCAGAATCAACCGACCCTCGGCAAACCAGCGAACAGCCAGCGGGTAAATCCTGTGTTCCTGGGTATGAACCCGTTGCGCAAGCGTCTGCGCCGAGTCGCCTGACTCTACCGGAACCACTGCCTGTACGACCAGAGGCCCGCCATCGAGTTCCTCGGTGACAAAGTGCACGCTGCAGCCATGCTCGCTGTCACCGGCGTCGAGGGCGCGCTGATGGGTGTGCATGCCTTTATATTTGGGCAGCAGGGACGGGTGGATATTGAGCAGGCGGCCTGCGTAATGACGCACGAAATCCGCGCTGAGAATACGCATGAAGCCGGCCAGGACGACGAGCTTGGGGTCGAAGGCGTCGATCAGTTCGATCAAGGCCTGGTCGAAAGCCTCGCGACCTTCGAACGCCTTGTGATCCAGCGACCGGGTCTCGATGCCCGCGTCCCGGGCGCGTTGCAGGCCGTAGGCGTCGCTGCGGTTGGAAATCACCGCAGCGATGCGCACCGGGCTGTTGCCGGTACGCGTGCTATCGATCAGGGCCTGCAGGTTACTGCCGGTGCCGGAAAGCAGCACCACGACATCACAGGTTGCGGGCATCCGCTCGTGCATCAATGGGCCTTAAGGTTCTTCAGTTCAACCTGGGCTGCGCCTTCGGCAGCCGTGGCGATCTGGCCGATGACCCAAGGCTGCTCGCCGGCTTCGCGCAATACGTTCAGCGCGCTTTCAACGTGCTCCTGCGCCACGCAGATGACCATGCCCACGCCGCAGTTGAGCACGCGGTGCATCTCGGTTTCGTTGACGTTGCCTTTCTCCTGCAGCCAGTCGAAGACTGCAGGGCGCTGCCAGCTGGCCACATCGACAATCGCCTGGGCGCCTTTTGGCAGTACGCGCGGGATGTTGTCCAGCAGGCCGCCGCCGGTGATGTGGGCCATGGCTTTGACAGCGCCGGTATCCTTGATCAGCTTGAGCAGTGGCTTGACGTAAATGCGTGTCGGGGCCATCAGCAGGTCGGTCAGTGGCTTGCCGTCAAGCTGGATGTTTTCGATGTCGGCGCCGGACACTTCGATGATCTTGCGGATCAGCGAGTAGCCGTTGGAGTGCGGGCCGGAGGATGGCAGGGCGAGCAGCGCGTCGCCGGCAGCCACTTTGGAGCCGTCGATGATTTCGGATTTTTCCACCACGCCGACGCAGAAACCCGCCAGGTCGTAGTCTTCGCCTTCGTACATGCCTGGCATTTCAGCGGTTTCGCCGCCCACCAGTGAGCAACCCGACAGTTCGCAGCCGGCGCCGATGCCGGTGACCACCTGGGTCGCGGTCTCGACATTGAGCTTGCCGGTGGCGTAGTAGTCGAGGAAGAACAACGGCTCGGCGCCGCATACCACCAGGTCGTTGACGCACATGGCGACCAGGTCGATGCCGATGCTGTCGTGCTTGTTCAGGTTCAGGGCCAGGCGCAGCTTGGTCCCCACGCCGTCGGTGCCGGATACCAGGACAGGCTGCTTGTAGCCGGCCGGGATTTCGCAGAGGGCGCCGAAACCGCCCAGGCCACCCATGACTTCGGGGCGCGCAGTGCGCTTGGCGACGCTCTTGATGCGTTCGACCAATGCTTCACCGGCGTCGATGTCTACACCGGCGTCCTTGTAGCTCAGGGAGGGTTGCTTGCTCATGATCCAGGCCTTTAAGGGGGATTTCTGGGTAACGACCGGGCGGGCGGGCACTTTTGGCAAAGGCTCGGCCGTCGACGGTCTGCGAAGGCGCGCGATTTTATCAGGCTTGAGGGGCAGCGGCCATCCTCGGGCCGACGGGCAGGGCATATGAGCTTAAAAAAACCGGAATCGGCGCGGTAATGGAGCGTATTAAGGTATAGCCTTGATCCCGCTATCGTTATGACAGTATGAAAACTTGTCGAGACCCGTGAATGTTTTACCGGTCGCTGTGTCACAGCCTTGCCAAACCGAGATCACGCGGTCTGTTCCAGCCGCTAAATTTGTCGTTCGGGAATCTTCCATGCGTCTGTGTAAATTCTTTTTTGTAGGCTGCTTGTCATTGGTCAGCCTGGCGAGTCATGCCGAAACCCTCAATGGCCTCTATCAAGTCCTCGAACCGGTCAGCAGCCAGTCGCCCCAGGAGCGTGACCAGGCCACCCAGCGCGCCGTGCAGACCCTGGTCATCCGCTTGACCGGTGATGCCAAGGCCGCCGAGGGCCCAGGCCTGGCGGCAATCCGCAAGGACCCGCAGCAAATCATCAGCCAGTACGGCTACGACGCCGGCCCGCCGGAAAGCCTGCAAGTGGATTTCGACCCGGTCAGCACCGATCGTGCCCTGCGCGACGCCGGGTTGGCCATCTGGGGCAGCAATCGACCGTCGATCCTCGGCTGGTGGCTGAACGACTCCACCGATGGCAGCAGTCTGGTCGGCGACGGCCAGGCGGTGGCGCAGGCGCTGCGTCGGGCGGCCCAGCACCGCGGCTTGCCGCTGCGCCTGCCGCTGGGAGACCTGGACGAACAGGTCGTCGCCACCGCGCAGAATCTGGAAAGCCCAGACGCCACGCCGCTGCGCGCCGCCTCCGAGCGCTATGGCGCCGATGCGTTGCTGGCGGTGCATGCGCGCCAGGAAGGCAGCCAGTGGCAGGCCAAATGGCGCCTGTGGCTGGGCGACAAGACCGAGCAGGGCAGCGTGCAGGGGGCTGACACCGCCGCGGTTGCCGATGCGGTATTGCTCGCGGTCAGTCAGACGCTGGCACCGCGCTTTGCGGTCAAGCCGGGGGTCAGCTCCGAGCAACTGCTTGAGGTGCAGGGCATGAACCTGGAGCGCTACGCCGTCCTGGGTCGGTTGCTGGAGCCCTTTGGTGGCCAGCCGCAACGGGTGGATGGCGACCGAATTGTGTATCGCGTCAATGGCAGCGCCGAGCAGTTGCGCACCCAGTTGAGTCTGGCCAGGCTGCAGGAAGTGCCGGCCGGTGAAATCCCCGTCCAGCAACCGCCGGCCGATGGCGCACAGCCGGCCGCCGCGCCCGAGCCTCAGGCGCAGTTACGTTTTCACTGGTAAGTAGATAAGCGGTAAGTGGTCTTCCTTCTATAGAAGAGGGAAGCCAATAACAGAGGAAGTGGTTTATGGCGGATACGCGTCGTTGGGTGTGGCTTGGCGGGATTGTCCTGCTGTGCGTTTTTGTGTTCCTGCTGCATTCGATCCTGACGCCGTTTCTGGTGGCGTTGCTGCTCGCCTATCTGTTCGATCCCGTGGTGGATCGCCTGGAGAAAGCCGGCCTGTCGCGAACCTGGGGTGTGATCGCGGTTTTTGCCTTGTTCACCCTGATCATCACCGCCCTGGTGCTGGTGCTGGTGCCGATGCTGGCCAAGCAGCTGTATCGACTTTACGAACTGGCGCCGCAGATGCTCGACTGGTTGCAGCACACGGCGATGCCCTGGGCCCAGGCCAAGCTGGGGCTGTCGGACGGGTTCTGGAAGTTCGACAAGGTCAAGGCGGCAATCAGTGAGCATATGGACAAGACCACCGATATCGTCAGTATGGTGCTCAGCCAGGCAACCGCTTCCAGCCTTGCGCTGATCGGCTGGCTGACCAATCTGGTGCTGATTCCGGTGGTGGCGTTCTATCTGCTGCGGGACTGGGACATCATGATGGCCAAGATCCGCAGCCTGCTGCCGCGCGACCGCGAGGAGCGCATCGTGTCCCTGGCCGGCGAATGCCATGAAGTATTGGGCGCGTTCGTACGTGGGCAACTGCTGGTGATGTTGGCGCTGGGCATCATCTACGCCGCCGGCTTGATGGCGATCGGCCTTGAGCTGGGCCTGTTGATCGGCCTGATTGCCGGCCTTGCTGCGATCGTGCCTTATATGGGCTTTGTGATTGGTATCGGCGCGGCGCTGGTGGCGGGGCTGTTCCAGTTTGGTGGTGATCTGTACCCGATGTTGGGAATTGTCGCGGTATTCATGGTCGGTCAGGCACTGGAAGGCATGGTGCTGACGCCGCTGCTGGTGGGCGATCGGATTGGCTTGCATCCCGTGGCGGTGATCTTTGCGATCCTGGCGGGCGGTGAGCTGTTCGGCTTTACCGGCATCCTGCTGGCGCTGCCGGTGGCGGCGGTGATCATGGTGCTGGTGCGGCATGTTCACGATCTGTACAAGGATTCGGACGTGTACACGGGCGTTGAAGACCCCGATCTGTAATCGCAGCATCACAAACCCGGCTCATCACCGGGTTTGTTGTTATGGGGTGAGTGCGTCAAACAATTCGCGTAAAACCAGCAGGTTAACGCAAACCTTTGATTTTGCTTGTGGTCTGCTGCATTGTGCGCTCGGCGCCACACGTATAAACTTTGCAAACTTTACACAGAGGCCACTAACGGTTCGATGGGAGCCGTTCAGTCAGCATGAAACCGATTCAGCTGCCCTTAGGTGTGCGTCTGCGTGACGACGCTACCTTTATCAATTACTACCCAGGCGCCAATGCCGCTGCACTCGGCTATGTCGAGCGCCTCTGCGAAGCCGACGCCGGGTGGACTGAAAGCCTGATCTATCTGTGGGGCAAGCATGGCGTAGGGCGTACCCACTTGCTGCAAGCCGCGTGCCTGCGCTTCGAGCAAATGGGCGAGCCGGCGGTCTACCTGCCGTTGGCCGAGCTGATGGACCACGGGGTCGGGATTTTCGACAGCCTCGAACAATACGAACTGGTGTGTCTTGACGATTTGCAGGCCATCGCGGGCAAGGCGGATTGGGAAGAGGCGCTGTTCCACCTGTTCAACCGCCTGCGCGACAGCGGCCGGCGCCTGTTGATCGCCGCATCCACCTCGCCACGTGAACTGCCGGTGAAGCTGGCCGACCTCAAGTCGCGCCTGACGCTGGCGTTGATCTTCCAGATGCGCCCCCTGTCCGACGAGGACAAATTGCGCGCCCTGCAACTGCGCGCCTCGCGTCGCGGCCTGCACCTGACCGACGAGGTCGGGCATTTCATTCTCACCCGTGGCACGCGCAGCATGAGCGCCTTGTTCGATCTGCTTGAACAGCTCGACCAGGCCTCATTGCAGGCCCAGCGCAAGCTCACCATCCCATTCCTGAAGGAAACCCTCGGCTGGTAGCCAGCCCTTGCGTTTCCAGGCTTTCGGCAAATTCCAGGCGCCAGAAAATATGCGTTTGAGCCGGTTTGGCCACGCAAGAGGCAGGTATCAGGGATCAAGGGCTTAGATGGCATGGTCCAAACAAGAAGTCACAAAGAACTCGATTGAATTTGCAAATCGATGTGATAGCGGGCATAGTCTCGCCTTCTTTACACATCAGCCACGGTCGTGCCCATGCTAAATCGCTTCGCACCCCTCGTGCCTCTCGCACTCGTTACCCTGTTGTTTGGTTGCGCCTCCCACCCTCAGCAGGTGGCAGAACAGCAAAAACCCCAGGTTCAAAATCAGGCTAAATTCGTTGCTGCACAGTCTGCTTCTGTTTATGAAGAAGAGCTGGCAACCGAAAAAGAACTCGCCGATTTCTCCGGCAGCAAGCCTTACCAACTCCCCGTTCTGGCCGACAGCATTCTCGAGCGCGGCATGTCCCTGATCGGTACCCGCTACCGTTTCGGCGGCACTTCCGAAGCCGGTTTCGACTGCAGCGGTTTTATCGGCTATCTGTTTCGTGAAGAAGCCGGCATGAATCTGCCGCGCTCCACCCGCGAAATGATCAACGTGAAAGCACCGTTGGTCGCGCGCAACAACCTCAAGCCCGGTGATCTGCTTTTCTTCAGTACAGCCGGTCGCGGTCGGGTCAGCCACGCCGGTATCTACCTGGGCGATAACCAGTTTATCCACTCCAGCAGCCGCCGCAGCGGTGGGGTGCGGGTCGATAACCTGGGCGACAGCTACTGGAGCAAGACCTTCATCGAAGCCAAGCGCGCACTCGCCATGGCTCCCGCTACGGTTACCGCCAGTAAGTAAAGTTAAAGTGATACTTGAAGTTTGACGCGTAAGCGCTAGAATCCCTGGACATTGCTGTAATCCGTTCGCGCGAGCCCTGCTTGCGCGTTCTGGTTTTCAGCGTTCGGCAGCGAAAGCCGCATCCAGTCCAGGATTGTTCTGCACATGTCGACCTCGGCCCGCCTTATTCTGCTTGTTTGCGCCGCGCTCCTCAGCGCCTGCGCGAACCGTCCACCGCCGCCCGCTCCCGTAGCGGTCAAGCCCAAGCCGGTGTTCAACTATTCCACCCAGAACTTTTCGCCTGCCGCGGAAGACGTGCTCTTCCGCGCGCTGGGTCTGGTGGGTACGCCTTATCGTTGGGGCGGCAACACGCCGGACTCGGGGTTTGATTGCAGCGGGCTGATTGGCTTTGTCTACCGTGACGCGGCGGGTATTTCTTTGCCGCGTACTACTCGCGAGCTGATCGTGATGCGTGCTCAGGACGTCAGCGAGCAGAACCTGCAAACCGGTGACCTGTTGTTCTTTGCCACCGGTGGTGGTTCGCGGGTCAGTCACGCCGGGATCTATGTGGGCGAGGGCCGTTTTGTGCACGCACCGCAGACCGGCGGTACAGTGAAGCTGGATACGCTGTCCAAGGCGTATTGGCAGAATGCTTACCTGAGCGCCAAGCGCGTGCTGCCGGCCAACCTGGCACGCAATCCCTGAGTCAGACATAGATTCAAATGTAGGAGGGGGCTTGCCCCCGATAGCGGTGTGTCAGCCACTGGAGATAGTGACTGATACACCGCCATCGGGGGCAAGCCCCCTCCCACATTGTTTTGTGGTGTGCCTGAGAGGGTTTACTTGGCAGCGGAAACCCGCCACACCTTATTGCCCACATCATCCGCCACCAGCAAAGCGCCTTGCTGATCGATCACCACCCCCACTGGCCGACCCATGGCGTTCTCATCTTTATCAAGGAACCCGGTCAGCACATCCACCGGCTTGCCCTTAGGCTGCCCACCCTCGAACGGCACGAAGATCACCTTGTAGCCACTGTGCGGCTTGCGATTCCACGAGCCATGCTGGCCGATGAACGCACCGTTGCTGAACTGCGCCGGTAGTTTGCTGCCTTGCGCGAAAGTCAGCCCCAATGACGCGGTATGCGGGCCGACCGCATAGTCCGGCGCAATGGCTTTGGCCACCAGCTGCGGGTTCTGCGGCGTGACGCGCACGTCCACATGTTGCCCGTAATAGCTGAAAGGCCAGCCGTAGAACGCGCCATCCTTGACCGAGGTGATGTAGTCCGGCACCAGGTCACTGCCGATTTCATCGCGTTCGTTCACTGCCGTCCACAGCTTGCCGCTCTGGGGTTCCCAGGCCATGCCGTTGGGGTTACGCAGGCCGGAGGCGAAAATACGGTGCTGGCCCGTGGCGCGGTCCACTTCCCAGATCGCCGCCCGGCCTTCTTCGGCTTCCAGACCGTTCTCGCCGACGTTGCTGTTGGAGCCGACGCTGACATACAGCTTGCTGCCATCCTGGCTGGCCACCACGTTTTTGGTCCAGTGATGGTTGAGGCTGCCACCCGGTAAGTCGACAACCTTGGTGCCGGCCGCCTTGATCGCGGTTTCGCCAGGCTGGTAGGGGAAACGCAGCAACTTGTCCGAGTCCGCCACGTACAGGTCGTTACCGACCAGGGCCATGCCGAACGGCGAGTTGAGGTTTTCCAGGAACACCGTGCGCGTTTCGGCGACACCGTCGTGGTCGGCATCGCGCAGCAGGGTGATGCGGTTCGGGCTCGGCACACCCGCGCCGGCGCGGCCCATGACTTTTTCCATGACCCAGCCGCGAATGCCTTTGGTGTCATCCGGCTTGGGCGGTGCGTTGGTCTCGGCCACTAGTATGTCGCCATTGGGCAACACATAGAGCCAGCGCGGATGCTCCAGGCCCTCGGCAAATGCGGCCACCTGCGTGCCGGCTGCGGCAGTTGGCTTGGCACCTTCTGGCCAACCGACAGCCGGCGCGATGTTTACGGTGGGGATCAGCGTCTTGTTCGGTTCCGGCAACCGGGGCGAGGGTCCGGTGCCATCTGCCACCTGCAGAGTGGAGCTTTCTCCGCAGGCGGCGAGGGTGCCGGCGAACATGATCAGTAAGGCGAGTCTGGTTTTATGCATGGTGTTCTCCTGAATACCTGTAAGGGTAGAGAAGCACATCACCTTGATGGTTCAAGTACAGGGCCAGCTTTAATTGACGCTCCACCCCCAACCCACTAACCTTCGCGGCTTGTTCCAGGTGCTCTGTGGCGTTTGCGTCGACAGAGTGAAACAGGGAAGCCGGTGAGTGAGCGCACTTGTACACAGTGCTGCCGCAATTCCGGCGCTGCCCCCGCAACGGTAAATGAGTCAAGACGGCGCTGTTGGCCACTGTATCGCAGGCGATATGGGAAGGCGCGCCGTTGGCCGGCACTGTCTTTTACACAGGCAGAGCGCCACTCATGAGCCCGGAGACCGGCCTGAAACATTCAACAGCATCACGGTGGGCGATGCTTGGCTGTCTGTTTTATTTTTTCCTGCCCGCCGTTTTTGTCCAGCCCCAACGGAGAGCTGCCATGACCGATACCCCCGACCGCGAAGAACGCCACCTGGCGCGCATGCTGCGCAAAAAAGCCGTGATCGATGAACGCATCGCCAATTCGCCCAATGAGTGCGGTTTGCTGCTGGTGCTGACCGGCAACGGCAAGGGCAAGAGCAGTTCCGCCTTCGGCATGCTGGCCCGGGCCATGGGCCATGGCATGCAATGCGGCGTGGTGCAGTTCATCAAGGGGCGCCACAGTACCGGCGAAGAGCTGTTCTTCCGCCGTTTCCCCGAGCAAGTGCACTTCCATGTGATGGGCGAAGGCTTCACCTGGGAAACCCAGGATCGCCAGCGCGATATCGCGGCCGCCGAAGCGGCCTGGGCCGTCTCCCGGGCGATGCTCAATGACCCCTCCATCGGCCTGGTAGTGCTGGACGAATTGAACATTGCGCTCAAGCACGGCTACCTCGATCTGGACCAGGTGCTCAGCGACCTGCAAGCCCGTCCGCCGATGCAGCACGTGGTGGTCACCGGCCGTGGCGCCAAGCCTGAACTGATCGAAATGGGCGATACCGTCACCGAAATGGGCATGCTCAAGCACGCGTTCCAGGCCGGTATCAAGGCTCAGAAAGGCGTCGAACTTTGAATCAGCCCCGTCATTGCCCGGCCGTATTGATCGCCGCACCGGCGTCCGGTCAAGGCAAAACCACCGTCACCGCCGCGTTGGCGCGTTTGCACCGCAACCTGGGGCGCAAGGTCCGCGTATTCAAATGCGGGCCGGACTTTCTTGACCCGATGATTCACGAACGCGCCAGTGGCGCGCCGGTGTATCAATTGGACATGTGGATGGTCGGCGAGCAGGAAAGCCGTCGCCTGTTGTGGGAAGCGGCGGGGGAGGCCGACCTGATCCTGATCGAAGGCGTGATGGGCCTGTTCGACGGCACCCCGTCCAGCGCCGACCTGGCGCGGCATTTCGGTGTACCGGTGCTGGGCGTGATCGACGGCACGGCCATGGCGCAGACCTTTGGCGCGCTCGCGCTGGGCCTGGCGCGCTACCAGCCGGACCTGCCGTTCGCCGGGGTGCTCGCCAACCGCGTCGGCACGCTGCGCCATGCGCAGTTGCTGGAGGGCAGCCTGACCGAAGGGTTGCGCTGGTACGGCGCGCTGTCGCGCGAAACCGGTATTGAATTGCCCAGCCGACACCTGGGCCTGGTGCAAGCCAGCGAACTGAATGACCTTGACGCGCGTCTGGACGCCGCCGCCCAGGCGCTGGGCAGCAGTTGCGAAGTGGCCGTGCCGCCGCCGGTGACGTTTGCCGCGCCCGAAGTCATCGAGGCCGAGCCGCTGCTCGCCGGGGTACGCATTGCGGTAGCCCGTGACGAAGCCTTCGCCTTTACCTACGGCGCCAGCCTCGACCTGCTGCGGGCAATGGGGGCCGAGTTGAGCTTCTTTTCCCCGATCCATGACTGCGTATTACCTGCGGTCGACAGCCTCTATCTGCCAGGCGGCTACCCGGAGCTGCATCACCAGGCGCTGTCGGAAAACATCTCGATGCTTGAGGCGATCCGCGCCCATCATGCCGCCGGCAAGCCATTGCTCGCCGAGTGTGGCGGCATGCTGTATTTGCTCGACTCGCTGACCGATGTCGACGGCAATCGTGCCGAACTGCTCGGCCTGCTGCAGGGCGATGCCGTGATGCAAAAGAAATTGGCGGCCCTGGCGCTGCAAAGCGTGGAGCTGCCCGAGGGCACGTTGCGCGGGCATACCTATCACCACTCCTTGACCAGCACTGAGTGGGAACCGATCGCTCGCGGGCTGAGCCCCAATGGCGGGCGCGGGGCCGAGGCGGTGTATCGGCAGGGGCGGATGACGGCCTCTTATGTGCATTTTTACTTTCCGTCCAATCCGACCGCGGTGGCCGCGCTTTTTGCGCCAGCCCCTGACACCGCTATCGGGGGCAAGCCCCCTCCCACATTGGATGGGGTTTCAACTCGGTCAATTGTGGGAGGGGGCTTGCCCCCGATGAGGCCATGACTGACCACGCCTTCCCCGAGCCCGACCGCCAAGCCGTCTACCGCGCCATCGCCGAACGCCGCGACATGCGCCATTTCAGCGGCGGCACCGTCGCGCCTGAATTACTGCAGCGCCTGCTCCAGGCCGCCCACCAGGCACCGAGCGTCGGCTTGATGCAGCCGTGGCGCTTTATCCGCATCAGCGATCGTCAATTGCGGGGGCGGATTCAACACCTGGTGGAAGAGGAGCGCATCCGCACCGCCGAGGCCCTGGGCGAGCGTTCCGACGACTTCATGAAGCTCAAGGTCGAAGGCATCCACGACTGCGCCGAAGTACTGGTGGCGGCGCTGATGGAGGATCGCGAGCGGCACATCTTCGGCCGTCGCACCTTGCCGGAAATGGACATGGCGTCGTTGTCCTGCGCAATCCAGAACCTGTGGCTGGCCGCCCGCGTCGAGGGCCTGGGCATGGGCTGGGTCTCGTTGTTCGAGCCTCAGGCCCTGGCCGACCTGCTGGGTTTGCCGGCAGGCGCCAAACCCCTGGCGGTGCTGTGCCTGGGACCGGTCGCCGCGTTCTATCCGGCACCGATGTTGCAACTCGAAGGCTGGGCCGAGCCTCGGCCATTGAGTGACATGCTGTATGAAAACCTGTGGGGAGTGAGTCAATGAGTGTGGCCTTGCTGTGTGTCGCCGCGGTGGCGCTGGATGCGCTGCTGGGCGAGCCCAGGCGCTGGCATCCGCTGGTGGCGTTCGGCAATTTTGCCGGGCGTATCGAGCAGCGTTTCAACACGGGCGGGCGCGGCTGGCGCAGCCATGGCGTGACCGCGTGGTTCATCGCGGTGGTGCCGCTGACTCTGCTGGCCACCGCATTATCCTGGGCGCCTTATATCGGTTGGGTACTGGAAATCCTGGCGCTGTATTGTGCCCTGGGCATGCGCAGCCTGGGGGAGCATGTGATCCCGGTCGCCCAGGCCTTGCGCAGCGATGATCTGGAAGAAGCGCGCAAACGCGTGAGCTATCTGGTCAGCCGCCAGACCAGCGAGTTGGATCGCACCGAAGTGGCTCGCGCCGCCACCGAATCGGTGCTCGAAAACGGCAGCGACGCCGTGTTCGCCGCGCTGTTCTGGTTTGTGGTGGCCGGCGTGCCGGGCGTGGTGCTCTATCGCCTGAGCAACACCCTCGACGCCATGTGGGGCTATCGCAATGAACGCTTCGAACGCTTTGGCTGGGCGGCGGCGAAGATCGACGATGGGCTCAACTACATTCCTGCACGTCTGGTGGCATTAACCTACGCACTGCTGGGCAAGACGCGCCTGGCGCTTACATGCTGGCGCACCCAGGGTCCGACCTGGGACAGCCCCAACGCCGGCCCGGTGATGGCCGCTGGCGCCGGCGCGTTGGGCGTGGAACTGGGCGGCGCAGCGATCTATCACGGCGAGGTGCACCAGCGCCCGCCGTTGGGCGAAGGCCCGCCGGCCGACGCTGACGCCATCGACCGCGGCTGGCAACTGGTGCAGCGCGGCGTATGGTTGTGGCTGCTGATCCTGTGCGCGGGGGCGCAATTTTATGCTTGAACACGGTGGTCGGCTGCGTAAGGCCGCAATTGAATACGGGATCGCCGAAGCTGATTGGCTCGATTTGTCCAGTGGCCTGGCGCCCTGGCCATGGCCGATTCCCGAGATTCCTTTGCGCGCCTGGGCGCGTTTACCTGAAGTCGATGACGGCCTGGAGAAAGCGGCCAGCGACTACTACGGCGCCGCTCAGGTATTGCCGGTGCCGGGCTCCCAGGCCGCGATCCAGTTACTGCCGCGCCTGCGCCGTTCGGGCAAGGTCGGGGTGCTGTCGCCGTGCTATGCCGAGCACGCCGAGGCCTGGCGGCGTGCCGGTTATGTCGTACGCGAAGTGCAGGAGCAGGAAGTCGACTTCTTTCTCGACGGCCTGGACGTGCTGGTGGTGGTCAACCCCAACAATCCCACTGGCTTGAGCCTGTCCCCGGAGCGCTTGCTCGACTGGCATGCGCGGCTGGCCCAGCGTGGCGGCTGGCTCGTGGTGGACGAGGCCTTCATGGACGTTACCCCGCATTTGAGCCTGGCCAGTCACACCCATCAGGTCGGCTTGATCGTGATGCGCTCGTTCGGCAAGTTCTTCGGCCTGGCCGGCGTGCGCCTGGGCTTCGTGCTGGCCGAACGCAAGTTGCTCAGGTTGTTGGCCGAGCAGGTCGGGCCCTGGGCGGTCAGCGGGCCGACACGGGTGATTGGCCAGCACTGCCTGCGCGACAACGCCGGGCACACCCGCCAGCGCACACGCTGCATCGAGGCCGGCCAGCGTCTGTTCGACCTGCTGCAGCGCCGGGGCTTTGAACCCCACGGAGGCTGCGCCTTGTTCCAGTGGCTGATCACACCGCACGCCGAGCGCTTGCACGCATTCATGGCCCAGCGCGGCATCCTGCTGCGCCTGTTCGTGCACAACAGCAGCGTGCGTTTCGGCCTGCCCGACAGCGAGGCCGATTGGCAGCGTCTCGAGACGGCCCTGGCCGCCTACAAGGAAGCGACATGACCACGCTGATGGTGCAGGGCACCACCTCCGACGCCGGCAAAAGCACGCTGGTGACCGCGCTGTGTCGCTGGCTGGTGCGCCAGGGGGTCCCGGTAGCACCGTTCAAACCACAGAACATGGCGCTCAACAGCGCGGTGACTGCCGAAGGCGGCGAGATTGGTCGCGCCCAGGCGGTACAGGCGCAGGCCGCCAACCTGGCGCCCCACACCGATATGAACCCGGTGTTGCTCAAGCCCAACAGCGACACCGGTTCCCAAGTGATCATCCATGGCCGCGCCGTGACCAGCATGAACGCGGTCGCCTACCACGACTACAAGGCCATCGCGATGCAGGCGGTGCTGGCCTCCCACACACGGTTGAGCCAGGCCTATGCGGTGGTCATGGTCGAAGGCGCGGGCTCGCCGGCCGAAATCAACCTGCGCGCCAATGACATCGCCAATATGGGCTTCGCCGAGGCCGTGGACTGCCCGGTGCTGTTGATCGCCGACATCAATCGCGGCGGGGTGTTCGCCCATCTGGTCGGCACGCTGGAATTGTTGTCCCCCAGCGAACAGGCACGGGTCCGGGGTTTTATCATCAACCGTTTTCGCGGTGATATCGCGCTGTTGCAACCGGGACTCGATTGGCTGGAGGCGCGCACCGGCAAGCCCGTGGTGGGCGTGCTGCCCTATGTGATGGACCTGCACCTGGAGGCCGAAGACGGCATCGATCAGCGCCAGATCGACAAGGCCGCCCAGGTGCTCAAGGTGGTGGTGCCGGTGCTGCCGCGCATCAGCAACCACACGGATTTCGATCCGCTGCGCCTGCATCCTCAGGTGGATCTGCAATTTGTCGGGCCGGGCCAGCCGATCCCTGCCGCAGACTTGATTATCCTGCCGGGGTCGAAAAGCGTGCGCAGTGATCTGGCGTATTTGCGTGCCAGTGGTTGGGATACGGCCGTGGCGCGGCATTTGCGTTATGGCGGCAAGGTACTGGGGATTTGTGGCGGGTTGCAGATGCTCGGAGAGCAGGTGCATGACCCGCTTGGCCTGGAAGGAACCGCCGGCTCCAGTGACGGGTTGGGGTTGCTGGCGTTCAGTACCACGCTTGCCCAGGAGAAGCAGTTGCGCAATGTGCGCGGGCGGTTGTTGCTGGAGGACGCCGAGGTCAGCGGGTATGAGATTCATGCCGGCGTGACGAGCGGCGCGGCGCTGTCGAATGCCGCCGTGCGGCTCGATGATGGGCGCAGTGACGGTGCGCAGAGTGCCGATGGGCAGATTCTCGGGACGTACCTGCATGGGCTGTTCGAGACCCCGGCCGCGTGCAGTGCGTTGTTGCGCTGGGCGGGGTTGCAGGACGTGCAGGAGGTGGATTATCACGCGCTGCGTGAGCGGGATATCGAGCGGTTGGCGGATTTGGTGGAGAACCATTTGGATACCGGTTTGTTGCGCAGACTGTGTGGGCTTTGACGGTGTGTGTGCGGACAGAATGTGGGAGGGGGCTTGCCCCCGATGGCGGCCTCATGGCCGACTGGGATGTTGGATTGGACCGAGTACATATCCGTTTCTGCGGTCACGGCTGCTATGGGTTCCGCCCTTACGGCGGCTCACTTTTGAAAAGCGCAAAAGTAAGCAAAACGCTCTTGCCCCACCACTCGGCACCTCGCTTAGGCTCGGTGTGCCCGAACGCAGGCTTGAATCCGTGCGCCGCCGCAATGGGCCATCCATGGCCCAGTGCGGCTAACCCGGCGTCCTGCCGGGTTACCCACGGATTCAAGCCTGCGTTCGGCCAGCGTGGTTTAACGGGGCGCCCAAGATCAAAAGCGACTCGCTGCGCATCGTGGTTACGGGTGGGCGTTACAGCGTCGTCTAGACAGCCGCGGACAAAATGTGGGAGGGGGCTTGCCCCCGATAGCGGTGGGTCAGTTATCAATGTATTCACTGTTACTCCCTCATCGGGGGCAAGTCGAATCGTCGCACCGCCCCTCCCACATTGTTCGGTGGCGCGGGCCTTGGAAGGTATGTGTTCATGCATCAATTGATTCTTGGCGGCGCTCGCTCGGGTAAGAGTCGTCTGGCTGAAAAGCTCGCCGGCGACAGTGGTCTGTCCGTGATTTATATCGCCACCAGCCAGCCGCTGGACGGTGAGATGAACCAGCGCGTTGCCTTGCACCGTGAACGTCGTCCCGATCACTGGGGCTTGATTGAAGAACCCGTCGAACTGGCGCGGGTGTTGCGCGAAAGCGCTGCTGCCGAACGCTGCCTGCTGGTGGATTGCTTGACCTTGTGGCTGACCAATCTGCTGATGTTGGAAGACACCGAGCGCCTGGCACTCGAGCGCGATCAACTGTTGCAAACCCTGGTGTCGCTGCCGGGTGAAATCATTTTTGTCAGCAACGAGACCGGACTGGGTGTCGTGCCGCTGGGCGAATTGACTCGCCGTTATGTGGATGAAGCCGGTTGGCTGCATCAAGCCTTGGCTGAGCGGTGTCAGCGTGTGGTGCTGACGGTGGCCGGCCTGCCCCTGACTTTGAAAGGTACTGCGTTATGACCGATTCCTGGTGGCTCCACCCCTGCAAGGCCATCGACACCTCTGCGCAGGAACAGGCGCGGGTGCGCCAGCAGCAGTTGACCAAGCCCGCCGGTTCCCTCGGCCAGTTGGAAGCGCTGGCGGTGCAATTGGCCGGTTTGCAGGGTCGGGTCAAGCCGTCGGTGGATCAGCTGTGGATCGCGATTTTTGCCGGCGACCATGGCGTGGTCGCCGAAGGTGTGTCGGCGTTTCCCCAGGAAGTGACCGGGCAGATGCTGCACAACTTTGTCACTGGTGGCGCGGCCATCAGCGTCCTGGCCCGGCAACTGGGTGCACAGTTGGAAGTGGTCGACCTTGGCACGGTGACGCCCTCCCTGGCGTTGCCCGGGGTGCGTCACCTGAATATCGGCGCGGGCACGGCCAACTTCGTCAACGGCCCGGCAATGACCCCCGCTCAGGGATGCCAGGCCCTTCAAGCTGGACGAGACAGCGCACACCGCGCCCGGGCAGACGGCGTACAGCTGTTTATCGGGGGCGAGATGGGCATCGGCAATACCACCGCCGCAAGTGCGTTGGCCTGTGCGCTGCTCGATTGCGCAGTGATTGATCTGACCGGGCCGGGCACGGGTTTGAATGCCCAGGGTGTCAGTCACAAAGTGGCGGTCATCGAGCGCGGCCTGACACTGCACGCGGCCCAGCGCGACGACGCGCTGCAGACGCTGTTCAACCTGGGTGGCTTTGAAATCGCCGCGCTGGTCGGTGCTTACCTGGCCTGCGCCCAGGCAGGCATCGTGGTGCTGGTGGACGGGTTTATCTGCAGCGTCGCCGCGCTGGTCGCCACGCGCCTGAACCCGGCATGCCGTGACTGGCTGGTGTTCGGCCATCGGGGTGCCGAACCGGGCCATCGCCACGTGCTGCACAGCCTTGACGCGCAGCCTCTGCTCGACCTGGGCCTGCGCCTGGGCGAAGGCAGCGGTGCGGCGTTGGCGGTGCCGCTGCTGCGCCTGGCCTGTGCGTTGCACGGGCAGATGGCGACCTTCGCTGAAGCGGCCGTGGCGGATCGCCCCGCATGACCTTGCACCTGGATGTGCTGCGCCACGGTGAAACCGAGTTGGGCGGGGGCCTGCGCGGCAGCCTGGATGACGCCCTGACGGCCAAGGGTTGGGAACAGATGCGTGCCGCAGTCGTGGGGCAGGGGCCTTGGGACCGGCTGATCAGTTCGCCATTGCAGCGCTGCGCGCGCTTTGCCCAGGAACTGGGCGAGCATCTGAACCTTCCGGTCAGCCTGGAAAAAGATCTGCAGGAGCTGCACTTCGGCGCCTGGGAAGGGCAGAGCGCGGCGGCGTTGATGCAGACCGATGCCGAGGGCCTGGGCTTGTTCTGGACCGATCCCTACAGTTTTACGCCGCCGCAAGGTGAGCCTGTGAGCGCATTTTCCGAGCGGGTGCTGAGTGCTGTCTCACGTCTGCGCCAGGCCCATGCCGGTGAGCGCGTGCTGTTGATCAGTCACGGTGGGGTGATGCGGCTGCTGCTGGCGCGCGCGCGCGGCTTGCCCCGTGAACAATTGCTGAATGTCGAAGTCGGCCATGGCAGGCTGTTCGGCCTGCAGGTGGCTGTCGACGGCACGTTGAAGGAAAGAGGCTGAGCATGCTGCCATTCTGGATCGCCCTGCAGTTCCTGAGCAGCCTGCCGATTCGCCTGCCAGGCATGCCGCAGCCGCAGGAACTGGGGCGTTCGTTGCTGTTTTATCCGCTGGTGGGCGTGCTGTTCGGCCTGCTGCTGTGGGGCCTGAGCGCATTGTTGATGGGCGCGCCACTGTTACTGCACGCCGCGCTGCTATTGAGCGCCTGGGTGCTGCTCAGTGGCGGCCTGCACTTGGACGGCCTGGCGGACAGTGCCGACGCCTGGCTGGGTGGCTTCGGCGACCGAGAACGCACCCTCACCATCATGAAGGACCCACGCAGCGGGCCCATCGCCGTGGTCACCCTGGGCCTGGTGTTGCTGCTCAAGTTCACCGCGCTGGTGGCGCTGATCGAGCAGCACAATGGCGCTGCGCTGATTCTCGCGCCGTTGATTGGCCGGGCGTCGATGCTGGCGCTGTTTCTGACCACGCGTTATGTGCGCGCAGGTGGATTGGGTCAGGCGCTGTCTGATCATTTGCCCAGGGTTGTCGGCCAGCAGGTGCTGATTCTCAGTGGACTGGCCTGCATCCTGATCGGCGGGTTCAACGGTGGGCTGGCGGTGCTGCTCGCCGCAGTGTGTTTTATCGGCTTGCGCAAGGTGATGGTCAAGCGCCTCGGCGGTACCACCGGCGATACCGCCGGCGCCCTGTTGGAGCTGCTTGAAACGGCAGTGCTGATCGGGCTGGCGTTGTAACACTTCCTTGCATTTACTCAACTCCGGGTATATACACGCTCCATGCTTGCCTCCCAATGTTTATGCACCAACCTGCGACGCGCCGCCCGTGGCGTCAGCAGGCACTACGATGGCGCCCTCGACGGCTTCGGGATCAACGTTGCCCAGTATTCTTTGCTGTGCAATCTGCAACGTCTCGATCAGCCGAGTATTTCCAGCCTGGCGGACGCCATGGGGCTGGACCGCAGCACCCTGGGGCGCAATTTACGCGTGCTGGAAGGTGAGGGCCTGGTGCGGTTGGTCGAGGGCGATGACCTGCGCAACCGCCTGGTGGTGTTGACCGAGGCGGGCCAGCAGCGCCTGGCGGCGGCTCTGCCGGCATGGGAAGCGGCGCAACAGAAATTGATCGATCGGCTTGGCGCGCAAAAGCGCGAAACCCTGTTGGCCTTGCTGGATGAACTGGCCTGAACGGCGGTTTGTTCGACTATAAGCGGGTATATACCCGCGAGCGGAGAATAAGAAATGACCTCGATGTGGCGCACCAGCGGCTGGGTTCTTTTGGGGAGTGCGCTGATCCTGGCGTTGTCCCTGGGCGTGCGGCACGGCTTCGGCCTGTTCCTGGCGCCGATGAGCGGCGAATTCGGTTGGGGGCGTGAGACGTTCGCTTTTGCCATTGCCCTGCAGAACCTGATCTGGGGCTTGGCACAGCCGTTCACCGGGGCCTTGGCCGACCGCTTCGGCGCGGCCAAAGCGGTATTCATCGGCGGCGTGTTGTACGCCGTGGGCCTGGTGATGATGGGGATGGCGGACTCGGCATGGTCATTGTCCCTGAGCGCCGGATTGCTGATCGGCATCGGCCTGTCCGGCACTTCGTTCTCAGTGATTCTCGGCGTGGTCGGCCGCGCCGTCCCAGCGGAAAAACGCAGCATGGCCATGGGCATCGCCAGCGCCGCCGGCTCCTTTGGCCAGTTCGCCATGGTGCCCGGTACCCTCGGCCTGATTGGTTGGCTGGGCTGGTCGGCAGCGCTGCTGGCGCTGGGCCTGATGGTGGCCTTGATCCTGCCGTTGGTGTCCATGCTCAAGGATAAACCGTTGCCGGTGACGGTCGGCCAACAGACCCTGCGCGAAGCGTTGAAAGAGGCGTGCTCTCACTCCGGATTCTGGTTGCTGGCTTTCGGCTTTTTCGTCTGCGGATTCCAAGTGGTGTTTATCGGTGTGCACCTGCCGGCATACCTGGTGGACCAGCATCTGCCGGCCACGGTGGGCACCACGGTGCTGGCCTTGATCGGCCTGTTCAATGTGTTCGGCACCTACACCGCCGGCTGGCTGGGTGGGCGCATGTCCAAGCCGCGCTTGCTCACCGGCCTGTACCTGTTGCGTGCGGTGGTGATCGTGCTGTTCCTGTGGGCGCCGGTCACCGAGGTCACGGCTTACCTGTTCGGCATGGCGATGGGGTTCCTGTGGCTGTCCACCGTACCGCTGACCAACGGCACCGTCGCCACCTTGTTCGGTGTGCGAAACCTGTCGATGTTGGGCGGGATTGTGTTTTTGTTCCACCAACTCGGTTCGTTCCTCGGTGGCTGGTTGGGCGGCGTGGTCTATGATCGAACCGGTAGCTATGACTTGATCTGGCAGGTGGCAATTTTGCTCAGCCTGCTTGCAGCGGCCCTGAACTGGCCGGTGCGCGAACGGCCGGTGGCGCGTGTGCAGGCGCAAATGGAGGCGGCATGAGTGCAGCACTGCGGTGCTTGATCCTGGCGGCGACGCTGGTGTTGCTGCTGCTGGCCTGGTGGGGCTGGCAGCAAGGCGGCCTGGCGTTGATGCAGTTGGGCATGGCGATCTGTTAAGTTCTGTGACTGAACCGAATCAAGGAACTTTGATATGTTGATGCGCTGGCTCGCTCTACCCGTCCTGATGGCTGCTGGCAGTGTGGCCCTGGCCGCCGAATGCCCGCCGTTGCTGGAGGGCCAATTGCCCAAGCTGCGGGCCAAAGAATCCATTGATCTGTGCCAGCGTTTTGCAGGCAAGCCTCTGGTGATCGTCAATACAGCAAGCTTCTGCGGCTTCGCCCCGCAATTCAAGGGGCTCGAAGCCTTGTATCAGCGCTATAAGGGAGAGGGCCTGGAGGTGATTGGCGTGCCTTCGGACGACTTCAAGCAGGAGGCCAAGACCGGCGAGGAGACCGCCAAGGTCTGCTACGTCAATTACGGCGTGACCTTCACCATGACCGAACCGCAGAAGGTCAAGGGGCCGGACGCGGTGCACCTGTTCAAGAGCCTGGCGCAGCAGACCGACACGCCGCCGAAGTGGAATTTCTACAAGTACGTGGTGGATCGCCAGGGCAACGTGATTGCCCATTTTTCCAGCCTGACCAAGCCTGACAGTCCCGAGCTGATCAAGGCGGTGGAGGAGGCGATAGCTTCCAAGCCCTGATAGCAAGTCATGATCGTCCATTAAAAAGCCCCGCCTCCTTTGCAGGAGAGCGGGGCTTTTTTGGGCCGCGATGAATCAGAAGCGGTAGGTCATGCCCAGGCCGAAACCGTTGGCACTGTTTTCATACTTGGCGTTGTAGCTGGCCAGTTGGTTGGAGCGTGCAACCTTGACGTCCTCTTCCTTCAGGTAGGAGTAAGCCACGTCGATGGTCATGTTCGGCATGACCTCGTAGCCCAGGCCCAGACTGAAGATGGTGCGGTCGCCGGTAGGAATGCGCGGCGAGCGATCCGTGTTGTTGGTCGGCGACTGGTCGAACGTCAGGCCGGTACGCAATACCACCTGCTTGGTCAACTGATACGAAGTACCCACGGCGTAAGCCCAGGTGTCGTGCCAGTTCTGGTCTTCCTTGATGGTGCTGACCAGACCGGGGGCCAACGCGCCACCCGCTGCGGCCGTCACGCCTTCGTTCTTGACGGTGATGTCTTTCAGGCGGCTCCAGCGGGTCCAGGTTGCACCGGCGTAGAGTTTCCAGGCATCGGTCAGGTCCTGGGTCACCGACAGGTCGTAGGACTCAGGGGTATCGATCTTCAGCGAAGCGTCGTAGCGATTGCTGCGCAGGAACGGCGAGGTCGCAGTCGGCGCGGTGACTTCGGTGTGGCCGTCCAGCTTGTAGCTGACCTTGGAGTGATAGGTCAGGCCAACGCGGGTGGTATCGGTGGCTTGTACCAGTACGCCGATGTTGAAGCCCAGCGCGGTGTCGTCACCCTTGATCTTGATGTTGGTGTCCGGCGCGCGAGGATTCAGCGTCAGGTCCGATTCCAGGGTACCGGCAATGCGGTTGATGGTCGGGCCAAAACCCACGGAAACGCGATCGTTGAAGGCGTAGCTGACCGTCGGTTGCAAGGTCATGACTTTCACTTCGCTTTTGCTGCCGAAGCCACGGCCCTGGAAGCCGCTTTCGTAGTCAGTTATCAGGCCGAACGGCGCATAGACGCCGAAACCCACAGACCACTGATCGTTGAGTTTATTGGTGTAGAAACCGAAAGGGACGGCGGTGAACGGCACCATATCGCCTTTGTTGCTGCCGGCGGAGCGACCGCTGGTATCGCTCAGGTCGGTGGAGGCATCGATGGCTGCGACACCGCCGGTGATCTGCTGGCCGTTCAGGCGAGCCATACCGGCAGGGTTGCCATAGACCGTGCTTGCATCATCGGCAGAAGAAGAGCGACCCGCGAAACCGGTACCCATCCCGCTGACGCTCTGTTCGTTCAGGGCGAAGCCGCTGGCGAACAGTTGGGAGGATGCCATGGCAACGGCGAGGCTAAGTGTGGTCTTGAGCATTACTTTTTTCATTATTAGAACTCCGTGTGATCACCGCTGCGGAAAGTATCAATAAATTTCACATCGCGCTATAGGCTGTAACGCAGGAGATAGAGCGGTTTTGTAGGACAATCCGACCAGGTTTGTGCTTTTTTGACGAATCTTGCAAATTGCCCGGTCAGCAGGTCACGTGTTTCATGGGCGAGACGCAGGTTTGCCAGGCCTGAGAGAAATCTCGCCAGTGGCTTTGAGGGTGAAATATTTATAATGAATGACGGGCCCGAGAAGGCGGCTTGGCAGCGGTGGATCGGAACTCAGGCCCGTCGCAAGCGGATCATGCCGCTTGAGTTGAAGTGTAGTGTCATATTTATCCTGTAAAGGACTGTTTTTAAAACATCTTATTTACGCAGCTATAACGTTTATATCTATTCGTGATTAGAAAAAAGTAATTCGGGTAAATTCCAGGCAATAAAAAACCCTGTGTTTCAGACAGGGTTTTTTGTGTTTCAGCGACTCGGGTCGATCAGGCAGTCAGTGCCTGACGGGTACGCTCGATCACGGCCTGCAGCGGTTCTGCGCTGGAGTATTGATCGGGGTACAGGCGTTCGCTGTGACGAGCGATGCCGTGTTCGTTGACCAGGGTGAAGCTGAAGCAGCCTTTGCGAGCGGCCATGATCAGGCAGTTCATTGGGGCAAAAGCGTTGGTGAGGGTGCGGATGGCATCCTGAGTGTGGATTTGAGCGTTCATATTATGGGTGTTCCTACAAATGACACAGATAAGAACCGTGCCGTATTAAAACGTTCCAGTGACGTTGATCACCATTGATCAAACGAAGAACCCGACTGGAACAAAGCAGCCAGTTTGAAGCGCTATTGAATGAGGCGCGCTTGGGCTGGCAGGTAGGTACTTAGGAGGGCAGGCAACACAACAGGGGCAAAGGTTCTGGGCCCGGGGTGAAGATCCTGATCAATTTGCAGGTTGGTTCGGTCAGAGTATGGAGACTTCGCGACACCCTTTGCTTGTTCAAAGGCTGTGTCGTCGCAAGTGATACCTGGAAACCATCGAGGTGGTCGATCCCATGTGGTTCAAGGGATATGTTCGACCAGAATTGACTTTCAGCTTGGTACTAACGCCGCGGATAGTAACGGATCGAAACAAGGAAAGGAAGTGGGTCGGATAAAAAAACCGATCAGCTTCCCAGCAGTCCGCGATAGACCAGTACGGTAATCGACGCGGCCAAGGTACAACCAAGCCCGTAGGCGGCGAGGGTCAGCCTCAGGGACTTGCCGGTCTCGATGACCCGCATGACATCACGCATGTCATCGATCCCGCCTTCTCCGAGCTCGATGCACAGACTTACCGCAGTCAGGGCGGCGGATACCAGGATAGCGATGGCAAACAGCGCGCCGTCCGGGGACGGTAACAGTGCATTGATGCCCAGGGACGTCGCGCAAATGGCCAGCAGCAACGCGGCGAATAACAGAATTCCTTTCATCGTCCCTGCACGGTTGCGTTGTCGGTGGGGGAGTGTGGCGAGCCGCGAGCGCTTTGAAAAGTCCCCAGGCTTGCTGGGAGTAACATTTTCCGAGGGCGTCGGATCAAAAAAGCTGGCGATATAACCATTGACTGGGTAGTTGTGCACATTAGTCGCAGCGCGTGTAACTTCATTGGCAACTGCCCTGAAGCCTGCCCATTTGCCTGCAATCAAAATTTAAGTCAATGAAAAATCTCGCTTTTTTTTATTGGTGAAAAAAACGTCAGTTTGACTGCGGGCCCCGTTCCATGGGCCTTTGCGCGCGTTAAAGCCGGGTTGTCCACTGAGTTATCCACAGCTTCTGTGGATTGTCCCAAGCGCTTGCTCTAGAACGGGCGTGCAGGGATTTTTGAGCTTTACCTGTACGAAAAAAAGAGTAGAGTGGCGCGCCTTCCGTTCTGTCCCACAGTGCTTTATGAAGTTTCGCTCAGTATCACCTTCTGTTACCGACACTCCCCAAACTGTTACCGCGCCCAAGCGCTTCTCTTTGAAAGTCGCCTTATGGCTGCTCGACAGCCCGCGCCTGGGGCAGAGTACCAACATCAAGCACCTGGCCGGTCGTCTGCTCAAGCAGCCTGCCCGCGAAGGCGTGGTGGCCGCGCAGAGCCGCCTCGGCCAATTGATGTGCCGAGAATGCGAAAATGCCCGCGACCGGCGTATCGGCCAGGACTTGCTGCGTTCGGCGGCCCGTGCCGGCGACCGCCGCGCCCGGCGCGAATTGGGCCAGGTCGAAGACTGAGCTGTCCTCCCGTGCCTTGCTTGGTTAACCTTGCTGTTTTTGGGTGAAGGCAGAAATGACTATGGTGTTCGACTGGACCAGCGTCGCCCTTGGGTTTGCCGGCGCTGCGCTGCCTTTATTGGCGTGGTGCTGGCAGATCCAACGGCGGCTGACCGCGCGCACCACCGGCTGGGAGCTGCTGGAAGAGCGCCTGGCGATTGCGCAATTAGCCCAGGAAGGGCTCGCCGCCCAGTTGGATGCCAGCCGCGACGAGATCAGCGATCTGAGCCAGGCCAACGCCGCCAAGCAGGCCGACCTGGCAGCGGTACGCCGCGAAGTCGAGCTGTTGCAGATCGACCGCGATAACGCCCGCGACGCCGCCCACGCCTGGAATCTTGACCGCAGCGCCAAGGAAACCGAACTGCGTCGCCTTGACGCCCTGGCCGCAGCCCTGCGCGCCGAGCTGCGGGAACAGCAGGACAGCCATCAACAACGTCTTGCCGATCTGCAGGGTTCCCGGGATGAGCTGCGTGCGCAGTTCGCCGAACTCGCCGGGAAGATTTTCGACGAGCGCGAACAGCGCTTTGCCGAAACCAGCCAGGAGCGGCTTGGGCAGCTACTGGACCCGCTCAAGGAACGCATCCAGTCCTTCGAGAAGCGCGTTGAAGAAAGCTACCAGAACGAAGCCCGCGAGCGCTTTTCCCTGGCCAAGGAGCTTGAACGCCTGCAGCAATTGAACCTGCGCCTGTCGGACGAAGCCACCAACCTGACCCGCGCCCTCAAGGGCCAGAAAACCCAGGGTAACTGGGGCGAGCTGATTCTGGAGCGAGTGCTGGAACATGCGGGTCTGGAAAAAGGTCGCGAGTACCAGACCCAGGTCAGCCTCAAAGGCCCTGACGGCGAACGCTTCCAGCCGGACGTGCTGATCATGTTGCCGGGCGACAAGCAGGTGGTGGTGGACTCCAAGGTCAGCCTGACCGCGTACCAGCAGTACGTCGCGGCGGATGACGAGGTGATTGGCCAGGTGGCGTTGAAGCAGCATGTGCTGTCCTTGCGCAATCATGTCAAGGGCTTGGCCAGCAAGGATTACAAGCGTCTGGAAGGCTTGCACAGCCTGGATTTCGTGCTGTTGTTCGTGCCGATCGAAGCGGCATTTTCCGCCGCGCTGCAAGCCGAGCCGAACCTGTTCCAGGAAGCCTTTGATCGTCATATCGTGATTGTCAGCCCGACCACCTTGCTGGCCACCCTGCGGGTGATCGACAGCCTGTGGAAGCAGGAGCGCCAGAGCCAGAACGCGCGGGAAATCGCCGAGCGCGCCGGTTGGCTGTATGACAAGTTCGTGCTGTTTATCCAGGATCTGGACGAAGTGGGTAATCGCCTGCAACAGTTGGATAAGGCTTACAGCGCAGCGCGCAACAAACTGACGGACGGACGCGGGAATCTGGTCAGCCGTACCGAGCAACTGAGATTGCTCGGCGCCCGAGCGAGCAAGAGCCTGCCGGCGGATCTGCTCGAGCGCGCGATGACGGATGCTGACGGTGTAGCGCATCTTCCTGAGTAAAACACAGGCCAAATGTGGGAGGGGGCTTGCCCCCGATTGCGGAGTTTCAGTCGCCAGATCTATTGGCTGATGCACCGCCATCGGGGGCAAGCCCCCTCCCACATTTTGTGCAGAGTACACATGAATTAAAGGGGCAAATGCCGACTCAACAGCGCCCGCAATGCCGCCGGTTTCACAGGCTTGGCCAGGTAATCCAGCCCCGCCGCATGCACCTTGGCCACCATCTCCGCACGGCCATCGGCACTGATGACCACGCCGGGAATCGGCTCGGCCAATTGGGCGCGCAGCCAGCCCATCAATTCAGTACCGGTCTCGCCGTGGTCCAGGTGGTAATCCACCAACGCGAGTTGCGGGCGCATGCCCTCAGCCAACAGGGCCGCGCATTGCGCCTGGTCAGTGGCGGTCCACACCTCGCAACCCCAGCGTGTCAGCAAGCTGCGCATGCCGATCAGGATGCTTTCTTCGTTATCCACGCACAGTATGTGCGCGCCGCTGAGTGGCAGGCCATTTTCCTGCGCGGCCCTGACCGGTGCAGCGGTCTGGTTACGCGCCAGCGGTACACGCACACTGAACACGCTGCCCTTGCCCGGCCACGAGCGTACGCTCAGGCGATGGCCCAGCACGCGGCACAGGCCGTCGGCAATTGCCAGACCCAGGCCCAGGCCCTTTTCGGCGCGGGTCTGGTGACTGTCCAGGCGCTTGAATTCTTCGAAAATCACTTTCTGTTTGTCCAGCGGGATGCCGGGGCCGCGGTCCCAGACTTCCAGGCACAACTGGCCCTGGCGGCGACGTACGCCCAGCAGTACCGGCCCATCGGCATAGCGAAAGGCGTTGGTCAGGAAATTCTGCAGAATCCGCCGCAGTAACTTGATGTCGCTGTCCACCCGCAGGCGACTGCCGCGCAGACGAAAGCGCAAGCCTTGCTCCTGGGCCAGGGCCTTGAATTCGGCGCCCAGGGTGTCGAATAACTCGTTGAGGACAAACGGTTGACGTTGTGGATTGATCTTGCCGTTTTCCAGGCGCGAGATATCCAGCAAGTCGCTGATCAGATCCTCGGCCGAGCGCAGCGAACTGTCCAGGTGCTGCACCAGTTGCCGAGCCTCGCTGGAAAGGCCTTCGTGCTGGTGGGACAGGGCAGCCGAGAACAGGCGTGCGGCGTTCAGCGGTTGCATCAGGTCATGGCTGACGGCCGCCAGAAAGCGGGTCTTGGACTGGCTGGCGGATTCGGCCACGCCCTTGGCCTCGGTCAACGCGACGTTGAGCTGCGACAGTTCATGGGTACGCTCGGTCACCCGCTGTTCCAGGCCTTCGTTGGCCTCGGTCAGCGCCTGTTCGGCTTCGCGGAACGCAGTGATGTCGGTGAAACTCATGACAAAACCGCCGCCTGGCATCGGGTTGCCGATCAGCTCGATCACCCGCCCATTGGGAAACAGCCGCTCGGACGTGTGCGCACGGCCCTGGCGCATCCAGTGCAGGCGTCGCGCCACATGCACCTGCGCCTCACCGGGGCCGCACAGGCCGCGCTCGGCATTGTAGCGGATGATGTCGGCAATCGGCCGGCCGACACTGATCAGGCCGTCGGGATAATTGAACAGCTCCAGGTAGCGCCGGTTCCAGGCCACCAGCTTGAGCGACTGATCCACCACGCTGATGCCCTGGGTAATGTTTTCGATCGCACCCTGCAGCAGGGCGCGGTTGAATTGCAGCACCTCGGAGGCTTCGTCGGCGATCCTTACCACGTCCTCCAGTTGCATGTCCCGCCCTTCAATGGCGGCTTTGACCACGGCGCGTGTGGACGACGCACCGAGTACGCCCGCCAGCAAACGCTCGGTGTGGGCGATCCAGTCGTTGTCGGCATTCTGGTTGGGGTTGAAGCCTTTGCCCTGGCGATAGGCAAAACGGATAAAGCTCTGCTGAGCGCGTTCTTCACCGACAAAGCGCGCCGACAGGCTGAGCAGGTCGCTGATCTGTACCGACAGCATGGAACGGGCGCTGGCGCGCTGGCTGATTTCCTGACCGATAAAGCGGCCGGCCTGCCAATGCTCGGAGACCCGAGTGCGCGACAGCATCGATACCCACACAAACAGCGTGAAATTACCGGCCAGGGAGAACACGGTGCCCAAGGTCAGCGAGGTCACGGAAAGCCCGAACGGGTGCGAGTGCATCCAGGTCAGGCCGGGGAACAGGCTCAGCGACCAGCCCAGGCTTTTCGCGGTAACCGGCAGGACCAGGGTGTAGAACCACAAGAACGTACCCGCCGTCAAACCTGCAAACACCCCGCGCCGGTTGGCCTGTTTCCAGTACAGCGCACCAAGCATCGCCGGGGCCAGCTGGGTCACGGCGGCAAACGCGATCTGGCCGATGGTCGCCAGGCTCGCGGTGGAACCCAACAGTCGATAGCTCACATAGGCCAGCAGCAGGATGATCACGATGCTGACCCGGCGCACCGACAGCATCCAGTGGCGGAACACTTCGAAGGGCCGTTCGGCGCTGGAGCGGCGCAACAGCCAGGGCAGCAGCATGTCGTTGGAGACCATGGTCGACAAGGCAATGCTGGCGACGATCACCATGCCGGTGGCCGCCGAGGCGCCGCCGATAAAGGCCAGTACAGCGAGGGCCGGGTGGGCTTCGGCCATCGGCAGGCTGATCACGTAGGAATCGGGCAGCACGGAGCCGGGCAACAGCATCTTGCCGCCGAGGGCGATGGGGATCACGAACAGCGCGGCAAGGATCAGATAAGCCGGGAACACCCACTTGGCCAGGCGCAAGTCCTGCGGGTCGATATTCTCCACCACCGTCACGTGAAATTGCCGGGGCAGGCAGATGATTGCCATCATCGCAACGCCGGTCTGCACCACCATCGACGGCCAGTTGATGGTTTCCTTCCAGTATTCCTCCAGGCGCGGTGCAAGCATCGCCTGGCTGAACAGGTCGCCGAAACCGTCGTACAGCCCGTAGGTCACAAACGCGCCGACCGCCAGGAACGCGAACAGCTTGACCAGCGATTCAAAGGCAATCGCCAGCACCATGCCGCGGTGGTGTTCGGTGGCGTCGAGGTTGCGCGTACCGAACACGATGGTGAACAGCGCCAGCACCAGCGACACCACCAATGCGGTGTCCTGGGCCCGCGTGCCGGTGGTGTCGGGCCCGGCGCCGATCAACAGGTTCACGCCGAGCACGATGCCCTTGAGCTGCAGGGCGATATAAGGCAATACGCCGACCAGGCAGATCAACGCGACCACCACTGCCAGGGACTGGGATTTGCCGTAGCGTGCGGCGATAAAGTCGGCGATGGACGTGATGTTTTCCTGCTTGCTGATCAGAATCATCTTCTGCAGCACCCAGGGCGCCAGTACCAGCAACAGCACCGGCCCCAGGTAGATCGGCAAGAATGCCCACAGCTGTTCGGCCGCCTGGCCTACGGCGCCGAAGAAGGTCCAGCTGGTGCAATACACGGCCAGCGATAAGCTATACACCCACGCACGTACGCGCGGTGGCAGCGGCGCATGGCGGCGGTCACCGTAAAAGGCGATGGCAAACATAATGGCCATATAGGCCAGGGCAACGGCGGCGATCAGCCCGCTGGACAGCGTCATGGTAACTCCGAGCATAAGAACACCCGGGCAGTGCGGGCCCGGTCGGACAGTCTCGCATGATGCATGGGGTTAGTCAGTGTCGACCAAGGTCTGAGCGCGACCTGATGTCGCGGCTTATCGCGGGGGCAGGGTTTTCTGGCGCAGGATGTAAATCGTCACCAGCACCGCGCTGGTCAGCATGAACCCGCGTGCCCACGGCAACGGCACCAGGTAGCAGGACACGGCGATGCTCAGCCACATCAGCACGATGGCGTAGACCTTGCCCTTGAGCGGGATGCCGTTACCGTCCAGGTAATCACGAATCCACGGGCCCAGGCGCGGGTGTTCCACCAACCAGTGATAGAAACGCGGGGAGCTTCGAGCGAAGCAGGCGGCGGCCAGCAGGAGAAAGGGTGTGGTCGGCAGTACCGGCAGGAAGATGCCGATCACCCCCAGCGCTACGCTCAGCCAGCCGACGGCCAGCAGCGCGTAACGCAGGAGCGGCGAGCGCTTGCCCATGGGGTCCACGGGCAAATGACTCAGTGGTGACGTGGCTTGAGGATCGCCGGTTTTTCGTCAGGCGCGTTGCACAGCAGGTACAGCGCGGTGAGGGCTTCCGGGATCTGCACGATCATGTCGTCCATCAGGTTGGCGTCGGCGGCGATGTCGGAAAACTCGGCTTCTTCTTCAAAAAGCCCCGAACCGACCATGATCGGCAGCAGCATTTCGCTGACTTCTTCCTCGGCGGTTTCGAACCAGGCGGCTTCGCGCAGGAACACCCCTTCCATGAAACCGATGCACCAGCCGCGCAGGTCGGAGTCGTCCGGGTCGTCGCCCAGGTCCAGTTCGCAGGGCAGCTCGAACTCTTCATCGGAAGCCAGTTGGCGACTGATGTGGGCTTTGAGGGCCAGCAGGGTGGCTTCGATTTCTTGGCGCTGGGCGTCGTCGGCGTAATGAGGTTCTTCGGCGAACAGCGCGTCGATCCACTCACGGTCCGGCACGACTTCGGAGCAGATCGACAACGCGGTCAGGTAGCCGTGGGCGGCCACGTAGTCCAGCGCCTCGTCATGCAGCTCATCGGCGTCGAGGAAGGCTTGCAGGCGGGTTAGTTGCTCAGCGAAGGACATTGAAGAGTTACCTTGGGAATAAACGATGCTGAATTCTAGGCGTTCTTGCGCGCCCAAGCCAGTCGCCATGCAGATTTGCCGGGTTTTAGAGACGGGCTGCAATTCGTCAGTGGTGCCCTTTGGCGGATGACGCTCGGGTATACTGCCGCGTTTTGTGATGCCCGTGCAGGCCAGGCGCCAGTCCGCGAAAACTTCGCTTACGGATTATTTTCCTTGAAAGCGTATTTTTTCGGCCAGCCTGTACAGAGGGTTTCGGGACTATTTTTGGAGTTATACATGCTCGAGCAGGCTCAACGCGTCCTCAAGGACATCTTCGGCTACGACAGTTTTCGTGGCCGCCAGGGTGCGATCATTGAGCGCGTGGCCAGCGGCGGCGATGCCCTGGTGCTGATGCCTACCGGTGGCGGCAAGTCGTTGTGCTTCCAGGTGCCGGCGCTGTTGCGCAATGGCCTGGCCGTAGTCGTGTCGCCGCTCATCGCATTGATGGACGACCAGGTCGCCACCCTGGAAGAACTGGGTGTCGCCGCCGCTGCCTTGAACTCCACCCTCAGCGCCGAGCAGCAGCGCGACCTGGCGGCGCGGATCAAGCGCGGTGAAGTGAAGATGCTTTACCTGGCGCCGGAGCGGCTGGTGCAGCCGCGCATGCTGGCGTTCCTGCAAAACCTTGAAATCGCCCTGTTCGCCATCGACGAAGCCCACTGTGTGTCGCAGTGGGGCCACGATTTCCGCCGCGAATACCTGCAGCTCGGCCAACTGGCGGAGCTGTTCCCCGACGTGCCGCGCATCGCCCTGACCGCCACCGCCGACAAGCGTACCCGCGAAGAGATCGTCGAGCGCCTGCATCTGCAGAACGCCGAACGTTTCCTGTCGAGCTTCGACCGCCCGAATATTTTCTACCGCATCGTGCCCAAGGAGCAGCCGCGCAAGCAGTTGCTCGCGTTCCTCTCCGAGCGGCGCAGCGATGCGGGTATCGTTTATTGCCTGTCACGCAAGAAGGTCGATGAAGTTGCCGCGTTCCTCTGTGAACAGGGTTATCCGGCGCTGCCTTATCACGCCGGCTTGCCCAATGAAACACGCTCGGCGCACCAGAAGCGCTTCCTCAACGAGGAAGGCCTGATCATGGTGGCGACCATCGCCTTCGGCATGGGCATCGACAAATCCAACGTGCGTTTCGTGGCGCACATGGACCTGCCCAAATCCCTTGAGGCCTATTATCAGGAAACCGGCCGCGCCGGCCGTGACGGCCTGCCGGCGGATGCCTGGATGGTCTATGGCCTGCAGGATGTGGTGATGCTCAAGCAGATGCTGCAGAACTCCGAAGGCGACGAGCGCCACAAGCGTCTGGAGCAGCACAAACTCGACGCGATGCTCTCGCTGTGCGAAGAGACCCGCTGCCGCCGCCAGACGCTGCTGGCGTATTTCGATGAAGACATGCCGCAACCCTGCGGCCATTGCGATAACTGCATCGACGGCGTGCAGACCTGGGACGCCACTGAACCGGCGCGCCAGGCGTTGTCGACGATCTACCGCACCGGCCAGCGCTATGGCGTCGGTCACCTGGTGGACGTGTTGCTGGGCAAGGACAACGAAAAGATCCGCAGCTTCGGCCACGAGAAACTCTCGGTCTACGGCGTCGGCAAGGCCCGCGCCGAAGGCGAATGGCGCTCGCTGTTCCGACAGATGGTGGCGCGCGGTCTGGTGGACATCGATATCGAAGGCTACGGCGGCCTGCGCCTGAGCGACAGCTGCCGGCCCTTGCTCAAGGGCGAAGTCAGCCTGGAGTTGCGCCGCGACCTCAAGCCGCAGACCACCGCCAAGAGCAGCACCAGCCAGGCCAGCCAACTGGTGCGTGGCGAGGAGCGCGAACAGTGGGAGGCGTTGCGTACCCTGCGGCGCAAACTGGCGCAGGAACACAGCGTGCCGCCTTACGTCATCTTTCCCGACTCCACCTTGCTGGAAATGCTTCGCGAGCAGCCCACCAGCATGGCAGAGATGGCCAGGGTCAGCGGCGTGGGGGCGCGCAAGCTGGAGCGTTATGGTCAGGCCTTCCTTGAGGTGCTCGGCGGCCAGGCCGAAGCACCGAAGGAAATCACCGATATCCGCCACGAACTGATCAGCCTGGCCCGCGCTGGCATGACTCCGATCCAGATCGCGGGCCAGCTGCAATGTTCGGAAAAGAATGTCTATACGCTGCTGGCCGAAGCCATCGGCAAGCAGCAATTGTCTCTGGAACAGGCCCTTGATTTGCCTGAGGATTTGCTCGGCGAAATCCAGGATGCATTCCTCGACGGGGAGGGCGAATTGCCACCTGTTGCGGAGATCGCGCCGCTGTTTGCCGGGCGGGTTCCAGAGGGCGTTCTGTACTGCGTACGTGCCGCTTTGCAGTCGGAATTCGAAATTTAGTGTGGCAATTACGACAATGTAACGAATCAGTACATACCGGGCCTTGCCTCCTGGCATGGCTCATGCTTAGCTGACTAATAATTAGCCACACTTTATTTTCAGTCTAAACCATGAGTTTTTTATGCCGTTAACCGATCAACACCGTTTTGGCATGCAGTTGGCGCAAATGTCCCGAGGTTGGCGCGCCGAGCTGGACCGCCGTCTGGCGGGGCTGGGCTTGTCCCAGGCGCGGTGGCTTGTGCTGCTGCATCTGGCCCGCTTTGCCGAAGCACCCACTCAGCGTGAGCTGGCACAAAGTGTCGGCGTGGAAGGGCCGACCCTCGCGCGTCTGCTCGACAGCCTGGAAGGCCAGGGCCTGGTGCAACGCCAGGCCGTCGTGGAAGACCGTCGCGCCAAACGAATCCTGCTGTGTGATACCGCCCGCCCGCTGATCGACCAGATCGAGACCATCGCCACGCAATTGCGCCATGAACTCTTCGTCGGGGTGGACGAAGCGGATCTGCGCGTATGCATGCGCGTTCATGGGCACATCCTGGCGAATCTGGAAAAGTCCTGATTCCAGGTTCCAGGTTCAGTGAAGATCAAAAATGTGGGAGGGGGCTTGCCCCCGATGGCGGTGGTTCAGTTAGAGCATTTTTGATTGACCCACCGCCATCGGGGGCAAGCCCCCTCCCACATTTACTCTGCGCTGTGTCAGAAAGTCTGCCCGAGGTTCAGGTACACCGCCTTCTGGTTGTCATCATTGAACCCATAACTGAAGTTCAACGGCCCCAGCGGCGTATCAAAGCCGAGGAAGATGCTCGCCGCGTTGATATAGCCGCTGTCGAACTCATTGTCATTGTTCCATGCCCGGCCGCGTTCCACCGAGGCGCCGAGGTACAGCGGAAAATCCAGCGGCAGGTACGAGCGCGGCGTCAGGCGGCGGTAGTACACCGCGCGCATCAGGCTGATGTTCTGGGCCGAGATCGCATCCTGGCGAAAGCCTGACAGCTGTCGCGCGCCGCCCAGCAGGAAGCTGGACACCACCACATCCGAATCATCCAGGGTGCGTCCGTAGCGGCCACCGAGGATCAGGGTGTCGGGGCCGTGGCTCATGGCTTTGTCCAGCTTGAACTCCCATTGGCGGTAGCGCTGGTCCGAGCCCAGCCCGGGCGCGAACTCGCGGAAGGCCAGGCCGATGTCTTCGCCGGTGTGCGGGAAGTAGACGTTATCGAAAGAGTCGAACGAGTATTTCAACTCATAGAAACCCTCGCTGAAGCTCACGCTCGGCAGGTCGCGATCGCCAATGCGCACGTCCGCCTTGCCCCAGGCTTCCCCTACGCCGAAGCGGATCTCGCCGCTGTTGCCGATCTGCCGCCCCACGTTCAGGCCGAAACCGTAGCGCTCCAGCCGGTATTCAGAGATGGGGTCGTTGTCCAGGGTCAGCTCGACGTTCTGCGCCTGGGCCCTGATATAGGGCGCGATGAAGTAGCGCGAACCGGTGTCCATCGGTTGGTAGAACTCGCTGTACAGCTCCTGGCGGTCACCGATCTGCACCCGCGTCAGCCATTCGGCGCCGAGGCGGTTGATCCCGTTCACCCGGTAGCTGGCGCCGAGGTTGAAGGCGCTGTCGCCGCGCATGTCATCCGACAGGTTCAGCCCCAGACGCAGGTAGTCGGTGCCGCTGCGCTTGCCGCGCGCGCTGATGACCAGGGTATTGTCCTTGCCCTTTTTCACCACGCGGTATTGCACCTGCTCGAAGTAGTCCAGGCCGTACAGCGTGCCCATGTCCGATTGCAGGCGACCCAGGTTGAGCGGTTCGCCCAACGTCTGACGGATGTAGTAGCGGATCACGTCGTCGCTGACCTTGGAGTCGTTTTCCACGTTGATTGCGGTAATGATCGGGGTGCGTTCGCCCGGCGTGCGGGCGGCGGTCAGTTGCGGGTCGACCGGCTCGGCGGGACGCAGGTGTGCCAGGCGCAGGTCGAGGGCGCGGGTGGCGCGGTAGCCGGCGTCGATCATGTCTTTGGCGCGTCCGAAATCAGTCACGCCGTACGCTGCCAGGGGCGGTTGGATCAACACGTCCCTGGGGTGCAAGGCCTTGAGTTGTTCCTCGGAATTGCGCCGGGTCATCAGGGTGATCGACTGGTTGAGCACATCGACCACGGTCGCCAATTGCTTGCGTGAGCGCAGCGGCGTGCCGATGTCCACCACGATGGCGATGTCGACGCCCATTTCCCGCGCCACGTCCAGGGGGATGTTGTCGGTCATGCCACCGTCGACCAGCAGGCGCCCGTCCAGCTCCACCGGAGCGAACACCGCAGGGATCGACATGCTGGCGCGTATCACCTGGGGCAGGTGGCCCTTGCTGAACACGACTTTTTCGCCGGTGGTAATGTCGGTGGCCACGGCCCGGAACGGAATCGGCAGCTTGTCGAAGTTACGCGTGTTGCTGCTGTGGGCGAACATGCTTTCCAGCAGCAGCGCCAGGTTCTGGCCCTGGATCACCCCCAGCGGCAGGCCGAGGCTGCCGTCGTCGCGGAAGCTGAGTTTCTGCTTGACCAGGAAATCGCGGTCATCCTGCTTGCGCCTGAACGGCACGTCTTCCCGGGGCGGTGCGTCGGACAAGGCCTGTTGCCAGTCGATACCGAGGGCGAGCTTTTCCAGCTCGTCGATCTTGTAGCCCGAGGCGTACAGCCCGCCGATCACCGCGCCCATGCTGGTGCCGGCAATCGCGTCGACCTGGATGCCTTGTTCTTCCAGCGCCTTGAGCACGCCGATATGCGCCAGGCCACGGGCGGCGCCGCCGGACAGCACCAGGCCGATTTTCGGGCGTGGGCTTTCAATGGCGTCGGCGAGAAGGGGGAGCAGGCACAGGCACAGGCAGGACAACAGGCGGCGCATCATGAATCTCGAGGCTGGGCGATAAAGGCCGGTATTATAGCCACTCGATCCGCCCAAGCCGTCACCCAGGAGCCTTTCACGTTATGTCCGCCAGCAAACCCGAGATCGTGATCACCTATTGCACCCAGTGTCAGTGGCTGCTGCGTGCCGCGTGGCTGGCCCAGGAGTTGTTGAGCACATTTGCCGAGGATCTGGGCCGGGTGGCGCTGGAGCCGTCAACCGGCGGCGCGTTTCGCATCACCTGCGACGCTGTACAGATCTGGGAGCGCAAGGCCGATGGCGGTTTTCCCGAGGCCAAGGTGCTCAAGCAGCGCGTGCGCGATCAGATCGACCCGCAGCGCGATCTGGGGCATAACGACCGCCCGCAGTGAGGTCAGGTCGCCTGCGGCTGCCTGGCCTGGCTCGCGCTGCCCATCAGGCCGGACAGCACAATGGCGACGATGATCAACGCGCCGCCCAGCAGCATGCGCAGGGTGGGCGTTTCGGCAAACAGCAGCCAGGCCACCGTGATGCCATAGACCGGTTCCATGGCAAACACCACCGAGGCGGTGCGTGCCTTGATCACGGCCAGGCTGGCGACGAACAGGCTGTGAGCCAGGCCAGTACAGAACACGCCGAGCAGGCCGATCCACAGCCAGTCCAGAGCGCGCACATCCGCCAGCCCCGGCGCGGCCACGGGCAACAGGCAGACCGCAACTACCACGTTCTGGCACAGCGCGGCCTGTACCGCTGGAATGCGTCCGGAACTGGCGCGGTTATTCAGTGACAGCAAGGCGAACAGCAGCCCTGATGCGATGCCCCAGAGCAAGCCGCCCGTGGCTTCGCTGGCCAGGTTGAAGTCCGGCGTCACCAACACCAGGCCGATGCTGACCAGTGCTACCAGCACCATTTCATTGGCGCGAATCCGCTCGCGAAAGATCAGCCCTTCAAGCACCACCGTAAAGGCCGGGAAGGCGGCGAACCCCAGGGTTGCCACGGCCACCCCCGCGACCTTGACGGCGATGAAGAACGTCACCCAGTGCGCGGCCAGCAGCACGCCGCTGACCAGCAGGCGGTGCCAGTCGCGCCTCTGCAGTGTTTTCCACGGCGCATTGCTGGCAAAGCGCGCGAAGACCGCCAGGGCAAGTACCGCAAACGCGGCACGCCCGAATACGATGATGGCCGGCGAGGCGGCCGCCAGTTTGCCGAATACACCAGTGAGACCGAACATCAATGCGCCGATATGCAGGGCGCCGAGGGCTGAGCGGGGAGTCATTGCGATGCCTGCCAACGAAAGTGACCACCAGTCTAGAGGTTGGGTGAAAGGGATGTCTGTCGTGCAGCTCGCGATGTTTAGCGCGAAACTCTTCCTATGACGTTCGCCGCATTGTGCCCGGCGAGGCGCCAAACTCGCGCAACATGGCGGCAGCGAAGGCACTTTGTGAGCGGTAGCCGACGCGTGCGGCGATCTCACCCACGGGCAGCGGCGTCTCGCGCAGCATCGTCAATGCCATTTGCAGGCGCTGGTGGCGCACGTAATCCATGGGGGTCTGCCCGCATTCAAGCATGAAGCGCGCGTGCAAGCGCGCAACCGACAGGCAGGCAATCCGTGCCAGGTCCGCGACATGCAGCGGGTGAGCGGCGTGGCGTTCGATATGCGCGTTGAACGCGGCATAAGGCAGACGACGCCCCGGCGGTGGCATCGCCTGCGGATGATTGAGGCTGGCGAGCAGCAGCAGCGCGCCTTGGCGGGCGATCAATGGATCATGTATCGGGCTGCCGGCCAGCCACTGAACCAACTGGTGTTGGCGCGAATCCAGCGCCAGCCGGGCCGGCCGGTCGAGCAGGCGGCGACTGGCATCGGCGTGGTCACCCAATGTTTGCAGCAGCCAATGCTCGGTTGGCACATCCAGCACCAGGCAGCGGCTACCGTCGCGGCTGCCGCAGGCGTGGTGAGCGGCAAAGGGCAGGATCATCACGCTGCTTTCCTGCACCTGATTAGCGCAGCCATCCACTTCGAAATCCAGGTGCCCGGACAGGCCAAACACTAATTGTGCGTGGTCATGGCTGTGGGCGATGGGGGCATCGGTGTACTGGCGAAGTGTAAGACTGAGGCTCATTGCGCTCTCCTGGGCGGCAAGCCCCCAGTCTACATCGCTTAGGGACGGCCAAGCGCTGTCATCAGACTGACGCGCCGCTGTCATGGACTATTAACCGCCAGGGCGCAAGCTCGCGAAAACAGCGTCGAGGGACCCCCATGACCCGTGCCGAATTCGCCAAGCCCAGCCCCAAGCAACGGGTGCGAACCCTGTGGATTTCCGACGTGCACCTGGGCACCCGGGATTGCCAGGCCGAGCATCTATCGCAGTTTCTCAAGGGCTACCACGCCGACAAGGTGTACCTGGTCGGCGACATTATCGATGGCTGGAAAATGCGCGGCGGCATGTATTGGCCCCAGGCCCACACCAACGTGATCCGTCGCCTGCTGACCATGGCCAAGCGTGGCACCGAGGTGATCTATGTCACCGGTAACCATGACGAATTTCTAAGGCGCTATTCCAAGCTGATCCTGGGCAATATCCAGTTGGTTGACGAGGCGGTGCACGTGACCGCTGACGGTCGTCACCTGCTGGTGATTCATGGCGATCAGTTCGACGTAATCACGCGTTATCACCGCTGGCTCGCCTTCCTGGGCGACTCGGCCTACGAATTCACCCTCACGCTTAACCGCTGGCTCAATCACTGGCGGGCGCGTTATGGCTATGGCTATTGGTCGCTGTCGGCGTACCTGAAGCACAAGGTGAAAACCGCCGTGAGCTTTATCAGCGATTTCGAAGAGGCCATCGCCCACGAGGTGACCAAGCGTGAGCTGCATGGGGTGGTGTGCGGGCATATCCATCATGCCGAGATCCGCAAGGTGGGGGAGGTGGATTACCTGAACTGCGGGGACTGGGTGGAATCGTGCACGGCGTTGATCGAGCACTGGGATGGGCATATCGAGTTGTATCGGTTGGCGGATGCGCAGGCCAAAGAGGCGCTGCTCAAAGCCGAAATGGTTGCAGGCTAGGGGTCAAGTAAATCCAAATGTGGGAGGGGGCTTGCCCCCGATGACAGTGGGTCAGCTGGAAATAAGCTGACTGGCCCACCGCTATCGGGGGCAAGCCCCCTCCCACATTTTTTATCCCGGTGTCTTCAGTTGGAGACGTCGGCGATCGCTTCAGCCAGCAAGGTCAGCCGTGTGGCATCAACCCCGGCCACATTGGCCCGGCCCGAACTGACCATGTACACACTGTGCTTTTCACGCAGTTGCCGGACCTGCTCGGCACTCAAGCCGGTATAGGAAAACATCCCGCGCTGGGTGCCGATATGCGCAAACCGCTCAGCCAGGCCGTGGGGCGCCAGCGCGTCCACCAGCCCGGCGCGCAATTGCGCAATGCGTGAACGCATGGCTTCGACTTCGTCGCTCCACTGCTGTTTGAGCTCGGCATCGCCAAGGATGGTCGCCACCACGGCAGCGCCATGATCCGGCGGCGTCGACCACAGATTGCGCGCCGTATTGGCCAGTTGGCTGCGCACATCCGTGAGCTTCTCGGCATCCGCCGCACACACGATCAATGCGCCGACGCGGTCGCGATACAAACCGAAATTCTTCGAGCAGGAACTGGTGATCAAGACTTCCGGCAGTTCGGCGGCGAACAGGCGCACCGCCCAGGCGTCCTGCTCCAGGCCATCGCCAAAGCCCTGGTAGGCAAAGTCGATCAGCGGCAGCAACTGGCGCTCGCGCACAATCTGCAGCACCTGGCGCCAATCATCCCGGGACAGGTCGAACCCGGTCGGGTTGTGGCAGCAGGCGTGCAGCAGCACCACATCGCCCTTGGGCACCGTGGACAGAGTGGCCAGCATCGCCGCCACATCCAGGCGGTTGTCGCTGCCCACGTACGGGTAATGACTGACCTTGAGCCCGGCCTTGGCGAAAATGGTTTCGTGGATCGGCCAGGTCGGGTTGCTCAGCCACACCCCACGGCCAGGCAGGCTGTGGGCGATAAAGTCGGCGCTCAGGCGCAGGGCACCGGTGCCCCCTGGTGTCTGGGTGGCGCCGGCACGGCGTTCGGCTATCAACGCCGAATCGGTGCCCAGCACCAGTTCGCTGATCAGTCTGCCGAACGCTGCGTCGCCGTGCCCGCCGATGTAGGTCTTGGTGGTCTGGGTGTCGACCAGGCGCTGCTCGGCACGTTTTACCGAGTCTGGAATCGGCGTCAGGCCCTGGTCGTCCTTGTAGACGCCCACGCCGAGGTCGAACTTGTCCGGGTTGGCATCCTGGGCATACAGGTCCATGAGCCCGAGGATCGGATCGCCAGGTACGCGGCCAATCGCATCGAAGTGCATTACTTGCGGCCCTCGGCGCTCTTGGCCACTTCATCGGTGCGCGCGGCCATGATGAAGTCGTTGCGGTGCAGGCCCTTGATGGAGTGGCTCCACCAGGTCACGGTGACTTTGCCCCATTCGGTCAGCAGGCCAGGGTGATGGCCTTCGGCTTCGGCGATTTCACCCACGGCGTTGGTGAAGGCCAGGGCGAACTTGAAATTCTTGAACAGAAAAACCTTTTCCAGCTGCATCACGCCGTCGCGCACTTCGATGTTCCAGTCCGGGATCTGTTTGATCAGCACCGGCAGTTCTTCATCGCTGACTTGCGGGGCGTCGGCGCGGCAGGCTTCGCAATGGGCTTGGTTCAAGGTGGTCATGAAGGTGTCCTGAATTCGAATGATTGAAGGTTATTGGCGTTACCCTAAAGCAACGCGGGGCCAGGGAACAGACTCACCTGGCCTGAAAAGTCACCGCTCAAGCAGCCTTGGGCTTTGGCGGAAATTTCGGGGCGTGCAAGCCCAATTCCATACCGCGCTCGACCATGCCCATGATGTCTTCCTGCGCCACGTCGAACAGGCGCTTGAGCTCGGGCAATACGAAGTACAGCGGTTGCAGGATGTCGATGCGATAGGGCGTGCGCATCGCTTCCAGCGGATCAAAGGCCTGGTGCTCGGGCTCGTCCGACAGGCAATACACGCTTTCTTTAGGCGATGACAGAATACCGCCGCCGTAGATACGCCGGCCTTCAGGGGTGTCCACCAGGCCGAACTCGATGGTCATCCAGTACAGGCGCGCCAGATACACCCGTTGTTCCTTGGTGGCCGCCAGGCCGAGCTTGCCGTAAGTGTGGGTGAACTCGGCAAACCAGGGATTGGTCAGCAGCGGGCAGTGGCCGAAGATCTCGTGGAAAATATCCGGCTCTTGCAGGTAGTCCAGTTCTTCGCGGGTACGAATAAAGGTCGCCACCGGAAACTGCTTGCTGGCGAGCAATTCGAAGAAAGTCTGGAAGGGAATCAGCGCCGGCACGCGGGCGACTTGCCAGCCGGTGGTGTCGGCCAGCACTTGGTTGATCTCGCCCAGTTGCGGGATGCGATCCAGGGGCAGGCCGAGCTTGTCGATGCCATCCAGGTATTCCTGGCAGGCACGGCCCTCGATCACCTTCAACTGGCGCGTGATCAGGGTGTTCCACACCGCATGTTCTTCCGGCGGGTAGTGGATAAAACCTTGCGCATCGGGCTCGCGGGCCACGTAGTGCGTCTGCTTCATACGGCTCTCCTGCTAGGCATTCGTTCTTGTTATGTCCTGCTGTGTATCTATTGATAACCCGCGCGCGGGGAGTTTTCATCGGGTTCAAAAGCCTATGAGTAAGAAAAGTTACCGCATTTCGTAAACTATTCGTTACGGATGCGTGACTCTTCACGGCATTGGGCTGGGAAAAGCCAGCACACTGTCACATAATCTTGACGACTATCTGTGTCCAGCGGCAAAAAGACACGGCGCCTACTCATCTTCGGACCTTTTCATGCGTATCAAAGTGCACTGCCAGAACCGCATCGGCATCCTGCGGGACATCCTCAACCTATTGGTGGAGTACGGCGTAAACGTCGCCAAGGGCGAGGTCGGCGGCGAGCATGGCAATGCCATCTACCTGTTCTGCCCGAACCTGGTGAAAATGCAGTTCCAGGCGCTGCGCCCGCAGTTCGAGGCGATAGCCGGGGTATTCGGCGTGAAGAGGGTAGGGCTGATGCCCAGCGAGCGTCGGCACATGGAGCTAAATGCGCTGCTGGGCGCCCTGGAGTTTCCGGTGCTGTCCATCGACATGGGCGGATCGATCGTCGCGGCCAATCGTGCGGCGGCGCAGTTGCTGGGTGTGCGCGTGGACGAAGTGCCGGGCATTCCGCTGTCGCGCTACGCCGAGGATTTCGACTTGCCGGAGCTGGTGCGCGCGAGCAAATCGCGGATCAACGGACTGCGGGTCAAGGTCAAGGGCGATGTGTTCCTGGCCGATATCGCGCCGCTGCAATCCTCCGAACACGACGACAGCGAAGCCATGGCCGGCGCGGTATTGACCCTGCACCGCGCCGACCGGGTGGGCGAGCGTATCTATAATGTACGCAAGCAGGAACTGCGCGGCTTCGACAGCATCTTTCAGAGTTCCAGGGTGATGGCCGCCGTGGTTCGCGAAGCCCGGCGTATGGCGCCGCTGGATGCGCCTCTATTAATAGAAGGCGAAACCGGTACCGGCAAAGAATTGCTGGCGCGGGCCTGCCACCTGGCCAGCCCGCGTGGCCAGTCGCCCTTGATGGCGCTCAACTGCGCGGGCTTGCCGGAGTCGATGGCCGAGACCGAACTGTTCGGCTACGGCCCAGGCGCATTCGAAGGCGCCCGGGCCGAAGGCAAACTGGGGCTGTTGGAACTGACGGCGGGCGGTACATTGTTTCTCGACGGCGTAGGGGAAATGAGCGCACGCCTGCAGGTGAAACTGCTGCGCTTTTTGCAGGACGGTTGCTTTCGTCGCGTGGGCAGCGATGAAGAGGTGTACCTCGACGTACGGGTAATCTGTGCGACCCAGGTGGATTTGTCCGAACTGTGCGCCCGCGGTGAATTCCGCCAGGACCTGTATCACCGCTTGAACGTGCTTTCGCTGCATATTCCGCCGTTGCGCGAATGCCTGGACGGGCTGGGGCCATTGGTCGAGCACTTTCTCGATCAGGCCAGCCGGCAGATTGGTTGCCCGCTGCCCAGGTTGGCGCCTGCCGCGATGGACAAGCTCAGCCACTACCACTGGCCGGGCAATGTGCGCCAGTTGGAAAACGTATTGTTCCAGGCTGTTTCGTTGTGCGAGGGCGGGACGGTCAAGGTTGAGCATATTCGCTTGCCCGATTATGGCGTGCGTCAGCCGCTTGGCGATTTTTCGCTGGAAGGTGGGCTGGAAGACATCGTCGGACGGTTTGAAAAGGCGGTGTTGGAAAGCCTGTATGCGGAGCATCCGAGCAGCCGGCAGTTAGGCAAACGCCTGGGCGTTTCCCACACCACCGTCGCCAACAAACTGCGCGATTACGAAATCCTCAAGACCGACAAATGACCCAATGTGGGAGGGGGCTTGCCCCGATGGCAGTCTGTCAGTCAGATTGCTATTGGCTGACCCACCGCTATCGGGGGCAAGCCCCCTCCCACATTTGATCTGCGCCGTTGCCGAAAGCGGCAGTAGTCCGCCGTTTTTTCGACTCTCCCTCCATTCATATTTCAAACAGCTGCCCGCAAACCCCCGTCCCGCCTGGACTTCATCCTATTTTCAAAAGTTGGTTCGCAAATTGCTTAAGCCTCCTCAGTGCAACGGTGGGCGGCAAGCGTCCGTCAGAAAGAGGATAGAGCGTGGACAAGTACCTTTATGTGGCAATGACCGGCGCCAGCCAGAATGCTCTGGCGCAGAAGGCCCATGCCAACAATCTGGCGAACATTTCCACCAACGGTTTTCAGCGCGACCTGGAGCAGGCGCGCTCGATGCCGGTGTTCGGTGACAGCTTTCCGGCGCGGGCTTTTGCCCTGACCGAGCGGCCCGCCACTGACTTCACCCCCGGCGCGATGATCGAAACCGGGCGCGACCTGGACGTGGCCGTCAGCGGCGACGGCTGGATGGCCGTGCAAACCCCGGATGGCGGCGAAGCCTACGTGCGCAGCGCCAGCATGAACGTGGATGCGCTGGGCGTACTCCGGGCCGGCAACGGTATGCCGATCATGGGCAACGGCGGCCCGATTGCCGTGCCGCCCCAGCAGAAAATCGAAGTGGGTTCGGACGGCACCATCAGCATCCGCGCCATGGGCGAAGGCCCACGGGTGATGGCGGAAGTGGACCGCATCAAGATGGTCCAGCCGGACCTCAAGAACATGACCAAAGGCCTGGACGGCACCATCCACACCAAGGATGGCCAGCCGGCCCAGGCCGACGCGAACGTCAAGCTGACCTCGGGCTTCCTGCAGGCGAGCAACGTCAATGCCGTCGAGGAAATGACTGCGGTACTGGCGCTTTCCAAGCAGTTCGAGCTGCACGTCAAGATGATGAACAGCGCCAAAGAAGACGACCAGGCCATGACCCGCGTCATGCAGATGAGCTAACAGCCTTAGCCGGCTTTTACATAAACAGTGCAGCACGGCGCCAACAAACAGGCGCACAGAGGAGAACAGCATGCTTCCGGCTCTATGGGTTGCCAAGACAGGCCTGTCCGCCCAGGACACCAACCTGACGACCATTTCCAACAACCTGGCGAACGTGTCGACCACCGGTTTCAAACGTGATCGCGCCGAGTTCCAGGACTTGCTCTATCAGATCAAGCGCCAGCCAGGCGCCCAGTCGACCCAGGACAGCGAACTGCCGTCGGGTCTGCAACTGGGTACCGGTGTGCAGATCGTCGGCACCCAGAAAAACTTCAGCGCCGGTAACCTGCAACAGACCGGTCAGCCGCTCGACATGGCGATCAACGGCCGTGGTTTCTTCCAGATCCTGCAACCGGATGGGACCACGTCCTACACCCGTGACGGTACCTTCCACCTGGACTCCAACGGCCAGATCGTGACCGCCAACGGTTTTGCCCTGGAGCCTGCCGTCGTGGTTCCGGCAGACGCCAAGACCTTCACCGTCGGCAACGACGGTACCGTGTCCATCACCGTGGCCGGCAACCCGGCGTCGCAAGTGATCGGCAACCTGCAAACCGCCGACTTCATCAACCCGGCCGGTCTGCAGGCCATGGGCAACAACCTGTTCCTGGAAACCGCCTCCAGCGGCGCGCCGCAAATCGGCACCCCTGGCTTGAACGGTTTCGGCACCACGCTGCAGAGCACCCTGGAAACGTCCAACGTCAGCACGGTAGAGGAGATGGTCAACATGATCACCACCCAGCGCGCCTACGAGATGAACTCCAAGGTGATCTCCACCGCCGACCAGATGCTTTCGTTCGTTACGCAGAATCTGTAATCAGTCTATGGGGCGCCTGCGAAAGCGCCTGCAACACCGTGAGGTTAGGGTCATGAATCGCTTTGTTTCTGTTCTGGCATTGAGTGGGATCGCCGTACTTGCGGGCTGTGTCGCCCCGTCGCCGAAACCCAATGACCCGTACTACGCGCCGGTGTTGCCGCGCACGCCGTTGCCGGCGGCGGCCAACAATGGCTCGATCTACCAGGCCGGTTTCGAGCAGAACCTGTACAGCGACCGCAAGGCGTTCCGGGTCGGTGACATCATCACCATCACCCTGAACGAGCGCACCCAGGCCAGCAAGAACGCCAACTCGCAGATCGGCAAGACCAGCAAGGCCAGCCTGGGCCTGACCTCGTTGTTCGGCGGCGTGCCCAACACCAATAACCCGTTGGGCAGTGGTGACCTGAGCCTCGACGCCGGTTACAGCGGCGACCGTGCCACCAACGGCAAAAGCGCGGCGGCCCAGGGCAACACGCTGACCGGTTCGATCACCGTGACCGTGGCCGACGTCTTGCCCAACGGCATCATCGCCGTACGCGGTGAAAAGTGGATGACCCTCAACACCGGCGACGAGCTGGTGCGCATTGCCGGCATGGTGCGTGCCGATGACATTGCCACCGACAACACCGTACCGTCGACGCGGATTGCCGATGCGCGCATTACCTACTCGGGTACGGGTTCGTTTGCCGATGCAAGCCAGCCGGGCTGGTTCGACCGTTTCTTCCTTAGCCCGCTGTTCCCTTTCTAGGTGGCCATCTTGAACTTCAAACCCCTGCTGGCGGCGGCATTCCTGCTTTGCGTGAGCGCCGTCGCCCAGGCCGAACGCCTGAAGGACATCGCCAGCATTTCCGGCGTGCGCTCCAACCAGTTGATCGGCTACGGGTTGGTGGTCGGTCTCAGTGGTACGGGTGACCAGACCACCCAGACCCCGTTCACCCTGCAGACCTTCAACAACATGCTGTCGCAGTTCGGCATCAAGGTGCCTGCGGGTTCGGGCAACGTGCAGCTGAAAAACGTCGCGGCGGTGTCGATCAGCGCCGACTTGCCAGCGTTTTCCAAGCCGGGCCAGGTGGTGGACATCACTGTTTCGTCCATTGGTAACTCCAAGAGCCTGCGTGGCGGTACCTTGCTGATGACGCCGCTTAAAGGTATCGACGGCAACGTCTACGCCATCGCCCAGGGCAACCTGGTGGTGGGCGGGTTCGACGCCGAAGGTCGCGACGGTTCGAAGATCACCGTCAACGTGCCGTCGGCCGGTCGCATTCCCGGTGGTGCCACCGTTGAACGCACCGTGCCGAGTGGTTTCAACCAGGGCAACAGCCTGACCCTGAACCTCAACCGTTCCGACTTCACCACCGCCAAGCGTGTTGTCGACAAGATCAACGACATGCTCGGCCCTGGCGTGGCCCAGGCCATTGATGGCGGATCGGTGCGCGTGACCGCGCCCCTGGATCCGAGCCAGCGTGTGGACTACCTGTCGATCCTGGAAAACCTCGAGGTGGACCCCGGCCAGGCGGTGGCCAAAGTCATCATCAACTCGCGCACCGGCACCATCGTGATCGGCCAGAACGTCAAGGTCTCGCCGGCGGCGGTGACCCACGGCAGCCTGACCGTGACCATTACCGAAGACCCGATCGTCAGCCAGCCCGGGCCACTGTCCAATGGCCAGACTGCCGTGGTCCCCCGTTCGCGGGTCAATGCCCAGCAGGAAGCCAAGCCGATGTTCAAGTTCGGCCCCGGTACCACCCTGGACGAGATTGTCCGCGCGGTGAACCAGGTGGGCGCCGCCCCCGGCGACTTGATGGCGATCCTCGAAGCCCTGAAACAGGCCGGCGCCCTGCAAGCCGACCTGATCGTGATCTGAGGCCATGGTCATGGATATGCGCAAGAGCGGTCTTACCAGCACGGCGGACTCGGGGTCCTACTCCGACCTGAACCGGCTTAACCAGCTCAAGGTCGGCGACGACAAGAACAGCGAAGGCAACATGCGCAAGGTTGCGCAGGAATTCGAGTCGTTGTTCTTGAGCGAGATGCTCAAATCCATGCGTTCGGCCACCGAGGCCCTGGGCAAGGACAACCCGATGAACACGCCGGCAGCCAAGCAGTACCAGGAAATGTACGACCAGCAACTGGCGGTGTCGATGTCCCGCGAAGGCGGCGGTATCGGCCTGGCCGATGTGCTGATGCGCCAGATGCAGAAGAACAAGCCGGTGGACGCCCAGGCGGCCACCTTGCAGGGCCCCGCTGCGGCGGAGGCGGTGAAGAAGGTCGACGTGCCGACCGAAATCGCCGCCGGTACCCAGGCCGAGGGGCCGTTGGGGCGTTCCAACGGGCAGCGTCCGTTGTGGGCCTACCGCGTCGCCGAGCCGCAGGCCGGTGCCGTCGCGTCCCACAGCAACGACATGGAGCTGATGAACCAGCGCCGTATCGCCTTGCCAAGCAAACTGACCGACCGCCTGCTCGCGGGTATCGTGCCGAGTACCCAGGTCGAAGCCAAGGTCGCGCCACTGCGCAACAGCGCTGCCGATGACAATGTAATCAACAGCAGTGCCCGCAGCGTTGCCGTGCCGAGCGGCAAGATGCAGGTGTACGGCCGCGCCATTGCCCAGCCACCGCTGGCACCGGCGAAAAAGGCCTTCAGCTCGCAGGACGAATTCGTCGCCACCATGCTGCCGATGGCCAAGGCCGCCGCCGCGCGGATCGGCATCGATCCGAAGTACCTGGTGGCCCAGGCCGCCCTGGAAACCGGTTGGGGCAAGTCGGTGATGCGCGCCGAAGACGGCAGCAGCAGCCACAACCTGTTCGGCATCAAGGCCGGCCAGAGCTGGCAGGGCGGTCAGGCCCGCGCGATCACCAGCGAGTTTCGCGACGGCGCGATGGTCAAGGAGACGGCGCAGTTCCGCTCCTACAGTTCCTATCAGGACAGCTTCCATGACCTCGTGACCCTGCTGCAAAGCAATGATCGCTATAAAGAAGTTGTGAAATCAGCCGACAACCCGGAACAGTTTGTACGCGAGTTGCAAAAAGCCGGTTATGCAACCGATCCGGCCTACGCCAGCAAGATTTCGCAGATCGCCAAAAACATGAACAGTTACCAGAACTACGCTGCCGCTGGCGCAACCACACATTTATAAGGTCTGAACCATGAGTTTGCTCAGTATCGGGATGTCAGGACTCAATGCCGCTCAAGGATCGCTGTCGGTCTTGAGTAATAACATTGCCAACGCCAACACCTCGGGTTATTCGCGTCAGCAGACCACGCAGAATGCCAATGCCAACAACCCCTACGGCGGTGTGTACATCGGCAGCGGCACGACCCTGGCGGATGTGCGTCGGGTGTATAACGAGTTCCTCGATGCGGCCTACCAGAACAGCACGGCGCTGAGCAACGATGCCAAGGCCTATGCCAGCCAGGCCAGCGCCATCGACAAGACCCTCTCGGACAAGACCACCGGTATGTCGTCGGTGCTCAGTGCGTTCTTCGCCGCTGTGCAGACCGCAGCGGCCAACCCCAGCGATGTATCCGCCCGGCAAGTGCTGCTGACCAACACCCAGACCCTGAGCAACCGTTTCAACGCGATCTCCGGCCAGTTGAACGAGCAGAAGCAGTCGATCAACGGTCAACTCGGCACCATGAGTGATCAAGTCAACCAGTTGACAACCTCGATTGCCTCGCTGAACAAGCAGATCACCCTGGCCCAGGGCTCCGCCAGCAGCGCCCCGGCCAATCTGCTGGATGCGCGCAACGAAGCGGTGCGTTCGCTCAATGAACTGGTCGGCGTGACCACCAGTGAAAAAAACGGCGTGTTCAGTGTCAGCACCGGCACCGGCCAATCCCTGGTGCTGGGCGATCAGTCCAATACGATTTCGGCGGTCTCGAGCAACAGCGACCCAAGCCAGTACACCATCGTGCTCAATGCCGGCGGCGGTACGGCGATCGACCTGGGCAACGTGCTCAGCGGCGGCAGCATCGGCGGCCTGCTGCGCTATCGCAGCGACGCGCTGATGCCGGCCATCAATGACCTGGGGCGAATCGCCCTGGCGACCGCCGATACCGTCAACAGCCAGTTGGGCCAGGGCCTGGACTTGAACGGCGACTTCGGCTCGTCCTTGTTCAAGGACATCAACAGCGCGGCCGCCATCGCCCAGCGCAGTCAGGGCGCAATGGGCAACAGCAGCGGCTCGGGCAACTTGAACGTGAGCATCAGCGACGCCAGCAAGCTGTCGACCTACGATTACAAAGTCACCTTTACCAGCGGCAACAACTACACCGTGATGCGTTCCGACGGCAAGGCCATGGGCGCGTTCGACACCAATACCACGCCGCCGCCGGTGATCGAAGGTTTTACCCTGGCCCTGGATGGCAAGGGCCCGATGGCGGCAGGGGACAGTTTCAAGGTCAGCCCCACCGCCAACGGCGCCAGCGCTATCGGCACCGAGCTGACGGACGCCAATAAAATTGCCTTCGCAGCGCCCTTGCTGGGTGAAAGCAGCAAGACCAACCAGGGCACCGGCACCTTCACCCCACCGTCCCTGACGCTGCCGATCGATATTCATGGCGGCGCCGACACTGCTCAATTGCGTACCGGTATTGAACACTCGATGCCGGTCAAGATGGTGTTCGGCAAGCCTGCGGCTGACGGCACCCAGGGTTACACCCTCAACGATGCCCAGGGTAATTCGATCGGGACCGGCACCATCGTTCCCGGCCAGGGCAACAAGATCACCGTCGACGTACCGATGCGCGATGCCAACGGTGCGCTGCTGGTGCCGGCCAAGAGCTTCAAGTTCGATACCACCATCGGCGGTGCGCCCGCCAATGGCGACAGCACCACGTTTTCCTTCAACGCCTCGGGCAAGTCGGATAACCGTAACGCTCAGGCGTTGCTCGACCTGCAGACCAAAGCCACGGTCGGCCTGGCTGATGCCGGTGGCGGCGTGAGCCTGGTGACGGCCAACAGCCGCCTGGTTTCCACGGTCGGCGCCAAGGCCGCCTCAGCCTCCACCGACACCACCGCCACCGGCGCATTGCTCAAGGCCAACCAGGATGCGCGCAACTCGGTGTCCCAGGTCAACCTGGATGAAGAGGCGGGCGACATGATCAAGTTCCAGCAGTACTACACCGCGTCGTCGCAGATCATCAAGGCTGCGCAAGAAACCTTCAGCACGCTGATCAATAGTCTTTAAGGGAGTCTGGGACGATGCGTATTTCCACTGCTCAATATTTCGAAACCAGCTCGGCCAAGTATTCGGATAACTATTCCGGTGTGGTCAAGGCCCAGGAACAAGCCAGTTCCGGCGTGCGCGTGCAAACCGCGGCGGATGATCCGGTGGCGGCGGCGCGGTTGTTGCTGCTGCAACAGCAGAAAGACATGCTGGGCCAGTTCAACGGCAACATCACCAGCCTGAAGAACTCGCTGACCAACGAAGAAAGTGTGTTGGGCTCGATCGACGATGCATTGCAGCGCGCCACGCAACTGGCCCTGCGTGCCGGCGGCTCGGTGAGCGACGCCGATCGACGTTCGATTGCCAGTGAAGTCGGCGCGATTGAAGATCAGGTCCTGGGCTTGCTCAACAGCAAGGACTCGTCCGGTAACTACCTGTTCTCCGGCTCCAAAACCCAGACCCCGCCGTACAGCCGCAACAACGATGGCACTTACAGCTATCAGGGTGACGAAACGCCGCTGAGCCTGCAGGTTTCCAATACCCTGAGAGTCAGCGCGGGCGATACCGGCAAGACCATCCTGGAAGGTGCGGCCAACTCCAGCCGTACCCAGGCCACGTGGCTGGCGCCCGTGCCGCAGACCGTGCCGCCGACGGTCAACGACAACAAAGTCGCGCTGTCGGCCGGGTTGGTGACGTCGAGCAGCGACTACGCCGGCAAGTTCGCTGACGGCCAGCCGTACAAGCTGACCTTTACCAGCAGCACGCAATACAAAGTCGCCGACAAGAACGGCAACGATGTGACCTCGGAGATTGCCGGCAACGGCACCTTCGACTCCACCAAGGAAGGCAGCTCCAGCGTGGCCCTGCGGGGTGTGAAGTTCGACATAACCCTGAATCTGGGGGATGTCGCGCCAGGCGCCGACTCCGATGCGCTGGTCAAGGACCGCTCCTTCAGCCTGGAGGCCAAGCCGGATACCTTCAGCGTCTCGCGTACGCCCGGCAATGTTTCCACCGCGCAACTGACCGGGGCCCGCGTATCCAGCCAGGCGGACTACACCAGCACGTTTCCGACCAACAGCGGCGCACTGATCAAGTTCACCAGCGCAACCGCCTATGAGGTGTATGCACAGCCCTACTCGAGCGACAGCAAGTCCATCGCCACGGGCGATACCGGCGGCGGTACCACGGTAACGGCCGCTGGCGTGACCTTTGATGTCAGTGCCGGGCCGCCGCAGCCGGGCGACCAGTTTTCCGTGGGGGCCAATACCCAGAAGACCCAGAATGCGCTGGATACCCTTGGGCAACTGCGCAAAGCGCTGGAACTGCCGGCTGATGGCAATCCTGCGGCGACCATCAAGCTCAAGGACGTGCTCGACGCGTCCATTGGCAACCTTGCCAACTCCAGTTCCCAGATCACCAACGTACGCGGTTCCATCGGTGCGCGGGGCAATGCCCTGGATATTCAGACCAGCGAAAACACCAGCGTAGGTATCGCCAATACCAGCACCATGAGCGACTTGGCCAACGTCGATATGGGTGAGGCAGCGATCAATCTGACGCTGCAGCAGACCATGTTGCAGGCCTCCCAGTTGGCGTTTGTGAAGATTTCCCAATTGAGCCTGTTCAGCCGCATGTAATGGGCGCGTTCGGCAAGCGGCCTCCTCTGGCGACAGGGGAGGCCGTTGTCGTTTCTGGCGGCAGAAATGTTGCGGGGGTTTGCATAAAGCGCACAAAATTGAGTGACTTGTGAGTCATAAAGCGCATCTTCACTGTATCGTGTGAAAAGGATGAGTCGTCACAGGGTCCTTGCGGGACGGCTTTCAGCGAATTTTTTCGGGGTTATACCCTTTTATTGTCAGCACTTCGGGCGCAGGCCCTGAGGTGTTCTCCAGCTATTTAGTATTGGGAAGCCACAATGATTGGCATAAAAAGCATCGCCAGTTACGTGCCGGCGGATGGTATCGATAACTACGCCCAGGGTGCCAAATTCGCCAAGGATGAAGAGTTCATCATTGGCAAGATCGGGTCGGCCTTCCTGCCGCGCAAGGAAGCGGCGCAGGAAACCTCCGATCTGTGTGTCGAAGCGGTCAACGCTTTGTTTGCCGGCAACCCGGACTTGAAGCGCGAGTCCATCGACGCAGTGATCGTCGTCACCCAGAACGGCGATGAAGAAGGGCTGCCCCACACCGCCGCCATCGTCCAGGACAAACTGGGCCTGCCGACCCATGTGGCCGCCTTCGATATTTCCCTGGGTTGTTCCGGCTATGTGTATGGCATCTACGCGATGAAGGGCTTCATGGAAGCCACTGGCCTGAAAAACGGCCTGCTGATTACCGCCGACCCGTACTCGAAAATCGTCGACCCGGAAGACCGCAACACCACCATGCTGTTCGGCGACGCCGCCACTGCCACCTGGATGGGTGAAGACGCGCTGTGGTTGCTGGGCAAATCCAAGTTCGGTACCGACGGTTCCGGCGCGCCGCACCTTAAGGTCAGCGACGGCGTGTTCTTCATGAACGGCCGCCAGGTGTTCAACTTTGCCTTGCTCAAGGTGCCGGCGCATTTGCACGAGCTGCTCGACGAGTCGGATCTCAAGGCCGATGACATCGATGCGTTCTGCATTCACCAAGGCAGTGCGGCCATCGTTGACGCCGTGGCGCGCCGTTTTGAAGATGCGCCAGTGGACAAGTTCATCAAGGACATGGTAGAGACCGGCAATACCGTGTCATCGAGCATTCCGTTGCTGCTGGAAAAGCACGTGATGGATGCCACCTGGAAGCGCGTGGCGATCAGCGGTTTTGGTGTGGGCCTGTCCTGGGGCTCGGCGATTCTGTATCGCCCATGAGCCGTTGAGGGTCGTATGAAAAAACGCCGATGATCGAAAGATCATCGGCGTTTTTTATTGTGGCGAGGGAGCTTGCTCCCGCTGGGCTGCGCAGCAGCCCCATGACCGTTGCGGCACCCTGAAAAACCACGCGTATACGGCGCCCTAACCCCTTGAATTGCAAGGGCTGGCACAGGGCTAGTAAAAAAAATCAAAAAAAACCTCAAGCAACCGGCTACCACGACGATAACTATTACGTAGGTTCTCAGGCCACACCCGGCGGTTGCCAGGGCCGGAAGCCGCAGTATCCATCCATCGAGGATTTCGTCATGGCTTTAACAGTAAACACCAACATTGCTTCGATCACTACTCAGGGCAACCTGAACAAAGCTGGCGGCGCCCTGGCCACTTCCATGCAGCGCCTGTCTTCCGGCCTGCGTATCAACAGCGCTAAAGACGACGCAGCTGGCCTGGGTATCGCCACTCGTATCACCAGCCAGATCAACGGCCTGGGTCAAGCAGTGAAGAACGCCAACGATGGTATCTCCATCGCGCAAACCGCTGAAGGCGCAATGCAGGCTTCGACCGACATTCTGCAAAAAATGCGTACCCTGGCTCTGTCCTCGGCTACCGGCTCCCTGAGCACCGACGACCGTAAGTCGAACAACGACGAATACCAGGCTCTGACTTCGGAACTGACCCGTATCGCTCAAACCACCACTTTCGGCGGCCAGAAGCTGCTGGACGGTTCGTACGGTACCAAGTCGATCCAGGTTGGCGCCAACGCTAACGAAACCATCAACCTGAGCCTGGACAACGTTGCCGCCAACAACATTGGTTCGCAGCAGATCAACAGCCTGGCAATCGCTCCAAGCACCACCGGTGTCGCCGGCGGCGCGATCGCTGTAACCGGCAACGGCCAGACCAACAGCGTGACGGTTGCAGCCGGTGCTTCGGCCAAGACCATCGCGGCCCAGCTCAACGGCGCTATCGGTGGCCTGGGCGCTACCGCCAGCACCGAAGCTCAGTTCGTAGTCGGCGCAGGTGCCGCTGCTGCTCCAGCTGCGTTCACCATGACCGTTGGCGGCCAAGCCACCACTTTCGTTGGCGTAACTGACACTGCCAGCCTGGCTGACCAGTTGAAGTCCAACTCCGCCAAACTGGGTATCAGCGTTAACTACGACGAATCCAAGGGTACCCTGTCGGTTAAATCCGATACCGGTGAAAACCTGTCCTTCAGCGCTTCGACCGCTGCCGGCACCATCACCGTTGCCACCAAAGACGGCGCAGGCGCTTACGGTGCTGGCGTGGCTCTGGCTGACGGCTTGATCGCTACCGGTGCTGTGAACATGAACTCCTCCAAGGGCTACTCCCTGGAAGGCGCTGGTGTGACCGGTATCTTCGGCGCCGCCACTTCGGCTGCTTCGGCCAAGACTTCGGTTTCGCAAACTGACGTGACCGACGCCACCAAGGCTCAGAACGCTGTTTCGGTGATCGACCAGGCTATCGCTACCATCTCCAGCTCCCGTTCGGGCCTGGGTGCGGTGCAGAACCGTCTGACCAGCACTGTAGACAACCTGTCCAACATCCAGAAAAACAGCACCGCTGCCCGTAGTACTGTTCAGGACGTCGACTTCGCTTCCGAAGCCGCTGAACTGACCAAGCAGCAAACCCTGCAGTCGGCTTCCACCTCGATCCTGTCGCAGGCCAACCAGCTGCCATCGGCTGTACTGAAGCTGCTTCAGTAATCACGGCGCTTGGTAACTGACGGAAGGGCGCGTTTACGTGCCCTTTCGTCTTTTCCAGTCAGAGGAGATTGGACGTGGACATGAATGTGAAGCTGAACCTGTCTTATCCGCCCCAGGCCGTTCAAGCCTCCATGGCGCCTGTGGTTGACGACAAAGACAAGAGCAAGGTTGAGCCGGCCGCGCCAGCCGCAGATAAGTCCCAAACGGGCGATCTGGAAAAAGCGGTCACTGATATTAAAGAATTCGTACAAGCGGCCCAGCGCAATCTGGATTTTTCCATTGACGATTCCACCCACAGGGTTGTGGTCAAGGTGATTGCCACCGATACCGGTGAAGTCATCCGCCAGATCCCCTCGGAAACCGCGTTGAAGCTGGCGCAAAGCTTGTCCAGCGCCAGTCATGTGTTGTTTGACGACAAGGCTTGAGCTGGCACGAAACTTGTTGCCGTCAGGTCTTGAAGCGTTGTTCGTCAAGATAACGGCAGCCACCGCAACAGGAGAATGATGATGGCGGGTACAACGATTACTGGCGTGGGGTCGGGCTTCGACACCCAGGCGATTGTGAAATCCCTGGTGGATGCCGAGCGTGCGCCGAAGCAGGCGCAGATCAACCTCCAGTCGCAGAAGGCGACCACCCAGCTTTCTTCGATCGGCAAGATCCAGGCTGCCCTGGACGCCTTTCGCGGTGCGCTGACCAGCATGAGCACCGACAACAGCTTTACCGGCTTGAGCGGTAGCTCTTCGGACGAAAAGGTCGCCACCATGACGGCCAACCCGGGCGCCGCCAACGGCAGCTTCTCGCTGGTGGTCAATCAGTTGGCAACGCCTTCGAAGCTGTCGACCAAAAGTTTTGCCGGTGGCGCCTCGACCGTGGTGAATAACACCACCAGCGCAACGAAGCTGACGATCAGCCAGTCGGGCAAGAACTTCGATTTGAGCGTGCCGGCAGGTGCGACCCTGCAACAGGTGCGTGACTCGATCAACTCGCAGTTCGGCACCGCCGGCCTTAGCGCGAACATCCTGACGGACTCCAACGGCTCGCGCCTGATCCTGACGTCCACCAACGGCGGCGTCGGTTCGGACTTGACCATGTCGGGTAACTCGGGGGTGGATACCGGCTATACCGTGGTGACTCCTCCGCAGAATGCCAAGTACACCATTGATGGTATTGCTGCCGAATCCAAGACCAACAGCATTACTGATGCGGTGAGTGGTGTGAGCATCAAGCTGCTCACCGTCTCGCCGACCGTTCTTGCCAACGATCCGAATAAAGACAATCCGCTTCGTTCGGCGGTGACGATTTCCGTGTCCACCAGCGCCACCTCCCTGAAGTCCGGGGTCAAGGGTTTCGTCGACACCTATAACGCTTTGCTCAAGGCCATGAACGCCGAGACCAAGGTAACCAAGGATGCCGCCGGTAACTCCATCGCGGCGACCCTGACCGGCGACTCGACCATGCGCACCTTGCAGGGGGCGATTCGCAACGAGTTCAACGCGCTGTCCGGTAACGGCACCTTGAAGTCCCTGGCGCAGTTTGGCGTCACGACCGACCAGGACACCGGTGCACTGAGCATCGACAGCAAGCAGTGGGACAAGGCGGTACTGAGCAATCCTGCGGATATCAACAGTATCTTCAGCGGCAAGACTGGTCTGCTGGCGCGTCTGACGGCAGCGACCGACGCCTATGCCAAGCCCAGCACCGGCATCCTGGCAACGCGCACCACGTCACTGGCCGACAGCCTGAAGGACCTGACCAAGCAACAGACCTCGCTGGATGAGCGCCTGACCACCTTGCAGGATTCGCTGACGCGCAAATACACCGCCATGGACACCCTGGTCGCGCAGCTGCGCCAACAGAGCAACAGCATCCTCGGTACGCTCAATGCGATCAGTAAATCGCAAAGCAGCGACAGCTGATTGAATGCGCATGAAAAAGCCCGGGTCGGTTGACCTGGGCTTTGTTTTTTCCAAGGCCGGCGGGTTAAAGTTTTTTGCGATTACGTCGACATAATGGTTACTGCAACCCTTCTCGCTGTTGCCTGTCACGAGGTAGAAACATGAATCCCATGAGAGCCCTTCGCCAATACCAGAAGGTCAATTCCCACGCGCAAATCTCTGAAGCCAGCCCGCATCGCCTGGTGCAGATGCTGATGGAGGGCGGGCTTGACCGTATGGCCCAGGCCAAAGGCGCGCTGGCGCGCGGCGACATCGCCCAGAAGGGGCTGATGCTGGGCAAGGCCACCGACATCCTGATTGGCCTGCGTGATGGCCTGGATGCCGAAAAGGGCGGCAATAAGGAATATGTGCAGCAGTTGGAAGGGCTGTACGTCTACATGACCAACCGCCTGATGGAAGCCAATCTGCACAATGACGCCGACATGATCGACGAAGTCGCCAAGCTGCTGATTACCGTCAAGGAAGGCTGGGATGCCATCGCTGCACCCCAAGGCGCCGCACAATAAGGCCATCGGCCTTGAGGAACACGTCATGAGCCACGCACTGCAACGCATTGATCAAACCCGCGAAGCCCTGGTCGACGCACTCGCTGCGCGCAACTGGGATGCCATCGGCGAACTGGACCTGGGCTGTCGCAACGTGATCGATGACGTGCTCAGCCAGGCGCCGGTGGACGAGGATGCGCTGCGGGAAAAGCTGGAGAGTCTGTTGGCGGTTTACCAGCAGTTACTTGAGGTGACGACCGGCGAGCGCCAGGCGATTTTCGAAGAGATGGCGCAGATCAACCAAGCTAAAAATGCGTCAAAGGTCTACCATCTGTTCGGCTGATAGAAGCTCAGTTGGTCCGAACGGTGCGTCATATATTTGACTGTGCCAGCATTTTTGACTTAACTAGTGTTGTTTTCAGATTTCAGACGTCTAGTAGGTAATAAGTCTTACAGACGTCTTGATTGCCCTCATTCCAGGGCAGGAAGTTTTACTAGGGAAGTTGCTATTGCATGTGGCGTGAAACCAAAATTCTGCTGATCGATGACGATAGCGTCCGCCGCCGCGATTTAGCGGTGATTTTGAATTTTCTCGGTGAAGAAAATTTGCCCTGCGCCAGCCACGATTGGCAGCAGGTTGTCAGCTCGCTGGCGTCGAGCCGTGAAGTCATTTGTGTGCTGATCGGGACGGTAAACGCTCCTGGCGCTGTTTTGGGCTTGTTAAAGACACTGTCAACCTGGGATGAGTTCCTTCCCGTGTTGCTGATGGGCGAAATTTCTTCCGTCGACCTGCCGGAAGACCAGCGTCGCCGCGTGCTGTCCACCCTGGAAATGCCGCCCAGCTACAGCAAACTGCTCGATTCCCTGCACCGCGCCCAGGTCTATCGCGAGATGTACGACCAGGCCCGCGAGCGCGGCCGTCACCGTGAACCCAACCTGTTCCGCAGCCTTGTGGGCACCAGCCGGGCCATCCAGCATGTGCGCCAGATGATGCAGCAAGTGGCCGATACCGACGCCAGTGTGCTGATCCTCGGCGAGTCGGGCACCGGCAAGGAAGTGGTCGCGCGCAATCTGCACTATCACTCCAAGCGACGCGACGGACCGTTCGTGCCGGTCAACTGCGGGGCCATCCCGGCAGAGCTGCTGGAAAGCGAATTGTTCGGCCACGAAAAGGGCGCCTTTACCGGGGCGATCACCAGCCGTGCCGGACGTTTCGAGCTGGCCAATGGCGGCACGCTGTTTCTCGACGAAATCGGCGACATGCCGCTGCCGATGCAGGTCAAGTTGCTGCGTGTGTTGCAGGAACGCACCTTCGAGCGCGTGGGCAGCAACAAGACCCAGAGCGTGGACGTGCGCATCATCGCTGCCACCCACAAGAATCTTGAAAGCATGATCGAGGTCGGCAGCTTCCGCGAAGACCTGTACTACCGCCTTAACGTATTCCCCATCGAAATGGCGCCGCTGCGTGAGCGTGTGGAAGACATTCCGCTGTTGATGAACGAACTGATTTCGCGCATGGAGCACGAAAAACGCGGTTCCATCCGTTTCAATTCCGCTGCCATCATGTCGCTGTGCCGCCACGGCTGGCCGGGCAACGTGCGCGAGCTGGCCAATCTGGTGGAGCGCATGGCGATCATGCACCCCTACGGTGTGATCGGCGTGGTGGAGTTGCCGAAGAAATTTCGCTACGTCGACGATGAAGACGAGCAGATGGTCGACAGCCTGCGCAGTGACATGGAAGAGCGCGTGGCGATCAACGGCCATACGCCGGACTTCGGCGCCACGGCCATGCTGCCGCCCGAAGGTCTTGACTTGAAGGACTACCTCGGCAACCTGGAACAAGGCCTGATCCAACAGGCTTTGGACGACGCCAACGGCATCGTCGCCCGCGCCGCCGAGCGCCTGCGTATTCGTCGCACCACACTGGTGGAGAAGATGCGCAAGTACGGTATGAGCCGCAAAGAAGGTGATGAACAGGCGGATGATTGACGCCTGTTTTTCAGCGTCTTGATTTATAAGTAGATTTTTTTCGGCACGGGTATTGCTACAGCCCTCGCAACGTTCCGTTTAACTGACGGTCAGCCAAGCGAGAGAGCACCATGCCCCACGCCGCCCAACTATCTGCAGCCCCTGCCATCCAGGGGCTGATTTCGCCTGTAGAGCCGCCGACCCGCCAGGGTCTTGAGCAGGCGTTCTCGCAATTCAACCAGATGTCGAGCCAGCTGACCGATTCCTACAGTCTGCTTGAGGCCCGGGTGTCCGAGCTCAAGGGCGAACTGGCGGTGGTCAGCGCCCAGCGCATGCAGGAATTGGCCGAGAAAGAACGCCTGGCCAACCGCCTGCAGAATCTGCTGTCGCTGTTGCCCGGTGGTGTGATCGTCATCGACGATCAGGGTCGCGTGCGCGAAGCCAACCCGGCGGCCTGCGACCTGCTCGGCCTGCCGCTTGAAGGCGAGCTGTGGCGCCACGTGATCACCCGCTGCTTCGCGCCGCGCGAGGATGACGGCCACGAAGTCTCCCTCAAGGACGGGCGTCGCCTGTCCATCGCCACCCGGTCCCTGGACGCCGAACCGGGCCAGTTGGTGCTGCTCAATGACCTGACGGAAACCCGTCACCTGCAGGATCAGCTCGCGCGTCATGAACGTTTGTCGTCGTTGGGACGAATGGTCGCTTCCCTGGCGCATCAGATCCGTACGCCGCTGTCGGCGGCGCTGATCTACGCCAGTCATTTGACTGATGAGCAATTGCCTGCAGCCACCCACCAGCGCTTTGCCGGGCGTCTCAAGGAGCGCCTGCATGAGCTGGAACATCAGGTGCGCGACATGCTGGTGTTTGCTCGGGGCGAATTGCCGTTGACCGACCGTGTGACCCCGGCCGGGTTGATGCAAGCCCTGCAAGCTGCGGCGGCCACCCATACCGAGGGCGCCAGCCTGCGTTGGCAATGCGACAGCCATCAGGGCGAATTGCTGTGCAATCGCGACACTCTGGTCGGCGCGCTGCTCAACCTGATCGAAAACGCCACCCAGGCCAGCGGCCCGGGTGCGCGTCTCAAGGTGCACCTGTACCGTCGCGAGCAAACCCTGCGCCTGTGCATCAGCGACAGTGGCAGCGGTATAGCCCCGGCCGTGCTGCAACGCCTGGGCGAGCCCTTTTTCACCACCAAGACCAACGGCACCGGCCTGGGCCTGACCGTGGTCAAGGCAGTGGCACGTGCCCATCAGGGACAATTGCAGCTGCGTTCCCGCCTGGGGCGCGGCACCTGTGCATTGATGACCTTGCCGCTGTTTTCCAGCGTGGCAAGCGCGGAGTAAAGGATCATGACTATCAAGGTTTTACTGGTTGAAGACGATCGCGCCCTGCGTGAAGCATTGGCTGACACGCTGCTGTTGGCGGGCCATGACTACCGCGCGGTCGGCTCTGCCGAGGAAGCCTTGGAAGCGGTGGAGCGGGAAACCTTCAGCCTGGTGGTCAGCGATGTGAACATGCCCGGCATGGATGGCCATCAGTTGCTCGGCCTGCTGCGCGCACGCCAGCCGCAATTGCCGGTGCTGCTGATGACCGCCCATGGCGCCGTGGAGCGGGCCGTGGACGCCATGCGCCAGGGCGCGGCGGATTATCTGGTCAAGCCGTTCGAACCCAAGGCGTTGATCGAGCTGGTGGCGCGGCATGCGCTTGGGGTCATTTCGACGGTGGAGGGCGACGGTCCGATAGCCTTCGAGCCGGCCAGCGCGCAATTGCTCGAGCTGGCGGCCCGTGTGGCGCGCAGCGATTCCACCGTGTTGATCTCGGGTGAGTCCGGCACCGGCAAGGAAGTGTTGGCGCGCTATATCCATCAGCAATCCAGTCGGGCCCTGCAACCCTTTATCGCGATCAACTGCGCGGCGATCCCGGACAACATGCTCGAAGCCACCCTGTTCGGCCATGAAAAGGGTTCGTTCACCGGCGCCATCGCGGCCCAGGCCGGCAAGTTCGAACAGGCCGACGGCGGCACCATTCTGCTCGACGAAATCTCGGAAATGCCTCTGGGCCTGCAAGCCAAGTTGCTGCGGGTGTTGCAGGAGCGCGAAGTGGAGCGGGTGGGCGCGCGCAAGCCGATCCAGCTGGATATCCGCGTGGTCGCCACCACCAACCGCGACCTGGCCGCAGAAGTGGCGGCGGGGCGCTTTCGCGAAGACTTGTTCTACCGCCTGTCGGTGTTCCCGCTGGCCTGGCGCCCGTTGCGCGAACGCCCGGCGGATATCATTCCCCTGGCCGAGCGCCTGCTGAACAACCACGTCAAAAAAATGAAGCACGCCCAGGCGCGGCTCTCGGCTGAGGCCCAGGCCTGCCTGGTCGCTTATCCATGGCCCGGCAATGTGCGCGAGCTGGACAATGCCATCCAGCGTGCGCTGATCCTGCAACAGGGCGGCTTGATCCAGCCCCAGGATTTCTGCCTGGCCATGGGCAATGGCGTGGTGCCGTTGCCAAGTCTTGCGCCGGCACCGGTGGTCGCCGAAGCGGAATCGGCCGGTGCCCTGGGCGATGACCTGCGCCGCCGCGAATTCCAGATGATCATCGACACCCTGCGCGCCGAGCGCGGCCGCCGCAAGGAAGCGGCCGAACGTCTCGGCATCAGCCCGCGCACCCTGCGCTACAAGCTGGCGCAGATGCGCGATGCCGGGATGGACGTGGAAGCGTATCTGTTCGCCACCTGACTTCGCGCGAATGCCTTTGTAGGAGCGAGCTTGCTCGCGAAGCACTCATGGACGCCGCGAACATCCAGGGAGCACGCGTTATCGTTGAGGTTTTTCGCGAGCAAGCTCGCTCCTACAAAAAAATGTGCGGTAACAAGGTCGACAAGCTTTGTCGCCTTTTCTTACGAGTTGCTACAGAGCTGGCACCCTTGTTGCACCTTCCCCTGGTAACCGCTGCGTAGTGTCAAAAAATTGCGGGTCGTCGGAGAGAGAAGTTCATGAGCCAGGGTATTGAGTTCAATCGGTTGATGTTGGATATGCGCTCCATGCAAATGGATGCCATGGCTCAACCGAAATCCGTCGCGCCAGCGCCGGAATTGGGCCAAAGCAGTTTTGCCGACATGCTCGGTCAGGCAATCAATAAAGTCAGTGATACCCAGCAGGCTTCCAGCCAGTTGGCGACGGCGTTCGAGATCGGTAAAAGCGGCGTGGACCTCACCGATGTGATGGTCGCCTCGCAAAAAGCCAGTGTGTCCTTTCAGGCCTTGACCCAAGTGCGTAACAAGCTGGTCCAGGCTTATCAAGACATCATGCAGATGCCGGTTTAAGGGCGAGAGTTAACTCATGGCAGAAGCAATCGACAACGTACCCGCCAAGGTAGACGGCAAACCGCCGCTGTTTGGCCTGTCGTTCCTGGAAAATCTATCCGAAATGACCATGTTGCGTCAGGTGGGCCTGATGGTCGGCCTGGCTGCCAGCGTGGCGATTGGTTTCGCCGTGGTGTTGTGGTCGCAGCAACCTGATTACCGGCCGCTGTACGGCAGCCTGGCGGGCATGGATTCCAAGCAGATCATGGAAACCCTCGCCGCCGCCGACATCGCCTACACCGTGGAGCCCAACTCCGGCGCCTTGTTGGTCAAGGCCGATGATGTGGCGCGTGCGCGCATGAAGCTGGCAGCCGCCGGCGTGACGCCGTCCGACAGCAATATCGGCTTTGAAATCCTCGACAAGGACCAGGGCCTGGGTACCAGCCAATTCATGGAAGCCACCCGCTACCGTCGTGGCCTGGAAGGCGAACTGGCGCGCACCATCTCCAGCTTGAACAACGTCAAGGGTGCCCGTGTGCACCTGGCAATTCCGAAAAGCTCGGTGTTCGTGCGTGACGAACGCAAGCCCAGCGCCTCGGTGCTGGTCGAGCTGTTTTCCGGCCGCTCCCTTGAGCCTGGCCAGGTGATGGCGATCATCAACCTGGTGGCCACCAGCGTTCCCGAGCTGAGCAAGTCGCAGATCACCGTGGTCGACCAGAAGGGCAACCTGCTCTCCGACATGGCCGAAAACTCCGCGCTGACCCAGGCCGGCAAGCAGTTCGATTACAGCCGCCGCATGGAAAGCATGCTCACCCAGCGCGTGCACAACATCCTGCAGCCGGTGCTGGGCAACGACCGCTACAAGGCTGAAGTGTCCGCCGACGTGGATTTCAGCGCCGTCGAATCGACGTCCGAGCAATTCAACCCGGACCAGCCCGCCCTGCGCAGCGAGCAGTCCACCAGCGAACAACGCACCGCCAGCAATGGCCCGCAAGGCGTGCCGGGTGCTCTGAGCAACCAGCCGCCGGCACCGGCTTCGGCACCGCAAACCACCGGCGGCGCCGCTGCCACCGCTGGCGCGATCGCCGCTGGCCAACCGCTGCTGGACGCCAACGGCCAGCAGATCATGGACCCGGCCACCGGCCAGCCGATGCTCGCGCCATACCCGGCGGACAAACGTAACCAGTCCACCAAGAACTTCGAGCTCGACCGTTCCATCAGCCACACCAAGCAGCAGCAGGGCAAGATCAATCGCCTGTCGGTGTCGGTGGTGGTCGATGACCAGGTCAAGCTCAACGCCGCTGACGGCGCCGTTACCCGCGCGCCGTGGAGCGCCGACGAATTGGCGCGCTTCACCCGCCTGGTGCAGGACGCCGTCGGTTTCGACGCCAGCCGTGGCGACAGCGTCAGCGTGATCAACATGCCGTTCTCCGCCGAGCGCGGCGAAGTGATCGCGGACCCGGCGTTCTACACCCAGCCGTGGTTCTGGGACATCGTCAAGCAAGTGCTGGGGGTGTTGTTCATTCTGGTACTGGTGTTCGGCGTGCTGCGCCCGGTGCTCAACAACATCACCGGCGGCAACAAGAAACAACTGGCCCTGGCCGGCGGCGACGTCGAATTGGGCGGCATGGGTGGCCTGGACGGCGAGTTGGCCAACGACCGCGTCAGCCTGGGCGGCCCGCAAAGCATCCTGTTGCCAAGCCCGAGCGAAGGCTATGACGCTCAGCTGAACGCAATCAAGAGTCTGGTGGCAGAAGACCCGGGCCGTGTGGCCCAGGTCGTGAAAGAGTGGATTAACGCTGATGAATGATCGAGTCGCTGTGGCCAAGCTTTCCCGGGTCGACAAAGCCGCCGTGCTGCTGCTGTCGCTGGGCGAAACCGATGCTGCCCAAGTGCTGCGCCACATGGGGCCCAAAGAGGTCCAGCGCGTGGGCGTGGCCATGGCGCAGATGCGCAATGTGCACCGCGAGCAAGTCGAGCAGGTGATGAGCGAGTTCGTCGAGATCGTCGGCGACCAGACCAGCCTGGGCGTCGGCTCCGACAGCTACATTCGCAAAATGCTCACCTCGGCCCTGGGCGAAGACAAGGCCAACGGCCTGATCGACCGCATCCTGCTCGGTGGCAACACCAGCGGCCTCGACAGCCTCAAGTGGATGGAGCCGCGCGCGGTCGCCGACGTGATCCGCTACGAGCACCCGCAGATCCAGGCGATCGTGGTGGCCTACCTGGACCCGGACCAGGCCGGTGAAGTGCTCGGCCACTTCGATCATAAAGTGCGCCTGGACATCATCCTGCGCGTGTCGTCGCTGAACACCGTGCAGCCGGCGGCGCTCAAGGAACTCAACACGATTCTGGAGAAACAGTTCTCCGGCAACTCGAACGCCTCGCGCACCACCCTGGGTGGCATCAAGCGGGCGGCCGACATCATGAACTTCCTCGACAGCTCGGTCGAAGGCCAGTTGATGGACTCGATCCGCGAGATCGACGACACCCTGTCCGGCCAGATCGAAGACCTGATGTTTGTGTTCAACAACCTGGCCGATGTCGACGACCGTGGCATCCAGGCGTTGCTGCGCGAAGTGTCCTCTGACGTACTGGTGCTGGCGCTCAAGGGCTCGGACGAGGGCGTCAAGGAAAAGATCTTCAAGAACATGTCCAAGCGCGCCTCGGAACTGTTGCGCGACGACCTCGAAGCCAAGGGTCCGGTGCGCGTCAGCGACGTGGAAACCGCGCAGAAAGAAATCCTCACCATTGCCCGCCGTATGGCCGAAGCCGGAGAAATCGTTCTCGGCGGGAAGGGCGGCGAAGAAATGATCTAAGGCGCCCTGCATGTCGAACAAAGATGAGACGCCCAGCGATCTGATTCGCGCCCGGGATGTCGGCGGGTTCGACATCTGGTCGTTGCCCAGCTTCGACCCCCACGTGCCGGAACCGGAGCCTGAGCCGGTGGAGGAACCGCCGGCACAGATGGAAGAAGTGCCGCTGGACGAAGTCCAGCCACTGACCCTCGAAGAATTGGAAGCCATCCGTCAGGAGGCTTACAACGAAGGCTTCGCGGCGGGTGAAAAAGATGGCTTTCGCAGCACCACCCTCAAGGTCCGCCAGGAAGCCGAAGAGGCGCTCAGCGTCAAGCTGAGCAGCCTGGAGCGCTTGATGGGTAACCTGTTCGACCCCATCGCCGAGCAGGACTCGCAGCTGGAAAAATCCATGGTCGGCCTGGTGCAGCACATCACGCGCCAGGTGATCCAGCGCGAATTGGTGCTTGATTCGAGCCAGATCGAAAGCGTGATGCGTGAAGCCCTCAAGCTGCTGCCCCTGGGCGTGGGCAACGTGCGGCTGTACATCAATCCGCAGGATTTCGAGCAGGTCAAAGCCTTGCGCGAGCGCCATGAAGAAACCTGGCGCATCGTCGAAGACGCCGCGCTGCAGCCCGGCGGTTGCCGTGTCGAGACCGAGCACAGCCGCATCGATGCCACGGTGGAAACCCGCATCAGCCAGATCATGGCCAAGCTGCTCGACCAGTTGCATGAACAGGCGCTGCACCCGGCCGAGCCTGACCTGAGCGTTGACCTGGACGCCACCGATGCGCCTTGATCGCACCAGCTTCGCCAAGCGTCTGGACAGCTATGCCGAGGCCACGCAGTTGCCCGGCCAGCCGATCCTCGAAGGGCGCCTGTTGCGCATGGTCGGCCTGACCCTCGAAGCCGAGGGCCTGCGCGCCGCCATGGGCAGCCGCTGCATGGTGATCAACGACGACAGCTACCACCCGGTGCAGGTCGAAGCCGAAGTGATGGGCTTTTCCGGCAACAAGATTTTCCTGATGCCGGTGGGCAGCCTCGCCGGCATCGCCCCGGGTGCCCGCGTGGTGCCATTGGCCGATACCGGGCGCTTGCCGATGGGCATCAGCATGCTTGGACGCGTACTCGACGGCGCCGGTCGCCCGCTGGATGGCAAGGGCGGCATGAAGGCCGAGGACTGGGTGCCGATGGACGGCCCCACCATCAACCCGCTCAACCGCAACCCCATCAGCGTGCCGCTGGACGTGGGCATTCGCAGCATCAACGGTTTATTGACGGTCGGTCGCGGCCAGCGCCTGGGCCTGTTCGCAGGTACCGGTGTGGGTAAGTCGGTGTTGCTGGGCATGATGACGCGCTTTACCGAAGCCGACATCATTGTGGTGGGGCTGATCGGCGAGCGGGGCCGTGAGGTGAAGGAGTTCATCGAGCACAGCCTTGGCGAAGAAGGCCTCAAGCGCTCGGTCGTGGTCGCCTCGCCGGCGGACGATGCACCGCTGATGCGCCTGCGCGCCGCCATGTACTGCACGCGCATCGCCGAATATTTTCGCGACAAGGGCAAGAACGTCCTGTTGCTGATGGACTCGCTCACGCGTTTCGCCCAGGCCCAGCGCGAGATCGCCCTGGCCATCGGCGAGCCGCCCGCGACCAAAGGTTATCCGCCGTCGGTGTTCGCCAAGCTGCCCAAGCTGGTGGAGCGTGCCGGTAACGCCGAGGCGGGCGGGGGCTCGATCACCGCGTTCTACACCGTATTGTCCGAAGGCGATGACCAGCAGGACCCGATTGCCGACTCGGCGCGGGGCGTGCTCGATGGGCACATCGTGCTGTCGCGGCGCCTGGCCGAAGAGGGGCACTACCCGGCCATCGATATCGAAGCGTCGATCAGCCGGGTGATGCCGGCGGTGGTCACGCCGGAACACATGGCCCGCGCGCAATACTTCAAGCAGCTGTGGTCGCGCTATCAGCAGAGCCGCGACCTGATCAGCGTCGGCGCCTACGTGGCCGGTGGCGATCGCGAGACCGACCTGGCCATTGCCCTGCAACCGCAATTGGTGACCTACCTGCGCCAGGGCCTCAACGACAAGATCAGCATGGGCGAAAGCGAAGCGCATCTGCAGTCCATCTTCGCCCCCGCGCCAGGCGGCTAAGCCATGGCCAACAGCCGCGCCGCGCGCCTGGCCCCGGTGGTGGAGATGGCCGAAAAGGCCGAAAAAGCCGCCGTGCAACGCCTGGGGTATTTCCAGGGCCAGGTGCGTCTGGCGGAAAGCAAGCTGGGTGACCTGGAACGCTTTCGCCTTGAATATCAGCAGCAGTGGATCGAGCGTGGCAGCAAGGGCGTGTCCGGCCAGTGGCTGATGGGGTACCAGGGCTTTCTCAATCAGCTGGAAACCGCCGTCGGCCAGCAGCGCCAGAGCCTGGTCTGGCACCAGAACAACCTCGACAAGGCCCGTGAAAGCTGGCAGGCGGCATTTGCCCGCGTCGAAGGGTTGCGCAAGCTGGTGCAGCGCTATATCGATGAAGCGCGGGCCATCGAAGACAAGCGCGAGCAGAAACTGCTGGATGAACTGTCCCAGCGCCTTCCGCGCCAGGAACAGTTTTAACCAACGCAGCAGGAAAAAAATGTGGGAGGGGGCTTGCCCCCGATGGCAGTGTGACAGTCAAGAAATTCTTAGCTGACACACCGCAATCGGGGGCAAGCCCCCTCCCACATTTGATTTGCTGTGTTGCTCAGATCGGGTTCGCCTGCTAAACCTTGTTGCACAGACCAATGACAAGGAAGCAGTCACATGTCAATCGAGTCAGAAGTATCCCTGGACGGGAAGAAATTGACGATTTCAATCAAGGGCCGGTTCGATTTCGGCAGCCACCAGGCATTTCGCGAGGCTTACGAGCGTTACTACAAGGTGCCCGAGTTGTATGTGGTCGATCTTAAGGAAACCACCTACATGGACAGTTCGGCCCTGGGCATGCTCCTGCTTCTCCGGGACCATGCCGGTGGCGATGAGTCGCAAGTGCGCGTCAGCAACAGCAGCCCCGACGTGCGCAAGATCCTCGCCATTTCCAATTTCGACAAGCTGTTCGATATCTCGTGAGAGTCCTGGCCCCCTTGTCCGAGCCGCTGACGATCCTGATTGCCGAAGACAGTGCCGCCGACTTGCTGTTGTTGTCGACCATCGTACGGCGTCAGGGTCACCATGTGCTCACCGCCACCAATGGCGAGCAGGCCGTTGAAGTGTTTGCGCGCGAGCGCCCGCAACTGGTGTTGATGGACGCGATGATGCCGGTGATGGATGGTTTTCTCGCTGCGCGCTGGATCAAGCAGTTGGCGGGTGAGCAGTTGGTCCCCATCATCTTCCTGACCTCGCTGCGCGAAAACGCCGCACTGGCCGAGTGCCTGGATGCCGGCGGCGACGATTTCCTGCCCAAGCCCTACAACCAGCTGATTCTGGCCGCCAAGATCAACGCCATGGACCGCCTGCGGCGGTTACAGGCCATGGTGCTGCAGCAACGTGACCAGATCGCCCGGCACAACGACTACTTGCTGCATGAGCAGCGCGCCGCCAAGGCCGTGTTCGACAAGGTCGCGCATTCGGGTTGCATCAACGCGGCGCCGAATATCCGCTACTTGCAATCGCCCTATGCGCTGTTCAACGGGGACCTGTTGCTGGCCGCTTATACGCCATCCGGTGACATGCACGTGTTGCTCGGCGATTTCACCGGCCACGGCCTGCCGGCCGCCATCGGGGCCATGCCCCTGGCCGAAGTGTTCTACGGCATGACCGCCAAGGGCTATGGGCTGGCGCAGATCCTGCGCGAGATGAACGCCAAGCTCAAACGCATCCTGCCGGTGGATATGTTCTGCTGCGCCACCCTGTTGTGCCTGAGCACCGAGCGGCGCGTGGTGGAAGTGTGGAACGGCGGCATGCCCGAGGGCTATGTGCATGAGGTCGTCACCGGCAAGCGCACGCCGTTGATGTCGCGGCATCTGCCGTTGGGCGTGCTGTCGGCCCAGGCATTCGATGACAGCACCGAAGTCTGGCCCATGGCCCTGGGCGACCGGGTGTTCCTGCTCTCTGACGGAGTGCTGGACACCGCCGACGCCAATGACCAGTTATTCGGCGCCGAGCGTTTGCAGCAGGTGTTTGCCGCCAACCGCGAGCCCGACCGCTTGTTCGAGGAGATCGAGCAGGCGCTGGCGGCCTTTCGCGGTGAGGCCCGCGACGACGTCAGCATGGTTGAAATCTCCTTGCTCTCCGGCCAGCCGCTGCGCGTGGCGGAACCTATGTATTCCGACAGTGGCCAGTCGTGCCCGCTGAATTGGTCGGTGAGTTTCGAATTTCGCGCGCAGACCCTCAGGCGCTACAACCCGTTGCCGTACCTGCTGCAATTGCTGCTGGAGGTGCACGGCCTGCGTGAACAGAGCGGTGCGCTCTACACGGTGATGGCCGAGTTGTATGCCAATGCCCTCGAGCATGGCGTGCTGGGCCTGGATTCGCAGCTCAAACGGGATGCCGAAGGGTTTGCGCAGTATTACCGCCTGCGCAATGAGCGGCTGGCGCAATTGAACAGCGGTCATATCCGGGTGCATGTGCAGGTGACCCCGACTGCGCAGGGCGGCAAGATGGCCTTGCGTGTCGAGGACAGCGGGCCTGGATTCGATGTTGACGCGGTGCTGGCCCGGCCGCTGGAGGCTGACCGTCTGTCCGGCCGCGGCTTGAACCTGGTGCGTCAACTGAGCGGCGACGTACGCTGGTCCGATGGCGGGCGCTGCGTCTGCGTGGAGTTTTGCTGGAAGGCTCTGGCATAATCCGTCAATTCTTGATCAAGGAGCGAGCAAGTGGTGGATCTACATCTGGACCCGGACGTGCTGTCGGGTTTGCAAGAGGTCATGGAAGGTGAGTACCCCAAGCTGCTCGATACCTTTCTCGATGACTCCCAAAAGCGCATCGATGCGCTGCGCAAGGCGCGCGACGATGCCAAGGCGCTGGGGCGCATAGCGCATAGCTTCAAGGGCAGCAGTGGCAACCTCGGCGCGGTGCGCCTGGCGCAGTTGTGTCAGCGGTTGGAACTTGAGTCCGTCAAGCCCGCCTCCAATCTGGGCGCATTGGTTGATCAGATTGATCATGAGTTCGCGCTGGTCAAGCCCATGTACGAATCCGAGCGCCAGCGTTTCAGCGCATGAGCCTTCGCTGCAAACCTGGCCCGACTCTTGCTCTATCTCCAGGTACTGCATCCCCGACCCCATGCAGTGGAGACCTTTACCTATGCCAGTCGCTCCCAATTCGCTCCTTCAGGCTGCCCCTGCGGCCAAGCCTCAAGCGCCTGTCGCCACCCCTGCGGCAGCGGCTGCGGACCCACGGGACAAGGGCCCTGGCTTCGCTCAAGTGTTCGCCAACCAGGGTGCCAAACCAGCCCTGAAAACCGACAGCGCCCCGGCCAAATCGGCGCCGACAGCGGCCGACGACACCGCTGCCGCCAGTACGCCGGCGCTTGCCGATAGCGGCAATCCCTTGCCTGCCAAGCCGTCCGATGCCGACGATGCGGCCGAGGATACGCCCGCCGACCCGTCCCTGACGCAACAGCCCCCGACCGATGCGCCGGTGGATCCAGCCTTGATGGCCACGGTCACACCCGTCGCCGTCCCGCTGCAAACGCCGGCACCTGCGGTGGCTGTGGAGAATGACACGCCTCAACCGGTGGCTGCCGCGGTCGCCGTCGCCGTGGTCGATGAGGCCAAGCCGCCGGCCTTCGACCCGGCAGCCGATCCTCTGGACGCCATGCCCGCCGTGCGCCTGGCGATGGAGCAGGGCGGTCATGTGTCCGCCAGCAGCCAGGCGTCGCAGAAAGCTGCGCCAACCATTCCCCAGGATCAACCGACCGCCGCGCAGAATTTCGCGGCCGGCCTGGCCACGATGGTCGATCAACAAGCCACCAAGGACAGCACCGAGCAGGGCGGCGACAAAGCCTTCGGCGCGCTGATCGATGACGGCCTCAAGGACCTCAAGGACGCCGGCAGCGACACCCGCGTGGATGACTTCGCCAACCGCCTGGCCGCGCTGACCCAGGCCGCCACGCCGAAAACCGCCAACGCCTTGCCACCCGTAGTCAACGCCCCGCTGGCCATGCACCAGAGCGGCTGGACCGAAGAAGTGGTCAACCGCGTGATGTACCTCTCCAGCGCCAGCCTCAAGTCGGCCGAAATCCAATTGCAGCCGGCCGAACTGGGGCGTCTGGATATCAAGGTCAACATGACGCCCGACCAGCAGGCCCAGGTCACGTTCATGAGCGGCCATGCGGTGGTGCGTGAAGCGCTGGAAAACCAGTCCGGCCGCTTGCGCGAGATGTTCGCCCAGCAGGGCATGGGGCAGGTGGATGTGAACGTGTCCGACCAATCCAGGGGGCAGGAACAGCAGCAACAGCAGGGCCAGGCGCGGGGTGTGAGCGCCAGCGCAGGACGCGGTGGCGACAGCGGCGGCCAAGTGGAGGTGGCTGAGGCCGTCGCGCCGGTGACTCAGACGGTGATCGGCTCCAGCGCCGTCGACTACTACGCCTGACCCAAGTCAAATAGATATCCAGGTGTGGGAGGGGGCTTGCCCCCGATTGCGGTGTATCAGCGGCAGATTTGTTGACTGACACACTGCTATCGGGGGCAAGCCCTCTCCCACATTGGTTTGTGTTGCTGGCTTCTCAGACAACTCTGGCATAACACTTGCTCTTGCCTATCCGTAGATCTATGAATCCCAGAATAGTGACGGATTATTGGCATGGCGAAGAGCGACGACGCAGCAACTCCCCCCGCAGGCAAAGGCAAGCTCAAGCTGATCCTGCTGATTGTGCTGGGCCTGCTCCTGGCCATCGGCGCCTCGGTTGGCGGCACCTGGTACATCATGCACAGCAGTGCAAGCAAACCGGCACCCGCCGCCGAAACCGCCACTAACGTCAAGCAACCGGCAATCTTCGAACCGATGCTGCCGGCCTTTGTCGCCAACTACAACCAGAACGGTCGCCAACGCTACTTGCAGGTGAGCATCACCTTGCTGGCGCGCAACCAGGCGGACCTGGACGCGCTCAAGGTGCACATGCCGGTGATCCGCAACAACCTGGTGATGCTGTTCTCGGGCCAGAGCTTCGACAGTCTGGCCACGCCGGTGGGCCAGGAAATGCTGCGCCAGAAGGTCACTGCCAGCGTGCAGGAAGTGGCCCAGAAAGAGCTCGGCAAAGTCGTGGTCGAGCAGGCGCTCTTCACTAACTTCGTATTGCAGTAGGATCACGACATGGCCGTGCAAGACCTGCTGTCCCAGGATGAAATCGACGCGCTGTTGCATGGCGTCGACGATGGTCTGGTACAGACCGAAATGGCTGCCGAGCCCGGCAGCGTCAAAAGTTATGACCTGACCAGCCAGGATCGCATCGTCCGTGGACGCATGCCGACCCTTGAAATGATCAACGAACGTTTCGCCCGTTACACCCGCATCAGCATGTTCAACATGCTGCGCCGCTCGGCGGACGTGGCGGTGGGCGGTGTGCAGGTGATGAAGTTCGGTGAATACGTACACTCGCTGTACGTACCCACCAGCCTTAATCTGGTCAAGATCAAGCCGTTGCGCGGCACCGCGCTGTTCATTCTGGATGCCAAGCTGGTGTTCAAACTGGTGGACAACTTCTTCGGTGGCGACGGTCGTCACGCCAAGATCGAGGGCCGTGAATTCACCCCCACCGAACTGCGCGTGGTGCGCATGGTGCTGGAGCAGGCCTTTATCGATCTGAAGGAAGCCTGGCAGGCGATCATGGAAGTCAATTTCGAGTACATCAACTCGGAAGTGAACCCGGCCATGGCCAACATCGTCGGGCCCAGCGAAGCCATTGTGGTGTCCACGTTCCACATCGAGCTCGATGGCGGCGGCGGCGACCTGCACGTGACTATGCCGTACTCGATGATCGAGCCGGTGCGCGAAATGCTCGACGCCGGTTTCCAGTCCGATCTCGACGACCAGGACGAACGCTGGGTCAAGGCCCTGCGCGAAGACCTGCTCGACGTCGATGTGCCCCTGAGCGCCACCGTGGCCCGTCGCCAACTGCGCTTGCGTGACATTCTGCACATGCAGCCGGGGGACGTGATCCCCGTGGAATTGCCGGAAGAACTGATCATGCGCGCCAACGGCGTGCCGTCGTTCAAGGTCAAGCTCGGCTCTCACAAAGGCAACCTGGCGTTGCAAGTGATCGAACCGATCAACCGCCGCTGATCAACATTCATTTTTGCTACGCCGAGGACATGTAATGGCTACCGAACACGAAAACACTTCCGCCGAAGACCAGGCCCTGGCTGACGAGTGGGCTGCGGCCCTGGAAGAAACCGGCGATGTCGGCCAGGACGACATCGACGCGCTGCTGGCCGCCGACGCCGCCTCTGCGCCGGCAGGCAAGCGCCTGCAGATGGAAGAATTCGGCGGCGTGCCGAAAAACAACGACCCGGTGAGCCTCGATGGCCCGAACCTGGATGTGATCCTGGATATTCCGGTGTCGATTTCCATGGAGGTCGGCAGCACCGAGATCAACATCCGCAACCTGCTGCAGCTCAACCAGGGTTCGGTGATCGAGCTGGACCGCCTGGCCGGCGAGCCGCTGGACGTGCTGGTCAACGGCACGCTGATCGCCCATGGCGAGGTGGTGGTGGTCAACGAAAAGTTCGGCATCCGCCTGACCGACGTGATCAGCCCGAGCGAACGCATCAAGAAGTTGCGCTGAAATGAAGTACTCGATGGCGGGACTGTGGCTGGCGCTGCCGTTGAGCGCGCTGGCGGCCGAGCCGGTCGCGCAAGCGGCGGCGGCCCCTGCGGTCGGCAGCGTCGGCGGGCAATTGACGCAATTGCTGCTCGGCCTGTTGCTGGTGATCGGCTTGATCTTTGTGCTGGCCTGGCTGATGCGCCGCGTGCAGCGTATCGGCCCGGGCAATGCCCAGGTGATCGAGCTGGTCGGCTCGCGTGCCCTCGGCCCGCGGGACCGGCTGGTGCTGGTGCAGGTGGGCGAGGAGCAGATCCTGCTCGGCATCACCCCCGGCCGCATTACCCCGTTGCATGTACTCAAGACCCCGGTGGACGCGGCCAGGACCGAGGCCGCCCCGCCAGAATTCGCCCAGCGCCTGATGGAATTGCTGGGCAAGGATCAGAAGGATAAGAAGTAATGCGCGTTTTATTGACGCTCATGCTGTTGCTGGCCGCGCCGATGGCACTGGGCGCCGACCCGTTGTCGATCCCGGCGATTACCCTGGGCACCAATGCGGCCGGTGCGCAGGAGTACTCGGTCAGCCTGCAGATCCTGCTGATCATGACCGCGCTGAGTTTTATCCCGGCGTTCGTCATGCTGATGACCAGCTTTACGCGGATCATCATCGTATTCTCGATCCTGCGCCAGGCCCTGGGCCTGCAGCAGACGCCGTCGAACCAGATCCTCACCGGCATGGCGCTGTTTTTGACGCTGTTCATCATGGCGCCGGTATTCGACAAGGTGAACCAGCAAGCCCTGCAACCTTATCTGGCGGAAAAGCTCACGGCCCAGGACGCGATCGACAAGGCCCAGGGCCCGATCAAGGACTTCATGCTGTCGCAGACCCGCTCCAGCGACCTCGAGCTGTTCATGCGCCTGTCCAAGCGCACCGACATCGCCACCCCGGACCAGGCTCCGCTGACGATTCTGGTGCCGGCCTTCGTCACCTCGGAATTGAAGACCGCGTTCCAGATCGGCTTCATGATCTTCATCCCGTTCCTGATCATCGACCTGGTGGTGGCGAGCGTGCTGATGGCGATGGGGATGATGATGCTGTCGCCGCTGATCATCTCGCTGCCGTTCAAGATCATGCTGTTTGTGCTGGTGGACGGCTGGGCGCTGATTATCGGCACCCTGGCCGGCAGTTTCGGGGGGGTATAGCGCTATGACGCCTGAAGTCGCCGTTGACCTGTTCCGTGAAGCGCTGTGGCTGACCACCCTGATGGTCGCCGTGCTGGTGGTGCCGAGCCTGCTCGTCGGGCTGCTGGTGGCGATGTTCCAGGCCGCCACCCAGATCAACGAACAGACCCTGAGCTTCCTGCCGCGCCTGCTGGTGATGTTGGTGACCCTGATTGTCGCCGGCCCTTGGCTGGTGCAAACCTTCATGGAATACATCCTGCAGCTGTACGGCAGTATTCCGCAGTTGATCGGCTGAGCCGATGCAATCCTTGTTGGCCTTGACCGACACCCAGATCAGCACCTGGGTGGCCTCGTTCATCCTGCCGCTGTTTCGCGTCACGGCCATGTTGATGGCCATGCCGGTGTTCGGCACCACCCTGGTACCACGGCGTGTGCGGCTGTATTTCGCGGTGGCCATCACTGTCGTGATCGTACCTGGGCTGCCGCCGATGCCGCCGGTCAACGCCCTTGACCTCAGTGCCTTGCTGCTGATTGCCGAACAGATCCTGATCGGCGCCATGCTGGGCTTTTCCCTGAGCCTGTTCTTCCAGGCGTTTGTGGTGGCCGGGCAAATCATCTCGATCCAGATGGGCATGGGTTTCGCGTCGATGGTCGACCCCACCAACGGTGTGTCGGCGGCGGTGATCGGGCAATTTCTGACCATGTTGGTGACCTTGCTGTTCCTGGCCATGAACGGCCATCTGGTGGCATTCGAGGTGATGACCGAAAGCTTCACCACCTTGCCGGTGGGTTCGGGGCTGGTGGTCAACCATTTCTGGGAACTGGTGGGGCGCCTCGGCTGGGTGCTGGGCGCGTCGTTGCTGCTGGTGCTGCCGGCGATCACCGCGCTGTTGGTGGTCAACATCGCGTTTGGCGTGATGACCCGTGCAGCGCCACAGCTGAACATTTTTTCGATTGGCTTCCCTTTGACGCTGGTGATGGGCATGGGGATTTTCTGGGTCGGCCTGGCTGACATTCTCAATCAGTATCAACCGCTGGCGACCGAAGCCCTGCAGTTCTTACGTGACCTGGCACGGGCGCGCTGAGCCATGGCCGAGAGCGAGAGTGGTCAGGACAAGACAGAAGACCCCACGGAGAAACGTAAAAAGGACTCCAGGGAAAAGGGCGAGATTGCACGCTCCAAAGAACTCAATACCGTTGCGACCATGATGGCCGGCGCCGGCGCCTTGCTGATCTATGGCGGTGGTTTGGCGCTGGACTTGCTGGAGTTGATGAAGCACAACTTCACTCTGCCCCGGGAGGTGTTGCTCAATCCCGACTCCATGGGCCTGTACCTGCTGCATTCAGGCAAGATCGCGCTGCTGGCGGTGCAGCCGATCCTGATTACTTTGCTGCTGGCCGCGCTGATCGGCCCGGTCGCCCTCGGCGGCTGGCTGTTCGCCGCCGGCAGCATGGCGCCCAAGTTCAGCCGCATGAACCCGGGTGCCGGGCTCAAGCGCATGTTTTCCACCAAGGCCCTGGTGGAGCTGCTCAAGGCCCTGGCCAAATTCATTCTGATCCTGTTCGTGGCGTTGGCGGTATTGTCGGCCGACATCGACGACCTGCTGCGCATCGCCCATGAACCGCTGGAGTCGGCGATCATCCATAGCCTGCAAGTGGTGGGGTGGAGCGCGTTGTGGATGTCCGCCGGGTTGATCATCATCGCGGCGGTGGACGCGCCGATCCAGTTGTGGGAAAGCCACAAGAAACTGCTGATGACCAAGCAGGAAGTGCGCGACGAACACAAGGACCAGGAAGGGCGCCCGGAGGTCAAGCAACGCATCCGCCAACTGCAGCGCGAGATGTCCCAACGCAAGATGATGGCCTCGGTACCCGATGCCGATGTGATCATCACCAACCCGACCCACTACGCCGTGGCCCTCAAGTACGACCCGGACAAGGGTGGCGCACCGATGCTGCTGGCCAAGGGCAGCGACTTCACCGCGCTGAAAATTCGCGAAATCGCCGTGGCCAACGACATTCTGCTGCTGGAATCGCCGGCGTTGGCGCGCTCGATTTTCTATTCCACGGATCTGGACCAGGAAATTCCTGCCGGGTTGTACCTGGCGGTGGCTCAGGTGCTGGCCTACGTCTACCAGATCCGCCAATACCGGGCGGGCAAGGGCAAGCGGCCTGATCCGCTCAAGGACCTGCCGATCCCGCCGGATTTGCGTCGCGATTCCTGAAGGCTGCGGCTCACTGTAGGAGCGAGCTTGCTCGCGAAAAACTCACCGTCGCCGCGTTCGCCCTGACTCCCCGCGTTATCGTTACCCACCTTCGCGAGCAAGCTCGCTCCTACAGAGGTGTGCGGTCCGCCTGTCAACTTTGACAGTAGCCATTGCGCGGCCTTCACTGTTTGATACAGCGATGAGCCGCGCAGCCACGCGCGGCTCGGGAGGCGGCGATGGACAGGGGCACGGTCAGGTGGTGTGACGCGGTCAAAGGCATTGGCTTCAAGGCTCCGGACCGCGATGGCAATGAGGTTTCCGTTGAGTCGACAGCCATCAAAAGCGTTGAATCCCCGCAAGCGCCTCCCAACCCGCGAACCTTGCGCAAGCGCAAAAAGCCCCCGAATGCATGATCCGCTACATCGTGTGCGTACCACCCATCGTCGACGTGCGTCTACCTGTCAACTTTGACAGTAGCCAAGCGTGGGTATGCCACGGTTTCATTTACCCACCAGGGGACTGCGCGCATGTAGTAAACGAGATGCAGGGAGGTCGGTATTGAAGGTGGCGACGGGGACTGTCAGATACTACGTCTGGACCAGAGGCGATTGGTTGATCAAACCCGACTGCTGGGAAGAGGACGTGTTTATCAATTGGGAAGACTGGTGCTGCACCGCGCTTTGGTTTGGTAAGCGCATGGAGTTTCAAATGGTCCATCGACCCGAGGGGATCTATGCGTTGCCCGTCGAGCCGTGCAGCCAGGATGAGTCGGATCTCAAAAAGGCCTGAATGCTGAGAATGTGCGGCCTGATTAACGCTCACCCAAGCATTCCCAGACAGAACACAGACCAAATGTGGGAGGGGGCTTGCCCCCGATAGCAGTGGCCCACTCAATGAATTTATTGCCTGATACACCGCCATCGGGAGCAAGCCCCCTCCCACAGGTGGACCGTGTCACCCGCTGCTTGCGGTGCTCGTCAGCCCTGCGCCCGTCCGCTGCGTTTGCAGCGGTGTACGGAGACTAGAGAGCGGGTTTCCCAGGGGCAACCCCAAATCCTTGTCGGAAATTTCCTTGGTATACCTGGCTGCACACAAAAATCAAATGTGGGAGGGGGCTTGCCCCCGATTGCAGTGTGTCAGTCAACAAATCCATAGCTGATACCCCGCTATCGGGGGCAAAGCCCCCCTCCCTCATTTGAATGGATTCAGGCCCGATGGCCTGGGGCGCTTGGCAGGTTGTCAGAGCCCGAAACCAAAGTTGGAAGGCTTCTTGCAATACCGCTTCCAGGACGCCTCCCGGCGTCAAAACTTTGCTTCAAGGACACGAGGAATACCGGTGGTAGATCGCTCTCAAATGCTCAGCACGGCCCGTGGCACCCTGACAGACCTGTCGCGGGGCAATCTGGGTGTGCCGTTGTTGCTGCTGGTGATGCTGGCAATGATGATGTTGCCGATGCCGCCGTTCCTGCTGGACGTGTTCTTTACCTTCAACATTGCTTTGTCCGTCGTGGTCCTGCTGGTGTGCGTGTACGCCCTGCGGCCGTTGGATTTCGCGGTATTCCCCACCATCCTGCTGGTGGCGACCCTGCTGCGCCTGGCGCTGAACGTGGCGTCCACCCGTGTGGTAATGCTCCATGGCCAGGACGGTCACGCCGCCGCCGGTAAGGTGATCCAGGCCTTCGGTGAAGTGGTGATCGGCGGCAACTACGTGGTCGGTATCGTGGTGTTCGCGATTCTGATGATCATCAACTTCGTGGTGGTGACCAAGGGCGCCGGGCGGATTTCCGAGGTGAGCGCGCGGTTTACCCTGGATGCGATGCCCGGCAAGCAGATGGCTATCGACGCCGACCTCAACGCTGGCCTGATCGACCAAGGCCAGGCCAAGGCCCGCCGGGCGGAAGTCGCCCAGGAGGCCGAGTTCTACGGCTCCATGGACGGCGCCAGCAAATTCGTGCGCGGTGACGCCATCGCCGGCCTGTTGATCCTGTTCATCAACCTGATCGGCGGCGTGGCCGTGGGTATGTTCCAGCACGGCATGACCTTTGGCGATGCGGGCAAGGTGTACGCCTTGCTGACCATCGGTGACGGTTTAGTGGCGCAATTGCCATCACTGTTGTTATCCACAGCCGCAGCGATCATGGTGACCCGTGCCTCGGGCTCCGAAGACATGGGCAAGCAGATCAGCCGCCAGATGTTCGCCTCGCCCAAGGCGCTGGCCGTGGCCGCCGGCATCATGGCCGTCATGGGCATCGTGCCGGGCATGCCCCACGTTTCGTTCCTGAGCATGGCGGCCATGGCCGGCGGCGCGGCCTACCTGTTCTGGAAAAAGCAGAATGCGGTCAAGGTCCAGGCCCAGCAGGAAATCGCACGCCAGCAGGAACTGCTGCCATCCCCGGCCCGCGCCCAGGAAACCAAGGAGCTGGGTTGGGACGACGTGACCCCGATCGACATGATCGGCCTGGAAGTCGGCTACCGCCTGATTCCGCTGGTGGACCGCAATCAGGGCGGCCAATTGCTGGCGCGGATCAAGGGCGTGCGCAAAAAGCTGTCCCAGGACCTGGGCTTTTTGATGCCTACCGTGCACATCCGCGACAACCTCGACCTGGCCCCCAGCGCCTACCGCCTGACCTTGATGGGCGTGATCCTGGCCGAAGCCGAGATCTACCCGGACCGCGAACTTGCGATCAACCCAGGGCAGGTGTTCGGCACGCTCAACGGCATTACCGCCAAAGATCCGGCTTTCGGTCTGGAAGCGGTGTGGATCGAAGTCAGCCAGCGCAGCCAGGCGCAGTCGCTGGGTTACACCGTAGTGGATGCCAGCACCGTAGTCGCCACCCACCTCAACCAGATTCTCTACAAGCACTCCCACGAGCTGATCGGCCACGAGGAAGTCCAGCAATTGATGGGCTTGCTGGCCAAGGCCTCGCCAAAGCTGGCCGAAGAGCTGGTGCCGGGCGTGCTGTCACTGTCGCAGTTGCTCAAGGTGCTGCAGGCTTTGCTCGCCGAACAAGTGCCGGTGCGGGACATTCGCAGCATTGCCGAGGCCATCGCCAACAACGCCGCCAAGAGTCAAGATACTGCCGCGCTGGTGGCCGCGGTGCGCGTCGGTTTGTCCCGCGCAATCGTGCAAAGCATTGTAGGCGTTGAGTCTGAGCTGCCTGTTATCACCTTGGAGCCAAGGTTGGAACAGATATTGCTCAATAGTATTCAGAAGGCAGGGCAAGGCCAGGAAGAAGGGGTTTTGCTGGAGCCGAGCATGGCCGAGAAGCTGCAACGTTCGTTGATCGAAGCTGCGCAGCGTCAGGAAATGCAGGGCCAGCCGGTGATTCTGCTGGTGGCCGGTCCGGTTCGCGCAATGTTGTCGCGCTTTGGACGCCTGGCAGTACCGAATTTGCACGTGTTGGCTTACCAGGAAATTCCTGACAATAAGCAAGTGACTATCGTCGCGACAGTAGGGCCCAACGGCTGAGGGTAGTGGGTTATGCAAGTGAAGCGTTTTTTCGCCGCCGATATGCGTCAGGCCATGAAGTTGGTCCGCGATGAGCTGGGCGCCGATGCCGCGATTATCGGTAACCGTCGTATTGCCGGCGGTGTCGAGCTGACGGCTGCCCTGGATTACACGCCCCAGGCCCTGGCCCCGCGCGTGCCGAACATGGAACTCGAAGACGAGCTGCGCAAGACCGCTTCGCGCATTGTCTCGGCCCAGGCCGAACTGAGCATGCGCGGCGACAGCGACGCCACCACCAATCGCCAGTTGTTCGCCGGCCTGCCGCTGACTGCCGCCGAGCCGCTGGTGGAACCCACTTTTGTCGAACCGCCACGTCCTGCCGCGCCAGCCCCGGCCGCTGCGGTCGATCAGCGCGTGTTCGATTCGATGCGCTTTGAACTCAATGGCCTGCGCGAATTGCTCGAAGTGCAGCTCGGTTCTCTGGCCTGGACCCAACTGCAAGGCAGCAAGCCGCAGCAAGCCAATCTGTGGCGTCGCCTGCAACGCATCGGTCTGTCCGGCCCGTTGTCCCGTGACCTGCTGGCGTTGACGGCCGAAGTCGAGGAGCCGCGCCAGGCCTGGCGCATGCTGTTGGCGCACCTGGCGCGCATGATCGCCACGCCGGAAATCGAACCCCTGGAAGAGGGCGGTGTGATCGCCATGGTCGGCCCTGCCGGCATGGGCAAGACCACCACCCTGGCCAAGCTGGCGGCGCGTTATGTGCTCAAGTACGGCGCGCAGAACATCGCGCTGGTGAGCATGGACAGCTACCGCATCGGTGCCCAGGAGCAGCTCAAGACCCTGGGCCGCATCCTCAATGTGCCGGTGACCCATGTCGACCCGGGTCAATCCCTGGCCAACGCCCTCGACCCGCTGCTGCGCAAGCGTGTGGTGCTGATCGATACCGCCGGCCTGCAAGCCAGCGACCCGGCCCTGCGCATGCAGCTCGAAAGCCTGGCCGGGCGTGGCATCAAGTCAAAGAATTACCTGGTGCTTGCAACCACCAGCCAGAAACAGGTTCTTACCGCTGCCCACCACAGCTATAAACGCTGCGGCCTGTCCGGTTGTATCCTGACCAAACTGGATGAAACCGCCAGCCTGGGCGAAGTGTTGAGCCTGGCAATCAGTCATGAACTACCGGTCGCCTACCTGACCGACGGGCCGCGGATCCCGGATGATTTGCATCTGCCGCGCCGTCATCAGTTGGTCAGCCGTGCTGTCAGCGTGCAAATGCAAGACGAGCCTAGCGAGGAAGCGATGGCTGATATGTTCGCCGACCTTTATCACAACCCGGCAAAACGGGTGGGATGAGGCAGGATGAACACCGTGAAATGTACCTACATCGATGGCCTGCAAGCGATACACGCGGCCAAGCCATGTAGCCTGCGTCTAAGCAAGACAAGGTAAAGAAATAAAATGGGCAGCATGCATCCCGTACAGGTGATCGCGGTGACCGGCGGCAAAGGTGGCGTCGGCAAAACTAACGTGTCAGTGAATTTGTCCCTGGCCCTGGCAGAGCTTGGCCGTCGCGTCATGCTGCTGGATGCTGACCTGGGCCTGGCGAACGTGGACGTTCTGCTGGGGCTGACACCCAAACACACGCTGGCCGATGTGATCGAAGGCCGCTGTGAGCTGCGCGATGTGCTGCTGCAGGGCCCTGGGGGGATCCGCATCGTGCCGGCCGCCTCGGGCACCCAGAGCATGGTGCACCTGAGCCCGGCGCAGCATGCCGGCCTGATCCAGGCCTTCAGCGATATCGGCGACAACCTCGACGTGCTTGTGATCGACACCGCCGCCGGGATCGGTGAGTCGGTGGTCAGCTTTGTACGTGCAGCGCAAGAAGTGCTGCTGGTGGTGTGCGATGAACCCACCTCGATCACCGACGCCTACGCGCTGATCAAACTGCTTAACCGTGACTACGGCATGAACCGCTTCCGCGTGCTGGCCAATATGGCCCAGAGCCCGCAGGAAGGGCGCAACCTGTTCGCCAAGTTGACCAAGGTCACGGATCGTTTCCTCGATGTGGCTTTACAATACGTCGGTGCAGTTCCTTACGACGAGTGTGTGCGCAAGGCCGTGCAAAAGCAGCGTGCGGTCTACGAAGCGTTCCCTCGTTCGAAGTGCGCACTGGCGTTCAAGGCCATTGCCCAGAAGGTCGATACCTGGCCGCTGCCCGCCAATCCTCGGGGGCATCTGGAGTTTTTCGTCGAGCGACTGGTGCATCAGACGAGCGCGGGACCTGTGCTATGACATCAAGCGGCTACAACCTTTACAAAAAGTCGGCACGTGACAGCCAGGGCGAGTTGATCGAGCGCTACGCGCCGCTGGTCAAGCGTATCGCCTACCACTTGCTGGCGCGCCTGCCCGCCAGCGTGCAGGTGGAAGACCTGATCCAGGCCGGCATGATCGGCCTGCTCGAAGTGTCGACCAAATATGACGCGAGCAAGGGGGCGAGTTTCGAGACGTATGCGGGTATCCGTATCCGTGGCGCGATGCTCGACGAAGTGCGTAAAGGTGACTGGGCACCGCGTTCGGTACACCGCAATACGCGCATGGTCAGTGACGCAATTCGCGCAATTGAAGCAAAAACCGGTCGTGACGCTAAAGATCACGAAGTTGCGGCCGAACTCCAATTGAGTCTCGACGATTATTACGGGATTTTGAACGATACCTTGGGCAGCCGCCTGTTCAGTTTCGACGACCTGTTGCAGGACGGCGAGCATGAAGGGCTGCACGAGGACGGCGCGAGCGCGCATATGGAGCCGTCGCGCGATCTGGAAGATGAGCGTTTCCAGGGCGCGTTGGCGGAGGCCATTGCCAATTTGCCGGAGCGCGAGCGCCTGGTGTTGGCGCTGTACTACGACGAAGAGCTGAACCTCAAGGAAATCGGTGAGGTCCTGGGGGTCAGCGAATCGCGTGTCAGCCAGTTGCATAGCCAGTGCGCGGCCCGCTTGCGGGGGCGGTTGGGAGAGTGGCGCGCGCGCTGACAGGCAGTGTGGGGACACTGCAGACGCTACCGCGAAGGTTTCGGCCTTTGCGGATTCGCTCCGTGGTGCCCTGGGCAGTCCTTTTTGTGTAACGCCTGTTGATTGAAGTGGCGCGTCCAGGTGCTGGGCGCGTTTAAGACTGCTTGGAGGTCGAATTGGACAAGAACATGAAAATCCTCATCGTTGATGACTTCTCAACGATGCGGCGGATCATAAAAAACCTGTTGCGTGACCTTGGGTTCACTAACACGGTCGAGGCGGATGACGGCATCACGGCGATTCCAATCCTCAACAGCGGCAGCATCGACTTTCTGGTAACCGACTGGAACATGCCTGGCATGACCGGTATCGACTTGCTGCGCCATGTGCGCGCCGATGAAAAACTGCGCAGCCTGCCGGTGTTGATGGTGACCGCCGAAGCCAAGCGTGAGCAGATCATCGAAGCCGCCCAGGCCGGGGTCAACGGTTACGTGGTCAAGCCATTCACAGCATTGGCCTTGAAAGAGAAGATCGAAAAGATCTTCGAACGCATCCACGGCTAATGCCATCGCGGGGGAGCTATGGAGCATAAAGAAACGTCACAGGGCGACTTTGAGTCGACCCTGAAAAAGCATGCTCACCAGTTGGTCGACAGCCTGGAAAAAGGCCAGTTCGCCGACGCGGTGCAGTTGATCCATGAGCTTAACCAGACCCGTGACCGCGGCCTGTATCAGGAAGTGGGCAAGCTCACACGCGAGCTGCACAGTGCGATCGTCAATTTCCAGATTGACCCGCGCATGCCCCAGGCCGAAGAAATTTCGCAGATCACCGATGCCACTGAACGCCTGTCCTATGTGGTCAGGCTGACCGAGGCGGCGGCCAACCGCACCATGGACCTGGTGGAAAACGCCACGCCGCTGGTCAACGGCATGGCCAGCGAAGCCCAGGCCCTGAGCCTGGACTGGGGCCGCTTCATGCGCCGCGAAGTGGGGGCTGAAGAATTCCGTGAGCTGGCCCGTCGCGTCGACGGTTTTCTGTCGCGCAGCGAACAGGAAAACCGCACGGTGGCCAGCAACCTCAACGATATTCTGCTGGCCCAGGATTACCAGGACCTTACAGGCCAGGTGATCAAGCGGGTGACCCAACTGGTCACCGAAGTGGAAAGCAACCTGCTCAAACTGGTGCTCATGGCCGGCCAGGTCGACCGTTTTGCCGGCATCGAACATGACCGCGAAGCGATCCTCTCGGAAAAAGATCCACAAAAACATCTCGCCAAGGGTGAAGGTCCGCAGATTCATGCCGATAAACGTGAAGACGTCGTATCCGGTCAAGATGACGTAGACGATTTGCTGTCCAGTTTAGGCTTCTAAGGAGCACCCACATGAGCTTCGGCGCCGATGAAGAAATCCTTCAGGATTTCCTTGTAGAGGCCGGCGAAATTTTAGAGCAACTGTCCGAACAACTGGTCGAGCTGGAAAGCCGCCCGGATGATGCGAACCTGCTCAATGCAATTTTTCGCGGTTTTCACACTGTAAAAGGGGGCGCCGGCTTCCTCCAGCTCCATGAGCTGGTGGAGTGCTGCCACATCGCCGAGAACGTGTTCGACATCCTGCGCAAGGGTGAGCGTCAGGTTGACTCGGAATTGATGGACGTGATTCTCGAAGCACTGGATGCCGTCAACGGCATGTTCAGCGAAGTGCGCGAACGTGCACCGATCACTGCCGCCACTCCGGAACTGCTGGCCGCCCTGGCGCGCCTGGCTGAACCGGCTGCCGAAGCGCCTGCGGTGCAAGCAGCGCCTGAGCCGGTGGTGGAGGCCGAGGCGGATGTGACCGACAGCGAGTTCGAGCAGCTGCTCGACTCGCTCAATGCGGTCAAGGCCGAGGCCGAAGCACCGGCTGCAACGGCGCCGGCCGCCACGCCGACCAGCGAAGACATTACCGACGCGGAATTCGAATCCCTGCTCGACCAGTTGCATGGCAAAGGCCAGTTTGCGGCCGATGCCGTGGCGCCGGCGGCACCGCCTGCGGCGCCGGCCGCCAGTGCCGGTACCGATATTACCGACGACGAATTCGAGGCATTGCTCGACCAATTGCATGGCAAAGGCACGTTTGTCGCCGAAGCCTTGCCGCAAGTCGCGGCCACCGCCACTGCGCCAGCCGCTCCGGCCGCCAAGGCTGAACCGGCTGAACCGGCCGGCGACGGGCTGATCTCCGACAACGAATTCGAAGCGTTGCTCGACGAGCTGCACGGCAAAGGCAAGTTCACCGAAGTGGCCCCGGCCGCCGCTCCCGCGGCTGCAGCGGTCGCTACGCCCGCACCGGTTGCCGCCAAAGCTGCGGCGCCGGCCGCCAAACCCGCGCCTGCAGCGGCTGCGGCGCCAGCCCCGGCGCGTGCTGCACCAGCGCCGGTCGCCGACAAACCTGCCAGTGAAGCCGAAACCACCGTGCGCGTGGACACCGCGCGCCTGGACGACATCATGAACATGGTCGGCGAACTGGTACTGGTGCGTAACCGCCTGGTACGCCTGGGCCTGAACAGTGGCGACGAAGCCATGCAGAAGGCCGTGTCGAACCTGGACGTGGTCACCGCCGATCTGCAGACCGCCGTGATGAAAACGCGGATGCAGCCGATCAAGAAAGTCTTCGGCCGCTTCCCCCGCCTGGTTCGCGACCTGGCGCGCCAGCTCAAGAAAGAAATCACCCTGGAACTGGTGGGCGAAGAAACCGACCTCGACAAAAACCTCGTCGAGGCCCTGGCCGACCCGCTGGTCCACTTGGTGCGCAACGCCGTCGACCACGGCGTGGAAACCCCGGAAGAACGCGAAGCCTCGGGCAAGCCGCGCAATGGCAAGGTGATCCTGGCGGCGGAGCAGGAGGGCGACCACATCCTGCTGTCGATCACCGATGACGGCAAAGGCATGGACCCGACCATCTTGCGCAATATCGCGGTCAAGCGCGGCGTGATGGACAAGGACGCCGCCGACCGCCTGACCGACACCGAGTGCTACAACCTGATCTTCGCGCCGGGTTTCTCGACCAAGACCGAGATCTCCGACGTGTCCGGCCGTGGCGTCGGCATGGACGTGGTGAAGACCAAGATCAGCCAGCTCAACGGCTCGATCAATATCTACTCGACCAAGGGCCAGGGCTCCAAGATCGTCATCAAGGTGCCGTTGACCCTGGCGATCATGCCGACCCTGATGGTGATGCTGGGCAACCAGGCGTTCGCCTTCCCGCTGGTCAACGTCAACGAAATCTTCCACCTCGACCTGTCGCGCACCAATGTGGTGGACGGCCAGGAAGTGGTGATCGTGCGTGACAAGGCCTTGCCGCTGTTCTACCTCAAGCGCTGGCTGGTGGCGTCGGCCAAGCATGAAGAGCAGCGCGAAGGCCATGTGGTGATTCTCTCGGTGGGCACCCAGCGCATCGGTTTTGTGGTCGATCAACTGGTGGGCCAGGAAGAAGTGGTGATCAAGCCTTTGGGCAAGATGCTGCAGGGCACCCCGGGCATGTCGGGTGCCACCATCACCGGTGACGGCCGCATTGCGCTGATTCTCGATGTTCCGAGCATGCTCAAGCGTTACGCCGCACGGCGTATTTGATTCTGGCGGGGCAGGGCACCAGTGCCCGCCCCGTCTAACGGAGTGTTTATGGCAGTCAAGGTCCTGGTGGTGGACGATTCGGGTTTCTTCCGCCGCCGCGTCTCGGAGATTCTTTCCGCCGATCCAACGATCCAGGTAGTCGGCACGGCCACCAACGGCAAAGAGGCGATCGATCAAGCCATTGCGTTGAAGCCGGACGTGATCACCATGGACTATGAAATGCCGATGATGGATGGCATCACGGCCGTGCGTCATATCATGCAACGTTGCCCGACACCGGTGTTGATGTTCTCCTCGCTGACTCATGAAGGCGCCCGGGTGACCCTGGATGCGCTGGATGCCGGCGCGGTGGACTTCCTGCCGAAGAATTTCGAAGACATCTCGCGCAATCCCGAGAAGGTCAAGCAGATGCTGTGCGAGAAAGTGCACAGCATTTCGCGCAGTAACCGGCGCAGTCTGTTCAGCGCGCCTGCTGCTGCGCCGGCGCCTGCTCCCGTCCCCGCAGCGGCACCGGCGTCGTCGTTCAGCCGCCCTGCGCCTGCGCCCGTACCGCCAGCGCGTCACGCGCCGCCAGCGCCCAGTCGTGCTGCGGCACCGAGCGCCCATTCGCCCGCGCCCAAGCGCAAGGCCTACAAGCTGGTCGCCATCGGCACATCCACTGGCGGCCCGGTGGCCCTGCAGCGCGTTTTGACCCAACTGCCGGCCAACTTCCCGGCGCCGATCGTGTTGATCCAGCACATGCCCGCCGCGTTCACCAAGGCCTTCGCCGAGCGCCTGGACAAGCTGTGCCGCATCAGCGTCAAGGAAGCCGAGGACGGTGACATCCTGCGCCCTGGCCTGGCGCTGCTGGCGCCGGGTGGCAAGCAGATGATGGTGGACGGCCGTGGCGCGATCAAAATCCTGCCGGGCGATGAACGCCTCAACTACAAGCCGTGCGTGGACATCACCTTCGGTTCGGCGGCCAAGTCCTACGGCGACAAAGTTCTGGCGGTGGTGCTCACCGGCATGGGCGCCGATGGTCGTGAAGGCGCGCGCCTGCTCAAGCAAGGCGGCAGCGCCATCTGGGCCCAGGACGAAGCCAGCTGCGTGATCTATGGCATGCCCATGGCCATCGTCAAGGCCGACCTGGCCGATGCGGTCTACAGCCTGGACGACATCGGCAAGCATCTGGTGGAGGCCTGCCTCTGATGGATGTCTTGAGTCTGATCGGCATCACCCTGGCGTTTGTCGCCATCATCGGCGGCAACTACCTGGAAGGCGGCCACCTCGGCGCCCTGGCCAACGGCCCGGCGGCGCTGATCGTGATCGGCGGCACCGTGGGCGCAGCGTTGCTGCAGTCGCCGCTGAGCTCGTTCAAGCGCGCCATGCAGATCCTGGTCTGGATCATTTTTCCGCCGCGGGTCGACATGCCAGGCGGCATCGACCGCGTGGTCAACTGGAGCCTTACCGCCCGCAAGGAAGGCTTGCTGGGCCTGGAAGGCGTGGCCGATGCCGAGCCTGACAGCTACGCGCGCAAAGGCCTGCAGCTGCTGGTGGACGGCGCCGAACCGGAGGCGATCCGCAGCATCCTCGAGGTGGATTTCTACACCCAGGAAAGCCGTGACATCAATGCGGCCAAGGTGTTTGAAAGCATGGGCGGCTACGCGCCGACCATCGGCATCATCGGTGCGGTGATGGGCCTGATCCACGTGATGGGCAACCTGGCCGACCCTTCGCAACTGGGCAGCGGTATTGCCGTGGCATTCGTTGCGACGATTTATGGCGTGGCCAGTGCCAACCTGGTGCTGCTGCCGGTGGCGAGCAAGCTCAAGTCGATTGCCATGCGCCAGTCCCGCTACCGCGAAATGCTGCTCGAAGGCATTCTGTCGATCGCCGAGGGCGAAAACCCGCGCTCCATCGAACTGAAGCTCCAGGGCTTCTCGGATTGATGGGTATGAACCTCTGCTTCCCTGTAGGAGCGAGCTTGCTCGCGAAAATCGTCAACGATAACGCGGGTATCCTGGATAAACGCGTTGCTCTCGGGTTTTTCGCGAGCAAGCTCGCTCCTACAGTTGGGTCGGTTGGTGGGGAGGAGTGCCTGTGAGCCGTCGCCGTCGCGAGCCTGAAGAACACGTCAACCATGAACGCTGGCTGGTGTCCTACGCGGACTTCATCACCCTGCTGTTTGCATTTTTCGTGGTGATGTACTCGATCTCGTCGATCAACGAAGGCAAGTACAAGATCATTTCCCAGGCGCTGGTCGGGGTGTTCAACGATTCCGAGCGCGCGCTCAAGCCGATTCCCATTGGTGAGGAGCGGCCCAGGACGGTGACCCCGGCCAAGCCACTGGTCAACGACAGCGATGAAACCGCCGCCGGTATCGGCGGTACCAGCGACCCGCTCAAAAGCATCGCCGACGATATCAGCGCCGCGTTCGGTGACCTGATCAAGTCCAACCAGATGACCGTGCGCGGCAATGAGCTGTGGGTGGAGATCGAGCTGAATTCCAGCCTGTTGTTTGCCAGCGCCGATGCGCTGCCAAGCGACCAGGCTTTCACCATCATCGACAAGGTGGCGGCGATCCTCAGGCCGTTTGAAAACCCGATCCACGTCGAAGGCTTCACCGACAACCTGCCGATCAGTACCGCGCAGTACCCGACCAACTGGGAACTGTCCTCGGCGCGCGCGGCGAGTATCGTGCGTATGCTCGCCATGCAGGGAGTCAATCCCCAGCGCCTGGCGTCGGTGGGCTACGGTGAATTCCAGCCAGTGGCCAATAACGCCACGGTCGAAGGCCGCGGGCGCAACCGGCGCGTGGTGCTGGTGGTGTCACGTAACCTGGATGTACGCCGCAGCCTGACCGGCACCGGCACGGCGAATGCAACACCGGATGCGGCATTGAGGCGTGCTGGCACACAAACTGCACCGGCCCCTGCAAAGTCGCCGGTGCGGACAAGCTCCGTCAATTCTCCGTCACCGGCTCAATAACCCATGCAATGTCTCGGTCGCGCCTGTGCCCGCCGGGAGGAATCAACCGAATGAGAGTCTGGGCAGTTGCCAATCAAAAGGGTGGAGTCGGCAAGACCACCACTTCCATCGCTTTAGCCGGGTTGCTGGCCGAGGCGGGCAAGCGTGTGGTCGTGGTCGACCTCGACCCCCACGGCTCCATGACCAGCTATTTCGGCTACGATCCCGATGCGCTGGAACACAGTTGCTACGACCTGTTCCTGCACAAGGGCAGCGTGCCAAGCGACTTGCCTGGGCAACTGCTGCTGCCCACCAGCAATGACAGTATTTCGCTGTTGCCGTCCAGCACCGCCCTGGCCACCCTTGAGCGCCAGTCGCCGGGCCAGAGCGGCCTGGGCCTGGTGATCGCCAAGACCCTGGCGCAACTGTGGCAGGACTTCGACTACGCGATCATCGACAGCCCGCCGTTGCTTGGCGTGCTGATGGTCAATGCCCTGGCGGCCAGCCAGCAACTGGTGATCCCGGTACAGACCGAGCACCTGGCCGTCAAAGGCCTGGAGCGCATGGTCAGCACCCTGGCGATGATCAACCGTTCGCGCAAACAGGCGCTGCCGTACAGCATCGTGCCGACCTTGTTCGACCGGCGTACCCAGGCGTCCCTCGGTACCCTGCGCGTGCTGCGCGATGGCTACCCGGACAGCATCTGGAATGGCTACATCCCGGTGGACACGCGCCTGCGCGACGCCAGCCGCGCGGGGCTTACGCCGTCGCAGTTCGACGGCAAGAGCCGTGGCGTACTGGCGTACCGGGCGTTGCTCAAGCACCTGCTGTCCCAGCAGCTTGTAGCGCAGGTGGCGTGATGAACCGTCCCGTTCAATTCAAGACACGGCCGCAACTGGCACTGGAATCCTACCTGGATGCCTTGCTGCAAGACGCGACCGCCGAGGAACTGCCGGAACCGATCCTGGTACCGGAGCCGGTCGTCGAGGCTGAAGCTGCGCTGGATGAGTTCCAGTTGGCGGTACTCGAGGAGCAGGCCCGTGACGCCCTGGTCGAGGCGGTGCCCGTGGTGGTGCCGATCACGCCTGAGGTGCTAGCGCCGGTGGTGGTCGAACCGATCGTGCAAGTGCACCTGCCGCCGAGCATCACGCCACCCCCGGTGACCGGTGATGGTCGACCGTCGTGGGCCGCGGAGCCGTTCGAGTGCCTGCTGTTCGATGTCGCCGGCTTGACCCTGGCGGTGCCGCTGGTGTGCCTGGGCTCGATCTACTCCCTGGAAGGCCAGGAGCTGACGCCACTGTTCGGGCAGCCGGAGTGGTTTCTCGGCATCCTGCCCAGCCAGGCCGGCAACCTCAAGGTGCTGGACACAGCGCGCTGGGTGATGCCCGACCGTTACCGTGACGACTTTCAACAGGGCCTGCAGTACGTGATCTCCGTGCAGGGTTACGAGTGGGGGCTGGCGGTGCATCAAGTCAGCCGCTCGTTGCGCCTGGACCCGAACGAAATCAAATGGCGCAGCCACCGTGGCCAACGGCCGTGGTTGGCGGGCACCGTGATTGAACACATGTGCGCATTGCTCGACGTCGCCGAACTGGCCGAGTTGATCGCCAGTGGCGCGGTCAAGACGATGGCGCAGAACAAACGCAGTTGATGGGACAATAAAGGTCGTGCGGTTGCGCGGCCCATTAGCACACACGCCGTCGATAACGGCATTTGAGGGGTCAGAAAGATGAACAAGTCAGCGTCCGCACAAGGTTTGGATGATCCGATCCTGCAATGGGTGACCTTCAAACTGGACAACGAGTCCTACGGCATTAACGTGATGCGCGTGCAGGAAGTGCTGCGCTACACAGAGATCGCCCCGGTACCGGGTGCGCCGAGCTACGTGCTGGGCATCATCAACCTGCGCGGCAACGTGGTGACGGTGATCGACACCCGTCAGCGCTTCGGCCTGGCGCCGACCGACGTCAACGACAACACGCGCATCGTCATCATCGAAGCCGACAAGCAAGTGGTCGGGATCATGGTCGACAGCGTCGCCGAAGTGGTCTACCTGCGCCAGTCGGAAGTGGAAACCGCGCCGAACGTGGGCAACGAAGAATCCGCCAAGTTCATCCAGGGCGTGTGCAACAAGAACAACGAGCTGTTGATTCTGGTTGAGCTGGACAAAATGATGAGCGAAGAAGAATGGTCGGAACTGGAGAGCATTTGATTGTTCCTTGAGGCGGCGGTGATTGTCCTGGCCCTGTTATGGGCCGGGACCTTGGCATTCCTGCTGCGCTACATGCGCCAGCAACGCGAGTTGGCCCTGCAACAGGCCGAGCGCGATGTGGTGCGTGACCGGCGCATTCTGGAGCTGGTCAAACGCGTCGACCATTTCCAGCAGACAGTGGTGCGGGTCGGCGATGAGGTGCATGAACTGCGCGCGATTCTCGGGCCATTGCCGGACAAGTTGGTGCAGTTGGAACAGCGCGATCCTTCGAACCTGTCGTTCGCCCAGGCCGCCAAGCTGGTAGGCATGGGCGCGACGGTGGACGAGCTGACCCAGTCCTGCGGCCTGACCCAGGCCGAGGCGCAGTTGATGAGCAAGTTGCACAAGAGCTGATTCGGCTTGCTGGATTCAATGTGGGAGGGGGCCAGCCCTGATGCTATTCAGTTAAGCGTACAACGTCCTCTGTAGGAGCGAGCTTGCTCGCGAAAAACGTCAACGATAACGCGTGCTTCCTGAATGAACGCGGCGCCTGTGAGTTTTTCGCGAGCAAGCTCGCTCCTACAAAAAGCCTAACTGACAGGCACCAGGGCCCCTCCCACATGTCGATTGCCGTACATCAATCAATTTTCTTGAGCCACAGACTTTTCCCCGTCCCCAAGGGTCAACATCCTTCAAGCACCTTGACCCCGGAGATACCCTCAAATGACCACCCCCAAAGCCCTGTTGATCCTCCACGGCAAGCAAGCCCTCAACGAGGACGTGCGTGCGGCCGTGCTGGCCCGTCGTGAGCAGGGTTGGGAGTTGGCGGTGCGGGTGACGTGGGAAGGGGGTGATGCTCAGCGCCTGGTCAACGAAGCACTGGCCGACGGCTGCACCCATATCATCGCCGGCGGCGGCGACGGCACCTTGCGCGATGTGGCCGAAGCCATGGCTCAGGCCGGCACCGACGCCAGCCTGGTGTTGATGCCCCTGGGCACCGCCAACGACTTCGCCAAGGCCGCCGGCGTGCCGTTGGAGCCGGCCGGCGCCCTGGCGTTGCTGGATGTCGAGCCAAGGGCAATCGACCTCGGCCAGGTCGGCGGGCAGATCTTCCTGAACATGGCCACCGGCGGTTTCGGCAGCCAGGTCACCGCCAACACCTCCGAAGACCTGAAGAAAGTCCTCGGCGGTGCCGCCTACCTGTTCACCGGATTGTCGCGCTTCAGTGAATTGAAGGCCGCCTACGGTGAGCTGGAGGGCCCGGATTTTCACTGGAAGGGCGAGCTGCTCGCGCTGGGCATCGGCAATGGACGCCAGGCCGGCGGCGGGCACGTACTGTGCCCCGGTGCGCTGGCCGATGACGGGTTGCTGGACATCAGTATCCTGCCGGCGCCCCAGGAAGTGGTGGGCACCCTGCGCGAATTGATGAGCAACGGCTGGGGCCTGGACACCATGTTCGTGCGCGCCCGCCTGCCGTGGGTCAATATCAAGGGCGCGCAAGGCTTGTACATCAACCTCGATGGCGAGCCGCTGGAAGGCGATGACCTGCATTTCGAGGCCTTGCCCAAGGCCCTGCGCGTGCACTTGCCGCTGGGTTCGCCCCTAGTCGTCCAGGCTGATGATCTGCTCGCGCACCGCGAATAACACCAGGCCCGCCACGTCGAAAATCTGCAGGCGCTTCATGATCTGTGAGCGATGCGCCTCCACCGTCTTGATGCTCAACCCCAGCCCGTGGGCGATTTCCCGGGTGGATTTGCCGCGCACGATCAACCGCAGGATTTCCAACTGCCGCGCCGTCAGGTTGTGGCTATGGGGAGGGGGGCAGCTTGCGCCGTGGCTGCGGATCAGCGCCTGGTTGATCACCGTGTGGGCGATGGCCGGGCTCAGGTAGCGCTCGTTGTTGCGCAAGGCCCGCAGGGCGTGTTCCAACTCGTTGCCGGTCATGTCTTTGAGCAGGTAACCGTGAGCGCCCGACTCCAGCGCGCGCATGATCAAATCGGGCTCGGTGTGCATCGACAGGACCAGCACTTTGCTCTTGGGGTAGGCGCCCTTGAGTTGCTGCAAGGCGTCAAGGCCGCCGGTGTGCTTCATCGACAGGTCCAGCAGCACGATATCCGGCTGCAGGGCGCGAAACTGCTCAAGCAATTGCGCGCCATCGCTGGCTTCGCCGATCACGTTGTAGCCGGGAATATCCAGGATCAGCGCACGCACGCCGGCGCGGATCAGCGCGTGGTCATCCACCAGGAGCAGGTTGCAGGTCACCGGGCAACCTCAGGCGCGCAGGCCCTTTCGAGGGAGCGCGGCGCCCAGGGGAACAATGCGTCGATCCGCGTGCCTTTGCCTGGCCGGCTGCTGACGGACAAGGTGCCGCCCAGTTGCTCCAGCCGCTCGTACATGCCGGCCATGCCGCGCTGGCCTTCGAGGCCTGGGTCGCTGGCCGGGGAAAAACCCAGGCCGTCATCGCAGATCATCAGCGACAGGCCTTCGGGCAGGCGTTGCAGGCGCACCAGCAGGTTGTGCGCCTGGGCGTGACGGAGCATGTTGGTCACCGCTTCCTGGGTGATACGAAACGCTGCCACGGCCATTTCTTCAGGGATCCCGGCCAGGCGCTGCTGGCATTCCAGGCTCCAGCAGACCTGGGTGTTTTCCAGGGTCTTGAGCAGGTGCGCGCGCAAGCTCGCTTCCAGGCCCAGGCTGGCCAACTGGCGCGGGTTGAGGATGGCGGACACGTCGCGCACCTTGGCCAGGGTTTCGTTGAGGGTATTGCACAACGCCGTGCATTGATCCTGCAGCTCTGGTGGCAGGCGCCGCTGCAACCATTCGCTTTGCAGCTTGGCGGCGGTCAGCAGTTGGCCGATGTCGTCGTGCAGCTCGCGGCTGAGGCGATGGCGTTCGTTTTCCTGGACCTGCAACAGGCGGTCGGCCAATTCCTGCGGCTGGAACTTGATGGACTTGCGCGAACGCCATTGGTGCAGGCCCACCACCGCCAGCGTGGCCAGGTTGAGCAGCAGGATCAACAGTGACAAGGGTGATGCATGTACGTACGCCCACGCGCTGGCGGACAACGAGCACAGGCACAGTGCGAGGATGATGCGACGTGCAGTGCCGCGCGACACAGACCTTGGGAAAAGTGGCTTGAAATTGGCGTACATAACGGATGAAGCCACTGAGGGTTCGCTGCGGGGAGACCGGTTGGCCGGGCTCTGTTTGGAATACGCTGCCGGTTCGTTCTTACACATGATGAAGTTGAATCGTTGACCGGGGCATAGTACCACCCCTGTTACCGTTGGTCGCCTGCTTGGTTTATGGCCCGCGCAAATACTCCGGGAGTTATGCCCAGAGTTGGAAAGTAGAAGTTGTATTATTGAAGTTGGTTTGTATCGATATTGCGTTGATGGCTCATGGGTATTAACGCCTGTTTCGCCATCGTCGTCGTTTTTGGACAAGTCGGTATATCAAATACGACCTGCATAAGGCTCAGGTGCTGTGATGCAAGTGTTGCTGCGGTTCATGACTGAAATCCTTTTGCGGAATCTGCAAGGTCACGGTCGCGATCAGTGCTGCCTGCTCACTTTCGTCCAGGGGCAGTTCACCGGTGCGCGTGTCGATCAGCTCCAGTTGCCAGGCCAGCAGCGTCAGGCAGTCATGCAACGCATCCAATGCCTGGTCATGCAATTGCATGGGGCTCCGGGCGTTGGCAATGAGCGCTTGAAGGCGCCCCGAGAAATCACTGATCGCCTGCAGCGCCAGCTTGTCGGCCTTTTCAGCCAGCTTGGCCAGGCTGGTTTTCATGCAGTCGATGGCGTCGCTGTCATCGCGGATCAAATGCAGATGGTTCAGGCACTCTTGCGACTTGACCAGCAGCTTTTCGGCCTCCAGCAGAAACTCGGGAAGTGCCGTTTGCCATTCGTTCGCGCTATTCATCATGCATGTCTCCGCAACTCAAGCTCGGGTGATGAGATATCGCACCGGGTGAATGGCTTAAAGCTAGCGCTGAAAAGGGATTTAGGTTTGTAGGCAGCTTCCGATATTCCCGTAGGACGTTTATCGAAATGCCCACGAAAGTCGTGCGTTACCCCAGTTGAGCGGGATGACACGACTTCAGTTGCCGATACGTGAGTGCCGGGAAGGCCCGCTGGCCTATGGCTTGGGATGGCAAACAAAAGCCTGACTCCATTCATGCAATGAGAATGGCGTCACATTAATGGCTATTAGATATTGCGAATATCAGGTCGGGCCTGATTGCACATAGGGGAATCCCCTATGCAGTGGAACCGCATGCGGATTCGGGTGTCGCGCAAGACCGTGACACGGCCTTATTAGGCGTTGTGCAGTAAACCATGATGTCAGTGTGACATCAATGTATTTACGTGGCATTTTAGCGGGGTCAAGGTCTGGCGTTTGGCGCCGATAACTTGCCTATATGAACTGCACTCTCTCAGAACAACACTCTCAGAATTGCACCCACAGCGCGAAACCCACGTGCACACCAGGAGCTCTCAATGGCCGGCATTCTCGACACGGTAGATCAACGCACGCAATTGGTGGGTGAGAATCGCCTGGAAATTCTCATGTTCCGCTTGTTCGGGCGGCAATTGTTCGCGATCAACGTGTTCAAAGTGCAGGAAGTGCTGCAACTGCCCAAATTGACCCTGATGCCCCAGCGTCATCCCTTTGTGTGTGGCGTGGTCAACCTGCGAGGCCAGACCCTGCCGGTGATCGACCTGTCCCAGGCCATCGGCATGCGCCCGTTGGTGCCAGGGCCCAACAGCACCATCATCGTCACTGAGTACAACCGCTCGGTGCAGGCGTTCCTGGTGGGTGGCGTCGATCGCATCGTCAACATGAACTGGGAAGCCATCCTGCCGCCGCCGGCCAGCGCCGGGCGCCAGCACTACCTGACCGCCATCAGCAAGGTCGATGACCAGTTGGTGGAAATCATCGACGTGGAAAAAGTCCTCGCGGAAATCGTGCCCTACAACGCCAAGGTCTCCCGCGAAAAGCTCGAAGATCCGGTGCTGGAACGCGCCCGTGGCCGCGAAGTGCTGCTGGTGGACGACTCCAACGTGGCGCTCTCGCAATTGCGTGACACCCTCGGCCAGTTGGGCGTGAAGATGCACATCGCCAGCGACGGCCTCAAAGCGCTGAATATGCTCAAGGCCTGGGCCGACAGCGGCCAGGTGATGACCGACAAGCTGCTGATGATCTTCACCGACGCTGAAATGCCCGAGATGGATGGCTACCGCCTCACCACCGAAATCCGCAATGACCCGCGCCTGCGTGGCCTGTACGTGGTGCTGCACACTTCGCTGTCGGGCAGCTTCAACGAGTCAATGGTGAAGAAGGTTGGCTGCGACAATTTCCTCTCCAAGTTCCAGCCCGACAAGCTGGTGGATGTGGTGCGTGAACGACTGATGCTGGACGAAGTGCCCGCCTGACTTTAGGGTATGCCCCTTTGTTTCCCAGGAAAGCAGGCCATGCTTCGTCTCAGCGCGTTGTACCGTTACCCCTTGAAATCCGGCAAGGCCGAGGTCTTGCAGCACATCGGCCTGGACAAGCTCGGGCTGCAAGGGGATCGACGCTGGATGCTGGTGGACGAAGCCAGCGGGCGATTCCTCACACAACGCGCCGTGGCGAAGATGAGTCAGTTGACTGCGCTGTGGAACACGGCGGGCGGCCTGACCCTCAGTTCGCCGGGCCATGGGACGTTGGAGGTGGCACTGCCCGGCGCCGACGCGTTGCGTGGTGTGACCATCTGGCACGACACCCTGCGCGTGCCGGACGCAGGCAATGCCGCGGCGGCCTGGGTCAGCGGCTTCATCGGTAAACCCACACGCCTGGTGCATATGCCCGTGGACCGCGCACGCTTCACCCAGCATGGTTTCGGCGAGGATGACGATCAGGTGGGCTTCGCCGACGGTTACCCTTTGCTGCTGATCGGCCAGGCCTCCCTGGACGATTTGTGCACCCATATCGGCCGGCCGATGGAAATGCTGCGCTTTCGTCCCAACCTGGTCATCGAAGGCGCCGCGGCCTTCGCCGAGGATGGCTGGAAACGCTTGCGCATCGGCGAGGTGGAGTTTCGCGTGGTCAAGCCCTGTTCACGTTGCATCCTCACCACCATCGACCCGCAGACCGGCGAGCGCAGCACGGACCGCGAGCCATTTGCGACGCTTCAGGCCTATCGCGGCACCGAGCAGGGTGCGATGTTCGGCCAGAACCTGGTCAATGATGGGGTCGGGCAATTGGAAGTCGGCATGCCGGTGACGGTGCTGGAATGAAAAAAGCCCGTCTCGCAGGAGACGGGGTTTTTTTGCGCCGGTTGGCGTTCAGCCACGGTATTCGCACAGGTAAGCGGTGTCCACCGCGACCTTCAACTGAAACTTGCTGTTGGCCGGTACGTTGAACTGGCTGCCGGCGGCGAAGGTTTCCCACTCCGCATCAGGCAGTTTGACGACCAGGGCGCCGGAAACCACGTGCATGATTTCACGCTGGTCAGTGCCGAATTCGTATTCACCCGGGGCCATGACGCCGATGGTGGCCGGACCTTCCGCGGTGCCGAAAGCGATCGACTTGACGGTGCCGTCGAAGTATTCGTTGACTTTGAACATGGGTGAATCCTCGGAAAAAGGGTCAAAGCTTACGCCAACCACTGTAGGAGCGAGCTTGCTCGCGAAAAACCTGAGAGCACCCCGTTAAACCAGATGCGCTGCGTTATCGTCAGCGATCTTCGCGAGCAAGCTCGCTCCTACAGGTGGGCAGCATTAAGGCAAAAGGTTGATCAGTATGCCCAAGCCTTTCAGAACTGCCTAGACCGGCAAAATCAACGGCAGCAGGCGCGCCGTGTTGCGCGCATCTTCCAGGGCTCGATGCTGCTGGCCATTGAACTGCATCCCCGCCAATTGCAGCGCGCCATTGAGCCCGAGCGGCTTGTCCAGGCGCCGGGCCTTGGCGAAGCGCTGCTTGAGGTTGACATGGGGCGTCTGGCCGAGCGCACTGGCCAGGCCATGGCGTTGCCATTCCAGCTCAAGTTGCACGCGATCGTAATCTCCCCAGCTGGCCCAGCCTTCCAGACGCGGCTGATGCTGGCCCAGCCAGCGTTCGAACAGCGGCCACACCTCGGTGATGGGCGCTGCCGCGTCGATGTTGGCTTGGGTAATATGGGTCAATTTTCGGCAAAAGGGCGTCAGCAGTGGCCGCCGCAGCGGCCGCACGAAGCGCTGGAAGTGATCCAGCTCACGGCCCTGGCGATTGACCAGGCTCGCGCCGATTTCGATGACTTCCATCTCCGTCACGGGCCAGCCGCCATCATCCGTTGTGGCTTCAAGGTCAATAATCAGCCAATGAGGCATGCGCAGGTTCCCGTACTGTTCCTGTCCTGATGGGGATAGAGCGTAGCCGGGCCGTGTAGTTCCGCCCAGGTGCCTATTCACTTGTGCAATGGCTGGTTGCGAGGCTGCCAAGCAAGCGTTTGGTTTGTACCCTGCACTCAAGTTTTGTCCAAGCGCTTGCTTGGTTCGCGACCACGGCCTAAATTGCCCGCCAAGACGATAGTAGACATAAGGGAAAGCAGCATGGACGACCACCAAGCCCAGCGGGTGATGCGCACCATGATTGACGGTGGTCAATTGACCGACCCCGACAGTGCCCGGGGCAAGTTGCTGCAGACTGCGGCTCACCTGTTTCGCAACAAGGGTTTTGAGCGCACCACTGTGCGCGACCTCGCCGGCGCGGTGGGCATCCAGTCGGGCAGCATCTTTCACCACTTCAAGAGCAAGGACGAGATCCTGCGCGCGGTGATGGAAGAAACCATCCTCTACAACACCGCGATGATGCGCGCTGCGCTGGAGCAGGCGGGCACCTTGCGCGAGCGCGTGCGCGCGCTGATCCGCTGCGAATTGCAGTCGATCATGGGCGGCAGCGGTGAGGCGATGGCGGTGCTGGTGTACGAATGGCGTTCGTTGTCTGCCGAAGGTCAGGCCCGGGTATTGGCCTTGCGCGACGTGTATGAGGATATCTGGCTGCAGGTACTGGGCGAAGCCAAGGCTGCCGGCTATATCAAGGGCGACGTGTATATCACCCGGCGTTTCCTGACCGGCGCGTTGTCCTGGACCACCACCTGGGTCCGCACCCAGGGCAGCCTGACACTCGAAGAACTGGCCGAAGAAGCCCTGCTGATGGTACTCAAGGCGGATTGAGGCGCAAGCCATCAATTTACTGGCAACCGTTGTCTCTCTCGGGAAAAACGCCTAGCTTATCGCCATTATCGAATTCAACGGTGTGTGCCTAGATGTTTTCGCCATGGCGACTGGCTGCAGGACTTACATTTTTGGCACTGGGTACCGCAGGGTGGACGCAAGCCGGCGCCGCGCAGTTGGTGAGGGTCGGCGCGGCGCATTTTCCGCCGTATACCGTGCGCCCTGAACAAGGCGCCGATACCGGTTTGCTGCCGCAATTGGTCGAAGCGTTGAACGCTGTGCAGAGCGACTATCAGTTCGTGCTGGTGCCCACCTCGATTCCCAGGCGTTTTCGCGATTTCGAACAGGGCCGGGTCGACATGGCGATCTTTGAAAACCCCTCATGGGGTTGGACAAACGTTGCCCATACCAGCGTCGATATGGGGCTGGAGGACGCCGAGATTTTCGTCGCCGAGCGTGAGCCCGGTCGCGACCAGAGCTTTTTCACGGACCTTGCCGGCAAGCGCCTGGCGGTGTTCAGCGGTTATCACTACGCCTTTGCCCAGTTCAACGCCGACCCCAAGTACCTGGCCGAGCACTTCAACGCCACCTTGACGTATTCCCATGACAGCAACTTGCTGATGGTCGCGCGCGGGCGTGCCGATATCGCGTTGGTCACCCGCTCGTACCTGAGTGATTTCATGGTGCGCAACGCCGACATGGCGGACAAGTTCCTGGTGTCGGAGCGCATTGATCAGGTCTATCACCATTACGCGTTGCTACGGCCCAAGGCGCCGATCACCGGGCCGGTCTTTGCCGAGCTGCTCAAGCGCCTGCGCGACAACGGCCAGATGCTCAGGATTTTCGAACCGTATCGCATCGATATAACGCCATTGCCCTGAAATCGCAGCCGATCAAATGTGGGAGGGGGTTTGCTCCCGATGGCGGCCTCTGGGCCGACCAGGATGCTGGATCAGACCGAGTACATATCCGTTTCTGCGGTAACGGCTGCTATGGGTTCCGCTTTTACAGCGGCTCACTTTTGAAAAGCGCAAAAGTAAGCAAAACGCTCTTGCCCCACCACTCGGCACCTCGCCCAGGCTCGGTGTGCCCGAACGCAGGCTTGAATCCGTGGGCCGCCGCAATGGGCCATCCATGGCCCAGTGCGGCTAACCCGGCGTCCTGCCGGGTTACCCACGGATTCAAGCCTGCGTTCGGCCAGCGTGGTTAACGGGGCGCCTAAGATCAAGATCAAAAGCCAGATCAAGAGCAAGAGCGGCTCGCTTCGCATCGTGGTTACGCGTCCTCATGCCAGTCAGTTAAGCGAACGAAATGCTCGAAGCGGCGAAGATCAAATGTGGGAGGGGGCTTGCCCCCGATGGCGATGGATCAGTAACGGATGGGTTTACTGACACTCCCCTCATCGCGGGCAAGCCCCCTCCCACAGTGGTTTCTGTTTTGTTCAAACCCTGCGCGCAAACGTATCGCTGTGGCTGCCCGAGACTTTGCGGCAGTGCACCAGTGCATCGCGAATCATGAAGTTCACCAGTGTCGGCGAGACCCCGAGTTCCTTGGCGATATCCTTCTGCGGCACGCCGTGCAGTCGGTACATTTCGAAGGCGTAGCGTGTGCGCTGTGGCAGCTCGGTCAGGGCGTCGGCGATGTTTTCCAGGGTGTTGAAGTTGATGTGGGAGGTTTCCGGTGAAGCGCCGTGGATAACCACATTCAAGCCTTCCTCTTCGGTCCCGGAATATTTGAGTTCCAGGGCCTGCTTGCGGTAGTGATCGATCGCCAGGTTGCGCACGATCTGGAACAGATAGCTCAGTTGAGCCTTGAACGAGGAGGTGATGGTCGGCGCCGATTGCAGCCGAAAGTAGGCGTCCTGCACCACATCCTCGGCACGGGAACGACAGCCGGTAATACGCGCCGCGATCTTCACCAAAATCAGTCGATTGTCGACGAATGCCTGGAGAAGGGGTGAGTCGCACCTGCCTGTGGATACTTGTTCCGTCATGGAAATCACCTTGTTGCAAAGAGGTTAGGGGAGGGCTTCCTTGCTGAGGCCTCCTACACATCGGGCAACAAATTATGCTGAATGATAATGATTGTCAAATGAGAAGGCGAACTAATCTTATGCCTTTGAGTAAGGTGTGAACCGCGTCTCGCTCGACCCCTGCGACTAATTATTTGCCGGGGCCGTCCGTTCTTCTGGGTGAAAGGTCCGTTAGCAAACGGCCAGGGATCAGCACCCGCAGGAGGGCGAAATGGGTTTTTATCGTGCACACAGCGTGTTTCAGCTTGGAGTCCTCGGGTGATGAGTACGCCAACGCCGCTGCGCCTGTTCTGCCTGCCCCATTCAGGCGCCAGCGCCTCGGTCTATGCACGTTGGCGCCGCGTGCTGCCGGACTGGTTGCAGGTGTGCCCGCTGGAACTGCCGGGGCGGGGCATGCGCATGGGCGAACCGTTGCAGCGCGATATCAAGGCCCTGGCTGCCCAGCTCGCCGTTGAAATCAGCCGCGATCTGAACGGCCCCTATGCATTGTTCGGCCACAGCCTCGGCGGCCTGCTGGCGTTCGAACTGGCGCATGCCCTGAACGCGCGCAAGGTGCCGGCCCCGCTGGCATTGTTCGTCTCCGGTACTGCCGGCCCGGCGCGGCGCGATGTCAGCGAATACGCCATCGAAAAAACCGACGCCCAGTTGATCGCCCGCTTGCGCGAACTGCAGGGGACCTGCGACGCCGTGTTGGCCAATCCCGAGTTGATGCAACTGATGCTGCCGATCCTGCGCGCCGATTTCCTGCTGTGCGGCAGTTTCACCTATGGCGAACGCGAGCCGCTGGGCCTGCCGATCCATGTGCTGGGCGGCAAGCAGGACAGCGTACGCGCCGACCAATTGCTCGACTGGCAGCTCGAAGCCGCCAGCGGCTTTTCCCTCGACATGTTCGACGGGCATCACTTCTTTCTCGTGCAGCACGAAAGCGCCGTGCTGCGCTGCGTGCGCCGCTATGCCGAGGCGCACCTGGCCCGCTGGCGCAGTGGCGCGGCGCGCCAACGCGTCGCCGGCTGAACCTCACCGACTTTCCGACTTTCCGAATTTCCCGTAAGCCGATTTCAGGCAGGAACCCCATGATGGACGCCTTCGAACTTCCCCGCACTCTGGTCCAGTCCCTCCAACGCCGTGCCGCGCAGACGCCGGACCAAATCGCCCTGCGCTTTCTGGCCGAATCCGCCGAGCACAGCGTGGTGCTCAGCTACCGTGAACTGGACCAGCGCGCGCGCACCATCGCCGCCGCCTTGCAAGCCGATGTCGCGATGGGCGAGCGTGCGGTGCTGTTGTTTCCCAGCGGCCCGGACTATGTCGCGGCGTTCTTTGGTTGCCTGTACGCCGGGGTGATCGCGGTGCCGGCTTACCCGCCGGAATCGAGCAAGCGCCATCACCAGGAGCGCTTGCTGTCGATCATCAGCGATGCCGAGCCGCGCCTGTTGCTGACCATCGCCAGCCTCGCCGACGGCCTGGCGCAGATCGAAAACGCCCCCCCGCTGTTGAGCGTGGACACCCTCGATCCACAGCTGGCCGACCGGTGGGTCGCCCCCGAGTTGCAGCCCGACGACATCGCCTTCCTGCAATACACCTCCGGCTCCACTGCGCTGCCCAAGGGCGTGCAAGTCAGCCACGCCAACCTGGTGGCCAACGAAGTGCTGATCCGCCGCGGCTTTGGCATCGACCTCAACCCGGACGATGTGATCGTCAGCTGGCTGCCGCTGTACCATGACATGGGCCTGATCGGCGGCTTGCTGCAACCGATCTTCAGCGGCGTGCCGTGCGTGTTGATGTCGCCGGCCTACTTCCTGGCGCGGCCGCTGCGCTGGCTCGAAGCGATCAGCGAATACGGCGGCACCATCAGCGGTGGCCCGGACTTCGCCTACCGTCTGTGCAGCGAACGGGTCAGCGAGTCGGCCCTGGAACGCCTGGACCTGAGCACCTGGCGCGTGGCCTATTCCGGCTCCGAGCCGATCCGCCTGGATACCTTGGAACGCTTCGCCGAAAAGTTCGCCGTGTGTGGTTTCAGCTCGAATCATTTCTTCGCCTCCTATGGCCTGGCCGAAGCGACCTTGTTTGTCGCCGGTGGCCGCCGTGGCCATGGCATCCCTGCGCTGCACCTGGATGCGCAGGCGCTGGCCGCCAACCGCGCCGAGCCGGGGCAGGGCAGTGCCGTAATGAGCAGTGCGGTCATGAGTTGCGGCACCCACCAGCCGGACCACGCCGTGCTGATCGCCGACCCTCACACGCTCAGCGAGCTGGCCGACAATTGCGTGGGCGAACTCTGGGCCAGCGGCCCGAGCATTGCCCAGGGTTACTGGCGCAATCCTGAAGCCAGCGCCCGCACTTTCGTCCAGCACGCCGGCCGGACCTGGCTGCGCACCGGCGACCTGGGATTTATCCGTGACGGTGAGGTGTACATCACCGGGCGCTTGAAAGACCTGTTGATCGTGCGCGGGCACAATCTGTACCCGCAGGACATCGAACAAACCATCGAGCGTGAGGTGGAGGTGGTGCGCAAGGGCCGGGTGGCCGCCTTTGCGGTGAACGATCAGGGCGTGGAGGGCATCGGCATTGCTGCAGAAATCAGCCGCAGCGTGCAGAAAATCCTGCCGCCCGAAGCGCTGATCAAAGCGATTCGCCAAGCGGTGGCCGAGGCCTGCCAGGAAGCGCCGTGCGTGGTGGTGCTGCTCAATCCGGGGGCGCTGCCGAAGACCTCCAGCGGCAAGGTGCAACGGGCAGCATGTGCGTTGCGCCATGCCGAGGGCAGCCTCGACAGCTATGCGCAGTTCCCCGACCTGCAAGCGCAGGCCAGTGAAGCCGCGCTGGAATCGGTTCTGCAACGCCAGATCGCCGCGATCTGGTGCGAGCACCTGAAGGTGCCGACGGTCGTCGCCGATGATCACTTTTTCCTGCTCGGCGGCAACTCCATCAGCGCCACCCAAGTGGTCGCGCGCCTGCGCGAAACCCTGGGCCTGGAACTGAACCTGCGGCTGCTGTTCGAAGCGCCCACCCTGCAAGACTTCGCCGCCAGCGTCGCGCAGTTGCAACAGGACGGCGGCGTTGCCCAAGGCGCGATTCATGTGCTGTCGCGTCAGCAAGACCTGCCGCAATCCCTGGCCCAGAACCGCCTGTGGATCACCTGGCAACTGGACCCGAACAGCAGCGCCTACACCATCCCCGGCGCGCTGCGCCTGCGCGGCGAGTTGGACGAAGACGCGGTGCGCTCAAGCTTCCAGCAGTTGATCCTGCGCCACGAAGCCTTGCGTACACGCTTTTACGAGCGCGATGGCCAGGGCTTTCAGCGTGTCGCGGCCGCAGCGGATTTCGCGTTGCACGTCATCGACCTCAGCGACGTGCGCCATGCCGAGCGCGAAGCCTGCGCGCAGCAGATCCGCGAAGACCAGGCACATACCTCGTTCGACCTGGAAAACGGCCCGCTGCTGCAGGTGACCCTGGTGCGCCTGGACGATGAGGACCATCAACTGCTGGTGACGTTGCACCACATCATCGCCGACGGCTGGTCGCTCAATATCCTGATTGACGAGTTCTCGCGCCTGTACGCCGCTGCCGTTCAGGGCCAGCCCCTTGAGTTGCCGCCGCTGCCCCTGCAATACGCCGACTACGGCAGTTGGCAGCGCCAATGGCTGGCCGCCGGCGAAGGCCAGCGGCAGTTGGCGTACTGGAAGGCGACGCTGGGGGACGAGCATCCGCCCCTCGACCTGGCCACCGACCACCCACGCTCGGCGCAGGCGCGCAACAGCGCCGCGCGGCATACCGTACGCCTGGACGCTTCCCTCAGCGCCGAGATTGGCCGGACCGCGCGCGCTCATGAATCCACCCCGTTCATGCTGCTGCTGGCGGCGTTCCAGACCCTGTTGTATCGCTACAGCGGCCAGCGCGATATCCGCATCGGCGTGCCCAATGCCAATCGCCCGCGCCAGGAAACCCAAGGCCTGGTCGGCTTTTTCATCAACACCCTGGTACTGCGTGCCGAGCTCGACGGGCGCCTGCCGTTCAGCCAGCTGTTGGCCGCGACACGCCAGGCTGCACTGGACGCCCAGGCCCATCAGGACCTGCCGTTCGAGCAACTGTTGGAGGCCTTCCCCCAGGCGCGTGAACAGGGCCTGTTCCAGGTGATGTTCAACCACCAGCAACGTGACCTTGGCGCCCTGCGCCGCCTGCCGGGCCTGCTCGCCGATGAGCTGCCATGGCACAGCCGCGAAGCCAAGTTCGAGCTGCAACTGCACAGTGAAGAAGATCGCAGTGGGCGCTTGAGCCTGTCGTTCGACTACGCCGATGAACTGTTCGACAGCACCACCATCGAGCGCTTGGCCGAGCATTACATCCACCTGCTGCAAGCGGTCTGCGCGCAACCGCAGCAAGCCGTGGGCGAGCTGAAACTCACCGCAGAGGACGGGCAACACGCGTGGAGCCAGGCGCCGTGCGCACCGGCTCAACAATGGCTGCCCGAGCTGCTCAACCTGCACACCTCGCACGCCACCGCGCTGGTCTGGCAGGACGCCAGCCTGAGCTTCGCCCAACTGCACACCCAGGCCAACCGCCTGGCCCATTACCTGCGCGACAAGGGGGTGGGCCCGGACGTCTGCGTGGGCATCGCCGCCGAGCGTTCGCCGCAGTTGCTGATCGGTCTGCTGGCGATCATCAAGGCCGGCGGCGCCTATGTGCCGCTGGACCCGGATTATCCCGCCGAGCGCCTGGCCTTCATGCTCGAGGACAGCGGCGTGCACCTGCTGTTGACCCAGACCGCGCTGCTGGAACAGTTGCCGACGGCCCAAGGCGTGTGCGTGATTGCCATGGACAGCCTGCATCTGGACAGCTGGCCAAGCCAGCCGCCGGGCCTGCACCTGCACGGCGACAACCTCGCCTACGTGATCTACACCTCCGGCTCCACCGGCCAGCCCAAGGGCGTGGGCAACACCCACGCGGCGCTGGCCGAGCGCTTGCAGTGGATGCAGGCCACTTACCCGTTGGACGCCAGCGACGTGCTGATGCAAAAGGCGCCGATCAGCTTCGACGTGTCGGTGTGGGAGTGCTTCTGGCCGCTGATCACCGGTTGCCGTCTGGTACTGGCGGGGCCGGGTGAGCATCGCGACCCGCACCGCATCGCGCAGTTGGTGCAGGAGCATGGCGTGACCACGCTGCACTTCGTGCCGCCGTTGCTGCAGTTGTTTATCGACGAACCGCTGGCGGCCGAATGCACCAGTCTGCGACGTCTGTTCTCCGGCGGCGAAGCCTTGCCCGCCGAGCTGCGCAACCGCGTACTGGCACGCCTGCCGGCGGTGCAATTGCACAACCGTTATGGCCCGACCGAGACCGCGATCAACGTCACCCACTGGCATTGTACTGTGGAGGATGGCGAGCGCTCGCCGATTGGCCGGCCGCTGGGCAATGTGATCTGCCGTGTGCTGGATGAAGAGCTCAACCCGCTGCCAGTCGGCGTACCGGGTGAGTTGTGCATCGGCGGCATTGGCCTGGCGCGCGGTTATCTTGGCCGTGCGGGGCTCACCGCCGAACGCTTTGTCGCCGACCCGCTGGGCGAGGCCGGGGCGCGCCTGTATCGCACCGGCGACCGTGCGCGCTGGAGCCTTGAGGGTGTGCTTGAATACCTGGGGCGTCTCGATCAGCAGGTCAAGCTGCGCGGCTTGCGGGTGGAACCGCAGGAAATCGAAGCGCGCATGCTGGCGGTGGAGGGCATCGCCCAGGCCGTGGTGCTGGTGCGTGACGATCAACTGATCGGTTACTACGCCGGCCCTGTCGAACTGGATGCACAGGCGGTAAAAACCGCACTGGCCGCCCAGTTGCCCGAGTACATGGTGCCCGCCCACCTGATGTACCTGGACGCCATGCCCTTGAGCCCCAGTGGCAAGCTCGACCGCCGCGCATTGCCGCAACCCGTGCGGCAAACCCGCGAACATGTCGAACCCGAGACGCCGTTGCAGCAGCAGATCGCGGCAATCTGGCGCGAAGTGCTCGGCCTGCCGCGTATCGGCCTGCGCGACGACTTTTTCGCCCTGGGCGGCCACTCGTTGCTGGCCACGCAAATCATCTCCCGCACTCGCCAGGCCTGTGACGTCGAGCTGCCATTGCGCACTTTGTTCGACGCCAGCGAGCTGGGCGATTTCACCGCACAAGTGGGCCTGATCCAGGCGTCGGGCCAGCGCAACCAACAGACGCCGATCGCCAAGGTCGACCGCAGCGCACCCGTGCCGTTGTCCTATTCCCAGCAGCGCATGTGGTTCCTCTGGCAGATGGAACCGGACAGCCCGGCCTACAACGTCGGTGGCATGGCGCGCTTGCGCGGGGTGCTGGATGTGGGGCGTTTCGAGGCAGCGTTGCAGGCCTTGATCATGCGTCACGAAACCTTGCGCACCACCTTTCCGAGCGTCGATGGCGTGGCCTGTCAGCATGTATCGCCACAGACCGGCGTGCGCATGGACTGGCAGGACTTCTCGGCACTCAACGAGACCGAGCGCCAGCAGCGTTTGCAGCGCCTGGCCGATCAGGAAGCGCATACGCCTTTCAACCTGGAACGCGGGCCTTTGCTGCGCGCCTGTCTGGTCAAGGCCGGCGAGCAGGAACATTACCTGGTGCTGACCCTGCACCATATCGTCACCGAAGGCTGGGCCATGGACATCTTTGCCCGTGAACTCAGTGCGCTGTACGAAGCCTTTATCGACGAGCGCGACTCACCGCTGGCGCCGCTGCCGGTGCAGTACCTGGACTACAGCGTGTGGCAACGCCAATGGCTGGAATCGGGCGAGCGTCAACGCCAGCTGGATTACTGGACCGCGCAACTGGGCAGCGAACATCCGCTGCTCGAACTGCCTGGCGACCGTCCGCGCCCGGCGGTGCAAAGTCATCGCGGTGAGCTGTACCGCTTCGACCTGAGCGATGCGCTGGCCGCTCGCGTTCGCGCCTTCAACGCCGAACAGGGCCTGACCCTGTTCATGACCATGACCGCCACCCTCGCCGTGCTGCTCTACCGCTACAGCGGCCAGACCGACCTGCGCATCGGCGCGCCGGTGGCCAACCGTATCCGCCCGGAAAGCGAAGGGCTGATCGGCGCGTTCCTCAACACCCAGGTGTTGCGTTGCCAACTCAATGGGCAGATGAGTGTGGCGCAGTTGTTAGAGCAGGTGCGTCACACCGTGATCGAAGGCCAGTCCCATCAGGACCTGCCGTTCGATCATCTGGTGGAGGCGCTGCAACCGCCGCGCAGCGCCGCGTACAACCCGCTGTTCCAGGTGATGTGCAACGTGCAGCGCTGGGAGTTCCAGCAGAGCCGCCAACTGGCCGGCATGACCGTCGAGTACCTGGCCAACGATGCCCGCGCCACCAAGTTCGACCTCAACCTGGAAGTCACCGACCTCGACCATCGCCTGGGCTGCTGCCTGACCTACAGCACCGACCTGTTCGACGAACCGCGCATCGCCCGCATGGCCGCGCATTGGCGCAACCTGCTGGAAGCACTGATCGCCAATCCGCACCAACGCCTCAGCGAACTGCCGTTGCTCAGCGCCGCCGAGCAGCACGCCCTGCAGGAGAGCCTCGGGGTTGAAGCCGGCGAGCATCGTCTGGACCAGTGCATCCAAACCCTGTTCAGCCGGCAGGCGCGCAAGCGTGCGGATGCGCCGGCGCTGACCTTTGCCGGTGTGACCCTCACTTACGGCGAACTCGACGCCCGCGCCAATCGCCTGGCGTGGATGCTGCGTGAACGCGGTGTCGGCCCGCAGGTGCGCGTCGGCCTGGCGCTGCCGCGCTCGCTGGAGATGGTCATCGGCCTGCTGGCGATCCTCAAGGCCGGCGGCGCCTACGTGCCGCTGGACCCGGAATACCCGTTGGACCGCCTGCATTACATGATCGAAGACAGCGGCATCGGCCTGCTGCTCAGCGATGCGGCGATGTTCCAGGCCCTTGGCGAGCTGCCGCAGACGCTGGCGTGCTGGTGCCTGGAAGATGACTCACCGGCACTGGAAAATTATCCGGCCGATGAGTTGCCCTTTATCAGCCTGGCGCAGCACCAGGCGTACTTGATCTACACCTCCGGTTCCACCGGCCAGCCCAAAGGCGTGGTGGTGACCCAGGGTGAAATCGCCATGCATTGCCAGGCTGTTATCGAGCGTTTCGGCATGCGCCCGGACGACTGCGAACTGCATTTTTATTCGATCAACTTCGACGCCGCCACCGAGCGTCTGCTGGTGCCGTTGCTCAGCGGTGCCCAGGTGGTAATGCGTGCACAGGGCCAATGGGACGCCGAAGAAATCTGCGCGCTGATTCGCAGCCACCGCGTGACTATTCTCGGGTTCACGCCCAGCTACGGCAGCCAGCTGGCGCAGTGGCTGGCCACGCAAAACCAGACCTTGCCGGTGCGTATGTGCATCACCGGCGGTGAAGCACTCACCGGCGAGCATCTGCAGCGTATTCGCGGGGCGTTCCAGCCTGAGATGTTTTTCAACGCCTACGGGCCGACCGAAACCGTGGTGATGCCGCTGGCCAGCCTGGCGCCGGGATACCTGGAGGAGGGCGTTGCCAGCGTGCCGATCGGCAGCATCGTCGGCGCGCGCGTGGCTTACATTCTCGACGCCGACCTGGCCCTGGTGCCGCAAGGCGCGAGCGGCGAGTTGTACATCGGCGGCGCGGGCCTGGCTCAGGGCTATCACCAGCGTCCGGCGATGACGGCGGAGCGCTTTGTCGCCGATCCGTTCACTGGCAATGGCGGGCGCCTGTACCGCACCGGTGACCTGGTGCGCCAATGCGCCGATGGGCAGGTGGAGTACCTGGGGCGTATCGACCATCAGGTGAAGATTCGCGGTTTCCGCATCGAATTGGGCGAGATCGAAACGCGCCTGCTGGAGCATGCAGCCGTGCGTGAAGCGGTGGTGCTGGCGCTGGATTCGCCGAGCGGCAAACAGCTGGTCGCGTACCTGGTCAGCGACGCCGAGCACGGCGCGTTACGTGACGCGCTGAAGCGGCATCTCAAAGCACATCTGCCGGACTACATGGTGCCCGCACACCTGATCGTACTGGACAGCATGCCGCTGACCGCCAACGGCAAACTTGACCGCCGCGCCTTGCCGCAGCCCGATCCTGAAGCGAACCGCCAAACGTACGTGGCCCCGCGCAATGAGCTGGAAAGCACATTGGCACAAATCTGGTGCGCGGTGCTGAACCTGCAGCAAGTCGGTTTGGACGATAACTTCTTCGAGCTGGGCGGCGATTCAATCCTGTCGATCCAGGTGGTCAGCCGTGCGCGGCAGGCGGGCATTCATTTCAGCCCGCGTGACCTGTTCCAGCACCAGACCGTACAAAGCCTGGCGGCTGTCGCCACGCGCGTCGACACGCTCAGCGCCGAGCAAGGTGTGCTCACCGGCCGCTCGGGCCTTACGCCGATCCAGCATTGGTTCTTCGACACCGAAATCCCGGCGCGTCAGCACTGGAACCAGGCCCTGGTGCTCAAGCCGCTGCAACTGCTCGACCCGCATCGCCTGGAACAGGCCCTGCTGGCGGTGCTGGAACATCACGACGCGTTGCGCCTGGGCTTCACCCGGCGCGATGCCCAGTGGCACGCCGAACACCTGGGCGTGCCGCACGGCGGCGTATTGATGCAGGCGCAGGTGCGCGACATGGACCACTGCACCGCGCTGTTCAGCGATACCCAACGCAGCCTCGACCTCGCACGTGGCCCGCTGCTGCGCGCCTTGCTGGTGGACGGCCCGCAGGGTCAACAGCGCCTGCTGATCGCCATCCATCACCTGGTGGTGGATGGCGTGTCCTGGCGCGTGTTGCTCGAAGACCTGCAAACGGTTTATCGCCAACTGAGCGCAGGCCAGTCCGTCAGCCTGCCGGCCAAGACCAGCGCGTTGCGCGATTGGGCCGCGCGTTTGCAGGCCTATGCCCATAGCGAATCCCTGCGCGAAGAACTGGACCTGTGGCAAGCGCAGTTGGCGGGCCCGGCGCTGGCGTTGCCGGTGGATCGCGCGCACGGCGCACTGCGCCAGCGTGACGCCGAGACCGTCAGCGTGCGCCTGGATGTCGAGCGCACCCGGCAGCTGCTGCAACAGGCGCCGAGCGCCTACCGCACCCAGGTCAACGACTTGCTGCTGACCGCCCTGGCTCGCGTGCTGTGCCGCTGGAGCGGTCACGACGCGGCGTTGATTCAACTGGAAGGTCACGGCCGCGAAAGCCTGTTCGATGACATCGACCTGACCCGCAGCGTCGGCTGGTTCACCAGCGCCTATCCGTTGCGCCTGACCCCGCAGGCGGAGCCGGGTGACTCCATCAAGGCAATCAAGGAGCAACTGCGCGGCGTGCCGCACAAAGGCCTGGGCTACGGCGTACTGCGCTACCTGGCGGACGACCAGTGCCAACGCAGCCTGGCCGCGCTGCCGAGCGCCGACATCACCTTCAACTACCTCGGCCAGTTCGACCAGAGCTTCGGTGCCGACGCGCTGTTTCATCCGCTGGAGGAATCCGCCGGCCTTGCACACGATCCCGATGCACCGCTGCCCAACGCGCTGAGTGTCGACAGCCAGGTGTACGGCGGTGAACTGGTGCTGCGCTGGACCTTCAGCCGCGAGCGCCACGATCAGCAGACCATCCGCGAACTGGCCGAGGCGTACCTGGCCGAACTGCACAGCCTGATCGCCCATTGCCTCAACGACGATGCCGGTGGCCTCACGCCGTCTGATTTTCCGCTGGCACGGTTGACCCAGGCGCAACTGGACAGCTTGCCGGTAGCGGCGGGTGTTATCGAAGATGTCTACCCGCTGACCCCGATGCAAGAGGGCCTGCTGCTGCACACCCTGCTGGAACCGGGCACCGGCCTGTATTACATGCAGGACCGCTACCGCATCGACAGTGCCCTCGATCCCGAGCGTTTCGCCCAGGCGTGGCAGGCGGTGATAGCCCGCCACGAAGCCTTGCGTGCCTCGTTCTGCTGGAACGTCGGCGAAGACATGCTGCAAGTGATCCACAAGCCCGGCAGCACGCCGATTGACTACCTGGACTGGAGCGCCGACCCCGAGCGTGAGCACGAGCCGCGTCTGCAAGCCTTGCTCAAGGCCGAGCGCGAAGCCGGTTTCGATCTGCTCAACCAGGCGCCGTTCCACCTGCGCCTGATCCGCGTGGGCGAGGCGCGCTACTGGTTCATGATGAGCAACCACCATATCCTGATCGATGCCTGGTGCCGTTCGCTGTTGATGAACGACTTTTTCGAGATCTACCGGGCCCTGGGCGAAGGCCGCGACGCGCAACTGGCCACGCCGCCGCGCTACCGCGACTACATCGCCTGGCTGCAACGCCAGGACCTGGACGAAGCGCGCCAGTGGTGGCAGCACAACCTTCAAGGTTTCGAGCGCACCACGCCGATCCCCAGCGACCGGCCGTTCCTGCGCGAACATGCCGGCCACAGCGGCGGCATGGTGGTGGGCGACTGCTATACCCGGCTGGATGCCCGAGACGGCGCGCAACTGCGCGAGCTGGCCCAGGCTCATCAGCTTACCGTCAACACCTTCGCCCAGGCGGCCTGGGCCTTGGTGCTGCGGCGCGTGAGCGGTGATCGCGACGTGCTGTTCGGCGTCACCGTGGCCGGGCGTCCGGTGGACATGCCCGAGATGCAACGCACCGTGGGCCTGTTTATCAACAGCATCGCGCTGCGGGTGAAGCTGCCCGAGGATGACCAGCGCTGCAGCGTGCGCCAGTGGTTGAGCGGTCTGCTCGACAGCAATATGCAACTGCGCGAATACGAATACCTGCCGCTGGTGACTATTCAGGAACACAGCGAACTGCCCAAGGGCCAACCGCTGTTCGACAGCCTGTTCGTGTTTGAAAACGCTCCGGTGGAAACCTCGGTGCTCAGCCATGCGCAAAGCCTGAATGCCACCTCCGATTCCGGGCGTACCCACACCAACTTCCCGCTGACCGCCGTGTGCTATCCGGGCGATGACCTGGGCTTGCACCTGTCCTACGACCAGCGCTACTTCGATGAAACCACCGTGCAAGGCATGCTCGCCGAGTTCAAGCGCCTGTTGCTGGCGCTGGTGCAGGGCTTCCATGGCGACATGGCCGACCTGCCGCTGATCGGCGAGGCGGAGCGCGCGTTCCTGGTGGACGGCTGCAACCAAAGCCAACACGACTACCCGCTGGCGCGCAGCTACGTCGAGTTGTTCGAGGAACAGGTGGTGCGGCATCCGCAGCGTATCGCCGCCCGTTGCCTTGACCGGCAATGGAGCTATGACGAATTGAACCGACGCAGCAACGGCCTGGGGCATGCGCTGATTGCCGCCGGTGTCGGCCCGGACCAACCGGTGGCGTTGCTGGCCGAGCGTGACCTGGAACTGCTCGGCATGATCATCGGCAGCTTCAAGGCCGGCGCCGGCTACCTGCCGCTGGACCCGGGTCTGCCGGGCCCGCGCCTGAGCCGCATCATCGAGCTGAGCCGCACGCCCTTGCTGGTCTGCACCGAAGCGTGCCGGGAACAGGCCATCGAACTGCTCGACGGCGTCGATTGCCAGTTGCTGGTGTGGGAGGAAATCCCCGCCCGTGGCGAGAATCCGGGCGTCTACAGCGGCCCGGACAACCTCGCTTACGTGATCTACACCTCGGGTTCCACCGGCCTGCCCAAGGGCGTGATGGTCGAACAGCGCGGCATGCTCAATAACCAGTTGAGCAAGGTGCCGTACCTGCAACTGAGCGACGCCGATGTCATCGCGCAGACCGCTTCGCAAAGCTTCGATATTTCCGTGTGGCAGTTCCTCGCCGCGCCGCTGTTCGGCGCGCGGGTGGATATTGTGCCGAACGCCCTGGCCCATGATCCGCAGGGGTTGCTCGAGCATGTTCAGGCACACGGCATCACCGTGCTGGAGAGTGTGCCGTCGCTGATTCAGGGCATGCTCGCCCAGGATCATATTCGTCTCGACGGCCTGCGCTGGATGCTGCCCACCGGTGAAGCCATGCCGCCGGAACTGGCGCACCAGTGGTTGCTGCGCTATCCGCAGATCGGCCTGGTCAACGCCTACGGCCCGGCGGAATGCTCGGACGATGTGGCGTTCTACCGCGTCGACCTGGCCTCAACTCGTGGCACCTATCTGCCGATTGGCACGCCCACCGACAACAACCGTTTGTACCTGCTGGACGGCGCGCTGGAGCTGGTGCCTCAAGGCGCCGTCGGTGAACTCTGCGTGGCCGGCACCGGCGTCGGTCGCGGTTACGTCAGCGACCCGCTGCGCACCGCACCGGTGTTTGTGCCCAACCCGTTCGGCGCACCGGGCGAGCGCCTGTACCGCACCGGCGACCTGGCGCGCCGACGCAGCGATGGCGTGCTGGAGTACGTCGGGCGCATTGACCATCAGGTGAAGATTCGCGGCTACCGCATCGAACTGGGCGAAATCGAAGCGCGCCTGCACGAACAACCCGAGGTGCGCGATGCGGCGGTCGGCGTGCAGGAGGGCGTCAACGGCAAGCACCTGGTGGGCTACCTGGTGGCGGCTGATCAAACCCTCAACCCAAGCGAGCGCCTGGACCGCATCAAGCAACGCTTGCGCGCCGAACTGCCGGAATACATGGTGCCGCTGCACTGGCTGTGGCTCGAGCGCCTGCCGCTCAACGCCAATGGCAAACTCGACCGCAAGGCCCTGCCGGCCCTGGAAATCGGCCAGTTGCACAGCCAGGACTACCTGGCACCGCGCAATGAACTGGAAACCACCCTGGCCGCGATCTGGGCCGAAGTGCTGAAAGTCGAGCGGGTAGGGGTGCAGGACAACTTCTTCGAACTGGGCGGGCATTCATTGCTGGCGACACAGATTGCTTCGCGGGTGCAGAAGACGCTGCAGCGGGATGTGCCGCTGCGGGCCATGTTCGAATGCAGCACGGTGGCGGAGCTGGCCGAGTATATCGAGGGGTTGGCGGGCAATGAGATCAGTGCCGAGAAGGTGGATCGGTTGAGTGATTTGATGGCAGAGCTGGAGGGGTTGTGAGGCGGTAGCTGGTCGGGATACCTTTGGTTTTCGTGTAGAACTGTCAGATTTGACAGTAGGCAGGAGATGACAAAAAGGGCTCACTCAAGGGAGACCTCGACCTGAATCAGGTCGAGGATACCAACCCTTGAAACATGGAGTTCTTGGCATGGCCAGAAAAATATCTGCGTCTGAAACCTCCTCGCCACTTGAAGCCGTGGAGGTTGCGGCTCCGGTAATTTCCAGCGAACAAAACAGTACGATTGATCCCTCCCGAATGAAAGATTCATACCTCAGCGTCGATCCACGGATGGACCCCACGGATATCGTATTCAAGTTCCGCGCGAAGCATACGCTCACCAATGAAATCGAGGACAGGCTGGTACTTGAAGACGTTGTGGATTCAAGCGGCAATCTGGAGGTCAGAAAAACTCCTTTGCCCCTGACGTACCTGACAAAGACGATGGGGTACACACTGGTTGTCTGGTATGAGGGCACAGTTAACGGAAAGCCCGCTGTTTCATTGGACACGGAAGTGGGTGTGAATTTTTATTCAGCTGAAGAAGCTATAAAGTTCGCGCCCAAGTTCCACAAAGAAAAATTGTTTAATGGCACGCCAACCTACGACATGAAGGATGACCAAGGCGGCGTCACATTGATTGACATACTGCTGCCTTACCTCGCCCAAGTAGGCGATAAATTGTACTGTACGGTCGTCACCAAGCAGTTCAGTGGGCATCCCGCTTTCTATAACGTTGCTGACGGTTATGCGTTGACGCCTGATGACATCCGCAAGGGTGCACTCAGCCTGCCCGTTGAGCGTGGTTGGCTGTCACGTCAACCGCCGCTTTATGAATCGATGACCAATCAATGTGCCTATATCACCAGTGGGTTGCCCGCTGAACCGCCCGCCCCGGTTGACAGACCTGATGAAGAAACGCGTCTTCCGAGCAATGCGCTTCAAATCCAGTACCGTCGCACTGTTGCTTTTATTGGCGTTCAGGATCTGGGGCTGCAGGCACCGCACTTGCGCCAGTCGGTGGAGTTAGATGACCAGTGGTGGCTTAACCCGACCAACACTGAAGACGGAGGTGATGTTTACGCGTGCATGACCACCTTTAAGGATGACCAGGTGTGTTTCTATGTGAATAGTCCCGGCTCCGGAAAGAAGCCGCTGGGCTGCGTGACGATTGAGGCTGACGGACAATTGGCGTGTGTCAAACTGCCGGCGTGTACGGTGGCATGCTTCTTCGATAAACAAATGACGCTCAGCTACACCGTCGCCTTTGGGGAGGGCGTGCAGCCCTCGCCATCAAAAGTGATCAACGTTCTAAAACCCGAATTTGGAAGCGCGCTGATTGAGGAGGCGAACCAGGATCGAATGCTTTGCCTCGATAACTTCCCAGGGGATGCAAATGTGATAGCGCCGTTGGGCGCCTACAGTGAATGCGCGAGTCGTTGCTGGATGTGGATCGATGCTAAACATGCAGACGGCAGCGATTACCGCTTTGATATTCTGGTTGGCGCGGTTGTAACGGACGCTTGGAAAAAGGACGGCGTCAGGGCCGATATTCCAAGGGCCGCTCTGGAAAAAATCGGCGACTGCTCCAAGTTCGAATTACAGGTTAAAACAAGCTTTTGCAAGGCGAGCGAACTGAAGGACGCCTTCGAATTTCCACCTGCAATATTCACAATTTACCAGCAGCCCCTGACGCCACGGGCACCCACAGTCAGAGAAGCACAAGGTGGCGTTTTGGTGCCCTGGAACGGTCGCGAAGGGGGGCATGTCGAGGCGGTTTACGATGGCTTCCTACCCAGCCATCAGCACACTGCCCAATGGTGCCTGGAAGGAGAGGACAACTGCTGGTCACTGCCCTTGCAGAACAATACGTCCGCTCCGGTCACTTTTTTTGCATCCCGCGAACAGGTGATCACCAGCTTCCGCAAGACGGCATTGATCACTTATACCGTGATCAATGCCTGCAAGCAGATGGTGTCCGAGACACTGGAGTTGCAGGTCGGTGAGCCACTCATGCAGAGGCGTCCTCGTCCAGTGGTGAAACAGGCCACTAACGGCGTCCTGGATCTGCGTACTTTTTCTGGGAAGGATGCAGAGGTTATCGTCAAAAGTACCGATGCCGACGTCGATTTGGCGTGGTGGTTTTTCATGGTAGGGCATTTCGGGATTATGACACTTGAGGGAACTGCAGAAGATGGCTCTTCGATCACACTGCCGATTATGGCGAGGCTCCTCGAAAGCGGTGATAGGGACGGATTGTCGTGTCTGATTCCACGTGCGGATTTAGAGAAGTTAAAACGTAATACGTCGATCACCATTAACTTTTCGCATTTCATAGGCTCAGATCCGGCAGCAAGCGTAGAGATCGACTTTCAGCCGTTGACGTTGAACTTTATTAAAGCACTCTATGATCTCACTGACTTTGACCCATCCGGCAAAGGCTGGAATGGTTGGCAGAGAGGCTTAGGCGCAGCAAATCCCGCCGACCTCGAACCGAGAAACGACTCTTGGGGCGGCCGGACGGGTTACTGGTTGCGTGATTACAGCTACACGAATACGTCCGACCCTGTTACTGAAAGCGAGAAAATGTTTAAGATTTTCACCGATCTGGAACCGGGGCGCTTCTATCGTTTCTCGGCCTTGGTCTGTAATAGTAGTGGTAAAGGCGCCAACCCCCGTATTGCATTAGCGGTTGACCGAAAAAACATAACTGATGTAGTAGAGCCTCCTACAACTTGGCAACCACTTGCAAAGGAATTTCAAGCTACCTCAAACACCGCCAGGCTCAGTGTCAATAATCACAAAATGGGCGCGATTCATGGTAACGATTTCGGCGTCACAATGCTCGAGCTGCACGAAGTCCAACAATAGTTAACCGAGGTTGATCAAGCATAAGGCCTCCGATGTTTGGAGGCCTTATCAATAAAACATGCGCGTTGCTTATTTCGGTCCCAAAATCTTCACCAACTTATCCGGCGACGGCGCTCCCTGTTGTTGCTGCAGTGCGCCCTTGTCATCCAGATAGAAAATCGCCGGCGTCGCCGACAACTCCAGTTCCTCCATCAACTTCATATTCCCATCAAGCTTTGCTTCGATATCCGCCGGGATCTTGGCCAGCGCCTGCAACTTGCTGCCCTTGCCGGCCGCTTCGTGTTCTTCCAGGGCCTTTTGCGGGTCCTTGGCGGCAAACAATGCGGCGGATTTGCCTGGGCTGTCTTCGCGGATGATGCCGACCATGATGTGGCGCAACTGCACCTTGCCGGCCTTCACCCACGGGCGCGCCTGTTCCCAGAACATGTTGCAGTAGGGGCAGTTGGGGTCGCTGAACAGGTAGACGATGCGTGGCGCATTCTTGTCGCCGTCCTGGATCCAGCTGCTGTTTTCCATCTTGGCCCAGACTTCCTTGGACATCGGTGCGTACACCAGTTTTTCCAGGGGGGCGCTGCTCAGGTCGTTGCCTTGGGCGTCGTACAGGTTGCCGGCGATCACGCTGTTGCCGTCGGCAGTCAGGTACAGCGCCATGCCACGGTTCTGGTACTGCGCGGCGTAGCCGGTGAGGCCGCTGGGGGCGTCGAACTTGCCGAGGATCTTGGCGCCCTTGGCTTCGATTTGCTTGATCGGGGCCGGCCAGTCTTCGGCCTGGGCCAGGGTGGCGGCAAGCGTCAGTGGCAGCAAGGTCAGCAGGTGGCGGAGGCGAGGCATGTGGGTTTCCTTTGTGGGACGGTGTCGAAGGGTTCCATGGCGCGGGCCAGGCTGGCTTGGGACAGCTCACCCAGGTGACTGTTGATCAGGCGGCCGTCGGCTGTGTAGAACAGGGTGGTGGGCAAGGCCATGGAGCCGACCGCCTGGCCGAGGCGGCCGCTGGCGTCGAACAGCACGTTGTCCAGGTTCAGGCCCTGGGTGGCCAGGTACGTGCTGACGCTTTGCATGCTCTCGGCCTGGTTGACGAACAGGAAGGTGACATCCGGGCGCTGGTGTTGCGCGCGTTCCAGCACCGGCATTTCCCGGCGGCACGGCGGGCACCAGGTGGCCCAGAGGTTGATCACCAGCGGCCCGCCTTTGTAGTCAGCCAGTTGCACCACATTACCGTTGGCATCGCGCAGGGTGATGTCCGGCAACTGCGAGCCCTTGTCATAGAGATTCAGGGACAGGCTGGCCATGCCCCAGAACACCAGGCCGCTGATCACCCCGGCACCGAGGGGCTTGCGCAGGGCCGGGCGTCGCCAGCCGTAGGCCAGCGCACCGAGTACCAGCGCGATCACGCCGGGCCAGGCGAGGAAACCGCCGTCGCGCAGGTCGACCATTTGCAGCCAGTCGTTGCGGTAATCGCTCCAGTACATCAGCACAAAGCTGACACGGGCGGTCAGCATGCCCAGCAGAAACAGGCTGAACAGCACCGATTCAGGGTTTTCCCCGCCACGCCTGGCCACACGCCAGCCCACCAGCGTGGCCAGAATCAGCGCGCTGATCAGCAGAATGTGATTCAGGGCGATGGCGAAGGTGCCGATGGTGAGGGTCAGCATCAGCGCGCGTCTCGGGTGTGCGTCCAGCGTTGCAGGAAGGCGGCGGCATCCACCTCGCCGGTGATACGCTGGGCCCGGCGTTCTTCACCGTCCGGACCGATCCACACGAAGCTCGGTGGCCCCGGCACCTTGTAGCGGCCGAGCAGTTCGCGGCTGGCGGCAGTGTCAGCGGTGACGTCCAGGCGCAGCAGGCGTACGTCTTTCAAGGCATCCATGACTTCCGGTTTGCCGAACACCTGTTTTTCCATGATCTTGCACGACACGCACCAGTCGGCGTAATAGTCCACCAGCACCCATTGGCCCTGGGCCCTGGCGCTGTCGAGCTGGCTTTGCAGGGCGGCCGGGTCGTTGATGGTTGTGAACGCATCGTGAGCGCCTGTTGTGGCGGCTACCCGCGCGCCGCTGTAGACCTTCAGCGGTTGCCACAGCTCCTCGCTGCCACCGGCCGCGCCCACCACCAGCACCGCGCCCCACAGGCCCAGCACCAGGGAGCCTGCGCCAAGCACTTTGGCGGCCAGGCCGTATTCACGCGCCAGCGGCCAACCGCAATAGGCCATGACCAGCGCCAGTGCGCCCCACAGGCCGATCCACAGGTTTTCGCCGACCACCGGGCGAATCATCAGCACGGCGGTACCGAGGAACAGGAAGCCGAAGATGCCCTTGAGCACGTTCATCCAGGTGCCCGGCTTGGGCAGGAAGCGGTTGCCCACGGTGACCAGCAGCAACAACGGGATGCCGATGCCGATGCCCATGGCGAACAGGATCAGTCCACCGTGCAGCGCATTGCCGCTCTGGGCGATATAGAGCAAGGCGCCGGCCAGGGGCGCGGTCATGCACGGGCCCACCAGCAGGCCGGACAACGCGCCGAGAATGCCGGCACCGACCAGGCTGCCGCCGCTCTGCCTGCGACTGACGGTGTCGAGGCGGTCGCGCAGGAAGGCCGGCAGTTGCAGTTCAAAGAAACCGAACATCGGCAGGGCGAGGATCACGAATAGTGCGGCGAAACTGCCGAGGATCCACGGGGTTTGCAGCAGCGCGGCCAGATTGCCGCCCAGCAACGCGGCCATCACGCCCAGCGCGGCATACACCAGTGCCATGCACACCACGTAGCTGCTGGCCAGGGCAAAGCCGCGACGCGGGCTGGCACCGCTGCCCACCACCAGGCCGGCAAGGATCGGCAGCATCGGCAATGAACACGGGGCAAATGCCAGCAGCAGGCCCAGGCCGAAAAAGATCAGCAGGCTCCAGCCCAGGCTGCGTTGTTGCAGGCCGCTGGCCAGGCTTTGGTCCTGGGCCTGAGCGGTATCGGCGACGGCCGGATTGCCGCCCAGGTCCACAGTGATCGACTGCGGCGGATAGCACAGGCCCGCATCGGCACACCCCTGCCAGCCCAGCTTGACCTGGCCGGTGGCGCCGGCCGGGAGCTTCACCTCCAGACCCTGGCGATACACCTGCTGTTCGCCGAAGAACTCATCGCTATGGGCTTCACCCTGAGGCAGCACGGGCTTTTCGGCCAGTCCGTCGAATTTCATGCGCTGCTGGTACAGGTAATAACCGTCGGCAATCTGCCAATACAACTGGGTCTCGCCACTTTCGAGACGCTCGGAAGTAAAGGTGAAGGCCTTGCCCACCGGCAGAAAATCGGGTTTGGTCTCGAAAGGGTTGCCCGGCGCGGCCTGGGTAAAACCCGCGAACAGCACCAGCAGAAAAATAAATAGATGCCGCATGGTCCAGCCTTTGTTCGATGCAAGTGAGGCACACAATGTGTGGTGTTGATTAACCGATGATTAACCGGGCGCTATTCTAGAGTGTAGGGATTGTCTGGTGTTGCAAAGTCAGCGGCATAATGCGCGCTTAATCCGTGCCTTTTCTAATCTCCCGCATCTTTCATGAAGGGTTCAGCATGCACGTACTGGTCTGTGAAGACGACGAACTGATCGCCAGCGGCATCGTGGCCGGCCTCACCGCCCAGGGCTTCACGGTCGAACGCGTGGGCACGGCTGCGGCGGCCAGGGCGATGCTCAGGGCGGCGACCTTCGACATCATGGTGCTCGACCTCGGCCTGCCCGACGAAGACGGGCTCAAACTGTTGCAGCAGCAGCGCAGCCAGGGCCTGGAAATCCCGGTATTGATCCTCACCGCGCGTGACTCGGTGACCAACCGCGTCGACGGCCTCCAGGCCGGGGCCGATGACTACCTGCTCAAGCCCTTCGACCTGCGCGAACTTGCCGCCCGCCTGCAAACCCTGCTGCGTCGCGTGGCGGGGCGCAGTGTCAACCTGATCGAACATGGCCGCCTGGCGTATGACCCCAGCAGCCGCGAGACCTTCCTGGGTGGCCTGCCGGTCGACCTGTCTCGCCGTGAACAAGCGCTGTTGCAGGCCTTGCTGCACAACAAGGGCCGCGTGTTGTCCAGCGAGCAGCTCAAGGACAGCGTCTACGGGTTCAACGACGAATTGGAAAGCAACGCGCTGAACGTGCACATCCACCACCTGCGGCGCAAGTTGGGCAATGGCATCGTTGAGACTGTACGAGGTCTGGGCTATCGCCTGGGCCCGGTCGATGCGGGAGAAGAGGCCTCGTGATGAGCCTGCGCCTGCGCCTGACGTTCAAGCTCGGCGCCGCGTTTGTAGTGATCTGGGCCCTGGCGGCGGCCTGGATGCTCAATGACCTGCGCAACCAGATGATGTTTTCCCTCGACCAGCGGCTGGTCGCCTCGGCGCGCATGGTGGCCGGGCTGACCGAACAGATGCCGGGCCTGGCCAGTGTCGGCGCCGGCACCCATTTGCGCACCGAACAACTCAACGTCCCGGGGGGCATGGCCTGCCAGGTCAGTTCCCTGCACGGTGAAATCCTGGCGCGCAGCCACACCACGCCGGATGAAGGGCTGGAGTCGCGCAAGAGTGGTTTTCGCGACCAGATCATCGATGGGGTGGGCTGGCGCAGTTTCACCCTGTCCCGCGGCGACTTGCTGATTACTACGGCCGACCGTCAAGTGGAGCGTGAGGCGCTGAACCTGTCGATCCTGCTCGCGGCCTCGGTGCCGGTCGGCGTGGCCTTGCTGGGGTGCCTGTGCCTGCTGTGGCTGGGCATCGGCCAGAGTCTGGTGCCGCTCAATCGCATGCGCGACGCCTTGATGCGCCGCAGCGCCGACTCCCTTGAACCGTTGCAGATCCACCCGCTGCCCAGCGAACTCAAGCCATTGCTCGACACCCAGAATCAGCTGTTGCAACGCATCGCCAAAACCATCGAGCGCGAGCGCCGCCTGACCGGCGACGCCGCCCATGAGCTGCGCAGCCCCTTGACGGCGATCAAGACGCACCTGCAGGTGGCCCGCATGACCGAGGGCGCGGCCCGTGACCAGTCCCTGGCCCACGCCGAGGAAGGTGCGGACCGCTTGCACCGCACCCTGGAGCAACTGTTGCTGCTGGCAAGGGTGGAGGGCAGCCTGTCGTTTGACGATGGCTTGCAGTCCAGCGCCGAGGAAGTCGCCCGGCTGGCGATCCAGGATGCCAATGCCGGGGACAATTCGCGCATCGACCTGGTCCTGGCGCACGGCCTTGCCGACACGCCGGTGGACATGCCCGTGGGCCTGGCCGTCGCGGCCTTGCGCAACCTGCTGGACAACGCCTTGCGTCATACTCCGGCCGATACCCGGGTGGAGCTGAGGGTTTTCTCCAGCGCTGACAACGTGGTGTTCCGCGTGCGCGACCATGGCCCGCAGATTTCCAGCGAGGACCTGCAATACCTCACCCAACGCTTCTGGCGCAATGGCAGCAGCGAAGGCTGCGGCCTGGGCCTGGCGATCGTTCAGGCGATCGTCCAGCGCTGCGCGTGCTCGCTGGCATTCGACAGCCAGGCCGATGGCCTGCGCGTTGACCTGGGCATGCCGTTGCGACACTGATCGCTTTTCTGCAAGTGCCAAATAATTACCGCCCGCCTGATCTTCAAGTCTTCAGGATGGCGGTAATTTTTTTGCGCTTGAAAGGGCCGAATGATTCGGCCCGTATTGAAAAGGACGGATCTTATGTTGGTCATCGATACCAGTTTCTCCGCCAGGGATTTCAACGAACGTAACGGCGAGCCCGTGGGACAGGTGCTCCTGCACTACACGGCGGCGCCCTTTGAATCATCCTTGCGCACCCTGACCCGAAACGGGGTCAGCGCGCACTATCTGCTGCCCGATCCCGATGAGCCCGGCTACCGCGCCGCCGGCTATGACGAACTGCGCGTGTTCCGCCTGGTGGGTGAGGACAAGCGGGCCTGGCATGCCGGGGCCAGCCATTGGGGCGGGCGGGATAACCTCAACAGCCGTGCGATCGGCATTGAAATCGTCAACCTGGCGCGTGACGACAAAGGCGTGTTCACCTTTCCGGCGTATCGCGAGGAACAGGTGCAGGTGTTGACTGCGTTGGTGCGCGACATTCTCGAGCGTTATCCGCACATCGGCCCGATCGATGTTCTCGGGCATTCGGATGTGGCGTACTGGCGCAAAAGCGACCCAGGCCCTCGGCTACCCTGGCGGTGCCTGTACGAAGCCGGAATAGGCGCCTGGTTTGACGAGGCGACCCGAGCGATGTACCAGCGCCGGTTTTGCATGGGGCTGCCGCCGGAAGTGGAAGTGGAGCGGGCGTTCCAGCGCTATGGATACAAACCGGCGTGGAATCGCCAGGCTTTTGAACAGCGCACTCGGGCGTTTCAGATGCACTTTCGGCCGCGTGATTATGCCGGGCATCTGGATGCCGAGACTTGCGCGATCCTGTATGCGCTCAACGACAAATACCGCGGGCTCTGAAGCCAAACACCATTCAAATGTGGGAGGGGGCTTTCCCCCGATGGCAGTGTGTCAGCCAGCCAGTGTTCAACTGACACACCGCCATCGGGGGCAAGCCCCCTCCCACATTTGGATCTTCATTCATCAGTTAGCCACCACCGGTCTCTAAATCCTTGCGCACCTGATGCGTCTTCAGAACATGAAGTCCGTGCGTATTCCCCACCCCCACGGATCACCACCTGAGGGATCGAGAGATGTCAGTCGCCACCAGCGCCATCGAAGCCGCGCCTGTGCACGCCAGCGAAACGCTTTACCAGTTCGACGAAACCCCGCTGCTGGCCCGTCAGCGCCAGCAGGAGTCCAACGCTCGCAGCTACCCGCGGCGCATTCCGCTGGCGCTCAAGCGTGCCAAGGGTATCTATGTGGAAGACGTGGAAGGCCGCAGTTTCATTGACTGCCTGGCCGGTGCCGGCACGCTGGCGCTCGGGCATAACCACCCGGTGGTGATCCAGGCCATTCAACAGGTATTGAGCGACGAGTTGCCGTTGCACACCCTGGACCTGACCACGCCGGTCAAGGATCAGTTCGTGCAGGACCTGTTCGGTCTGTTGCCGCCGGAGTTGGCGCGGGAGGCGAAGATCCAGTTCTGCGGACCTACCGGCACCGATGCGGTGGAAGCGGCCTTGAAGCTGGTACGCACCGCCACCGGGCGCAGTACGGTGTTGTCGTTCCAGGGCGGTTATCACGGCATGAGCCAGGGCGCGTTGAGCCTGATGGGCAGCCTCGGGCCGAAGAAACCCCTGGGCGCGTTGCTCGGCAATGGCGTGCAATTCTTGCCATTTCCCTATGACTACCGCTGTCCGTTCGGCTTGGGGGGCGCGGAAGGGGTGCGGGTCAACCTGCATTATCTGGAAAACCTGCTCAACGATCCCGAAGCCGGCGTGTTGCCGCCGGCGGCGGTGATCGTCGAAGTGGTGCAGGGCGAGGGCGGCGTGGTGCCGGCGGATCTCGATTGGTTGCGCGGCTTGCGACGCATCACCGAACAGGCGGGTGTCGCGCTGATCGTCGATGAGATCCAGAGTGGGTTTGGCCGCACCGGCAAAATGTTTGCCTTTGAACACGCGGGGATCATCCCCGACGTGGTGGTAATGTCCAAGGCCATTGGTGGCAGTTTGCCGCTGGCGGTGGTGGTCTACCGCGACTGGCTCGACACCTGGCTGCCGGGTGCGCATGCCGGCACTTTCCGTGGCAATCAGATGGCGATGGCGGCGGGGTCTGCGGTGATGCGCTATCTCAAGGAGCATGACCTGCCTGCGCATGCGGCGGCGATGGGCAAGCGCCTGGGCGAACATCTGCGCATTCTGCAGCGCGACTTCCCGCACCTGGGGGATATTCGCGGACGTGGGCTGATGCTCGGCGTGGAGCTGGTAGACCCCGATGGCACGCGTGACATCCAGGGCCATCCGCCAGTGCATCGCCAGCTCGCGCCGCAATTGCAACGTGAATGCCTCAAGCGCGGCCTGATTCTCGAGTTGGGTGGGCGCCATGGCAGTGTGGTGCGCTTCCTGCCACCGCTGGTGATTACCGCTGCCGAGATCGATCACGTCGCCGAGATCTTCGGGCGCGCCCTGGCGGCGGCGGTCGCCGGCGTCTAATTTTCCCGGGCCTTGATACGTTTCTACAGATATCAGTGCTGCGCATGGTGCGCAGCCGGCCTTTGAGCGACGGAGAACCGCAATGACCTCAGTATTTGACCGCGACGACATCCTGTTTCAGGTAGTGGTCAACCACGAAGAGCAATATTCGATCTGGCCCGACTACAAGGCCGTGCCGGAGGGCTGGCGCACCGTGGGCAAGAGCGGCATGAAGAAAGAGTGCCTGGCCTATATCGAAGAAAACTGGACGGATATGCGTCCGCTGAGCCTGCGTCAGAAGATGGATGGCGCTGCACTCGCGTAACCACCGCCGATCAAAAATATGGAAGGGGGCTTGCCCCCGATGGCAGTGGATCAGTTACAGATGCATCAACTGACACACCGCCATCGGGGGCAAGCCCCCTCCCACAATTAATTCGCGTTGACTTCAGGCCTTTCTTTTTCCTGTCCCCCCGTCACCACCTGCACACTCAAGCGCGGCGTCGCCAGGTCAAGCCCGGCTTCATCCAGGTGTCGCTTGAGCGACAGGTTGAACGCCCGCGACACTTCCCACTGCTTGATCGGCGCGGTCTTGAACCGCGCGCGCAGGATGGCGCTGCCTGATTCAAAACTCTCCACACCCTGGATCTCCAGCGGCGACCAGATATTGCGGCGTTGCAGCGGGTCATTGCGCATGGCCTGGCCGACATCGCGCATCAGCTTGATCGCGTCGTCGATCTCCATGTTGTAGGGGATCGCGACGCGGAAGATCGCGTAGCCGAATTCGCGGGAATAGTTCTTGATGCTCTTGATTTCGCTGAACGGAATGGTGTGCACGATGCCATCGATATCGCGCAGGCGCACGGTACGAATGGTCAGGCCTTCGACGGTGCCCAGGTGACCGCCGACGTCCACGTAGTCATCGATGGCCAGTGAGTCTTCGATAATGATGAACAGGCCGGTGATCAGGTCCGCCACCAGCGACTGCGCGCCAAAACCGATGGCGATACCGATGACACCCGCACCGGCCAGCAGCGGCGTGACATTCATGCCCATGTTCGCCAGGGCGACGATGGCGGCGATGATAAAGATGGTCACGAACAGCACGTTGCGGATCAGCGGCATCATGGTCTGCGCCCGTGCATTGGCCAGGCCTTTGCGCGAGCGGGTCAGGGCGTGGTGGATCGCGGTGTCGCTGAGGATCCAGATCAGCCAGGCGAACAGCAAGGTCCCGCCCAGACCGAACAGCTTGACGCTGACTTCATGGCCGTCGCCTTCGGTAAAGCGAATCATCGACAGGCCCCAGACCCGCAGCCCCAACTCGATAAACACCAGCCACACCACCAGATGCACCAGGGTGTAGACGAAGCTTTTCAAACGGTCGGAATACAGCGCATGGCGCTTGTGCCCGCGTTGCGGTTTGAGCGCGTGGCGTCGCACCAGCCCGTTGATCACCATGCACAACACCAGCAGCACCGTGCACAGCAGCGACTGGCGCAGGGCGGTGCTGGTGTCGCCGGCGGAGAGGAAAGTGGCGAAGAGCGAAATGCCCACCAGCAACAACGCCGGCAAGTACCAGAAGGTGCCGATGATCGAGAGAGTGTCGGTAAGGGCGCGGCGGGTCAGACGGCGCGACAGCGGCTGGTTGCGGATCAGGTGGGCGATCGGCCGACGGAAGCGCAGGATGAAGACACCGGTGGACAGCGCGGCCATGACATTGGCAACCGTCGCGGCCGTATGCGCCAGGTGCTGGCCGAGCGCTGCGACCAGGCGCGGGTCGCTCAGGGCCTCGCCAAAGGCGGCAAAACTGCCGATCCACCACAATGGGCGGAAGGCCTGGTGGCGCAGGATATACAGGGCGCGGTGGCGGTGCGGGCCGTCGAGCACGGAGAAGGCAATCACGCAGATCGCCGAGAAACAGGTGCCGACCACCAGCGCGTAAGCCAGCACCATCGCCAGGGATTTGCCCAGGGACGAAGGTAGGGCGTAGCTCAGGTAAACCGTGATCACCAAGGCGATCAACCACGGCCCCAGCTTGCGCAGGGCGAAGCGCAGCATGTCCCAGGTGCGCGGGTGTTGCGGCAGTTCCTCGGGCAGGCCGAAGCGCTCGCGCACGCGGTGGCTGAGCCAGATCAGCGCGGCGGCCAACAGGCTCCACACCGCCAGGATCACCGCGAAGCCAAAAATGATCGGCAGCCATTCGTTGGCCGGCAGCATCAGTGCGCTGAGTTCATCCTTGGCCAGGTCGACTTCATTGGACCAGCGCCCCAGCGGGCTGTCGGCACCGGAGAACTGCTGTTCAAAGCCCGACAACGTGCTGCCGATCAGGCCGAGCACACCGAGTTCGGCGGCCGGTTGGGCTTTTTGCGTGGCGGCGCGCAGCTTCTTCAGGTCGCTGAGCAGTTGGGTGCGCTGCTGGTCGTTCTCTAGGGTCTTGATCACCTCGTCCAGCGACTGCCCCAGGGGCACCTCGGCCTGGGGTTGGGCCTTGGTGGAGCCGCCCAGCATTCCGGGCAGGCCCACGGCCTGGGCGGACGTCAGCGGCAGCAACATGAGCAGGGTGATCAGCAGGTAGCGGGGCAGGGCAAACAGACGGGAAAGCACGAGGCGGTCAACCTTGAAAACGACGAATTGACCGAGTGTACGAGGCCGCTATGCCAGATGCGAGTGTCATTGCGCCAATTTGGCGAGGATCTTGTACACCACGGTTCCCAAAATCAGCAGCATGCCGACCCACATGCCGAATACGCCAAGGGGTTTGTCACGGAAGTTGAAGCCGACGGCGAGCATGATCATGCCGATCAGGATGGGGATCAGCAGGGTGTGGAACGAGGACATGGAGATCATGGGGGTGACGGCCTTGTCGCAGTGGAAGTTCTGACAAGTCTAGGCCCGATTGCGGAAAGTGCAGGTGATGCAGATCATTGTGGGAGGGGGCTTGCCCCCGATGGCGGCCTCTGGGCCGACCAGGGTGTTGGATCAGACCGAGTACATATCCGTTTCTGCGGTAACGGCTGCTTAGGGTTCCGCCCTGACGGCGGCTCACTTTTGAAAAGCGCAAAAGTAAGCAAAACGCTCTTGCCCCACCACTCGGCACCTCGCTTAGGCTCGGTGTGCCCGAACGAAGGCTTGAATCCGTGGGCCGCCGCAATGGGCCATCCCTGGCCCAGTGCGGCTAACCCGGCGTCCTGCCGGGTTACCCACGGATTCAAGCCTGCGTTCGGCCAGCGTGGTTTAACGGGGCGCCTAAGATCAAGATCAAAAGCGCGGCGGCCTTAGAGCCGACCGGTATTTTGTGTCGAGCCCGGTGCAAATGTGGGAGGGGGCTTGCCCCCGATGGCGGAGTGTCAGTCACTGCATCTGGTGACTTATCCACTGCCATCGGGGGCTAGTCGAATCGTCGCACCGCCCTTCCCACATTTTTGACCGAGTCAGCCTGGCAGGTCAGGGCAGGTCGCGACTCGCATAGAACGCACCCAACACCTTCACCAGATGCGCCAGGTCATGGCTGCCGCACAGCTCCCGAATGGAATGCATGGCAAACGTCGGCAGGCCGATGTCCACGGTGCGCACTCCCAGGTGGCTGGCGGTGATCGGTCCGATCGTCGAGCCGCAGCCCATATCGCTGCGCACTACGAAGCTCTGCACGGGTACTTCCTGGGCCATGCACAGGTGGCGGAAGAACCCGGCGGTTTCGCTGTTGGTGGCGTAGCGCTGATTGCTGTTGACCTTGATCACCGGGCCGGCGTTGAGTTTCGGGCCGTGGTTGGCATCGTGTTTCTCGGCGTAGTTCGGGTGCACGCCGTGGGCGTTGTCCGCCGACACCAACAGGGATTTCTGAATGGTGCGTACGAATTCTTCACCCTCGGGCAGCAGGCGGCGCAGGGTCTGTTCCAGCATCGGGCCATCGGCACCGCACGCCGAACAGGAGCCGACTTCTTCGTGATCGTTGCATACCAGCACGCAGGTTTCTTCGGTGTCGCTGGTGAGCAGGGCCTGCAGCCCGGCATAGCACGACAGCAGGTTGTCCAGGCGCGCGCCGGCGATGAAGTCGCCGTTCAGGCCGATCACCGCTGCGCTTTGGGTGTCGTAGAAGCTCAGCTCGTAGTCGAGCACCACGTCGGCATTGAGCCCATGCTCGCGCGCCAGTTGCTCGGTGAGCACGGCACGAAAGTCCACGCGCTCGTCACCGGCAAATTGCGCGAGGATCGGCGGCAGTTCGGTCTGGGCATAGATCGCCCACCCCTGGTTGGCCTCACGGTTCAGGTGAATGGCCAGGTTGGGAATGATCGCGATCGGCAGCTTGAAGTCGATCAATTGGCTTTCGACCTTGCCATCGCGACGGAACGTCACGCGGCCGGCCAGGGACAGGTCGCGGTCGAACCACGGGGCCAGCAGGGCGCCGCCATAGACTTCCACGCCCAACTGCCAGAAACCCTGGCGTTGCAGCTCGGGCTGCGGCTTGACCCGCAGGCATGGACTGTCGGTGTGGGCGCCGACCATGCGAATACCGTCCTGCAGCGGCGAGTGGCGGCCCAGTTTGAAGGCGATGATCGAGGAGTCGTTACGGGTCACGTAATAGCGACCGTTGGCTTCGGTGGTCCAGGTGTCGCGCTCGTCGAGACGCTGGTAACCGGCCGCTTCCAGGCGCTGGGCGAGGGCGGCAGTGGCATGAAAAGGAGTAGGGGAGGCCTTGAGGAAGTCGATCAGGCCTTGATTCAACGCTTCGCGCATAAATAGCTCCAGACAGCAATGCGCGGAGTTTACCGTTCGATGGCCAGAAGTGCACAGAACAAATGTGGGAGGGGGCTTGCCCCCGATAGCGGAGTGTCAGGCGAATATTTATAACTGACACACCGCCATCGGGGGCAAGCCCCCTCCCACATTTGACCGTGTTCACACCTTAGAAAGGGGCAGGGCACTCGAAGCGCAGCCGTTCGCCGCTTTGCGGGTGGGTGAAGCTGAGCATGCTCGCGTGCAGGCACAGGCGCGGCCAGGCCGCCAGCGCCTGCTCGTGGGCGTACAGGCCGTCACCCAGCAGCGGGTGGCCGATGGACAGCATGTGCACGCGCAACTGGTGCGAGCGCCCGGTGATCGGCGTCAGTTCCACGCGGCACCAGTCGCCGCAACGCTCCAGCACTTTCCAGAAGGTCAGTGCGTGCTTGCCGAATTCGTGATCGACCACATGGCGTGGCTTGGTCGGTGGGTCATAGCGCAAGGGCAGGTCGATGCTGCCGCTGTCCAGTTCCGGCTGGCCCCACGCCAAGGCGGTGTAGGCCTTTTCTGTTTCGCGATCGTGAAACTGGCGGGACAGTTCGCGGTGGCTGTCGGCGTCTCGCGCCAGCAGGATAATGCCGGACGTTTCCCAGTCCAGTCGATGGACGATACGGGCTTCGGGGTAGCCGTTTTCCTGCAGGCGGGTGATCAGACAGTCCTTGTTGTCGTCGGCGCGACCGGGCACCGAGAGCAGCAGGGTCGGCTTGTTCACCACCAGGACAGCGTCGTCCTGATGCAGGATATGGATGTTGGACAGCGGCATTAAACAGCCTCGTAACAAACGCCAACGGCGGCTCCACTGACTGTCCCCTCACGCTGTAGGAGCGAGCTTGCTCGCGAAGAACCTGAGGCCACCGCGTTTCGCCTGAATGAACGCGGTGTCGTCGAGTTTTTCGCGAGCAAGCTCGCTCCTACAGCAGTGCAGGGCCAGGTCGCAGAGCCGCCGTGGCGGCCGCCTGTTCGATCAACGATCAGGCAGGGTGATATTGAGTTCCAGAATCGAGCAGCTGCCGTCATTTTCCAGGGCGACATGCACGTCATCGTTACCGATATTGACGTACTTGCGGATCACCTCGACCAGTTCCTTCTGCAAGGCTGGCAGGTAGTCCGGGGTACTGCGTTGGCCGCGTTCGTGCGCCACGATGATCTGTAGACGCTCTTTCGCGACCGATGCGGTACTGGGTTTTTTGTTGGCGCGAAAGAAGTCGAGAAATTTCATTGTTTAGTTGCCTCCAAAGATACGCTCGAAGAATCCCTTCTTCTTTACATCGAGGAAGCGGTGTTCCACGGTCTTGCCCAGCAGACGGTCGACGGCATCGCTGTATGCCTGGCCGGCGTCGCTCTGGTCGTCGAGAATCACTGGCACGCCCTGGTTGGAAGCCTTCAGCACGGCCTGGGATTCCGGAATCACACCCAGCAGGGTCACGGCGAGGATGTCCTTGACGTCTTCAACGCCGAGCATTTCGCCATTGCTGACGCGCTCAGGGTTATAACGGGTGAGCAGCAGGTGTTCCTTGATCGGGTCTTCGCCTTTCTCGGCGCGCTGGGACTTGCTGGCCAGCAGGCCAAGCATACGGTCCGAGTCACGGACCGAGGACACTTCCGGGTTGGTCACGACGATCGCTTCATCGGCGAAGTACATCGCCAGGTGAGCACCGGTTTCGATACCGGCCGGTGAATCGCATACCACGTATTCGAAGGTTTCTTTCAGCTCGGCGAGGACTTTGCCTACGCCTTCCTTGGTCAGCGCATCCTTGTCACGGGTCTGGCTGGCGGCCAGCACGTACAGGTTCTCAAGGCGCTTGTCCTTGATCAGGGCCTGTTGCAGGTTGGCTTCGCCGTTCACCACGTTGACGAAGTCGTACACCACGCGGCGTTCGCAGCCCATGATCAGGTCGAGGTTACGCAAACCGACGTCGAAGTCGACGATGACTGTCTTGTGGCCGCGCAGAGCGAGGCCGGTACCGATAGCGGCGCTGGTGGTGGTCTTACCCACACCACCCTTGCCGGATGTAACCACGAGAATCTTGGCCAAGGTGTTTCACCCCTAAGGAAAAAGGACGTTCAGTCCCTGAAAAACATCTCTTGAAACTCGCTGCAGGCGGACAGCCTTTGTAGGGAAAAGCCAGGGTTTGCCCAAGGGAAACGCCAACTTCCAAATAGTCCTACGCAAGTATTGCCAGTTTCGCTTTGCTATCAGAGTCTAGAGATGCTTGGAAAATGCGGCAGTATCCGTTAAAGACGAATGATGTTCAACACATCGCCCGACAGGTTTACCTGTACCGAAGCGCCCCATAGTGGATCACGGCGCAGATCTTCGGAAACCTTGTACTGACCCGCGATGGAAACCAGCTCAGCGGTCAACTGCTGGCAGAAAATACGCGCTTTGGTATCGCCCTTGATGCCGGCCAGGGCGCGGCCGCGCATCGGGCCGTATACATGGATGTTGCCGTCGGCGAGAAGTTCCGCGCCGGGGCTGACCGAGGACACCACCACAAGGTCGCCGCCCTGGGCGTAAATCTGCTGCCCGCCGCGTACGGGCGAGGTGATGATCTTGGTCGGCCTGATCACTGGCTCAGGTGGTTTTTCCGGTTTTTTCTTCTCTTCACCGACCGATGGTTCGAGCGGACGCTCGCGGGCACCGGACGGCGGCAATACTGGCAGTTCAATGGCGATGGCTGCGGCAATGTCTTCGATACGGCTGGCGCGAATGGCCAGGGTCCGCAGGCCGTGGGAGCGGCATACGCGCATCAGCCCGGGCAAGTCGATGACGCCCTGGCCTGCTGGCAGTTTGTCCAGGGCCAGCACCAGCGGCGCATTGTTGAAAAAGTTCGGCGCCAGGGCGACCTTGGCGGCCAGTTGGCGGTCGAGGGCGTCGAGGTCATTGCGGGCCAGTTCCAGCACGGTAATGGCGAGCATGCTGCCTTTCAGCTGGAACACGGGATCTTGGTCTAGCGGTTCGGTTTGGCTCATGGTCGGCGAAAGCGGCTTGTCACGAAAAGTGTCGAGACTTATAACGAGAACACTCACCCGCCGCAAGCCGAGTCGAACCGTTGTAGAATGCGCGGCCCTTGTCTTTACCGGAATCTGTAATGGATCGCCCGCGTTTTCGAGCTGTATTTCTTCACCCGCGTTTTTGGCCATTATGGCTGGGGCTGGGCCTGTTGTGGCTGGTCACCCAACTGCCGTACCGCGTGCTGCTGACCATTGGTCGCCTGCTGGGCGCCGGCATGTATCGGGTGGCCGGTGAACGCCGCCGCATCGCCGCACGCAACCTGCAATTGTGTTTCCCGGAAAAATCCGCCAAAGAGCGCAAGCGCCTGCTCAAGGAAAATTTCGCCTCCACCGGTATCGCCTTTTTCGAGATGGCGATGAGCTGGTGGTGGCCCAAACCGCGTCTGGCGCGCCTGGCCCATGTCGAGGGCCTGGAGCATCTGAGGCAGGCGCATCTGGAAGGCAAGGGCGTCATTCTGATGGCCCTGCATTTCACCACGCTTGAAATCGGCGCTGCCCTGCTCGGGCAGAAGCACACTATCGATGGCATGTACCGCGAGCACGGCAACCCGCTGTTCGACTTTATCCAGCGCCGTGGCCGCGAGCGCCACAACCTCGATTCCCTGGCGGTGGAGCGCGACGACGTGCGCGGCATGCTCAAGCTGCTGCGCGCCGGCCGTGCGATCTGGTACGCACCGGACCAGGACTACGGCGCCAAGCAAAGTATCTTCGTGCCGCTGTTCGGCATCCAGGCCGCTACCGTCACCGCCACCAGCAAGTTCGCGCGTCTGGGCAAGGCCCTGGTGGTGCCGTTCACCCAGGAACGCCTGGCCGATGGCAGCGGTTACCGCCTGGTGATTCATGCGCCGTTGAGCGATTTTCCCGGCGAAACGGACGAGATAGACTGCTTGCGCATCAACCAGTGGGTCGAAGCGTCGGTGCGCGCGTGTCCCGAGCAATACCTGTGGACCCACCGCCGCTTCAAGAGCCGGCCACCGGGCGAACCCAAGCTGTACGAAAAACGCCGTCGATAATCCTGCTGTCACTGTAGGAGCGAGCTTGCTCGCGAAAAACCCAATAGCACCGCGTTCACCTAGGATGTACGCGTAATCGTTGGCGATCTTCGCGAGCAAGCTCGCTCCTACAATGATGTGACGTTGTTAAGCCCAATTTTTCGCCACATGGAGTGACGCAATGCGCTCAGCTGAACCGGTCACAGGCTTGATTCTTTCCGGCGGCGGGGCACGTGCGGCGTATCAGGTAGGGGTGTTGGCGGCGATTGCCGAGTTGCTGCCGCCGGGGGCGCCCAATCCTTTCCCGGTGATCGTCGGCACTTCGGCCGGGGCGATCAATGCGGTCACTCTGGCCAGTGGCGCGACGGACTTCACCGCCGCTATCGAACGCCTCACCGCATTCTGGCAGGGCTTTCGCAGCCATCTGGTGCTGCGCAGCGATTGGCCGGGCGTGATTCGCCAGGCCAGTCGCTTCCTCTTTCATAGCCTGTTGGGCCTGGGCAGGCAGTTCCCGGTGGCGTTGCTCGACAGTTCACCGCTGCGCGATTTGCTGCAGGACAAACTGCATCTGGCGGGCATCGACGAAGCCATCCAGCGCAAACACCTGCACGCCGTGGCGGTCACCGCATTCGGCTATGAATCCGGGCAAGCGGTGACCTTCTATCAAGGCGGCGGGACCATCGACCCCTGGCTGCGCCATCGGCGCATCGGTGTGCCGACCCCACTCACGGTTGAGCACTTGCTGGCCAGCTCAGCGATTCCCCTGCTGTTCGCCCCGGTGAAACTCGACCAGGAATACTTCGGTGACGGCGCCGTGCGCCAGTCGGCCCCGATCAGCCCGGCCTTGCACCTGGGCGCCAGCCGCGTGCTGGTGGTGGGCGTCAGCGGTAACCCGCGCGGCAACGAACCCTCGATGCCGCGCACCTATACCGGCCAGCAGCCGAGCCTGGCTCAGATCGGCGGCCACATGCTCAACAGCACCTTCATTGACAGCCTGGAAAGCGATATCGAATTGCTGGAACGCTTGAATCAATTCAGCGATGTCTCGCCCGGGCTGGCGGCTGTGGAAGTGCTGGTGATTGCGCCCAGTCAGCCGATCGACGAAATCGCGGCACGCCATCGCCAGGAACTGCCGGCGGCGTTGCGCATGTTCCTGCGTGGGCCTGGGGCGACCAAAACCAGCGGGGCGGGGGTGTTGAGTTACTTGCTGTTCGAGGCGGGGTATTGCAGCGAACTGATCGAATTGGGGCGCAAGGATGCGCTGGCCAAGCGTGAGGAAATAACCCGGTTCCTCGGCCTGACGCAGAGCTGAATGTGTAGAGCTGAATGTGGGAGGGGGCTTGCCCCCGATAGCGGTGTGTCAGTCACTGGATTTGTTGACTTGCACACTGCCATCGGGGGCAAGCCCCCTCCCACATTCGAACTGCGGTGTTTGATCAGAAGTGGTATTTCACCAGGAAGCTTGCGGTGTCCTGGGTCGACTTGAAGGCGCCGCTGTCCTCGATCCCGTACTTGTTCTTCCAATAGTCGTATTCAAAACCTACATACAACTGCTTGTCACCCCAATGCAGCGCTTTACCGAGGTCGTATTTGACCTGCGGGTTGAAGTGCAGGTTGGCGTGATAGGTGCCACGGGCGTTTTTGTCGTTATCTACCACCCAGTCCATGAAACCGTCGATCAATACGTCTGAGCTGCCGACGGGAATTGTGTATGACCACACCGGGGTGATCTGCCACACGCCGTCGCCCGGGCGGTTGCCTTCGGTCTGGCGCTGGTAGAAGTTCAGCTGGAAATAGTCGAAACCCGGAATATTCAAGTCAAACGCGGGGCCCAGCAGGTACGACTCGTTATCCCCTTCGCCGAACTCGTAGGTGAAGGCCAGCAAGACATCTTTGATCGGGCCGAATGACAGGTCCTTGTCGAGGATTTTGCCGAACGACAAACGCGGGCTGAACTCGCCGTAGTAGGTGTTCGGACCGACGTTGCCGTCTTCCTTGCCATTGTAGAAGATGCGGTCGAGGAAGAAGAAGTTGTCGCCGTACTTCCACGCGTCGGCATGTTCGAAGGTGACGGTTTGCTGGATCTGCGGGTTGACGGTAAAGCTCTTGCCCCACAGATACGTCAGGCTGTTGTTCTGCCACTGCAACACATCACCGGCCACGGCTTGGCCGCCGGCCAGCAGGGATCCCGCCAGCATCAGGCCTTTGAACATAGGTTTCATTCGGTGCTCCCGAGTTAAAGTTTTATGGTTTTTCTAATCTGGCGCTCTGATGTGGCGTCTTTGGATTTGCTGAAAACTCGTCTGATTGGTCAGCTTTATGGCTACAGCAAAAGCCGCGCCAAGGCGGTAAAAAACCGTCGATTCAAGCGGGCGCGGAGAATACTGGCTCCCACGTCGGGGCTCAAGTGCGCCGTTACAGCGCGCACCGGGCGACAATGGGGCATGGGTCAGGTGTGGGCGTGCTCAACGGCAGGGCGCTCGGCACCGCCGAGAATGTTGAACAGGATATTCAGGGACAACGCGCTGAGGGTGGCCATGGCGATGCCACTGTGGGTGATCGGGCTCAGCCACGACGGCAATTGCGCGAAGAATTCCGGGCGCACCACCGGGATCAGGCCCATGCCGATGCTTACCGCCACCAGCAACTGGTTGCGCCGGTCAGCGATGTCGGCCTCCTGCAGGATCTTGATGCCGGTCGCCGCCACCATGCCGAACATGGCAATGGCCGCGCCGCCCAGTACCGCCGGCGGAATCGAGGCGACCAGATAGGCGGCCTTGGGCAACAGGCTCAGCACCATCAAAAACACCCCGGCCATGATCGTGACCGAGCGGCAGCGCACGCCGGTCATCTGCACCAGGCCGATATTCTGCGCGAACGAGGAGTGGGTGAAGGTGTTGAAGAAACCGGCGAAGAATGACGCGCCGGCATCACACAGCAGGCCGCGGCGCAGCATCCTTGGCGTGACCTCCTGGCCGGTGATCTTGCCCAGGGCAAGGAACATGCCGGTGGATTCGACAAAGATGATCACCACCACCAGGCACATCGACAGGATCGGCGCCAACTCGAACTTCGGCATGCCGAAGTGCAGCGGCGTCACCACCTGCACCCACGGCGCCTGGGCGAGGCCGCTGAGGTCGACCATGCCGATAACGCCGCACAATGCGTAGCCCAGGCCCATGCCGATCAGTACCGAGATATTCACCCAGAAGCCGCGCATGAAGCGGTTGATCAGCAGGATGGTGGCCAGCACCAGCGCGGCCACGGCCAGGTACACCGGTGAGCCGAACGTTGCGGCGGCGCTGCCGCCCCCGGCCCAGTTCACGGCGACGGGAAACAGCGACAGGCCAATTGCGGTGATCACGGTGCCGGTCACCAGTGGCGGGAAAAAGCGCACCACCTTGGACATGAATGGCGCGATGAGCATGCCGAAGAACCCGGCGGCGATGGTCGCGCCGAAGATGCCCTGCAAACCGATCCCCGGCATGCCGGCCATGGCGACCATGCTGCCGACGGCGGCGAAACTGGCACCCATCATCACTGGCATGCGGATGCCCAGCGGACCGATGCCGAACGACTGCACCAGGGTGGCGATGCCGGCGACCAACAGGTCAGCGTTGATCAGGAAGGCGATTTCTTCACGGCCGAGGCCCGCGGCCTGGCCAATGATCAAGGGCACGGCCACGGCGCCGCCGTACATCAGCAAGACGTGTTGCAGGCCAACCAGAATCAGTTGCAAGAGGGGCAGCCGCACCATGGCGGGCGCGGCAGGAGTCTGGGTTTCTAACTGGGACATGCAACACCTCGAATCTTTTTATTTTTGTGTTGTTTGGCATTCAATTGCCATTAGCGCTGTTCTCAATTCTGTAGGAGCGAGCTTGCTCGCGAAGAACCCAAGAGCGCCGCGTTCATTCAGCATGTGCGCGTTATCGTTGACGTCCTTCGCGAGCAAGCTCGCTCCTACAGTGGGTGAGGCACATAGTTAATTGGTGCGGGCTCCCTGGTTGATCCAAGTGCCGATCAGGTCTCTTTCCTGCTGGGTCATCTGGGTAATGTTGCCCAACGGCATGATCTGGCTGGCCACGGCCTGCGCTTGAATGCGCGCGGCTTGCTGCTGGATCTGTGCCGGTGTATCGAACATCACACCGGCCGGTGCGGTACTGAACAACGGGCTGGTGGGTTTGGCCGAGTGGCACACCGTGCAGCGTTGCTCGATCACGTGGTGCACCTGGCCGAAGTCGGTGCCGGCCTGGGCCGGTGCCGGTTCAGCCGCCGGTGTGGCAGGCGCAGCCGGTTTCAGGCCACCACCCAGGGCGGTTTCCGGCAATGGCTGGTACTCGATGGCCGCAGGCGCCTTGGCCACTTCCGGCGCCGGCTTGGGCCCGGTCACATAGGCCAGGCTGATCATCGCCAGCGCGCCCACCGGCAAGGTCCAGGCATACTTCTGGCTGTTATGCCGGGTGTTGAAGTAGTGCCGCACCAGCACCGCCGCCACGGCGATCCCGGCCAGGATCAGCCAGTTGTATTGGCTGCCGTAGGTGCTCGGGAAGTGGTTGCTGATCATGATGAACAGCACCGGCAGGGTGAAGTAGTTGTTGTGGCGCGAACGCAGCAGGCCTTTGGCCGGCAGTGCCGGGTCCGGCGTGCGGTTCTCGGCAATGGCCGCCACCAGTGCGCGCTGGGCGGGCATGATGATACGGAACACGTTGCCGACCATGATCGTACCGATCACCGCACCCACATGCAGGTAGGCGCCACGGCCGCTGAACACCTTGCTGAAACAGTAGGCCGCTGCAATCAGCAGCACGAACAGAATCAGGCCGAGCAGGGCAGGGCGCTTGCCCAGGGCCGAGTCGCAGAGAAAGGAGTAGATGAACCAGCCGGCGAACAGCGAGCCGATGCCCAGCAACACGCCTTCGGTGCCGCTCAGGGTGCTGCCGGGGGCCAGCAGGTACAGTGTCGGGTTCCAATAGAACACCACGCACAGCAGCGCGACGCCCGACATCCAGGTGAAATAGGCTTCCCATTTGAACCAGTGCAGGTTGTCCGGCATGGTCGGCGGGGCCAGTTTGTATTTTTCCAGGTGGTAGATACCGCCACCGTGGATCGCCCACAAGTCACCGGCCAGGCCGCTTTTGGGGTTGACGCGGTTGAGGTTGTTTTCCAGCCAGACGAAGTAGAACGAAGCGCCGATCCAGGCGACGCCAGTGATCATGTGAACCCAGCGCACGCTCAGGTTCAGCCATTCCAACAGATGTGCTTCCACAGTCTTTACCTCTCGCCTGTCACCCTTGTTGTCGGGTGATCCGGCCTTCTCTTATTGGTGGGGGGCGAGGATCAAACGCTCATCCTCTTGGAAAAAATGCTCATCGCAGTTATTGCCTGTGCCACTGCGATCAACCACCAGGAAGTCATCCCGCTTTTCGATCGTCAGCACCGGGTGGTGCCAGACGCCGCGATGGTAATTGATGCCCTGCCTGCCGTTGGTGACGAAGGCGCGGACCAAGCCTGATACAGGTGCATCGCCAAGGGGCGCGACCACGATCAGAAAGGGGTTGCCGAGCAGCGGAATGAAGGCCTGGCTGCCCAGCGGGTGTCGTTCCAGCATGCACACGGTCAACGGCATGTCCTGCGCGTCGGCGCGGAAGATGCTGATGATGGCGTGGTCTTCGGGCTGCGCCGTTTCGACCGTCGCCAGTTTGTGAAAGCGCATGGTCGACCCGTTGTTGATCATGAAGTGATCGCTGCCATCGGTTTCGATAACGTCTCCAAAAGGGGCGAAGGCTTCTTTGGTCAGGGGTTCGATCATCAGTGTGCGCATGGCTGTCTTCTTAATCTGGAGTTGTTATTGAATCTTTGTAGGAGCGAGCTTGCTCGCGAAAAGCTCAAGGACACCGCGTTTATCCAGGATGGGCGCGTTATCGTTGACAATCTTCGCGAGCAAGCTCGCTCCTACAGTCTCAGCATTACTTCGATACTTTGCCCAGGACGCGCAGACGGCTCACACCGCCATCCGGGAACACGTTCAGGCGGATATGGGTAATCGGCCCCAGCGCCTTGATCTGCTCGGCGAAGGTGTGTTCGGCGTGCATTTCCAGCTTCTGCGCCGGCAGCAGTTCGCGCCAGAACAGCGACTGGGTCTCGATCTGGCTGTCGGTGCCGCCCTTGACGAACGCGCCCTGGATCGAGCAGGTGTCCGGGTAGTTGCCCTTGAAGTGCAGGGTGTCGACGATGATTTTCTCGATCTCGCCCGGGTGGCCCAGCGCGACGATCACCCAGTCATTGCCCGGTGTGCGCCGACGCGCGGTTTCCCAGCCATCGCCCATGTTGATGCCACGGCCCGGGTTGAGGATGTTGCTCATGCGCCCGAAGTGTTCATCGGAGCAGGCCAGGGCACGACCGCCATTGAGCGCAGCGGCGAGGTCGACCTGTTCGTTGTCGCCCACGGCGGACCAGTCGCGGAACGGCACGCCGTACACACGCAGACGGGCCACGCCGCCATCCGGGTAGATGTTGAAGCGCAGGTGGCTGAACGCCTGCGCGTTGTTGATCTCGTGGTAGTGGTGGCTGTTGCCCTGCAGCTCGACGGCCGACAGCACTTCCACCCACTGGGTGTGCTCGTCAGGCTCGCCCGAGGCCAGGAAGCAGGCCTCCAGCGATGCCGACGGCGGGTAGTTGCCGGTGAAGAATGAAGTGTCGATGTCCACGCCTTTGATCGAACCCGGCACGCCGAGGCGGATCACTGCGCTGTCGTAGCCTTCGAAGCGCTTGCGGCGCGACTCCCAGCCGTCCATCCACTTGCCGTTGTCATCGAAAACGCCCTCCTTCCACACGGCCGGGGTCGGCTGGAACAGGCGGTTGGCGTCGGCGAACCAGTCATCGGTCACCGAGATGATCCTGGTGCCCAGGCGGGCGTCGGCGAGGTTGACGAACTTCTCGAAAGGTACGGCGTAAGCTTTCATTCTTCTTGTCTGCCTTGGATAGAGTGGCTGGGGATGGTCGTTTAGAGGGTCAGTAATCGGAACAACGCGATCTTGTTGATCTCTGCCAGTGCGCACTTGAACTCGGCGTCTGCCGAGTGGTGGATGCGCGTTTCGAACGCGGCCAGGATCTGATGTCGGTTGCTGCCTTTTACCGCCATGATGAAGGGAAACTTGAACTTGGCCTTGTAGGCCTCGTTCAGCTCGGTGAAGCGAGAAAACTCTTCGGCCGTGCATTGGTGAATACCCGCGCCGGCTTGTTCATCGGTGCTGGCTTGGGTCAGTTGGCCCTGGACGGCAGCTCTGCCTGCCAGGTCCGGGTGAGCGTTGATCAGGGCCAGTTGACTGGCATGATCGGCGCTCAACAGGATATCGCTCATGCGCTGGTGCAGGGTTTCGATCTGGTCGATCGACGCGTCCTGGCCCAGGTCGAAGGCCTTTTCAGCCACCCATGGCGAGTGTTCGTAGATATCGGCGAAGGCGGCGACGAATTCATCGCGGCTCAGGCTCGACGGTTTCAAGTTCTGGAATGCAGTCATTTCGCGGCTCCCGTGAACGGGTGGGTTTCGTGCCAGTGACGGGCAATGTCGACGCGGCGGGTGAACCACACCTGTTCATGGCTTTTGGCGTACTCGATAAAGCGCTTGAGCGAAGCCAGGCGCGCCGGGCGGCCGATCAGGCGGCAATGCAGGCCGATGGACAACATCTTCGGCGCCTCAGCGCCCTCGGCATACAGCACGTCGAAGGCGTCCTTTAGGTACTCGTAGAAGTCATCGCCCTTGTTGAAACCCTGCACCTGGGTGAAGCGCATATCGTTGGTGTCCAGGGTATAAGGGATCACCAGGTGCGGCTTGCCGGTGGGAGTGTTGGGTTCCCAGTAGGGCAGGTCGTCATCGTAGGTGTCGCAGTCATAGAGGAAGCCGCCTTCCTCCATCACCAGTCGCCGGGTGTTGGGGCCGGTGCGGCCGGTGTACCAGCCCAGCGGGCGTTCGCCGGTCAGTTCGGTAAGGATGCGGATCGCTTCGAGCATATGCTCGCGCTCCTGGGCCTCGTCCATGTACTGGTAGTCGATCCAGCGGTAGCCGTGGCTGCAGATCTCGTGGCCGGCGGCAACCATGGCGCGGATCACGTCCGGATGACGCTGGGCGGCCATGGCCACGGCGAAGATGGTCAGCGGGATATCGAACTCTTTAAACAATTTGAGGATGCGCCACACCCCGGCACGGCTGCCGTACTCGTACAGCGATTCCATGCTCATGTTGCGCTGGCCTTGCAGCGGCTGGGCCGAGACCATTTCCGAGAGGAAGGCTTCGGATTCCTTGTCGCCATGCAGGATATTGCGCTCGCCGCCTTCTTCGTAATTGAGTACGAACGACAGCGCAATACGTGCCTTGCCCGGCCAGTGGGGATGAGGAGGGTTACTGCCGTAACCGATCAGGTCGCGTGGATAGTCAGCGCTCACTGCAGTCTTCCTTCTTGTTCGTGGTAGCAGATAGTGTGGCGGCCGGGCAGTGGAAAGACTGGGGGGCGTCACAGCGATGAGTGATTGTATACAACTTATCGCAAATTTTGTAAGCCTGCATTACTGCATTTTTTCTGAAAGTTCTGCCTGCAAGAAACTTGCCTGAGTGGTCAGGTTAAGATGAAAAAGCCCACTGTAGGAGCGAGCTTGCTCGCGAAAAACCTGAGGCCGCCACTTTTCATCCCGCGAGCCCGCGTTATCGTTGGCGTTTTTCGCGAGCAAGCTCGCTCCTGCAGGGGATTGGAAGCTCGTTGAATTTATTGTGTACAATTTTTTATAAAAGTGTCTTAATCAGCCATCGCCGGCTTTTTCACTGCCCTGAAAAAGTGCGGGTTTCACTATTACTGACTTCGGGAGGCGCATAAAGCCATGGGACGTTTGACCACACACGTTTTGGACGCCGCGCACGGCTGCCCTGGCAGCGCAATCAAGGTTGAGCTGTACCGAGTCGATGGCGCGCAGCTTGAACTGGTCGCCACCGCGTTGACCAACAGCGACGGTCGCTGCGACGCACCGCTGCTGCAAGGCGACGATTACCGCAGCGGCGTGTACCAGTTGCAGTTCAGCGCCGGTGATTACTACCGCGCCCGGGGTGTGCAGTTGCCTGAACCCGCCTTTCTCGATGTGGTGGTGTTGCGCTTCGGCATCAGTGCCGAGCAGGACCACTACCATGTGCCCTTGCTGATTTCGCCCTATAGCTACTCCACCTACCGGGGTAGCTGAGTCGTCACCTCGCTTCACACCCCACATGCTCTTCGTTGGTTTCGCCCGCACACTGCGGGCTTTTTTTCGACGTTCAATTATGTAGCGCCAACCGGTCGCTGCCGCTGCCTAGTCTTTTTTTTTCAGAAAAAATGGACGTGGACATGGGACCCGAACCCCTTCTGCTCGACCGCCTCGACGCTACCGTCAAATCCAGTCGCCAGCTCAATGAGCTTTACCTCGCCCATGCACGATGTGCTTACCGGTCGCGCCTGCTGCAACAGATGCAGCTGCGCGCGCCGCGTATCAGTCGCCTGATCCGCCAGACCTTGCGCGACACCTTTGAAATGGACCCTGACTCCTTGCTGCTCGACGTGCCCCTGATCCCTGGCGAGCCGCCCTGGCGCCGCAGCCTGACCGATACGGTGATGCGCTTGCTGGCCGAGCGCGCGTGCGTTCGCGAGGGCAAGCTGAGTCAACGGGCCTGTGCATCCAGACAACTGGCCGACGCGGCCTTGAGCCGGGTGCTCAAGGTGGATCTATTGGCGCGCATCGAATCTGCGGCGCCAGCGTTCTGGCAAGTGCTGGCTGAAGATGGATTGGCGACGCGCGAGGCGTACTGGTGTGAGGTGTACCACGCACTGATCGGCGATCAGGCCCTGCTGGCTCACGGATTCAACCAGTTATCCGATGATGGATTGGCCATGGTCATGATGACGGTCGAGGCACCTACCGCCGAGCAACGTGCACGGGCAGGAGGCCTGCACGCCGGTTTGCGGGTGGCGCAAGTGGTATGTCCAGGCAAGTCCGGCGCGCTTGTTCCCTTCAGTGGTGCGCTGCATCTCTACTACGACGCGCAACCTGCCCAGACCCGACAGGTGCTGTTCCTGCCGGGCCTGGCCCCGCTGTTTTACGAGTTCGACACGCAACAGGCCTGGCAGCATCGCTTCCCTGAACTGGTGACGGCGCAGGCACATTCACTCTGGCCGTCGCTGGCATTGCGCAGGCGTCATGAGTTGCCCGACATCACCGCCTCCTCCGCACTGCCCATGTCGGTGGGGCAGTTGGGCCCGCTGATCGACAGTCATGCCCTCGACCATAGCGCCAAGGCGCTGTTGCACGTGCAGTGGGACAACGAACTGGCGACCCTGCTGGATATCAATATCGCTTATCTGTTTCCCGGCGATGCGATCAAAGGCGACTATATGCAACCGGTCGAGCGTCTATTGCAGGTGGAACAGGGGCGCAGGCTGTTGTGCATGCCGGCGGGTTTGAGTTCGACGCTGGCGCAGATGTTGAGCCGCGACCAGCACGAGCGTTCTTCGCAAATCAGCTTCGCCAGCCTGTCTCAGAACCTGCCATTGCGTCTGCGCGAGCAGAAACAGCAGCAGTATGAGAAGGCGCTGACACGTTTGCTTGATGATGACAAACCAAGCGAGGAAACGGCCGACTTCAAGGCTGTCGCTGCTTTGCACCAGCAATGGCTGGAGCAGCGTCAGCATTGCTCGTCCTTGCTTGAGGGCTATGAACATCGATTGGATGACGAGGCGTTCTGGGTGGGGCCTGTCAACGGTGTGCCGAGCCGCCAGGAGCGCTTGCTGGCGGCACGTGGCGCGGCCTTGATCAACGAGGCGCGGTTGATGCACCGGCTTGAGTTCATTGACGAACACTTGCTGGCGCGGGTCAGGGCAGTGGTCGAGGAACCGTCTCAAAAGCGCGGCATCGGTGCAGGTAGAGTGTTGTCTGTGACCCTGGGCGGGGGCACGCAGCCAGCCTTCCGATTGCTGGGCGTGTTAGTGGTGACCGGTGCCTCGGGCCATGCCCATCAGGCGATGCTGTTGTACATGCCGGGGCTGGAGGGCGGTTTGCAACGCTTCAAATCCCTGACGGCGCTGACGCAGGGTTTGCAGGCCAGTTTCATGGCGCGCGAACCGAACCCGCTGTGGCAGTGCATCGGGCGTGCCGAGCGCAATGTCGCGCGCAGTTGGGCCCGGTGCCTGCCACGCAACGAGCCCGTCACAGTGTGCTTTGCAGACATCAGTGGCGATGCGCTGTTGGTCGGTCTCAAGGAGCAGGTCAAGGGATTCGCGGACGCGCGACAGAAAATCGTGGCGGGCGAACGGGTGTTCAGCGAGGTCAGCGATGCTGCATTGGCAATGACCCTGCTGGCGGCCGAGGTTGCCCAAAGCCTGCAAGTGCCCGCTCACGATGTCAGGGAAGTGGCCCTGAACAACGTGCACATAGTCATGGCGGGCGCCGCACGGGCAAGCAAAATGCCGACTTGGTATGCCCAGGCGCCGGTCTCGATCAGCAGGCGGCACGCGCGCCTGGTCAAACGTCAGAAGCGCAGTGCACTGAACCTGCAGCGCCAGTGGGTGGAGGCATTGGGAAGTGTCGAGGATTTTGCCCGCCCGCTGTTGATTCGGCAGTTGACCCTGGATGGGCTCTATCCGGAGTTTGATATCGATCTGCCGCTGTTCGACATCCCCGACGATGTGAGCAAAGTCTGGGTTGGTCGTCCGGAGCGTCTTCCCGGTGAGGCAGGGCCGAAAACCGTGGTCAGCAAGGAACGCACGACCTACAGCTTTCTGCACCTCGCGCTGGCCAACCTCGACCCCGAAGCGCCCTGGACCGCCTGGCGGCTCACACGCACGCGGTACCTGGTGCCCGCCTGGAAGGCGCGGTTGAGCGTGGATTATTTGATCAGGACCATCGCGGCGCTGGATATCGGCGGTCAATACGACCAAAAAATCCTCAGCGTTGGCTATGGCGAGGGCGATAGGGCGCAGGCCTCCGCCCACTCGCCGCTGCGCCATGAGTTATTGCGCAGGCCCGTGCGACGCCAGACGACCGTCGATTTGATCGGTGCCCAGCAGCTCCAGCTGAGCGAGCAGGCACAACAGTTGTTCAAGCGCGCAATCGCGGTTGAGCCTGGGCCACCCTCATCGTTGCGCCTGTATTTCCTCAGGGTCGAGGCGGTGACGGTGGCCTGGGCCCGTCATATTGCCGGCATGGTGGTGATCCAGGATCCCCGGATGCCGCGTTGTGTTTTTTATTGGCCCGCTGCAAGTAATTACCCGGCGCTCTCGGAGCACGCCAGCCTCGATGCTCTACGTGAGACGCTGATCAAGCATTGGCAGGCGCAAGAAAACATTGCCGAGCTCGCGACATACATTGCCCCCGGCTCAGAGACGCAAGCGCTCGCCGGTTATCCAGGGGCAATCACCCCCGTGATCACCCCCAAAACGCTCTGGCGCAGCATGCTGGAGCAACTGCGGATGTTTACGTTGGTGGATGTTGCCGAGCCCCGGGCGTTATTCATTGGCCGGCATCTGTATCGCTGGTTTAAAAGCAAACGGGTATTCCCGGCCATGGCACTCAGCGAGATTGAGCTGGAGATCCGAGAACAACAGGAGGTCATGCCTGCGCAGTGGTTGGGTATCACCGAAACGGACGCAAGCGATATGGTTGCAGCGCTGGCCCACGCCCAGGTATTGGCGGTGCAGCGCAAGGGGCGGGCCGAGTCCAATTCCCAGGCTTCACTGCAGGTTTATCGTCTGTGGCGACTGGGTGAGCAAAAGGCTCAAACGATCAGGGGGCTGCTGTCGATGATCCCCGTGGTGTCCATAGGCGTGTTGCTGCATGACCTGCTGTTGGCGGCGCGCCGTCTCTATCACAGCGGCGAGGCTGGGGAGGGCGTCGACCTGGCGATTGCCGTCCATCAGTTGGTGCTGGATGCGGCGCTGACATTCGCTCCGTTCAAGATCGGCGCTGTCGCCAAACCGCTCAAGCAAATGCCCGTAAGGCCGATGACATTGGCCTTCAAGCAGCTGCATCGACGTCAGCAGGTTCACCGTCAACTGTCGTTGCGGCCGCCTTCTTCACCCATGACTTTCAAGGGCCTGGAGCCCTACAAACTATCGGGACCGGCCAGTGATGCGATTGAGTTGAAAGGACCGATCGGTAAAGGCTCCCGGTTTAAAAACGGCGAACAATTCGTCACCGACGCCGAGGGCGGACGTTATGGCGTGTATCGGCGCGATGGCGAACGGCAACTGCGCTTCAAGAACGTGCGCACACCTGGGGACAACGAGCTGATCCTGAACATCGAGGAACCGCGCCAGTGGCTCCTGGGAGCCGATGCACCCGAGCCTCAGCCGGGGCCCAGTTCAATGGTCACGCCATTTTGGCAGCAAACCCTGCCACCCTCGAAGGTTCCGGTCAGTTGGGCGCCGCCCCCCGTCGCGTCGGCGGAGCAACTGGGCAGGCGCCCGCACAACCTGACGAGCGCCTGGCGCGACTGGGGGCAACCGCTGGGCTCGCGCAAGGCGGTGGAAATTGCGCCGTACCGCAAAATATTCACGATCGAGGAGGTCAGCGGGCCGAGCCTCAAGGTGGGCGAGCGGTATTATGAAACCCTGCCCGGTGGCTCGCTGGCCAATCCCGATGTGGTTTTTCTCAAGCCGCCTGGGTCGCTGATCGACAGTATCGACAGCATCACCATGCGGCTGGGAGACGGCACTACGCCGCAGCCTGTGCTGTTCACCTATGGCGAGGACCTGCGCTGGACCGCCAGGGAGTCGCTGTTCAGCCAGCCGTTGGCGGCCTCGATCAGCGCCAGGTTTGCTGACCTGACACCGTCCAGTGCGAGGTATGCGGCGCGCAGGCTGGTCGAATTGGCTGATCCGGGCGAGTCCGCCCTGACAAGCACGCGCTTGTTGAGAATCCGCGCGGCACTGGATGACTGGATGCCTCACGTACCAGGGCAAACCGCGCAAACCGATGACTTGATGAGAATGTTGCAGCCCATGCGACCGCGCAAGCTGTTCAGTCTGTATGTGGGTGTAGACGGGCAGGTCGGAAGTTTTGAGCGCATGGATTTCAATCTGCCGTCCACGTTTGATCGTTCGTTGTTCGTCAAAGCCAAAGGCCAGAGTGCGATCACCCAAAAACGAGTGATGGCCAGTGTCGAGGAGGTCACCCGGATTCTGCAGCAACATGGGTTTGTCGTAGAACGTTTGAAACTGATCTATGCGCCCCGTTATCCCCATCTTTCAGCGACGCATCCAGCCTCCGACAAGCTCTATTACATCGTGCCCCGCTGGTTGGACGGTAAAAGCATGCCGATGAAACTGGGCAGTGATCGACTCCTCTCCAATGACTGGTTCCTGAATAAAAGCCGGGTGTATCCGGCGTTGTATCGGCAGGTCATGGTGGCGTCGAATGAAGGGAGGTTGGTCAAGCTGATCGCAGGCGTTCAGAACGCGCCAAGGCCCACGATCTATTTCATCAGGCCAGGGGAGCTTTGATCAAGGACGCAATCCCGGCGCCGCCGAACAGCGCGGCGCTGAGGCGGTTGAACCAGCTCTGGCCCGAACCGCTGCGCAGATACCGTGCGGCGCCATGGGCACCCGAGCCGTAGGCCAGCTTGCACAGCAGGTCGAGCACCGTCCACGTGGCGATCATAGTCAGCAATTGCGGCAGGAACGGTTGCTGGCTGTTGAGAAATTGCGGCAGGAAGGCGGCGAAAAACAGGATGTCCTTGGGGTTGCTCGCACCCAGCACAAAGGCCCGTCCAAACAAGGCGCGAAAACGCGGCACGGCGGGCGTCTGCGGCACGTGTGCACCCTGGGCCGGCAGGCGCGATTGCTGCCAGCTCTGCCAGGCAAGATAGAACAGGTACAGCGCACCCACGATCTTCAGTGCACTGAACAGTTGTTCGGACGCCAGCAGCAGCGCGCCCAGACCCAGGGCCGAGGCGCTCAGCAGGCAGATCGAAGCAAACACGCCGCCCAGGAACGCCGGGTACGAGCGGCGCAGGCCGTAGTTGAGGCTGTTGCTGATCATCAACAGGGACAACGGGCCGGGGATCAGGATCACCACCAGCGCAGCGCCGCTGAACAGCAGCCAGGTTTCGATTGTCATGTCGTTTGCTCCGGTTATCAGCGGCAAGCTTCAAGCTTCAAGCGGCAAGTTATAGCTTGTAGCTTGTAGCTGAAAACTTGCCGCTGCTTTTACAAAAATACAAACTTGGCGATAAAGATCGCGCACAGCACCCATAGGCTGACGGAAATCTCGCGGTACTTGCCGGTGCCGGCCTTGAGTGCCACATACGTGATGAAGCCCAGGGCGATACCGTCGGCGACCGAAAACGTCAGCGGCATCATGATCGCGGTGACGATCGCCGGAATGCTGTCGGTGGCTTCGTCCCAGTTGATATGCGCCATGCTGGCCATCATCAACATCGCCACATAGATCAACGCACCGGCGGTGGCGTAGGCGGGAATCATGCTGGCCAGCGGCGCGAAGAACATCGCCGCCACGAACAGCACGCCCACCGTTACCGCGGTCAGCCCGGTACGACCACCAGCTGCCACACCGGCGGCGCTTTCCACGTAGCTGGTCACGGGCGGCACGCCGACCATGGCACCGAATACACTGGAAGCACTGTCGGCCTTCAGCGCGCGGGACAGATTGTCGATCTTGCCGTCGGCGTTGACCAGGCCCGCCCGTTGCGCAACGCCCATCAGTGTACCCGCCGTGTCGAACATGTGTACAAAAAGAAAGGCGAATACCACGCTTATCATGCTCACATTGAACACACCCATCACGTCCATGGCCATCCAGGTCGGCGCCAGGCTCGGTGGGGTGGAGAGAATGCCGTTGTAATGCACCAGGCCCAGGCCCCAGCCAGCCAGAGTGACGGCGATGATGCTGATCAGGATCGCACCGAACACGCGGTGATAGCTGAGAATGGCGATCAGCAGGAAACACACCGCCGCCAGCAATGGCGCGGGTTCGTGCAGCGAGCCAAGCCTGATCAGTGTGGCCGGGCTGTCGACGATGATCCCGGCGGTTTTCAGACCAATCACGCCGAGGAACAGGCCCACCCCGGCGCCCATGGCATGACGCAGGCTGACGGGAATGCTGTTGAGCAGCCATTCGCGGATACGCGACAGGGTCAGGATCATGAACAGCACGCCCGAGATAAACACCGCGCCGAGGGCGGTCTCCCAGTGGTAGCCCATGGTGCCGACCACGGTGTAGGTGAAAAACGCGTTCAGGCCCATGCCTGGCGCCAGGCCCACCGGCCAGTTGGCGTACAGGCCCATCAACAGGCAGCCCAGCGCGGCGGCGATGCAGGTGGCGACAAACGCCGCGCCGTGATCGATACCCGCATCGGCCATGATGTTGGGGTTGACGAAGATGATGTAGGCCATGGTGATGAAGGTGGTGAGGCCGGCGATCAGTTCGGTCTTCACTGTGGTGCCATGCAAGCGCAGTTTGAACAGGCGTTCGAGCCAGCCGTGCTGCGGCGGGCTGAGGTCCAGAATAGGGGCTTCGGTTTTGCGGCTATCCACAGCGAGTACTCCTCAATCGTTTTATTGTTATTTCCAGCGCCGGTCACATGCGTGGGCAACAGCGCTTTGAGGTACTGGCGGGTTTTGTTGACTGATAGGTCAGGAACTCGCACGAAGCGAATTATGCTTTTGTATACAAATAAAGCAAATAATGTTTTCGATTATCTGCGCAGAAAGGGACGAAAGGCCGGCCACCACAGCAGTTGGCTCGGATTTATTCTGCGCGGTGTCTTGAAACAAACCGTCGATAGCCGCACTTTGTGGGCGCAAGCGTTCGTTCCGGGCGCGTCAAGCGGCATAAGGGGAGCCCATGTACAAGGTTTATGGCGATTACAAATCGGGCAACTGCTACAAGGTGAAATTGATGCTCAACCTGTTGGGCATTGCGTATCAATGGATTGATATCGATATTCTCAAGGGCGACACCCAGACCCCTGAGTTCCTGGCCAAGAACCCCAACGGCAAGATCCCGGTGCTGGAACTTGAAGATGGCACCTGCCTGTGGGAGTCTAATGCGATCCTCAACTTTCTCGCCGATGGCAGCGACTTCTTGCCGAGCGAGCCGCGTTTGCGCACACAAGTGTTGCAGTGGCAGTTTTTCGAGCAATACAGCCACGAGCCTTATATTGCCGTGGCGCGGTTCATTCAGTTCTACCTGAACCTGCCGCAGGATCGCCTGGAGGAATACAAGACGACCCACAAGGGCGGCTACAAGGCGTTGAGGGTGATGGAGCGCCAGCTGCAAGCCACGCCGTATCTGGTGGGCGAGCGCTATTCGATTGCCGATATCGCATTGTATGCCTACACCCATGTGGCCCATGAAGGCGGCTTTGATCTGGCGCCGTATCCGGCGGTGCAGGCGTGGCTGCAGCGGGTAGCCAGTCATCCTCGGCATGTCCCGATGCTGGCCTGATATGCAATCAAAAGGTGAGGGCAAGTCCTGATGTAGGAGCGAGCTTGCTCGCGAAAAACTCACAGGCACCGCGTTCATTCAGGAGGTACGCGTTATCGTTGAGGTTTTTCGCGAGCAAGCTCGCTCCTGCAGAGGGTGGTGATCGCCAAGCGCTCTGCGACCATTTAGCTCAATGGTGAGTCAGATAACTCGTTATTTAGCAGGTCAAAGCAGCGCTGTGCTGCCGGGCTTAACGCTATCCCACTGCGAGTGATCAACCCGATCTCCCGGTTCACGCCGGGATGATCGATCGTGATCCGCTGCAACCCCTCCAGGCTGTCCGCCGCCGACTCCGGCAGCACACTGATCCCTAAGCCCTGGCGCACCAACGCCAATACCGTGGACATGTAGTTGGCCTCCATGCCCGCGTTCAGCGTCAGCCGTGTCTGGTCGAACAGCGCGTCCACTTGCTCGCGCACGCTGCTGTCGCGTCCAGTCAGGATGATCGGTTGGTCTGCCAGTTGCTCCAAGGTCAGTGACCGATAGCGCGTCAGCCCATGGTTCAATGGCACAAACGCGCACAGTCGATCATTCAACACCGGTACGAAGTCCAGGCCGTGACTGAGGCGTGCACGCACGCCGATGCCGAAATCCACCTCGCCGGAACGCACCTGGGCATGAATGCGATGGGCCACCAGGTCATGCAGGCGTACTTCAATGCCGGCGAATCGCTCGCGAAACAGGCGCAACACCGGCGGCAGGCTGCCGGCGCACACCGAGGGCAGGGCGGCGATACTGACCACGCCCCGGCGCAGGGCGGCGAGGTCGCGCGAGCCGGTGACAATGTTGTCCAGGTCCAGCAGCAGTTTTTCCATGGGGCCACGCGCCGCCTGGCCGGCGGCGGTGATGCTCACATGGCGCGGGCTGCGGTCGAGCAGGGCGACACCCAGCCAGTCCTCCAGCTGTTGCACTTGCACGGTGAGAGCTGAGGGAGACAGGTGCAGCTCATTGGCGGCCTTGGTGAAACTGCCGGTACGCGCAACGGCAAGGAAGGCCTGGATATGCTGGATGCTGTTTTTCATAAGGGCCGCTTCATTTTGTTTTTACGAACGTGCTATGCCGAATATTCCAATTTACAAAGACTAACCCGCTTCCAATACTCCAGGGAAAACAATAACCGGCCACCAAGGCCGTCCTGGAGTACCCCATGCTCGCAACCCTGGGTGTCATCACCATCCTCTGCCTGCTTGCCGCCGTCATGAGCAAGCGCCTCTCGCCCCTGGTGGCTCTGATTGCCTTGCCGATCATCGCCGCGCTGATCGGTGGCTTCGGCCTGCAAACCAGCGGGTTCATCATCACCGGTATCAAGAACGTCGCCCCGGTGGTGGGCATGTTTGTGTTCGCGATCCTGTTCTTCGGGATCATGACCGACGCCGGCATGCTCGACCCGATCATCGATCGCATCCTGCGCACGGTGGGCACGCGTCCTACACGGATTGTCGTCGGCACCGCGACCCTGGCGCTGCTGGTGCACCTGGACGGCTCCGGCGCGGTGACCTTTCTGGTGACGGTGCCGGCTATGTTGCCGTTGTACACCCGGCTGGGCATCGACAAGCGCATCCTGGCCTGTGTCTGTGCGATGGCCGCCGGGGTCAACTTCCTGCCGTGGACCGGCCCGGTGCTGCGCTCGTCCGCGGCGTTGCATGTGCCGGTGGCGGACCTGTTCCAGCCGCTGATCCCGGTGCAGATCGTCGGGCTGATCTTTGTGTTCGCCTGCGCCTGGTGGCTTGGCCGTCGGGAAGAGAAGCGCCTGGGCCTGGGCGCCGGTTCCAACGTGGACGCGGTGCCGCAACGGGTGCTCAGTGATGACGACATCAGGTTGCGCCGTCCGCGGCTGTTCTGGGTCAACCTGCTGCTCACCGTGCTGGTGATGGTGGTGATGATCGCCGGCTGGGTCGACCCGGTGGTGATGTTCATGCTCGGCACCGTGGTGGCGCTGTGCGTCAACTACCCCAACGTCGACGCCCAGCGCGCGCGTATCGACGCCCATGCCAAAACCGCCCTGACCATGGCCAGTATCCTGCTCGCCGCGGGCGTGTTCACCGGCATCATGCAAGGCACCGGCATGCTCAAGGCGATTGCCGAAGTGGCGGTGGCGCAGATTCCGGCCGGCCATGGCAAGTTGATTCCAGCGGTGGTGGGTTTTATTTCCATGCCGCTGAGCATGTTGTTCGATCCCGATTCCTACTATTTCGGCGTGATGCCGGTGATCGCCGAAGTCGGCAAGGCGCTGGGCGTCGACCCGTTGCAAGTGGCCCAGGCCTCGTTGCTGGGCGTGCACACCACCGGTTTCCCGGTCAGCCCGCTGACCCCCGCGACCTTCCTGCTGGTGGGCCTGTGCAAGATTGAACTGGCCGATCACCAGCGCTTCACCATTCCTTTTCTGTTTGCCGCGTCGGTGTTGATGACCCTGACCGCGCTGCTCCTGGGCGTTATATAAGAGGAGTTATCTGAGATGAAAACCTTGCGCATCGGCGCCGGCGCCGGCTACTCCGGTGACCGTATCGAACCCGCCGTGGAACTGGCCGAACGGGGCGACCTGGATTACCTGGTATTCGAATGCCTGGCCGAACGCACGATTGCCCTGGCGCAACAGGCGCGTATCAGTGATCCGGCAGGCGGCTACGACCCCTTGTTGAGCGAGCGCATGCACCGTGTGCTGCCCTTTGTCGGGCGGCAACCGGGTCGCCGCCGTCTGCGCGTGATCACCAATATGGGCGCGGCCAACCCGGTGGCGGCCGCCGTTGAAGTGCGGCGCATTGCCGGTGAGCTGGGCGTGAACCTCAAAGTGGTGGCCGTGCTGGGCGACGACGTGCTATCGGCGTTGCGGCCGGAGCAGAGGCTGGACAACGGCCAGACCCTGGGCGCACTGGGTGACCGGCTGATTTCGGCGAATGCCTACCTGGGCGTGGAGGGCATTACCGAGGCCCTGCGCGCCGACGCCGATGTAGTGATTACGGGGCGCGTGGCCGATCCATCATTGTTTCTCGCGCCGCAGATGTTTGAGTTCGACTGGGCTGCCGACGATTGGCAGCGCCTGGGCAGGGGCACGCTGGTCGGGCATTTGCTTGAATGTGCGGGGCAGGTCAGCGGTGGTTATTTCGCCGACCCAGGCTTAAAGGATGTGGATGACCTGGCGCGCCTGGGCTTTCCGTTGGCCGAGGTCGACGCCGATGGCCACGCGTTGATCACCAAGGTGGCGGGCTCCGGGGGGCAGGTCAGCCGCGCCACCTGCAGCGAACAACTGATCTACGAAGTGCATGACCCGCAAGCGTATTTGACCCCGGATGTCACGGCCGATTTTTCACAGGTGGGCTTTGCCGAGGAGGGCGTTGATCGGGTGCGTGTTCAGGGAGCCGACGGCCGTGCCCGGCCTGAACAGCTGAAGGTCAGCGTCGGTTATCTGGATGGCTGGATTGGTGAAGGGCAGATGTCCTACGGCGGTCCGGGCGCTGTCGCGCGGGCGCAGTTGGCACGGGATGTAGTGCTCAAGCGTCTGGAACTGATCGGCGTGACGATGCAGGACGTACGCGCGGAGTTGATCGGCATGGACGCTTTGCATGGGCCGCGCAGTGACGTCGAGCCCTGGGAAGTGCGCCTGCGCGTCGCTGCCCGTTGTGAGGATCGCGGCGACGCCGTGCGCGTCGGCAATGAAGTGGAAACCCTTTATACCAACGGCCCCGCCGGCGGCGGTGGCGCGAGCAAGAGCGTGCGCCAGGTGGTGGCGGTGGCATCGTTGCTGCTGTCCCGTGATCAAGTCAAACCGAGGATTGAAGGATGAAACTGCACACGCTGGCCCATTCCCGCACCGGGGACAAGGGCGACACGTCGAACGTCTCGATCATTGCCTATCGCGCCGAAGACTATCCATTGCTGTGCGAACAGCTTACGGCGGAGCGGGTGGCCGAGTGCTTTGCCGATTTGCTGGAACCCGGCGCTGCGCCGGTCCGGCGTTATGAGTTGCCCAATGTGCAGGCGCTGAATTTTGTGTTGCCGGGCATCTTGCGTGGTGGCGTGACCCGCTCGCTGGCGCTGGATGCCCATGGCAAGTGCCTGGGTTCGGCACTGCTGGACCTGGATTTGCCGACACCGAACTGAATGTGGGAGGGGCGGTGCGACGATTCGACTTGCCCCGATAGCGGCCCCAGAACCGATCAGGATGTTGGATCAGCCCGAGTACATATCCGTTTCTGCGGTAACGGCTACTAAGGGTTCCGCTTTTACAGCGGCTCACTTTTGAAAAGCCGGAATGCCGGCCCAGTCAAAAGTAAGCAAAACGCTCTTGCCCCACCACTCGGCACCTCGCTTGGGCTCGGTGTGCCCGAACGCAGGCTTGAATCCGTGGGCCGCCGCAATGGGCCATCCCTGGCCCAGTGCGGCTAACCCGGCGTCCTGCCGGGTTACCCACGAATTCAAGCCTGCGTTCGGCCAGCGTGGTTTAACGGGGCGCCTAAGATCAAAATCAAAAGCGCGGCGGCCTTGGAGCCGACCGGTTTTTTTTGTCGATCCCGGTCCAAATGTGGGAAGGGGCTTGCCCCCGATGCGGTGTGTCAGCCAGCTCTGTTGTCGCTGACCCACCGTCATCGGGGGCAAGTCGAATCGTCGCACCGCCCCTCCCACAGTGGATCCGCGCAGGTCTGTCAGATCGCGGCGAAGCGCTTGTCCAGGTAATCGATGATCACCTTGGAGTCATACATCCAGGTGGTCTGGCCGTTTTCTTCGATACGCAGGCACGGCACCTTGATCTTGCCGCCTTGTTCCAACAGGGTCTGGCGATCCTGTGCGTTGTTCTTCGCGTCCTTGAGCGCTACCGGCACATTCAGGCGGTGCAGGGTACGACGTGTCTTCACGCAGAACGGGCAGGCGTGGAACTGATACAGGGTCAGGTCCCTGGCCGCTGCGTTCACCTGCGCCTGTTGTTCGGCAGGGCGCTGCTTTTTGCGCGGACGGGTCAGGAAGTCGCCGGCGATGATGATCTGGCCGAGGCCGACTCGAAGTGCTTTGACGAACATGGCTGAAAGCCTCTTGCCCATGGAGAAGGGGCCGCAGCTTACCTGAATTTTGCGGGCGAAAAAAAACCGGCGATGAACGCCGGTTTTTCCTGCACAGCCACTTACTTGATCAGGCTGAGAAATTCGCTGCGGGTGGCCGCGTTGTCGCGGAACTCACCGAGCATCACCGACGTGATCATCGACGAATTCTGTTTTTCCACACCGCGCATCATCATGCACATGTGCTTGGCCTCGATCACCACCGCCACGCCGAGGGCGCCGGTCACTTCCAGCACCGCATCGGCGATCTGGCGGCTGAGGTTTTCCTGGATCTGCAGGCGACGCGCATACATGTCGACGATCCGCGCAACCTTCGACAAACCCAGCACTTTGCCGCTCGGGATGTACGCCACGTGGGCCTTGCCGATAAACGGCAGCAGGTGGTGCTCGCACAGCGAGTACAACTCGATGTCCTTGACCAGCACCATTTCGCTGTTGTCGGAGCTGAACAAGGCGCCATTGGTGACTTCTTCGAGCGTCTGTTCATAACCGCGGCAGAGGTACTGCATTGCTTTGGCGGCACGCTTTGGCGTGTCGAGCAGGCCCTCGCGGGAGACGTCCTCGCCGAGTTGGCCGAGGATCTCGGTGTAATTCTGTTCCAGGGACATGAAACTACCTGTGGGATTTTCGCAAAGCGCAAGGTTACGGTGGCGGACCCATCGCTGCAAGCCTGACGATGGCACTTTACTCGTCGCGGCCTTCCATCATGGTGCGCTTGAGCATCACATACACCGCGCCGGCCCCGCCGTGGCGGGCCTGGCAGGAGGTAAAGCCGAGTACTTGGGTGTGTTGGCGCAGCCAGGTGTTGACGTGGCTCTTGATCATCGGCCGCTTGCCGTCCAGCCGCACGGCCTTGCCGTGGGTGACCCGCACGCAGCGGATTTCGAACCTGGTGGCTTCGGCGAGGAAGGCCCACAGGGTTTCCCGCGCCTTCTCCACGGTCATGCCGTGCAGGTCGAGGCTGCCCTCGAACGGGATCTGGCCGGCCTTGAGCTTGCGCATCTGGCTTTCCTGCACCCCGTCGCGGGCCCACATCAACTCATCTTCGGGGCCGACGTCGATCACGAACTGATCCGACAAACCATCCACGGTGGTGGCATCGGTGCGCACGGTCGCGGCCTGGCGCAGCTTGGCGATTTGCGCCCGGTCAGTCTTGGGTTTGCCGGTGTCGGCACGGTCGTGCTTGATCGGCTTGACGCCGCGCAGCTCGTTCTTGAACAGGGAAAAATCGTCGTCTTGCATGTCAGCCTCCGCGAAGGGCGGGCAGTTTACCTAAATCGCGGCGGCTGGGGCGCGGCAAATACTATCCAAGCGCCATTAGTCGTGCTTTTTCATCAGGTGCGAGGCGATATTCAATGACAGCGGCTGGCGCATTTTTCGACGGCTGCGACGCCATAGCCATACACCCAACCACAGCACCAACAGGCCGATCCCCAGCAGGATCGCCGAGCCGCCAGGGCTGGCGTTCAGTTCGCCGAGTGCCGGTGAATGCCCAAACAGACCGGCGCCACCAGCGCCCGCCAACAGCAGACCTACAATCGCCAGCAGCGCGGCAATGCCCGCCACCAGGCGCAGACGCCAATTGCTCGGGCCCTTGGGGCGCAAGCGACGAGCATCAAAACCATCGGATATCTTCATTCCGACCTTTCCTCCAGGGTATCGGCCCTTCGACCGGAAGATACACAGGTTGTTCCTGTGCCCGAGGCAAATGCGCGAAATGAGCAGGCGTTGTGGCTGAGCGGGGCAATGAACATGGGCACACCGCTCATCAGAGAGACGATCAGATCAGATCTTTGGTCAACGCCAGGGTCGCGAAGTTGTCGGCCATGATGGCCATTTCGGTTTGCTGCACCTGCTCGGCACTGAGCACGCCACCTTTGCAGGGCAAGTCGCGTGTGGCACAGGCATCTTCCACCAGGGTGCAGCGAAAACCGAGGTTCTTGGCGGCGCGTACCGTGGTGCTGACGCTGGAGTGGCTCATGAATCCGCAAACGATCAGGTCCAGAGAACCCAGGTCCTGCAGGTGTTTTTCCAGGCCGGTGCCGTGAAAGGCGCTGGGCAGCAGCTTGCCGATAATGGTTTCGTCGCCTTCAGGTTCCAGGCCGGGGATGAATTCGCCGCGCTCGCCTTGCGGATCGAACAGGCCGCCGACGGTACCCAGGTGGCGCACATGCACGATCGGCCGTCCGGCGCTGCGCGCAGCGGCCACCAGTTGCTTGATGTTACCGACCGCTGCGTCCATGCCAGAGAGGGCGAGTGGGCCGCTGAGGTATTCCTTCTGGGCGTCGATGATCACGAGGGTCGCATGGGCCAGGTTGGCAGCTGCGTAACCACGACCGCTGAGTTGAAACATCGTCTTTGGAACGGACATTCTGGGGCTCCTGTGAGGGGGGCTTTTGCGACATTGTCCACTGGCTGAGCGGTTCTGTGAATCGCTACCATCGTAAGGTACGCCGTTGCTGGCGTGCAGCCATGTCAAGGGGGGGACTTGTTTAAGCCATTCGTGATGATTTGGATGAAATCCGACATACGGCAACGGCATTTCGCACATCGTCGGTAGAGGTGAACGCTGTTAGAATCGCCAGTCGTTTTTTCCAGGAGTCTGCCCCCGTGATCACTTCCCGCCTGCGCACCTTGCGCGACCATATCCGTTGGGCTGTCAGCCGTTTCCATGGGGAAGACCTGTTTTTTGGCCACGGCACCGACAACGCCTGGGATGAAGCCCGGCAACTGGTACTCGGCGCCCTGCATCTGCCGTGGGAAATTGCCGACAGCTATCTGGACTGCAATCTGGAAGAAGAGGAAATCTCCCACGTGCAGCGCTTGTTGCATCGCCGTATCCATGAACGGGTGCCCACCGCTTATTTGCTCAAGGAGGCCTGGTTCTGCGGCATGTCGTTTATCGTTGATGAGCGCGTGCTGATTCCGCGCTCACCGATCGGCGAGCTGATCGAAAACCGCTTCGAACCCTGGCTGGCTCAGCCGCCGGCACGTATTCTGGACTTGTGCGCCGGCTCCGGCTGCATCGGCATCGCCTGTGCCTACGAATTTCCGCAGGCTGAGGTGGTGCTGGGCGACCTGTCCTTCGAAGCCCTGGAAGTAGCCAACCAGAACATCGAGCGCCACGGCGTCGATGAGCGTGTATACACCGTACAGGGCGACGGCTTTGACGGGCTGCCGGGTCAGCGCTTCGATCTGATTGTGTCGAACCCGCCCTACGTGGATGCCGAAGATTTCGCCGATATGCCGGATGAATACCAGCATGAACCGGAATTGGGCCTGGCGTGTGGCGACGACGGTTTGAACCTGGTACGCCGGATGCTGGCCGAAGCGGCGGACCACCTGACCGAGAAGGGTTTGCTGATCGTGGAAGTGGGCAACAGCCAGGTACACGTCGAAGCGCTGTACCCGGAAGTGGATTTCGCCTGGCTGGACTTCCAGCGGGGGGGGCATGGGGTGTTCATGTTGACGGCGGAGCAGTGCCGGACGCATCAGGCCGTCTTCGCCGCTCGAGTTTAACTCGGTCATGTGGGAGGGGGCTTGCCCCCGATGAGGCAGTGTCAGTAGATGCATTGCTAACTGACACACCGCTATCGGGGGCAAGCCCCCTCCCACATTTAATTGCATTCCAGGCTGTTACCGGTGTGTGGCAATCCAGATCAACAGTCCCGCCTGAAACACGGTAAACGCCACCAGGCAGGTAATGGTAAAGCGCAACCCGCTGTCCTCGCGCTTGAACTTGAGGACCTTTTCCTCTTCCTTGCGCAATTTCACTTCCTGCTCGGCCAGTTTCTGCTCGGCCTGTTGCAGCATCTGCGCGGCTTCGAGGATTTCCACGAATTGCACCTTCTCGGTGTTCCAGCTGTCCAGCACATCGCTGACCTTGCCCGGCTGCACATTGCCCTTGAGGTGTTGCACGTCCGCGTAGGCCACGTCAAAGCCCTGAATGCGCAGGAAGTGATCGCGGCGCAGGCGCGTGGCTTCGTTGAGCGCGTCCTTGTTGGCCAGGTCCACGCCATCGACGCGGTAATGTGACCACTTCTTCTTGGCCCAGGCCGCGGCCTGGGCCACCAGGAAGCGACCAAGGCCGCGGTTCGCCGGTTCGATTTCCAGGCTGTTGCCCGGGCCGAAGTGCACGCGATGTTTATCGTGATCCACCCAGATATCCAGCTGGTTCTGCTCGCGACGTACGCGCTGCCCGGGCAACTGGATCACCATGCGCAACAAACTGTGATGGGAGTCATGGCGCTCGGCGTAACCGAACTGCACAAAGCGCAAGGGTCGCGCGCCGGTCGCACGGTCGATGGCCAGCGGGGCGAGGCGCAGCATCTTGAAATGTTCGGCGTGTACGTCCGCCCACGGCAGCGCCGCTGCGGCGACGGCCTCGGTTTCAGCCGGAATATCGGCGTTGGATTCTGGTGTTGCTTCAGTGGTTGTCATGCGGCGCGATCCTGTCCAAGCCCTGCGAGCCGACAGTCTTTTTACTGTCGACCCTGGGCTTATCGGCCGTTTTCCCCAGGACTGGAGGCCAATTGCCGCTTAACGAGGTTCAAGTTCGTTGATAAAGCGCACTATCCGCTCGCCCAGCTCGGCGGCGAGGGGCAATTTGGGGTCGTTGTAGGACGCCAGTTGCTGCTTGACGTTGTTGGGCACGATACGCATCACATGGTTCATGCCTTCGATCACGGTCAACTGCGCGTCGGGCTTGGCCTGTTTCAGTTGCCGGGCATCGCCTACGCCGACCTGTATGTCGTTGGTGCCCTGGATGATCAACGCCGGCATGCTCAAGCGGGCAAAGGCCGCCGACGGATCGGCGCGGAACAGGCTGATCAGGTAGGGCTGCACGCTGGGTCGGAAAATACCTTCCAGCGGGCGTGGCACATCGTCATCCACCTGGCCGGCCTTGAGGTGATCGAGAATTTCATTGCTGCGCAGCAGCAGGGCCGGGGGCAGGTGATCGGCCAGTTGCTGGCGAATCACCTGATCGACCGGGCGCGCGCTGCCGGACAAGGAAATCACCCCGGCCGGGTTCAACTGCGGCGCGGCGAGGGCGGCAACCAGTGCGCCTTCGCTGTGGCCCAGCACAATCAGCGGGCCCATGCGCTTGTCGGCCTTGAGCAACTTGCCCCAGGCCACGGCGTCGGCCACGTAGGCGTCAAGGCTCAGGTTGCGTTCATCCGGGGTCGCAGCCAGGCTGGCGGCCACGCCGCGTTTGTCATAGCGCACGCTGGCGATATTGTGTCGGGCCAGCACCCAGGCCAGGCGCTTGAGGCTGTCGTTGCGCGCGCCGTCGGCGCTGTTGCCGTTGCGGTCGGTGGGGCCTGAACCGGCGATGATCAGCACCACCGGCACGGGGTGGTCGGACTGCGGCAACAGCAGCGAGCCAAACAGCTCACCGCTGCCGGTGTCGAGGCTGATGGGCCGTTGCAGCACGACAGGGGAGGCGGCCTGGGCCGCGACGGTAAACAGGGTGAGGGTGAACAGCAGAACTCGCAGCATCATCGCGCCATCATTGGAGAGGTGCCGGTTGGACCAACGTCTACCGGTAAGGTTTCGAGGATGAACTAGTCGGTTAGCCTGCGTATACTGGCCGCCTTAAGTTATTACGGTTGACTTGATTCAACTGATATCACGGAGCGCTCCGCATGTCCGGCAATACCTTCGGCAAGCTGTTCACTGTCACCACCGCGGGCGAAAGCCATGGCCCGGCGTTGGTCGCCATTGTCGACGGCTGCCCGCCCGGCCTCGAGCTGTCCGTGCAGGATCTGCAGCGTGATCTGGACCGTCGCAAGCCCGGCACCAGTCGCCATACCACCCAGCGCCAGGAACCCGACGAAGTCGAAATCCTCTCCGGGGTGTTCGAAGGCCGCACCACCGGTTGCGCCATCGGCCTGCTGATCCGTAATACCGACCAGAAGTCCAAGGACTACTCGGCGATCAAGGACCTGTTCCGCCCGGCCCACGCCGACTACACCTACCATCACAAATACGGTGAACGCGACTACCGTGGCGGCGGACGCAGCTCGGCCCGTGAAACCGCGATGCGCGTGGCGGCCGGCGCCATTGCCAAGCAATACCTGGCGACCCAAGGCATTGTCATCCGTGGCTACATGAGCCAGCTCGGTCCGATCGAAATTCCGTTCAAGACCTGGGACAGCGTTGAAGACAACGCGTTCTTCTGTCCGGACCCGGACAAGGTGCCGGAACTGGAAGCCTACATGGACCAGTTGCGCCGCGACCAGGATTCGGTCGGTGCGAAGATCACCGTCGTGGCCGAGGGCGTGAAACCGGGCCTGGGCGAGCCGATCTTCGACCGTCTCGACGCCGAACTGGCCCACGCGCTGATGAGCATCAATGCGGTCAAGGGCGTGGAAATCGGCGCCGGTTTCGCCTGTGTGGCCCAGCGCGGTACCGAGCATCGCGATGAGATGACCCCGCAGGGCTTCCTCAGCAACAACGCCGGCGGCATCCTCGGTGGCATCTCCTCGGGCCAGCCGATCGTTGCGCACCTGGCGCTCAAGGCCACGTCGAGCATCACCACGCCGGGCCGTTCGATCGATGTACACGGCAACCCGGTCGACATGATCACCAAGGGCCGCCACGACCCATGTGTCGGCATCCGCGCCACCCCGATTGCCGAGGCGATGATGGCTATCGTGCTGATGGACCACCTGCTGCGCAACCGTGGACAAAATGCCGATGTGCAGGTGAGTACGCCGGTGCTGGGCCAGCTGTGACGGGCTGACAGTGACAGCCCTCCCTTATTGGCGCCTTTCCAGCTTCTACCTGTTCTACTTCGCCCTGCTCGGGGCGACGGCGCCCTTCCTGGCGTTGTACTTCGATCACCTGGGTTTCTCCAGCGCGCGTATCGGCGAGCTGGTGGCCATTCCCATGCTGATGCGTTGCGTGGCGCCCAACCTGTGGGGCTGGCTGGGCGACTACACGGGGCGCCGCCTGGCCATCGTGCGGTTCGGCGCGGTGTGCACGCTGTTGAGTTTCTCGTTGATTTTCGTCAGCAAGACCTACGCCTGGCTGGCCTTGGTCATGGCCCTGCATGCGTTCTTCTGGCACGCGGTGCTGCCGCAGTTCGAAGTGATCACCCTGGCTCATCTGCAACGCCAGACATCGCGCTACAGCCAGATCCGCTTGTGGGGTTCCATCGGCTTTATCCTCACCGTCGTGATCATGGGCCGTCTGTTTGACTGGCTGAGCGTGGATATCTACCCGGTGGTGGTCGTGGTGATCATGGCCGGTATCATCGGCGCCAGCCTGTGGGTGCCGAATGCGCAGCCCGCCAGCCACGGCCAACGCTTGGCCGGAGACGGATTTCTGCGGCAGTTACGCAACCCCGGCGTGCTGGCGTTTTATGCTTGTGTGGCGCTGATGCAGATGAGCCATGGTCCGTATTACACCTTTCTGACGCTGCACCTTGAACACCTGGGCTACAGCCGCGGCGTGATCGGCCTGCTGTGGGCGCTCGGGGTGGTGGCGGAGGTCTTGATGTTCCTGGCCATGAGTCGCATCCTGGCGCGTTTTTCGGTGCGCCGGGTGCTGCTGGCCAGTTTCCTGCTGGCGGCGCTGCGCTGGCTGCTGCTCGGCGCATTCGCCGAGTTTTTCTGGGTGCTGTTGCTGGCTCAGGTGCTGCATGCCGCCACATTCGGCAGTTTCCATGCGGCGGCCATCGCCTTCGTACAGCGCAGTTTCGGTGATCGTCAGCAAGGCCAGGGCCAGGCGCTTTACGCCGCATTGGCCGGCACCGGCGGAGCGCTGGGTGCGCTCTATGCCGGTTACAGCTGGAACCTGCTGGGGCCCACGCTCACGTTCAGTATCGCCAGCATCGCGGCCCTGGCCGCCGCCGTTATCATTGGCCTTCGATTGCAAGAGCCGAACCAAGGAGTCGTGCAATGAGCTATGTCGCTGTCTATGACCTCACTACACCGGACACCCCGAACAAGGTGCTGACCCACTTCGACGACATTCAGTCGACCCTGGCCGAACACGGCGTGCGCTTTGAGCGCTGGCAACCCGGCACACTCGAAAAAGGCGCCAGTGAGGCGCAACTGATTGCGGCGTATCAGACGCAGATCGACGCGCTTGGCTACGCGCGTGCCGAGGTGGTCAGCGTGACCGATGCTCACTCCACAGAAGCGTTCCAGGCCGAACGTCTGGGTGAGCACACCTGCGCTGAACATCAGGCGCGATTCTTTATCGCCGGCCAGGGGCTGTGCTCGCTGCGCATTGGCGGATATGTCTACGGCGTGCGGTGTGAGAAGAATGATCTGCTGATCGTGCCCGCCCACATGCCCCATTGGTTCGACATGGGGGAGAATCCTTATTGTGTAATGCTGCATTTGTTCAGCACCGTCGAGGGATCGGTACCGAAGTTGACCGGCAATGACATCGCCCGTGACGCTGCGAAATTGGACGACTAAAACAAATCTTTTAAATGTTCAACCCAGGCAAGTTGGAATTTGCTGTGGGAAGAAGCCTTATTACCTGTAGGGCTTGGCTGTTTATCCTCGGCCCTGGCCTCTCATTGCTCATGTTGTGTAACTCTCGCTTTGTTCAATGTTCATGGCGCCTGTCAATAGGAAGAATCCGAAGGGTGGCAGCGCATCGGCATATAAAAAGGAGAGAGTAATGAGTGGCCCAGAGGAGATATTTCAACCGTTGGAAATCGTACCGACGGCTATCAGACGACGCTTGAGTCTGCTCGGCAAGCCCCTTACCAGAACGGAACTGGAGATTCTGCGATGGGCCTCCGAGGGCAAGACCATTTGGGAGATGAGCAGGATTCGCTGCACCTCCGAGGCCACGGTTAAATTCCATCTGCGTAATATCTACGGCAAGCTCGATGTCAATAACCGCGTGCAGGCGATGAATGAGGCAGCGCGTCAGGGGCTGTACTGACGGCATAAAAAAGGGCCGCGACGCTCAACGGCGTCGCGGCCCTTCTTTTAACGGTGGAGCTTATGCCGAATGGTAGGTCGGCAAGGCAAAGCGGTTCTGGCTTTGCAGCATCGAAATTTGCGGCAGCTCACTGGCTTGTTCGGCCAGGTCGCGGCGGATGGCGCTGATCACCCAGGTCAGTTGGTCGGCGGTGTGCAGCTGCTGATACGAGATCGAGCGCTTGACCTGTTTGCCTTCGCTGTTACGCAGGGTCAACAGGATGCCGCCGTCCGGACGCGGTTGGGTAGTGACGTCGTAGTTGGAAAATACCGAAGCGAATTTATCTTGGATCAGGCTCATGTCTATCAGCTCCATTGGCTCAAGTTGGCAAGCATGGAGTGATAGGTGCAGTGATTGTGCCAGTATTGAATGTTAGAAAAAATCCTTATAAATCAGAGCGTTATAAATTATCTGGATTTTCGTTTTCGTGCAATTTGCATGAAAGGCCATCGTGCATCCTGCATTTTGCGTTATCCAGGCGGTTAATTCCTACGCGCAACTGCTCTTTCCTACCGATTCAGACCACGCGTTTCCCGGATAAATTCCATCCAGGCCACGGGCGGCCGGTAACGGGCTACGCTATTGATTCTGCCTATGACCGCTTTTGACAAAAAAGCCATGACAGCAGGGAACTCCATCGCGACACTGGGCGCCATATAAAGGATCAGAAAGGAGCCCTACATGTCGACCCAGCCCAAACAAATGACCGATGACGAAGCCGCCGAATTTGCCGAGCAGGTCTTCGACGTCGCCCGCAAAGGCGATGCCGCCATGCTCGCAGCGTTGTTGGCCAAAGGTTTGCCGGCCAACTTGCGCAACCACAATGGCGACACGCTGCTGATGCTCGCCGCCTATCACGGCCACGCCGAGGCAGTGAAAGTGCTGTTGGAGTTCAAGGCCGATCCGTTGATCGCCAATGACAAGAACCAACTGCCGATTGCCGGCGCGGCATTCAAGGGCCACCTGGCCGTGGTCAAGGCGCTGATCGAAGGCGGAACGCCGGTGGAAGCGGCGTCTTCGGATGGGCGCACGGCGTTGATGATGGCTGCCATGTTCAATCGTGTCGAAATGCTCGAATACTTGCTGGGCCAGGGGGCCAATCCCAAGGCCACCGATGCCCAGGGCGCGACGGCGCTGGCAGCAGCGCAGACCATGGGCGCGGTGGATACGGCGGCGGCGTTGCAAAAACTGGTGTAGGCTACGCGCCCTCCAAAACCCGCCCGCCACAGGACTCGCCCATGAAATCCGCGCTCATCGAACTCATCAGTAAAATCAGCACCGGCATTATGGGCGCGGACGAGGTGGCGCGTATCGCCGATGAGGCGGCTCAGGCTTACGCGGATCCTGCGGCTTTTCTGGCGGCCAATCCGGATATCAACTACGACGACAGCTTCCCGATCCCGCTGGGGGAGTGGGTAGTGGTCGGCAGCCTGCCGGAGACGGTGCTGTTCCAGGCCGATACCTATGCCGACCTGTTTGCCCAGATCGTTGCCTCCTTCGGCCCGGGCGTGGCGTTCAATCTTAAACCCAAGCAATTGACCAAGACCGAAGGCCTGACGGCGCTCAATCGCATCCAGATCCAGATGAGCGCCCTGAGCCCGGAAGATGGCGGCTATGTGCTGCTCGACTTCAGCCAACCGCTCGACGACGACATCCAGGCCGTCCTGGTGTTCGGCAATGACCTGCCGCGTGTGCTTGAACTGTGCGCCGAGGTCGGCATCAAGGCCGAGCCGTCGCTGGAAGCGCTGAAGATTGCCGTTCACGTTTAAATAATACGGAACCCCCGCCAGGGCTGACTATCCTACAAGGGCATGCCCTCACTTAGGAGCGACACCATGGGTTCGACTTTCAATGGCCTGATTGGCCTGATCATCCTCGCGCTGGACATCTGGGCGATCATCAATGTGTTCAAGAGCGGCGCGAGCACGGGGGCCAAGGTGCTGTGGATTCTGTTGATCCTGCTGCTCCCGGTCCTGGGCCTGATCATCTGGGCGATCGCCGGGCCACGCGGTAACGTGCGGATCTAAGCAACCTGCTCCTTCTGGAGTGGGCACCGTCAATGTGGGAGGGGGCTTGCCCCCGATAGCGCTGAGTCAGCAACAGATAAAGGGCTGACCCACCGCAAATCGGGGGCAAGCCCCCTCCCACATTGGTTTGATTACACCCGCTGAATTTGTGTGTCGAAAGTATTCGCTGTACGAAATTTTCACATCCCGTCCAAGACAATTCGCCCGCTTTGTTCCTCTGCCAAGGCTCCATCCCCTGGCGCACTGAAGGCAGGGCAGCGGCGCACGTTCAGTAATCTATAGCGTTGATGCCGTTGATCGGGCACCATTTGCCCCACCGCGTTAACCGCCCACCCCGGCCAGCCTGGGCGAGGGCGGACGCCACTGCATTATTTCGCAACTTCAACTTCCAATGGGTCCTAAAACGACATGGCAAACCCGGACGCCCTGAATCAGCAGCGAGCTTCAAATCGCCTGCTGCAACCGACCGTCAAATCCCATCTGGCGTACACGCTGCTCTGCGCACTGGTCATGATGGTGATGTTCTCCCTGCTGCGCCTGGCGTTGCTGGTCTACAACCGCGAGATGATCCTCGATACACCGGCCTCGACCTTCCTGGAAGCGTTCGCCAACGGCCTGCGCCTGGATATCCGCCTGGTGATGTACCTGCTGGTCCCGCTGCTGCTGGCCTTGTTCAGCGTACGGGCGATGGCGGCGCGCGGGTTCTTCCGGCTGTGGCTGACCGTCGCGTCCAGCATCGCGCTGTTCCTGGGCCTGATGGAGATGGACTTCTACCGCGAGTTCCACCAGCGCCTCAACGGCCTGGTCTTCCAATATGTGAAGGAAGACCCCAAAACCGTGGTGAGCATGCTCTGGTATGGCTTCCCGGTAGTGCGCTACCTGCTCGCCTGGGCGGTGGGCACGCTGATCCTGAGCATGGCCTTCAAGGGCGCCGACCGCGCAACGCGCCCACGCGGCCCGTTCAGCGGCGGCAGCATCGGCACGCGCCAGGTGGCGCCGTGGTACAGCCGCATTGCGGTGTTTGTGGTGTGCCTGCTGGTTGCCGTGGTCGCCATCCGTGGCACCCTGCGCCAGGGCCCGCCGTTGCGTTGGGGTGATGTGTACACCACCGACTCGAACTTCGCCAACCAGCTGGGCCTGAACGGTACGCTGTCGTTGATCGGCGCGGCCAAGGCGCGTTTCTCCGCGCATCGCGATAACGTCTGGAAAGCGACCCTGGAACAACCGTTGGCCACCCAGACCGTGCGTGACATGCTGCTGCTGCCGAGCGAGAAGCTGGTGGATACCGACACCGCCGCGGTGCGCCGTGATTTCACGCCGCCGGCCGAGAAGACGCTGCCGATCAAGAACGTGGTCGTGATCCTGATGGAAAGCTTCGCCGGTCACTCGGTGGGCGCCCTGGGCCGTCCAGGCAATATCACGCCGTACTTCGACAAACTGTCCAAGGAAGGCCTGTTGTTTGATCGCTTCTTCTCCAACGGCACCCACACCCATCAGGGCATGTTCGCCACCATGGCGTGCTTTCCGAACCTGCCCGGCTTCGAATACCTGATGCAGACCCCCGAAGGCAGCCACAAGCTGTCGGGCCTGCCGCAGTTGCTGAGCGCGCGTGATTTCGACGACGTGTATGTCTACAACGGCGACTTCGCCTGGGACAACCAGTCGGGTTTCTTCAGCAACCAGGGCATGACCAACTTCATCGGCCGCAATGACTTCGTCGATCCGGTGTTTTCCGACCCGACCTGGGGTGTGTCCGACCAGGACATGTTCAACCGTGGCCTGGAAGAACTGAAGGCCCGCGAAGGCGGCAAGCCGTTCTACGCGCTGCTGCAGACCCTGTCCAACCACACACCGTACGCGTTGCCGACGCCATTGCCGGTTGAGAAAGTCACCGACCGTGGCAGCCTCAACGAGCATTTGACGGCCATGCGTTACTCCGACTGGGCGTTGGGCCAGTTCTTCGAGAAGGCCCGCAAGGAGCCGTACTTCAAGGAAACCCTGTTCGTGGTGGTGGGCGACCACGGCTTCGGCAACGAGCAGCAGATCACCGAGATGGACCTGGGCCGTTTCAACGTGCCGATGCTGATGATCGCACCGGGCATGCAGGAAAAGTTCGGCGAGCGTGACCACACCGTGGGCACCCAGATCGATATCGTGCCGACCATCATGGGCCGCCTCGGCGGTGACACCCTGCACCAGTGCTGGGGCCGTGACCTGCTGAACCTGCCGGAAGGCGACAAGGGCTTCGGCGTGATCAAGCCATCAGGCAGCGACCAGACCGTCGCCCTGCTGACGGCGGACCGCGTACTGGTACTGCCCAAGGAAATGCCACCGAAGTTGTGGCAATACGAACTGGGCGCCAACCCGACCGGCAAGGTCATTGCCGAATCGCCGGACGAAGCGGCACTCAAGCAGAAGCTTGAGTCGTTCCTGCAAACCGCTACCAAGAGCCTGTTGGATAACACCGCAGGTGTGGTGGATGGCAAGCCGGACTAACTAACAAAACTGCAATAAAAAAGAGGCCTCATTGAGGCCTCTTTTTTTTACCCATGGAAGGGGCTTATATCTTGCCGAGCAACAACAGCACCAGCAGAACCACCAGCACCACACCCAGGATACCCGACGGGCCATAGCCCCAGTTGCGCGAGTGCGGGAACACTGGCAGGCCACCGACCAACAGGAGAATCAGGATAATGATCAGAATCAGGCTCATGGTTTTATTCCTTATAGGCCTTCTGTAAAGACCGGTTATTCAGCGGGAGTCTCGTCCATCTGATAATGGACGGCTTACCAACTCCGACTCTGCCACTTGATAAAAAATTCCTTAATTTTTTAAAGCATTTCGCTTGCTCGCTTATTTCTTTTAACACCTGCGCAAACGCACAAACTTAGTTGAAAAATATTGAACTTAGGCTATGCGCAAGTATCCGACCGAGCCCGCGGTTTGCCTGGGGCATTCATCACTCTGATGGTGCGTGGGCGCGGCAGGAACCTTCGCTACACTGCCGGCCACTTCTATCGTGAACCACAAGGCTACTACCTATGCAAAACCGCATGATGATCACGGGCGCCGGGTCCGGTCTGGGTCGTGAAATCGCACTGCGCTGGGCCCGTGAGGGGTGGCAGCTGGCCTTGTCGGATGTCAGCGAGCCCGGCTTGCAGGAAACCCTGAGGTTAGTGCGCGACGCCGGTGGCGACGGGTTCACCCAGCGCTGCGATGTGCGTGACTACAGCCAGCTCACCGCGTTGGCGCAGGCGTGCGAAGTAAAGCTTGGCGGCATCGATGTGATCGTCAATAACGCCGGCGTGGCCTCCGGTGGGTTCTTTGCCGAACTGTCGCTCGAGGATTGGGACTGGCAGATCGCAATCAACCTGATGGGCGTGGTCAAGGGCTGCAAGGCGTTTCTGCCGCTGCTGGAAAAGAGCAAGGGTCGCATCATCAACATCGCCTCGATGGCCGCGTTGATGCAGGGTCCGGCCATGAGTAACTACAACGTGGCCAAGGCCGGCGTGGTGGCGCTGTCGGAAAGCCTGCTGGTGGAACTCAAGCAGCAGGAAATCGGCGTGCATGTGGTCTGCCCGTCGTTTTTCCAGACCAATCTGCTTGATTCATTTCGCGGGCCGACCCCGGCGATGAAGGCGCAGGTAGGCAAGTTACTCGAGAGCTCGCCGATCACGGCGACGGATATCGCCGACTACATTTATCAGCGCGTCAGCGAAGGCGAGTTCATGATTCTGCCCCATGAGCAGGGGCGGATGGCGTGGACGCTCAAACAGAAAAACCCGCAGTTGCTGTATGACGAGATGACGCTGATGGCCGACAAGATGCGCGCCAAGGCGCAGGCCATAAAGGGTTAAACCAGGCACGGTCTGTCAGGGAAATTACCAGTCTGCGTAGGTAATGCCTGATTTAGGCGCGAGCCATTGCTGCTGTTCCAGCATTCGCGCATGGTCATGGCTCTGTTACCCAAAAGGACAACCGCCATGCTGGTCTTAAGCCGCCTCGTCGGCCAAACCATGTCGATCGGCGATGGCATCGCCGTGCATATTCTTGAAATCAAGGGTTCTCACGTGAAATTTGGCATTGACGCGCCAGCCGAGGTCAAGGTGCACCGCGCCGAGGTCTACCGGAAAATACAGCAGCGCCAACAGGCACTGGCCCAACCGGAGCCCACGTCTTAATACACGCGTCAATCAAACAGATGCTTGGGCACATCGTGCTTGAGCATCAACTGGCATTGCTCGCTCTCGGGGTCGAACACAATCAGCGCCTGGCCTTTGGTCAGTGCCTGGCGGACGCGCAGTACGCGGGTTTCCAGCGGCGTGTCGTCGCCATTGTCGGTGCCGTCGCGGGTGACGAAATCTTCGATGAGGCGGGTCAGGGTGTCGACTTCAAGCGCGTCGTAGGGAATCAGCATATAAGCCTCAAGGGTCAGGTCCCGGCGATGCTACTGCGCCGGGACCTTTGTTGCCAGTATCGGGTGTTTCCAGGATCAGCTGTTGCCGTCATCGGACTTGTGCCCGACCAGGCTGTCCACCGACGGCACCCGGGTATCGCTCTCCATTTGCGTCTCATGTTCGATCTGATGACTGAAGCGATCCAGGGAGCCCTGTGCCGGTTGCGCGTCGCTGGCAAATACCGGGGGGCTGAGGATATAGGCGCCAAGCAGTCGACTCAACGCCGCGAGGCTGTCGATATGGGTGCGCTCGTAACCGTGGGTGGCATCGCAACCGAACGCCAGCAGGGCGGTGCGAATGTCATGCCCGGCGGTGACCGCCGAATGCGCGTCGCTGAAGTAGTAGCGGAACAGATCGCGGCGCACCGGCAGGTCGTTGTCCGCCGCCAGGCGCAGCAAGTGGCGCGACAGGTGATAGTCATACGGCCCACCGGAATCCTGCATGGCCACGCTCACCGCGTGTTCGCTGGAATGCTGGCCCGGCGCGACCGGGGCGATGTCGATGCCGACGAACTCACTCACGTCCCAGGGCAGGGCGGCGGCGGCACCGCTGCCGGTTTCCTCGGTGATGGTGAACAGCGGGTGGCAGTCGATGAGCAGCGGTTCGCCGCTGTCGATAATGGCCTTGAGCGCAGCGAGCAGGGCGGCGACGCCGGCCTTGTCGTCCAGGTGACGCGCGCTGATGTGGCCGCTTTCGGTGAACTCCGGCAGCGGGTCGAACGCCACGTAGTCACCGACGCTGATCCCCAGCGAATCGCAATCGGCGCGGGTCGCGCAGTAGGCGTCCAGGCGCAGTTCCACATGGTCCCAGCTCACCGGCATTTCATCCACGGCGGTATTGAACGCGTGCCCGGAGGCCATCAACGGCAACACGCTGCCGCGGATCACACCGTTGTCGGTGAACAGACTGACGCGGCTGCCTTCGGCAAAGCGGCTTGACCAGCAGCCGACCGGCGCCAGCGTCAGGCGACCGTTATCCTTGATCGCGCGCACGGCGGCGCCGATGGTGTCCAAATGCGCGGAGACGGCGCGGTCAGGGCTGTTTTTCTGGCCCTTGAGGGTCGCGCGTATCGTGCCGCGCCGGGTCATTTCAAACGGGATGCCGAGCTCTTCCAGGCGTTCGGCGACGTAGCGCACGATGGTGTCGGTAAAGCCGGTAGGGCTGGGAATGGCGAGCATTTCCAGCAGCACTTTTTGCAGGTAGACGAGGTCGGGTTCGGGAATGGTTCGGGTCATGGAAACTCCTGATGAGTTGAGGGCATCGATGGTTTCGATGAGATAAGGGGGAATGTCGTTGCCTTCACCGGCCTCATCGGGGGCAAGCCCCCTCCCACCTTTGATAGGTGAACACCGTCAAATGTGGGAGGGGGCTTGCCCCCGATAGCGGTTTCACATTCAACACATTCCTCAAGCGGCCGGCTGACTGTGCGGAAACAACAAATCCACAAACTTCTCAGCGGTCGGTTGCGGTTCATGATTGGCCAGCCCGGCGCGCTCATTGGCTTCAATGAAGACGTACTCGGGCTGGTCGGCGGCGGGCACCATCAGGTCCAGGCCGACCATGGGAATATCCAGGGCGCGGGCTGCGCGTACGGCGGCATCCACCAGGGTCGGATGCAAAATAGCGGTGACATCTTCCAGGCACCCGCCGGTGTGCAGGTTGGCGGTGCGGCGCACGGCCAGTTGCACGCCACGGGGCAGCACGCTGTCGTAGCTATAGCCGGCGGCCTTGAGGGTGCGCTCGGTTTCCGCGTCCAGGGGGATCTTGCTTTCGCCATCGGTGGCGGCCTGACGCCGCCGGCTTTGCGCTTCGATCAATGCACGAATCGAATGCTGACCGTCACCGATCACTTCGGCCGGGCGGCGAATCGCAGCGGCGACTACCTCGAAGCCAATCACCAGAATGCGCAGGTCAAGGCCCTCGTGGAAGCTTTCGAGCAGTACCCGGCTGTCGAACTGGCGCGCCGCTTCGATGGCTTGCTGCATCTCCTCGAACGTTTGCAGATCCACCGCCACCCCCTGGCCTTGCTCGCCATCCAGCGGCTTGACCACGATGCGTTGGTGCTCGTCGAGAAACTCCAGGTTCTCATCGGCACTGCCCGCCAGCTGTTGCGCAGGCAGCTTCAATCCGGCGGCCTTGAGTACCTTGTGGGTCAGGCTCTTGTCCTGGCACAGGGTCATGCTGATGGCGCTGGTCAGGTCGCTCAACGACTCGCGGCAGCGCACGCGGCGCCCGCCGTGGCTGAGGGTGAACAGGCCGGCATCGGCATCGTCTACCTGCACGTCGATACCACGTCGATGGGCTTCTTCGACAATGATCCGCGCATAGGGATTGAACCCCGCCTGCGGGCCCGGGCCGAGAAACAGCGGCTGGTTGATGCCGTTCTTGTGCTTGATGGCGAACGTGGTCAATGCACGAAAGCCCAGCTTGGCGTACAGGCTCTTGGCCTGGCGGTTATCGTGCAACACCGACAGGTCCAGGTAGCTCAAGCCACGGCTCATGAAGTGCTCCACCAGGTGGCGCACCAGTACTTCGCCCACGCCGGGCCGGGTGCATTGCGGGTCCACCGCCAGGCACCACAGGCTGCAACCGTTTTCCGGGTCACGGAACGCTTTCTGATGGTTCAGGCCCATGACGCTGCCGATCACCGCGCCGCTGTCTTCATCTTCCGCCAGCCAGTACGCCGGGCCGCCTTGATGGCGCGGCGTCAGGCGTTCGGCGTCGACGGGCAGCATGCCACGGCCCTGATATAACAGGTTCACCGCGTGCCAGTCGGCTTCGCTCTGCACGCGACGGATACGAAAGCCGCGGAACACACGGGTAGCGGGGCGATAGTCGCTGAACCACAGGCGCAGGGTGTCGGAAGGGTCGAGGAACAATTGCTGCGGGTCGATGCCGAGAATCTGCTGGGGCGCGGCCACATACAGCGCGATATCGCGCTCACCGGGTTGTTCGTTGAGCAGTTCCTGGGCAAGGCTGGCCGGGTCCGGGAAGGTGTGCCCGATCAACAGACGCCCCCAACCGCAATGCACGGCAATCGGTTCGGGGCCTTGCGCGCTGCCGTCTTCGGCAAGCCGGGCCTGCAGGCGCTCGTAGGTCGGCGCCTGGCCCTTGAGTAAGCGTTGGCTGTACGCCGCGGCGTTAGGTTTCATGGATCAGATTCCTTGTTCGCTGAGCCACAGGTTCAGCGCCGCCAGTTGCCACAGCTTGGAGCCGCGCAACGGGGTCAGTTGGCCTTGTGGGTCCGTCAGCAGGCGGTCGAGCATGGCAGGGTTGAACAGGCCACGGTCCTGGCTCGGGTCGAGCAGCAACTCGCGCACCCAGTTCAGGGTATCGCCTTGCAAATGCTTGAGGCCCGGCACCGGGAAGTAGCCTTTCTTGCGGTCGATGACTTCGCTGGGGATCACCCGGCGCGCGGCCTCCTTGAGCACTTGCTTGCCGCCGTCGGGCAACTTGAACTTGCCCGGCACACGGGCCGACAGTTCCACCAGGCGATAATCGAGGAACGGCGTGCGCGCTTCCAGGCCCCAGGCCATGGTCATGTTGTCGACGCGTTTGACCGGGTCGTCTACCAGCATCACCGTGCTGTCCAGGCGCAGGGCCTTGTCCACCGCAGCGTCCGCGCCCGGCATGGCGAAATGTTCGCGCACGAAGTCGCCGGCGGCGTCGTTGGCGGTCAGCCATTTTGGTGCGACGGTGGCGGCGTAGTCCTCGTAGCTGCGGTCGAAAAAGGCGTCGCGATACGCTGCGTACGGATCACTGGCGCCGTCCACCTGCGGGTACCAGTGGTAACCGGCGAACAGCTCGTCGGCGCCCTGGCCGCTCTGCACCACTTTGCAATGCTTGGCCACTTCCCGCGAGAGCAGGTAGAAGGCGATGCAGTCATGACTGACCATCGGCTCGCTCATGGCGCGAAATGCTGCCGGCAGTTGCTCGATGATCTCGCTTTCGGCGATGCGCAACTGGTGGTGACGGGTGCCGTAATGCTTGGCGATCAGGTCCGAATACTGGAACTCGTCGCCGCGCTCGCCACCGGCGTCTTCAAAGCCGATGGAGAAGGTCGACAGATCCTCTACGCCCACTTCGCGCAGCAGGCCGACGAGCATGCTCGAGTCGACACCGCCGGAAAGCAGCACGCCGACATCCACGGCCGCACGCTGGCGGATCGCCACGGCTTCGCGGGTGCTGTCGAGTACGCGGTCGGTCCAGTCTTCCAGGGTCAGGTGTTTTTCGTCCTCATGGGGGCCGTAGGGCAGGGTCCACCAGGTTTTCTGTTCGGCCTTGCCGCTGGCGTCGATGCGCATCCAGCTGGCCGGCGGCAGTTTTTCAATGCCTGCCAGCAGCGTGCGCGGTGCAGGCACCACGGCATGGAAGTTCAGGTAGTGATTGAGGGCCACCGGATCGAGGATCGGGTTGATATCGCCGCCCTTGAGCAGGGCCGGCAAGGCCGAGGCAAAGCGCAGGCGCTGGCCGGTGCGCGACAGGTACAAAGGCTTCACGCCCAGACGGTCGCGGGCGATGAACAGACGCTGGGCATCGCGCTCCCAGATGGCGAACGCGAACATGCCGTTGAGCTTTGGCAAGAGCGCTTCGCCCCAGGCGTGATAGCCCTTGAGCAACACTTCGGTGTCACCGCCGGAATAGAAGGCGTAGCCCAGGGCTTCCAGTTCTTGTCGCAGTTCCGGGAAATTGTAGATTGCGCCATTGAAGGCCAGGGACAGACCCAGTTGGGCGTCGACCATCGGTTGGGCGGAGCCGTCCGACAGGTCCATGATTTTCAGGCGACGATGGCCCAGGGCAATCGGCCCCTGGGCATGGAAGCCCCAGGCGTCGGGGCCACGGGGGGCGAGGTGATGCGTGATGCGTTCCACGGCTGCCAGGTCGGCAGGTTGATGATCAAAGCGTAACTCGCCAGCTAGTCCACACATAAATTCCTTACCGGTTTTTCCGTTGGGGAGGGGTCAATACTCAATACGCCGAAAAGGCGCGTACCCAGAAACTGACCCAGCGCTATGCGTGGAGTTTTAGATCAATAAGTTATAAAGCAAACTGCCATAAGGTCATCAATCTTGCACTTTTGGGGCTTGCGACTTGCCGCGAACCAGGGCACGCAGGGCAAATCGATTGGGATGACAGGCTTGGGCCACAGCACTTGGCAAGGGCAGCGGTTCGTCACAGAGCCAGGCTGCCAGCAGCTCGCCGCACAGGGGCGCGGTGACCAGGCCGCGTGAGCCGTGCCCGCTGTTGATATACAGGCCCGGCAGCCACGGGCAGGGTATGTGCGGCACTTGTCGGGCATCTTTGCCCAGTGCGGCATACACCTGTTGGAAGGCTTCAAGATCAGCCAGCGGGCCGACGATGGGCAGGTAGTCGGGGCTGGTGCAACGAAAGGCCGCACGGCCTTGCAAGTGGTCCGGTGCCATCGCGTCAGCGTCCAGGCGTTGCAGCAGATCCTCGGAGATTTCGCGCAGCATTTCCAGGTTGCCGGCATGTTCGGCGCTGGTGGGGGTGAGGTCCTGGTTATTAAAGTCAAAACTGGCGCCCAGGGTATGCTCGCCCAGGCGGGCCGGTGCGACATAACCTTCAGCGCAGACCACGGTGGCCAGCGCCTGGCTGGCCTGCGTCTGCGCCAGGCGGGTGATTTGTCCCCGTATGCGCTTGAGCGGCAAGTCGGCGCTGGGGGCAAACCGCTTGATCTCAGCGGCGCCGGCGAGCACGACCACGCTGGCGCTGGCCAGTACCTGATCACCGTCGCGCGCGCACCACTGATCATCCACTCGGTCGAGTTCAAGGACCTCGCGATGGGTGAGCACGTCAATCAAGGGGTGCGTTGCCTGCCACTGGCACAGCGACGGTGGGTGCACCCAGCCGCCCTCCGGGAAAAACAGACCGCCCTGGGCCACGTCGATCCCGGCGCGTTGTCGGGCCTGATCGCGATCAACCAACTGCAGCAGTTCCGAAGGAAAGGCCGCGGCCAGTTGAGCCTGGCGTTCGCCCTCCCTGGCATCGAACGCCAGTTGCAACACGCCGCAATCGTCCCAGTCGACGCCACGGTGCAGCTGTTCGAGCAGGCGCCGGGTATGCCCGAAGCCGCTGAGGATCAGTTGGGACAGTGCCGTTCCGTGCGCTGACAGTTTCAGGTACAGCACGCCCTGGGGATTGCCCGAAGCTTCCTGGGCCAGGCCGGCATGGCGTTCCAGCAAGCTGACCCGCCAACCACGCGCCGCCAGGCTGGCGGCCGTGGCACAACCGGCCAGGCCACCGCCGATGACCATGGCGTGGCGGTCGCCCGTGACGGGCGCCGGTCTTGCGAACCAGGGCTTGGCTTGGGCGGGCGCCGGACGGTCCTCGGGCCAACCCAGAAACTCCCCGCGCAGGATCTCCCACTTATGCCCGATGCCGGGCGTGCGTTTCATCTTGAACCCGGCGGCATTGATCAGCCGGCGTACCCAGCCGGTACTGGTGAAGGTGCTGATGGTCGAGCCCGGAGCCGCCAGGCGTGCCAGTTCGGCGAACAGCTCGGCGGTCCACATGTCGGGATTTTTCGCCGGGGCGAAGCCGTCGAGAAACCACGCATCGACCTGGGCGTCCAGTTGCGGCAACTGTTCCAGCGCGTCGCCGATCAACAGGGTCAGGGTCACGCGGCCGTGGTCCAGCACCAGGCGCTGGAAGCCTTGATGGATGGCGATGTACTGGGCCAGCAACGGTTCGGCGTAGGGTTGCAGTTCGGGCCAGAGGGCGAGGGCGCGTTGCAGGTCGGCATGGCTGAGCGGGTATTTCTCCACGCTGACGAAATGCAGGCGGGCACCGGCCACCGCCTGTTGGTCGAATAACTGCCAGGCGCACAGGAAATTCAAGCCCGTACCGAATCCGGTTTCGCCGATCACCAGGCGCCCGCCTGCCGGCAGGGCCGCAAAACGCGCCTGCAAGCGGTTCTGCTCAAGGAACACATAACGGGTTTCTTCCAGGCCCGATTTATCGGAGAAGTACACGTCATCGAAGGTCCGTGAGTGCGGGCGGCCTTGGTCGTCCCAGTCGAGCTGGGCGTGGGTGATCGGGGTCATGGGTGGCTCATATGAATAACGGCAGGTACAGACAAGGCGGCCATTCTAGCCGATCAACCGGTGTTGAATTGATCCACGGCAATGGGCGGTTGAATTTCCTCCCGCGTGTCGTTGCCCAATCCGCTAGTCTTGAGCCATCTTGAAACGGAGCTGCCCATGTTCGAATCCGCCGAAATCGGTCACGCCATCGACAAAGACACCTATGAAGCCGAAGTGCCGGCCCTGCGCGAAGCCTTGCTGGAAGCGCAGTACGAGCTGCAGCAGCAGAAGCGCTTCCCGGTGATCATCCTGATCAACGGCATTGAGGGGGCCGGCAAGGGCGAAACCGTCAAGCTGCTCAACGAGTGGATGGACCCGCGCCTGATCGAAGTGCGCACCTTCGACCAGCAGACCGACGAAGAACTGGCGCGCCCGCCGGCCTGGCGCTACTGGCGGCAATTGCCCGCCAAAGGCCGCATGGGCATTTTCTTCGGCAACTGGTACAGCCAGATGCTGCAAGGCCGGGTGCATGGGCAGATCAAGGACGCACGTCTGGATCAGGCCATCGCCGGTGCCGAGCGCCTGGAAAAGATGCTCTGTGACGAAGGCGCGCTGATCTTCAAGTTCTGGTTCCACCTGTCCAAGAAGCAGATGAAGGCGCGGCTCAAGGCCCTGGCCGATGACCCGCTGCACAGCTGGCGCATCAGCCCGCTGGACTGGCAGCAGTCCAAAACCTACGACAAGTTCGTGCATTTCGGTGAGCGCGTGCTGCGCCGCACCAGTCGCGACTACGCGCCGTGGCATGTGATCGAGGGGGTCGACCCGCATTACCGTGGGCTGACCGTGGGCAGGATCCTGCTCGAGGGTCTGCAGAGCGCGTTGCAACAGGCCAAGGTCAAGGCCAGTGGCATGAACCCGGCGCCGCTGCCGTCGTCGGTGGACCAGATGAGCCTGCTCAACAGCCTCGACATGAGCCTGCGCCTGGACAAGGACGATTACGAAGAACAGCTGATTACCGAGCAGGCGCGCTTTTCCGGCCTGATGCGCGACAAACGCATGCGCAGGCACGCGCTGGTCACCGTCTTTGAAGGCAACGACGCGGCCGGCAAGGGTGGAGCGATCCGTCGTGTGGCGGCCGCGCTGGACCCGCGCCAGTACCACATCGTGCCGATTGCCGCACCCAGCGAAGACGAGCGCGCCCAGCCGTACCTGTGGCGGTTCTGGCAGAAGATCCCGGCACGAGGCATGTTCACCGTATTCGATCGCTCCTGGTATGGCCGCGTGCTGGTGGAGCGCATCGAAGGTTTCTGCACCCCGGCGGACTGGATGCGCGCCTATGGCGAGATCAATGATTTCGAAGAGCAGTTGCGCGATGCCGGTGTGATCGTGGTCAAGTTCTGGCTGGCCATCGACAAGGACACTCAACTGGAACGCTTCAAGGCCCGCGAGGAGATCCCGTTCAAGCGCTTCAAGATCACCGAGGATGACTGGCGCAACCGCGACAAGTGGGACGACTACCGTGCGGCGGTGGGTGACATGGTTGATCGCACCAGCACCGAGGTAGCGCCCTGGACATTGGTGGAAGCCAACGACAAGCGCTGGGCGCGGGTCAAGGTGTTGCGCACGATCAATCGGGCGTTGGAAGATGCATTCGAGAAGTCCGACAAGCACGACAAAAAGAAAAAGAAATAGCCTGAACCTCGCTCGGTCCAACTGTGGGAGGGGGCTTGCCCCCGATAGCGGTGTGTCAGTAAATAGATTTTTGACTGACCCACCGCCATCGGGGGCAAGCCCCCTCCCACAGTTGGTCTGCGTACAACAGATAGACTGCCTATGCGCCCATGCTTTCGCCAAAACCGGCAAGTACGACAAGAAGAAATAGCCTGAACCTCACTCGGTCCAACTGTGGGAGGGGGCTTGCCCCCGATAGCGGTGTGTCAGTAGATAGATTTTTGACTGACCCATCGCCATCGGGGGCAAGCCCCCTCCCACAGTTGGTCTGCGTACAACAGATAGACTGCCTATGCGCCCATGCTTTCGCCAAAACCGGCAAGTACGACAAGAAGAAATAGCCTGAACCTCGCTCGGTCCAACTGTGGGAGGGGGCTTGCCCCCGATAGCGGTGTGTCAGTAGATAGATTTTTAACTGACCCATCGCCATCGGGGGCAAGCCCCCTGCCACAGTTGGTCTGCGTACAACAGATAGACTGCCTATGCGCCCATGCTTTCGCCAAAACCGGCAAGTACGACAAGAAGAAATAGCCTGAACCTCGCTCGGTCCAACTGTGGGAGGGGGCTTGCCCCCGATAGCGGTGTGTCAGTAGATAGATTTTTGACTGACCCACCGCCATCGGGGGCAACCCCCTCCCACAGTTGATCTCCACAGATCATAGAGACCGGTCTGTCCGGCCTCCATGCTTTCGCATCCATGCAGTGAATGATCATCGCGGTCAGCCAGGCCCGCCTCTATTCTCGATCCACAACCACAAGATCGAGGTAGCCCCATGCGTGAAGTAGTGATCGTCGACAGCGTGCGAACCGGCCTGGCCAAGTCTTTTCGCGGCAAGTTCAACCAGACTCGCCCTGATGATATGGCGGCCCATTGCGTCAATGCGCTGCTGGCCCGCAATGGCATCGACCCGGCCACGGTCGAAGATTGCATTGTCGGCGCCGGCTCCAACGAAGGTGCCCAGGGCTACAACATCGGGCGCAATGTGGCGGTGCTGTCGCAACTGGGCACGGGTACCGCAGGCATGACCCTCAACCGTTTCTGTTCGTCGGGCCTGCAGGCGATTGCCATCGCGGCCAACCAGATTGCCTCCGGTTGCAGCGACATCATTGTCGCCGGCGGTGTGGAATCCATCAGCCTGACCACGAAGAGTGTCAACACCGATCATTTGATCAACCCGTTGCTCAAGGAACAGGTGCCGGGCCTCTACTTTCCCATGGGCCAGACCGCCGAAGTCGTCGCGCGTCGCTACAACGTCAGCCGCGAAGACCAGGACCTGTATGCGTTGCAAAGCCAGCAGCGCACGGCCCAGGCCCAGGCCGATGGCCTGTTTGACGATGAAATCGTACCAATGGCGGTCAAGTACACCGTCGAAGACAAGAACACCGGTCAAACACAGGTGCTTGATGGCGTTGTAGACCGCGACGACTGCAATCGCCCCGATACCACCCTGGCCAGCCTCAGTGGCTTGAAACCGGTGTTTGCCGAAGACGGTTCGGTGACGGCGGGTAATTCGTCGCAGTTGTCCGACGGTGCGTCGATGACCCTGGTGATGAGCCTGGAAAAAGCCCTGGCGTTGGGGCTCAAGCCCAAGGCGTTCTTTCGCGGCTTTACCGTGGCGGGTTGCGAGCCGGACGAAATGGGCATCGGCCCGGTGTTCTCGGTGCCCAAACTGCTCAAGGCTAAAGGCTTGCAGGTGGCGGATATCGACCTGTGGGAACTCAACGAAGCGTTTGCCTCGCAGTGCCTGTATGCGCGCAACCGCCTGCACATCGACAATGCCAAGTACAACGTCAACGGTGGCTCGATCTCCATCGGCCACCCGTTCGGCATGACTGGGTCGCGACAGGTAGGTCACTTGGTGCGGGAACTGCAACGGCGGGAATTACGCTACGGCATCGTCACCATGTGTGTGGGGGGCGGGATGGGCGCCACCGGGTTATTCGAGGCCGTGCGCTAGGGGTGGATTGACGGTTGCGGCGCATTGTTGCGGGGGAGCGTTGCTCCCCCTTTTTTATACCCCTCATTCGTACGGTAACTTGCGCTGCGGCTAATAGCGAGTTGCAAAACAGCCTTAGGCTTTATTGTTTTGAAGTGCATGTAGCCTTATTCTTACGGATATCTCCGGCGCTAATTAATTCGCCTATTCGCGCCATGTAGTCCTATTCCTTCAGGTGTTTTAAAAGTTTTGGCAAAATGCCATAAATTTCCTGCAAGCCTTGATATACAAAGGCTACGTCATTAAGGGAAACGGCTGGCTTACTTGTTCGAGCATGTAAGTGGACACTAGTCCGGCGTTGAGCGTGCTTCTGAAATGCAATACAAGAAGTTGGAAAAGTGCCTCGGAAGCCCCCTCGATGCATGGGTCGTACCGCTCGTTTAATCAGCCCTGCGCCTCTCGGTAGCAGGGCTCCTTAATGACACTCGTTAAGTGGGAATTTGTAGATGAAAACCAAAATGAAAACTGTGCTGTTGTCTGTCGGTCTGCTGGCGGGTTCGATGTCGATGGCGCACGCCGCGGATGGAACGGTGACGTTTATCGGGTCGGTCCACTCAGGGGCCTGCTCTATCAAGCCTGACTCCGTCGACCAGACCGTTCACCTGGGCTCTATTGCAAAACATCAGCTGCAAGCGGGCGGCAAATCGGAAGCCCGACGCGTGCTGATCGAACTGGAAGGTTGCGACCTGGCCGGGCTCACTGACAATACCGTCACCACTACCTTCACCGGCGCGCCGTCCACGGTGGTGCCCGGTGCCATCGGTACGGTCGGCGGTGCGGGCAACATGGGCATCATGATGACCCATGGCGGTGACCTGGTTAAGTTGGGGGTCCCTACCGCCCCGCAAATCATCAGCACGGGTGATAACACGCTGGAATTTGGCGCCTACGTACAAGGCGCCGCCACTGGGGACATCGTTCCCGGCGACTTCAGCGCGGTCACCAATTTCACCTTGGCTTATCAGTAAGTGTTGCCCCCGCCACTCGGCGTGGCGGGGGACGCTGACGGGAGATCCAGGTGAAAACATTCCTACGTCTGGCTATTGCCTCCTCATTGGCGACGTTCATCAGCCCTTGCGTGATCGCCCAGGCGTCTGCCCAAGGCGAGGGCGTCGTGTTGCTGGGAGGCAGAGTGGTCGATTCCGCCTGCGGGCTGGAACTGGCCAGTATCGACCAAACCATCGAGATGCCACCCGAACCGGTGGGACGGCTGCTGCGCAACACGCGGGGTGAAGATCATCCCTTTCAGTTGCGTCTGGTCAATTGCTCATTGACCCGCCCGGACCCGTCGCGCCCAGGTGTGAACCTGCCGGATTGGGAACACATGCGTGTGACGTTCGAGGGCCCCACCGACAGGGCAGGGCTCTCCTTCGCTGTGTCTGGCGACTCACAGGGGGTGGCCCTGCACATCGTCGACGCCGCCGGCCAGGAAAGTCTGCCGGGGCAACGCATGGCACCGGTCCCGCTGGCCGAAGGCGACATGACACTCAACTACCGGTTTTTCCTGGTCGGCAACGGTTTGCCCTTGGTGGTCGGGGCTCACAGTGCCGCGGTGCGGTTCAAGTTGGAATACTTTTGAACAGTGATGGACAGGCTTGCATGTTGAATACGTCGAAGATCAAAAATACGCTCCGCCCCGGGCTGTTCGGCGGGTTGATGTCACTGGCAGGCACTGCATTGGGCGCCGGGGATATCGAGTTCAATACCGACGTTCTGGACCTGAGCGATCGCGCCAATATTGACTTGTCTCAATTTGCGCGCAGCGGATTCATTCTGCCAGGCACTTACTCGATGGCGGTGCACCTCAATGCCCAGCCTGTTGCTGAACAATCGGTGGCGTTCTATCCGCCCGATAACGACCCCAGGGGCAGCCAGGCCTGTTTGTCGCGCAGTCTGGTTGAGCAGTTGGGCCTGAAAGTGTCCGAAGCCGGCAGACTGACGTGGTGGAGGGATGGCGAGTGCCTGGATATCACAAGCTTGCCCGGCCTGGAGGTCAGTGGTGATTTGGCCACCTCCACCTTGAGCATCAACGTGCCCCAGGCGTACCTTGAATACAACGCCCTCAATTGGGATCCGCCTTCCCGATGGGATGAGGGGGTGCCGGGGTTACTGGTGGACTACAGCCTGACGGCGCAGTCCAATTACCAGCGCAACGAAGGCCAGCGCAAAAACCTCAGTGGTAACGGCACCGTGGGGGCCAATGCCGGCGCGTGGCGTCTGAGGGCGGACTGGCAGGGGCGCGTGGAGAGCGGTCGGCAGGAGGCGGCCGGCCCGCAAAAGCTGGAGTGGAGCCGCTACTACGCGTATCGCGCCATTCCGGCGTTGAAGGCGCGCCTGGTGGTGGGTGAGAACTACCTGTATTCTGACCTGTTCGACAGCTTCCGCTTTACCGGCGCCGCGCTCAACTCGGATCAGAGCCAGCTGCCGCCCAACTTGCGCGGTTACGCCCCGGAAGTGGTCGGTGTGGCCAAGACCAACGCCAAGGTCATCATCAGCCAGCAGGGCCGTGTGCTCTACGAAACCCTGGTTGCGGCGGGCCCCTTTCGCATTCAGGACCTCAATGATGCGGTGACCGGCAAGCTCGATGTGCGGGTAGAAGAGCAGGACGGTTCGGTGCACACCTTCCAGCTCGATACGGCCGGTGTGCCTTACCTGACGCGCCCTGGCCAGGTGCGTTACAAGCTGGCGAGCGGGCGCCCGTCGAATCTTCAGAATGGCTCCGATGGTGCGTTCTTCAGTACCGGGGAGTTTTCCTGGGGCGTCAGCAATGGCTGGTCGTTGTTTGGCGGCGGTATCGCCGATAACAACTATCGGGCGTTATCGGTGGGCGCCGGGCGGGACTTGCTGGCATTCGGCGCCGTCTCGCTGGATGTCACGCAGTCGCGCGCCACCGTGTGGAACGAGACGCTCTCGGGGAAATCCTACCGTCTGCAATACTCCAAGAACTTCGAAGAGTACGACAGCCAGGTGACCTTCGCCGGTTACCGCTTTTCCGAGAAGAACTTCCTCAGCATGAGCGAATACCTGGATGCCCGGCACTACGGGTTGAACGGCGAGCTCGGCGGCCGGGGGGGATACCGCGACCCCAGCGAAGGTTGGAAGCCCATCGGCGGCAGCAAGGCGCTGTACACGGTGACGGTCAACAAGCAGTTTCGTGACCTGGGCGCCACCGTCTACGCCAGTTACAACAAGCAAACCTACTGGGACCGGCCCGACACCCATCGCTGGAACCTGTCGCTGTCGCGCTACTTCAATGTGGGCTCGGTCAAGAACATGAGCCTGTCGCTGAACGTGCACCGCACCCAGGACTACAACTATAAGGACAACGGCCTGGCGCTGACGGTCAGCCTGCCGTTGGGGCGTACCGGCACACTGTCGCTGGATGCCAATCGGGCCGGCGGCAAAAACAGCTTTGCATCGCGCTACAGCGATCGTCTGGATGAGCGTAACAGCTACCAGCTCAGTGCGAGCGACACATCCGCCAGCGGCTACCTCAGCCATATGGGCGACAACGTCGACATCGACGTGAGCGCCAGCCGGCAAGAGGGCGGGTCGGGCAGCCTGGGTGTTTCCGCACGCGGCGGTGCCACGCTCACGGCCTACGGCGCGGCACTCCATCGCACCACCAGCACCGGCGGCACGCGCCTGATGGTCGATACCGCCGGTGTGCCCGATGTGCCGGTACGCAGCTATGGCGCGCCGACCCGCAGCAATGCCTTCGGCAAGGCCGTGATCTCGGATATCAGCAGCTATCAGCGTACCGCTGCCAGCGTTGATCTGGAGCGTTTGCCGAGCAATGTCGAAGCCACTCAATCAGTCACGCAATTGACGCTCACCGAAGGCGCGATCGGTTATCGCTCGCTGGATGTGATCGCCGGTGAAAAGGCCATGGCGGTACTGCGCCTGGCAGATGGCAGTTCGCCGCCTTTCGGCGCGACGGTGCAGAACCTCAAGCAACAAGACACTGGCATTGTCAATGATGGCGGCGAGGTCTACCTCAGCGGCATCCAGGCCGGCGAGCAAATGACCGTCAGTTGGGGCGGTGACGCACGCTGCCTGCTCACGCTGCCTGCCACCTTGCCTGCCGATGGTTTGACCGACGCCCTGCAATTGCGCTGCCTGGCGCTGGCCGCCGACCCATCCTCGCCCGAGCCCGCCGGGCTGTCCGGCACGCCTACCGATACGGAGAACACAGCCTCATGATGCCAAACACACGACTCACCCTGCCGACCTTCGCGCTGTTGGCCCTGGCCCTGGGCCCGAGCGCCAACGCTGCGGTGGGCCTGGACCGTACCCGCGTGATTTTCGACGGTGGCAAAGAGGCCACCAGCGTGAACATCACCAACAACAATACCCAGTTGCCTTATCTGGCCCAGGGCTGGATCGAGGATGAAACCGGTAAAAAAATCACCTCGCCATTGATCGTGCTCCCACCGGTCCAGCGCCTGGAACCGGGTAAGCAAAGCCAGGTGAAGGTCCAGGCGTTGCCGGCGGCCAAGTCGCTGCCGCAGGATCGGGAGACCGTGTACTACTTCAACCTGAGGGAGATTCCGCCGCGCAGCGATAAGTCCAACACCCTGCAGATCGCGCTGCAAACCCGCATCAAGTTGTTCTACCGACCGCGAGCCATTGAGCCGAGCCAGCAGGACTTGGCCAACCCCTGGCAGGAAAAACTGACTCTGACCCGTGAAGGTGACCAATACCGGGTGAATAACCCTACGCCGTACTACGTGACGCTGGTGGATGCGCGCAGCAGCAAGGACGGCAAAACCGTGCAGGGCTTTGTGCCACTGATGGTGCCGCCCAAGAGCGCCTTGCCCCTGGGGCCCATGGTCAAGGCACTCGGTACAAGCCCTTATCTTGCCTATGTGAACGACTACGGTGGCCGCCCGCTCCTGGCCTTCACCTGCACAGGCGACACGTGCAGCGTGAACCCGCAGTCCGCGCCGGCGAATGAGTAAGGGGGCTGGAGAACGTCATGACGTCGCAAAAAATGAAGGTGCTGGGCGGCCTGTTATGGGCCTTGGCGGCAGGCGCGCAAGCCGCAGATGAGGACGACATTGAAGGCATGAGCGGCATGCTCAATGTGCTCGGCTCCATGCATGAGTCGCCTTGCAGCCTGGAAATGACGTCCCTGCACCAGACTGTCGATCTGGACGCCGTGTCGACCAGCCAGTTGCAACGGCCCGGTGACCAGGCCACCCCCAAGGCGTTTCAACTGCGGTTCACCGATTGCCTGCGCACGGCCGGCCGTATCCGCAATGAGCGCACCGGCAACCTGACCTGGAGCGCTTACCAACCGGTGCTGTCGGTCACGTTCCAGGCGCCGGCCGACGCCGATGATCCACGGCTGGTCAAAGTGCAGGGCATCACCGGCATGGGCCTGCAGTTGACCGATGCCCTGGGCCGGGATGTGCAGTTGGGCGCCAGGGGCCAGCCGCTGTTTTTGCCCGTGGGCCGCAATACCCAGACCTGGAATGTACGGCCCACGCGCACCGCCGCGCCGCTGACCAGCGGGGCATTCAGGGCTGTGGTGGATTTCAGGCTCACTTATGAATAAGGGTGCAGCGATGGCTAAATCAATCGGCTTGATCGCCGCCGGCGTGTTGCTGGCGATCAGCCAGGACGTACAGGCCGAGACCCGTCTGAGCATTCGCGCGGTGATCATTGCGCCCCCGCCCTGCGTCATCAACGCCGGCAGCACGCTTGATGTGCCGTTCGGCAATGACCTGCTGACGTCACGGATCGATGGGGTCAATTACCGCCGCGGGGTGCCGTATACCGTCTCCTGTAATTCCCCGTTCAGCAACGCGTTGACCCTGGAACTCAAGGGGACGGCGGCGTCGTTTGACGGCCGCGCGCTCGCCACCCGCAAAGCGGACCTGGGCGTGCGGCTGTTTGTGAATGGTGCGGACTGGCCGTTGAACACGGCGGTGAATTTTACCTATCCCAATTTGCCCGTGGTGCAGGCTGTGCCGGTCAAGCGTGCGGGCAGCACGCTGACCGGCGGGGTCTTCGACGCGACCGCGACCCTGGTGGTCGATTACCAATGATGGTTACCGATAAAGAGAGGAACGACCCATGACAGCTTGGCAGCCGCGAGCCTTGCTCGCTCTGTGCGTCATCGGCCTGTGCGGCGCAGCGTCGGCCAATTTGACGTTCAGCGGGACACTGAACGAGCCGCCTCCCTGCACGATCGATGCGGGCAACACCATTGAGGTGGATTTTGGCGATGTCGGGGTCAAGCGCGTCGATGGCGTGAGGTACCGCAGAGGCGTCGGCTACGCCATCCAATGCGGCACCGACACGCTGCCGTGGCAATTGAAATTGAGCGTCAACGGCACAGCCACCACGTTTGAAGGTTCAGCGGTGCAAACCAGCGTGCCTGCGCTGGGTATTCGGATTTTTCAGAATAACCAGCCGTTTCCACTCAATACGCCCTTGAACATCAGCCTGTCGTCACCGCCGGTACTGGAAGTGGTCCCGGTCAAACAGCCAGGTGCTGTCCTGGCACCCGCCAGGTTTACGGCGGTGGCCACGTTGTTGGCCGAATACCAGTAGGAGGTCGAATCAATGGGACACACACACTATGTTGCGCTGGCATTGGCCCTCGGCCTGATCGGCGCGGCACAAGCAGCGGACAATCTGAGGTTCAAGGGCAACCTGGTCCAGGAGGCCTGCACCCTGCGTCCTGGTGACGAAGCCGTCACCCTGGAACTCTGGGACGTGACCACCAAGCACCTCTATATCAACACCCGCTCACGGGGCAAAGGTTTCAGCCTGCACCTGGAGAGTTGCGACACCACGATTGGCTCCACGGTCGCCATTACCTTTGGCGGCAGGGAAAACACCGCGTTGCCCGGCCTGCTCGCGCTGGATGGCGGCAGCGGCGCTTCAGGAATCGGGGTTGGCCTGGAAACGCCAAGCGACAAGCCGCTGCCGTTGAATACCGTCAGTGATGCGCAAGTGCTCAGCGATGGCAGCAATGTTATCGCGCTCAAAGCCTATGTGCAGGGCGAGCCGCAGGCCATCAGCGACCAGACCATCGGGCAAGGTGCGTACCGGGTGACCTCCACTTTTACGCTGGACTATCCATAAACAGCCTTGGGCAAACCTTAAATGTCTTCCGAACGGCTTCAGCACAGGGGTGCCTGCCTGCAAGCGAGGCTCGGACAGCGGAGCAATGAGAGATCACGATGAAACGACTTTATGGCGCTATGGTGCTTCTTGCCTTGCTGAGTGCGACCACGACCGTGCGAGCGGCTGATTGCCGCGTTAATGGCGGTGCGTGGCAATACGTTGGCGACGGTGGGATTTTGAATCTGCGGGTGCCTGTCACGGTCAGCGTAGGCTCGGACAGTACCCGCATCATCCTTGAAGGTGCCTGGTTGGAGTGCCGATTCACGCCTTCGCCTGCCCACCCGACGCGCATCGACTTTTGGGGTACCTCCGCGCAAGCCGGCTCCCCTTGGGTGCCCGGACCGAAATTTTCCCGGCAAGGTACCGGCTTACGCATAAACGGCGCGTTTCATAACACCCCTGTGCCGTTTAACATCCGGATCGCGACCATGCCAAACAACGGTTGGTCGTACCCCATCAACATAGCCCCCTACATCTTGCTGCGTAACGACCCGAGCAACCCTATCGAGGTGCGGATAGGGGATACCCTGGGCGCATTGAACCTTCACCAGACCAATAATTACAGTCCGGGAAGCACGCGACTCGTGTTGACGTACACTGCCGCGAATAACTTCGGCATCTCTCCGTCCACCTGCACGATCAACAATAACAACCCCATCGAAATCAACTTCGGCAACGTGCACCAGCGCGCCATCGGCAGCGACCCACTGACATCGTCCATCATCAGCAACCGCAGGCTCACCTACTCATGCCCGGACGGCGGAATCAACACGCCCATCACCATCACCTACAAAGGCACCCGTTCCGCGTTCGATTCACGCCTGTTGATGATGACCAACGCCGATGTGGGCACGGCCCTTGTGCGTGCCGGATCTGCCGTACCGGTCAACGGTTCGTTCCTGACCCGCATCACCAATAGCACGGGCGCGGACGACGTGACGTTTTCCCTGGTACGTCGAGCGGGCTCGTTGCCTGCCGCCGGCCCCATCAGCGGCAGCGGGGTACTGGTGATGGGCGTGCCATGAGCACGGCGTGATACCCAAAGCGCACCGCGTGCCCCTAGAATGCCGGTTCCACTTCCTCTGGCATCTGGGGCACTCATGCACATCTCTTCGGGCCGCTGGGTCTACGGTTTTCTCCTGACCCTGTTGACCGCGCTGCTCTGGGGCATTCTGCCGATCAAGCTCAAACAGGTTTTACAGGTAATGGACCCGATCACGGTGACCTGGTTTCGCCTGATCGTCGCGGGCAGTTGCCTGTTTGTTTACCTGGCGCTCACCCGGCGCTTGCCCAGTCGCAAGGTGCTTGGCCCCAAGGGCGGCTGGCTGGTGGCGATGGCGGTGTGCGGACTGGTGGGCAATTACGTGTTGTACCTGGTGGGCCTGAAAATGCTCAGCCCCGGTACCGCGCAACTGGTGGTGCAGATGGGCCCGATCTTTCTGATGGTCGCCAGCGTGTTTGTGTTCAAGGAGCGATTCAGCCTGGGGCAGGGCGTGGGGCTGCTGGTGCTGATCATTGGCTTCGGCTTGTTCTTCAACCAGCGCCTGACTGAGTTGTTGACCTCGATGGGCACCTACACTGCCGGCGTGCTGACGGTGTTGCTGGCGACCAGCATCTGGGTGTTCTACGCCCTGGGCCAGAAGCAGTTGCTGACGGTGTGGAATTCGTTGCAGGTGATGATGGTGATCTACTTGTCGTGTGCGGTATTGCTCACGCCGTGGGCGCATCCGCTGCAAGCGCTGCAACTGAGCCCGCTGCAAGGCTGGCTGCTGCTGGCGTGTTGCATGAATACGCTGGTGGCCTACGGTGCATTTGCCGAGGCGCTGGCGCATTGGGAAGCCTCGCGGGTCAGCGCGACCCTGGCCCTGACGCCGTTGGTGACCTTTTTGGCAGTGGCCCTGGCGGCGTGGCTGTGGCCGGATTTCGTGCAGGCCGAAGCGATCAACCCCTTGGGCTATTTTGGCGCGTTGGTGGTGGTGCTGGGCTCGGCGATGGTGGCGCTGGCGCCTTCGCTGGTGGCGGGGCTCAGGGCTCGGCGTGCGCGGTGGGTCTAGGTGCATGACGATTCAAATGTGGGAGGGGGCTTGCCCCCGATGGCGGCCTCTGGGCCGACCAGGATGTTGGATCGGACCGCATACATATCCGTTTCTGCGGTAACGGCCACTTAGGGTTCCGCTTTTACAGCGGCTCACTTTTGAAAAGCCGGAATGCCGGCCCAGTCAAAAGTAAGCAAAACGCTCTTGCCCCACCACTCGGCACCTCGCCCAGGCTCGGTGTACCCGAACACAGGCTTGAATCCGTGGGCCGCCGCAATGGGCCATCCATGGCCCAGTGCGGCTAACCCGGCGTCCTGCCGGGTTACCCACGGATTCAAGCCTGCGTTCGGCCAGCGTGGTTTAACGGGGCGCCTAAGATCAAAAGCAAAAGCGCGGCGGCCTTAGAGCCGACCGATATTTTATGTCAATCCCGGTGCAAATGTGGGAGGGGGCTTGCCCCCGATAGCGGTGGATCAACCAACATCATTGTTTGCTGACAAACCGCCATCGGGGGCAAGCCCCCTCCCACATTTGATTACCGACAACCTTTGGTCTCAGTGCCCGGCTTCCAGCATGTTTTCCGGGCGTACCCACTGATCGAACTCTGCGTCGGTGAGGTAGCCCAGTTCCAGCGCCGCCTCCCTTAGCGTCAGGCCTTCGGCATAGGCCTTCTTGGCGATCTGCGCGGATTTGTCGTAGCCGATATGCGGGTTGAGGGCGGTCACCAGCATCAGCCCGCGCTCCAGGTGCTCGGCCATTTGTTCGGCGTCAGGCTCCAGGCCGGCGATGCAGTGTTCCTGGAAGTTGTTGCAGCCATCGGCCAGCAGGCGGATCGATTCCAGCAGGTTGTGGATGATCACCGGCTTGTACACGTTCAATTGCAGGTGCCCCTGGCTGGCGGCGATGCCGATGGTGACGTCATTGCCGAGCACCTGGCAGGCCAGCATCGACAGGGCTTCGCACTGGGTCGGGTTGACCTTGCCGGGCATGATCGAACTGCCGGGTTCGTTGGCCGGCAATTTCACCTCGGCCAGCCCGGCGCGAGGGCCGGAGCCGAGCAGGCGCAGGTCGTTGGCAAGCTTCATCAGGGCCACGGCCAGTGTTTTCAGCGCACCGTGCAAGGTCACCATCGGCTCATGGCCGGAGAGGGCGGCGAATTTGTTTGGCGCGGTGACGAACGGCAGGCCCGACAACGCCGCCAGCTCGGCGGCGATCGCCTCGCCAAAGCCATGGGGCGAATTGAGCCCGGTGCCCACGGCGGTACCGCCCTGGGCCAGCTCGCACACGGCGGGCAGGGCGCTGCGGATGGCGCGTTCGGCGTAGTCGAGTTGGGCGATAAACGCCGAGAGTTCCTGGCCGAACGTGATGGGCGTGGCGTCCATCATGTGGGTGCGGCCGGTCTTGACCAGCTTCATGTGCCGCGCCGCCAGTTCCGCCAGGCCGCCGGACAGCACCGTGATGGCCGGCAACAACTGCTCGTGCACGGCCTTGACGGTGGCAATGCTCATGGCCGTGGGGAAGCAGTCGTTGGAGCTCTGGGAGCGGTTGACGTGATCGTTGGGGTGCACCGGACTCTTGCCGCCGCGGTTGCCGCCGGCCAGTTCATTGGCGCGGCCGGCGATCACTTCGTTGGCGTTCATGTTGCTCTGGGTGCCGCTGCCGGTCTGCCACACCACCAGGGGGAACTGGTCGTCATGCTGGCCATCGAGAATTTCATCGGCGGCCTGTTCGATCAGGCGGGCGATATCGGCCGGCAGGTCGCCGTTGCGGTCGTTGACCCGCGCGGCAGCCTTCTTGATCAGGGCCAGGGCATGCAGCACCGCCAGCGGCATACGCTGCTCGCCGATGGCAAAATTCACCAGCGAACGTTGGGTCTGGGCGCCCCAGTAAGCGTCATCCGGGACGTGGACTTCTCCCAGGCTGTCGGTTTCGATACGGCTCATCGGGCACACTCCTTCAGGTTCGTTTGCGCAGTTTAGGCTGTGATTGACCAAGGGGGTTCCATAAAAGACGTTTCATCGATCAAACCACACCTGACACGGCCCGGGGTTGAGCCGCGAGGTTTTTTAGGCGCAGAATGGTCGCCCTTGGGGTCTTACCTCGCCTGCTAGAAAAGGAAACTCGATGACTCGTCTTCGTGCCATCTGTACCGCGGTTGCTCTGGTTTGCGCCAGCGGCCAGGTTTTTGCCGATACCGCCAGCCACAACGCCAGTGCCGAAGCCTTCCTTACCCTGGCCCACGCTGACAAGCTGGGTACCCCGGTGTACATGCAAGTGCAACAAATGTTCGCCCAGCGTTTCGAGCAGACCAAGGCGCCTGCCGCCAAACAGTCCGTACTCGACAGTTACCAGGCCAAGGCCAACGCCGCGTTGGACCAGGCCATCGGCTGGCCGAAGCTGAAACCGGACATGGTCAAGCTCTACACCACCAACTTCAGCGAATCCGAGCTCAAGGACCTGGTTGCCTTCTATCAGTCGCCACTGGGCAAGAAAGTCCTGGAGAAAATGCCCCAGCTGACCCAGCAATCGGCCCAGATGACCCAGGCCAAGCTGGAAAGCGCGGTACCTGTGGTGAACAAGCTGTTGGAAGACATGACCAACGAGCTGGCGCCCAAAGCCGCTGCTCCGGCCAAGAAGAAGTAAGCTGCAATGACCATGCAACAGCGTATCGAAACGGCGCTTGGCGCCCTGGCCCCGGATCACTTGAGTGTGCTGGACGAGAGCCACATGCACAGCCGTGGGTTGCAGACCCACTTCAAGGCCGTGCTGGTCAGCCCGCAGTTCGAGGGGCTTAATCGCGTCAAGCGCCATCAGAAGGTCTACGCCACCCTGGGTGACCTGATGAGCGAGTTTCATGCGCTGGCGCTGCATACCTACACGCCCGAGGAATGGGCGAAGGTCGACGCAGCACCGGCCTCGCCGACCTGCGCCGGCGGGCACTGAGCGCAGCCTCGACCCGCGCGAGCGGGTCGGGGCGATGCCAGTACCCGGACACACAAAACATCCTCCAGCACCACCTTTCTCCAACGCCCCATCCCTAGGCTTTCAAGACTACTTATTCCGCAATAAGGTCTTGAGGTCATGTCTTATTCCATCCATCGACACACGCCGTCCCTGGCCGTGATCGACCCGCGTGGGTTGATTGTTCGTCATATCGATTACCACCGTTCAAGCGCGCAGGTTCAAGCACAGGTGCGCATTCATCGCCAGGTATTTGGCAGTACGGGCTTGATGATTGAACAATGGGACCCGCGTTTGTTGCAGCTGTCACGTTCACAACCCGGCACTGCGCCCAATCAACGCACGGTTTATAGCCTGGGCGGGCACGCGTTGCGCACCGACAGTGTGGATGCCGGCTGGCGGCTGACGCTGATGGGGCAAGCCGGGCAGTTACTGGAAGAATGGGATGGGCGGGGTGCTCACCAGGCTCATCACTACGATCAATATCTGCGCCCGGTTGCCGTCTTCGAGCAGGTGAGCAGCGGCGAGCAGGCGCTGTGCGTCGAGCGTCTTGCCTATGCTTCATCTTCCAATGCAGAGGCTGCACGCAACCGCTGTGGCCGGGTGGTCCGCCACGATGACGGCGGCGGCACGTTGCTCCACGAGGTCTATGGGCTGCACGGGGAGGTTACGCAGCAGGCCCGACGTTTTCGACAGGCGGCTGCCGCGCCGGACTGGCCGCAGCCCGATGCACAACGCGAGGCGCGCCTGGAGCCCGACAGGTTCCAGACAATCATTGGGTTCAACGCGCTGGGGGAGCGCCTGCATCACACGGACGCCAAGGGCAATCGCTTCGACTACACCTACGGCATTGACGGCCAACCGGCGAGTATCTTCGTAACGCCCAGGGCCGGCGTGCGTACGCAGGTGCTGGGCCGGCGCCGCTACAACGCGGCTGGCCAAGTGCTCAGCGAGCGCGCCGGCAACGGTGTGGTGCGCGCCATGCGCTACCGTGAGGGCGATGGTCGCTTGCTGCAAATGACGGCCCATCTGCCCGCACAACCTGACGCAGCGCTGCAAGACCTGCGCTACGACTATGACGGCGTGGGCAACATCATGCGGATCGAAGACCTTGCCCAGCCGACGCAATGGTCCAGCAACACCCGGATCAGTTCGGCCAGCCGCTATGAGTACGACACCTTATCGCAACTGACCAAGGCCACCGGCCGCGAGACCACGGGCAACACTGGAGGTCCGGCGCTACCGGCATGGGTGGCGTTTGGCTCGACCGACGACAGCGTATGGCGTCGCTACACCCAGCGGTTCAGCTATGACGCCGCCGGCAATGTGCTTGAGTTGCAGCACGTGCCCAGCAGCGGCACAGGTTTTACGCGGCGGATGAGCGTGGCGGCGGGCAGTAATCATTGTTTGCCGCAGGCCGGGGGCAAGACCGCGCCGGGGCTGGGCCAGGGCTTTGATCGCAACGGCAATCTGCAAGCGTTGGCGGGCGAGCAGGGCATGGGGTGGGACGTGCGCAATCAACTGGTGCGTCTCACGCAGGTGCGGCGCGAGGGCGGCAATGACGATGAAGAGCGCTACGCCTACGATGGCGCAGGCCAGCGCATTCTCAAACGCCGGGTGTCCCAGGCCCGTAGCGTGATGCATACCGCCGAGGTGCGCTACTTGCCGGGGCTGGAAATTCGCCATGACAGCGCGACGGGTGAGCAACTGAACGTACTCAATCTGGATGCCGGTGCGACCACCGTCCGCGTCCTGCTGTGGGATCGCCATCCTTCGGGAGTGACTCAGGACACGCAGATCCGTTACGGCTTGTCAGACCACCTGGGCAGCAGTTGCCTGGAGCTGGGCGAGCAGGCGCAACTGCTCAGCCAGGAAAGTTATTACCCCTACGGCGGGACCGCGTGGCGGGCGGCGAAGAATGCCAGCGAGGCGAGTTACAGGTTCATCCGTTATTCGGGTAAGGAACGCGATGCCAGCGGGCTGTGTTACTACGGCTTCAGGTATTACGCGCCGTGGTTATGCCGCTGGATCAGCCCGGACCCGGTCGGCGATGCCGATGGCTTGAATCTGTACGCCATGGTCGGCGGTAACCCGGTCACCCGGGGCGACGCACAAGGGCTGGTTGGCGCACCGGCGCTGGAGGCGCCCCAGGATAAACAGATACGCAGGCTTTCCATCAGCCGCAGGCTCGCGACCATGGGGCGGATTATGCGTCCGAGGATACAGGCAGCATCGTCGGCCGCGATTCGCGATGGTTTATCCACTTATATCGCCAATGCCATCGCGACGGGCGTTGATCTGGCGGTATTCGGCAACCTCCAGGCCACGCCGGAGCGCAATCAGGTCTTGCGCTATACCGTTGCGTCGCTGGACGCCCTGGCGACGATGCATATGAGCACGGGTATCGCGGGTAACTGGACACGTTTTGCACCACAGATCGGTGTTGTTTCGGCAGCGATGGCGAGTCTTGGTTATGCCTATCACACTGGCACGCCGAGTGTTCAAGCCGGGGAACGCTGGGACCCCGTGGCGGTGCTGCGGTTGAGCGGGCATATACGCTCGCTCTCCAGGGAACTGGTGCAGCAGATCATGCGGGGGCACGGCACCGGCGCATCCTGGGGCAGCACGCCTCTGCGGGCCAGGGTCGGCCGTACCGCCGGCGCCACGGCGGCATACGCGGTTGCAACCGTCACCAGCGCGGTCTACGGCGGGGAAGTGCCTGCGCTGATGCAACCCAATGTGTCACCCGCGATTGAAGCCTACGATGGAGCAATGGGAACGCTTATGCGCAGCGGTCATCCCACGGCGGTCCACGACCACCATGGGCAGACCGTGCAGACACCTGAGCCTGTTGCGTTGATGCACGGTGGGCTGAGCAGAATGTTCAATCAGGTGTGGACGTACTGGGCCGCCACGGGGGTCGAGGCGTTGGCCGTTGCGCTGACTGGGCTGCCCCCGGCCGCGCAGAGCCGTACCACTCGAACGATTGTCATGGCGGCCCGCGGCGTGATTGCATCATTGACCGAATGGCGCGGCTTTGTCGTCGCGTTTGCCAGGCGCGGGTACACAAACCTGGCGTCGAGCTGGCGCGCCGCGCCGCGATCCTGATGAGAACTTGAATGCGATCGTTCCTACGCTCCGTGGGAACGATCAGTCAGTCGCTTGGCGGGCGTTCAGCTCTTCATAGGTGTCGTTTTCGTCCTCATTGACGGTGTACCAGGCCCAATAGGTGGTACGCCGCATCAATCCCCCTGCGGTGAGTGTCTGCGTCGGGCGTCCGAGCGGGTCATAAAATTGCCGGTCGCTGAGGCCCAGCTCGCGCATGGAGTGATCCTTGACGTAGACGTGGCTGTTGGCGAAGTAGGGTCGATAGATACGTATGACCAAGCCTTTGTTGTTGTATTCGACACGCTCGCTGACGCGCCAGCGGGGATCGGCGTCCACTTGGCGCAGCTGTTTCTTCGAGGTGCCGGATGCATCCGGCACCTCATCGACCAGCAGGTTGCCCTTGTCGTCCACCGCATGGGCCGTGCCGGGTTCGGTCTTTTGCTTGGTCTGTAACGAGCGGCCGAAGCCGTCCCAGCAGGTCAGGGTCATGCGAATCTGTTGTTCGGTATCGCCGGGGTAGCGGTCGGCTTGCAACATGAGCCCGTGTACCGGCGTGCGGCTGGCCTTATTGATCAACGCCTTGAGTTGTTTTTCGCTGCCGCTTAGAGATTGGCGACTGCTGTACAGGTGCGCTCGCGCGCTCATACGAATATGCCCGCCGGGGAGCAGATAGGCGTTGGTAATCCATTCGGGCTTGATCTGAGCCAAGTCGATGCTGCCCATCCAACTGAACGGGGCGTAGCAATGTGCGTTGGCCATGTCTTGCAGCACGCTTTGCGCCTGTTCGATGGCTGATCCGGGCGTTACATTTTTGAGCGGGCGGTAGCTTTCCAGGGTGGCGAAACCTACTCTGAGGCTGTGTTCGCGGCCATAAAACGTGCTGGCGAGCAACTGCCCAAAACCGTCATAAAGCGCTTCTTGAACAGTGCCATTGGGGTCGACAATCCTTGTCGGCAGCAGCGATCGATAGTCGTATTCAGCCTTGGTCACACAGCCGTCCGGTGTTTTTACCCGCACGGTTTGCAACGTGTAGGGGTCATAGGCGAGCGTTGTTTCGCCATGGGCCTCGGTGGCCCGCAGCGCTCTTATCCGATAAAACTGGGTGGCCTTGCCGTAGCGGGGAAAGTGCCGACGAATCGACCACAGGCGGTTTTCCTTGGGCGGCACCTCGCCGTCAAACAGAAAAAACAGCTGCATGGTGTGATAGCCGCTGTCGGTGAGCTTTTGCACCAGGTCCACCGTGGGTTGGTTGGGCATGGCGGGAATGTCGTTGTAAACATTCAGGGCCTGGTCATCCAGCTCGGCGGTTTCCAGGTAATCGGCCAAAGCCTGGGCGGTGGCGACGCCGGGTTCCAGGCTTTTGCCGAGGCTACCGGCCTGCCGGTAGTGCTGCACCGACAAGCCGCTCAGTGTGCGCCTGGCCCCAGCGGCCAGCGGCCCGTCGCGGGTGTCGATGAACAACTCATAGGCGATACGCGCAGGGTCCAGCCCGCCAGACACCGGCGCCTTGTCGAGCACCAGGGCGTTGTGTCGTTGGCGGTAGGGCAAGGCCAGGCGCCACTGCTGTGCATCGTCCAGGTGAATCGGCTGCGTCAGCGTCTCGCTCAGGTAATAGAGCTGCTGGGCGTCGTCATGGGTATCGCGCCACCAGCGCTGCTGGTGCTCATCCACCAGCACGACGGGCGGGGGGCTGTCGGCGGTGGTACGGCGGGCATAATGCACGGTTACGCCATGCACCAGGCAGCCATAGGCATCCCAGCGCAGATTGATCTGGTGCTGGCAGACGGGATCGTCTTTCACGCCTTCATATTGATAGCTGATCGACTCCAGGGCTAATGGCAGCAACCGGGCGTAGGGCGTATGGGCACTGGCCGGCGCCAGTTCGCGGACCAGATACCGTTGGTGTCTGACTGAGTAGGGTACGACGCCTTGCGCCGGGTCCGCCGCCATCACTTCGACCCGCAGCACCCTGCCACTGAGTGCACGGGCTACCTCACGTGCCAATGTCGGCGCAGGGGCGCTGATCAGGTCGTCATGATGATCCAGCGGTGCCTGAGCCGTCGCCCTGTAGCGGCTCACCAGCGTGCGGCCGAGAGCTTTGGCGTGCGGGTCGTGAGTGCTCTGGCCGAGGCTGGGCATGTCAAGGGATCGCCCGGTGTGAAACCAGGTTTTGCTGAGCAAGGGGACGCTGGAACCTGGCGTGAGGGGCGCGCCCTTACGGCTGTCGGTGTCGGTTTGCAGCAATAGCCCAAAGCCACGAAACTCACGGTCCATGCGGTCGTAATAAGCCTGGCGATAGCTCACGCGCTGGGTCAGCTGGTTGCCGGTAATCTCGTCCCGTTGGGCTTGTTGGCTGACCAGCAGCAGCGCAAAGGGTAACTGGCTGATCGCAGGCTGGCCCTTGGCATGCAACTCGCGTTTTTCGTCCAGCCACTCCTGGGCACTGCTGCGATATTTGATCGAAGCCTGAGCGCCCATGTTGTTGTCGGTGCTCATGAGCAGCCAGGGCTTTTGGCTGTAAAAGTCGTAGCGCCAATGGATGGGGGTCTGGTGGGCGGCGGTCAGGATCAGGCTCGGGCAGCCCAGGCCAAGCACATCGATAACGCTGACCTGACAGTAGTCGTCGTACTGCACGCCCTCTGGCCACGGCAGGTTGATCGCCTTGGTTTCGAAGCCGTCGCCGCCTTTGTTGAGGAAAATACTCAGATGAGTGGTGCTCAAATACAGCAAGTCTGCCGCGCCGCCGCCATTGAGGTCGACGAGCAATACACGTGCCGCATTGAACGTTTCATAGCGTAACGGCAATGTGGCCAATACAAACCCTTGGGCAAAACGGCCGCGACCCAGGTTCGGCCAACATTTCACTTCGTTATGCCGTATACGCACCAGATGCTGTTGGCCCGTGGCGAGTACATCGCTGAACGCCACCAGTTCGTTGGGCGAGGCGGAAATGATCGGCAAGCCATCGTCGGGCGTGTGCGGCACCTCGGTGGCGGGCGCGAAGCCGGATGCTCGGCGATTTTCATACAGGCGCACGCTACGCGGGCCGATCAACGCAAAGTCATGACGGCCTGCCCCCATCAAGTCAGCGAGCATGCCCTGGGGGTGGAAGAACTCCGAGGGGAATGCATCGAACGGTGTATAGGCTGACCAGTTGCGCTGTTCGTCCAGGCTGAAAAAGCCGTTCATCCCGGGCCCTGCCACCAGCCAGTCCAAGCGCCCGTCGCCATTCACATCGGCCAGTGCCTGGTGGAGGGGCCGGGTGTTGTCGGCAACCGGCACCTGCTTCAATTCCACGGCCGCACCGTAGCTCACCTCGTCACTGGTTTGCGGCTGTTGCGGCCGCTGCGGTTCGCGGTAATACCAACTTTTGTCTGCGCGATACAACACACCAGGCAGGCCATCGCCATACAGATCGACCAGTTGATAGCGATCGCGGTCATGCAGCCCGGGCAGTGAACCGAATGGCTTATAGCCGCTCTTGTCCACCTTGAGCTGGGCCGATTGGTAAAAACACTCCAGTGGCGGGCGGCTCACGCTATCGCCCGAGCTGTCGAAGGCCTGCTCATGAACTCCAATCAACAGGCTGACATGGCTGGGAGCGTGGTATTCCAGCAGCAGACGTTTGACCAGCACCGGGTCTGCGCCCATTTGTGCTTCCTTGGGGAAGTGGTGAAACATCAGAATCTGGTTGCAACAGCGCAGGGTGCGTAGCTCGAAGCCGAACGAAAAGTCCGAGCGGGGATCGGGTCGTGTCTTCCACTCCCTGATTTTCTGATATGTCGGCCGTTTATCCAGCTCAAGGTCACGTTCGCCATAGTCAAAGAGCAACTGAAAGTGCCAGCCCATGCCCGGCTCATGGTCGGTCTTCCAGAGGTAGAGTTGTTCCTGCTCTTTGGCGGTGAAGTTGCCGTAGCAGACGCGCTCCAGGTAATGCTGGGCTCGACAGTCCCTTGGGTAGCGTGAGGGATCAGTTTCTGTTTTGTAGTGATAATAAATGTGTTCGCCGTGGGTATTCAGGCTTTCCTGCAATAACCATTGCGCCACATGGTGCGGGTGGTCCGGATCGGCAATTCGGGCCAATGGGGTCTTCCCGTAAAAGTGCTGACTGCCATCGGCACTTTGTATCAACCAGAAGCCTGCCGTATCGGTTGCCGAGTGCCAGTGCTCGATACGGTCGAAGTGGCTCTCGATCCTGGGAAAATACCGCGTGGCCGTGTAGGCAATGGTCAGTGGCAAACCATTGAATGCGGTCGTGGAACGGCTGACAATCGCTCCTTCGGCGTCGCGTTCGGGCAGCCATATTTGCGCGTCCGGGCCCACCAGTACGTCGTGCTCCGTATAGGCCGGCACGCCATGGGAGGTACGCCGGCTGACGGCCGGCAAGGGGACTTCCCAACCCAATCCGAAGGGGCTGTTACCGGCGCTGCTTTGGTAGGTCAGCGACATGGCTGGCGCGTAGCCGCGCGCGGGAGAGATCGGCAGGGGTATTTCAAAACTTGCCGTACCGCTGGATCCGATATCGCCCCAGCCCTTTGCGGTGCCTTGAATGGCACCGCCGCCTTTGGGCAGGGCCGGGGTATTGACCTGGAGGTTGAGCGTATCGTCGTTCATGCCTTGACCTCGCTGACAGCTGGCACCCTGGCGGTGTAGCGCAGGTGAATGACAATATCGTTTATGGATTCCAGAACGGCTTTTTGCCGTTCCGGGTTGGGAAACTCCAGGGTCCAGTCGGAAATAGCGCCGGTGTATTCGAACGGCAAGTAACGCTCGTGGCTGTCGAACGTGAGGGTGAACAGGCCGTTGTCATCCAGCCCGGTGGAAAGGGCTATTTGCTGATGGGCACGCATGTCGGTGCGCAGTTCGCCGGTGGGCAGTTCGACGTCGTTGCGGGTCTGGGTCAGTATCGCCTTGATGTCTTCATAAGGGCCCAGCGTCGCGGGCAACGATACGCTGATGCCTTTGATCCGGCGCAGGATGTGCCCGGGGTAGTCTTCTTCAAACAGGGCTGCGGGCAATTTGAAGCACAGGCTGCCTTTATTGATCAGTTGGCGCTTCAGCGCCGTCCACTGGTCTTCAGTAGCCGAAGGCGGCGTCTGGGGCGTTCCGGTCGGGGGGGAGGCGACCTCGCACGCGTTCAGGCGGTGACGCAGGGAGATGGTCTTGACGATCTCCAGATCCCGCACGTTATGGTTCAAATAGGCCGTATTCATGGTCAACAGCGACAGCTTCAGGGCTTCACCCGCCAGATAGCCCCGGTAGTTGTTGTTCCAGGCGCCAGGCTGGATAAAGGTGCGCTCATAGTCCGCTACCTCGTACTGCCAGCACGCCTGGGCGGTGCGGCACAGGGAAAGGCCAAGGTCATAGACCTGATAGTAGAACTTGCTCAACTGAGCATTGAGCCAGTCATACAGCTGTGCCTTGGAAAAGCGCTTGGCCAGCAATTGATAGGTCGACCAGGCCTGTGCCAGGGAAGTCTCGGCCAGGCGCAATTGCAGGCGCGTAGCTTTTTCCTGCTCGGCATAGGCTTGTAATTGGGCATCGACCTGGGCCAGTTCGAGTCGGGCCTGATCCTGAGCCTGGGCCCACTCTTGCGCCCGGCGGTTGAATTGCTCGGAGCGGTCCAGGTCTGCGGCGTCGCCACGCAGCGCCGTGGCAACGCCTTGGGCCAAGGCTTGGGCGGCATAGAAAGGCCCTTCCCAGCGCGAGCCGCCGACACTGGTGCCGAAAATATTCGGCGCCACCATCGCAATGCCGGCCCCGACGGCGGCGGCGGAAGCGGCGGTGTCGAACCCGGTGCTGAGCAGGTAGAGCCAGCCGGCGTGGGATTCGCCGGGGCTGATGCCTTCGCTGAGCAGATGTGCGTAGTAGCGCATGCGCGACTCGATCATGCGTCGACTTGCGCCGAGTGCCTGGCGGTTCTTTTCGTCGATCTTCAATGCCTGGGTTTGCTGGGTCACGACGATATTGGCCAGGTCCCACGCTTGTTGTTGCTGTAACTCCAGATATTCGGCCTGTTCCTTGCGTTCGATCAGGGTCAGCAGCGTATTGCCGAATTGAATCACCGCTTCGGTGGCCGTGAGCGCGTGGCCGAACATGATCTGGAAGCGATAATGGCCGACCCGGGCGTCGAGAAATGGCGTTGCAGCGCTTTCGCCGAAAGCCCCTTTGCCTTGGCTGGCCAATAACTTGAGAGGCGACAACGGGGCCGCGTAGAGGGGCAGGCGCAAGGGTTTACCGGTGATATCGAGATTGTGCCGCAGGTTATGCAGACGGCTTTCGAGCCTGTCCCAGCGCGCCACCAGCTCGGCATTGAATGGCAGGCGCAGATTGTCGGTGTCCGTGAGCCAAGCCAGTGCATCGCCTTCGCGCCACAGGTTGACGTCGATTGTCGATTGGGTGTGTTCAAGTTTTTTCAGGGCTTGAGAGCGCTCCGTTGCCAACGTGGAAAGGGTCATTTGCGCCCACGGTTCAGGGGTGGTGATGCTGGGGCGGTGGCCAAGGAAATGGTGGGCTCGGGTGTACCAGAGTTTGGCTTGGGTCAGGCTGTCCGGGGTGAGCTGACGATAGTCGGCATCGCCGCGATTGAGCAGGATGTCCAGATAAAACAGGTAGATCGCCTTGCGAAAATGCACGGGTGCGCGTGTCGCCAGTTCGTGGGGATCGTGGCTGGTGTAGCCGGGCAGCCGTTCTTCACGGGCGAGTTCGCGCAACCCCCAGAAGGCGGGCCGGTTACTGGCGGCATCGGCTGCTCGCCCCGGGTCGAACAGATAGCTGATCCATGTCTGAGCTTCGACATACTGCTGCTCCTGATTCAGACGATGGGCTATCAACCAGGGCACGTACAGGAACAGCTCCCAGAAGTACTTGCCGTAGGCACCCCTGAAGTCAATGCCTTCTGCTGTACCGTCGGGTGTGAGCGCAGGCTCTTGCCAGGTTTGCGGCGTTAACGAGAATAAATGTTCAAGGCTGATATTGGCCGCCTGGACCAGCTTGGCGGCAAAGCAGGTATTCATGCGCAGGGTGGCGGGTATGCCGGCAGGCAGGCTTGGCGAGCTATTGGAGAAGTCGATGAATTCTGCGGTGCCGGTTCTGTCTGATTCAAGCCTCCTGATCGCCGGCGCCAGTTGCTGGTTCAGCATGGGGCCGGTAACAGGTGTCGCCAGTTTCAGGGCTGCCGTATTCAACGCATAGCCAAGGATGTTCGTGCCGTTTGTCTCAGGCTCAAGGGTGACCACTCCATGGATAAGGGTGATGCCGGATGTCATCTGCTCCTGTGTCACTGGAATGCGCGTCGTGACCCGATGCCCGGCCGGTAATTCGGCACTTGATCCGGTGAGGCTTTCGTGAGCCGTGTCCTGAAAGTTGATGATGCGATGAGAGTTGGCGTTGATGGTCTCGGTAAAGGGATAGTCTTTGAAGTTCGCACTCATGATGACGTGTTTAAAGGCGCGCAAGTGCGGCGTGGTCACTGTTGCCTTTTTGATCAGCAAAACATTCTGTGAGTGCAGCTTGTTGTGTTTATCTTCGTGTGTGGAAAAAGTGCCGTAACGGTTAAGGGTGATATGGAAATGTTTGTGTGTGTATAAGTTTACGAAGGCATCTTTTTCGATGAAAGTGCCCTCCAGCAAGAGGCTGTCGGGATTTGCCGGAGCTGTTACATGGGTAAAGAGTGCCCCGTCAGCAGTATGCACGGCGTTGGGGAATTCCTCCTGCGTGGTTGAATTTCTAAAATAAAGTGCATAAAAATCGGTTTTCAACCCGGTCGAGACGCCGCTAATGGTAGAGCCCTTGCTCAGTTTAAGCTGAGTCGTTGTCGGGTCATCCAGCGCATCATGGGTAATCAGCGTGATGATCGCACCCTGCGGTTTTTTTAACGTAACGGTGTACGGCTGCTGGAAGCCGCCACTGAGGCTGGAGGAGAAGACAAGTTCATGGGTATTTGAATCAAAAAACACTTGAGTGCTGTCGGTGTCTTTTATGCGTGCTTGATTCTTTTCAAAGTTCCAATGGTGCTCTTCTTCGAAAATCTTCTGCGACGTTATGGAAATCGTATATTCCACCGTGGGCGCTATTTTGAATTGCAAGTTACCCTGATTCTTGTGAGCAAAGAGCGCGAGAAATTGCCGGGCGCTGTCAGGCAGCAATTCGCTGTAATAGCCGTTGGTACTGTGCGCCTCGCCCTTGAGTATGGTCTGTACTTTGGTCTTCTGGGAGGGATCGAAGGGTTCCAGCAGCCGGTTTATTTCTTCAGCCACGTCTGAGTCGGGCAGCACGCTATAGCGCTCGGGGCTACCGCCATCGGCGACGGTGGTGATAGTGAAAGACTGATCGATATGGACAGCCTGGAAAAATTTGCCGATGAAATTATCCTGCTGTTTGGGATCTTTGCGGCTGGTGGCGAGCACACTTAAAAAAAGCGCAGGCGTGTGGGTGTCATCGACGATTGCCACCGTTTGAGTAATGCTTTTCAGAAGCTCGGAGGTCGATGCGTTGACGTCTTCGGTCGCGCAGTATTTCTCGATGCACGCCTGGGGCGCGCTCCAGCTGCCATCATGGTTTTTATACGAGAAATTGAGCCGGAATTTGACGTAGTGGGTATTGATCCAATCGGCCAGATGTTCCTTTTCCTCCAAATCCCATCGCGCCGGTTTGAACGAACTGCTCGGGGTGGGTTTGATGCACTCGGCCCAGATGAAAAACAGCCTGCTGTTGAAATACACCGGTCGGATGCTTTGCTCGGCGGTGGCGTCGGAGACCGACAGGTTGATTTTTTTCCAGTCTGACCAGGCCTCCTGCAAAAGCACCGTGCCGGAGCGTTTGGACAGGTCCAGGGAGCGCCAGTAGTAGGTGTTCCCGGAGCTCGATTTACCGACGAAGTAGCAGGTGCCGCTGTGCAGGTTGCTCAAGTCAGCGTCGATATAGCCGTTGATCGTGCGTATGTTGGCGGTTTCCTCAAACCTGGCCAGGTAACTCTGAACCGCCGTGACGACGGTATCCGCTTGAATTCGGTATTGGCTGAGGTCGTTTTCCAGTTGTTGAAAACTGTCAGTCTTGTCACGCCGTAACGTCGGGTCCAGATAGTTGGCCGGGTGGTAGCGCAATTGCTGGCTGGCATTCCAGAGCGGGTAGCTGTGCAAATGTTCGCGCCAGAACTTGCCCTGTTGCGCGGTCATGCCCTGCTGTTCGTAGCCCGGCTCAAGGCCCAGTTGAATTCGTGTGATGTATTGCTGCAGGCTGGAAATGGCACAGGCTACCGGGCTGGTTGGCACGGCTTGGCTGACCTGCACATCGAGTAACCAATGCGCGTAAAGGTCATCTGCCGTGCTGATGGTTGCCTTCAGAGCACCAGGCACTTTATGGGTGAGGTAGTACGCGAGCATGGCGTCGCGCAGGCTTTCATTAAGGTGTTGGTCAAGCGAGTCAGACATGATCAGTCCTTGAACAGGTCGGCAGGGGAAGGCGGGTTGACGGGGGATGCATGGGCGCTCGTGAGCGCCTCGCCGACGGCCTTCCATTGAGCGAACGTCGCGTCGGTTTTAAGTTGGCTGGCGGCAATCAGCAGGGTGGCCGGGAGGCCGGTTGCGGTACTGGCCTGGCGGCAGCGCAGCAGCCAGTCCAGGCGATCCATGGAGGTAATGCGTGGCGGTTTCAGCTGGCTGCTGAAAACGCCTATTTCGCTGGCACTCCAGCCACAGAGTCGGGCCAGGCGCTCGTTGGTTTCGTCACTGGTATTTTGTGCCGCGCTACCGGGCGGTGTGTTGGCTTGTCTGAAGTAATCGAGGATTTGTCCTTCCGTCAGGCCAAAGCGGTCGATGCAATGGTTGAACTGCTGCATCAGGTAGAGGGTGTGCGGAGTCAGTTCCAGTAACGAGGAGGCCTGATAGTCACTGTCCAGCCAGTGCGGGTTTATCAGAAATTGATCAAGCGCCTGGCGGCTGAGCGGCCATTGCAGAACATCGACGGCGTGAGGGAGCAGCAATATCAGATAGCCGAGGGTTTGCAGCGGTGGGGCAGCAGGCGCGTACAAGCGCAGGAAATGACCGTAATGGTCATATTTTTGATGCCCGTTGGCATTGCCTGGCAGATGAGGTACGGATTGGATGATTTTCTTGAGCCGCAGATACAACGCCCAGAGCTCATCCCGTACCGTGCTCACCAGTGTCAGCAGCTTCTGTTTCGTCTGTTCGATGATAAAGGTGGTGCGTGTGGGGTCCGTGCTGATTGCAACGGAAGACAGTTGTGCATCGAGCGCCACCTCAACGCTGGTGCTTGAGCGCGCCCGTTGCAGCACTTGAGAGGCCAGGGCGTTCCAGTCAACGGCGGGCAAGCGGCTATCTTCATCACTCGGTTGTTGAGGCAGTTCAAGCAGGTTCAACTTTGTGGAAAGAGAAGCCTGATCATAGGCTGCGAACTCTTTCAACAGCAGGTTGATGGCTGGGTCCCGGACCTGCTTATCAAGCAATAGCTGATGCCTGAACAATGGCAGGCTGTTACCGTTTTCCTTGAGCCAGCGGCTGGCCCATTCCAGGTGCATGAGCACATCGAGAAAGTCAGTTGCGCCTTTGGGTTTGCGCCGCAGCGTTGGCGTGCGCAGTTGCGTGAGAACGTTTGCTTTGCCAAGCAACTGCGCCAGTTGCCGACATTCCATGACCGACAAGCCGAACAGGCGGGCGATTCGCGCTTGTCGATAAAGTGCGCTGACGGTCTCGATCGTACGGGTTGCAGGCCTGTCGGCGATCAGCAGTTGCAGCGAATCCTGGGTGTCTTGCAGGCCCAGCCCGGCGCAGAGTTGTTGCGCAGTGGTGGCGTCGAACGCCTTGCCGTCCAGATACAGGGGCGGCAAGGCGGAACCTGCGCGGTTGAACACCTGATCGAACAATGACACACGCTTTCCCGAGGCGTGGACGGGCATCTGATGGAGCCAGGCGGCAAACTCTTCGGCTTGCAAGGTGTAGCGCCTGTTCAGATAGCAAAAGACCCCCAGCGCCCGAAGGGTGTTATGGGTGATCAGCAGCGCACGGTTGCTGGCGCCCTCGCAGCGCATGGCGCTGACCAGCAACGTGTCCAATTGTGCGAAAGGCAGGCCGAGCCAGCGCTGCAGTCGAATCATCCGTTGCAGCCTGTCGAAGCGTTCCAGGCTCACGTTGATCAGCGTGGCGGGGGCGTCGTTGCCCAGGCTGATCGCGGGTGTGGAGGCCATCGCGCCGTTGATGTAACAGGCACCGTAAGTGAGCCCGGTATCCTGCTTGCAGTACGGCGATTTGCGTGGTGCTTGTGTCTGTTGTGCCAGCAGCGCTTGAAGTTGTTCGGCGTCCAGTTGGGTATGGTGCAGAAAGTCAGTGACGTTTTCCGGGCCCTGCGCAGCCGTCCAATTGAAGCAGGTTAGATAGAACCTTTGCGCATCCTGCGCCGCTGGCCAGTCCTTTTTCAGCATTGCCTGTTGTTCAGGGCTCAACCCTGATAACAGACATTGAACCTCGTTATTGTGGGTAACGACTTGTCCATAAGTGTTGGCTTCCGCCGCCAGGGGCAACTGGCGACTGATGCGATAGTTCAACTCACCCAACATTGGCTTGTCGCCCGACAAGCCCAGCCGGCATTGCTGGTGGTGCAAATGATAGGGCAGCGAAAACGGGAACCAGGTCTTGCTCAGCAGTACGTAGGCGTTGTCGGCGTCGGCGCCCGCGATATTCCTGAGCAAGGTGCGATTGATGATCGACAACATGGGCACCTGGCCCGCAACGCTGTGTGGGTCGATCAAAAGCTCCTTCAGGTCCGCACGCCGGTCCGACAGCTTGACCGCGTTCGCCCCCTTGGCATTGTGTTCCAGTTGCAGGGCGAACAGATAAAGCGCGCGCAGGTAGGCCACCGGCGAGTCGACTGCTGCAATGGATGAACTGGCGCAGAACTGCTCCCGGTTTTCCTTGAACAAGGCCTGGTAGGTGGCGCCGGTATCGGCGGCGACATCGCGCTTATCGCGCCGGGAAGGGCGGTCCGACGAGACTTGCTGTTCGCGAAACAGTCTTTCCAGTTGCGCGGCAGCGCTTTGGGCCCGGAGGTACACCGTGTGGGCATCGTCGTCGTTGCAGGTAGCCAATTGCTCTGCGAATGCCTTTTCGCCGAGTCGCACGATGTCGAATACCGAGTGAATATCGAGGCGCTGCAGCGCGGTTTTGAAATCGTCCCGACCGGTGGCGGGAGGGCGTGAGTGATCAATCAGTTGAGCGAGCAGGGAGCTGCTGTCGACTTGCATATTCATACGTTCCTTCACGCCCGCCGATGGGTCCGGCGGGCAATGAAAAACGCTATCACGCGGGTTGACGGGGCCAGGCATAGGTATGTACCGGCATCGCCGACGCCCATACGCCGATACCACCTTTATCCAGCACATCAAGCCCAGGCTTGGCTGACCTTTGTGCAATTGAGGTCATGTGATCATGTCTGCTTCATTTCATCGAAATACGCCTTCGCTTGCGGCATTCGACCCCCGTGGGTTGACCGTGCGCAGCGTCGCCTACCTGCGCGCTGCCCCCGAGGCTGCGCCAACGGCCCGCGTCAGGCGCCAGGTCTACGGGGCCAGCGGCCTGCTGCTGCAGCAGTGGGATTCGCGCCTGCATGCCCTTTACTTGAGCGAACCCTCCACCGAGGCCAACCATGTGTCGGTGTACAGCCTGTCCGGTACGCTGATCCGCCGCAACGATGTGGACGCCGGCATGCGGCTGATGCTGGTTGCGCCATCCGGGCAACTGTTGCATGCCTGGGATGGGCGGGGTGCCTACCAGCGCCACGACTACGACGCGTTGCGCCGTCCGGTGGCGGTGTTCGAACAAGCGGCCAACGAAGCGCGGTGCCGGTGTGTCGAACGCCTGGTCTATGCTCCGCCAACCCCCGAGCACCGCGCGCTCAACCGCAGCGGCCATCTGGTATGCCATGCCGACCCGGCGGGCACGCAGGTGTTTGACGAGTACGGCGTTACCGGGCAAGTGCTGCGGCAAACCCGGCGATTTCGCGAGGCATCCGGCGAAGTGGACTGGCCGCCTGCCCAGGCCGATCAGAACCAGCAGTTGGAAAGCGCGCGTCACACCACACGCTGGACGTTCGACGCCCTTGGCGGCACCTTGAAACAGGTCGACGCCAAGGGTAATGGCCGCCACTTTGCCTATGGGTTCGACGGACAGGCCAAACATATTCACCTCACCTTGAAAAGTGGCGTGCGCAAAACCGTCATAGAGCGCTACGACTACAATGCCGCCGGTCAGGTGGAGACGGCTCTGTTGGGCAATGGCGTGAAGAGCATGTCCACCTATCGGGCCGAGGATGGCCGTATGCGCCGGCTGATGGCGTACCGCAAAAATGAGCGGGCGGCGCCATTGCAGGATTTGAATTACGAATATGACCCGGTGGGAAATGTTTCAGCCCTGCGGGATCAGTCGCAACCGACGCAATGGAGCCACAACACGCAAGTGCAGGCTGCGTACCGCTATGACTACGACTCGCTGTACCAGCTGACCCAGGCAACGGGCCGGGAAAGTGCGGCAGCCGCCATCGGCCCGGCGCTGCCTGCGCGTATTTCGTTCGGTTCTCCCGACACCGGTGTGTGGCGCAACTACACCCGGCACTATGCCTATGACGAGGGCGGCAACCTGACCCGGCTGCGCCATGTGCCGTCCAGTGGCGTCGGCTACACCCGCGCCATGCAGGTGGCGGCAGGCAGTAACCGTGCGTTGTCGAGCGAGCTTGCGGCAACCGAGTGGGCGCCGGGCTTTGACGCCAATGGCAATCAGCAACAGCTGGGGCGCGGCCAACCAATGGTGTGGAACGTGCGCAATCAGTTGACCAGGGTCACCTCCATTCGGCGTGAGGGAGAAGCTGGCGATGAAGAAGCCTATGTGTATGCAGGCGACGGCCAGCGCGCGCTCAAACTCACTCATCAGCAGGTCGCCGGTAGCCGGCAAACGGCGCATGTGTATTATCTGCCAGGCCTGGAACTGCGCCATCGGCCGTTGCGTCGGTTGAATGTGGTGCGCCTTGAGGTGGCGTGTTGCACGGTTGAGGTCTGGCAATGGGAGCTGGGACTCGATGACGGGGCTGCCGATGAGACCCTGCGTTATTGCCTGAAGGATCAGCAATCGAGTCATGGGCTGGAGCTGGGCGAGCAGGCCGAGTTGTTGAGCCAGGAGAGCTATTTTCCGTACGGTGGAACAGCCTGGTGGGCCTCGCGCAACGCCGTGCAGGGTAGCTACAAAACCCGCCGATATTCGGGCAAGGAGCGTGACGCCAGCGGTTTGTATTACTACGGCTTTCGCTATTACGCGCCATGGTTGCAGCGCTGGATAAATCCAGACCCCGCAGGAGGCGGGACGCTGTTGAATCCTTATCTCATGGCGTCCAACAACCCGATCACGTTTATTGATTCAATGGGGTTGCAGCCAGCCGCCGTGGAAAATACTCAGATACAGGGCGGTGTCATCATCCTCCTGCTTCTGGTCTTGCTGGGCCTGGGAGCGGGGGCGCTGCTGGGCAATGCGCCGTTGGGCGCTTCCGTGGGCGCTCTGGTGGGCGGCGTACTGTTTGGTGCCAGCCGCCTCAGTGCCTATCAGGCCATGCAACCCCAGGCGGTGGCCAGGGCGGCGGAAGAAATCGAAGAACAGTTCGCCAGGAATATCTCGGAACTGGCGATCAATTTGGCGCAGCAGGCGCAATTGAGTCACGAAGAAACAGAGCGGCTGGTGAATTTCGCCTATGGTCGCCGTCCTGCTGAAGGCGGCATGTCCCTCTATGTTTATTCACGTCAGGGGTCCATCTATGGCTATGCGGGGCCGGTGGACCAGCCGGGAGAAGTTCAAAGAGTACTCGCTGGGCATCGTAACCCGATGCCCGAGCTCAAACGCATGGGCTATGGCGCGATCGTGCTGCGAAGCCCAGGGCGTGACCCGGCTGCCGCGAGCGGTCAACAGCCAGGGGCGAGCGAGTTCGAGGTAGGGGAGACGACACAGGTTATCGGCACCGGTCGCGCACGCGGTGGTCGGCAAGCACCGGCGCAGGTGCCGATGGCGCCGCCGGCGGCAGCGAGAGCCGCTTCCCCGCAGATGGACTTCGATACCGCGAGGCTTGTAGATACTCAACTGTCGGGCCGTGAGCGCCGCAGTATTGCCCTTACCCTCAGCCACCTGCGCGAAGGGCGTTTCGGCGCGGTTCATTGGCACGCTCACAGAGACCAACTGTGGTCCGCTGATTTGCACGGCTACGCCGCTGCGCGTGGACGCGGCGCCTATCGTTTGATGTTCAGCCATCTCGGCGGCCAGCGGTACCGAGTGGAGGGCGTACGCAACCCACACCGCTGAGGGCATATCAGCGGCTGCGTGTCGATGCGGTGGCGGCGTGGTTTTGCTAGAATGCGCGCCGCGTCGCCTGGTCGGCGTCATTTTGCATCCGGTTCACCCCTTACGAGGGTAGCCACCTGGAGAGATTACCCATGACTCAACCTATCGTCGTGGCGGCACTGTATAAGTTCGTCACCCTTGAAGACTACGTCGCCCTGCGCGAGCCATTGCTGCAGGCGATGGTCGACAACGGCATCAAAGGCACCCTGCTGATCGCCGAAGAAGGTATCAACGGCACCGTGTCCGGCAGCCGCGAAGGCATCGATGGCCTGATGGCGTGGCTCAAGAAAGACCCACGCATGGTCGACATCGATCACAAGGAGTCCTACTGCGACGACCAGCCGTTCTACCGTACCAAGGTCAAACTCAAGAAAGAGATCGTGACCCTGGGTGTGGAAGGCGTCGACCCGAACAAGAAGGTCGGCACCTACGTCGACCCCAAGGACTGGAACGCGCTGATCAGCGATCCCGAAGTGCTGCTGATCGACACCCGCAACGACTACGAAGTGTCGATCGGTACCTTTGAAGGCGCGATCGACCCGAAGACCACCAGTTTTCGCGAATTCCCCGACTACATCAAAGCCAACTTCGACCCGGCCAGGCACAAGAAAGTCGCCATGTTCTGCACCGGCGGCATTCGTTGCGAGAAAGCGTCGAGCTATATGCTCAGCGAAGGCTTCGACGAGGTCTATCATCTCAAGGGCGGTATTCTCAAATACCTTGAAGAGGTGCCGCAGGAAGAGACCAAGTGGCAGGGCGACTGCTTCGTGTTCGACAATCGCGTCACCGTGCGCCACGACTTGAGCGAAGGCGACTACGATCAATGCCATGCCTGCCGCACACCGGTCAGCGTAGAAGACCGCGCGTCCGAGCACTACGTGGCCGGCATCAGTTGTCCGCATTGCTGGGATAAGCTGCCGGAGAAAACCCGTCGCAGCGCCATCGACCGGCAAAAGCAGATCGAACTGGCCAAGGCCCGCAATATGCCGCATCCAATTGGTTTCAATTACAAGCAAACCCCTTCCGAGGCTTGAACCATGTCCGCGCGCCTGCTCTATGTAATGGACCCGATGTGTTCCTGGTGCTGGGGCTTTGCCCCGGTGGCGCAGGCGCTGGTTGAGCAGGCCCGAGCGGCCGGCGTGGAGTTGCATCTGGTGATGGGCGGCTTGCGCACCGGCAGCGGCGCTGCGCTGGAACCGACTACCCGGCGCTATATTCTCGAGCACTGGCAAGCGGTGACTGACGCTACCGGCCAGCCGTTCAAGCGCGAGGGCGCATTGCCCGATGGGTTTGTCTATGACACCGAGCCTGCGTGCCGTGCCGTCGTCACTGCGCGCAGCCTGGCGCCCGATTGCGCCTGGAAGCTGCTGGGGCTGATCCAGCAGGCGTTCTATGTAGAGGGACGCGACGTCACCAATGCCCACGTGCTGGTGGAACTGGCCGAACAGGCCGGTATTCCGCGTATCGAGTTTGCCGGCGAGTTCGACCGCGCCGAGCAGCACGCGGCCACGGCCGCGGATTTCACCTGGGTGCAGGATTTGGGCATCGCCGGTTTCCCGACCTTGCTTGCCGAGCGCAATGGCCAATTGGCGCTGCTCACCAATGGCTACCAGCCGCTGGACGAGTTGTCACCGTTGCTTGCCCGATGGCTGGAGCGAGCCACCTGTGCAGGATGAGACAAAAACCAGCGACCGCCTGACCTGGGCGGAAATTCGCCGTCTGGCCCTGCGTCACAGGAAATCCCTGTGGATCGCCAACAGCGTCGCCGTGCTGGCGACCTTGTGCAGCGTACCCATCCCGTTGCTGTTACCGCTGCTGGTTGACGAAGTGCTGCTGGGCCATGGCGATGCCGCGCTCAAGGTGATGAACCACGCATTGCCGCTGGGCTGGCAGAAAGCCGCCGGCTATATCGGCCTGATGCTGTTGGTGACCCTGGCCCTGCGCTGCGGCGCACTGGTGTTCAACGTGGTGCAGGCGCGCCTGTTTGCGCGGTTGGCCAAGGACATTGTCTACCGCATCCGTGTGCGCCTGATCGAGCGGCTCAAGCGGATCTCCCTTGGCGAATATGAAAGCCTGGGCAGCGGAACGGTGACAACCCATCTGGTCACCGATCTGGATACCCTGGACAAATTCGTCGGCGAAACCCTCAGCCGCTTTCTGGTGGCGATGCTGACCCTGGTCGGCACCTCGGCGATCCTGGTATGGATGCACTGGCAACTGGCGCTGCTGATCCTGCTGTTCAACCCCTTGGTGATCTACGCCACGGTGCAGTTGGGCAAGCGCGTCAAGCACCTGAAGAAACTGGAAAACGACAGCACTTCGCGGTTCACCCAGGCGCTGACCGAAACCCTGGATGCCATCCAGGAAGTGCGCGCCGGCAACCGTCAGGGCTTTTTCCTCGGGCGTCTGGGCCAGCGTGCCCGGGAAGTGCGCGACTACGCCATTCACTCGCAGTGGAAAACCGACGCGTCCAGCCGTGCCAGTGGCTTGCTGTTCCAGTTCGGTATCGACATTTTCCGCGCGGCGGCCATGTTGACCGTGCTGTTTTCCGACCTGTCCATCGGGCAGATGCTCGCGGTGTTCAGTTACCTGTGGTTCATGATCGGCCCGGTGGAGCAGCTGCTGAACCTGCAATACGCCTATTACGCGGCAGGCGGCGCGCTGACGCGCATCAACGAACTGCTGGCCCGCGCCGACGAGCCGCAATACGCGGGTGGCGCCGACCCGTTCAGCGGGCGTGCGACTGTCGGCATTGAAGTGCGAGGGCTGGATTTCGGTTACGGCGATGACCTGGTGCTCGACCAATTGAACCTGGCCATCGCGCCGGGGGAGAAGGTCGCGATTGTCGGCGCCAGCGGCGGCGGCAAAAGTACCCTGGTGCAACTGTTGCTGGGTCTCTACACAGCGCAGGCCGGCAGCATTCGTTTTGGCAGCGCGACCCAGCAGGAGATCGGCCTGGCGACCATTCGCGAAAACGTCGCGGTGGTGCTGCAGCACCCGGCGCTGTTCAACGATACCGTGCGCGCCAACCTGACGATGGGCCGCGAGCGTACCGACCAGGCGTGCTGGCAGGCGCTGGAAATCGCCCAGTTGGATGCTACCGTCAAAGCATTGCCGTTGGGCCTGGACAGCGTGGTGGGACGTTCCGGCGTGCGCTTTTCCGGTGGACAACGCCAGCGTCTGGCCATCGCCCGCATGGTGCTGGCCGAGCCCAAGGTGGTAATTCTGGATGAAGCCACCTCGGCACTGGATGCGGCCACCGAATACAACCTGCACCAGGCGCTGGCGCGGTTTCTCAGTGGGCGTACTACACTGATCATCGCCCACCGGCTCTCGGCAGTGAAACAGGCCGACCGTGTATTGGTGTTCGATGGCGGGCGTATCGCCGAGGATGGCGACCATCAGCAATTGATCGCCGATGGCGGGCTGTACGCAAAACTGTATGGACACTTGCAACAAGTGCGGTGATTTAGCTTAGGCTGTGCGATCAGGAGCGGATTTTCGCGTGCGTATTGAGCTGTGCATGTGCAAGGGACTTCATGAAGCAAAAGCGGACTCTCGGAACGCCACGGCTGCTGGGCATCGTCTGGCCCTTTATCGCTGTTGTGCTGTTCCAGGCATTGTTAGGCTGCGTCAGTCTCTACGTGCTCTCGGCGGTGCGTGGCTATGTGGCCGGCGAAAGCCTGTGGTCCAAGGGCCAGAAGGATGCCATTTACTACCTGACCCTCTACGCCGATGACCGCGACGCGGCGACCTACCTCAAATATCAGCAGGCCATTGCGGTGCCTCAGGGCGGGCATGAGTTGCGCATCGCCCTGGACAGCCCCGCTCCTGATATTCCGGCGGCGCGCCTGGGTATCATCAAGGGTGGCAACCACCCGGACGACGTCTCCAGCCTGATCTGGCTGTACCTCAACTTTCGTCATTTCAGCTACCTGGAAAAAGCCATCGAGCTCTGGACGGTGGGCGATGGTTATCTGTTGCAGCTGGACGACCTTGCCCGCCAAATGCATGACGCCATTGCCGCCAATCGGGTCGATGCCAATGAGGTGCGGCTGTGGAAGGCGCGTATCACCGCCATCAACGAAGGGGTGACACCGGCGGCCAAGGCGTTCAGCGATGCGTTGGGCGAAGGTTCGCGGATGATCCTGCGCCTGCTGTTGATCACCAACCTGGCCACGGCCCTGGGCCTGATCGTCCTGGCGCTGCTGCGCACGCACAAGTTGCTGGCCCAGCGCCATGCGTTTGCCGATGCCTTGCAAGCCGAGAAGGAGCGGGCGCAAATCACCCTGGAGTCGATTGGCGACGGTGTCATCACCACCGACGTAGACGGTGCGATTGCCTACATGAACCCCGCCGCCGAAGCGCTGACCCACTGGAAGTCGGCCCAGGCCCAGGGCCTGCCGCTGGCGGCGCTGTTCAAGTTGCTGGATGAAAACGCCGAGCCGGACGGCTTCACCCTGATCGACCACATCATCAAGGGCGAGCTCAGTGGCGGCAGTGACCATTCCAAGTTGATCCAGCGCCTGGACGGCAGCACCGTCTCCGTCACCCTGGTGGGGGCGCCGATTCGCAGCGCCGGCAGGGTCAGTGGTGCGGTGCTGGTGCTGCATGACATGACCCGGGAACGTCAGTACATCGCCAATCTTTCGTGGCAGGCGACCCACGACGCCCTGACCGGCCTGGCCAACCGCCGTGAATTCGAATGCCGCCTGGAGCATGTGCTGCAGCAGGTGGCGCGCCAGCAGAACGGCCGGCATGCCTTGATGTTTCTCGACCTGGACCAGTTCAAGCTGGTCAATGACACCTGCGGCCATGCCGCAGGCGACGAGTTGCTGCGACATATTTGCGCGCTGCTGCAATCGGACTTGCGCGAAGGCGATACCCTGGCGCGGCTGGGCGGCGATGAATTTGGCATCCTGCTGGAGAACTGCCCGGCGCCCGTGGCCGAGAAGATCGCCGAGTGCCTGCGCCACACCGTGCAGAGCCTGCACTTTGTGTGGAAAGGCCGGCCTTTCATGACCACCGTCAGCATCGGCCTGGTGCATATCTCGCAAGCGCCCACCACCCTGGAGACGTCGCTGCGCGCCGCCGATATGGCGTGCTACATGGCCAAGGAGAAGGGGCGCAACCGGGTGCAGGTGTATCACGCCGATGACTCGGAACTGTCCATGCGCTTCGGCGAAATGGCATGGGTGCAACGCCTGCACATGGCGCTTGAGGAAGACCGCTTTTGCCTTTACTCCCAGGAAATTTCGCCGCTGGGCCTTACCGAAGCGGGCACTGGGCATATTGAAATTCTCTTGCGCCTGCACGACGAAGCAGGACGAATCATCCTGCCCGACAGTTTCATTCCGGCGGCCGAGCGTTACGGCTTGATGACGTCCCTGGATCGCTGGGTGGTGGAGAACGTGTTCAAGATCATTGCCCGTTGCATGCATGAGCGTGCGGGCCGACCCATGGCCCTGTGTGCGATTAATCTGTCAGGCATAACAATTGGCGACGATGATTTTCTCGGGTTTTTGCGTGAAAAATTCGACACTTACAGCATTCCCCCGGAAATGATTTGTTTTGAAATAACTGAGACCAGCGCTATCGCCAATTTAGGCAGTGCGATTCGTTTTATTAATGAACTCAAAGCGTTAGGTTGCCACTTTTCCCTTGATGATTTTTGCGCCGGAATGTCCTCATTCGCCTATCTCAAACATTTACCTGTAGACTTCCTGAAGATCGATGGAAGTTTCGTAAAGGATATGCTGGACGACCCGATTAACCGCGCCATGGTCGAAGTGATCAATCACATCGGCCATGTCATGGGTAAACGCACAATTGCCGAATTTGTTGAAACGTCGCAAATCGAACAGGCGTTACTTGAGATAGGTGTGGACTACGCTCAAGGCTATCTGATCGAACGTCCGCAATTGTTTACCCCCGAGCGCCTGCAATGCCGACCCGTGCGGCCGCAGCCCCTGTTACTCAAGGCGCCCGGCACATTCCGCTGAAACTTGCTGGTCTGTACATCACACTTAAAAAGGAGCCCCACAGTGATCGACACATTCAACAGAACCGGCCCGCTTATGGAAGCCTCGAGTTACCCCGCCTGGGCCCAGCAATTGATCCAGGACTGTAGCGAGAGCAAGCGTCGGGTTGTCGAACACGAACTGTACCAACGCATGCGCGATAACACGCTCAGCGCCAGGACCATGCGCCACTACCTGATCGGCGGCTGGCCTGTGGTGGAGCAGTTTGCCTTGTACATGGCACAGAACCTCACCAAGACCAAGTTTGCCCGCCATCCCGGGGAGGACATGGCGCGACGCTGGCTGATGCGCAACATTCGTGTGGAACTGAACCACGCCGATTACTGGGTGAATTGGGCGCGTGCCCATGGCGTCAGTCTCGAAGAGCTGCAGGCACAGGACGTACCGCCGGAGTTGCACGCACTGAGTCACTGGTGCTGGCACACCAGTTCGGCTGACTCATTGATCGTTGCGATTGCCGCCACCAACTACGCCATCGAAGGCGCTACGGGGGAGTGGTCCGCCGTGGTCTGTTCCACCGGCGTATATGCCGCCGCCTTCCCCGAGGAAGAACGCAAGCGCGCGATGAAGTGGCTGAAGATGCACGCCCAGTATGACGACGCGCACCCTTGGGAAGCCCTGGAAATCATCTGCACCCTCGCCGGCACAAACCCGAGCAGGCGTCTGCAGGTGGAGTTGCGCCAGGCCGTGTGCAAGAGCTACGACTACATGTATCTGTTCCTGGAAAGCTGCATGCGCCTGGAACAAGAAAAAGAAAAGGCACCCGCGCTTGTGCGTGAGCGCCAGGCCCGCGTCGCCAGCGAGGCGTGATGCACAGGTGATGGCGGGGTTTACCCCGCCATTGCCAGGCGATTGCGGCCCTCGCGCTTGGCCACGTACAGGGCATTGTCGGCCCGTCGCAGCAGGCTTTCAGCCGATTCGGCCGCCAGCAGCGTCGAGCAGCCCAGGCTCACCGTCAATTCGATTCGCGTCCCTTCTACCCAGTAGTCCTGGGCTTGCGTCGCCTGGCGCAGGCGCTCGCCGACCATCTGCGCCGCATCGCGGCTGGTGTTGGAAAGCAGGATCAGAAACTCTTCCCCACCAAACCGAAACACCATGTCCACGTTGCGCAACTGGCCTTTGATCGCCGCAGCCACGGCACGCAATACGCTGTCGCCGGCGGCATGGCCATGGGTGTCATTGATGCGCTTGAAGTGGTCGATGTCCAACATCAAAAGCGATAATGGATGCATGTGCCGGCGCGCTATGTCGATTTCCCGTTGCAGCGTCTGGTCCATGGCGATGCGGTTGCCGGTTTCGGTCAACGGGTCGCGCAGGGCGCTGCGGGTGGCGGCGCGGTAGAGCAGGGCATTGCGCATCGGGTAGAGCAGGGCGGCCAGCAGGGATTCGAGTTGGCCCAGTTCCTCTTCCATAAAGCGCTGGTTGCGGCGAAACACCAACTCGCCGAGGTGCTCGCCGTCATGGCTCAAGGTATAGCTCACCGAATGATGGCCGCGGTGGCCGAACTCCAGGCGCAAGTCGCTGATCGCGTGGCTGTATTGCAAGGCGTCCAGCGGCACCAGGCGCTGGATTTCGCGAAAGAACAGACCAAGGATGCGTTCCGGCTCAAGGCTGGTTTGCAATTGCTGGTTCAGTTGTTGGCGAAGCTGGCCGAGGGTGGCGGGGCGAGGTGAGCGGATGGACGGCTGACCAAATCCCAGTCGTTGCAATTTGGCACTGTCAAAGTCAATTGCGTTGGTCTGGGTAGGTGTTTTCATCGGTGGCGGCCTCTAAGCACATGACTGTCTTACAGGCGGATGAGAGTGGCAAGTGCCAGGCGTCTTACTGTTCCTTCAGTTCCGTAAAACATTGGAAACAGTTTAAACCGCTTTATGCCGAGTTATAAGCTCGGGGCGCTGCCACACGTCTTGTCATCGCGTGACCTGCTTGAAGAGGGTTAGAGCGAGATTCGTGCCAAATCGTTTTATTTAATAAATAGCTATATGAATCAAACGACTGCCTTGGCGCTAAAAACAGTCGACCGCGTGTGGCGTCATTTATCTGGCTGAGTCCGATGAAGAATTACGGGGTTACCAGCGTAGAGCCGTCGATTTGTTCGATCGACGTGACGCCGGTCAGCGTCATCGCCACGCGCATTTCCCTGGCGAAGATATCCAGCAGGTTTTCCACCCCGTTCTGCCCGTCGGCGGCCAAGGCGTACACGCTGGCGCGCCCGAGCAGGCAGGCCTTGGCACCCAGGGCGAGCATGCGTACCACGTCGAGCCCGGAACGAATGCCGGAATCCACCAGCACGGTGAGGTCATCGCCCACAGCCTCGGCAATCGGCGGCAATGCCTTGACGGTGGACAGCACGCCATCCAACTGGCGACCGCCATGATTGGAGACCACGATACCGTCGGCACCGAAGCTCACGGCATCCTTGGCATCCTGTGGGTCAAGGATGCCCTTGATGATCATCGGGCCCTTCCAGAAGTCGCGAATCCACTCCAGGTCTTTCCAACTGATCGAGGGATCGAAGTTATTGGCCAGCCAGCCGATGTAGTCCTCCAGATGCGTGGGTTTGCCCAGGTACGTGGAAATATTGCCCAGATCATGGGGACGGCCCATCAACCCCACATCGAACGCCCATTGCGGCTTGGTCACCGCTTGCAGCATCCGCCGTTGCGCCGCATAGGGGCCGGACATGCCGGAGTGGGCATCACGATAACGGGCGCCCGGGGTCGGCATATCGACGGTAAACACCAGTGTCGTCACACCCGCCGCCTGCGCCCGCTCCAGGGCGTTGCGCATGAAGCCGCGGTCCTTGAGCACATACAGCTGGAACCAGATCGACTGCGGGCTTTGCGATGCGACTTCTTCAATCGAACACACCGACACCGTCGACAGGCAAAAGGGCACGTCTTTGTTCGCCGCCGCCTTGGCCGCTTGCACTTCACCGCGCCGTGCATACATGCCGGTGAGGCCGACCGGGCTGAGGATGACCGGCATGGCCTGCTCCTGGCCGAACAACGAGGTTTTCAGACTCAGGTTATCGACATTGCGCAAAATACGCTGGCGCAGGCTGATCTCGGCCAGATCCGAGCTGTTGGCCCGCAGCGTGTGCTCGGCGTAGGCGCCGCCGTCGATGTAATCGAAGAGAAAGCGCGGCAACTTGCGCTTGGCGGCAGCACGGTAATCGGATGCGGACGAAATAATCATGTGCACGGGGCTCCATTCGGCGAAGCGCTCCACGATAAGCAAAATTCTGGCATGATAAAAACAACTTTTATCGCTGTAATCCAGTCGAAAAGGGAATACTGATGAATCTGCGAACACTGCACGCGTTTGTCGAAGTGGTGCGCCAGGGCAGTTTTTCCCAGGCGGCTGAAGTCGTGTCCCTGACCCAGTCCACGGTCAGCAAGGCGGTCAAGACGCTGGAGGAGGAGCTGGGCACTCCATTGCTTAATCGTCTCGGCCACAGGAACGAACTTACTGCCGCTGGCGAAGTTGCCTACCGCCGCGCCCTGGTGCTGCTTGCCGAACACCGTGACCTGGTGGGCGAGATAAACGACCTGCGCGGCCTCAAGCGCGGCGTGCTGCGCATCGGCCTGCCGCCGGTGGGTTGCGGCCTGCTGTTTGCGGCCATGTTCGCCACCTACCGCACGCGTTACCCCGACATCGACATCGAACTCACCGAGTACGGCAGCAAAAAGCTGCGCGAATGCCTCGAAGCAGGGGAGGTCGACCTCGCGGCACTCCTGCTACCGGTGGACGAGGGCTTCGACTACCAGCCGGTGCGCAACGAACCGCTGATCGCCGTGCTGCCCGTCAACCACCCGCTGGCGCGCCGCGAACACATCGACTTCACTGACCTCGCGGACTCACCGTTCATCCTGTTCGAAGCCGGTTTCGCCCTCAACGCGAAAATTCTCGCCGCCTGCGAACGCAAGGGCGTTGTGCCAAAAGTGACGGCACGCAGCGGGCAAATCGACTTCATCGTCGACCTGGTCGCTGCCGGCCTGGGCGTGGCCTTCCTGCCCCGGATGCTGGCGCACAAACACCAGCACGCCGGCATCGCCTTGATCCTGCTGGACGAACCCCACACCGATTGGCACATCGCCCTGGCCTGGCGCGCCAGCGCCCACTTGCCACCGGCAGCCCGGGCATGGCTGGAACTGGCCAGGGAGCAGGCGGTTTCGGCCGGTCAGCCTGTCCAGTCGTGACAACTGTCAGAGGAGGCTTGACTTCTTCTTTTTAATCAGTAACATACGGCGCATTCCGCGATAGCTCAGTTGGTAGAGCAAATGACTGTTAATCATTGGGTCCCTGGTTCGAGTCCAGGTCGTGGAGCCAGATAGAGAAAAGCCTGCAGCGATGCGGGCTTTTTTTTGCGTGGGATTTGACGAGTCAACCCGCCTTAAAGCAGGGCGACGTTGGCTATGGGACAGATTTGCCTTTTGACTTGGTTGGTTTTGGGCTAGCAAGCATTCGATTTAATTCACCCGCAAGCGCTATAAGCTGTTGCTCCAGTGCTTCGACCTCTGAGACGCTGATGCCATTGCTGATGACTTGCAGGGTTTTGGCTTGTTTGTTCGAAACAGGCGCGAGGTCATGTGCGTCCGGGGAAACCAATGCCTGTCGCAGCAAGTTGTTGATGACAGTCTGATAGCCGGTGCCGGCATTTTCCGCACGCGCACGCGCGGCTTCGATCACCGCATCGTCCAGCATAATCGTGATGCGGGTCTTTCCTCTATTGCTGGCGATGGCGCCGCGCTTGGCGCTGCTGAAGTTGTATTCGTCTTTCATGGTTCAAACCTCCAGGTACTGGCGCCTTTCATTTTTGGATGCAAGCCGTGCACTGATAATGCGTACGAAATTGGGGGCGCGATAGGTGTAGGCCACCACCAATACGCGCCCCTTTGCATCTGTGCCCATAATCACCCAGCGTTCTTCTGCATGATCGCGGTCTTGCATGGTTAGGGCTGCCTCGTCATAAAACACCGGCTCTGCATCAGCAAGGCTTATGCCTCTATGCTTGCGCTGATTGGAGAGGCTTTTTGCATTGTCGAATTGAACCATGAATGTTTTCATTATGCATATTTTATATGTATAAAAAGCTGGATCGGTCGTCAAGGAAGGGCGCAGCCCGGACGGGCCCTGTTTGGAGACGCTATTTCCCACTCGATCAGTTGAAGTTCGATCTTGCAGAAATTGTCCAGATATTTCCGTGCGCCGCAGACGAGCCTTACGTAGCCAAATTCAGTTCTGATTGTCGGAAGGCACGAATAGATTCACCCGCAGGCTCAGGCAGAAAATTTGTGAGGGCGGTTGGGAAGAGGAGGGTGACGTTCTGCCTTGGGGGCGTTGGCAAATGATTGTTAATCATTGGGTCCCTGATTCGAGTCCAGGCCGTGAGCCAGATAGAGAAAAGCCTGCAGCGATGCAGGCTTTTTTTTGCGTGGGATTTGACTCGCTGTTATAGCTATACCGGCGCGCAGCTCTGCTGCACCAGCACAATCAATCCAAACAGCGGCATAAATAGGCTTGGGTTTGATAGGGAAACTCAATAGTTTCACGCCCGCGCAGGAGTGGGTGAGTTTCGATCAGGTTCTGCAACTGCTCGGTCACTTTCGCCTTTTCGTCAGGAGGTAGAGCAGCGATGAAGCTCACCGACAGGATCCGGTCAATGATCACTTCCTTGGCACTACCTGAATGCGTGTATCGAAAACAGGTCAGTTCGGGGGTGGAAAATTGGTGCCCCGTGAATGCTAACCGCCACAACCCGGTATGAAAGCGTGGGGTATCCCCTTCGTAAGGAGTAATGATGTCGGTGATGGCAGCCACCCAGTCCACCGACTCATCGCGTACGTTCCATATCAGTCCCAGTCGACCGTCCGGTTCGAGCACTCGATGAATCTCGGCAAGAGCCTTTTCGTTTGCAAACCAATGGAAGGCTTGGGCGCACACCAATGCTTGCGCTGTTTCAGATTCCAGCGGGATACATTCGGCGGTCCCGTCTAGAATCCTGATGTCTGGTAGGCTCTTGGCAAACTCGGCTCGCATAGCCTCAACAGGTTCGACTGCAACAACATCGATCTGCATGGATTTCAACAATCGAGTGAATTTTCCAGTGCCAGCCCCTAAATCGATAACCGTCGACCCGGGAAGGATGCCGAGTACTTCTCTAAGCCATGTATGTAGTTCGATTGGGTAGCCCGGGCGGCCCTTGGCGTAGGTACCGGCTTGCGATGAGAAGCCAATCTGAGCAATCTTTTGAATACCTGCCATGAGTAGCGAACCTCAGTGTGAATGTTGTCGAGTTTATAGCGGTTTGTGCGTAGCCAAGACTTCATGCATCGCTTGGAGCCGCCTGCTGTAACCGTTTTGAGGATCGACCATCAGCCGGCCCCAGCGTTACGTTCTCGCCCTCGCTTACCCCTGCCATCAGTCTCGACGATTGCCTCTTCGAGCGCTCCCAATCGCCATGAACACACAGCCTGGTATCCAGAAGCCAGGATTGCCGGTGCCCAAGCCTACTGCGACTAGCGCCACGCCTACTGCGAACATGATGCGTTCTCCCTAACCGAAATATCCACTGACGACTGAGCTGAATCAGCATAGCCCTTTATGACCAGATACCCGCTGGGTTTCTCTATGACGCAGCGTTGCGGGGGGGGCGGTGCCGCCACCTTGCTGCAAACCGGGACGGCGGTCTGCCGATGGGCCTGCGGCGGTGGGGCACTGAGTTAAGCCAGTTTCACATTCATGGTGATGTGGGCGGTGAAGACCTTGATGCCGCCTTCATCGAACACCTCCACGGGTACAATCTTGTCCCCGGTGGTTTGCCAGTCGATGGCACTGCCATCGGCGATCGCGCGAATGTCTGTTTTTGCCTTGGCCAGATATTCCACGGTCATGCCTTTGGGAATCCAGCGTGCGCCAGGGGGAATGGACGCGTCGGTCATCATCCCGCCGGCCAGTTCTGCTGCGTTGCACAGCGCAATCGCGTGCACCGAAGCCAGATGGTTGGTGATTTCCTTGCGAAACGGCACGTTGACCACCGCGTGGTTGGGGCGCAACTCAGCGATCTCGGGCGTGATCGTGCTGAAGTACGGTGCCATTTGGCAGGCCAGGTTGCTGAACGCGGCAGGGCCTACGCTGTTGAACATGCTGAGTGCTTGGCTCATTGGGTGTCCTCATGGTTGGGATGCAGAATAATATTCTGTAACGGAACAATATTCCGTTAGTTTGCTGAGTGTCAAGCCAGCCTTTCTCTGCCGCCCGCAGAACCTATAGACTCTTTTCATTTGGCGTCCCTGTGCATGCATTCCATCGACCTTATCGAGCGCACCTTCCCGGGCAGGCGCAGCGACCTCAAGCGCACCATCCTGCGTGAGGCGCTGGCGTGCTTTAACGAGGCGGGCATCGAAGCGACCAATATCGAAACCATCCGCGCCCGGTGCGAGACCAGCGTGGGTGCCATCTACCACCACTTCGGCAATAAAGAGGGGTTGGTCGCGGCGCTGTTCTTCGCCGCGCTCGAGGACCAGGCCAGTCTGCGTGACCGCTATCTGCAAGCGGCGGATACCGCCCAGGCGGGGGTGACCGGGCTGGTGTACAGCTACGTCGAGTGGGTGACTGAACAGCCGGACTGGGCGCGGTTTGTGTTCCAGAGTGGCTTCGCCGTGTCCAATGGCCCATTCAAAGACGAGCTGGTTTCACGCAATAAACACCGCAACCAACAGTTGAAAGACTGGATGAGCGGTGCAGGGCGCAAGGAACATTTCAGCCATTTGCCCGCCGAACTGATTCCCTCGTTGATCATCGGCGCGGCAGAAAGCTACGCGCGCGCGTGGCTGTCGGCGAAGGTCAGGAAGAGTCCCTGGGAGTATCGTGAACTGCTGGCTGAGGCTGCGTGGAACTCGATCAACCCGGGCGACAGTCAGGCGGGCAATGTCAGCGCCTGACCGCAATCGCACCGGGTTTATACTGATTAACTTCAAACACGTTGAGATCCCCATGAGCACTTCTCTTTCCCTGACGCCGGCACGCAAGCCGGCCGCGCCCCTGCTGGCCTTTATCATCCTGATGGCAGGCGCCCTGTTCCTGCAGAATGCGGTGGGCATGCGCCAGGTATTGTTGCTGATCGTCGGCGCCGCCTTGGGCCTGACGCTGTACCACGCCGCCTTCGGGTTTACCTCGGCCTGGCGTGTGTTTATCAAGGATCGGCGCGGTGCCGGGTTGCGTGCGCAGATGGTGATGCTGGCGGTGGCGGTGGTGCTGTTCTTCCCGGCGCTGGGCGCGGGAACCTTGTTCGGCCAGCCGGTGGTCGGGCTGGTGGCGCCGGCCGGGGTGTCGGTGGTCTTCGGCGCGTTTATCTTCGGCATCGGCATGCAGTTGGGCGGCGGTTGCGCCTCGGGCACCTTATTCACCGTCGGCGGCGGTAATGCGCGCATGCTGGTGACCCTGTTGTTCTTTATCTGCGGTTCGTTGATTGCCACCCATCACGTCGACTGGTGGTTTGCCTTGCCATCGTTGCCGCCGATTTCAATCGTCAAAAGTTTTGGCGTACTGCCGGCGTTGCTTCTGAGTCTGGCGGTATTCGCATTCATTGCGTGGATGACTGTGCGTCTGGAGAAGGGCCGTCATGGCCAGCTTGAAGCAGGCGCGACCAGCGAACATCAGGGGCTGCGCCGCTTCCTGCGTGGGCCTTGGCCGTTGGTGTGGGGGGCAATTGGCCTGGCGCTGCTCAACTATGCCACGCTGGCCCTGGCCGGGCGGCCGTGGGGCATTACTTCAGCGTTCGCCCTGTGGGGCGCCAAGGTGGCAAGTGGGCTGGGTGTAGACGTAGGCAGTTGGGCGTTCTGGCAGATGCCGACCAACGCCAAGGCCCTGGCCGCACCCGTTTGGGAGGACATCACCAGCGTCATGGACATCGGCATCGTGCTTGGCGCGCTGTTGGCCGCGGGCCTTGCCGGGCGTTTTGCACCGAGCTTGAAAATTCCGGCGCGCTCGTTGATTGCGGCGGTCATCGGTGGCCTGTTGCTCGGCTATGGCTCTCGCCTGGCGTATGGCTGCAACATCGGCGCCTATTTCAGCGGCATCGCTTCGGGTAGCCTGCATGGCTGGCTGTGGCTGGTGGCTGCGTTTATCGGCAACAGCGTGGGCGTGCGGCTGCGACCGTTCTTCTTCGCGGACGAACGGCGTCAGGTGGCCTTGAGCGGCTGCTGAGCGAGCGATTGCAGGTTTCCTGGTATGTCCGAATCCGTCCTGAATCGGTCCGTCTCGCACCTGTTGCTGTCTTGCGGGGGGCTTTAGCATAGTTTGCAGATGCCCCCTATATCGGCCTTGAAGGACCCACCATGAGCCGCAGAGCCCTGATCGTAATCGACGCCCAACATTCATTCCTGCACGCACCTTACTGGTCCGAAAACGACCTGCCCAATTACCTGGAAAACCAGCAGGCCCTTATCGATGGCTGCGTTCAACAAGGTATCCCGGTGGTGCAGGTGTTTCATGTGGAAGACCAGGGCCACTTTTCGCTGGCATCGGGTAACGTCAGGGTATTGAGCGAGCTTGCGATCGATCCGCAGTTGGTCATCCATAAGCACTACCACAGCGCCTTCGCCGGTACGCCGCTGGCTGCGCGCCTCATCGAGATGGGCGTTACCAGTTTGATCATCAGCGGCATCCGTACCGAACAGTGCTGCGAGACCACCACGCGCCAGGCCTCGGACAGCGGTTTTGACGTCGACTTCGTCAGTGAGGCCACGCTGACCTTCCCGATGACCCACGCCCGCAGCGGCCGGGTGTACACGCCTGCCGAGATTCGCGAGCGTACCGAGTTGGTGCTGGAAGGTCGGTTTGCGCGCATCGTCACCGTCGCCCAAGCCTTGGCGGGGTGACTCAATGAGCGTGCCGGTGCTGTTCGTGCTATTGCCCAATGTGCTGATGCTGGATCTGGCCGGGCCTGCCGAAGTGCTGCGTCTGGCCGCGCAGGTGGATGATCCGGCGGCGGTGGATTTCGCGCTGCAGTACGTCAGTCCGGTGCGGTCCCTGCACACCTCTATCGGCCTGTCGTTAACCGGCCTGGCGCCTTTGCCGGCCTGCTTGGCGCCCGGCACCCTGGTGGTGCTGGTGGGTTCCAGCATGAAGGTAGACAAAGCGGGGCAACGCGCCTTCGAATCCGCCAGTGCCAGCCTGGTGCAGTGGCTGCAAACGGTGTTCGCGCCCTCCGGCGAGCGTTTGATATGCGTGTGCGCCGGCGCGCTGACGGCCGCTCGCGCGGGGCTGCTTGACGGGCGCCGGTGCACCACGCACCACGCGCTGTGTGCCACGCTCCAGGCCCTTGCGCCCAAGGCGCGAGTGCTGGAAAACCGCCTGTACGTCACCGATGGCCCGGTCAGTTGCAGCGCCGGCATCACAGCCGGTATCGATATGATGCTGCACCTGGTCGCCGAGCGCGCCGGGCCCAGGCTGGCATGCGCCGTCGCGCGGGATATGGTGGTGTACCTGCGCCGCAGCGGCACTGACCCGCAGTTATCGCCGTGGATCACCGGACGCAATCACCTGCACCCGGCCGTCCATCGCGTACAGGACGCCATTGCCGCCGCGCCTTGTGAAGCCTGGACCGTCACCCGCATGGCGAACCTGGCCTGCACCGGCAGCCGCCACCTGGCGCGCCTGTTCCACGAACATGTCGGCATCAGCCCGCTGGATTACCTGCACCGTCTGCGCCTGACCGTGGCCCGCGAGCTGCTGGCGGCGTCGAGCCTGGACATCGAAACCGTTGCCGAGCGCGCAGGCTTTGGCTCGGCGCGCCATCTGCGGCGTATCTGGGGCAAATATGAAGCGGGCACGCCGTCGGCGATGCGCCTTATTGAGCAGGCGTCTCGGCAGGCGTGATTGGGGCTTGAGCAGCCTCGGCGTCCAGCTTCAAACGGTCCGCCTTGCTGATGTATTTTTCTTTGCTTTTCGGCGCCAGTTTGGCGTTGGCCTTTTTGGCTTTCGCCTTGAAAAGCTGCTGGAGTTTTTTCTGGCGGTTCATGTGCGTTGGCCTGGCAGGTAAAGGCGCAAATGATACCAGCTAAAAAAAACCTGGATTGAAAGGTTTACCTGCCGAGGATGCCACCGATCAATGCGCGAGGAACGCGCTGATCAGCGTGATCACCTGTTGCTGAATCTGCGCCCGGGGCCGCCCGGCCTCGCTGTCTCGGCAAATCATGCTGTCACCGGGCATCTCCTCGTCGAGTATCGCCGCCGCGCCGGGTTTGCACTGCGCCATAAAGCTGAAGTGGCTCGCGTCGCTGATCTCCACGTATTGCGTGGATGCTTTCGGCAGCCGACTGGCCAAGTCGGCAGACTCCAGCCCCACAGCCATGTCCTCCGAGGGCACGCCTCCAGCAATCACCAGCGCCGGCACGGGCAGCGCGGCCAGGCTGGCATCGGTCATGCCTCGCGACAGGCCCAGGTCCAATGACACCACAGCGGCGACGCGCTTATCCCTCAAGTCAGCGGCCAGTTGGGCTTTGCCATCGACAGCGCCGGTGGGATTCATCTGCGCGTAGCCGATGCAACCACCCAACTTGGGATGGGCCAGGCAGTCCCGGGCGAACAGATCAGCATCGAAACGCGCACCGGCGTTTTCCAGCACCGTCCAGCCACCGAGAGAATGGCCCACCGCCGCAATCCGGTTTTGCGCCACCGCACCAAATTGCTTCGGCCGCGCAAGCACCGCATCGATGGCGCGGCTCAGGTCTCTGGGTCGCTGCCATAACTGCGCCGCCGCATCTGCACTGCGGTCCTTACTGGTAGTGCCCGGATGATTCACCGCCGCCACGATATAACCCCGCTGAGCCAGCGCACTCGCCAACCACAGCTGATTGCCCCAATTGCCGCCGTAGCCGTGGGAGAGCACCACCAGCGGGTGTTCACCACCGGCCGGCGGCGCATCGGGCACTGCCAGAGCGCCGAAGAATACCGCGTCGTCCCGGATCAACTGGGGAGTGGCCCTGGTTGCTGTGGGGTACCAGACCACCATTTCCAGCGCGCGCTGGTTGCGTGCGTCGGGCAGGTTGGTGGTGTTGAAACCGATGGGATTGTCGTTGGCGAATGCGGGAGTGATCATGCCAATCAGGAGCAAGGCGGCGAGGGTGGTTTTCACTGTTTTTATCGTCCTTGAAGTGAGAGGCGCAGCATGATCTGAAACCGGCAATTTGGGTAGTGCGCAAGTGGCGCAATCCCTGTTCCGCACCCGCACTGCAGATCGTGCTGACGCTGCTTAGTCGTAGGCGAGCTGATCAATCAACCCCAACCGCGCAACACGGCTGTTGGGCTGCAGGAACGCGCCGGGAGCGATGACGGCGTTTGCGCCAATTTTGCAGCCGTCGCCTACCAGGGCGCCGAATTTGTTCACGCCCGTCTCAATGACAGCATCGGCATAGCGGATCCTGATATCCGCGCCATCCAGTTCGTTACGATAGTTGGCGATGATTGCACCGGCCTCGATATTGACGCCTTCGCCGATCACCGAATCGCCGACAAAGTTGAAATGCGCCAGCTTGCTCGACCCAAGCATGAAGCTGCTTTTCAGTTCGCAGCTTGGGCCCACGATGCACTGTTTGCCCAGATAAACGCCGCCACGCAGGTAGGCGCCTGCGGCGACGAATGAGCCTTCACCGATGATGATCGGCCCCTTCAGCACAGCGCCTTCTTCGACCGTGGCGCTTTCATGAATGGCACAGTTTCCGTGGCGGCGGTAGCCTGCGCCGAGGCGTGAAAGCAACGCCAGGACGTGATTTTCGCAGTCCTGGGTCACCTGCCAGGCGGCGGCAGTGCCCAGGCCAAGGGAGGGCCATTGAGTGATGAATGTGCTGATCTGGGGAAGCTTCATCGAAAATTTCTCCGGTGCGTAAGAGGGCGTTTGGCGCCGTGCGGCGGTGCCCAGGCCCATCTTATAGTGGTCTGCCCCGGAGTTGGCTAATCGCAAGCAAGTCGCGGAATCGTCGTGACCTGGGTCGCAACGACTCCGCGATCTATCGAACTACTGGAGAGTCAGCTTCCCGCTCCAGCGCTCTCGCGCTCCATCAGCTTATCCACCAACAAAACCCCCAACTCACTCAGTTGGTGAATCGCCAGCGCCACGTCGCGCTGTTTGCCGGTCGGTTCATCCGACAGGTCGAGCAGCAAGGCGGTAACCGAGGTGAAGGTTTCATAGCTGTTGGCGATGAGCGTTTCGCTGCTGGCATTCTCAGCGACGCAGAACAGCGTGGACGATGGTGGTGCAGGCGCCTCGGCGCCAGCGTTGAGGTAGTGATCGATCGCACGATGCGCCGCTTGATTGAGTTTCAGGTCGGGATCGTTTGGAGGGTTTGGCGTGACTTTGAACCTGTGTGTTGTACCTGTTTTAAGGCCAACACCTTTTCGCTACTAAACGAAAGGGTGGCGGCTGTACGCAGGTTAGTAGACCGGGGAAACACACAAAGCCGGCGCGCCCGAGGGCGCCCTGCGCACAGCCACCATCAAGCACAGACAAGAACATCTGATCGATGAGGCTCATGCACTTTATGTTGTCACTCGGGCTACTAAACCCGATCACTGAGTTGTCAGCGACCGAGCCACCTTAGAGACGCCCATCCAAGCGCACAAGCCGGCGGATTCTGACGCAACTGTAGGCAACGGAGCAAGGCGCTGAAGCCCGCTGTAGGACATGTCGACAGGGTGTTGTCACTGTTCCACTCCCAGGCAAAACATCTTCCGATACTCCGAAGGCGACGTGCCCAGTTGCCTGCCAAAATGCTGTCTCAATGACAGTGCCGTGCCAAATCCCACTTCCCCTGCGATGCATTCAACCGCCAGATCGGTCGTCTCCAGCAGCGCCTGCGCCCTGGCCACGCGTTCGGCGCTCAACCATTTGGACACCGTGGTGCCGGTGGCCTCCTTGAACCGACGAGTAAAGGTGCGCCTGCTCATCCTGGCCCGGTCCGCCAGCACGTCCAGCGACAGGTCCTCGGCCAGGTGCGCGCGCGCCCATGCCAGCACCTGCGACAGGTGCGTCTCGCTGGATAGTTGCGGCACCGGGTGCTCCACGTATTGCGCCTGGCCGCCCTGGCGGTGGGGCGGGGTGACCAGCATCTTCGCAGTACGGTTCGCCACATCGGCGCCGAGGCGCTGGCGTACCAAGTGCAGGCAACAGTCGATGGCCGCTACGGTACCGGCGGAAGTGATGATGTTGCCGTCACATACATACAGAACCTCCGGCCGGAACCGAGCGTCGGGAAAGCGCCGCGCAAACTCGTCGCGGACGGCCCAGTGGGTGGTGGCTTCCTTGTTGTCCAGCAGGCCCGCATCGCCCAGCACGAATGCGCCCAGACACAAGCCCACCATCAGCTTGCCCTGTGCATCGGCCAGCTGCAGCGCGTTGATGAGCGTGGGGGACGCCGTCACCGACTGATCGCCCCAGGCGGGGATGATGATCACATCGGCCGTGTGCATCAGTTCCAGGCCGAGGCTCACGGACAGCCCGAGGCCTTGGTCACTGCTGACTATGCCGGGCTGCTCGGCACAGTAATCGACCTGGTAATGAGGCTCGTCGGGCCTGGAGTGGGCCGTTCCCAGCACCATTCCCGGCACGGAGAGATGAAACAGGCTGACGCCGTCGAAGGCGAGAACGGCTACACGTATGGGGGGCATCGGGGCAATCTCGGGAGCGCAGAGCGGTTGGCCCGATTATATCGCTATCTGTCATTCAGGCCACTGTTGGCCTTCAGCGGATTTGGCAAGAATGAACGCCTCGATACATCAACAGGATAAGACTCATGAAATTTACAACGCTACCCCTGGCCCTCGGCATTGCTTGCGGCGCCGCTGCCGTCCCCGCATTTGCAGGCTCGAGCACACCAGAAGCCGCCCACAAGGTGGACCTTCAACAAGTGCGTAACGCGACGGTGAAAATCACCTATGGCGGTACCACCTTTCTGATCGACCCGATGCTGGCTAAAAAGGGCACCTACCCAGGCTTTGAAAACACCTACCGCAGCGAGCTGCGCAACCCGCTGGTGGACTTGACCGAGTCCCCGGCCGAGGTTATTTCCGGCGTCGACGCTGTAATCGTTACACACACCCACCTTGACCACTGGGACGACGCCGCACAGCAAGCGCTGCCCAAGGACATCCCGTTGTTTGCCCAGCATGAAGAAGACGCGCAACTGATTCGTTCCCAAGGCTTCAAGAATGTGCGTGTGCTGACCGACGAGGCGCAGTTCGGCGGCGTCAAGATCACCAAGACCGGCGGCCAGCATGGCACCGACGAGATGTATGCCGTGCCGGCACTGGCCAAGCCGTTGGGCGAAGCCATGGGCGTGGTGTTTCAAGCGCCGGGCTATAAGACGCTGTACCTGGCCGGTGACACGGTGTGGCGCAAAGAGGTCGACCAGGCCATCGAGACGTTTCAGCCTGAGGTGATCGTGCTCAATGCCGGAAAGGCCATGATGGCAGGGTATAAAGGCTCGATCATCATGGGCGAGGAAGATGTGCTGCGCGCTGCCCAGACCGCAAAAAACGCGAAGATCGTGGCGGTGCATATGGACGCCATCAACCACATGTCCCTGACCCGCGAGGCGTTGCGCAGCTACGTCAAGCAGCACGGTATCGAGGGACGGGTGGATATTCCTGAAGACGGTGCATCATTGGCATTCTGACGCCAAGCGCAGGTCAAAATGTGGGAGGGGGCTTGCTCCCGATAGCGGCAGAACAACCAACATTTCAATAGCTGATACACCAGGCTTTTTGTAGGAGCGAGCTTGCTCGCGAAAAACTCACAGGCACCGCGTTCATTCAGAAAGCACGCGTTATCGTTGACGTTTTTCGCGAGCAAGAGCTAGGCGCCCCCCTCGCTCCTACAGACGGCGGTGTACGCTTAACTGACTGGCATTGCATCGGGAGCAAGCCCCCTCCCACATCGTGCGCGGGTGTGGATTAGATTCTTTCTTGCCGGGCCTGCCATTGGCAGGAGCGGTCTCACCGTACCAGGCAAGGCTGCTTGTTGTTGAAGCGCCAACCCGGCATCAGGAACTGCATCGCCACGCTGTCATCCCGCGCGCCCAGGCCCATATCCTTGTACAACTCGTGGGCCTTGGCCACGGCGTCCATGTCGATATCCACCCCCAGGCCAGGCTTGGCCGGCACCTTTACGTAGCCGCCTTCGATCTTCAGTGGCTCCCGGGTCAGGCGCTGTCCGTCCTGCCAGATCCAGTGGGTGTCGATAGCGGTGATCTCGCCCGGCGCGGCCGCCGCCACCTGGGTGAACATGGCCAGGGAAATATCGAAATGGTTGTTGGAGTGCGAGCCCCAGGTCAGGCCCCATTCATGGCACATTTGCGCCACGCGCACCGAGCCTTGCATCGTCCAGAAATGCGGGTCGGCGAGGGGGATGTCCACCGATTGCAACTGAATGGCGTGGCCCATTTCGCGCCAGTCGGTGGCGATCATGTTGGTGGCGGTTTTGAGGCCCGTGGCGCGGCGGAATTCGGCCATGACTTCGCGGCCCGAATAGCCGTTTTCCGCGCCGCAGGGGTCTTCGGCGTAGGCCAGGACGTGATGCTGGTCGCGGCACAGGCGGATGGCTTCCTTGAGCGACCAGGCGCCGTTCGGGTCAAGGGTGATGCGCGCATCCGGAAAGCGCTCGGCCAGGGCGGTGACCGCTTCGATCTCGGCATCGCCACTCAATACGCCGCCCTTGAGCTTGAAGTCGTTGAAACCGTATCGGGCCTTGGCGGCTTCGGCCAGGCGTACCACGGCGTCGGCAGTCAGGGCTTTTTCATGGCGCAGGCGCAACCAGTCGTCATCGGCGTCGGCCTCGTTGCGGTAGGCCAGGTCCGTGGCGGTGCGGTCACCGACGTAGAACAGGTAACCGAGCATTTTCACTGCGTCGCGTTGCTGGCCCTCGCCGAGCAGGGCGGCCACCGGCACCTCGAGGAACTGACCGAGCAAGTCGAGCAGCGCCGCCTCTATCGCCGTAACCGCGTGAATGGTGATACGCAGGTCAAAGGTTTGCAGCCCACGCCCGGCTGCGTCCCGAGAGGCAAAGGTGCTGCGCATCTGGTTGAGGATGCGCTGGTACTGACCGATCGGCTGGCCGATCACCAGGCTGCGCGCGTCCTCCAGGGTTTCACGGATGCGTTCGCCACCGGGCACTTCACCCACGCCGGTGTTGCCGCTGCTGTCCTTGATAATCACGATATTGCGCGTGAAGTAAGGACCGTGGGCGCCGCTGAGGTTCAGCAGCATGCTGTCGTGACCGGCGACCGGGATGACGTGCAAGTGGGTGATGACGGGAGTATTCATGGCAAGGTCCTTATACGCTCAAAGAGGTTTGCTGATGGCGTTGGCGGTGGGCGCAATGCTGGGAGACATTAGCCCGGCGGCAGGTGAGGTCCTGGCGAAAAACACCAGGATAGCCGCGAGCACCGAGGTGCCGGCCAGGCCGTAAAGCCCGCCCTGGATCGAGCCGGTGGTTTGTTCCAGAAAGCCGAAGGTGGTCGGTGCGACAAAGCCGCCCAGGTTGCCGATGGAGTTGATCAAGGCGATCACTGCGGCCGCGATGCGCACGTCGAGGTAGCCCTGGGGAATCGGCCAGAACAACGAAGACGCGGATTTGAACCCGATGGCCGCAAAGCAGATCGCCACGAAGGCGAAGATCGGCCCGCCGGTGGTGGACATGAACATCCCGGCCGCTGCGATCAACAAGGCTGCCGCGACCCACGCCTGCTGGAACTTGAACTTGCCTGACAGCGTTGCGAAGGCGTACATGGCGATGATCGAGATCAGCCAGGGAATCGAATTGAAGAAGCCGACTTGTACGTCGCTCAGGTCGCCCATCTTCTTGATGATGCTCGGCAGCCAGAACGTCGCTGCATAAATCGTCAGTTGGATGCAGAAATACAACACGCAGAACAGCAGGATCTGTCGGTCCTTGAGCAGCTTGCCGAGGGTTGGTTTGACCGTGGTCAGGGCTTCGCGGTCACGCTGTTCCTGATCGATGGCCGCAACCAGCGCGTCCTGTTCTTCGCGGCTCAGCCACTTGGCGTCATGGGGCTTGGAGTCCAGCCAGAACCACACAAAGAAGCCCAGCGCCACAGAGGCCAGGCCTTCGATGGCGAACATCCATTGCCAGCCGTGCAGTCCGAAGCCTTCGATCTGCAACAGCGCACCCGACAGCGGGCCGGAGATCAAGGACGCCACCGCCGAACCGCTGAGGAAGATCGCGATGGCTTTGCCGCGTTCAACCCCGGGCAACCAGCGCGTGAAGTAGTAGATCACCCCGGGAAAGAAGCCTGCTTCAGCCACACCCAGCAGGAACCGCAGAATGTAAAAGTGGGTTTCGTTCTGGATGAACGCCATCAACGTGGCGACGATGCCCCAGGTGAACATGATGCGCGTCAGCCAGATGCGCGCGCCGACTTTTTGCAGCAGCATGTTGGACGGCACTTCAAAGATCGCGTAGCCGATGAAGAACAGCCCGGCGCCGAAGCCATAGGCTGCCGCGCCGATGCCCAGGTCGTGCTCCATGTGCGTGCGCACGAAGCCGATATTGACCCGGTCGATGTAGTTGAGGATGAACATGATCACGAACAGTGGGAGCACATGGCCCTTCACTTTGCTCACGGCGCGGGTAAGCACCGAATCGGTTTGTGATGCAGCGGATGCATGGCTGGAATGGTTCACGATGGAAAACGCCCCCTGATTTGTTTTTATGCGGGTTTGGGTTTTGTTGCCAGACATCATACAAGTACATTTTTATAAACCGCAATGTGGCGTCGAGATTATTTTGTTCTTATAAAAGCGCTACCGAATCAGTTATTTTGGCTAATTACCGCATTTACAGGAGTTTTTTCGTTAGCGGGGCGCGCGCTGTACCGCAGAAAATCCTAGGGGCGACAACGCGTTATCAGATTAGTTGTCATACAAGTTGGTGGTTTCATGAATCAACTCGGCGCCGTCCGTGAACGGGGTGTTAAGCTCCCCTCAGCCCAACCCCGTGGACCCTCAGCGATGCCCAATGAAAACGCGCCCCCTGTGCGCAGACGCTCCACCAACCTGGCCCAAGGCGTGGTCGACGCGCTGACCCGGCGCATTCTGCTCGGGCAGCTCAAGCCGGGCGAAAAACTGCCGTCCGAATCCACCATCGTGATCGAGCATGGGGTGAGCCGTACGGTGGTGCGCGAAGCCATTTCCAAGCTGCAGGCGTCGGGTCTGGTGGAGACGCGCCACGGCATCGGCACGTTCGTCCTGGCGCAACACGCCCGGCAGGGCCTGCGCCTGCACGTCGACACCGTCGCCAGCGTGCGCAATATGCTGGAGCTGCGCCTGGGCCTGGAAGTACAGGCGGTGGCATTGGCCGCGTTGCGCCGTACCGACGTGCAACTGGCCCACATGCGCCAGGCGCTGGACGACTATCAGGCCTCCCTGGCCAGCAACGACAGCTGTGTGGAGGAGGACAAGCGCTTTCACCAACTGATCGCCGAAGCCACCGGCAATACGTTTTTCAGTGAAATCATGCAGCATCTGGGCACCGCGATGATCCCGCGCACCCAGGTCAAGGCTGACGAGCGTGGCGGGGCGGATTTTGCCAAGCTGGGTCAACTGGCGAGCCTGGAGCATGAGGCGATCTTCAATGCGCTCCAGCGTCAGGACCCGGACGCCGCGCGCGCGGCGATGGTGCTGCATTTGACCAACAGCCGTGATCGTTTTTCCGGCGAATGAAAAGGAACCCGCGTTGAATCCACACACATTGTCCCTGCGCCTGGAGCGCGTGGCCGCGCAGGTGCCGGCCGGCGCGCGCCTGGCCGACATCGGCTCGGACCACGGTTACTTGCCGGTGGCGCTGATGCGCCGTGGCGCCATTGCCGGCGCGGTGGCGGGGGAGGCTGCGAGCACGCCCTTTCAGGCGGCCCGGCGCACCGTGCGCAACAGCGGCCTTGAAGCCTATATCAGCGTGCGCCTGGCCGATGGGCTGGCGGCCATCGCGCCGGACGACGCCATCACCGCCATCAGCCTGTGCGGCATGGGCGGCGAGACGATTCGTGACATTCTCGACCAAGGCAAGGCACAGTTGAGCGGCCGGGAACGCTTGGTCCTGCAACCCAATGGCGGCGAGTATCCATTGCGCCACTGGTTGATGCACAACGACTATCGCATCGTGCACGAAGAGCTGCTGCACGAGAACCGCTTCTATTACGAAATCATCGTCGCCGAACGGACCGGGCCTGTGTCCTACACCGAAGAACAGCTGTATTTCGGACCGCTGCATTTGCTGGAGCGCAGTCCGGCGTTCGTGGCGAAGTGGCAGCGCTTGCTGCATCAGAAACAAAAGACCCTGGCCAGTTTCGAGAACGCCAGGCAGTCGGTGCCGGAAGAAAAAATCCACCGGACCGCCCGGCATATACAGTGGATGACTCAACTGCTGACCTGAAGAGCGTTCGGGGTTGCCAACGCTAGACCCTTCCCACGTTAGGGCGTGTCCCCGACGGTTACAGGCGCGTGCCCGGTAATGAGTGCTTTCGCCCCATTTTCGCGCACCGCTCGATGGTTTCTTAGCGCCGTGACACGTGCAGTCACGCCTTCACCTCACGGCCCAGATCTTGCTTGAGCCAGATTAATCAATGACATGGCATTTTGCCGTTAGTCATTCCCGGCTGTGAAGTATGGGGTTGTTCAGGGGAGTTTGTAGGGCATGCAAAGACTTTTATCACCCGGTATCCGTCTGCTGGGGCGGTTCGGTTTCGCGCGTAAGTTTCAGCTGCTGTTCCTACTGTTCATGCTGCCGCTCGCCGGCAGCCTGTGGATGATCGGCCAGGATTACCACGACAAACTCGCGGTGATTACCAGCGAACAGTCCGGCGTGCGCCAACTGTTGGCGCTGGACTCCCTCGATGCGCAACTGAGCGCCCAGCGCAACCTGGCCGCGCGCTGGAAAGCCCTGGATATTCTGCATGCCCCGACCCCTGCCGCCCAGGCTGCGATGGCCAGGGTGGATGCGGGCAGTCCGCTGATTCAACAAGGTCTGCAAACCCTGGGTGACACCCTCAAGACCCATCACGCCAGCGCCGCTACCCAGGCACGCTTCGACACGTTGCAGGCGGCGGTCAAGGGCATGGACACCCAGGCCCTGCGCACCGTCGGCTGGTGGCCGGATGGCTATGACCGTTTCACCGCCGCCCTGACCGCCATGCAATCGCTGCGCGAACAGATCACTCTGGACACCGGCCTGATCCTCGATCCCTGGCTGGAAACCTACCTGCTGATGCAGATTTCCAGCCAGCACACACCGGACCTGATCGAGCGTATCGGCCGCACGGCCAGCGTCGGCCAATCCTCGATTGCCTCGGGCCAGTTCACCCTGCAAAGCCGCTTGCAGATGCGTGACCTGCGCGGCCGCATCGGCGATGCGCGGGATCAGTTGGTCAAGGCCGCCACGGCGCTGAAGGCCAAGCAATACTCCGGCCTTGAACCCTGGACCGAGCAATACGACACCAGCCTGCAACGCCTGGACAGCGAACTCAAAACCCTGGACGACGGCGTGTTCGGCGGCACCATCAAGCTCGACAGCGCCGCGTTCGATCAAAGTGTCGACGCCATGCTCGCGGCGTTGGGCGCGTTGCGCAGCCAGTCGCTGCATTCGCTCGATGCACGCTTGAGTTACTACCGCGAGCGATCCTTGCAGCACTTCATCCCGGTGGCGGCGACGTTCAGCCTGCTGGCGCTGGCGGCGCTGTACCTGTTCATCTGCCTGCAAGCTTCGATCCGTCGCAGCGCGAGCGGCATTACCACCCTCGCCGAATCCCTGCGTGACGGTAACCTGCGCGTCGAAGTGGCGGTGCAGGGGCGTGATGAACTGGCCGCCATCAGCACGGCGCTCAACGTTGCCGTGGTGCAACTGCGTACCAGCCTGCTCGGGGTCAATCATGAAACCCAGCAACTGGGCGCCACCGTGCTCATCCTCAGCGCGCAATCGGGCAGCACCCTTACCGACGTCGAAGACCAGCGGCACCAGATCAGCCAGATCGCCGCCGCCGCCACCCAGTTGGCCGCTACCTCCCTGGGCGTCGCCAGAAGCTGCGAGCAGGCTGCTGACAGCGCCCAGCACACCCGGCGTATCGCCGAAGACAGCAGCCGCGACAGCCAGCGCACCACGGCCAGTATCCAGCAGCTCAACCAGCGCCTGACTGACACTGCCAATGCCCTGGAACAGGTCAGCCAGCAGGGCCAGCAGATTCAATCGGTGGTCGACACCATTCGCGGCATTGCCGAACAGACCAACCTGCTGGCCCTCAACGCCGCCATCGAAGCCGCCCGCGCCGGCGAGCAAGGCCGAGGCTTTGCGGTGGTCGCCGATGAAGTGCGCAGCCTGTCGCAACGCACCCAGGCCTCCACCGCACAGATCGCCGGCACGGTGGACAGCCTGCGCGCCACGGTCAGCCAGGCCGTCAGCCTGATGGGCGCCGCCTGCGAGCAGGCGCTCACCGATGCCGAATCCGTCACCGGCCTGGGTGCGCGCCTGGGGGAAATTGCCGGTGCCGTGCAGCACGTCACCGACACCCTGGCGCACATCGCCGCCGCCGTGGAGGAACAGGCAGCGACGGCGGACGAGGTGAGCGGCAATATCCAGCAGGTCGACCAGGCGGCCGGGCGCCTGCTCGACGGCGCCCGGGCGGTCAATCAGGCGGCTGACAGCCTCAGCCAGGGCAGCCGGGCGTTGAGCGATAACACGGCGCGGTTTCGATTGGGATGACGCGAATTTAGGGCACTCCATCGTCGTCGTGCAGTCTTCTCCTTAACCCCAACGGAGCTGCCCCCCTATGATTACCGTCCACCACCTCAACAACTCGCGCTCCCAGCGCATCCTCTGGCTGCTGGAAGAACTGGGCCTGCCTTACCAGATCAAGCGCTACCAGCGCGACCCGAAAACCAACCTCGCGCCACCCGAGCTCAAGGCGATTCATCCGTTGGGTAAATCGCCGGTGATCGAGGACGGGTCCCGCGTACTGATTGAGTCGGCTGCCATTATCGACTACCTGATTCGCCGCCACGGCAACGGCCGACTGCAACCCGATCCGGCCAGCGCCACCTATGATCAATACGTGCAATGGCTGCATTTTGCCGAGGGCTCGGCCATGCTGCCGCTGATGCTCAACCTCTACGTCGGTCGCCTGGGTGAAGCCGGCGCGCCGCTGCACCCGCGCATTGAATCGGAGCTGGCCAACTACCTTGGCTACCTCAATGACGTACTCGGGCAAACGCCGTACCTGGTGGGTGACGAGCTGACCGGTGCTGATATTCAGATGAGCTTTATCGGTGAGATAGCCAAGGCCCAGGGCAAGTTGCAGGCCTATACGAACCTCGCGGCGTGGGTGGACAAGCTCCAGCAGCGGCCGGCTTATCGCAAGGCGGTGGAGCAGGGCGGCGAGTACGCGTTCGCTAAATAGCCGTGCGGGAATGAACTGTTGAAGACTGGATGCAGATTCATTGTGGGAGGGGGCTTGCCCCCGAAGACGTCGGCCCAGCAAACAGTGATGTTGGTTGACCCACCGCTATCGGGGGCAAGCCCCCTCCCACATTTGACCTTCGCTGCTTCGAGCATTTCGTTCGCTTAACTGGCTGGCATCAGGGCTTCGATGAACCTTCGAGCCTTCCAGCGCTCACTTATGAGGTGGCACTGTTTTCCGTCGAAAGGAATCTGCATGCACCCCACCTCGGCAACCACCCCCGTACAACGTGAACTCAGCCTGCGAGCGGTCATCACCGGCATCCTGCTCGGTATCCTGCTCACACCGTCCAATGTGTACGCCGGCCTCAAGATCGGCTGGTCGTTCAACATGTCGATCATCGCGTTGTTGATCGGCTACGCGATCTGGCAGGGCCTGGCCAAACGCTCTGCAGCGCCCTTGCCGTGGACGCTGCATGAAAGCAATATCAACCAGACCGTCGCCTCGGCCGCCGCGTCGATCATTTCCGGCGGGCTGGTCGCGCCCATCCCGGCCTATACCTTGCTCACGGGCAACCAGCTGGAGGCGATCCCGATGATCGCCTGGGTGTTTTCCGTGAGCTTCCTGGGGATCTGGATCGCGTGGTACCTGCGGCCCTCATTGCTCAATGACAAGGCGCTGAAGTTTCCCGAAGGCATGGCGACCCTGGAAACCCTGCTGCACATCTACAACCACGGTCGCGAAGCGGCGACGCGCTTGAAAGTGCTGCTCGGCGCCGCGTTGCTGTCGGGTTGGGTCAAGTGGGTGGATACCTTCCTGTGGGCGTTCCCACGCTGGTCGCCGACGGCCCAGCTCGAACGCCTGACATTCACCACGGACCCCTCGCTGTTGCTGCTCGGTTTTGGCGGCATCATCGGCATCCGCGTGGGCCTGACACTGCTGCTTGGCGCTTTGCTGGCCTGGGGCGGGCTGGGGCCCTGGCTGTTGGCGCACGGGCTGGTAAATGTTGCCCCGGGCAGCAGCGGCCCGCAATTCGCCGCGCTGGTGGAATGGCTGTTGTGGCCGGGCGTAAGCCTGATGGTGTGTTCCACCCTGGCATCGTTGGCAATTCGCTTGTGGGCGTTGCACCGAACCACCCGGGCGGACGGAGGCACGCCCTGGACCCTGCCAAAGCCCGGCCCGGCGGCCGGGTTTGCCCTGGCGATCATCCTGGTCGTGAGCCTGCAGGCGTCGCTGTTCGGCATCAACCTGTGGATGGCACTGCTCACCATCCCCCTGGCCATCTGCCTGGCCGCCGTGGCCGCACGCGTGGTGGGCGCCACCGGCATTCCGCCGATTGGCGCGATCGGGCAATTGTCCCAACTGAGTTTCGGCATCGTCGCGCCGGGCCAGGTACCGATCAACCTGATGAGCGCCAACACCGCCGGCGGCTCGGCCGGGCAGTGCACGGACTTGATGAATGACTTCAAGGTCGGCAAGGCAATTGGCGCCACGCCCCACAAGCAAGTCATCGCGCAGATCCTGGGGATTTTTGTCGGCAGTATTGTCGGCGTATTCGCCTACCTGGCGCTGATTCCCGACCCACAGACCATGCTCCTCACCGAACAATGGCCGGCCCCGGCCGTCGCCACCTGGAAAGCCGTAGCGCAAACCCTGACCCACGGGCTGGACTCATTGTCACCGAGCATCCGCTGGGCCATCGGCATCGCGGGCTTGATCGGCGTGGTGCTGGGTGTGCTCGACAGCACCTTGCCTGCCCATCGCAGCCGCTACCTGCCAAGCGCCGCCGCCCTGGGGCTGGCGTTTGTATTACCGGCATCCATTTCGCTGATGATGGCCTTGGGCGCGGTGCTGACCTGGTGGGTCAGCTGTCGTTGGCCCAGTGTGACGGAGCGCTTCGCAATTACTGCAGCGGCCGGCTTGATTGCGGGGGAAAGCATCACCGGAGTAGGGGCGTCATTCTGGCAGATGGTCAATTAATCGGCGGCTAAACCCACACGGCCTGTAGGTGCAAATGTCGAGATCAGACATAGTCATGCCGCGCTCAGGCTACTTGGGCTTTGTCCTGCGCCCGTAAGGTGGGGGCATTGATCGCCCGAGAACAACAAAAACAATGAATAGCCTCAATTCCAACGATTCCAACGGTCAGCTGGCGCAGGGTTTCAAGCCGCGTCACGTCACCATGTTGTCCATCGCAGGCATTATCGGCGCGGGGTTGTTTGTCGGTTCCGGCCACGCCATCGCGGCGGCGGGGCCGGCGGTGTTGCTGGCGTATCTGTTCTCCGGCCTGCTGGTGGTGCTGGTGATGCGCATGCTCGGGGAAATGGCGGTAGCGCGCCCGGACACCGGTTCCTTTTCGACCTACGCCGACCAGGCCATCGGCCGCTGGGCGGGCTTTACCATCGGCTGGTTGTACTGGTGGTTCTGGGTGTTGGTGATTCCGATCGAGGCGCTGGCGGCAGGTCACGTGCTCCATCAGTGGTTTCCCCAGGTCGATGCGTGGCTGTTCGCTTTGTTGTCGATCATCCTGCTGGTGATCACCAACCTGTTCAGCGTAGCGAAGTACGGTGAATTCGAGTTCTGGTTCGCAATGGCCAAGGTCATCGCCATTATCGGCTTTATCGGCCTGGGTTTCGGCGTGCTGATGGGCTGGATGCCAGATCACGAAGCCAGTGGCTTGAGCCGGTTGATGGAAGAGCACGGCGGTTTTGCGCCCAACGGTCTGTCGGCGGTGGTCGGGGCGTTCATCACCATCATGTTCAGCTTTATCGGTACGGAGGCCGTGACCATCGCTGCGGCCGAATCGAGCAACCCGGCACAGAACATCGCCAGGGCCACGCGTTCGGTAATCTGGCGCATCGGCGTGTTCTACCTGTTGTCGATCTTTGTCGTCATTTCCGTGGTGCCCTGGAACGACCCGTTGCTGGCGTCCGTGGGCTCCTATCAACGCGCGCTGGAGCTGATGAACATCCCCAACGCCAAATTCATGGTCGACGTGGTGGTGTTGATCGCCGTCGCCAGTTGCATGAACTCCTCGATCTACATCTCTTCGCGCATGCTGTTCTCCCTGGGTAAACGCGGCGACGCGCCCCCTGCGCTTAAACGCACCTCTGCGGCGGGCGTGCCCAGGGCGGCGGTGATTGCCAGCACCATCATCGGCGCAGGGGTGACGCTACTGAGCTACTTCATGCCCGCCGGCCTGTTCCAGTTTCTGCTCGCCAGTTCCGGCGCCATCGCGTTGCTGGTGTACCTGGTCATCGCCATCTCGCAACTGCGCATGCGCCGGTTGCTGCTCAGGCAGAACGTCGAGCTGGCCTTTCGTATGTGGCTGTTCCCCTGGCTGACTTACCTAGTGATTGTGTTCATCTGCGCAGCGTTGGCCGTGATGATGGTGACGCCGGAACACCGCACCGAAGTGTCCTCGACGATTGGCCTGGCCCTGGTGATCTCCTTGATTGGCGTGGTCACGGCGCGTCAGCATGGGCCCTCGGCCAAGGCCGTTGTGGTTGAGCCCTCGTGATCACGCGCAGGGAGTACGGGTGATGGAAGCTGACGCGCCGGCCTGCAAGACCCTCGGCTTTCTGCTGCTGGACCAATTCACCCTGATATCGCTTTCCTGCGCGGTCGAACCCTTGCGCATGGCCAATCAATTGGCCGGCGAAGAACTCTATCGCTGGCGAACCCTCAGCCTTAACGGTGAGCCGGTGTGGGCGAGCGATGGCGTGTCGGTCACACCGGATGCGGTGGCGCATGAACAGCGTGACCTGGATGCCGTGATCGTGTGTGGCGGCGTGGGCATCCAGCAGGCCGCCACGCCTGCGCACATCACCTGGTTGCGCAACCAGGCGCGTCTGTACTGCAACCGCCTTGGCGCGGTGTGCACCGGCAGTTGGGCGCTGGCCAGGGGGGGCCTGCTCGATGGCTTCCAGTGCAGCGTGCATTGGGAACTGATGGCCTCCCTGCAGGAAGCCTTTCCCCGGGTCACGGTCAGCGCCAGCGTGTTCTGCCTCGATGGCAACCGCTTCACCAGTTCCGGCGGCACCGCGCCGTTGGACATGATGCTGCACCTGATCGGCCGCGATCACGGGCATGAACTGGCGGCGGCGATTTCCCAGATGTTCGTGTACGAGCGCATCCGCAATGAGCGCGACACCCAGCGCGTACCCCTCAAGCACCTGCTGGGTACGCAACAGCCCAAGCTGCAGGAAGTGGTGGCCCTGATGGAAGCCAACCTGGAAGAACCCATCGACCTCGATGAACTGGCCGCCTACGTACAGGTATCGCGGCGCCAGCTGGAGCGCATGTTCCAGCGCTATCTGTACTGCACGCCGTCGCGCTACTACCTCAAGCTGCGCCTGACCCGGGCGCGCCAGTTGCTCATGCAGACGCCGATATCGATGGTCGAACTCGCGGCGATCTGCGGCTTCGTGTCCACGCCGCACTTTTCCAAGTGCTATCGGGATTTCTTCGGCGTGGCGCCCAGTGACGAACGCTCGGACATGCGCCTGCGCCTGCCGATTACGCCGCGCCCGGTGACCAAACAGGGGGCTCCGGCCAAACCCAAGAACATGCTGGAGCAGGCACGGGAAGAATCGACGTTTGCCAGTGTGAAGATTCAGCGGCGTTGAGGTGCCTGGGGCATGCTGCGCGGTAGCCTTGGCTGCGAGCCTTACCGCACCCGCGAACGACTCTGCACTGCCAGGTCCAGCGCCTTTTGCATATCCAACCGCGCCGAACGCCCGACATCATTGTCATTGAGCTGGTAATTGCGCTCCGACGGCAGGATCGGTGCCGTGAGGTCCTGGGCGTCGCTGCGTTCGAAGTCATGGTTATCGCCGATCGCCAGGGCGCTGCGGCGCAACAGCATGCGCAGCTGTTCGGGCTGCAGCTGCGGGTTGATCGACAGCATCGCCGCCAGCAGGCCCGCGACCATCGGCGTGGCGTAGGAGGTGCCGCAATGCACGGCGCCTTCCTGGTCGGCGCCCGGCGTTGAAGCGTGCGCGCAGGCGGCGGCGGTGATGTCGACGCGCATGTCCACGTTCGAGGAGCTGCGCGTGACGGCGTAGGCTGGGTCATCGACGGCGACGTCGTCGCGCTCGTTGCGCTGGTGCCCACCCACCACCAGCAACTGCTCGGTGATGAACGAGGAGGGCAGGCGGTACTCGTCGCTGCCCGAGAAGGCCGAACCGTTACCGGCGGAGTTCACCACAATCACATCGGGGTGCTCCTTGCGCAGCCACAGGAAGAATTCTTCGAGCAGTTCTTCGTAGCCGCTCATGGCTATGCCTGAGCGCACCAGCGAGTCGACATCCTGGCCGTTGACGTCCTTGGTGCCGACGCGATGAATGCCCCAGCTCCAGTTGAGTACGCGCACGCCGTCCTCCACGAGGTTGACTGACGCGGCGATGTTTGCGGTAATTCCGGCATCGGAGTTGCGCTCGACGATCACATCAAAGCCTCCGCCGGCCTTGTCCAGGCCACGCAGAAAGCCGGTGTTGCCGCCGTTGTTCCAGCCTGCCGCGAGGATGCCGGCCACGGTGGTGCCATGGCTGTCCGCTGAACCTGTATCGCCAGCGTAGACGCACGTGCGCCGGGGCGCGCAGGCGCCCAGGTAGTCGGCGAAATCCGCCGTGTCGAAATCCACGCCGCGCTCGATCACCCCAATGCGCACTGGTTGCGCCACGATGGGCGTGTGCTGCCCCGGGATGCGCCGCTGGTAATAGGCCACCGCATCGAGAAAGCGGTTGGCGGCCCATTCATCGGAGTCCGGTGACGGCTTCTTCGGCGCTTCACGGCGAGGGGCGGCGTGCTCGGCTTCTTCGGCGGCGGACTCCTCGATGACCACCGCGTCCACGCCTGTCTCGCTGCCCAGGCGCAGCACCAGGGCGTCGCGCTGTATCAGGTCGGTGGCCGGCAGGCGCAGTTGAAAGACATTCAGCGGCGCAATACTGCCCACCACCTTCGCCCCGTACTTGCGCGCCAGGCGCTCGGCTTCCTGGCGGCCATCCTGGTCTTCTTCGATCAGCACGCTGACCAGATCCACATAAGTGGTCAGGCCGTCCATGTTCTTCGCCACTTCGCCGGGCCCGGCGGCCACCACCTGGCTATTGCGCAGGCTCAACCAGGCGGCGTTGCTGGTGCGCGGGCCGTCTTCGAGCCACAGCGGGCCGCTTTGGTAGCGGCGGCTATCGAGGCGCAGGCGCAGTTGATCGCCGTCGCGCTGCACGACGTCCTGCGCCAGCACCTTGCCGCCCAGTTTCACGTGCGCGGTGGCGTCGCCCATGCCGCGCACGCGCAGGCACCAGTCCTGCTGCTGGTTTTCCAGCAGGTCACCGCAGCGTTTCAGTTGCTCCAGGCGCAGCGGTTCCTGGGAGGCGAGCGCCGTACCGGCGGCCAGGGTCAACAGCATCGCGAAAGCAGCAGGGTTCAGGGGCATCAGTGGGTTCCTTGCCGGGGTCTGATAGTGCGACTGCGCCAACCGCCCCTTCGTTCAGCGCAACGGCGTTGAACTCCCTCTCAACAGATTCACTCATAACTGACGAGGCACTGCACATGACGGATGTGACAATGACCCAACCACACTCAAATACCCCTGGCGCGCTGTTCGAAACCGACCTGCCCGCACGCCTGGACCGATTGCCCTGGGGCCGCTTCCACACCTTGCTGGTGTTCGCCCTGGGTATCACCTGGCTGCTCGACGGCCTGGAAGTGACCCTGGCCGGTTCGGTGTCCGGCGCGCTGAAAAGCAGCACGGGCCTGAACTTCAGCAACGTCGACATCGGCCTCGCCGGTGGCGTCTACATCGCCGGCGCGGTGCTGGGTGCGCTGTTGTTCGGTTGGCTCACCGACCGCCTGGGCCGGCGCAAACTGTTCTTCATCACCCTGTGGCTCTATGTGGGCGCCACCGCCGCCACGGCGTTTTCCTTCAACCTGGAAAGCTTTCTGCTGTTCCGCTTCCTCACCGGCATGGGCATCGGCGGCGAATACACGGCGATCAACTCGACCATCCAGGAATTCACCCCGGCGCGTTATCGCGGCTGGGTCGACCTCACCATCAACGGCACCTTCTGGCTGGGCGCCGCCCTCGGTGCCGGCGGCGCCATTGTGCTGCTCGACCCGCAGATCGTCGGCGGCGACCTTGGCTGGCGCCTGTGCTTCGGCATCGGTGCCGCGTTGGGCCTGCTTATCCTGGTGATGCGCCTGTGGTTGCCGGAAAGCCCGCGCTGGTTGCTGATCCACGGCCGGCACGCCGAAGCACAGCGCATCGTCGACGGCATCGAAGCGCGCCTGCGCGCACAGGGCCATGCGCTGGCACCCGTCACCAGCCCGCCGCTGCGCCTGCACGCCCGCGACCACACGCCATTGGCCGAAATCTTCCACACCCTGTTCGTCAGCTTTCGCCGCCGCGCCCTGGTCGGCATGACCCTGCTCACCGCCCAGGCATTCTTCTACAACGCGATCTTTTTCACCTACGCGTTGGTGCTCACCGACTTCTATCAGGTACCCGCCGAGCGTGTCGGCTGGTACGTGCTGCCTCTGGCCCTCGGCAACTTCTGCGGGCCGCTGCTGCTCGGCCGCCTGTTCGACGTGATCGGCCGACGCGTGATGATCAGCTTTACCTACGCCACCTCCGGCGTATTGCTCGCGCTCAGCGGCTACGCTTTCCAGCAAGGCTGGTTCGATGTGACCCAGCAAGCCATCGCGTGGATGGTGATTTTCTTCTTCGCCTCGGCAGCGGCGAGCTCGGCGTACCTGACCGTGGCCGAGACGTTTCCCCTGGAGATACGCGCGCTGGCGATTGCGGTGTTCTACGCGTTCGGCACGGGGCTGGGCGGGATCATCGGGCCGACGTTGTTTGGCGAATTGATCCAGACGCAGCAGCGTAGCAGCCTGTTGATCGGTTACCTGATCGGCGCGGCGCTGATGCTCATCGCCGCGGTGGTGCAGGCGATCTGGGGCGTGGCGGCTGAGCGCAAGGCCCTGGAACAGGTGGCGCGGCCGTTGTCGCAGGCGGCTGGGTAAGGGGCCTTTCAACGGCGGTTGTTTACAACTGTTAACGGTTTTCGCGGGCTATTCGATTTAGGCTGTGGTACGCGAATCCCATCTGCTACAGAGCGCATTCCCATGAACCTGCACGCTATCACCGCCATGCTTCTGGTCTTCGCCGCCGCCCAGGCGCACGCCGCCACGCCGATTACCCATGTGGCGATCTATCGAGGCCCGGCAGGTTGTGCCGACTGTTCGCAAAACGTCAAGGCGGCGCTGCTGCGCCTGGACCCGCATTACCAGATCGATTTTGTCGGCGCCGATGAACCGGTCGACATCACCCCGCAAACCCTCGCACGCTACGACCTCTACGTTCAACCGGGGGGCGGCCAGGACATCCCGGCCGCGCTGGACAGCCTGGGCGATGCGCGCGCCGATGCCATCCGCGATTACGTCGCCAGGGGCGGGCGCTACCTGGGGTTGTGCATGGGCGCTTACCTGGCCGATGACAACAACCTCGGCTTGATTACCCAGGACCTCGACAGCGAAGCAGGCCGGCCAGGCTTTGAAGTGAGCGGCATCGAAGACGCCGCCGTGCGCGTCACCTGGGACGGCAAGCCGGATACGGTGTTTTACCAGGATGGCCCGTACTTCCCCAAAGCCACTTCGACCTCCGCGTATACCACCCTGGCGACCTACCAGAACGGCGACGTGGCGGCCGCGCGTTACACCTATAAAAAGGGCGTGGTGGTGCTCAGCGGTCCTCACCCGGAGGCAGGGCAGGCGTGGTTCGAGGATGCCGACATCCCCCTGGACAAAATGCCGCGTGGGAACCTGTTCGGCACGCTGATACGCAGTGTGCAAGAGTAAGGCTTGCGCGCCCGAGCGCGCCTAAAGATCGGGCCTTTCGCGTCGATAACCTCCATGAGCCCGCCAATCATGGACCGATAGAAATGGCATTTTCCGTCAGCGCTGCCCATATAGCTCCCGCCAACACGCGCCTTGCGCCTTCCGAGCAGACACTCACGCCCCAGACGCCGTCCGAGGCCGCCGGCCAGGCCTTGGCAAACGCCGGCCCGGCGGCCGTCTACCATCCGAGCGAAGCCGCCCAAACCCTGCGCGAACCCGTGCAGGTCATCGACACCTGGGTCGGCCGCTCCGAATCGCCTGAGTTTCCTCGCTTTGCCGAACGTTTCAATGGTGCACAAGCCGTGCTGAAAAGCGCCTTCACCACATTCGAATCATCGTTGGCCAGCACCGCCCCCGACCTGGCCGGAACCGATTACGGTTTTACCGTCGAAACCGACGGCCGCCTGAAAGTGCTCGACAAGGCCGGTCAGCTAAGCGAAGCGAATATTCAGCGCCTCACCGATCTGCTCAACGGCTCTGCCGACCTGAAATCCGCCGCCGTGACTTACCGCAACGCCACCATCGACATGATGGACGCCAGCTCGCCCTGGTCCGGCAGTGTCATGGGCTACTACAGCCTGACCAACGAAAACTTCGCCAACTCCATCGACCTGGCGCCGTTGCTCAGAACCTATGACCCGTCGGATCTGACGGACATCAAGGACCGGTTTTTGGTGACTCAGTTGGCGTACAAGGGGGAGCGGGCGACGGAGGAGACGGAGCGGGCGATGTTTGAGCGGCGTGGGGGGCAGGGGGTGAATGTGCAAGTCTGACGCGATGTGATTGCCCGTCGTGACACTTCGCTTGTGCATTGAAGGGGCCGAAAGCAGCCCCTTTCTTCGCCAGCCGGTTTACCATGCTCGCCCCGGCAGTGGTTATACGCGCTACCGACCTCATTCTTAAAGGTACCGCCATGTCCATCGACCAGATCTCCCTGCCCAAAGGCGTAGGCCCGCACGCCGTCAAACTCCTCGACGCCATCACCGGCGCGTCCACCCACGAAGAACTCAACCGCGCCGGCGGCAAGGCCGAAGGGTTCGTGCTGGGCCTGGAGTCCACCAGGGCCATCAAAAGCCAGATCGCCGAGTCGTTGTACGTGGCTTACGATGATGCGGCGAGCAATCGTGCCGGCGAGTTGAAGGGCTGAAAGTATGACGGCCCTGATGCCGTTTTTTTCCGCCATCAGGGCCCCAACTCAAGGCAACGCTCAAGTTGTTTGCCGATCCTTGCAGTCCACGGCCAGCTCGGTAAGGGCGATCATGCGCTCGTAGCGCACAATCATGAATTGCGCATAGCAGCACATGACGAAGAAAAAGGTATTGGTCGCCGCTAACGCCAATAACAACTCCGTACGCTCGGCAATGCCGACCCTGACCAATATATCGTTCAGGCTGGAAAGGGCGACGATGAGCGCCAACAAGCCCGGGAGAATGCCGACCTTCTCCAGCGCGCCCGTCACCATATGCGTGCGCTTTTCCAGGCTGTCGCGCTCGCTTTTCAGTTCCAGCGCACCCAGCTTCAGCGTCTCGCGCGAGAGGGTTGCCAGTTCCGGTAAATAACGGGCCTCTACCTGCATCATGGTTTTGACGTTCAAGTCCAGCAGATTGGCGAAGGGCGCGGTGAACACTTTTTTCAGCGAGTCGCGGTAGAGCAACACCCCCAGCAGCGGATAGAAAAACATTGCCAGGTAAGATAGCGCGATCAGTCCCGCGCTTACGTTGTACAGCCAGTACGCGTGGGTCCATTTGCCAATAATGGTCAGCGGTATGGCCAGAATTGACGGCCCGACCAGGGCGAACCAGAAGTAAGCCCTGTCCAGTCGCGCATCCTTGCCTGCTCGACTTTGTTCGCGTTTGCTGCGCAGCGCTTGTTTGTAGGTTCGCTCGATCTCGGCATTGATCTGCAGGTATTTTTCGATTTCGGCGGACATTGGTTTTCCTTCGTGTCTGCTTGGCGATAAGCGGTCGTGCTTCCGAATACCGGGGGCCGACTGTCATTATTCTGAGTGGTGGTGTGACCCCAATTTTACTCTTCGTCTTTGGCCGCTATCGTCCCAAACTGTCGTTCGTGAACTGCCGGGTTCAGTAAAAAGATAGTCTATTTGTAATTTCTGGAAGTTGGCAGTTTGATGTTCGCCTTATTTATAGGGTCTCGTGATGTTTAGAACCTCAGGTAAAAGTTGTATGTATATCAGGTTAAAAGCCTCATTGTATTCTAGGTCTAGGAGTGGGTGATTCACTCTCAAGGCTTTTTTTACCAGGTCTAGCATTGCGAGATAAACTTTAGGGATGTGCTCTGGAATGTTAAATGATTCATGTCTTTTATGAATAAAGGTGCGTAGCTCCCTATCATTTTCCATGGCGCACTCATCAACTAAAAATTTTGCAGATTCAGAAGTGTTCCTTTCTAGTTGACTTATGTTATGTTTGATAATATTAGCTAAGGCCCTGATAATTTGTAAGTCCTTAAGGTATATTACATCGTGATTGTTTTTTATGGGGTCGAACTTAAATTTTACGTATCTCTTCAGCTCAATGGTTATATCCTCGATAGCTTTGGATAGCGCCATAATAGAATTTTCATGTAGGGATTCGTAAAATTGATATGTTGCACTGCCGACCTCTTTCATTCGCTGCTTCAGTTCATATCTGTCCAGCTCGTTATTAGACCAATTCGTACTTGAAACCTCAGAGATTTTCTCCAGTGTGGCCAGATATGATAGGGCAATGCCGCCAAGTCTAGTGTTTATGCTGGTAAAGAAGGCGAGCGCTTCGATCTGGCTGTTAATATTGGTCATATTTAATGCTTGCTCATGGTTTGTAAGTTTGTTGTTGGCGTTAAGTGGGTTTGGAGTTGAATTCACTATTTCACGATTCTTACAAATCGGGAGGCGGAGTATCACTGTTCAAATGTCGTCCAGCCCCAGGTTTCACTAGCCTTTCAGTGTTCGCAGTTTTTCTTCGAAGTAGCGGATTTGCGCAACATCTTCGGGGTCGACCTGCCTGAGTATTTGCAGCGCTTTTGTATAGGCCTCGCGCGCCTTGGCGGTGTCACCTTCAGCCTCGTAGACTCTTGCCAGGTTGAAATAGCGCAAAATCACCTTGGGGTGGTTCTCCCCGAACGTTGCGCGGTCACTGTTCAGCGCTTTGGTCAGGAAGGCTAGCGCTTTGTCGTACTGACCCAGGCCGCGATAGGCGTCGCCGAGGTTGTTCCAGCGGATGGCGACCGTCGGATGCTGGGGACCGTGCAGGGCCATGTCGATGTCCAGTGCCTGTTGAAAAAGCGGCAGCGCGGCCTGGTGGTTGCCCTGGAGGTTATAGGCATTGCCCAGGTTGTTCAGTGACACGGCGACCGAAGCGTCGTGGTCTCCCACTATCCGCTTTCTCAGCGCGAGATTTTTGCGCAGGTTTTCGAAGGCCTCTTCATATCGGCCCAATTTGCTCTGCGCGGTACCGATGTTGTTATAGGTATCGGCAATCAGCAGGTCATCTGCGCCCAGAACGGCGAGGCGCATTTTCAAGGCTTTTTCATAGTAGACCAGGGCAATGTCCAGATTGCGTTGTCGTTCGTGCAAATAACCGAGGTTGTTCCAGTAGGTCGCCTGTTGTGCGATGGATACCTGGCCATTCTGTTTAGCCGCCTCCAGTGCCTGGGTAACCAGGCGGATCGCGGTGCGGTCATCACCCAGCGCGGAGACTGCCAGTGCCTTGATATTCAACAGCTCGGGGTTGGCCGGATCGGTTTGAAGCACGCGGTCCGCTTCCTCAATCGTCGCCTGGTATTGATGCGCCTCGAAAAGGCTTACCGCTTTGTCGCTCGCAGCCCCTGTGGCGGCTTCGGCGCAACACATCATGACGAGCAGTGACCACGGTAATAGAGCTTTCAGTCCATGAAGGTGCATGAGGGGCCTTTCAACGATCCGTTATTTGCAGTGATGCTAAGGCGCCCATGGTTTACAGACAAATTTAAATGTCTGGTTTTGGAACGGCGCAGCTGCATTGGGGAAATTGGGTCTGCTTCATGCGTGCGCGGGGACATGCGCTTGCGCCTCTTCAAGCCTCAGTAAAAATCATAATAAAACGCCCATTCCCCAGTCTCGACGTGCTTCCAGAACATCAGGCTCCCATTGTCGACCACATTCAGATTGATCTTCGCATCCGACGAAATCTGGAAGACAAACTCGAAGCCTTCGCCCGGATCCACCCCTGACTGGCAAAACGACGGATAGCCGCCGATTTTGTGCTCGTAGGTGTGCGTGACCAGGTCGTAGTAGCTCTGTAGTTCGCCTGCGCGTTGCAGTTCGAGTATCGCCTGCTCAACATCAGCCGGTACACCGCCACCATCCCACAGTGGAAAATCTTCCGGCACAACCTGGGCGTTCAGCGCGAAGGCTTTGAGGAACGCACCCTCCACCGGCAGCACCTTGCGCACCAACACATCCTGTGGCCCGTATTCGCGGATCACCCAGTTGTCGCCCATGGGCTCAAAAGGTTCGGGAAACGGGCTTGAAATAAAGACCGTCAGCACACGTACCCCCGTCAGTAACGGGCTGATGAAGGGCAGGGCGGGCAGGTAGAACTGGGCATAGGGCAGCAACGGCTGCCCGGCCTGATTGACCGGCACGCCTTCATCGGGACGGAACAGGAAGACGTTGCCTAGCCAGCTTTCTTCGTCAGTACCGAGAGGGCGGAAGCCCCCTGCGGTAAGTTTCAGTGTGGGGCGGGCCAGGTGGTGTTTGATTTGGTGGAGGTCCATGGGGAAGGCGTCCTTGCTGTCAGGTATTAGCTAGGCACTCAGGCGTGCCGTCACTTCGTTCAACTGCCCAGACAACCCATGAAGGTTGTGGCTCGCCGCTTCGGTGCGCCGCACGTTGTCCAGGTTGGTACTGGCAATCGAGGTGATTTCGGTGAGGTTGCGCGAGATATCTTCGGCCACAGAGGTCTGCTCTTCGGCGGCGGTGGCAATCTGACGGTTCATGTCGCGAATGGCTTCCACCGCATGGGTGATGCGCTCCAGCATAGCGCCGGCCTGATTCACTTGCGCGACACTTTCTTCACTGCGCGCCTGGCCGCTTTCAATCGCCTTGGCCGCGTCCTCCGCGCCGGTTTGCACGGTCTGGATAATCTGGTTGATCTCGATGATCGATGTCGCCGTACGCTGAGCCAGGCTGCGCACCTCGTCTGCGACTACCGCAAAACCGCGTCCTGCATCACCTGCACGGGCCGCTTCGATCGCCGCGTTCAATGCCAGCAAATTCGTCTGTTCGGCGATGCCGCGAATGACCTCCAGCACCTTGCTGATGCGGCCACTGTCGGTTTCCAGACGACGAATCACGGTGGCGGTGTTGACGATCTCGCCACGCATTTGGGTGATGGTGTGAATGGTGTTGCTCATGACCTTTTCGCCCTGCTGCGCGGACTGGTCGGCATCATCGGCCGCCCGTGCGGCATCGGCCGCATGACGTGCCACTTCCTGGGCGGTGGCGGACATTTCGTTCATCGCCGTCGCCACCTGATCGGTACGGTTGAACTGCTCGTTGGTGCCGCTGGCGATGAGGCCGGCGATGGCGCTTAACTCGCCACTGGCGCTGTCCAGGTCATTGGCGCTGCGCTGCAGGCGGTTGAAGGTTTCGGCGAGAAAATCGCGCAGGGTGTTGGCGGCCACGGCCAGTTTGCCTAACTCGTCTTCACGGGCGCTGGCCACGCGTTCGGCAAATTTTCCTCGGCTCAGTTGCTCCACGTAGTCGATCAGCTTGCGGATGGGGGCAACCAGGTTGCGGTTGATCAACCAAAGGCTCAACAGGCCGATCAACAGGCCCGAAGCGAGCATCACGACAGTGCCCACCATCACCGTGCGCTCGGCTGCGGCGCTGATCAGCATCGATTGCTCGGTGCCCTGCTTGCGCAGTTCGCTGACCAGTTCGCTCATCTGATCACTGGTGGCGCGATCCACACCTTTGACCGCGGCATCACCTGCGGCGGGGTCTGCCCCGGCGGCGATATAGGCATCGCGACCCTTCTGGTAACCGCTGCCCAACTGACGGTGTTCGTCACGCAGGCGTTCAATGCGAGCCTTGAGTTGGCCGTCCAGGCCTTTCTGGCCGGCCAGCTCGCCGAGGATCCCCTGCACGTCGTGCTGACGGTCTTCGAATTGCTTCCAGTACTTATCCAGATCTGCCGGCTGCTTGCCCCGCAGCAATACGTTTTTCCACTCCTGAACCTGCACCTTGAATTGCAGGTTGGCCTCATCGATCAATTGTGAAGTACGCAGCGGACCTTCGATCAGGTTGGCGTAGTTATGCACGCCGCTGGACAGGAAATGAAAGCAGGCCAAGGCAATCAGCAATATCGCCAGCAGGCTGGCGCTCAGCAGCGTGAGGATTTGGGCTCTCAGGGATTTTTGCAGCATGGGTTGATACTCATGACAGGATTGAGGTGCGCCGGGTTGGGCGTGAAAAAGACGTCCAAACTTCCCTGTCTGTGGTTTTGGTTGGCGGCTGTGGCCGCGCAAGCTATACCCGTGTCATCGGCGTGCTAGAGCGGTTCTTGAGTGGGGGTCGACCAGTGGTGTCGTGAGTTTGTTGTCTTCTTTTTGTAGATCTCCTGTGGTTTGGACTTGAGATGAAGGGCGGCTTGCGGCCATTTTCAGTCAGTCACGACAGGCAGAAATCGGCCAGAAGCAGCCGATAGGATTAGACTACATCGAAGTCCTGTCAGAGATTATTTGTATGCTGATTGAGTGCCAAAGGTGCAGCCAAGGTTACGTTCGAGCAATGCGGGTACGCTCCACAAATATTTTGCTGTGGGTGTGCGAAGAGTGTGAAGCAACGTGGACTAGCCAGGATGAGGTGAGTGCCAGTAATTTTGAAGACTACGGTACGTTAATGGCCGGCATTGGGCGCAGTTTTTTATGGTCAGAATTGGAGCCACAGTGAAAAATTCGTTACCGCTTACTTTTTGTCAAATGTCCGCCTTGGGTCGAAAACAGTCACTCCTACCCGAAACGTCCACGGAGAATTGGCCCATGAAAACCGCCCTAATATCCGACACTCACAATCTTCTCCGCTCCGAAGCCATCGGCGCGCTCCAAGGCTGTGACCTGATCATCCACGCCGGCGACATCGGCAACCCGGACATCCTCGTCCAGTTGTCCAAAATTGCTCCCGTCCACGCCGTGCGCGGCAACAATGATCTCACCAGTCCATGGGCCAAAGACCTCCCCGACCTTCTGACCTGCACTCTTAACGGCTGGCACACTCTCCTTATCCACGACATCGCCGACGTCCCCGCCGATCTAGATCCAGACATAAAGCTCATCATCACCGGCCATTCTCACAAGCCGCGCATAGAATGGCGCGGTGATCGTCTATACGTGAACCCTGGTAGCGCCGGCCCTCGGCGTTTCAAATTGCCGGTCACGCTGGCAATTCTCGAGATACAACCCGACAGCATCGAGCCGCGCCTGATTTCCCTGCTGGATCCCCCCGCCTGAAATCGCTACGGTTACCGCGATCCAGAACAGGGAATCCACGCATGATCTGCAGCGCCAACAGTTGCGGCTGCGTTTTGTAGGAGGCGGTGTTTAATCACCTGGCGCCACCCGGTTTCGAAGCGGTAAGGGGCACAAAAGGGAACTCATTTATTTCTCAGAGGAAATGAGCGTTGGCCGAAGCTGCTGGGTGACTGGCAGCTATCGGCCAGAAGCAGCCCTTCCGCAAATCTCCAAACGCGTTTACAAACCAGATACCGGAACAAGTTTAGGCGAGACGTGATGACACTTTCCAAAGGCAATATCATAAAGCTGATCGAGGTTGACCAAACAAAAGTAGTGCTCTCTGATTGGCTGAACTCCCGGGAGGCGGCTCCTGGAGATATCGCGGAGGTGGAAGCGATTTCGATGGGTGAGGCTGGATGTATCGTTCGCTTGCTGTGCGAGCCACATTCAGGATCTCCCGAATGGAGAGCTTCATATTTTGAGGCTGGATTGACCTATGAGGTGCTTCATAGCTAGCCCAATGATGTCCCCTCTTGAATGTCTGTTCAGGGCCGACTTCCACCTATCGCCACAGTCAGCTTGGGGTCGATTGCTGCCACACGTAGTCTGAGTAGATATCAACCCTGACCCTATTCGCCGTCATCGAACCGCTGGGGTAAGCTTCGCGCTAGAGGCTTCACCCACCAAGGAGAATAAACGGCGATGGGCTTGTTCAGTCGATTGTTCGGTGATCGCTTCACACAACCCCCACCCGATGAACCACGGTTGAGCGATGCCGCGATTATGCGTGAGCTTTATCCATTCGGTGCGCAACTGAAAACGTTCACCCAGGCCCTGTTGGCGCGGCTGCCTGAAAAGGAACGTGCGCGTCTCGTGAGAAGGGTGTCGCGCTATTACAACCTAGGTGAAGACCCGGTCACCGCGTTGGTCAGTGGGCTTTTGGACGCAGAGGAAGGCCAGTTACTCAATAATCTGGTTCTCATGGCCGTGGACGTGCACGGCTTCGATGATTTCAAGTACCTGGCACTGAAACTGGTTGAAGCCAGCGGTATTGACCAGGTTTATGCCTACAAGCTGGAAGAGACGACATCACTGATGCAAGTGCTGATCGATTTCGATCAATGGCTGACCGGGTTCGGGAAGCGCTTTCTGCATGTGGATACAGGCGGTGCCGATTATGTGGGTTGCATCATTGAGCAAGATTGCGTCGCAAACCTGATCGCGCTGGCTAAGCAGGCTGGCATCGACGCAAGGCTCGATCCCTTTTGAGACAAGTTGGCTGACCGCTATCGACCCAGAGCAGCCGGTGATGACATGCATAAAATAACCGAAAGTTACCAGCCAGTAGCTTATCCCGGTAGTAGCCAAGAATCCCTCCTCATCACATCTGCGATATGGACAGAGCCATCTTGCGGCCTGATGGTGAGCGCGGGATTCAATGTCTTGCGGCCTTTTTCATTGTGTCTGTCACTTCCGGCGCTCTACACGCCCGCCGCATCGAGCCTGCATTGAACTACTTGCGCTTCAACTGCTGCCGGGATTGTTTCATTCGAAAGGTCAGGACTCAGGATGCGGTTGAGCGATTCTTTCCCTGAGTGCACGGATTAAAAATCTCCCGAATACTCTCGCTTGTGCCTACATAGGCTTTGGTACCTGGTACCGCCACAGCCGAGTAATTCTTGCGATCGGTGACCCGAATAAAATTGCCTTGCGCAGCCGTGAAGCTCTCAGTGTCCGGCGGCACTAGCACGCTCAGGAACTGGGCTTTCTTGTCGAGGGCCAAGGCACCTCTTACGGTAATCGGCGCCAGCATGGCGGCCCAATGTTCACTGAACAGGTAGAAGGTATCGGCTGCGTCTCTGCCACTCTGCAGGTGGGCACACTGCACATCACTTGCTTTGATGACTTCAGCTTGCTGGTAAATACCGCCCTTATACAGGGCCAGCACCAGCTTGTTCTTCGTCAGCACACCCAAGCCTTGCGTGGCTCTACACACGTGCAAATCACCATAGGGAAATAAGCACCAGTTGGTTTCGGTGATAGTGACGATTTCGTCTGCGCTGAGCTTCAGGTCACGTTCAATATTGGCGCGGTCTTGCGGGGTTTCGTAAGGGATGGCGCATGCACTCAATAGCGCTGCGAAAGTCAGGGCGAGTAGTGGGGTTCTCATCAAGCGTCCTTTGCTGCTGGAAATTACATGTCAATGACGAATATTTTTACGGATATACAGATCGCGCTGAGTTTAAAGCGCTGTTGGAGAATCTGCTAAAACTCTTCGTTTGAATTTCTCGATACCTGGCGTGCGAATGAGGTCCTTTTTTTGCCAGATGCCACGTCATGCGTTGGCGTCAAAAAGCAGTTATCGTGAGAATTGCTCTCGGCCGAAAACTTCCGCAGTTGTGTCATTCGAACCAGCCATCAAAAGCAAATCGCCAAGTCGTCGTACGTGCGTACAACGACGCGGCGATTAAAGGGGCTTTCGCGTTGGGTGCTTGAAGATCAGCCAGCGCACGGCACTTCGCGGTCAAGCAGTCTGGCAGTGAGCAGTACGCCCAGTTCGCTCAGTTGGTGGATCGCGAGCGCGATGTCGCGGTGTTTGCCGCTTAGGTCTTCGGACAGGTCGAGCAGCAGGGTGCTGACGCTGGTGAAGGTTTCGTAGCTGTTGGTGATGAGGGTTTCGTGGGTTGCGTCGGCAGTGACGCTGAAGAGGGTGGTTGAAGCAGTAGCCATTGTTAAGTTCCTTGCTTCGGCCACGACCTCATCGCTACTAAACAATAAGGCGGTAGCTGTACGCAGGTTAGTAGACCGGTGGAACCTAACAAAACCGGCGCGCCCTGGGGCGCCCTACGCACAGCCACCATCAAGCACAGACGGGACGTCTGCTGGATAGAGCGTGTGCACTTGTTAGGTTAAACCGTGGGCTACTAAACCCGATCGCCGAGACATTCAGCGACCGAGCCACCTTAATCACGGCCACCCCAGCGCACAAGCCGGCGGATTCTGACCCATGCGTAGGCAAGGGAGCAAGGCGTTGCAGGGGGTTGGGATTTTTCCTGCGGGCTTCGGCGTATCAGGTCGAGTCAGTGGCGCGCCAGCCGCGCACGCCAGTCGCCCGCGTGTTGCAGGCGGCAGTCTTCTTCGCAATCAAAGTGCACGCAGCGCTCTATCGGCAAGGGCGGCACGTCCGCTTCGTGCAGCGCCTTGGCAGTCAGTTCGCGCATGCGCTGGTCGGCACCGCAGCTGAGGGCGAGTGCCTTGTTGGCGCGGGTGTCGAATACCCAGGTCACGCGCAGGCTTTGCGGGAAGGCGCTGTAGTCGACGGTGTGGGTCAGCCAGTCGAAGCCTAAGATTTCGGCTTTGGCGGTTTCGCAGGCGTCGGTGAGGGCGGAGGTCAGTTGGCGTTCGAGGCGGGCGCAGTCGCGTTTGGTCAGCGGCATCGGGGCTCCGGTTGTGCGTGGGGGCTGGCGTGCATCATACCGGCAGTCGCGTTGCGAACGATGTCACCGTTCACCGTGCTGTTGTAGAGTCGAGCGCACCGCACTGATTACCCAGGGATCTTCATGACATTGCCCGTCAATACCTTCCTCGACCTGGCCATGGCCAACCCCGTCAACGTTGAGATCACCGCGCGCTTGCCGGCCTTGGAGGTGGCGCAGTGCATGCTGACGGCGGGCTGTCTGTTCCAGGCGGTGTGGAATCATCAGGCGCAGCGGCCGGCGGAGGCGGGGGTGAAGGACTATGACGTGTTTTACTTCGATGAGGACCTGTCCTACGAAGCGGAGGATGCGGTGATTCGAAGGGCCGAGGCGTTGTTCAAGGACCTGGGCGTCAGCGTGGAGGTCAAGAACCAGGCGCGCGTTCACCTCTGGTATGGGCAGCGCTTTGGCCGGCCATACCCGCAGTTGCAGTCGGCCCGGCAGGGGGTGGACCGGTATCTGGTGGCAGGCACGTGTATCGCTTTGGACATTGCCACCGGTGAGGTGTATGCGCCCTATGGGTTGGCGGATGTGGAGCAGGGGCTGCTGCGGATCAATCCGCTGCATCCGGAGCCGCAATTGTTTGCTGAAAAGGCCAGAAGTTATCAGGTGCGCTGGCCTTGGCTCAGGATTGTGGAGCCGGACTGAGACCAGGGCGATGCGCGGGCTGCGGTTTGACGGGCGACCGAGGCGATCCCATCGCAGCCTCGCTGGGGCTCGACAGCTCCCACCTTGATCTCAGGCGCCGGCCAGGTTGAGCAGGTATCCGATGGCGGCACTTGCTGCGACTACCAGCCACGGCGGCAGCTTCCAGACCATCAACGCCGCCAGGGCGAGCAGGGCGAAGGCAAGGTCGTAGACGTTGAAAATCGCGCTCGTCCACACCGGTTGATACAGCGCCGCCAGTAGCAGGCCCACCACCGCTGCGTTCACGCCGACCAGTGCGGCTTGCGTGCGCGGGCTGCTGCGCAGGCTGGCCCAGAAGGGCAGTGCGCCGAAGATCAGCAGAAACGACGGTGCGAAGATCGCCAGCAGGGCGATCAGGCCGCCCAGCCAGCCGTTCGGGGTGTGGCTCATCGAGGCGCCGAGAAAGGCGGCGAAGGTGAACAGCGGGCCGGGCACGGCTTGTGTGGCGCCGTAGCCGGCGAGGAACAGGTCGTTGCTTACCCAATGCGTGGGCACCACCTGGGCTTGCAGCAACGGCAGCACCACGTGACCGCCGCCGAAGACCAGTGAGCCGGTGCGGTAGAAAGCATCGACCAGGGCGAGCGTGGGGTGGGTGACCCAGTCGGCAAGGATCGGCAAGCCCACCAGCAACAGCAGGAACAGCGCCAGCCACAGCGTTGCGGTGCGGCGGCTGATGGCGATGGGCAGCGCGTCGGGCTCGGCGTGAGTCTCGGGCTTGAACAGCAGCAGGCCGACCACGCCCGCCATGGCGATGACTCCGACCTGGCTCCACGCGGACGGTTCCAGCAGCACCAGGGCGGCAGCGCCCAGCATCAGGGTTATGCGTGCCCAGCCGCGACACAGGTTGCGCGCCATGCCCCACACGGCCTGGGCCACCACCGCCACGGCGACCACTTTAAGGCCATGCAGCACGCCATTCGGAAGGGCGGCACCATACCGCGACAGGCCCAGGGCAAACAGGATCAGGGCGATGGCCGACGGCAAGGTGAACCCGGCCCAGGCTGCCGCCGCGCCGGCATATCCTGCGCGCGACAGGCCCAGGGCAATGCCGACCTGGCTGCTGGCCGGGCCGGGCAGGAACTGGCACAGGCCGACCAGTTCGGCGTAGCTGCGCTCGCTGAGCCAACGCCTGCGGGTGACGAACTCCTCGCGAAAATAGCCCAGGTGCGCAATCGGCCCGCCAAAGGAGGTGAGGCCCAGGCGCAGGAAGATCAGGAACACGGACCAGGGCGTGCTGCGGTGATTGGAAGCCAAGAGGGGGCGCTCTGATGGGGTGGTCGAAACTGGGCAACGTGCGGTGGTTTGGCCACCTTACCCATTTTTCATGACGCGTAGAAGAGATGGCCTGGCTGTCATTTTTGCCGCGTATAGGGAATTTATGCGCGCCCGTTCGAGTCACTGAAAAACACAGTGTTGCTTTCCACCATTGCCCCTCAAGGACCGATCATGACCTTTTTCATCTTCCTGCTCGCCTGCGCCGCCGCCGCCAGTACCGGTGTGATCTTCAAACCCGGCGCCTGGTACGAATCCCTGGTCAAGCCCAGTTTCACTCCGCCCAATTGGCTGTTCCCGGTGGCGTGGACCATTATCTATCTGCTGCTGGCCTGGGCCGGTTACCGCTTGAGCCTGATCCCCGGCAGCGAAATGGTGTTGGCCCTGTGGGCGGCGCAGATTGCGTTGAATACGCTGTGGACGCCGGTGTTCTTCGGCGCGCACCGCTTGCTCGCCGGGATGGTGATCATTGTGTTGCTGTGGCTGACCGTGGCGGCGATGGTGGTGTTGGCGGTGCGACTGGATCTGATTACCGGCTTGATCCTGTTCCCTTACCTCGCCTGGCTGTGCGTGGCGGCGGCGTTGAATTTCTCGATCCTGCGGAATAATCGCTGATGGCTTACCAACTCTGGCCCGCCAGCGAGGCCGAACTGGCCCAGATGCGCCGTTTCAATCAGAAGCTGTCGTGGATGCCGCGCTTTAAAATCCGCAACCGCTTCACCCCGCGTGTGATCCAGGCGCTGCTGCGCACCGGTCAGCGGTTCAAGAAGGCCCCCGTGGTGGAATGCAGGCTGGTCGGCGGCGTGCCGGTGCGCATCATGCGGCCCGACGGGGCGCCCAAAGGCGTGGTGCTGGATATCCATGGCGGCGGCTGGGTGATCGGCAATGCGCAGATGAACGACGACCTCAACCTGGGCATGGTGCGTGCCTGCCGCGTGGCGGTGGTGTCGGTGGACTACCGGTTGGCGGTCAACACCCCGGTCGAAGGCCTGCTGGAAGACTGCCTGAGCGCTGCGCGCTGGCTGTTGGCCGACTGCACGGAGTTTGCCGGGTTGCCGGTGTTTTTTGTCGGCGAGTCGGCCGGCGGGCACCTGGCAGCGGCGACCTTGCTGGCGTTGAAGCAATGGCCGGCGTTGCTCGAACGCGTCGCTGGCGCGGTGTTGTACTACGGTGTCTACGACTTGACCGGCACGCCAAGCGTGCGCGCGGCCGGGCCGCAGACGCTGCTGCTGGACGGGCCGGGGATGGTCGCGGCGCTGCGCTTGCTCACGCCAGGCATCAGCGACGAAGCGCGTCGACAGCCGCCGCTGTCACCCTTGTATGGCGATTTTTCCGGCCTGCCGCCGGCGTTAATGTTTGTGGGCGAGTTGGACCCGCTCAAGGACGACACGCTGCTGATCGCCGAACGCTGGGAAGGGGTAGAAGCGCATCTGCTGCCGGAGTCGGCCCATGGGTTCATTCATTTTCCGCTGGCGATGGCGGATAGCGTGTTGGCGTACAGTCGCGCCTGGATAACGCAGCACTTGCATCGAGTGGGAACTAAAAAGCTGATCGCTGAGTCAGGTTAATCAGTTGTTTCCCATTAGAAGGATGCCCGCATGCCTGTTTACACCTTGAACTACCGGTTCAATGACGAACCGCGCACTCACACCTTCGACCTCAAGCAGTCCGGGTTGCCTGTGCATGAAGCGGCGATGCACCTGCTGCAGTTGCACTTTGGTGATGCGGAAAACGGTTTGATCCTGCCGGCTGCGGATGCGAGCCCGGCGGACATCCTGGAGCAGGCGCAGGTGATGGGAATCACTCGGATCAAGGTGCAATAAGCCTTAAAGCCCGGTTCGGCAGACGACCCCTATGCACTGGCGTGTGATGACCCAACTGCGGGATGGCGCTTGCCCCCGATGAGGGCGTGTCAGCAGCCTATTTTTCAGCTGACCCACCGCCATCGGGGGCAAGCCCCCTCCCACATTTAACGGTATTGCCTTCCCCAGCGTCGAACGCCGTCAGTCTTGCATCTCAACCGCCGCCGCCGAATCCAGGCATTGAAAACGCGAACAATGTGGGAGGGGGCTTGCCCCCGATGGCGGTGGGTCAGTTACTGATGCTTTTGCTGACACGCCCTCATCGGGGGCAAGCCCCTCCCACAGTTGGATCACTGCCAGCTGTGCCGCCGTCACAGCGTTTCAGTTGCAGCGCAGGCGCAGGATGTGCGCGCCGTCGAACGGGTCCGTCAGGTAGTGCCCCTGCACCCCGAATGTCTCGTGTAACCGCTGAGGCGTCAGTACCTGCAGCGGCGTGCCCAGCGCCACCAGGCGCCCACGGTCCAGCACGGCCAGGCGATCACAGGTCAGCGCCTGGTTCAGGTCATGCAGGGCGATCAAGGTGGTGACCGGCAAACCCTGCACACCTTTGAGGATCGTCAGTTGATGCTGGATATCCAGGTGATTGGTCGGTTCATCCAGCAACAGGATTTGGGGCCGTTGGGCCAACGCGCGGGCGATGTGCACCCGCTGGCGTTCGCCGCCGGAGAGGCTGCGCCAGGCGCGGTGGCTCAGGTGGGTGGCGTCCACGTCGTGCAGGGCCTGGCGCACGATGCGGTCGTCTTCATCCGACCACGGGCTCAGCGCCGACAGCCACGGCGTGCGGCCCAACGCCACGGCATCGAACACGCGAATGGCGTCGTCGGTGTCGGCCTGTTGTTCCACCACGGCCAACTGTTGCGCGATGGCGCGGCGTGACAGCTCACCCAGGCGCTTGCCGCCCAGGCGCACCTCGCCGCTGGCCGGGGGGCGCAAACCGGCGAGCAACTTGAGCAGGGTGGATTTGCCCGAACCGTTCGGTCCGACAATACCCAGGGTTTCGCCCTGCTGCACATCCAGGTGAATATCGCGCAGCAATTCGGCGTCACGCACCTTGAAGCCCAGGCCGGTGCAGCTCAGTACAGTCATCGTGCATTTCTCCGGCCGATCAGGATCAGCGCAAACACCGGCGCACCCACCAGTGCCGTGACCACGCCCACCGGTATCACCTGACCCTTGATCAAGGTACGCGACAGCACATCTGCCGCGATCAGGAACAAGGCGCCACCCAGGGCGCTGGCCGGCAGCAGGCGCGAGTGCCCGGAGCCGAGCATCAAGCGTACGGCATGGGGGATCACCAGCCCGACAAACCCGATGGAGCCGACAATCGACACCATCACCGCCGTCACCACCGCCGCGCAGCCCACCAGCACGACCTGCACGCGACGCACTGGAATGCCCAGCGAGGCCGCCGAATCGGTGCCGAAGGTAAATGCATCCAGCGCACGTCGGTGCCACAGGCACACCATCAGCCCGCCGACCGCCACCGGCACCGCCAGCCACACCGACGGCCAGCGCACGCCGCTGAGGTTGCCCAACAGCCAGAACATGATGCCGCGCGCCTGTTCGGAGCTGGCCGACTTGGTAATCAGGAACGCGGTAAGCGCATTGAACAACTGCGAACCGGCAATGCCGGCGAGGATGATCTGGCCAGTGCCGCTGGACGATCCGCTGGCCCGCGCCAGCAGGATCACCAGTGCGAACGCGGCCATGGCGCCGACAAAGGCGCCCGCCGACAACGAAATCAAACCGCCGCCCACCCCGAGCAAGGCAATCAGCACCGCACCGGTCGAGGCGCCGGCGCTGATGCCGAGCAAATACGGGTCGGCCAGCGGATTGCGCAGCAACGACTGCAGGATCACTCCACAGGTCGCCAGGCCCGCGCCACAGGCACCGGCGACCAGGGCGCGGGTCAGGCGGTAGTTCCACACCACGCCTTCGTCGATGGGGTCGAGCACGTAGCTGGCCGCCCACAGTTTGTTGGCGAGCACCTGGAGCACCACCTGCGGCGAGATAGCGGTTTCGCCGATGGCCACGCCGGCAAGCAGGGCGATCAGCAGCAGCGTGAGGGCGAGCAGGGTTCGTATCATTGCGGCAGGTCGTAGCCGTCGATGGCGGCGGCCAGTTGTTCCAGGCCGTCGAAGGTGCGCAGGCTGGCCTGCAGTGCCAGGGCGTCGAGGATGATGATGCGGTTGTGTTTCACCGCGTCCATGTTGCGCGTTACCGGGTCACTGCGCAGGAAGGCCAGCTTCTTTTCATAGTCGTCGGCGGGGTAGCGGCGGCGGTCCATGCGCGCGATCACCAGGAAGGTGGGGTTGGCCTTGGCGATGGTCTCCCAGCCGACGGCGGGCCACTCTTCATCGGACTGCACCACGTTGCGCAGGCCGAGGGTTTGCAGCATGAATTGGGGAACACCTTTGTGGCCGGCCACGTAAGGGTCGCTGGCCATTTCGGCACTGGAGAACCATACCAGCGCGCTGGCCTGCTTCAAGCCTTTGCCCTGCGCGGTGGCGATCGATTTGGCCAGGCGCGTCTTGAGTTCGTCGGTCAGTTGCTGGCCGCGCGCTTGCACGTCGAAGATCTCGGCCAGTTGGCTGAGGCCTTTGTAGATCGTCTCGATGCGAAACGGCTCCAGCCGCGTGCCATCGGCGCCCACCAGGTTGTCCTTGCCTTCGCAGTCGGAGGGCAGCAGGTACGTGGGGATATTCAGTTCATGGAACTGTTCGCGGGTGCCCACCACGCCTTGGGGGCCGACCACCCATTCCAGCTCGGCGGCCACCAGTTGCGGGCGCTTGGCGATCACCGCCTCGAAGCTCGGCTCGTTATTGGCCAGACGCTCGATGCTGTCGTTCTGCGCCTTGTACTGCGCCAGTACATCGTTGAACCACAGCGACGTGCCGACCACTTTATCGCCCACGCCCAGCGCATACAGCATCTCGGTGGCGGCCTGGCCGATGGTCACGCTGCGCGCGGGGGCTTGCGCAAAGGTGATGGGGCTGCCGCAGTTTTCCACGGTCAGCGGGTAGTGGGTCGGCGCGGCTTGGGCCAGGGCGCAGACACCCAGGCCGATGATCAGGGCCGTAACGCGTGGCAGCATGGGGCAGTCTCCGTTTGAACCGTCGGTGAAGCAGGGCAGGGACGGTTCGGAAATACACCCACGCGCGCCGCCGGCCGGGCAGCGCAAGGATGGCCTTCCCGGACACCCCGCCGGTTAGTGAGTCACTTGGCCGGCAGGTCTCCTGACTGATGCGTCGTCGCCAGGCTCCGGCCTTCCCGGACGACGTCCAGTGGCAGTGGGGAGCAGGCTCGGCACCTACAGTTGCGGGGGCAGTTTCGATTGACGTCGCGGGCGGCGTTTCGAATTCCCTATTAGTCCCGTGTGGGAACCGGCGGCGCTATGGTAGTCGATCACGGCCTGTAGGAGCGAGCTTGCTCGCGAAGGACGTTAACGATAACGCGGTCAACCGGATGCCTCGCGGTGCTCGAAGGTGCTTGGCGAGCAAGCTCGCTCCTACAGTGGGCCGTGCTCAGAGTCGGATATCCTGCGGCCCCCGGATCAGCGCTTCGATCCGCGTTCCGGTGGCGCGCTCTTCGTTGCTGAAACCGTCGTAGTCGGCCAGGTTGCCGAAGCGGATCCCGGTCAGTTGTTCGATCTGCAACACGCTGCGCCGGTAGGTTTTGAGCGGGCCGAAGACCAGGTCCAGTTGATCCAGCTCGCGGCGCTGATCAATCATGTACGCGCTGGCGGAGGGTTTGCCGTCGTCGCTGAGGTAGGCCACGACTTTCCAGAACGCCTGGGGGATTTTCACGCCACGGTACAGGCGGTCGTCGTCGGCGAACACCGGCCCGCTGAAGATACTGGCGCGGGCTTTCCAGCGCTGGGTGTTGTCGAGGATATAGTCCTCCAGTTCCAGCCAGGTCTTCTGGTTGAAGCCGCTCATCTGCGGCGAGCAGTTGGTGAAGTGGAAGGTGTCGAGGTTGGCGGTGTTCGCCTCGTCGCCCCAGTTCGGGTCCTGGCGCCGCACCAGATGACCACGGTCCAGGCCGTTGCCGGCGTAGAGGTCGTCGCCCACCTGGGCGTCGAGGGGCAGGCGGCCGTCGTAGGCCCAGGTGTCGTTGCTGCGCACGATATCCACGTGCTTGCCGCCGTCGATGTTGACGCCGACATAGAGTGCCAGGCGGCGGGCGCGCGACATGCTGATGGAAAAGTGCGTGTAGTCCAGGCGCCCGGGCTGGGCGTCGCCTGCCACGGTCGGTTCCAGCGTGGGCCAGGGCACCGCGAAGCTGCCGAGAAAATCCTCGGCGTAGCCGCGCCGATCCTGCAGGTCCTTGGCTGCGGTGACACGCGGCGTCGCGGCCCTGGCCTCCAGCAAGGATGGACTGGGCGTGAGCAGTGGGCGAAGGTCGGCAAGCCTTGGGCGATAGGACAGGTCAGTTTTGACGTGGCGTGCGGGCATGGGGTATTCCTTATGGGGCCTCGGATAAACACGACTGCAACATGATTTCATGACAATTTGGCCCAGGCGGCAAACCCGCGTCTATCCTGAAGTCGTCAACCGGCCGTTCACCACACGCCAAAAAGGAGCCAGCTTATGTGTGTTCGCCACCCGCGAAATCCGATTTTCTGCCTGATCCCGCCGTACATGCTCGACCAGATCGCGCGCCACGGTGACAAAGCCCAACGCGAGGTTGCGCTGCGTACGCGCGCCAAGGACAGCACGTTCCGCTCGTTGCGCATGCTCGCCGTGCCCGCCAAAGGCCCGGCCCGCATGGCGCTGGCGGCGGGCGCCGAGAAACAGCGCTCGATCTACAGCGCCGACAACACCGACAGCCTGCCCGGCAAGCTGATCCGTGGCGAAGGGCAACCCGCCAGCGGTGATGCCGCGGTGGACGAGGCCTACGACGGCCTGGGCGCGACCTTCGATTTTTTCGACCAGGTGTTCGACCGCAATTCCATCGACGATGCCGGCATGGCGCTGGATGCCACCGTGCACTTTGGCCAGGACTACAACAATGCGTTCTGGAACTCGACCCAGATGGTCTTTGGTGATGGCGACCAGCAGTTGTTCAACCGCTTCACCGTGGCCCTCGACGTGATTGGTCATGAACTCGCCCACGGCGTCACCGAGGATGAAGCCAAGCTGATGTACTTCAACCAGTCCGGTGCGTTGAACGAGTCAATGTCGGATGTGTTCGGGTCGCTGATCAAGCAATACGCGTTAAAGCAGAAGGCCGAGGACGCCGATTGGCTGATCGGCAAAGGGTTGTTTACCAAAAAGATCAAAGGCACTGCATTGCGCTCGATGAAAGCCCCCGGCACCGCATTTGATGACAAATTGCTGGGCAAGGACCCGCAGCCGGGGCATATGGATGACTTTGTGCAAACCTATGACGACAACGGTGGCGTGCACATTAATTCCGGCATTCCCAACCATGCGTTCTATCAGGTTGCCACCCGGATTGGCGGGTTCGCCTGGGAGCGTGCCGGGCGTATCTGGTATGACGCCCTGCGTGATTCGCGGTTGCGGCCGAACTCCGGTTTTTTGCGTTTTGCGCGCATCACCCACGATATTGCCGGCCAGCTTTATGGCGTGAACAAGGATGAGCAGAAGGCGGTCAAGGACGGTTGGAAAGCGGTCGGTATCAACGTCTGACACGCCGCCAGGGCGGTGAGGAACAGCCATGCGAATCTCGATCAAGGAAAACGGCGGCCCGGCGTTCTTTCCGGGCTTGGCCAAACCTCGCAGTGTCGAGCTCGATGCACTGCCCGAGCAGGATCAGCAAGAGTTGCGGCAACTGATCGAGCAGTCGAAGTTTTTCCAGTTGCCGCAAAGTACTCGACCGTCCGGCAATCCGGGGCAGGTGCATTACACGCTCACCGTGACCGAGGGCGAGCGTGAACACACGGTGTGTGTGTTGGCGCCGGTGAAGTCGCAGGCACTGGATGGGTTGGTGCAGTGCGTGCGGCGGCATATTCGCTGATTGCTTAAAAGTCGGATACGACCCCCTCCAGGGTTGCCTAGGTCCAAATGTGGGAGGGGGCTTGCCCCCGATAGCCATGGGTATCTACATAACTCTGTAGTGGTCGACGGTAATCACGATGCGAAGCGAGCTGCTCTTGATCTTGATCTGCTTTTGATCTTAGGCGCCCCGTTAAACCACGCTGGCCGGAATTCGACAGTGATTTGGGGGGTAAACCGGCAGGGATGCCGGTTTAGCCGCCCCGCGCCATGGATGGCGTGTGGCGGCGGCCCCCCAAATCAATGGCGGATTACGGGCACACCGAGCCTAAGCGAGGTGCCGAGTGGTGGGGCAAGAGCGTTTTGCTTACTTTTGCGCTTTTCAAAAGTGAGCCGCTGTAAAAGCGGAACCCATAGCAGCCTTTACCGCAGAAACGGATATGTACTCGGTCCAATCCAACACCTTGGTCGGCCCAGAGGCCGCCATCGGGGGCAAGCCCCCTCCCACATTTGATGTGTGTTGAAGCTATAGCTGTTTATTGACGGTCAAGCCACACCGTCTGTGCATTACAGAACTCGCGCACGCCGAAGTGCGACAGTTCGCGTCCGAATCCGCTTTTCTTCACGCCACCGAATGCGACGCGCGGATCGGAGACGCTGTAGGCGTTGACGAAGATCCCACCGGTTTCCAGCCGGTCGGCGATGTTCCGCGCTTTGGCCGGGTCGGCGGTGAAGATACTGGCGGTCAGGCCGAATTCGCTGTCGTTGGCCAGTGCCACCGCATGGTCGGCGTCGCGGGCGGTGATGATGGACGCGACGGGGCCGAACAGTTCCTGTTTGAACGAGGTCATCTGGTCGGTGACGTCAGCCAGTACGGTCGGCTCGTAATAGTTGCCTGCGTCAGCCACCTTGTTGCCGCCCAGCAGCAGGGTTGCGCCTTCTTCGAGGGTGGCCTGGACCTGGCCGTGCAGCTCATCGCGCAGATCGAAGCGTGCCATGGGGCCGATGTAGGTGGCAGGCGAGGTCGGGTCGCCCATCACCAGGTTGCGGCTGGCTTCGACGAATCTGGCGGTAAAGGCTTCAACCACACCTTCCTCGATGATCAGGCGCTTGGCGGCGGCGCAGACCTGGCCGCTGTTCTGAAAGCGACCGATCAGCGCGGCCTGTACGGCGGCGTCGAGGTCGGCGTCGTTGAGCACGATGAACGGGTCGGAGCCGCCCAGTTCCAGCACGCACTTCTTCAATGCCGCACCGGCCTGGGAGCCGATGGCGATACCGGCGCGCACGCTGCCGGTGAGGGTGACGGCGGCGATGCGTGAGTCGGCGATGGCGCTGGACACACCCTCTGTGGTGACGTTGATGACCTCGAACAGGCCTTCAGCAAAGCCGGCCTTCTGGAACGCCTGCTGGATCAGGTAGGCGCTGCCCATCACGTTCGGCGCGTGTTTAAGCACATAGGTGTTGCCGGCGAGCATCGTTGGTACGGCGCCGCGCAGCACTTGCCACACCGGGAAGTTCCACGGCATCACGGCGAGGATCGGCCCCAGCGGGCGATATTCGATCCGCGCGTTGCCGTTGTCCACCAGCGTCGGCTCCGGCGCGAGCATGGCGGGGCCGTGCTGCGCATACCACTCACTGAGCTGGGCGCATTTCTCGATTTCGGCACGGGCCTGGGCGATGGGTTTGCCCATTTCCAGGGTAATCATCTGCGCCATGGCTTCGGCCTGGTCACGCAGGGCGCTGGCCAGTGCCGACAGCAACTCGGCGCGCTGCCCTACGGGCTGGCGGCGCCAGGTGCGGAAGGCAGCGGTGGAGCGGTTGAGCGCGGCATCCAGCTGCGATTGGCTTTCATACGCGTAGCTGCCAACGGTTTCGCCATTGGCCGGGTTGATCGACAAGGCGTGGGTCTGATGAGCAATAGCGTTCATGGCACCGTCCTGCTGGGGTGATGGGATGGAGGCCAGCGTACGGTGCTGGATCTTTTCTGGAAACTGAATAATATTAAGCAATACATTCACGAATGGAGAACGAATTGGATTTGGTGCAGTTGGAAATCTTTAAGGCCGTTGCCGAACAAGGCAGCATCAGCGCCGCTGCGCAGTTGATTCACCGGGTGCCGTCGAACCTGACCACCCGGATCAAACAACTCGAGCGGGATCTGGGCGTGGAGTTGTTTATCCGCGAGAAAAGCCGCCTGCGCCTGTCACCGGCCGGGTGGAATTTCCTTGGCTATGCGCGGCGTATTCTCGATCTGGTCCAGGAAGCCCGCGCCACGGTGGCGGGGGAGGAGCCTCAGGGCGCCTTTGCCCTCGGCTCGCTGGAAAGTACGGCGGCGGTGCGTATTCCCGCGTTGCTGGCAGCGTATAACCAGCAGTACACCAAGGTGGAGCTGGACCTGAGCACGGGACCGTCGGGCACGATGATCGAAGGCGTGTTGTCCGGGCGGTTGACGGCGGCCTTTGTCGATGGCCCGGTGCTGCATTCCACGCTGGAGGGCGTGGCGGTGTTTGAAGAGGAGATGGTGGTGATCGCGCCGCTGCACCATGGGCCGATCACGCGCGGGCAGGATGTGTCTGGCGAGAATATCTATACCTTTCGCTCCAACTGCTCGTATCGGCATCACTTCGAGCGCTGGTTTTCACAGGACGGTGCGGTGCCGGGCAGGATCTTCGAAATCGAGTCCTACCACGGCATGCTGGCGTGCGTCAGTGCCGGGGCAGGGCTGGCCTTGATGCCGCGCAGTATGCTGGAAAGCATGCCGGGGGCTGCGGCGGTGAGCGTGTGGCCGTTGAGCGATACGTTTCGGATTCTGCATACCTGGCTGATCTGGCGCCGAGGCACGGTGTCGCAGAGCTTGAACAGCTTCGTAAAACTGCTGGAAGAACGCGGGCTTGCAGCAGCCTGAATCGAATGTGGGAGGGGACTTGCCCTAATCTTGTAGGAGCGAGCTTGCTCGCGAAAAACGTCAACGATAACGCGTAATTCCTGGATAAACGCGGTGGCTGTGAGTTTTTCGCGAGCAAGCTCGCTCCTACAACATCGGGGGCAAGCCCCCTACCACATTTCGCTCTTGATCAGCCGCCGAACTGGAAGGTGCCCATGGCCAGCTTGGCCATGATCGCCGTGGCGCCCAGTTGCACCAGCCACAACGCCAGGCCACCGATAAACACCCCCAGCGCCACTTGCAGCACCAGGCTTTTCTGGCGCTTGGCTTGCGGCGCGCGTGGAGCATAGTCGTGCAGTTCGTCGCGGTCGGCGCGCAGGTCCAGATCGTCGTTTCTCATAGGGCTCTCACAGCAAAGGGGCAGTCGGTATGCAGTCTAGTGGGTTCGCCAACAAAAAGGGGGAAGCCCTTGGCTTCCCCCTCGTTCAACGCTGGCAGGTTTACAGCACCTGAACGATTGCCTGTGTGACCGCGGCAATGTTCGACTGGTTCAGCGCCGCCACACAGATACGCCCGGTGTCCAGTGCATAGATGCCAAACTCGCTGCGCAGGCGGGTCACTTGCTCAACCGTCAGCCCGGAGTAGGAGAACATCCCACGCTGGCGACCGACGAAGCTGAAATCGTGGCCGGGAGCAGCCTTGGTCAACTGCGCCACCATCTGCTCGCGCATGCCGCGAATGCGCAGGCGCATTTCGGCCAGTTCGGCTTCCCACTGGGCGCGCAGTTCGGGGTTGTTCAGTACCGCTGCAACGATCGCTGCGCCGTGGGTCGGCGGGTTGGAGTAGTTGGTACGGATCACACGCTTGACCTGGGACAGGATGCGCGCGCTTTCTTCCCTGGAGTCGCCGACGATGGACAAGGCGCCCACGCGTTCGCCGTACAGGGAGAACGACTTGGAGAACGAGCTGGACACAAAGAAGGTCAGGCCCGACTCCGCGAACAGGCGCACCGCGGCGGCGTCTTCGTGGATGCCGTCGCCGAAGCCCTGGTAGGCCATATCAAGGAATGGCACCAGGTTTTTGGCCTTGATCACGTCCAGTACGTTCTGCCAGTCCGCCGGGCTCAGGTCGACGCCGGTCGGGTTGTGGCAGCAGGCGTGCAACACCACGATGGACTGTGGCGGCAGGGCGTTGAGGTCGTCGAGCAGGCCGCTACGGTTTACGTCGTGGGTGGCGGCGTCGTAGTAGCGGTAGTTCTGCACCGGGAAACCAGCGGTTTCGAACAGTGCGCGGTGGTTTTCCCAGCTTGGGTCGCTGATGGCAACCACGGCGTCGGGCAGCAACTGCTTGAGGAAGTCGGCGCCGAGTTTCAGCGCGCCCGTGCCACCCACGGCCTGCACGGTCACCACACGGCCGGCTTCGAGCAGCGGCGACTGATCACCGAACAGCAGGGTTTGCACGGCCTTGTCGTAGGCCGCGATGCCGTCAATCGGCAAGTAGCCACGGGCGGCGTGTTGCGCCACGCGAATGGCTTCCGCTTCGGCAACGGCACGCAAGAGCGGAATCTTCCCCTCCTCGTTGCAGTAAACGCCCACGCCAAGGTTGACCTTGGTGGTTCGAGTATCGGCGTTGAATGCTTCGTTGAGGCCCAGGATTGGATCGCGTGGTGCCATTTCGACAGCGGAGAACAGGCTCATTTTTGCGGCAGCTCTATGGGGGAAGGGAGGGACGTGTCGCGCTCCAGCCGGTTGCACTAGAGCGGTGCACAAACGGGGAGCTAGTATAGAGGCCATCACGGCTGAGGGCGACAGCGGAAACGGCTTTTCGACCAAGTTTTTCGGTTTAATGGCCGACCGTTAGTCTTATTGCAGATTGATCCCGGACGGCAGGTAGGACGATTGCCTTGAAACCCGACACCTTCGTCACCACTACTACGGCTATCATGGTTTTTTCCTGCAACCTGCGATGATTATTCGTGGGTTGCTGAGCTATTTCGTCCCTGGCGGTGTTGAGTCTGGGGTGACTACACGAGGTACGTTATGTCGGATTTCCAGCTCGTCACCCGTTTTGAACCCGCCGGCGACCAACCGGAAGCGATTCGCCAGATGGTCGAAGGCATTGAGGCCGGCCTGGCGCATCAGACGCTGCTCGGGGTGACCGGTTCGGGCAAGACGTTCAGCATCGCCAACGTGATCGCGCAGATCAATCGCCCGACCCTGGTGCTGGCACCGAACAAAACCCTGGCCGCGCAGCTGTACGGCGAGTTCAAGGCGTTCTTCCCGAACAACGCGGTGGAGTATTTCGTTTCCTATTACGACTACTACCAGCCCGAAGCCTATGTGCCGTCCTCCGATACCTTTATCGAGAAGGATGCGTCGATCAACGACCATATCGAGCAGATGCGGCTGTCGGCGACCAAGGCCCTGCTGGAACGCAAGGACGCGATCATCGTGACCACGGTGTCGTGCATCTACGGTCTGGGCAGCCCGGAAACCTATTTGAAAATGGTGCTGCACGTTGACCGGGGCGACAAACTCGACCAGCGCGAACTGCTGCGGCGCCTGACCAGCTTGCAGTACACCCGCAACGACATGGACTTTGCCCGTGCCACGTTCCGCGTGCGCGGCGATGTGATCGATATCTATCCGGCCGAATCCGACCTGGAAGCGATCCGCATCGAGCTGTTCGACGATGAAGTCGAAAGCCTGTCGGCCTTCGACCCGTTGACGGGCGAGGTGATCCGCAAACTGCCGCGCTTCACCTTCTACCCGAAAAGCCACTATGTGACCCCGCGTGAAACCCTGATGGGCGCGATCGAGGGTATCAAGGTCGAATTGGCCGAGCGCCTGGAATACCTGCGCGCCAACAACAAGCTGGTGGAAGCCCAGCGCCTGGAGCAGCGCACCCGCTTCGACCTGGAGATGATCCTGGAGCTGGGCTACTGCAACGGCATCGAAAACTACTCGCGCTACCTGTCGGGCCGCGAGTCCGGGGCGCCGCCACCGACCCTCTACGACTACCTCCCGCCGGATGCCTTGCTGGTGATCGACGAGTCCCACGTCAGCGTGCCGCAAGTGGGCGCGATGTATAAGGGTGACCGTTCGCGCAAGGAAACCCTGGTGGAGTACGGCTTCCGCCTGCCATCGGCGCTGGACAACCGACCGATGCGTTTCGACGAATGGGAGGCCATCAGCCCGCAGACCATCTTTGTCTCCGCCACGCCCGGCAACTACGAGGCCGAACACGCCGGTCGGGTGATCGAGCAGTTGGTGCGACCGACCGGCCTGGTGGACCCGCAGATAGAAATCCGCCCGGCGCTGACCCAGGTCGACGACCTGCTGTCGGAGATCAACAAGCGCGTGGCCCTGGAAGAGCGGGTGCTGGTCACCACCCTCACCAAGCGCATGTCCGAAGACTTGACCGATTACCTGGCCGACCACGGCGTGCGCGTGCGCTACCTGCACTCGGACATCGACACCGTGGAGCGCGTGGAAATCATTCGCGATCTGCGCCTGGGCACCTTTGATGTGCTGGTGGGCATCAACCTGCTGCGTGAAGGCCTGGACATGCCCGAGGTATCGCTGGTGGCGATCCTGGATGCGGACAAGGAGGGCTTCCTGCGCTCCGAGCGTTCGCTGATCCAGACCATCGGCCGCGCGGCGCGAAACCTCAACGGCCGGGCGATCCTGTATGCGGACCGCATCACCGGCTCGATGGAGCGGGCGATCGGCGAGACCGAGCGTCGTCGTGAGAAGCAGATTGCGTTCAACCTGGAACACGGCATCACCCCCAAGGGCGTGTTCAAGGATGTGGCCGACATCATGGAAGGCGCCACCGTGCCCGGCTCGCGCAGCAAAAAGCGCAAAGGCATGGCCAAGGCGGCCGAGGAAAGCGCCAAGTACGAGAACGAACTGCGCTCGCCGAGTGAGATCACCAAGCGCATTCGCCAGTTGGAAGAGAAGATGTACCAGTTGGCGCGGGATCTGGAGTTCGAGGCGGCGGCGCAGACGCGCGATGAGATTGGCAAGTTGCGCGAGCGCCTGCTGACTGTTTGATTTGCGGTGTCTTCATCGGCCTCATCGGGGGCAAGCCCCCTCCCACATTTGACTGTATTCACACATTCAGATGTGTGAACCCCATTCAGTGTGGGAGGGGGCTTGCCCCCGATGGCCGCGCCTCGGTCTCCCGGAATCACCCAAGCTGGTGTTACCATTCGCCCCTTGTTTCAATTTTCAGTTTCATCGCCCATTCGAGACCTGCCATGACCACCGTCCGCACGCGCATTGCGCCATCGCCTACTGGGGATCCCCACGTCGGCACTGCTTACATCGCCTTGTTCAACTACTGCTTTGCCAAGCAGCACGGCGGTGAATTCATCCTGCGGATCGAAGACACCGATCAACTGCGCTCGACCCGTGAGTCGGAACAGCAGATTTTCGATGCCCTGCGCTGGCTGGGCATCACCTGGGCGGAAGGCCCGGACGTCGGCGGCCCCCACGGCCCGTATCGCCAGAGCGAGCGCAGCGATATCTATAAGCAGTACACCCAGCAACTGGTGGACATGGGTCATGCGTTCCCGTGCTTCTGCACCGCCGAAGAGCTGGACCAGATGCGTGCCGAGCAACAGGCCCGTGGCGAGACACCGCGCTACGATGGCCGCGCGCTGCTGCTGTCCAAGGAAGAAGTGGCCGCGCGCCTGGCTGCCGGCGAACCCCATGTGATCCGCATGAAGGTGCCGAGCGAAGGCGTGTGCGTGGTGCCGGACATGCTGCGCGGTGATGTCGAGATTCCGTGGGACCGCATGGACATGCAGGTGCTGATGAAGACCGACGGCCTGCCGACGTACTTCCTGGCCAACGTGGTCGACGACCACCTGATGGGTATCACCCATGTGCTGCGTGGCGAAGAGTGGCTGCCGTCAGCGCCCAAGCTGATCCTGCTCTACGAATACTTTGGCTGGGAACAGCCGCAGCTGTGCTACATGCCGCTGCTGCGTAACCCGGACAAGAGCAAGCTGTCCAAGCGCAAGAACCCGACGTCGGTGACCTTCTACGAGCGCATGGGCTTCATGCCCGAAGCGATGCTCAATTACCTGGGCCGCATGGGCTGGTCGATGCCTGACGAGCGCGAGAAGTTCTCGCTGCAGGAAATGGTCGATCACTTCGACCTGTCCCGCGTTTCCCTGGGCGGGCCGATTTTCGATATCGAGAAGCTGTCGTGGCTCAACGGCCAGTGGCTGCGTGATTTGCCGGTCGAAGAGTTCGCCAGCCGTGTGCAGCAGTGGGCACTCAACCCCGAGTACATGATGAAGATTGCGCCACTGGTGCAGGGCAGGGTGGAGACGTTCAGTCAGGTCGCACCGCTGGCCAGCTTCTTCTTCGCCGGTGGCGTGAATCCGGATCCCAAGCTGTTTGAGTCCAAGAAGCTTTCCGGTGATCAGGTGCGCCAGCTGATGCAGTTGATCCTGTGGAAGCTCGAAAGCCTGCGTCAGTGGGAAAAGGATGCGATCACGGCGACCATCCAGGCGGTGGTGGAGTCCCTGGAGCTCAAGCTGCGTGACGCCATGCCCTTGATGTTTGCCGCGATCACCGGGCAGGCCAGTTCGGTGTCGGTGCTCGATGCGATGGAAATCCTCGGCCCGGACCTCACGCGTTTCCGTCTGCGCCAAGCCCTTGATTTGCTTGGTGGTGTCTCAAAGAAAGAAAACAAAGAGTGGGAAAAGCTGCTGGGCGCTATCGCTTGAGCGAACGGCTGTAACGACCAAACCCCGGTTTTCCGGGGTTTGATCGGTAAGTGATTGTTATCCCGGCAAAAAATTTTGAAAATTGTTGAAAATAAATTTGACACGTTTCGAAACCGCCATTAAGATTCGCCCCGTCCTCACCGATGAGGGGCTATAGCTCAGCTGGGAGAGCGCTTGCATGGCATGCAAGAGGTCAACGGTTCGATCCCGTTTAGCTCCACCAATTTACAGGTTCAAGGTCTGGCCACACCGTCCTTGAATCGATCGGCACTCAGCGCCGATCAGTTGTACAGAAGGTTTTGTCCCCTTCGTCTAGTGGCCTAGGACACCGCCCTTTCACGGCGGTAACAGGGGTTCGAGTCCCCTAGGGGACGCCAGTTTCAACAAGCAGTTCGAAAGGGCTGCTGCGCCGCCAGGCGAAAAATCGGGGCTATAGCTCAGCTGGGAGAGCGCTTGCATGGCATGCAAGAGGTCAACGGTTCGATCCCGTTTAGCTCCACCAATTTACAGGTTCAAGGTTGCGGCCACTCCGTCCTTGAATCGATCGGTCTTTGCACCGATCACTGTACAGAAGGTTTGTGTCCCCTTCGTCTAGTGGCCTAGGACACCGCCCTTTCACGGCGGTAACAGGGGTTCGAGTCCCCTAGGGGACGCCACGATTACCCGCTCTGCGGGATTTTTAAGGGTCATTCAATTATTGAATGGCCCTTTTGTTTGTCTGGCGTTTGGCCAATTCTTTTTCCACTTCCTTTCTTCTGTTCTGACCAATGGTCGTGCTTGTCGCTTGCGCAATATTATTATGGTAATAATATTCAACCCATGAGAGACGGAGGCTTTGATGAGCGATAAAAAAGCGCAAACACGCGAACGCATCCTGCAGGCCGCCAGCGCGGCATTGATCCAGCGTGGCCCGGCTGAGCCGAGCGTCGGCGAAGTCATGGGCGCGGCGGGGCTGACGGTAGGTGGTTTTTATGCGCACTTTGAAAGCAAGGATGCGCTGATGCTGGAGGCCTTCACTCAGTTGCTGGCCAAGCGCCGTGCGGCGATAGAAGACTTGGACACCCAACTGACCGGTGAAGAGCGTCGAAGCCTGGTGGCGGCGTTTTACTTGTCGCGCAAGCACCGCGATTCCACCGGCCAGGCATGCCCGCTGCCGGCGACGGTTGGCGAGATGGGCCGTTTGCCCGACGAGTTTCGTCAGGCATTGAACGAGCATTGCGAGCTGATGACCGCTCAACTGGCGGCCAGCCCGGAAGACACCGACAAGGCCCTGGCCGACATGGCGCTGATGGTCGGCGGCCTGACGCTGGCGCGGGCCCTGGGTCCCGGGGAGCTGTCCGACCGTGTGCTGCGCGCGGCCAAGTCGGCGGTACGCTGAGTTTGCCGGCCTGATTACGCCGCTGGTGGAGAGCGGTTATTCGGTGATTGCACTGGATGGCCCGGCCCATGGGCATTCGCCGGGGCGTGAAGCGCACGTGCTGCTGTTCGCCCGTGCCATGCTCGAGGCAGCGGTTGACTTGCTCTCGCTGCTGGCGAGCTGTCATGTGCAGGAGCGCCAGAGCGCCTGATACACTGCGCCCGCCGACATCAATCGACTGGAGCAAGGCATGGGCTGGGATCTGGCAACGCCGTTCATCATCGACCTGCAGGTCGCCGCCGAGGACATCGACGGCCTTGGGCACGCCAATAACGCGGTGTACGTGTCCTGGCTGGAGCGTTGCGCGTGGCGCCATTCCCAGCGTCTAGGGCTGGACCTCACCGAGTATCGGCGCCTGGACCGCGCCATGGCGGTGGTACGTCATGAGATCGACTACCTGGCGGCCGGCTACGAAGGCGATGAGCTGCAACTGGCCACGTGGATTGTCGACTGGGACCAGCGCCTGAAGATGACACGTCGTTTTCAGCTGGTACGCCCGCGTGACGGTGCGACCTTGCTGCGCGCCCACACCACCTTCGTTTGCATCGAACTGTCCAGCGGCAGGCCCAAGCGCATGCCGGCCGAGTTCATTGAAGGATATGGGCCTGCGCTGACAGGGGGTTAACGGTTGTTGCGGGAAACCCAGTAAACTGCGCCACGATTTTTGTTGAGTGTTATCCATGCAAATTGCTTTGGCGCCCATGGAGGGGTTGGTCGACAACATCCTGCGGGACGTGTTGACCCGCGTGGGCGGTATCGACTGGTGCGTGACCGAATTCATCCGCGTCAACGACCGCTTGCTCACCCCCGCCTATTTTCACAAGCTCGCTCCGGAACTGCTGCAGGGTGCCCATACCGCAGCGGGTGTGCCGCTGCGTGTGCAACTGCTGGGGTCTGACCCGGTATGCCTGGCGGAAAACGCCGCCCTGGCCTGCGAGTTGGGCTCGCAGGTGATCGACCTCAACTTCGGCTGCCCGGCCAAGACCGTCAACAAGTCCCGTGGCGGCGCGGTGCTGCTCAAGGAGCCGGAGCTGCTCAACCGGATCGTCGAGCATGTGCGCCGTGCGGTCCCGGCCCATATCCCGGTCACCGCTAAAATGCGCCTGGGCTTCGACAGTCCGGATGGCGCACTGGTCTGTGCGACCGCGCTGGCCGAAGGCGGGGCCGCGCACATTGTGGTGCATGCACGTACCAAAACCGACGGCTACAAGCCGCCGGCCCATTGGGAGTGGATCCCCCGGGTGCAGGAGGTGGTCAAGGTGCCGGTGTTTGCCAATGGCGACATCTGGAGCGTCGACGATTGGAAGCGTTGCCGCGAAGTCAGCGGCGCCGAAGACATCATGCTTGGTCGTGGCCTGGTGGCGCGCCCTGACCTGGCGCGGCAGATCGCGGCGGCGCGTGCAGGGCAAGAGGTGGTGCAGATGACATGGGCGCAGATGCAGCCCATGCTCCAGGACTTCTGGACCCAATCGGTGGCGCAATTGACTGAGCGCCAGGCGCCTGGCCGCTTGAAGCAGTGGCTGGCGATGCTGACGCGCAACTACCCCGAAGCGGTAGAGCTGTTTACCGCCCTGCGCCGCGAGACCGACCTGGAGCAGGTCAGTCGCTTGCTGGGGATGCCGCATCCGGTGGCTGGCTGAACCCAGGCAATCGAGTTCTTACATCAGACTTCCATAAAGGCGCCAACGCAGGCGCCTTTTTTACGCGTGCGAGTTAACACAACCGTGGGCGAGTAAATACATGGAATATTAACGGCGAGTGACATTCCTACAGAGTATTAGCGCGTGTGACGACACCGGCGTATCGAAAAAGCCATAAATCAAGGCTTGGCGGAAATTGTCCATGAGGCAAAGTCTGATAATGCGCTTTGGTTTCCTTATATGAACTGCGATTTGCGGAACTCGATAGCTCAACTTCCCACGAATGGAGGGACTGAAGCAGTGCTGCTGTTCTCAGTCAATAAAACTATCACTCCCTCTGACCCTTAATCGGTCGGGTTGTATGAAATAAGGAACGTGCGTATGTCTATGTCGATTAACACTCCGCCATTGGTAAAAGTCGATACATCTGCTCTTGAGCAACAAGCGGTTTCGAACAATAAAGTTAATCTCAAACCGACCGCTCAGCCTCTTGGTACAACAACGCTTCAAACGCCATTGCGTCCCGATAATACGGTGGTCACCCCTGAGACCGCTCTGAGACAGTTGTTCGATATGCTTGAAGGTATCTTCAAGGCCATGCGCGACATATTTTCGGGCAAACCACCCGTGAAGCCTGATTCAGGTAAATTACCGATTGAACCGGATACCAGCAAAGAGTTGATCAAGCCGGATACAGGCAAGCTGCCGGTGAAACCGGACAGCAGCAAAGAGCTGATCAAGCCGGATGCGGGCAAGCTGCCGGTGAAACCGGACAGCAGCAAAGAGCTGATCAAGCCGGACGCGGGCAAGCTGCCGGTGAAACCGGACAGCAGCAAAGAGCTGATCAAGCCGGATGCGGGCAAGCTGCCGGTGAAACCGGACAGCAGCAAAGAGCTGATCAAGCCGGATGCGGGCCAACTGCCGGTGAAACCCGATACCAGCAAAGAACTAGTGAAACCGGATGCAGGCGGGCTGCGGGTCCTGCCAAAACCCAATGAGCCTTCGATCAACCTGCCTGGTGGAAATAAACCGCACCCTATGCCGCTGCCTCCAACGGTGCCCAGGCCCGAGATAAGCGTAAACAACGACCCCAAGACAAACGTAAACGTGAGCGTGGTTGTCGGTCATTGCCACTGCCCAGATGGAAAAGTCTCGCCGGACCGCCTGCCGATGCCAAGGGTTTCCACGGATACCAGGCCCCTGCCATCCGTGTTGCCGGATGCCAAACCACAGCCGTCCGTGCTGCCGGACACCAAGCCCCAGCCACCCGTGCTTCCGGGCAACTTCCCAAAGCCTAATGTTCCAACGGATACCAAACCACAACCCCCTGTGTTGCCGGATGCCAAGCCCCAGCCACCCGTGCTTCCGGGCAACTTCCCAAAGCCTAATGTGCCAACGGATACCAAACCGCAACCCCCTGTGCTACCGGACGCCAAGCCAACACCATTGCCCGATGCTCCCACTCCTGACCTGACAAGTCCGGGCCCTGTTGACGACCGATCTGCTGGCAGACATGGGCGCTTTAATCATCGGCTAAGTTCCAGGTTTTAAAGGCAGTCATCGCGTTTCAGTCTTTTTATAAGTGCAGGCATCTTTTCGAAAGTATCTGTCGAAGAGATGCCTGTGCAGGGAGAACTCCATGTCACTCTGTTCAATTAATAACATTGCGCGGGTCATTGATGTAGGGCAGTCACTATCAATTGATGCACTCAGTGCAAGTAATGAAGCCTCTATTGAAGCAAGTGTCAGTCAGGCATCGGTCAAGGTGGCGCCTGATATAACTTATGCCGATGGACCACAACCTTCGATGCCTGTTGGGAACGACTCGCAGGCGATCAATGCAGTGGTAGCTTTATTCACTTCTTTTTTTTCTCAGTTGCTCGCGCTGATCGCTGATAAAAAAGAAAGGAATGTGCCTGACACTGTTCCTTCACCTGTTGTTCCACAGGTAACCCCCCATCCGGTATTACCAAAACCGGATGCCGCAGCAAACATTCCGGGTTTGTCCAACAAGCGCGGCGGCGCGAAGCCCGACAATATCTGGAGTGGCTTTCGCCAGGGCCCTGATGGCAACTGCGTGACGGTGTCGGCCATCAAGGCTGCGATGCACCGATTCGGACAAAGCCCCACGGATATTTTCCAGGAAGTGGCCAAAACCAATGACGGATACCACGTCCTCATGCGCGACGGCTTTCGGCTCACATTGTCCGACCGCGAATTGGCAGAGGGCAGCCGGGGCGCCAAATTCCATGGGCCCGACAAAGGCATGCTCAAGGATGCGCAGTTCCTGTTTGCCGTCAGCGCCAAACGTGCGCAAATGGAAAACAACGATCGCACGGCCGGTCGCAGTTATCAGGCTGCGATTCGTAGCCTGAACAACGGGGAGGACGAAACCGGTCCGGGCGAAGGCTTTCTGCGCCTTGGGTTGAGAAAACATATGAAACGAGTGCAGGTGCGTGATCTGGCCCAGGGACAATTGGGGATGGTGAACCGTACCGGGCATTCGGTGGCGGTCATCAACGGCCGCGAGGAGTTATGGGGAAAACAGGGGCGAGCCCCCACGCATGGTCAGGCCGTCGCACTGATTTGACCATGATGCACCTGGGCAGGGATAACCCAGGGTGCATTTGTTTCCACGCTGCGCTTCAAAAACGCCTATTCCAGCAACTGCCTGAACCCCTCTATCGGCAATGGCCGGCTATGCAAGTACCCCTGATACAAATGACAACCGAGCTTTTGCAGGAACGCCAGTTGCTCCACGGTTTCCACGCCTTCGGCGATCACTTCCAGATTCAAGCTGCGGGCCATGGCGACAATGGCGCGGATGATTTCAGCGTCATTGGGATCGTGAGTTGCGTCGCGCACAAACGACTGGTCGATTTTCAGCGCGTCCACCGGCAAGCGCTTGAGGTAGGTGAGGGAGGAGTAACCGGTGCCAAAATCATCCATCGCAAAGCTTATGCCGAGCTTTTTCAGACGCCGCATTTTCAGCACCGTATCGTCCAGGTTCTGGATCACGATACCTTCGGTGATTTCCAGTTTCAGAAAGCTGTAGGGCAGCAGATGCTGCTTCAGACTGCGCTCAACCCGTTCCACAAAGTCGTTCTGGCGAAACTGCCGGGGGCTGATATTCACGCACAGGCTGAAATTCAGCGGGTCGACCAGGCCCTCGGCAATCAACCGCGCAAATGCGCCGCACGCTTGGTCGAGGATCCAGGTGCCCACCTCCAGGATCAAGCCGCTGTCCTCCAGCACCTTGATGAATTCCCCTGGCGACTGCGCCCCCAGTTGCGGGTGTTGCCAGCGCACCAGGGCCTCGGCGCCGACGATCCTGTTGCCACGCGCATCCACCTGAGGCTGGTAGTGCACGCTGAATTCACCGCGTGACAGGGCCAGGCGCAGGTCGGTTTCCATGCGCAGGCGCTCGCTGGCGGTTTTCTGCATGCTGTTGTGAAACATCTGCGTGGTGTTGCGCCCCGAATCCTTGGCGCGGTACAGGGCGATGTCAGCGCGCTTGAGCAGGTCTGCGGGGGTGGTGCCATGGTCCGGGATCAGCGCCACGCCGATGCTTGGCGTCACCTGCAAGCGGTGGCCGTCGAGGAACATGGGTTCGGAGAGCAATTCGCGCAGGGTATCAGCCAGGGCCTGCACCTGGCCGCTGACTTGCGTGCGTGAGCCTTCCAGGCCGCTGAGCAGCACCACGAACTCATCTCCGCCCAGGCGCGCCACCGTATCTTCCGTGCGCACGCTGGCTTCCAGGCGTGCGGTGACGATTTTCAACACAGTATCGCCCACCGGGTGACCGAGGGAGTCGTTGATGTGTTTGAAGTGATCGAGGTCGAGAAACAGCAGGGCGCCACGCAGGTTGTGGCGCTTGAGCAGGGCGATCTGCTGGCTCAGGCGGTCCATCAGCAGCGCACGGTTGGGCAGGTTGGTCAGCGGGTCGTGATAGGCCAGGTGGCGGATCTGGGCCTGGGCATTTTTCAACAGGCTTACATCCCTGGCGGTCAGCAGCAGGCAGGGCGTTTCATTCAGGGTGATCGGTTCGACCGACACTTCCACCGCCAGCACCTCGCCACCTTTGTTGTGCCATAGCATTTCCAGGTGATGGATGCGCCCCTTGATCTGCAATTCGGCCAATAGCGCGGTGCGCTGGTTTTCATCGGCCCAGATGCCGATCTGGTACAGGGTGAGGCCGATGGCTTCTTCGGCGCGATAACCGGTCAGGCGGCAAAACCCATCATTGACCTCCACGTATCGACCCGTGTCGCGCTCGGTGATCGAAATGGCATCGGGGCTGGAATGGAAGGCTTTGGCGAATTTCTCCTCACTGGCCTTGAGCGCCGCCTCCGAGCGTTGCTGCTGGGTGATATCGCGCAGTGTCGTGACGATGCACGGCTGCTGGTTGACCTTGATCAAACGACTTGAAATCACGCAGGTCAGGGTCTGTCCGTTCTTGGCATGCACCACGATCGCCACATTGCTCAATGACTGCTCGCGAATCACGTGCTCGATGCGTTGCAGGCGCTTGCTTGACTCATCCCACAAGCCAATCTGCTCGACGCTTTTGTCGATCACTTCGGCGGCCGTCCAGCCAAATGTCTGGGTGAACGCCGGATTGATCTCGATAAACTCGCCGCTGTCCAGGCAGGTGACGCAGATAGGGTCGGGACTGGCCTGGAACAGGCTGGCGAATTTCTCTTCGGAAGCGCTCAGGCGTTGCTCGCGTTCCACCTGATCGGTGATATCAAGCAAAGTGCCGGCCATGCGCAGGGGCTTGCCGGATTCATCGCGATACAGACGTGCCCGGCTTTCCAGGTAGCGCACGCTGCCGTCCTCGGCGGGCACGCGGTAGGTCAATTGGTAGTTTCCACCTGGGCCTTCACGCAGGCTGCGGTAGGCATGGCGCATGTCCTCACGATCCTTGTCGGTCATGCCTTCAAAAAACGCATCGAAGGATTCATGGAACGGCTCGCACGGCAGGCCATGGAGCTGGGCGGCACGGGCCGAGCCGTAGAGCATGCCGGTCGGGATGTGCCAGTCCCAGGTGCCCAGTTGCGCCGAGTCCAGCGCCAGGTCCAGGCGCTCCTGGCTGTCCTTGAGCGCTTGCTCGGCGTTTTTGCGCTCGGTGGTGTCAAGAAAGGTGCTGAGCAGATAGGCCTCGCCGTCCAGTTCGACCTTTTGCGCACTGAGCGTGCCATCGTGGATCTGGCCGTTACTGGCGCAGAATTGCACTTCCATGGTGATGGATTCACCTTTGCGCTGGGTGGCCCTGACCAGGTGCGCGCGCTGCTCCGGATCGCGCCACAGGCCCAGCTCCAGCGTGGTGCGGCCAATGACTTGCGCCACCGGCCAGCCGAACAGCAGTTCGAAATGATGGTTGGCTTCGCTGATCCGGCCGTCGGCCTGGCGCGTCAGCAGCACCATGTTCGGGCACAGGTGGAAGAGGGTGGCGAAGCGTTTTTCAGAGTGGCTGAGGGCGTCTTCCCGCTCGCGCTGGTGAGTGATCTCGCGGATCACCCCGATCATTCGGTGCCTGCCGTTTTTATCCGGCACCAGGCTGCCGTTTATTTCCAGCCAGTGCAGGCTGCCATCGGGCCATTGGATGCGGTGATGCATGGCCTGCTCGACCGGTTCGCCGGCCAGCACTGCATGAAACGCCCGCACTACGCGGGCGCGGTCTTCAGGCGCCAGCAGGTCGAGGTAATTGAGGTCGTTGGGCAGTGGCTGGCGCGGGTCGTAGCCAAACAGTGCCTGAGTGCCCCGAGACCAACTGATTCTCCCCGTGCCGATTTCCCAGCACCACGCGCCCAGCCGCGCGGCATTGAGCGCCGACAGCAGTTGCGGGGCGCTGTCCCAGCGTTGTTCCGCCTCTTGTGGGTCCAGGGCGTAGATGCGGGGCAGCGGTGGCACGGAATCAACGGGGTTGGGCATTATTCAAAGGGCCTTGGCTCGATGGGAAGACAGCGCGCTATTCTTTAAACCCGAGGCCGCACATGATCATGCCGGTGTCCCTGGCGGATCGACCTGTGCATCCAACAGGCTCATGAAAGCCCGCGCAGCGTTCGACAGCGTCCTTTCGGTGTGCACGATATAGCCTAGCTGGCGACGCAGCTGTATGCCCGGCAAAGCGATACTTGCCACCTGATCATCCAGCATGGTGCGCGGTAACACGCTCCAGGCCAGGCCGATGGACACCATCATCTTGATGGTTTCCAGGTAGTTGGTGCTCATCGCGATATTCGGCGTCAGGCCCTGGGCCTCGAACAGGCGACTGACAATATGGTGGGTAAAGGTGTTGCCGCCGGGAAACACTGCAGGGTGCCCGGCGATATCGGCCAGGCTGACGGAGCCGTTGCTGATCAGGCTGTGTTCGGGAGCCACCACGAAATCCAGCGGGTCGTCCCACACCGGCGTCGCGCGCACCAGGTTGTGCGGCTCGGGCGCCAGGGTGATGACCGCCACTTCGGCGCGGCCGTGGAGGATTTCTTCGTAGGCCACTTCCGAATCGAGGAATTGAATATCCAACGCCACGCTCGGGTATTGCCGAGTGAAGGTGCGCAGGACCGGCGGCAGACGGTGCAGGCCAATGTGGTGGCTGGTGGCCAGTGTGAGGCGCCCGCTGACTTCGCCGGTCAGGTTGGTCAGGGCGCGACGGGTGTCATCCAGCACATTCAGGATCTGATAGGCACGCGGCAACAAGGCCCGCCCCGCTTCGGTCAAGCCGACTTCGCGGCCCAGGCGGTCGAACAGTCGGACCTTCAATTGTTGCTCAAGGCCGGCAATGCGTTTGCTGATGGCCGGCTGGGTCAGGTGCAAGCGTTCCCCGGCGCCGGAGAAGCTGCCGGTCTCGGCGATGGCGATAAAGGCGTTGAGGTTGGCCAGGTCCATAGTGGTATTCCAGTTGGTAATCCAAAGCATAAAAAATATGAATTTGAGTTATTTAATGTAGCGCCATACCATCAGCCTCACAAGCCAAAGGGTTATTGAAAGCCCGGCGCATAGAAACACCGCTGATGAGGACCGACTGATGGCCGGCAAAACGCTTTACGACAAGCTTTGGGATTCCCATGAAGTGAAACGTCGCGATGATGGATCGTCGCTGATCTACATCGACCGCCACATCATCCATGAAGTGACCTCGCCCCAAGCGTTCGAAGGCCTGCGGCTGGCCGGGCGCAAGCCATGGCGCGTCGACTCCATCATCGCCACCCCGGACCACAACGTGCCCACCACCCCGGAGCGCAAGGGCGGCATCGACGCCATTGTCGATACGGTGTCGCGCTTGCAGGTGCAGACCCTCGACGACTACTGCGATGAATACGGCATCACCGAATTCAAGATGAATGACGTGCGTCAAGGCATCGTCCACGTGATCGGCCCGGAGCAGGGCGCGACCCTGCCGGGCATGACCGTGGTCTGCGGCGACTCCCATACCTCCACCCACGGCGCATTCGGCGCCCTGGCCCATGGCATCGGCACTTCGGAGGTGGAGCATGTGTTCGCCACCCAGTGCCTGGTCGCCAAGAAAATGAAGAACATGCTGGTACGCGTCGAAGGCCAGCTGCCGTTTGGCGTGACCGCCAAGGACATCGTGCTCGCGGTGATCGGCAAGATCGGCACCGCCGGCGGTAACGGCCATGCCATCGAGTTCGCCGGCAGCGCTATTCGCGACCTGTCCATTGAAGGCCGCATGACCATCTGCAACATGTCCATCGAAGCCGGTGCCCGCGTGGGCATGGTGGCGGCGGACGAAAAGACCGTCGAATACGTCAAGGGCCGCCCATTCGCGCCGCAGGGCGCCGATTGGGACGCCGCCGTCGAAGCCTGGAAAGATCTGGTGTCCGATGCCGACGCGGTGTTCGACACCGTGGTTGAACTCGATGCCGCGCAGATCAAGCCGCAAGTCAGCTGGGGCACTTCGCCGGAAATGGTATTGGCCGTTGATCAGAACGTGCCGGACCCGGCTCAGGAAGCCGACTTGGTCAAGCGCGGTTCCATCGAGCGCGCCCTCAAGTACATGGGGTTAAAGGCCAACCAGGCGATCACCGATATCCAGCTGGATCGCGTGTTCATCGGCTCCTGCACCAACTCGCGCATCGAAGACCTGCGTGCCGCTGCCGTGATCGCCAAGGGCCGCAAGGTGGCCTCGACCATCAAGCAGGCCATCGTGGTGCCCGGTTCAGGTCTGGTCAAAGCCCAGGCTGAAGCCGAGGGCCTGGACAAGATCTTCCTCGAAGCCGGTTTCGAATGGCGCGAGCCGGGCTGCTCCATGTGCCTGGCGATGAACCCGGACCGCCTGGAATCCGGCGAGCATTGCGCGTCGACCTCCAACCGTAACTTCGAAGGGCGTCAGGGCGCCGGTGGGCGTACCCACCTGGTCAGCCCGGCCATGGCTGCCGCCGCAGCCGTCAACGGTCGTTTCATCGACGTTCGCGAATTGATCTGAGGAATACCCCATGCGTGCTTTTACACAACACACAGGTTTAGTCGCGCCGTTGGACCGTGCCAACGTGGACACCGACCAGATCATTCCCAAGCAGTTTCTGAAGTCGATCAAGCGCACCGGTTTCGGCCCCAACCTGTTTGACGAGTGGCGCTACCTGGACGTGGGCTACGCCTACCAGGACAACTCCAAGCGCCCGCTGAACAAGGACTTCGTACTCAACGCCGAGCGTTACCAGGGCGCCAGTGTGTTGCTGGCGCGGGAAAACTTCGGTTGCGGCTCCAGCCGTGAACATGCGCCGTGGGCCCTGGAAGAATATGGCTTTCGCAGCATCATCGCGCCGAGCTATGCCGATATCTTCTTCAACAACAGCTTCAAGAATGGCCTGTTGCCGATCATCCTGAGCGATGCCGAAGTGGACGAGCTGTTCCAGCAGGTGGAAGCCAATGTGGGCTACCAGTTGACGGTAGACCTGGCCGCACAGACCGTGACCCGTCCGGATGGCAAGGTGTACCACTTCGAAGTGGAAGCCTTTCGCAAGCACTGCCTGATCAATGGCCTGGACGATATCGGCCTGACCTTGCAGGACGGCGACGCGATTGCGGCATTTGAGAGCAAGCACCGGGCGAGCCAGCCGTGGTTGTTTCGCGATTGAGGTAGGCAGGACCGCCGCTATCGGGGGCAAGCCCCCTCCCACATTTGAATGTATTCGCAGATCAAAAGGCGGGAGGGGGCTTGCCCCCGATGAGGCCAGTGTTAACAACACAAAACCCGAGGAAAGCCCATGACCACCACCGCCCACACCCAAGTCGTGCAAAAACAATTCGGCGAGCAAGCTGCGGCCTACCTGAGCAGCGCCGTTCACGCCCAGGGCACCGAATTTGCGCTGCTCCAGGCCGAACTGGCCGGGCAGGGCAGCGCACGACTGCTGGACCTGGGCTGCGGTGCCGGTCATGTCAGTTTCCATGTCGCACCGTTGGTTAAAGAAGTGGTGGCCTGCGACTTGTCCCAACAGATGCTTGATGTGGTGGCTGCCGCTGCGCAAGATCGCGGTTTCACCAATATCAGCACCGTACACGGTGCCGCCGAACGCCTGCCGTTTGCCGATGGCGAGTTCGACTTCGTATTCAGCCGTTATTCGGCCCACCACTGGAGCGACCTTGGCCTGGCCCTGCGCGAAGTACGTCGGGTACTCAAGCCGGGCGGCGTGGCGGCCTTCGTGGATGTGTTGTCACCGGGCAGCCCGTTGCTGGACACTTACCTGCAAACCGTCGAAGTACTGCGCGACACCAGCCATGTGCGTGATTACTCTGCCGCAGAGTGGATGCAGCAACTGAGCGAATCCGGTCTGCATGTGCGTAACAGCCTGCGCCAGCGCCTGCGCCTGGAGTACACCTCGTGGGTCGAGCGTATGCGCACGCCGGAGGTATTGCGCGCGGCAATCCTTGAGCTGCAACAGGCAATGGGCCAGGAAGTGCGCGATTACTACGAAATTCAGGCCGACGGCACCTTCAGCACCGACGTGCTGGTGGTCTTCGCCCAACGCTGATTGATTTTCCCCGACCTGCCCGCGGGCGGGTCGCTCGATGAAATGAGGAACCCATGAGCAAGCAGATTCTGATTCTCCCTGGCGACGGTATCGGTCCGGAAATCATGGCCGAAGCGGTCAAGGTGCTGGAGCTCGCCAACAGCAAGTACAGCCTGGGCTTCGAGCTGAGCCACGACGTGATCGGCGGCGCCGCCATCGACAAGCACGGCGTGCCCCTGGCCGATGAAACCCTGGACCGTGCCCGCGCGGCCGACGCTGTGCTGCTGGGCGCCGTGGGCGGCCCGAAGTGGGACAAGATCGAACGGGACATCCGCCCTGAGCGCGGCCTGCTGAAAATCCGTGCGCAACTGGGCCTGTTCGGCAACCTGCGCCCGGCCATCCTTTATCCGCAACTGGCCGACGCCTCGAGCCTCAAGCCGGACGTGGTGGCGGGTCTGGACATCCTCATCGTGCGTGAGCTGACCGGCGGTATCTATTTCGGTTCGCCACGCGGTGTGCGCGAGTTGGAAAACGGCGAGCGTCAGGCCTACGACACCCTGCCGTACAGCGAAAGCGAAATCCGCCGTATCGCCCGTGTCGGTTTCGACATGGCCCGCGTGCGCGGCAAGAAGATCTGCTCGGTGGACAAGGCCAACGTACTGGCGTCCAGCCAACTATGGCGCGAAATCGTCGAAGAAGTGGCCAAGGACTACCCGGACGTCGAACTGAGCCACATGTACGTCGACAATGCCGCCATGCAACTGGTGCGTGCGCCCAAGCAATTCGACGTGATCGTCACCGACAACCTGTTCGGCGACATTCTGTCCGACCAGGCGTCGATGCTCACCGGTTCCATCGGTATGCTGCCGTCGGCCTCCCTGGACACCAACAACAAGGGTATGTACGAGCCGTGCCACGGCTCGGCGCCGGACATTGCGGGGCAGGGCATTGCCAACCCGTTGGCGACCATTTTATCGGTGTCGATGATGCTGCGTTACAGCTTCAACCTGGCGGACGCGGCGGACGCGATCGAGAAAGCCGTGAGCCTGGTGCTCGACCAGGGCTTGCGCACCGGCGATATCTGGTCCCAGGGTTGCACCAAAGTCGGGACGCAAGAAATGGGCGATGCTGTAGTCGCCGCGCTGCGGAATCTGTAATCTCTCGGGCCCGCTTGCAGTTGTCGCTGCAAGGCGGCCCACTTTTTAACAAGGTGTAGTTGCGATGAAACGTGTAGGTCTGATCGGTTGGCGCGGTATGGTCGGTTCCGTGCTCATGCAGCGGATGCTGGAAGAGCAGGATTTCGATCTTATTGAGCCGGTGTTTTTCACCACTTCGAACGTAGGTGGCCAAGGGCCGTCCGTGGGCAAGGATATTGCCCCGCTCAAGGATGCCTACAGCATTGAAGAGCTCAAGACCCTCGACGTTATTCTGACCTGCCAGGGCGGCGACTACACCAGCGAAGTCTTCCCCAAGCTGCGCGAAGCCGGCTGGCAGGGCTACTGGATCGACGCCGCCTCGAGCCTGCGCATGCAGGACGATGCCGTGATCATCCTCGACCCGGTCAACCGCAAGGTCATCGACCAGCAACTGGATGCCGGCACCCGGAACTACGTGGGCGGCAACTGCACCGTCAGCCTGATGCTGATGGGCCTGGGCGGCTTGTTCGAGGCCGGCCTGGTCGAGTGGATGAGCGCCATGACCTATCAGGCGGCGTCCGGCGCCGGCGCGCAGAACATGCGTGAACTGATCAAGCAGATGGGTGCGACCCACGCTGCGGTTGCCGATCAACTGGCCGACCCGGCCAGCGCGATCCTGGATATCGACCGCCGTGTGGCCGACGCCATGCGCAGCGAAGCCTATCCGACCGAAAACTTCGGCGTGCCATTGGCCGGTAGCCTGATCCCGTGGATCGACAAGGAACTGCCCAACGGCCAGAGCCGCGAAGAGTGGAAGGCTCAGGCCGAGACCAACAAGATCCTCGGTCGCTTCAAGAACCCGATCCCGGTGGACGGCATCTGTGTGCGTATCGGTGCCATGCGCTGCCACAGCCAGGCGCTGACCATCAAGCTGAACAAAGACGTGCCGATCGCCGATATCGAAGGGCTGATCAGCCAGCACAACCCCTGGGTCAAGCTGGTGCCGAACAACCGTGATATCAGCATGCAGGAGCTGAGCCCGACCAAGGTCACCGGCACTCTGAATGTACCGGTGGGCCGTCTGCGCAAGCTGAACATGGGTAGTCAGTTCCTGGGCGCGTTTACCGTTGGTGACCAGTTGCTGTGGGGCGCGGCTGAGCCGTTGCGTCGCATGCTGCGGATTTTGCTCGAGCGTTGATTGCTTCCCTGCATTGAACAGCCCCGCGTTCTGGTGACAGGCGCGGGGTTTTTTATTGGTCTGTCGGACGCTATCGGGGGCAAGCCCCCTCCCACAGTTGACCGAGTTCCAACCTTGAAATGAGGGCAAATGTGGGAGGGGGCTTGCCCCCGATGAGGCCCTCAGCCACACCACAAGCCCCGGGCCAATTGCCTCACCCCCCGCCACCCGGTAAAGTGCCGCTCCCCCGCAATGCCCGAGGCAACCCCCATGACCCAGACCTTTGAAATCGCCGTGATCGGCGCCACCGGCACCGTTGGCGAAACCCTGGTGCAGATTCTCGAAGAGCTGGACTTCCCGGTAGGCACCCTCTATTTGCTGGCGGGCAACAATTCCGCCGGTGCCTCGGTGCCGTTCCGGGGCAAGAACGTGAGGGTGAAGGAAGTCGATGAGTTCGATTTCAACAAGGCGCAACTGGCCTTCTTCGCGGCCGGCCCGGCGGTGACCCTGAGCTTCGCCCCTCGCGCCATTGCTGCCGGGTGTTCGGTGATCGACTTGTCTGGCGCATTGCCTGCCGAACAGGCGCCGCACGTGGTGCCGGAAGCCAACGCTCACGTGCTCAAAGGCTTGAAAAAACCGTTTCAAATCGCCAGCCCTAGCGCGTCTGCCACCCATCTGGCTGTAGTGCTGGCGCCGTTGCGTGGCCTGCTGGATATCCAGCGCGTAAGCGTCACCGCCAACCTGGCCGTGTCCGCCCTGGGCCGCGAGGCCGTCAGTGAGTTGGCCCGCCAGACGGCCGAACTGTTGAATGTGCGCCCGCTGGAGCCGACCTTCTTTGATCGGCAAGTGGCCTTCAACCTGCTGGCACAAGTCGGCACACCGGACGCCCAAGGTCACACAGCGCTGGAGAAACGCCTCGTACATGAGTTGCGAGCCGTGCTGGAAACACCTTTACTGAAAATTTCTGCCGCCTGCGTTCAAGCCCCGGTGTTTTTCGGCGATAGCCTGACAGTGTCGCTGCAGTTGGGTGCGCCAGCCGATCTGGCTGCGGTGAACAGCGCCCTTGAGAAGGCCCCGGGTATCGAGCTGGTCGAGGCGGGCGACTACCCGACGGCCGTCGGCGATGCGGTGGGCCAGGACGTTGTTTATGTAGGGCGAGTACGCGCGGGTGTCGACGACCCTGCTGAACTAAATCTGTGGCTGACGTCAGATAACGTACGCAAAGGCGCGGCGCTTAACGCCGTGCAAGTGGCGCAGTTGTTGATAAAAGGCCTTGCGTAAAAGATACTTGGCGTCAATTTGTAGATTGATTCTCACCAAGCGCTATGCTTGGCCCAAAGCGGAACACAAGCGCGTCGGTGACCTATCGGCTCGCCATGCCTTATGGCAGCGGTTACCAACCTTCTCGCAAGTCGGGAAGTGTTCAGACAAAGGATGAGGCTATGGTTCAAGTTCGCAAACTGGTGTTAGCAATAGCGGCCGCCTCGGCGCTGTCCTCCGGTATGGCGCAGGCGCTGCAACTTGGGGAGATGACCCTCAAGTCGAAGTTGAACCAGCCGCTGTCGGTGGAAATCGAATTGCTCGACGTCGGCGGCCTCACGGCGTCCGAGATTACCCCGAGCCTGGCGTCGTCCCAGGCGTTCGTCGATGCCGGTGTCGATCGCCAGGCCTTTCTCGACCAGCTTACCTTTACGCCAGTGGTCAATCCCAATGGCCGCAGCGTGGTGCGTGTCACCTCTGACAAGCCGCTGCCCGATTCCTATGTGCGCTTTCTGTTGCAGGTGCAGTGGCCTAATGGCCGCCTGATGCGTGACTACAGCGTGCTGCTCGATCCCGCCAAATTCGACCAGCCCACACCGGCTGCCAGCGCCCCGGCGCCGCGATTGAGTGCGCCGACCGGCACCGTGGCGGCCACCAGCAAGCCTGCGCAACATACCACCACGGCTCGCGACACTTTGTGGGAAATTGCCGAGAAAAACCGCAATGGTGGCTCTGTGCAACAGACCATGCTGGCCATTCAGGCGCTCAACCCGGATGCCTTTGTCGATGGCAACATCAACCGCCTGAAAACCGGCCAGGTCCTGCGTCTGCCGGACACCGTGCAAAGTACTGCGCTGGCCCAACCCCAGGCGATCACCGAAGTGGCTGCGCAGAACGCCGCCTGGCGCCAGGGCCGCCGTACCGCCAACCAGAAGGTGGCGGGCAAGGCCCAGTTGGACGCCACCAAACGCACCGAGACCGGCAATGCGCCGTCGAGCACCAACGCCAAGGACAACTTGAGCCTGGTGTCGGCCGAGGCAGCCAAAAAAGGTGCCGACGGCAAGGCGGGTGACAGCCGGGCGTTGAGCGACAAGCTGGCGATGACGCAAGAGCAACTGGACACCACCCGTCGCGATAACGAAGAGCTCAAAAGCCGCGCGGCAGATTTGCAAAGCCAGTTGGACAAGCTGCAAAAGCTGATTCAACTGAAAAACGATCAACTGGCCCGGTTGCAGGCCGAGAAGGGCGACGCAGCGGTGCCCGCGCCGGCAGCGGCGCCCGTGGTGGCGATGCCTGCGCCGTCAGCCGATGAACCGGCACCTGCCGAGCAAGCCCCGATTGCCGCACCGGCGCCCGAACCGGCCAAGCCGGATGCAGCGCCTGCTACCACCGAAGGCAAATTCAACGAGCTGTTGACCAATCCCATCGTGCTCGGTGTGCTCGGTGGCGCGGCCGTCATCCTGGCGTTGCTGCTCCTGCTGTTGTGGGTACGCCATCGCAACGCCCGTCTTGAAGAAGAGAAGCACCTGCGCATGGCGCGAGCGCTGGCTGAGGAGCCTGAGTTCACGTCGAGCCTGGAGCGCGACCTGCCCTCCGACAGTTTCGAAGGCCTGGAAGTGCCGCCGCCGAATGTTGCGCCCGCGCCTGCGCCTGCGCGCCCTCCGGTAGTTGAACCGGTCGTGCCTAGCGTCGCCTCCGTGCTTGCGCCGCTGGCGGTTGCGGTTGCCCCGCAGAATGCCAGCGATGCGCTGGCCCAGGCCCAGTCCCATATCGACCGTGGACACCTGAACCAGGCGGCCGATGTACTTGAGCAAGCGATCAAGCGCGAGCCCAAGCGCAGCGACCTGCGTTTGAAATTGATGGAAGTGTACGGGCTGCAAAATAACAAGGACGGTTTCGTCAACCAGGAACGTCAACTGGTGGCCAACGGTGAAAACCATGCCCAGGTCGAGCAGCTCAAAAGTCGTTTCCCGGCCATGGCGGTGTTGGCGGCAGGTGTAAGTGCCGCGGTGGCCGCTGCTGCCCTGGACGCCCAGTACGTCAAGGACTTGCTGGAAGACAAGCCGGCTGCGCCTGCGCCGGAGCCTGTGGATACCGATTTCGATCTGAGCCTGGACGAACTTGAGGCGGCGTCGCCGGCTGAGGTTAAAGACGATCAGCAGACATTCGAGGCGCTCCTTCAGCAGCAGACGGCAGCCAATGCCAGTGCCGACGACCTGTCGGACTTCGATCTGGATCTGCAACTGGATGCACCGGCGTCCGCGCAATCGGACGATGACTTCCTGTCCGGTCTCGAAGAACAGATCAAAGATGCGCCTGCCGTCGAGCCGCCGACCCTGGCCCCTGCGGCCCTGGATGACTTCGATTTGCCGGAAGATTTCGACCTCTCCCTGGCGGACGAGCCCGAATCGGCGGCCAAGCCGGATGCCTTCACTTCGGAATTGGATGACGTCAACGCCGAACTCGATCGTCTGTCCCAGAGCCTGGAGCATCCTTCCATCGAGCCGTCCTTCACCGCTGAAGATGCCGCGCTCGGTGACGATGAACCTGACTTTGACTTCCTTTCGGGCACCGATGAGGTCGCCACCAAGCTGGACCTGGCCCAGGCTTATATCGACATGGGCGATGCCGATGGTGCCAAGGATATCCTGTCCGAAGTGCTGACCGAGGGCAACGAGACCCAGCGCGGCGAAGCCAAGGAAATGCTCGGCCGAATCTGAAGGCTGATAGACGTCCACGGTGGGGGAGGGCTTGCTCCCTCCTGCAGGTGGCTGGGCATTCCTCCCCAACAAAAGCGCCCGTCGCGCAGCCGTCGCCTTTATAATGCCCGCCTTCGCGCAACTCATCAGGCTCTCAGTTCTTGGCAAATATAGATAACGCGGCCGCCGAAATGGCGGCCGCAGGCTTTTACCGCATCGCCCTCGGCGTGGAATACAAAGGCTCACGCTATCGCGGCTGGCAGCGCCAGGCATCCGGCGTGCTGACGGTGCAGGAAACCCTGGAAAATGCTTTATCGAAAGTCGCCGACTCGCCGGTGTCGCTGATGTGTGCCGGGCGTACCGACGCTGGCGTGCATGCCTGCGGTCAGGTGGTGCATTTCGATACCCAGGCTGAACGCTCGATGAAGGCGTGGGTGATGGGCGCCAATATCAACCTGCCCCATGACGTCAGTGTCACCTGGGCCAGGGTCATGCCGGCGCATTTTCATGCGCGCTTCAAGGCCATCGCCCGGCGTTACCGCTACGTGATCTATAACGATCAGATCCGTCCGGCGCACCTGAACCAGGAAATCACCTGGAACCACCGTCCGCTGGACGCCGAGCGCATGGCCGAGGCTGCGCAGCATCTTGTGGGCGTGCATGATTTCAGCGCGTTCCGTGCCGGCCAATGCCAGGCCAAGTCGCCGATCAAGGAAGTCCACCATTTGCGCGTAACCCGTCATGGCAAGATGATTGTGCTGGATATCCGTGCCGGTGCATTCCTGCATCACATGGTGCGCAACATCGCGGGCGTGCTGATGACCATCGGTACTGGCGAGCGTCCGGTGGAATGGGCCCGGGAAGTGTTGGAAAGCCGCGTGCGCCGTACCGGCGGGGTCACGGCGCATCCGTTCGGCCTGTACCTGGTGGAGGTGGAGTACCGCGACGAGTTCGAACTGCCGGAGCGTTTCATCGGGCCACACTTCCTCACCGGTTTCAGCGAACTTGGCGGCTGACGCCCGGAAAAGCTTTTGTTACCATCCGGGACTTTCTCGGTTCAATCCCTGAGGTTTCTACGATATGTCAGCCGTTCGCAGCAAGATTTGCGGGATTACCCGCATCGAAGACGCGTTGGCGGCGGTCGAGGCGGGGGCAGATGCGATTGGTCTGGTGTTTTACGCCAGGAGCCCGCGGGCGGTGAATGTGTTGCAGGCGCGGGCCATCATCGCCGCGCTGCCACCGTTCGTGACCACCGTGGGCTTGTTCGTCAACGCCAGCCGGTGTGAACTCAATGAAACCCTGGATGCCGTGCCGCTGGACATGCTGCAGTTTCATGGCGACGAAACCCCGGACGAGTGCGAGAGCTATCAGCGCCCCTATATCAAGGCGCTGCGCGTCAAGGCCGGCGACGATATCGCTGCAGCCTGTTCCGCTTATGCCGGCGCGCGCGGGATTCTGCTGGACACCTATGTCGAAGGCGTTCCCGGCGGTACGGGGGAAGCGTTCGACTGGTCGCTGATCCCGGCGGGCTTGAGCAAGCCGGTGATTCTGGCCGGTGGGCTCACGCCCTCGAATGTCGGCGCGGCCATCGAGCAGGTGCGGCCGTATGCCGTGGATGTCAGCGGCGGGGTGGAGCAGGGCAAGGGCATCAAGGATCACGCCAGGATTCGCGCATTTGTGCAGGCCGTGCGCAACAGCAGCGGTGCGATGTGACGGCTGGCAGTCTGCCGCCGTCCATAACTACCACTGTGTAAAACAGCACCGGCGCCGCCTGCGGGAGGCCCGGGAACAAAGTGGCAACCCTGCACTGGCAGGTTGTCTGGAAGGCTGAGGATGCAGGCGGGAAATGGCTGGTCGAACCTCTGACCCCGTCCCGGCGACATCATCGCCACATATGAATTTAGCTCAAGGGCATACGCGGGGCTGTGTTCAAGCCACCGGTACTGGAGAAAGAAAGCATGAGCAACTGGTTAGTAGACAAACTGATCCCTTCGATCATGCGTTCCGAGGTGAAGAAAAGCTCGGTTCCTGAAGGTCTGTGGCACAAGTGCCCGTCCTGCGACGCGGTGCTGTACCGCCCGGAACTGGAAAAGACCCTGGACGTTTGCCCCAAGTGCAACCACCACATGCGTATTGGCGCGCGCGCGCGTATCGACATCTTCCTTGATGCCGACGGCCGCAACGAACTGGGCGCTGACCTGGAGCCGGTCGACCGTCTCAAGTTTCGCGACAGCAAGAAGTACAAGGACCGTCTGCTCGGTGCGCAGAAGCAGACTGGCGAGAAAGACGCGCTGATTTCCGTCAGCGGCAACTTGCTGGGCATGCCGGTGGTGGTTTCGGCGTTCGAGTTCTCCTTCATGGGCGGCTCGATGGGTGCCATCGTCGGCGAGCGTTTCGTGCGCGCCGCCAACTATGCCCTGGAAAACCGCTGCCCGATGATCTGCTTCGCCGCCTCCGGTGGTGCGCGGATGCAGGAAGCGCTGATTTCCCTGATGCAAATGGCCAAGACCTCGGCGGTATTGGCGCGTCTGCGCGAAGAAGGCATTCCGTTCATCTCGGTATTGACCGACCCGGTCTACGGGGGCGTTTCCGCCAGCCTGGCGATGTTGGGCGATGTGATCGTCGGCGAGCCGAAGGCCCTGATCGGCTTTGCCGGCCCGCGCGTGATCGAGCAGACCGTGCGTGAAAAACTGCCGGAAGGTTTCCAGCGCAGCGAGTTCCTGCTGGAGCACGGCGCCATCGACCTGATCATTCCGCGCGGTGAGCTGCGGCCACGCCTGGGTAACCTGCTGGCGCAAATGATGGGCCTGCCGACGCCTGTCTACGTCGCGCCTAAAGTCGAGCCGATCGTCGTGCCGCCGGTACCGGCCAACCTATGACCCAACGTACCCTGGGCGAATGGCTCGCCTACCTTGAGCAGTTGCATCCGTCCGCCATCGACATGGGCCTGGAGCGCTCGCAACAGGTAGCGGCCCGCCTTGGGTTGGGGCGCCCGGCGCCGCGTGTGATCACGGTGACCGGCACCAACGGCAAGGGCTCGACCTGTGCTTTTGTCGCCGCGCTGCTGCAAGCCCAAGGGCTTAACGTCGGCGTGTACAGTTCGCCGCACCTGCTGCGCTATAACGAGCGGGTGCAGCTCAATGGCGTCGAGGCGAGCGACGCGCAACTCTGCGAAGCCTTCGCCGCTCTTGATGCCGGTCGTGGCGATATTTCCCTGACTTATTTCGAGATGGGCACCCTGGCGGCGCTGTGGCTGTTCGAGCGTGCGCAGCTGGATGTCGTGGTGTTGGAAGTGGGCCTGGGCGGGCGTCTGGACACGGTCAACGTGGTGGATGCCGACCTGGCGCTGGTCACCAGCATCGGCGTCGACCACGTCGATTACCTGGGCGATACCCGCGAATCCGTGGCTTACGAAAAAGCCGGGATCTTTCGCCCGGGCAGGCCCGCGCTGTGCGGTGATCTTGACCCGCCGCAACCCTTGCTGGACAAGGTGCGTGAGCTCGATTGCCCGTTCTACCTGCGCGGGCGCGACTTCAATGTCGATATCAGCGATGAGTATTGGCAGTGGTCCGGGCGCGATGCCCGCGGTCAGCAGATGGCGTTGCATGATCTGCCGCTGCTGAACCTGCCGATGGAGAATGCAGCGCTGGCGCTGCAAGCCTATCTGCTGCTGGATCTGCCATGGAATGTCGAGCAAATTGCCGCAACTCTGCTGGCAACGCGAATAGTGGGGCGCCTGGATCGACGCACCGTCGAGTGGCAAGGCAAGCGGCTTAACCTGCTGCTGGACGTGGGTCATAACCCTCACGCCGCCGAATATCTGGCGCAGCGGCTTAAGCGCGCGCCATTTTCCGGCCGGCGTCTGGCGGTGTTTGGCTTGCTGGCCGACAAGGATCTTGACGGCGTGGTTGCGCCGCTGCTCGGTAGCGTACAGTCGTGGGCCGTTGCACCGCTGGATACGCCGCGTAGCCGTGCGGCGGCTGAGCTGCAACTTGCGTTGCAGAACCTTGGTTCGCCGGTGACGTCGTATGCAAGCGTCACCGCGGCCCTCGAGGCGCAATGTGCGGTAGCGACGGCCGACGACGAGATTCTGTTGTTCGGATCATTTTATTGTGTTGCCGAGGCGCTCGAATGGCTGACCCGGCGCTCCACGGAGGAAGCTGCACATGGCATTACTCGATAGCGCATACAAGCAGCGAATGGTGGGAGCCCTGGTGTTGGTGGCATTGGCGGTGATTTTCCTGCCGATGCTGTTCTCCCGTCAGGACGAGCAGCGCCAGGTGGTGGTTGAAGCGCCCGCTGCGCCCCAGGCGCCGGTGGTCCCTCAGGTTCAGGTGGAACCGGTGGTGGTGCCTGAGCCGCAGGCGCTGCCTGAGCAAGAGCCGGTGCCGACCGATGCCGAGGTCGCTGCACAGCAGGCGCCGTCCATGCCGGTGCAGCCGAGTGTTCCGGTAGTCAAGCCGGCTCCGGCCGCGCCTGTCGCAGCCGCCAAGCCTGCTGCGCCGACGCCTGCGCCCAAGCCGGTCGCACCACAGCCTGCCGCACCGGGCAAGCCGGACGTAGGTCAGAGTCGTATCGACCCGAACGGGTTGCCGATCAGTTGGTCGATTCAAGTGGCCAGCCTGGGCAACCGCGAAGGTGCCGACGCCTTGCAGAAAAAGCTGCGTGCCCAGGGTTACAACGCTTATATCCGCAGCGCCGATGGCAAGAACCGTGTGTTTATCGGGCCGCTGATCGAGCGCGCCGAAGCGGATCGCCTGCGGGATTTGCTGGATCGTCAGCAGAATCTGAAGGGGTTCGTGACAAGGTTCCAGCCTGAGCGCGGCTAAGTTCCCTCGGTTTCAGTCTGAAATGCAGTCAAATGTGGGAGGGGGCTTGCTCCCGATAGCGGTGGATCAGTCAGTACATCTGTCACTGACCCACTGCTATCGGGGGCAAGCCCCCTCCCACATTGGTTTCCAGTGGTCTTGAAATTGTGTTCACACTGCCCAATTTATTGATTTGCAAAGCGCCCGCAATCACCGCTTACCGATAGCCCGGCGCTCTGCTAAAATGCGCCGCCTTATCCGTACGTAGGCTGCACTGTGCCATTTACCTGGGTTGATTGGGCGATCGTTGCAATCGTCGCCATCTCCGCTTTGATCAGTCTGAGCCGCGGCTTCGTCAAAGAAGCACTGTCGTTGCTGACCTGGATCATCGCAGGAGTCGTCGCCTGGATGTTCGGTGGTTCACTGTCGGTCTACCTGGCCGGGTACATAGAGACACCTTCGGCCCGCGTCATCGCGGGCTGCGCCATCATGTTCATCGCCACGCTGCTGGTGGGGGCGATGGTCAATTATCTTATTGGCGAGTTGATACGTGTCACCGGCCTCTCCGGGACCGATCGATTTCTCGGCATGGCCTTCGGCGCCGCCCGTGGCGCGTTGCTGGTGGTCGTGGCGGTCGGGCTGTTGAGCCTGGGGCCGGTACAGCAGGATGCGTGGTGGCAGGAGTCGGTACTCGTGCCAAAATTTCTATTGGTTGCAGATTGGTCCAAGAACCTCATATTGGGGTGGAGCAGTCAGTGGCTGGCCAGCGGAATCAGCGTACCCGCTGATCTTCCGTTCAAGGAACACCTCTTGCCGGCCAAAACGCCTCAGTAAGAGTGTTCAGTCAAGATTCATTAAGTAGGGGTTGCGTCGCATGTGTGGCATCGTCGGTATCGTCGGTAAGTCGAACGTCAATCAGGCGCTGTATGACGCGCTAACCGTCCTCCAGCACCGCGGCCAGGATGCTGCCGGTATTGTGACCAGCCACGACGGCCGGTTATTCCTGCGCAAGGACAATGGCCTGGTGCGTGACGTGTTCCACCAGCGTCATATGCAGCGCCTGGTCGGGCACATGGGCATTGGCCATGTGCGTTACCCGACGGCCGGTAGCTCGACCTCGGCCGAAGCTCAACCGTTCTACGTCAACTCGCCTTACGGCATTACCCTGGCGCACAACGGCAACCTGACCAACGTCGAACAGTTGGCCAAGGAGATTTACGAATCCGACCTGCGCCACGTCAACACCAGTTCCGACTCGGAAGTGCTGCTCAACGTGTTCGCCCATGAGCTGGCCCAGCGCGGCAAGCTGCAGCCTACCGAAGAAGACGTGTTTGCCGCCGTGATCGACGTGCACAACCGTTGCGTCGGTGGCTATGCCGTGGTGGCCATGATCACCGGTTATGGCATCGTCGGTTTCCGCGACCCCCACGGCATCCGCCCGATCGTGTTCGGCCAGCGTCACACCGACGAAGGTGTCGAGTACATGATCGCTTCCGAAAGCGTGTCCCTGGACGTACTGGGCTTCACGTTGATCCGCGATCTGGCACCGGGCGAAGCGGTCTACATCACCGAAGACGGCAAGCTGCACACCCGTCAGTGCGCCGTGGCGCCGAAACTCACTCCGTGCATCTTCGAACACGTCTACCTGGCGCGTCCGGACTCGATCATCGACGGCGTGTCGGTCTACAAGGCACGCCTGCGCATGGGTGAGAAGCTGGCCGAGAAGATCCTGCGCGAGCGCCCCGAGCACGACATCGACGTGGTCATCCCGATTCCGGATACCAGCCGTACCGCTGCGCTGGAACTGGCCAACCACCTGGGCGTCAAGTTCCGCGAAGGTTTCGTCAAGAACCGCTACATAGGCCGTACCTTCATCATGCCCGGCCAGGCGGCGCGCAAGAAGTCGGTGCGCCAGAAGCTCAACGCCATCGAGCTGGAATTCCGTGGCAAGAACGTGATGCTGGTGGATGACTCGATCGTGCGCGGCACTACCTGTAAGCAGATCATCCAGATGGCCCGTGAAGCCGGCGCGAAGAACGTGTACTTCTGTTCCGCTGCGCCTGCCGTGCGTTACCCGAACGTGTACGGTATCGACATGCCGAGCGCCCACGAACTGATCGCCCATAATCGTTCCACGCAAGACGTGGCCGACCTGATCGGTGCCGACTGGCTGATCTACCAGGACCTGCCTGACCTTATCGAGGCGGTGGGCGGCGGCAAGATCAAGATCGCCCAGTTCGACTGCGCCGTGTTCGATGGCAAGTACGTGACCGGCGATATCGATGACGCCTATCTGAACAAGATCGAGCAGGCGCGCAACGACTCGTCGAAGATCAAGACCCAGGCGGTCAGTGCGATCATTGATCTGTACAACAACTGAGTAAACACCGGCCCTGAGGGGCCGGTTTTGTATGTTAAATAACGCATTTGAGTAAGGAGTCGCAGCATGAGTCAGGAATGGGATGCCGGTCGGTTGGACAGCGACCTCGATGGCGTAGCTTTCGATACCCTGGCTGTGCGCGCCGGCCAGCACCGTACCCCGGAAGGGGAGCACGGTGACCCGATGTTTTTCACCTCCAGTTACGTGTTTCGCACGGCGGCCGACGCCGCCGCGCGCTTCGCTGGTGAGGTGCCGGGCAATGTTTACTCGCGCTATACCAACCCGACCGTGCGTGCGTTCGAAGAGCGCATTGCCGCCCTGGAGGGGGCTGAGCAAGCGGTGGCCACGGCGACCGGCATGGCGGCGATCCTGGCGGTGGTGATGAGCCTGTGCAGCGCCGGCGACCACGTGCTGGTGTCGCGCAGCGTGTTCGGTTCGACCATCAGCCTGTTCGAGAAGTATTTCAAGCGTTTTGGTATTGAAGTGGACTACGTGCCCCTGGCGGATTTGTCCGCCTGGGATGCGGCGATCAAGGCCAATACAAAACTGCTGTTCGTCGAGTCGCCGTCCAATCCGCTGGCCGAGCTGGTGGATATCGCCGCGCTGTCCGAAGTGGCGCACGCCAAGGGCGCCATGCTGATCGTTGATAACTGCTTCTGCACCCCGGCCCTGCAACAGCCGTTGAAGTTGGGCGCGGACATCGTGGTGCATTCGGCCACCAAGTTCATCGACGGCCAGGGCCGTTGCATGGGCGGTGTGGTCGCCGGTCGCAGCGAGCAGATGAAGGAAGTGGTGGGCTTCCTGCGCACCGCTGGCCCGACCCTGAGCCCGTTCAACGCCTGGATCTTTCTCAAAGGCCTGGAAACCCTCAGCCTGCGCATGAAGGCCCATTGCGCCAACGCCCAGGCCATGGCCGAGTGGCTGGAGCAGCAGGACGGCATCGAGAAGGTGCATTACGCCGGCCTCAAGAGCCATCCGCAGCATGCATTGGCTCAGCGCCAGCAACGCGGTTTCGGCGCGGTGGTGAGTTTTGAAGTGAAGGGCGGAAAAGAGGGTGCCTGGCGCTTTATCGATGCCACGCGCCTGATCTCGATCACCGCCAACCTGGGTGACAGCAAAACCACCATCACGCACCCGAGCACCACCTCCCACGGGCGCCTGGCGCCGCAGGAGCGGGAAGCCGCGGGTATCCGTGACAGCCTGATTCGCATCGCGGTCGGGTTGGAAGATGTGGCTGACTTGCAGGCTGACCTGGCCCGTGGGCTGGCGGCCTTGTGATCGAGTGGTCCATGGAGGCCGCAGCGGCCAGTAACGGGCGCGTTGCGCTGGTGACCGGCGCGGCGCGCGGCATTGGCCTTGGAATCGCGGCGTGGCTGATCAGCGAAGGCTGGCAGGTGGTGTTGACCGACCTGGACCGCGAGCGCGGCTCCAGGGTGTCCAAGGTGCTGGGCGAGAATGCCTGGTTTATCACCATGGACGTGGCCGACGAGAAGCAAGTGGCCCAGGGTGTCGCCGAGGTGCTGGGGCAGTTTGGGCGCCTGGATGCGCTGGTGTGCAATGCGGCGGTGGCCGATCCGCACAATATCACCCTGGAAAGCCTCGACCTGGCTTACTGGAACCGCGTGCTGGCGGTAAACCTCAGCGGGCCGATGCTGCTGGCCAAGCACTGCGCGCCGTACCTGCGCGCCCATGGCGGCGCTATCGTCAATCTGGCCTCGACACGGGCTCGCCAATCGGAGCCCGACACCGAAGCCTACGCGGCGAGCAAGGGTGGCCTGCTGGCGCTGACGCACGCCTTGGCGATGAGCCTGGGACCGGAGGTACGGGTCAATGCGGTCAGCCCCGGCTGGATCGATGCGCGTGATCCTGCTGCGCGGCGGGCCGAGCCGCTTTCCGATGTTGACCATGCGCAGCATCCGGCTGGCCGGGTAGGGACGGTGGAGGACGTGGCGGCCATGGTGGCGTGGCTGCTGTCGCGCCAGGCCGGGTTTGTCACCGGACAGGAGTTCGTGGTGGACGGCGGCATGAGCAAGAAGATGGTTTACGAGCAGTGAGCAGCAGCTTCAAGCGGCAAGCTGCAAGTGAAAGCAAATTTGGGTGGCTTTTGACTTGTAGCTTGTGGCTTGCAACTCGAAGCTGTTTTTGAAAAAAACTCAATCCTGCTATTGACTTAGGTTCGCTACCTGCGTAAATTTCGCGGCCTCAACGAAGCAAAGGGTGATTAGCTCAGCTGGGAGAGCATCTGCCTTACAAGCAGAGGGTCGGCGGTTCGATCCCGTCATCACCCACCACTTCTTGAGAGTTTTGCCCAAGGGCAAGACGCAACGTTAAAGGTTGCACCGACGCGCAGCGGTAGTTCAGTCGGTTAGAATACCGGCCTGTCACGCCGGGGGTCGCGGGTTCGAGTCCCGTCCGCTGCGCCATATTTTACAGGTCTGATTTTTCGGATTTGAGATTGAACAGCTGAAGCTGATCGATCAGATGTTTAAAGGTGATTGAGGCTTCATGCTCAATCAGCCAAGCGATACGCAGCGGTAGTTCAGTCGGTTAGAATACCGGCCTGTCACGCCGGGGGTCGCGGGTTCGAGTCCCGTCCGCTGCGCCATATCAGCTTCAAGGCCCACTGAACGCCTTGAAGCACAAGCAAAGCCATTGGCTGACCTTGATTCGATAGCAAAGACCCTGGTCGAAAGACCGGGGTTTTTTGTGTCTGCGATTTGGCTGTTCAGACGAGGAGCCGGCGAACCGGCTCCCGTTTTTCATCAAAAACCCAGCTTATCCCGCAGCCCGTAATACCACGCGCCCATTGCGGCAAACGGTGTGCGCAACAGCTGTCCACCCGGGAACGGGTAGTGGGGCAGGTCGGCAAACGCATCAAAGCGTTCGGCCTGGCCTCTCAAAGCCTCGGCGAGGACCTTGCCGGCCAGGTGCGTATACGTCACGCCATGGCCGCTGCAGCCTTGCGAGTAATAGATGTTGTCGCCGAGGCGGCCCACCTGCGGCAAGCGCGACAGGGTCAGCAGGAAATTACCGGTCCAGGCGTAGTCGATCTTCACGTCCCTGAGTTGTGGGAACGCCTTGAGCATCTTCGGTCGGATGATCGCTTCGATATTTGCCGGGTCCCGCGCGCCATACACCACGCCGCCGCCGAAAACCAGGCGCTTGTCGCGGGTGAGGCGGTAGTAGTCGAGCAAGTAGTTGCAGTCTTCGACACAGTAGTCCTGCGGCAACAAGGTCTTGGCCAACTCATCACCCAGCGGCGCGGTGGTGATCACCTGAGTGCCGCACGGCATCGATTTCGCCGCCAGCTCCGGCACCAGGTTCCCCAGGTAGGCATTGCCCGCAACAATGATGAACTTGGCTCTGACCTTGCCTTCGGCGGTATGCACCACCGGGTTGGCACCGCGTTCGATGCGTACGGCGGCCGATTGCTCATAAATCGTGCCGCCGAGGGATTCGACGGCCGCCGCTTCGCCCAATGCCAGGTTGAGCGGGTGGATATGTCCGCCGCTCATGTCCAGCAGGCCGCCTACATAGTTGTCACAAGCCACTACTTCGCGGATACGGCGCTCGTCCAGCAATTCCAGTTGCGTATGGCCGTAGCGCTCCCACAGGCGCTTCTGTGATTCCAGGTGGCCCATGTGCCTGCTGTTGAGGGCGGCGAACACACCGCCGTCCTTCAGATCGCACTGGATCTGATATTTGGCCACGCGCTCACGAATGATCCTGCCGCCCTCGAAGGCCATTTCGCCCAGCAACTGCGCCTGCCCGGGCCCGACGCTGCGCTCGATGACGTCGATGTCGCGGCTGTAGCTGTTGACGATCTGCCCGCCGTTACGACCGGACGCACCAAAACCTACCTTGGCGGCTTCCAGGACCGTTACGCGAAAGCCGTTCTCGAGCAGAAACAGCGCGCTGGAAAGCCCGGTATAACCGGCACCAATCACACAGACATCGGTTTCGACCTCACCTTGCAACACCGGGCGCGGCGCAACCGCGTTCGCGGAGGCGGCGTAATACGACTGGGGGTAGGGGGTGTTCGCCATCCTGGAACCTCTGTTTTATATTTTTTACGAGTGCGGCGATCCTACCTGAGTTGAAAAATGCCTGCCAGCCGCCCGTAATTCGCGGGCGTCTGACCCGCGGATAAATAATTCGCATATTCATAGGGTTAGCTGCAAAAAAGATGTTGACACCCCTACGGAATTCCGTAGAATGCCGCCTCACAGCAGGCACGTAGCTCAGTTGGTTAGAGCACCACCTTGACATGGTGGGGGTCGTTGGTTCGAGTCCAATCGCGCCTACCAAACAAAATCCGCTCTGCTGGGCGGTCTAGAGGGGTCATCGGAAACGGTGACCCCTTTTTGCTTTCTGCGATTTGCAAAACTTTTGCAAAACCCTCACCTCAGAACGCCAATCCGGCGCCCACCTCGACATCGTTTGCGTCGAATAGCTCCGCCCACAGACGACTGTGGCCAATTTTTTTATAGCTCATCTATCTTGCCTCCCTGCTTTTTTTTGGAGGCATAACGCTACTACGCAGTGACCTAACCCAGTTACTGGCATTTCATCCACGCTGGATGCCTGGACAGGGCCGGGGTAATCTAACAGCCTGGATCAATATGGATGTTCTCCCATGGGTGAAATCGCAGGAACGCTGATGCCAATCTTGCAGGCTTTGCTGCCGGGTTTTTTGGCCATGGTGGTGTTTTATTGGTTAGCTGACGCGAAGAAACCCGGCCAGTTTGAACAGGTGATTCAGGCGCTCATCTGTACTGGCTTGATCAAGATTCTGGTAGATGGCATAGCCGTTACCGCTGTTTGTATTGGCCATTGGGGCACGCTTGGGGCATGGACTGAGAATGTTGCCACGTCTTGGGCGGTCGCCCTCGCTATTGGATTTGGACTTGCTCTAGCCTATTTCTCACGCCACGATGTTTTATACAAGTTTGCGCGGAAGGTTGGACTGACGGCCAAGGCATCCGTTGGTGAGTGGAGGTATGCTTTCTTGCGCTTTCCTGATCGCGGAGTGGTGCTGAGTCTTAAGGACGGACGCAGGCTGATGGGCTATCCATTGGCCTGGCCGGCGGAACCGGAAAGCGGGCATTTTGTTATGGAATTCCCCACATGGGTGGTTGGTGAGGAACTGGTGCCGCAGGACGGAGTAACGTATCTACTTATTGCCAACAGTGATGTTCAATGGGTCGAATTTCTAGAGCCTCAAGGAGACGCAAAATGAATGATCAACAACCAAAGCATCACATTCTGGAGCGCAAACACGTCAATGACGGGATGAATGTGAATCCTGACCGGACGAGAAATGTGCTGCCTGCTCAGGCACCGAAAGCGCCACCACCTGCGCCTTCCCCCAAGAAAGACTGATTCACTTCTAGCTCAGCTCCGCGCTGGGCTTTTCGCATTTGGCGGGCATGAAAAAGCCCGGTGGACTGGGCTAGTCTTCGACTGCGTCAGGCTGCTGCTGATCGAACAGCTCGCTCAGCATTCTCGCGTGCTTGCGCTGCGTGACGGAGTAGAAAATTTTTCTGCCGAGCAGAATGCTCATCATGCTATGAGCTGAAATTAGCTGCCTCGTTGGGATTGAGATCTCTATGGTCGTGCCATCGCGGGTGTCGGTCACTTCCAGCTGGTAGGACTCAATCAAGTCGCCGCGCTTGGTGTGGCCCAGGCATTTGAATGTGAGGGTGTGCTCTGTCATTTGGTCACCGATGGTCGTAGTCCAAGGTCTGCATACACAAAGCCCCATTCTATACGGTATAGAATGGCGCTTTGTGTATGTACTACAGCTTGTTCAAAAGGTCTGCGAAGGCCCAAAGCAATGTACCAATCGAGGCAACAAAAAATTCATGCTTCTGTATTTTCTTTCTAATCGTTTCAATCATTATTTCTTTTGCAAAAATTAACCGTCGACGGTGTTCTCGATCAAAGATAAGCGAAAGCTGTTCATCGGTCGTGTCATCGGTCACTCCGTACAGATAGCGACGATTCATTATTTGATTGAAAACAGTCTGAGCGGTTATTCCTTCTGTGAGCTCCATCGTTTTGTTCGCGAATTGCTCAGGCAGCCCTGTAACTTCAAACATCAACGCCAAAAAACAAGTAGTGCACCGAATCGTGCTAGCCACATCCAGTCGCTGAAGTGCACGCTTAAGCCGACCCCAAATGCGAGTGCGAGTGTTGTAAGGACGTAAGCAAAAAACACATAATGTGTAGGGATCTTGAATGCCTCTGCCGCTACAGCATCGGCTGATTTTTTACTCATGCTGTGAACGTTTCCTCCTGAAAGTGCGCGAAAAGACGGGCGGCCGGGCTTGAAGTTTAGTCGTACGCAGACTCTAGGGTACTAAGATCACCCATAGCCCAGGCTCTGTGGGCTTCGAACGTGTGTCCATTGGTTTCGTCAAAGCCAAGCGCGGCAGCAGAGTGCCATCGGACGCCGATAGCTTTCTCTTTAGCATAGCTGTTGAGGCGTTCGTCATTGTCGAGGTCCTCAACCAAACCGCGAATGGCAGCAAAAAGCGATGCACGCTCGAAGATTGTTTCTGCGTTCTTGAGTTCGTCCACAAGCATTCGGAGAGCTTCGACGCGGGCTTTGATATGGCTCATCGGTCGCTCCAATAGATGAAGGTCACTTGCACTTTTGCGTCCTTTGTTATGTCACCGTCCAGAATTTTGATCGCATGACGTGGTGGGGTGACGCTTACTGAAACCAGGTTATCTTCGGTAATCCCAAATTCTGACGCGCGCTCGTTGAATTCTTGAAGAATTTCCTGAACGCTCAGTCCGATAACTTCGTGACTTTGTAGTTTTCGCATGTAAGGGGCCGGCGAACACACCTTCCGACCTTGGCCAATAAGGGTGATTGTGTCCGCGTAATTTTAAGCGGACGCAATTACCCTTAATGTCAGGATCGCCATGCGTGAACGTAAGTCCTATTCAAAATCCTTCAAAGCCCAGGTCGTCCACGAGTGCCAGCAGCCTGGTGTTTCCGTGGCGGCTATTGCGATGAGTCACGGTATCAACGCTAATGTCGTGCGCCGTTGGCTACCGCTTTATCGTGATCAACAGACAATCGCGCTGCCAGCTTTCATTCCTTTGAAAGTCGAACCACAGCGAAAAACCGAAGCGTTGGCGATCATCGAGTTACCACTTGGCCAACAAACGCTCACGGTAAAGTGGCCAACTTCCGATCCCGAAGGATGCGCCCGATTCATCCGTGGGCTCGCTCAATGATCCGCATCGACTCCATCTGGCTCGCCACTGAACCGATGGACATGCGAGCGGGCACCGAAACCGCATTGGCCAGAGTGATCGCGGTGTTCGGTGCGGCGAAGCCGCACTGTGCTTATCTGTTCGCCAATCGCCGAGCCACACGGATGAAAGTGTTGGTGCATGACGGCTTCGGTATCTGGCTGGCTGCTCGCCGCTTGAATCAAGGCAAATTTCACTGGCCTGGCATTCGTCATGGCTCTGAAATGGAACTGGATACCGAGCAACTTCAGGCGTTGGTGCTGGGCCTGCCATGGCAACGCGCGGGCTCCGGCGGCGCGATCACACTGCTTTAGCGGCTGCCATTAGCCTATCGGTCTATCGCCGCGAATAGTCTGGTCTGGCAAAATCGGCACCATGACTTCGCTCCCCAATCTCGATCACCTGACCCCTGAACAACTGCGCGCTTTGGCGGCGCAGTTGATACAGCGTGTCGAGACACTCGACCAGCAAGTCGAGACGATGGGCAAGACGGTCGAGACCATGGGCAAGAAGATCAACCGCGATCAAACGGTGATCGAGAAGCTGACCCACGAAATCGCCCAGCTCAAGCGCTTGAAGTTTGCCAAGCGCAGCGAGCAGATGAATCCTGAGCAGGCCAGCTTGCTCGATGACCTGATCGATACCGATATCGCGGCGATTGAGGCCGAGCTTCAAGCCTTGCAAACCGCGCCAGCGGCGACCGAGAAAAAGCAAAAGCCCAAGCGCACCGCGTTGCCGGCAGAGTTTCCACGCACGCTGATCCATCACGAACCGGACAACACCCACTGCCCATGCGGCTGCGCCCTCAAGCGCATCGGTGAGGACGTCAGCGAGAAGCTGGACTACACGCCCGGCGTGTTCACCGTCGAACGCCATGTCCGTGGCAAGTGGGTATGCGATGAGTGCGAAACGCTGATCCAGGCACCCGTTCCGGCACAGGTCATCGACAAGGGTATCCCGACCGCCGGGCTGCTGGCCCACGTCATGATCGCCAAGTTTGCCGACCACCTGCCGCTTTACCGCCAAGAGTCGATTTTCGGTCGAGCGGGCCTGGCGATTCCACGTTCCACTTTGGCTCAATGGGTTGGCATTACCGGCGTGCAGTTGCAGCCCTTGGTTGACGCGCTGCGCGATGTGGTGCTTGGGCAGCAGGTCGTCCACGCTGATGAAACACCGGTGCAGATGCTTGCGCCAGGCTCGAAGAAAACGCACCGTTCCTATGTTTGGGCCTACGCCACCAGCCAGTTTTCGGACGTGGCAGCGGTGGTTTATGACTTCAGCCCCAGCCGCGCCGGAGAACATGCTCGCAACTTCCTGCAAGACTGGAAGGGCAAACTGGTGTGTGATGACTTTGGCGGCTACAAGGCCAGTTTCGAACTCGGTGTGACCGAGATCGGCTGCATGGCCCATGCCCGGCGCAAGTTCTTCGAATTGCACGCCACCAACAAGAGCATGCTCGCCGAGCAGGCCCTGCGCTACATCCAGTTGCTGTACGAAATCGAGAGCGAAGTCCGCGATCTGGAGCCGGATTTACGGCGCCGAATACGGCAAGAAAAAGCCGTCCCGGTGATGGATAGACTGCATACCTGGATGATCGCCCAGCGCGACCTCGTGCCTGAAGGTTCGGCTATTTGCAGAGCACTGGATTACAGCCTGAAACGCTGGGCAGCGCTGTCGCGCTACCTCAGTGATGGGGCGGTACCTATTGACAATAACTGGGCAGAGAACCAGATCCGGCCGTGGGCGCTGGGACGCAAAAACTGGCTCTTCGCTGGATCGCTGCGTAGCGGCAAACGAGCGGCGGCGATCATGAGTCTGATCCAGTCTGCGCGGCTGAATGGCCATGATCCGTATGCCTATTTGAAGGATATCCTCATGCGTTTGCCGACGCAGCGGGCGAGTGAGATCGATCAGTTGCTGCCGCATAAGTGGCAGCCGGTCTAATCACGCAAGGCGTGATGCCCGGACGCATACTTTCGCATTGCTTTCTTCCTTCATGACCGGCGAGGTGTAGGCACTGGTTGTGAAAAGCCCGGCAGGTCGGGCGGGGGTCTATTAGTTACTTAAAATTCCGCTCAACGAACAATCCGTAGCAGCGTTTCGCTACCGTCGCAAAATACAAGCCACTCAGAGCAACCAAGCCTAGAAAGGCGAAGACCATGACCGCTTCCAGCGTCAGTCCGTTTTGTTTGGACCAGATGATCACGTCCTCAGTAACCGTCTTTGCCACCCACAGGTAGTAGGCGCCGGTCGCAAAACTTGGTAGGCCGATTAGTATCAGCGTCCAATCATTTAGCTCCGCCCAGAGCTTTTTTTTCTTACGGTTGTTCCATGCAGTCTTAAGAAATTTCATAGCGACTTACTCCATGTGGTTTGCTGAAAGAGGGAGGAGACCCTGGGCTTTGGCCTATCGCTTGCGCTGAGTGCATTTATCGAGAAGTGGGCCGTCACCGCAATGAGGATTCCAGCCGTGGGGCAACTACGTGCCGGTATATCGCAACGGCATATCTGCACTTGATGCCTCCCACGGGGCGCATTGCGTGTTCCTATCGCTTCCCCGCCTGCTCGTACACGGAGCTGCGCTCACGTTTACCGACGGCCAACACGAGGATGACAATTCGCTCATCTTCAACGCGGTACACCATTCGGTAGCCGGCGCTGCGCAATTTGATTTTGTAGCAATCCTTCATACCGTGAAGCGCGTCACTTGGCACACGCGGTCCGGTCTGGCGCTCCTGCAGCTTTTTCAAAAACTGCAGGCGGATAGTGCCATCGAGTTTTCGCAATTCTTTCAATGCTTTCGGATCCCACTGGACGGTGTACTCAATGGCCATTGGCGATATCCGCCTCCGCCTCGCCAATAAGATCGTCGAGCGCTATTTGAACGGGTGTTTCGTTGGCTTCGAGACGAGCCTTGACCAGTTGGACCAGCTCCAGCTCGTCCAGGCGTTCAACCATTGCTTCATAGACGTTGGCAGGGACCATGTAGCCCACGACGCGGTTGTGGTTTAACACGGCCACGGGCAAGCCATTGGCGCCACTCAATACTGAGGAGGGGTTCTTCTTCAGTTCAGATACGCTGACGGCCACGTCAGCCAGAATATTTTGCACAGATTAGCCTCCTGAATAGGTCTTTATTCTGGTCTTTTTCTGCGCAAGCTGCAAACACTCGGAGCCTTTGTTCCAAGCTGTGCTGGGCGGCTGAAAGGTCTCACTGGGAGGTGAGCCCTTTTTTATTTTCTGGAATTCGGGCAGTGCCTCGCCAGCGACATCTTGCGGTGTACTTGGGACGCTGGCATCTCGCTCAACAGAAAAGCGTCGCCACCGACAGCAGACAAATGATCTGGACCACCATCTGGCAGCGTATCTCGCCAATTGCTGTCGCCATACTGCTCATCTGACCGGCATACATAGCTGGAGCCCTCATTGTCGGCAATAGCACCGTGGATGCTGCGCAAGAGCATCATTGCTGAGTATAGGGTGAATCCCGAATCCCTCCAGTTGTCGATTTCGGCAGCGCCAATCTCGACAAGATTTATTGGTCTGCAGCAACAATTTTTCTTGTTGGACACCTCCCGCCTCAAGGCAGCAAAGTTGCCGCCACTGCTCGACCTTCCGGGTCAACAATAAAAAAACCGAGCCGACTGCACGCCACTTTCATGCTGTGAGCCTTTTGCTTGCATCCTGCTGTAATGGCGCCGCAGCGCGCACTAAAGGACCTCTTCGCCATGCAAACTGTTGTGAATTTATGGCCGTTGATCGGCGTACTTGTCATCGTGGTCGGCTTTGTATTGCGCTTCAATCCATTGCTGGTGGTCACTGCCGCCGCTATCGCTACCGGGCTCGCCGCCCAGTTTCCGCTGGAAAAAATTCTCGCCACCATGGGTGATGGTTTCCTCCAGACCCGTGCGCTGCAATTGATCCTGTTGTTACCGCTGGCGGTGATTGGCCTGTTGGAGCGCCATGGCCTGCGCCTGCATGCACAGAACTGGATCGCCCGTTTCGAGCGCGCTACGGTCGGGCGTTTGCTGATCATCTATCTGTTTGTACGTGAATCCACCGCAGCCATGGGCCTGACCAGCCTGGGCGGGCATCCGCAGATGGTGCGGCCATTGCTGGCGCCGATGGCCGAAGGTGCTGCGGAAAAACGCTATGGCAAGCTGCCCGACAAGTTGCGCCACAAGGTATTGGCCATGTGTGCCGCCACCGACAACGTGGGGTTGTTTTTCGGTGAGGACATCTTCGTCGCCTTTGGTGCGATCGCCTTGATGCACACCTTTCTGCTGGGCTCGGGGATCGATGTGGAGCCGCTGCATATTGCGGTGTGGGGCATCCCGACGGCGATCTGTGCCTTTATCATTCATGCCATCCGGCTGCATCGATTCGATCGAAGGTTGACCCGTGAGATGACCGCCGCCCCCTCGGTGGAGGCCGCGCAATGATTATTTCCATTCAGTACCTGTACTGGCTGGCCGGTGTGCTGTTGCTGATCACCGCCGGCATGATCCTGCTGGATCGCACCCATCCCAAGCGTTGGTCCAGCGCACTGTTCTGGCTGCTGTTTGCCATTCCGTTCCTCATGGGAGAGCGTCTGCCTTCAGTGGTCATTGGTGTCGGCGTCGTGGTAATGGCGGTAATCGCCGGCCTGGGCGGGGTGGGCCGTGGGCAGCATGCCGAACTGCATGACAAGGCATCCCGCGCCAGTGCCGGTCGCCTGGGACACAAGCTGTTTATCCCTGCGCTGGCCATTCCGCTGACCACGGTAATCGGCTCGGTCTTGCTCAAACACACCGAAATCGGCGGTGTGCCGCTGCTCGATCCGAAGAACACCACCTTCGTTTCTCTCGGCATCGGCTGCCTGATTGCCCTTGGCCTGGCCTGCTGGCTGACCCGCGATACGCCCGTGCAGGCCTTGCGCGAATCGCGTCGCCTGACCGAAGCCCTGGGTTGGGCCATGGTGCTGCCGCAGATGCTGGCCATGCTCGGGCTGTTGTTCAACGAGGCCGGGGTGGGCACGGCTGTCGCCCACGTCACTACCACCTATATCAACCTGGATTTCAAGTTGGTGGCGGTGATGGTCTATGTGCTGGGCATGGCGTTGTTTACGGTGATCATGGGTAACGGCTTCGCGGCGTTCCCGGTGATGACCGGTGGCGTCGGTGTGCCGGTGCTGGTGGGCATCTACGGCGGCAACCCGGCGGTCATGGCCGCGATCGGCATGTTCTCCGGCTACTGCGGTACGCTGATGACACCAATGGCGGCCAACTTCAATATCGTGCCCGCAGCATTGCTGGAACTGCCGGACAAGAACGCGGTGATCAAGGCCCAATTGCCGACTGCGTTGATGATGCTGGTGGTCAATATCGTGCTGCTTTATCTGCTGATGTGAGGCCAGGATGAAAACCCTATTGCTGACCGGCTTCGAGCCTTTCGATCATGACGTGGTGAATCCATCCTGGGAGGCGGTGCGCCTGCTGGAGGGGGTGAAACTGAATGATGAGGTGGGGATCGTCGCGCGCCGATTGCCCTGTGCCTTTGCCACTGCTGCCGAGACCTTGATTCAACTGATCGAGGAATTGCAACCGGTCATGGTCATCGCCACCGGCTTGGGCCCCGGGCGCAGTGATATTTCCATCGAGCGCGTCGCAATCAACGTCAATGATGCGCGGATCCCGGACAACCTGGGCGCCCAGCCGATCGACACGGCGGTGGTAGAAGGTGGCCCGGCCGCCTACTTCTCGACGTTGCCGATCAAGAGCATGGTCAAAGCGGTGCGTGAAGCGGGTATTGCGGCCTCGGTTTCGCAGACGGCGGGGACTTTCGTATGCAATCAGGTGTTTTATCGGTTGCAGCATGCGCTGGCAGGCTGCGCAGTGCGCAGTGGGTTTATCCATGTGCCCGGCTTGCCGGAGTTCGGCCAGCCGTCGATGGCGCTGCCGGTGCTGGTGGAGGGACTGCGCGTTGCGGTCTCGGCCGCCTGGCAAACCCGGATGGATATCGTGGAAACAGGTGGTCGGGTGAGCTGATTCTGTACGGGGTGGAGTAGCCTCGACTACAGTTAACCAGGCATCCATCCGGGAAGTACACCATGATCAAATCCTCGAAGTTCGTCTCTGTCGCGCTGTCGCTCGCAGTCTTTGCAGGCAGTGGAATGGCTCTGGCTGATCCCGGCAACGGCAAGGGCCAAGGCAATAACAAAGGTAATAGCTCGGCGGGACAGGGCCACGACAAACCCAAGAGCAAAGGTTCGGCCAGTAAACACGGCCCCAGCGTTGATCGAGGCAGTGTACTGAGCCTGGTGGGCGGTAACCGGGATTACTGGAGCCCGGGGTCTGCATTGCCGCCGGGTATTCAGAAAAATCTGGCGCGCGGCAAGCCGCTGCCGCCCGGTATCGCGAAGAAACTCGATGGACGCCTGGCGGGGCGCCTGCCCCATTACGATGGGTATGAATGGCAACAGGCGGGCACGGATCTGATATTGGTCGCCATCACCACCGGTATCATCTATGAAGTGCTCAATGGGGCGTTTGATTGAAGGGATTCACGCTTCCCGTGCGGGGAAAAACAGCTCGAACGTTGTCACGCCGTCTTCGCTGCTGACGTGATACCGCCCGTTATGCAGTTGCATGATGGTGGCCACGATTGACAGCCCCAGTCCATTGGATTGGGAGGACCGCTCGCGGGACTCATCCACCCGGTAGAACCGTTCGAACAGCCGCGGCAGATGCTCGGCGGGAATGGTCGCACCCTGGTTGCTGACCCTCACGTTGACGCCCTCGTCGGTTGCAATCGCTTGGACGCTCAGCTCCGAGCCCGGCGCGCCATACTTGATGGCGTTGGCGCACAGGTTGGCCAGGGCGCGGCGCAGGAGCATCGGCTCAGCCCAGATCACGCCTGCGCCCTGGACTGCGATGTGCATGCCTGCATCAGCGGCCAACCCTTCGAAATAATCCGCGATGCGCTCCACTTCATCCGCTGCGTCCAGCGCCTGGCGTTGGCGCAGCGCGCTGGCCGGGTCGGTGCGCGCCAGGAACAGCATGTTGTCGAGCATCCGCGCCAGGCGTTCGAGCTCCTCGACATTGGACGCCAGCAGTTGCTGGTAGCTGTCGACACTGCGCTGCTGCTGCAAGGCAACCTGGGTTTCGCCGAGCAGGTTATTGATCGGCGTGCGCAGTTCATGAGCCATATCGGTTGAGACCTGGCCCAACTGCACAAAACCTTTGGATAAACGCTCAAGCATGGTGTTGAACGACTCGATCATCGGCAGCAGTTCTTTCGGCGCGCCCTGGCTGTCGAGGCGCTCGGCCAGGTTGCCGACGCCGATCCCTTGCGCGTGCCGGGCCAGGCGGCGCAAGGGCAGCAGGCCGCGATGCACCAACAGGTAACCGGCCAATGCCAGGATGATCGCAGCGATACTCGCCAGGATATAAACGCTTAATCGATAGCTGGCGAGTACGGCGGTGCGCTCGGTCATCAGGCGGCCGCTGGTGACTTGCAGGCTGCCCAGGTCGCCGGAGTTGATCGTCGCTGCCACCGTCGAAAAGGGGATGCCGTTGAGCCCCGGCAAGTGCTGCACATCGCTCAGCGCCAGTACGTGATTGCTCGGCACCGGTTCTATCACAGGCAGTTCGATATTCGCCGGGTTCACCAGTAGCAAGGGTTGTTGACCGGGGGCGGCGATGCTCAATACCGATTCGCGGTTGCCGAGCATGTTCTGGAACAATTCGGGCTTGGTCTTGATCAGGTCCAGAGTGTTGCTGTCGCTGAGCAGATTGCGCAGTTGATCCACGCGGGAGATCAGCGCGGTGTCGTCGCGGCGGATCAGCTCGCGCTCCAGTTCGCGGTACAGCGCCACACCCAGGGTGGCCAGCAAGGCAAAGGCGAGCAGGGCGAAGATCAGCGCCAGGCGCAGGGTCAGCGAGTAATGACGACTGCGGCTCATGGCTGAGTATCGAAGCGGTAGCCGATGCCACGCACGCTGTGGATCAACTTGAGTTGAAACGGATCGTCGATTTTCAAGCGCAGGCGCCGCACGGCCACGTCGACCACATTGGTGTCGCTGTCAAAATTCATGTCCCATACCCGCGAGGCAATCAGCGAGCGTGAGAGCACCTGGTCCTGGTGGGTGGCGAACAGGTGCAACAGGGCGAACTCTTTATTGGTCAGGGTAATGCGCGTGCCAGAGCGGGTGACGCGGCGCTTGAGCACATCAATGTGCAGGTCGGCGATGTGCAGGTGCTCTTCTTCCCGTGTCGGGCCGCGCCGTGTCAGGGTGCGCAGGCGCGCGACCAGTTCGGCAAAGGAGAAGGGCTTGATCAGATAGTCGTCGGCGCCCAGCTCCAGGCCCTTGATACGGTCGGCGATATCGTCGCGGGCGGTCAGGAACAGGACCGGCGTATCGGCCTCCTTGCGCAGACGGCGCAGCACTTCCCAGCCATCCATTTTCGGCATCATCACATCGAGCACGATCACGTCGAACGGCGTTTCCAGGGCCTGGTGCAGACCGTCCACGCCATCGCGGGCCAGGCTCACGCTGTAGCCCAGTTCCTGCAAGCCGTTGAGCAGATAGTTGCCGGCCTTGGGTTCGTCTTCGACTACGAGGATGTTCATGGGAAATGCCCTGATTCAATGGGTTGCGCCAGTGTAGCCTGATCAATTGTCACTGGCGCAACCGGTGCCTTGCACCTGGTAGTCCAGCACGTGCTCGCGGTCCTGATGATCCAGGTAGCGCAGTTGCGCCGGGACGATACCGCATTGACCATAGGTGTCGGTACTGGACAGGACCTTGGCGACATCCAGATGGACGAAAAAGCCGGTCTTATCATGGATCACGGGAGCCATCGGGGCGGTATCGGCAGCGAATACCGAACCAGTGGCGAGCAAGGCAGAAAAGACAAGAGCAAAGCGTTTCATGGCGAATCTCTCTGTGAAGGGTGGCTGCCGGGGTTGGCAGTGAGTTCACAGTAACCAGGCGACCCGAACAGCCAGCCAACAGGATGATGACAAGTTCGTCATTCAACGCTTGGGGCGAGCGCCTCGCAGCGTTTACAAGTGGCGAGGTGAACCGTAGATTGCATGGCATCAATCATTGCTTGAACACCTGGGGAAGCCGCGTCGTGTCCAGCCCAAATCCAGCCGTACTTACCCGGCATTACCGTGCCTTTCTGTTCGATATGGACGGGACCCTGCTCAATTCCATTGCCGCCGCCGAGCGGGTATGGAGCCGTTGGGCGCAACGCCATGGCCTGGATGTGGAGGCGTTCCTGACCACCATCCATGGTGCCCGCGCGATTGATACGATCACGCGCCAGGCGTTGCCGGGTGTGAACGCCCAGGCCGAGGCGGCGTGGATTACCGAAGCTGAAGTGAACGATGTCGAGGGTGTCGTGGCAATTTCCGGTGCGGTTGAATTCCTGAAACGCTTGCCTGCCGATCAGTGGGCACTGGTCACGTCTGCGCCCAGGGCACTGGCATTGCGCCGAATGGCAGCTGCGGGGATTCCCGTGCCTGCGGTAATGGTGACGGCCGAAGATGTCACCAGCGGCAAGCCAAATCCGGCCTGTTACCTGCTCGGTGCCAAGCGCCTGGGTGTGCCTGTGCAGGATTGCCTGGTGTTCGAGGATGCAACGGTGGGCATTCGGGCCGCAGAAGCGGCGGGAGCGGAGGTGATCGTGGTGACCACGACGCACATGACTCCCATGGCGACTGAACATGCCTGTATCGATGGGTATGAGGCGCTGCAGGTCCGGCAAGAAGCTGACGGCCTGCTGATTGTGCGAGAGCGCGAAGAAAGTCAGCGTGTTGCTTTTTGATGCGCACGCTGGGCCTCACGCTGGCACAGCTTGCGCAGGATTGTCTTCTGGATCGGCTTGAGGCAGAACGCAAACAGGTAGGCGCAGAGGAGTAATGCCAGGTCCAGCCAGGAGTGGTCAGTCGCGTCGAAAGCCCCCTCGACTTCCAGTCGCAGTCCATACCCGAGCGCCAGAAAGACCAGCCCTATCAGCAAGGTGATCGTCCAGGAAAGGGAAAGCATGGGCTGTGTAACGGTTGGCCTCATCGACGTGCTCCTGAATGCACTCGGACCGCAGGATGACGTGGAATTTGGCTGCAAATGATGCAACAAGTTCCTGACATGATGGCAGTTTCATCTTGCAGTGCGGAGGCATATACGAGGCGTACGGCTTGGATAACGAGGGCGAACGGGCAGATCGGGTTTTCGCCAGCCGTCACGGTGAAGCAAAAGGCTGGCTACTGGAAGTGCTTCAAGGCGTCTGGTTTTTGTCCGGCGCAGTGAGGCCGGCCTGGATGCGCTGATAAATTTCCTCGCGATGCACGGCAACATCCTTGGGAGCGTTGATGCCGATTCGTACTTGCTGGCCGCTAACGCCCAGGATGGTGATCGTGATGTCATCACCGATGTTTATGCTTTCACCAACTTTGCGGGTGAGTATAAGCATGGAGTTCTCCTTGATTACTTTTAAGGACACATGTTCAGACAGGGCAGGTGTCGTATGTGCGTAAGCTTACTGCGAAGCGCTTCCCTGTGACTGCCTCTTTTAGGACGCATAGAGGCGACATTAATTCCCATGGCGGCATCATACAGGTCGCGATACATGATTCGCATTGTTTAAGCCAACGTTTATGACGGCCAGAATAGACAGTGAATGGTAAAGTCGCCTCTTTATCTTCAAAGGAGCAGGGCAGTGCGTAAAGTAGCGATGGCAATTGCGGTGTTGGCATTGGCCGGATGCGGCGAAGGTAAACCTGTCGATGCTCCCAAGGCCAAGCCTGTCGTGACCGAAAGCCAGCCACAAACCGGTGCGATTGCCGCGCAGGAATGGGATGTATGGGTGGGGTCGCCGGATCACAAGCTGCAGGCGATCACTGACTTGACCGCCTGGTTGCTGGAACATGGTTTCAATTTTTACATCGTGAAAGCGGACGGCAAGGACCAGGTACTGCTTGGCCCGTTTGCCACCAAGGCCGAGGCTGAGGCCAAGCAGGCACTGCTCAACGAAAAGATGGCGCGGGCCAAGAAAAACGACACCGTGTCAGAGGTCATCGAACACAAGGCCGTGCAGTAGCAGGCCGGGTGGGCGCAAGCTGCGCCCACCATCAGCCGCAAGCCTTCAGATTCACCGGGCCGACAAATTCATTGCCTCGGCCCATTACACAGCCCACCGTCTGGTTGCGCTGGCGCTCCCAGGCTTGCACCGGGTAGGTCTTGTTCCAGGCTTCATACAATTGACGATCCTGTTTGGACAGGCGCAGGCCGTATTGCTTGCTCATGTAAAAATAGGTGCGTGCGATCATTCCGCGAATCGACGGACGCGGCATGACCTTCTTGGCCTTGAAGTCCACCTGGGTCAGGCATGAACCGTATTGCCCGCTTTGCACCGGCAGCCAGCCGAAGCTGAAGTTGTTACGGTCGCCATTCACCTCGCCGATGCTTGGCACCAGGTTGTGCAGGTCTGCTTCGGCACGCTTGAACACGTCGTCATGGCGCGTGCAGTTTTTGCGTCCGCCGTTTTGCCAACACTGGCGCTGATGGCCGATCTGCCAGGCAGGCACAATATGTTCCCATTCTATGCGCGCAGCGCGGTTGGCGTTTTTGCGCGGGATATAACCGCAGGCTTTCAGGTCTATGCGGTTGCCGGCGTATTTGCAGCCGCAATAAAACTCGGTGGATTGGGGCGCGTAGAGCTTCCAGGCGATTTTTTTGGCTTCACTGAAGGTTCGGGGGGCTTGGGCGTTGGCGGTGACGGCAAAAAACAGGCAGCACACAGCGAAAAAACGGACACTCATTCAATCAATCTTCCTTCGGCACAACCCAGAAAATCTGCACGCCGCCATCGTCCCTGTAGGCGAGGGTGACGTTGTCGTTTTCCGCAATTTCTTCAAGCAGGCGCGCCCACTCGTCCTCGGGCTCATCCGGCAAGCGGAAGATCAACGCCGCCTTGGCTTTTTGGGCATTGGTCGAATTGATGATTTTTTGTACGCGAATGGCCAGGCGTTGGTAGGCGTCAGGCGCTGCAGGTGCTGCGGAGGAGGGCTTTGCCACGGAGTATTCCTTAGTAAGCTGTACGCACATACAGTATTTAACTGTAGGTGTTTTCGCAACTGCTTAAATTCAAAGACATCCGTCTGACAGCGAATTTGGAAATTTGCTGTGATTTGCTGCGAGAAAAAGTTTTAGGCGTGAGCCTGATGTGGCGAGGAAGCACGTTACCTCGCCACAGTTTCAGGTAGGTCTGGAATCAGTATTCCCAGAACATCCGTTGCAGCTCTTTGCTGTCCTGAGTCTTGGTCAGGGCGACCATTGCCAGGATGCGGGCCTTCTGCGGATTCAGGTCAAGGGCAGCCACCCAGTCGTATTTATCGTCTGGCTGTTCAGCGTTACGCAGCACCATGCCACCAGCGTTGACGTGCGAAGAGCGAATGATCTGCACGCCTTGTTTACGCAATTCCACCAGCGCCGGAACGACTTTGGACGACACCGAGCCATTGCCGGTGCCGGCATGGATGATCGCTTTGGCGCCCGCTTGGGCCAGGGCTTTGTAGGCGGTGTCGCTCACGTTGCCGTAGCCATAGGCAATTTCAACGTCAGGCAGGCTCTTGATGGTCTTGATGTCGAATTCCGAATCCATGGTGTGACGCTTGGCAGGCAGGCGGAACCAGTAGGATTTGCCTTCAACGACCATGCCCAATGGGCCCCATGGGCTCTTGAACGCCTCGGTCTTGATATTGATCATCTTGCTCACGTCGCGACCCGACTGGATCTCGTCGTTCATGGTCACCAGTACACCTTTGCCACGCGCGTCCTTGCTGCCCGCGACGGCAACGGCGTTGTACAGGTTGAGCATGCCGTCCGCCGACATGGCGGTACCCGGGCGCATGGAACCGACCACCACGATAGGCTTGTCGGTTTTTTCAACCAGGTTGAGGAAGTAGGCGGTTTCTTCGAGGGTGTCGGTACCGTGGGTGATCACGATGCCATCCACGTCCTTGCTGTCGGCCAATTCGGCGACGCGGCGCCCCAGTTGCAGCAGGTTCTCGTTATTGATGCTTTCCGACGCAATTTGCATCACTTGTTCGCCGCGTACATTGGCGATCTGGCTAAGCTCAGGAACGCCGGCGATCAATTGCTCGATGCCGACTTTGGCCGCCTGGTAGGTGGCGCTGTTGGCAGCACTGGCGCCCGCGCCAGCAATGGTGCCGCCAGTGGCGAGGATCACCACGTTGGCGAGCTTGGTCTTGCTTTCGACTTCTTTTGCCTGAGTGGCGACAGGGAATAGCAGCAGAAGGGCTAGCGCCCCTGGAACAAAGGATTTCAATGCAGATTTCATTATTTTTCTCTCTGGTTTTTGACGAGTGCGGTAGCAGATTTATCCAGAACACCCGGGCGACTCTGAACGCCTCGAGGTGCTGAGAAAGAGCAGGATTTGTACCAGGCCGATGATGAACCAGTAGATAAATTAACTTATTGATTTGAAACAACTTAAATTGCCTGTTCAGGCTGGTCTGACAGGGTGCTGTCCGGCTTTCCGAACGCAGGAGGCGTTGGTGTTCGGTTGTCCGAAAGTGTCGAAGGTATTTAGATGCGGCCATGTGTGAAATCGTCGCTGCTCCTGTCGTTTCAGACAGCAATAGAGGGAACCGTATTTTTCGGAATGAAAGGTGAGCGACTGCCGTTGACAAATCTCGACAAGGTTCTCATAGTTCGGACAACGCAAACGTTTGCGAGATGTTTCTTCGGTGCAAGCGTTGCTCACAATAATCATAAGATCGGAGTACACCCATGAAGCTGCCATTTGCAGGACGTCTTCTCGCTGTCGCTGTGCTTGCCGCCGCATCCGCTGCCCTGCCTCTCTCTTCTGCATTCGCTGACGACGCCGCTGCCAAACCCAAGGTCGGCCTGGTGATGAAGTCCCTTGCCAACGAATTTTTCGTGACCATGCAAGAGGGCGCCAAGGACTATCAGAAGTCCCACGCCGCCGACTTCGACATGATCACCAACGGCATCAAGAACGAAACCGACACCAGCGCACAGATCGATATCGTCAATCAGATGATCCTGGCCAAGGTCAACGCCATCGTCATCGCACCCGCCGACTCCAAGGCGCTGGTCACCGTGCTGAAAAAGGCTTCGGATGCCGGTATCAAGGTGGTCAACATCGACAATCGCCTGGACCCGGACGTGCTGAAAAGCAAAAAACTCGATATTCCCTTCGTAGGCCCGGACAACCGCAAAGGCTCCAAGCTGGTCGGTGACTATCTGGCCAAGCAACTGGCTGCGGGCGACAAGGTCGGTATCATCGAAGGCGTGCCGACCACCACCAATGCCCAGCAGCGCACCGCAGGCTTCAAGGATGCGATGGATGCGGCAGGCATGAAGATTGTCTCCACCCAATCCGGTAACTGGGAAATCGACCAGGGCCAGAAAGTCGCCTCGGCGATGCTGAGTGAATACCCGGACCTCAAGGCGCTTCTGGCCGGTAACGACAACATGGCCCTGGGCGCCGTCTCCGCCGTACGCGCGGCAGGCAAGGCCGGTAAAGTGCTGGTGGTGGGCTACGACAATATCGAAGCCATCAAGCCGATGCTGCAGGACGGTCGCGTGTTGGCAACTGCCGACCAGGCCGCTGCCCAGCAAGCCGTGTTCGGCATCCAGAATGCGCTGAAGCTGGTCAAGGGCGAGAAGGTCGATGCCAAAGATGGCGTGATCGAAACCCCGGTCGAACTCGTCCTCAAGAAGTAATCCCGGCAGCAGCCAACAGCGCCCGCTCGTCCTGAGCGGGCGCCTGGAGATTTTTCCTATGTCATCTTCCGCCCCGAACGCTGTCCTCTCGGTCAGCGGTATCGGCAAGACCTATGCCCAACCGGTGCTGTCCGACATCACCCTCACGCTCAACCGTGGGGAAGTGCTGGCGCTGACCGGTGAAAACGGCGCAGGCAAAAGTACCTTGTCGAAGATCATCGGCGGGCTGGTCACGCCGACCACCGGCAACATGCAGTTCAATGGTCAGGATTATCGACCCGCCAGCCGCACCCAGGCCGAAGCGCTGGGTGTGCGCATGGTCATGCAGGAGCTCAACCTGCTGCCGACGCTGACGGTGGCCGAAAACCTGTTCCTGCATAACCTGCCCAGCCGTGGTGGCTGGATCAGCCGCAAACAGTTGCGCGCGGCCGCCACCGAAGCCATGGCCCAGGTTGGCCTGGATGCAATCGACCCGGACACGCTGGTGGGCAGCCTGGGCATTGGCCATCAGCAAATGGTCGAGATTGCCCGCAATCTGATCGGCGACTGCCATGTGCTGATTCTCGACGAACCGACCGCGATGCTCACGGCCCGTGAAGTCGAAATGCTGTTCGAACAGATTACCCGCCTGCAGGCCCGAGGCGTGGCGATCATCTATATTTCCCATCGGCTGGAAGAGTTGGCCCGCGTGGCCCAGCGCATTGCCGTATTGCGCGACGGCAAGCTGGTCTGTGTCGAGCCGATGGCCAATTATAACAGTGAGCAACTGGTGACCCTGATGGTAGGGCGCGAGTTGGGCGAGCATATCGACCTGGGCGTGCGCACCATCGGTGAGCCGGCCTTGACAGTCAAAGGCCTGACGCGCTCGGACAAGGTGCGCGACGTATCTTTCCAGGTGCGCGCCGGCGAAATCTACGGTATTTCCGGGCTGATCGGCGCCGGTCGTACCGAGTTGCTGCGCCTGATTTTTGGTGCCGACCCGGCCGACAGCGGCACGGTAGCGTTGGGGCCGCAGGCCAATGTGGTGAGCATTCGCTCCCCGGTGGACGCGGTCGCTCATGGCATTGCCCTGATCACCGAGGACCGCAAGGGGGAGGGCTTGCTGCTGACCCAGTCCATCAGCGCCAACATCGCCTTGGGCAACATGCCGGAAATTTCCGCCGGCGGTCTGGTCAACAGTCGCGATGAAACCGCCCTGGCCAAGCGCCAGATCGACGCTATGCGCATCCGCAGTTCCAGCCCGGCGCAATTGGTCTCCGAGCTGTCGGGCGGTAACCAGCAGAAGGTGGTGATTGGCCGCTGGCTGGAGCGCGATTGTTCGGTGATGCTGTTCGATGAGCCTACGCGTGGCATCGACGTCGGTGCCAAGTTCGACATTTATGCCTTGCTCGGCGAGTTGACGCGCCAGGGCAAAGCGCTGGTGGTGGTCTCCAGCGATCTGCGCGAGCTGATGCTGATTTGTGACCGCATCGGCGTGTTGTCTGCCGGACGCCTGATCGAGACATTCGAGCGCGACCGCTGGTCCCAGGACGAATTGCTCGCCGCCGCCTTTGCCGGCTATCAAAAACGTGACGCGCTGCTCAACGAGGCAGCGCCTAGGAATACCCCATGAAAACAACCACTTCCCCCGGCAAAACCGGCGGCAACTTCTACGGCCTGGGCACCTACCTGGGCCTGGCAGGCGCGTTGCTGGCGATGATTGCGCTGTTCTCGGTACTCAGCGATCACTTCCTGTCCTACGACACGTTCAGCACCCTGGCCAACCAGATTCCGGACCTGATGGTGCTGGCGGTGGGCATGACCTTTATCCTGATCATCGGCGGCATCGACCTTTCAGTAGGCTCGGTACTCGCGTTGGCGGCCTCCGCGGTCAGCGTGGCGATTCTGAGCTGGGGCTGGAGCGTATTGCCGGCCGCCGTGCTGGGCATGGGCTGCGCCGCATTGGCCGGTACGCTTACCGGCTCCATCACCGTGGCCTGGCGTATTCCGTCGTTTATCGTGTCCCTTGGCGTGCTGGAGATGGCGCGGGGCGTGGCTTACCAGATGACCGGCTCGCGCACCGCTTATATCGGTGACTCGTTTGCCTGGCTGTCCAATCCAATTGCGTTCGGGATCTCGCCATCGTTCATTATTGCGTTGCTGGTGATCATCGCCGCCCAGTTGGTGTTGACCCGTACCGTGTTCGGCCGCTACCTGATTGGTATCGGTACCAACGAAGAAGCGGTGCGACTGGCCGGCATCAACCCCAAGCCGTACAAAATTCTGGTGTTCAGCTTGATGGGCCTGCTCGCGGGTGTGGCCGCGCTGTTCCAGATCTCGCGCCTGGAAGCGGCGGACCCGAATGCCGGTTCAGGTTTGGAATTGCAAGTGATCGCCGCCGTGGTGATCGGCGGTACCAGCCTGATGGGCGGGCGCGGCTCGGTCATCAGCACGTTCTTTGGTGTGCTGATTATTTCGGTCCTGGCGGCAGGCCTGGCGCAGATCGGCGCGACGGAACCCACGAAACGCATCATCACCGGTGCAGTGATCGTAATCGCCGTCGTACTCGACACCTACCGCAGCCAGCGCGCCAGTCGGCGGGGCTGAGCCATGGCAACGATCAAGGATGTGGCGGCGCTCGCGGGCATTTCCTACACCACGGTGTCCCATGTGGTGAACAAGACGCGCCCGGTCAGCGAGCCGGTGCGCGTCAAGGTCGAGGCGGCAATCAAGCAGTTGGACTATGTGCCCAGTGCGGTAGCGCGCTCGCTCAAGGCCAAGACCACGGCGACGATCGGGCTGCTGGTGCCCAACAGCCTCAACCCGTATTTCGCGGAGTTGGCCCGGGGCATCGAGGATTACTGCGAGCGCAATGGCTATTGCGTGATCCTCTGCAACTCCGACGACAACGCCGAAAAGCAGCGCAGCTATTTGCGCGTGCTGCTGGAGAAACGCGTCGACGGCTTGATCGTGACCTCGGTGGGCGGCGATGACAGTGGCCTTGCCGCTGGCTTGAGTGCGGTGCGTACGCCAATGGTGATCGTCGACCGGGCGCTGGACGGTATTGATGTCGACCTGGTGCGCATCGATCATGAAGAGGGGGCTTACCTGGCGACCCGGCACTTGCTTGAATTGGGCCATCGCGACATCGCCTGTATCGCCGGCCCCGCCCATACCCGCGTGGCGCAAATGCGCTTGGCAGGCTATCGGCGTGCGCTGCGCGAGGCGGGTGTTGAAACAGCGGCCGAGCGCATCCGCGAAAGTGATTTCACCAGCACCGGCGGTTATGCCGCCGCCGTGCAATTGCTTGCGCAGCAACCACCCAGTGCGATTTTTGCCTGCAACGACATGATCGGCTTTGGCGTGCTGCGCGCTGCGGCAGAGCGCAATATCCGCGTGCCGGGCGAGCTGTCGGTGATTGGTTTCGATGACATACAAATGGGTCGCTATGTCTATCCGGCGCTGACCACGGTCGGACAGTCGATCGTACAACTGGGCGAGACAGCGGCCGAATTATTACTGCGACGTATAGCGACACCCCAGCTGCCGGTCGATCAACGCATCGTGACGCCAAGTATTGTCTTGCGTGAGTCGACGGCGCCCTTGGCCGGTGTGTTTGCCCAATACCGCTGAACCGAATTGATGAGTACTGATGTATGCCAGCAAAAGTAGTGGTAGTAGGCAGCTTGAACATGGACCTGGTCACCCGCGCCAGTCGCTTGCCGCGTGCCGGTGAAACCCTGATCGGCCAGACGTTTTCCACCGTGCCCGGTGGCAAGGGCGCCAATCAGGCCGTCGCCCTGGCGCGCCTCGGGGCGGATGTGGCGATGATCGGTTGTGTCGGCAGCGATGCCTATGGCGGCCAATTGCGCGATGCGCTGCTGGTCGAAGGCATCGATTGCCAGGCTATCAGCACCGTGGAAGGCTCCAGTGGTGTCGCGCTGATCGTGGTGGATGACAGCAGCCAGAACGCGATTGTGATTGTGGCGGGCAGTAACGGTCAGTTGACGCCGCACTCGCTGACAGCCTGCGATGCTGTGTTGCAGGCGGCCGACGTGATCATCTGCCAGCTCGAAGTGCCGATGGACACCGTCGGGCATGCGCTCAAGCGTGGCCGCGAGCTGGGCAAGACGGTGATCCTCAATCCGGCGCCGGCCAGCGGGCCCTTGCCGGCCGAGTGGTATGCCTCGATTGACTACCTGATTCCCAACGAAAGTGAAGCCAGCGCCTTGAGCGGCGTGGCGGTCGATTCGCTCGACAGCGCCAAACTCGCCGCGACAGCACTGATCCAGGCTGGCGCCGGTAAAGTCATCATCACCCTTGGCGCTCAGGGCGCACTGTTTGCTGACGGCAACAGCTTCGAGCACCTGGTCGCACCCAAGGTGCGGGCAGTGGACACCACCGCTGCCGGCGATACCTTCGTGGGTGGCTTTGCCGCCGCGCTGGCGGCCGGCAAGAGCGAAGCCGAGGCCATCCGTTTTGGCCAGGTTGCGGCCGCGTTGTCGGTGACCCGTGCCGGCGCCCAGCCTTCCATTCCTACGCTGCACGACGTACAAGGTTTTGTGCCCTCATGAAAAAGACACCTCTGCTCAATATCGCCCTGTCCCGCGTGATCGCGTCATTGGGGCACGGCGACATCCTGGTCATCGGGGACGCCGGCCTGCCGGTGCCTCCCGGCGTCGAATTGATTGATCTGGCGCTGACCCAGGGCATTCCGGATTTCATCAGCACCCTGCGTGTCGTGCTCAGCGAAATGCAGGTGGAAAGCCACGTGCTGGCTGAAGAAATCCTGCTCAAGCAGCCTCCCGCGCTGGTCGCGCTCAACGCGCTGGCAGAGCAGGCTGCGCTGGGCGAGCGACGCCTGCTCAGTCATGAGGCGTTCAAGCAATTGAGTGGCAGGGCGCGCGCGGTCGTGCGCACCGGCGAATGTCAGCCTTACTGCAATATCGCGCTGGTATCCGGCGTAACCTTCTAGAGTCCCCTTACGACAAGGAGTGTTTTATGCAACGTGGTCTTCCCTCCCTGAAAAACCTGTTCCGGAGTGTTCTGCTTTTGTCCGCGCTCACTGCTGCAAGCGCCCAGGCGGCGGAAAAAATCGACCTGATCATCGACACCGACCCAGGTGCTGACGATGTGGTTGCCTTGCTGTTCGCCATGGCCTCGCCGGAAGAACTGAACATACGCGCGTTAACCACCGTGGCCGGCAATGTGCGCCTGGACAAAACCTCGCGCAATGCACGCCTGGCGCGTGAATGGGCCGGTCGCGAGGACATTCCCGTTTATGCGGGGGCGCCGGCGCCGCTGCTGCGCAAGCCGATTTATGCCGAGAATATTCACGGCAAGGAAGGCATCTCCGGCGTCTCCGTGCATGAGCCGAAACAAGGTCTGGCTGACGGCAATGCCGTGGATTACCTGATCAAGACTCTGACGACTGCCAAGCCCCACAGCATCACCATCGCCATGCTCGGCCCGCAGACCAACCTGGCCCTGGCATTGACCCAGGCGCCGGAAATCACCCAGGGCATCAAGGAGGTGGTGGTCATGGGTGGTGCGCATTTCAATGGCGGCAATATCACGCCGGTGGCCGAATTCAACCTGTTCGCCGACCCGGTGGCCGCAGAAATTGTGCTTAAAAGTGGCGCGAAGTTGACCTACCTGCCGTTGGACGTCACCCACAAGGTGCTGACCAGCGAAGCGCGGCTGAAGAAAATCGCAGACCTGAACAACAACGCAAGCAAGGTCGTCAGCAATATTCTGAACGAGTACGTCAAGGGCGATATGGAACACTACGGCATTCCTGGCGGCCCGGTGCATGACGCCACGGTAGTCGCCTACTTGCTCAAGCCATCGTTGTTCAGTGGTCGGCAGGTTAACGTGGTCGTCGACAGCCGGGAAGGCCCGACCTTCGGCCAGACCATCGTCGATTGGTACGACGGCCTGAAGCAGGACAAGAATGCGTTCTGGGTCGAGAACGGCGACGCCCAGCGCTTCTTCGATCTGCTGACCGAGCGCCTTGCGCGCTTGAAGTAAATCGCTTGCCGGTCGGCGTTCGCCGGCCGGTTCTTACTCGCGCGCCCGTGCGCCCATGTAGTCGGTCGGGTATTTCTCGAAGGCCTCGCCGATGACATCTTGTGCGACACTGGTGGCCTGTTTTATTGGCCGGGAAACACCGCGTGCAAATCGATTTGAATAACCCTGAAAGTCTTACGCTGGCAGCTGTGCGGCAACTGATTGCCAGTGCCGGTGACGATGAACATACCCAACTGCGGGTCACCAAGGCCGGTATCGCCTATATCTCTTCAGGCAAGGTCGTAGGCGGTGTAGATATCGACGGGTTGCTGTTTCGCTTGGAGACTTGGGCAAAAGGATCCGGGTATGTGGGGAATGTGGCTGCCAGTGACGAGGTCTGGGTAACGCAGATTTTCAACGCACTCAAACAAAACTGGCCAAAGCCGTCGTCCGACTACATTGATATCTACTGAGGATTTTCATATCTAGTCACGATTGAACGGACGCTTGCCAGGTGTGACTCAGGCAGACTTGCCTGTGAGGCGTTAACGTCTTGAAACCAATCGGTTCAATCGCTGTCGCACGATCTCCGTTCACTTTTTTATCATAGGAGGCTTCATGCCTTGGAAGCTCGCATCATTCGGTACTTTGTTGGCGGCGCTCGCGTTGGCGGGTTGCAGCACCCCGGGTGCCTCTGAGCCAGGCAAAGATGCCACCGTGACCGATGCCGGTCATAGCCGCTGTGAGTCGAAGGCCGCCGAGTACACCATCGGCCAGAAAGCCTCGCCTCAATTGCTGGAGCAGGCGCGTACCCGTGCCGGTGCGCAGAATGCACGCATCCTCAAGCCCAACGATATGATCACGCTGGAGTATCGCTCTGACCGCTTGAACCTGAACACCGACGATAACCTGGTGATCACGCGGGTCAATTGCGGCTGATAGCCTGCGGTTTTTGCAGCACCCATAAAAAACCCCGTCACATGGACGGGGTTTTTTTTAGCTCAGCGGAGAATTACTCGCCGCGAACCTGTGCAGCTTGCATACCCTTTTGGCCTTTCTCAGCCACGAAGGAAACGGTTTGGCCTTCTTTCAGGCTTTTGAAACCGTCGCTTTCGATAGCTTTGAAGTGTACGAACAGGTCGTCACCGCCACCTTGAGGAGTGATGAAGCCGAAGCCTTTTTCATCGTTGAACCATTTAACGGTGCCGGTTTGGCGATTAGACATGGTGTATCTCCAAGAAACATATATTTTCAGTAGTGCTGTGCTGCTCAGGCCAACTGGGCACACAGGGCTATCATAGTCGAAATGTTCGGCTTGGGAGCCCCCCCAAGGCATTGTTTGCTAATCAATCGCGTTGCGTTCAGTGCTTTTTTTAGCTGAGAGCCCCGGCCTGCGGGGCTTTGGAGCGAAATATCAGCTGTTAAAAAAAGCCGTAAAAGCTCTGTAATTTGTGAGAATCAGCAGTTTTAAGGCTGTTTTTTTGGCTAAACGGACGTCTGATCAGCGGAATTTCTTACTTTTTCTTTACGACTTTGCAGGACGAAATAGCCGCCACTGCTTTGTTCTTGAGCTCCGCGCTGGCGTTCTGGTTGGTCATCAATTCCTTGATTTCCGCAGTGCTCAATTCGGCGTTGATCTTGTCGGCGCCACATTCACAGTGGGCTTTGGCAGTTTTGACGTCCACGTTCTGGCTGGCCGCAGTACTGCAGTCGTTGACGAAGGCGTCGCGGGCGCCGGCCGGCCAGTTCGATGGCGCCGCGGCTTGTGCGCCGAGCGAAAGGAATGCCAGGGAAGCGGCGAGGGCGAGGGTCGAGGTAAAACGCATCATGGGATGCTCCTTTGGGTCGAGGACGAACGGCGATTCTCGGGGTGTTTGAGGCGTGACGTACAGCTCAAGTTCACTTTTGCGCCTATAAAGCATGGAATTTGCCTTTACCCGGTTGGTGTCGGGGCGATGACCGTTCATCTGTGCTAGGATCCAGAGCTTGGCTTTTTCCAGGTGTGCCATTTTCCGCCTGGCCAGGGCTCTTTTTTGTTCACTCCAGTCACTCTGGTTCGATTATCGGTTGGCCGAAAGGCTCCTGCCGCTGTAAGGCAGGCGTTCAGCATTGAACGGCCTGGTGTTGGATCTTGTACTGGCTCATCCCAACCCACGTGACCTTTGGTAGGGGTCACCACTAGGAGAGGAGGCGCCATGCCAACTATTACTCTACCCGACGGCAGTCAACGTTCATTCGATCATCCGGTTTCCGTAGCCGAGGTCGCCGCATCCATTGGTGCCGGCCTGGCCAAGGCCACCGTGGCCGGCAAGGTCGATGGCAAGCTGGTTGATGCCAGTGACCTGATCACCTCCGATGCCAGCCTGCAGATCATCACGCCCAAGGATCAAGAGGGGCTGGAGATTATCCGCCACTCTTGCGCGCACCTGATCGGCCACGCGGTCAAGCAGCTGTATCCCACCGCGAAAATGGTGATCGGGCCGGTCATCGATGAAGGCTTCTATTACGACATCGCCTACGAGCGTCCTTTCACTCCGGACGACCTCGCCGCCATTGAACAGCGCATGCATGCGCTGATCGAAAAAGATTACGACGTGATCAAGAAGGTCACCCCGCGCGCCGAAGTGATCGACGTGTTTACCGCCCGTGGCGAAGACTACAAGCTGCGCCTGGTGGAAGACATGCCGGACGAGCAGGCCATGGGCCTGTACTACCACGAAGAATACGTGGACATGTGCCGTGGCCCGCACGTGCCGAACACGCGCTTTCTCAAGTCCTTCAAGTTGACCAAGTTGTCCGGCGCCTACTGGCGCGGCGACGCGAAGAATGAGCAACTGCAACGCATCTACGGCACCGCCTGGGCCGACAAGAAGCAGCTGGCCGCCTATATCCAGCGTATCGAAGAAGCCGAGAAGCGCGACCATCGCAAGATCGGCAAGCGCCTGAACCTGTTCCACCTCCAGGAAGAAGCGCCGGGCATGGTGTTCTGGCATCCGAACGGCTGGACCCTGTACCAGGTGCTCGAGCAGTACATGCGCAAGGTTCAGCGTGAAAACGGTTACCTCGAGATCAAGACTCCACAGGTGGTCGATCGCAGCCTGTGGGAGAAATCCGGGCACTGGGCCAACTACGCCGACAACATGTTCACCACCCAGTCGGAAAACCGCGACTACGCCATCAAGCCGATGAACTGCCCATGCCATGTGCAGGTATTCAATCAAGGCCTGAAGAGCTACCGCGAGTTGCCGATGCGCCTGGCCGAGTTCGGTGCCTGCCACCGTAACGAGCCATCGGGGGCGCTGCACGGCATCATGCGTGTGCGTGGCTTTACCCAGGACGACGCCCATATCTTCTGCACCGAAGAGCAGATGCAGGCTGAATCCGCCGCGTTCATCAAGCTGACCATGGACGTGTACCGCGATTTCGGCTTCACCGAAGTCGAGATGAAGCTGTCCACTCGTCCGGAAAAACGCGTTGGCTCCGACGAACTTTGGGATCGCGCCGAAGCTGCACTGGCCGCAGCACTCGACAGCGCGGGCCTTGCGTACGATCTGCAGCCGGGGGAGGGCGCGTTCTACGGTCCCAAGATCGAGTTCTCGCTGAAAGATTGCCTTGGCCGTGTCTGGCAGTGTGGTACCCTGCAGCTCGATTTTAACCTGCCGATCCGTCTGGGAGCCGAATACGTCTCCGAAGACAACAGCCGTAAACACCCGGTTATGCTGCACCGGGCGATCCTCGGCTCGTTCGAGCGGTTCGTCGGCATCCTGATCGAGCACTACGAGGGCGCGTTCCCTGCGTGGCTGGCTCCGACCCAGGCAGTGATCATGAATATCACTGATAAACAGGCAGATTTTGCCGCTGAGGTTGAAAAAACCCTCAACGAAAGCGGATTTCGTGCCAAGTCCGACTTGAGAAATGAAAAGATCGGCTTTAAAATCCGTGAGCATACTTTGCTCAAGGTTCCCTATCTTTTGGTTATCGGAGATCGGGAAGTCGAGATGCAGACTGTCGCTGTGCGTACTCGTGAAGGTGCTGACCTGGGCTCGATGCCCGTCGCCCAGTTCGCTGAGTTCCTCGCGCAAGCGGTTTCCCGGCGTGGTCGCCCAGATTCGGAGTAATTACTATTAAGCGTGAAATGAGACAAGATAAACGAGCTGCACCGAAAGCCCCGATCAACGAGAATATCTCGGCACGCGAGGTTCGGTTAATTGGGGCTGAGGGTGAGCAGCTTGGGATTGTGTCAATTGAAGACGCGCTTCTTAAGGCTGAAGAAGCCAAGCTCGATTTGGTGGAAATTTCCGCCGATGCTGTACCACCTGTCTGCAAGCTGATGGACTACGGCAAATCGATCTTCGAGAAGAAGAAGCAGATTGCCGCAGCCAAGAAAAACCAGAAGCAGATCCAGGTTAAAGAAATCAAGTTTCGTCCAGGGACGGAGGAAGGGGATTACCAGGTAAAACTGCGCAACCTGGTACGTTTCCTGAGTGATGGGGACAGGGCCAAGGTATCCTTGCGATTCCGCGGCCGTGAGATGGCCCACCAGGAGCTGGGGATGGAACTCCTCAAGCGGGTTGAAGCTGACCTGCTCGAGTACGGTTCGGTCGAACAGCATCCTAAGATGGAAGGACGCCAGCTGATCATGGTCATCGCCCCGAAAAAGAAGAAGTAATCAACAGGGCACGGCAGGCCTTCTGATTATGTTTATCAACTGAATGCGGAGTACCGAACATGCCAAAGATGAAAACTAAAAGTGGTGCTGCTAAGCGGTTTCTGAAAACTGCTAACGGCATCAAGCACAAGCACGCTTTCAAGAGCCACATCCTGACCAAAATGTCGACCAAGCGTAAGCGTCAACTGCGCGGTAGCAGCTTGCTGCATCCGTCTGACGTGGCAAAAGTCGAGCGCATGCTGCGCCTTCGTTAATTTTGGTTCAAGAATAGAGGAAGTAACTCATGGCTCGTGTTAAGCGTGGCGTCATGGCCCGTAAGCGTCACAAAAAAATTCTGAAACTTGCTAAAGGCTACTACGGCGCGCGTTCACGCGTATTCCGTGTTGCCAAGCAAGCGGTAATCAAGGCAGGCCAATACGCCTACCGTGACCGTCGTCAGAAAAAACGTCAGTTCCGCGCTCTGTGGATCGCTCGTATCAACGCTGGTGCACGTGTTAACGGTCTGTCCTACAGCCGTTTCATCGCTGGCCTGAAGAAAGCGTCCATCGAAATCGACCGTAAGGTTCTGGCTGAACTGGCCGTGAACGAAAAAGCGGTGTTTGCTGCGATTGTCGAGAAAGCTAAAGCCTCCTTGGCTTAAGTACCCCCGACAGTCACCCTGGGTTACTCCTGTAGCCCAGGGTGGTAAACGTCATAAATAGGGGAAGAGCCTTCAAGCTCTTCCCCTATTTTGTATCTGGAGTCTGTACATGGAAAACCTGGACGCGCTCGTCGCTCAAGCTCTCGAGGCTGTGCAAAGCGCTGAAGATGTAAACGCCCTGGAGCAAATCCGGGTTCACTACCTTGGCAAAAAAGGTGAATTGACTCAGGTGATGAAGACCCTGGGGAATTTACCGGCTGAAGAACGTCCGCAAGTCGGTGCGCTGATCAACGTTGCCAAGGAGCGCGTCACCGAGGTTCTCAATGCGCGCAAGGCGTCGCTCGAGGAGGCCGATCTTGCGGCCAAGCTCGCCGCCGAGTCCATTGACGTGACCTTGCCTGGCCGTGGCCAGGCCTCGGGCGGTCTGCATCCGATCACCCGGACTCTGGAACGTATCGAGCAGTTCTTCACCCATATCGGCTACGGCATTGCCGAAGGCCCAGAGGTTGAAGACGACTATCACAACTTCGAGGCGCTCAACATCCCAGGCCATCACCCGGCCCGGTCGATGCACGACACCTTCTATTTCAACGCGAACATGTTGTTGCGCACCCATACCTCGCCGGTACAGGTCCGCACCATGGAAGCGAACAAGCCGCCGATCCGCATCGTCTGCCCGGGCCGTGTGTACCGTAGCGACTCCGATATCACCCATTCGCCGATGTTCCACCAGGTCGAAGGCCTGCTGGTTGATCGCGATATCAATTTCGCCGACCTCAAAGGCACCATCGAAGAATTCCTGCGGGTGTTCTTCGAGAAAGAGCTGGCGGTGCGTTTCCGACCATCCTTCTTCCCATTCACCGAGCCATCCGCTGAAGTCGACATGGAATGCGTGATGTGCAGCGGTAAAGGCTGCCGCGTCTGCAAGCAGACCGGCTGGCTGGAAGTGATGGGTTGCGGCATGGTCCACCCTAACGTGCTGCGCATGTCCGGGATCGACCCGGAAGAGTTTTCGGGCTTTGCCTTCGGCATGGGCGTTGAGCGTCTGGCCATGCTGCGTTACGGCGTGAACGACTTGCGTCTGTTCTTCGACAACGACTTGCGGTTCCTCGCGCAATTTCGCTAGTCGTAACGAATCTTTAGGAGAGCAGGATGAAATTCAGTGAACAATGGCTGCGTGGCTGGGTAAGCCCGCAGGTAGATCGCGACGCGCTGGTTGCGCGTCTGTCGATGGCCGGTCTTGAGGTCGATAGCGTCACCCCGGCCGCCGGTGTATTCAGTGGCGTGGTGGTGGGCGAGGTGCTGAGCACCGAGCAGCACCCGGATGCCGACAAATTGCGTGTGTGCCAGGTCAGTAACGGCGCAGAAACCTTCCAGGTCGTGTGCGGAGCGCCCAACGTGCGCCCGGGCCTGAAGATCCCGTTCGCCATGATCGGTGCCGAACTGCCGGGCGACTTCAAGATCAAGAAGGCCAAACTGCGCGGCGTCGAGTCTAACGGCATGCTGTGTTCCCAGGCCGAGCTGCAGGTGGGCGAGGGCAACGACGGCTTGATGGAGCTGCCGGCCGATGCGCCGGTGGGCCAGGACATCCGCGTTTACTTGGAACTGGAAGACGCCAGCATCGAGGTCGACCTGACCCCGAACCGTGGCGACTGCCTGTCCCTGGCCGGTCTGGCCCGTGAAGTAGGGGCGCTGTACAACGTGCCCGTCACCCGCCCAGTGGTTGCCGGCGTGCCTGCCGTGCACGACGAAGTGCGCTCGATTGAAGTGTTGGCGCCAAGCGCTTGCCCACGTTACCTGGGGCGCGTGATCCGTAACGTCGACCTGTCCCGGCCAACCCCTTTGTGGATGGTTGAACGCCTGCGCCGCGCTGACGTGCGCAGCATCGACGCTGCTGTGGATATCACCAACTATGTGATGTTGGAGCTGGGCCAGCCGCTGCACGCGTTTGACCTTGCCGAAATCAATGGCGGCATCCGTGTGCGTATGGCCGAGGAAGGCGAGAAGCTGGTATTGCTCGACGGCCAGGAAGTCAGCCTGCGCGCCGACACCCTGGTCATTGCCGACCATTCCCGCGCCTTGGCGATTGCTGGCGTAATGGGTGGGGAGCACAGCGGCGTATCTGCAACCACTCGTGACGTCTTCCTTGAAAGCGCGTTCTTCGACCAGATCGCCATCGCCGGCAAGGCCCGTTCCTACGGCCTGCACACCGATGCGTCGCACCGCTATGAGCGTGGCGTGGACTGGAAGCTGGCCCGTGAAGCCATGGAGCGCGCCACCGGCCTGCTGCTGGAAATCACTGGTGGTGAAGCGGGTCCGATCACCGAGACAGTCAACGAACAGTACCTGCCGTCCATTGCGCCCATCACTCTGCGTGCCAAGAGCGTTGAGCAAATGCTCGGCCTGGTGATCGAGCCTGCCGAGATCGAGCAACTGCTGTCGGCCCTCGGCCTTGCCATCTCTGCTGGCGGGGAAGGGCAGTGGCACGTTGAAGTGCCAAGCCATCGCTTCGATATCAGTCTGGAAGTCGACCTGATCGAAGAACTGGCTCGCTTGTACGGCTACAACCGTCTGCCGGTACGCTACCCGCAGGCGCGTTTGGCGCCGCAACCCAAGGCCGAAGCGCGTGCGCACCTGCCTGAATTGCGTCGCCTGCTGGTCGCCCGTGGATATCAGGAAGCAGTGACCTACAGCTTCATCGATCCCAAGCAATTCGAACTGTTCAACCCAGGCGTTGAGCCGCTGTTGCTGGCCAATCCGATCTCCAATGACATGGCGGCCATGCGTTCGTCGCTATGGCCAGGCTTGGTCAAGGCGCTGTCTCACAACCTGAACCGTCAGCAGGATCGCGTACGCATGTTCGAAAGCGGCCTGCGTTTCGTCGGTCAGCTCGATGGCTTGAAGCAAGAGCCAATGCTGGCCGGTGTGGTGTGCGGCAGCCGCCTGCCGGAAGGCTGGGCCCAGGGCCGCGATGCCGTGGACTTTTTCGACGTCAAGGCTGACGTGGAAGCGGTGCTCGGCTTTGCCGGCGCGCTGGACGCCTTTACGTTCCTGCCAGGCAAACACCCGGCGCTGCACCCAGGCCAGACCGCACGCATCGAGCGCGAAGGTCGTTTGGTCGGCTTCGTCGGCGCGATTCACCCGGAACTGTCGAAAACCCTGGGTCTGGACCGTCCAGTCTTCGTGTTTGAGCTGGTGTTGGCTGAAGTTGCGTCGGGCAAAATGCCTAAATTCAGCGAGTTGTCGCGCTTTCCTGAAGTGCGTCGTGACCTGGCCCTGATCGCCGATCGTGAAGTCGCCGCTACTGCCGTTCTGGAGGTAATCCGAGAAAATGCAGGGGAATGGCTGACGGACCTCAGGCTATTTGACGTCTATCAGGGTAAAGGCATTGATCCGCATAGAAAAAGCCTTGCGGTTGGCTTGACCTGGCAGCATCCATCGCGCACTCTTAATGATGATGAGGTGAATACCACGACACAAAATATCCTCACCTCGCTCGAACAAAGGTTGAACGCCACGTTAAGGAAGTGACGTATGGGGGCTTTGACGAAAGCTGAGATGGCGGAACGTCTGTACGAAGAGTTGGGTCTGAACAAGCGCGAGGCCAAGGAATTGGTCGAGCTGTTTTTTGAAGAGATCCGCCACGCTCTGGAAGACAACGAACAGGTCAAATTGTCTGGTTTCGGCAATTTTGACCTGCGGGACAAACGCCAGCGGCCTGGCCGCAATCCGAAAACGGGAGAAGAAATCCCGATCACGGCTCGCCGTGTGGTCACCTTTCGTCCAGGGCAGAAGTTGAAGGCCCGAGTTGAGGCTTATGCTGGAACCAAGTCATAACGACGAACTACCCGTCATCCCGGGCAAACGCTACTTCACCATTGGTGAAGTGAGTGAGCTGTGTGCGGTAAAACCGCACGTGCTGCGCTATTGGGAGCAGGAGTTTCCTCAACTCAACCCCGTCAAACGCACTGGGAACCGTCGGTATTATCAGCGCCAGGATGTGCTGATGATCCGACAGATCCGCGCGTTGCTTTATGACCAGGGGTTCACCATCAGCGGCGCACGCCAGCGCATGTCCGGTGATGAAGCCAAAGACGACACTACCCAATACAAGCAACTGATCCGCCAGATGATCTCCGAACTCGAAGATGTGCTGGTGGTGTTGAAGAAATGATTCAAGCTTTAAAAATACTTCCACATTTCAAAAGCTTGCGGTATATTCCGGTTCGCTTCGTTAAGAAGCGAACCCAGTAACACGCCTAGTCGGGGCGTAGCGCAGTCCGGTAGCGCACTAGCATGGGGTGCTAGGGGTCGAGTGTTCGAATCACTCCGTCCCGACCATTATTCCTGAGTAAAATCAGACAGTTGAGCCGATCTAGCTGATCGGCTTTTTTGTGCCTGCGCAAAACTATCCGGTGAGTTCGTGTAGCGACAGGGCCCGCACTTCATAGAGGCTTTGCGTGTCTTTCGCCCATGTAGCAATAACGGACCCGCAGCGCCATACCCTCGGCAAAAGGAAGTGTCTGATGCCGGCGAGCGTCAGGCAGGGCTTTTTTATGCAGCGATTAGCTATAGGCGAAATTGGTTAACCATCCGGTTCAGTTCAACCGCCAGCTTCGACAATTCCGAACTGGCTAACGCGGTCTGGTTTGACCCTTCAGACGCCTGACTCGACAAATCTCTGATACTGACCAGGCTCCGATCCACTTCCCGGGCCACCTGCGCTTGCTCCTCGGACGCTGTCGCAATCAGCACGTTGCGCTCGGTGATGTCGTCAATGGTTTGGGTAATTTCCACCAACGCCGACCCAGCACCTCGCGCCGTGTCGAGTGTTTTTTGCGCTTGCGTGTTGGTGTTGCTCATTGCAGAAACGGCGGCTCCAGTACCTTTTTGAATGGACGTGATCATTTGTTCGATCTCGCTGGTCGAAGTTTGCGTTCTATGCGCCAGCGCTCGGACTTCATCGGCGACCACAGCGAACCCGCGACCTGCTTCTCCTGCCCGTGCGGCTTCGATTGCAGCGTTGAGTGCAAGCAAATTAGTCTGTTCGGCGATAGCCCTGATGACGTCTAACACCTTGCTGATGTCGGTAGCCATCACAGCGAGCCCTTGAACCTCATTTGACGCATCTCCCACACTTGAGACCATCAGGCTAATTGCCTCGACGGTCTCGTCCACCCGTGCGCGGCCGGCTATAGCCGCCGAATTGGACCGTGTAGCGGCCTCGGATGCCGCGCAGGCATTGCGGGCGACTTCGTCAACGGCAGCGCTCATCTCGTTGACGGCCGTAGCGGCCATTTCCACTTCGTGGCTCTGCTGTTGCATGCCGGCATTCGCATTTTCGGTTACGGCATGCATTTCCTCGGAGGTGGACGCCAACTGGTTGGATGAGTCGGATATAGACAGGAGCGTGGTTCGCAAGTTGGCCTGCATCGCTTTCAAAGCATGCATCAGCCGCGCTACTTCGTCGGTGCCCTGCACATCTAACACTTCGCTAAGATCGTTTTTCGCGATCCGCTCAGCAATGGCCAACGACCGATTCATCGGGGTGGTGAGGCTCCGGGTGTACATGAAAGCCAGGATGATTGCAGCCAGCGTACTCACGAAAATGAAACCGCCGACGATCAGTTTGCTTTGTTCGTAAATACGCGTTGCCTCTTTGCCGGCATTAATTGCTTTATTGTTATTGAGCTCTATCAGGTTCTGGAGAACCGTGTTTACGCCATCCGCCCCGGATTTCATGACCTCGGTGGACAGCTTGACTGCATCCTCGAATTTTCCAGCGCCTGTAAGGGCCAGGTATTGGTCCTGAGCGCCCTCATAGGTGCTGTATTCTTTCGCCAATTCCCCGATAAGCTGTTTGCCCTTAGTCGTCACGATGAGAGGCTGGAGTTTCTGGATAAGGTCCTCAAAATTTCCGCGCGATTTTTTGACCTCTACAAGCGCTTGAGCTCTGCGATCAGCAGGCTCAATGGGGTTACGCAATCTTGAATTATTATTTCGGATGCTTAAAAACTCTCGATCCATCTTGGCGAGCATCGAAATGCTGGGCACCACGTTGTTTTCTACAAACTTTTCAGCGTCGTTCAAGCTTGAGGCCTGGATGAGAGCTACCACTCCCAACCCAATGATCATCAAGCAAAAAAAACCAAAGCTAAGTGCGGAGCGTGGGGCGATATTGAGTTTGCGCAGAATCATACTGACACCTCTTCATGATTCCACTCTATCGGCAGCAAACTGAGCAGCAGCACCCCGTTCATCGCTGCTACCCATCTATTGCTACGGGCACCCAGGGATTTTCACCTTTTTCAGCCTCTGCCCATGCAGAAGCTTTTCGTTTTCGGCCCAAGGTCCCGTCATCGATATGTGTGATCGGCAGATTGCCGATGCACGGGTCAAGCTGTTCGCTGTGGGATGCGCAAAACCGTGGGTTTATCCTTATAAGACAGGTATTCCAGCCAGCTCGCTATCCGCTTCCTGCCTTCGAATTCTTTTCGAGCTGCACTAAAAATATCTCCCCAAAATCACCCCAGGCCTGTCCTTTTTTTTACCTTTGTCCCGTCCTGAATAAGGTTTACACCTTCTGATCTGTTTTTCAGGAGGGCGTAAATTGTCGGTCGTTGTCAATGCGAATGCCGCGGCTCACCACTGCGGGCGATCACGCGCAGATGCAGAGTCGCAGGCTCCAGGCATCCACCTGTAGAAAGCTGTCCCACCAGTTGCCGGTAGAGTTCCTGCCAGGGTGTCTGGGAGGGTGGGGTGTTCGGCGTCCACTCGCGTCGACGCCGGCTCATCTCGGCCTCGTCTATCAGCAGGTTGACCGTGCGTGTGTTCAGGTCGACCTTCAGGCGGTCGTTGGTTTTCAGCAACGCCAAGCCGCCTCCTACCGCTGCTTCGGGGGACATGTTGAGAATTGACGGGCTTGCCGACGTGCCGCTTTGACGCCCATCGCCCAGGCAGGGCAGGGAGTCGATACCTTGTTTGATCAGCGCGGCCGGAGGCGCCATGTTGACTACTTCTGCACTGCCGGGGTAGCCGACGGTACCCACACCGCGGATGACCAGGATGCAGCGCTCGTCGATGTCCAGCGCCGGGTCGTCGATGCGGGCGTGATAGTCCTCTGGCCCTTCGAACACGATCGCCCGGGCCTCGAAGCTGTTTTCTGCGCCGGGTTCGGACAGGTAGGTTTTGCGAAACGCTTCGCCCACCACCGACATTTTCATGATGGCGCTGTCGAAGAAGTTGCCGCTGAGCACGATAAAGCCGGCACGGTGCTTGAGCGGGGTTTCAAAGGGGTAGATCACGTCGACGTTGCTGGTCAGGGCGCGGCTGACAATTTCGCCGATGGTCTTGCCGCCGACCGTTGCGCAGTCTTGATGCAGGCGCCCGGCTTTTTGCAGTTCGTGCATCACGGCCGGCACGCCGCCGGCGCGGTGGAAGCCTTCGCCGAGGTACTTGCCCGCCGGCATGCAATTGACCAGCAGCGGCACGTCCTCGCCAATCCGTTGCCAGTCATCCAGGCTCAGTTCGACGCCCATGTGCCGGGCAATTGCGATCAGGTGCGGAGGACAGTTGCTCGATGCGCCGAGTGCCGAGGCGACGGCGATCGCGTTCTCGAATGCTTCGCGCGTCATGATCTGCGATGGGCGTATATCCTGCAGGACCAGCTCGCAAATGCGCTTGCCGGTGGCATAGGCCATTTGCCCGCGCTCACGGTAGGGCGCCGGTATGCTCGCACAGCCAGGCAATGACATTCCCAAGGCTTCGGCCAGCGCATTCATCGACAGGGCGGTGCCCATGGTGTTGCAGTGCCCAACGGACGGCGAGGCCGCCGTGGTCATCTCCATGAAGCCTTCGTAGTCAATTTCGCCGGCGGCCATCAGGTTGCGTGCATGCCAGAGCACGGTGCCGGAGCCGATCAGTTCCCCCTTGTGGTGACCGTCGAGCATCGGGCCGCCGGACAGGACGATGGCCGGCAAGTCGGTGGTTGCGGCAGCCATCAGGCAGGCGGGGGTGGTTTTGTCGCAACCGGTGGTGAGGACGACGCCGTCCAACGGGTAGCCGTGGAGGATCTCCACCAACCCCAGATACGCCAGGTTACGGTCCAGTGCCGCGGTGGGCCGACGCGATTGCTCGGCGATCGGATGCACCGGGAACTCCATGGGAATGCCACCGGCATCCCGAATGCCGGCTTTGACGCGTTGCGCCAACTCCAGGTGATGACGGTTGCAGGGGGTCAGGTCGCTGCCGGTCTGGGCGATGCCGATGATCGGTCGGCCCGATTGCAGTTCTTCGCGGGTCATCCCGTAGTTCATGTAGCGTTCGACATACAGGGCGGTCATGTCCGCGTGGGCAGGGTCATTGAACCATTGCTCGCTGCGCAGGCGACGTTTTGGCGTTTCACTCATGATGCTTTCTCTCTTGTCGTTATTGGATGAGTCGACAAATCGCGGGGGATTCAGCGGGCGAGCAGGCCACGGGATGCCAGATTGCGCAATAAGGCGCCCACCCCGAACGTCCAGGGGGTGGCGGCGCAGCTGTGGGTCACCAGGTTATGCAGGCTACCGAGCAACGGGCTGCTGATACGGACGTGGTCACCCAGCTTGTGGGTGAAACCGCTGCCGGCCTGATCGCGGTCTTCAGTGGGGGCGAACAGCGTGCCGAGAAACAGCAGGAAACCATCGGGATACTGGTGATTGGCGTTGAGCGTCTGACTCACCAGATCCTGTGGGTCGCGGCTGATCTGACTCATGGAGCTTGAGCCTTGCAGGCGATAACCGTCTTCGCCTTGTACCTCTAGATCGACCACGCAGGCCCGCACATCATCCAGGCTGAAGTGTTCGTCGAACAGTCGAATAAACGGCCCAATGGCGCAGGAGGCATTGTTGTCCTTGGCCTTGCCCAGCAACAGCGCGCTGCGGCCTTCGAAGTCGCGCAGGTTGACGTCGTTGCCCAAGGTGGCGCCGTGGATCTGGCCATGGCTGTTCACCGCCAGCACCACTTCGGGCTCCGGGTTGTTCCATTGCGAGCCGGGATGAATGCCGATGTAGCTGGCGCTTCCCACCGCCGCGAGGACAGGCGCCTTGGTGAAGATCTCCGCATCCGGGCCAATGCCGACTTCCAGGTATTGCGACCACATCCCCCGTTCGATCAGCAAGGCCTTGAGGCGCATGGCTTGCTCCGAGCCCGGTACGATGGAGCGCAGGTTGTCGCCAATTACGCTGCGGACGGTGGCGCGCACCGCCTCGGCTTTCGCCATATCACCGCCGGCCTGCTCCTCGATCACGCGCTCGATCATGCTGGCGGCGAACGTGACCCCGGCGGCCTTGATCACTTGCAAGTCCAGGGGCGGCAGCAAATAGGGTCTGGACGGATCGCAAGCGGGGCCAGTGTTGGCCAGGAGCGCCTCGACGCTGGCGATAAAGGTGCCGGGCGTCTGCCTTACCGCCGCCAGTGGAGATTGCGTTTCCAGCAGCTCGCTCAGGGTCGCAAAACGCTCCGACAGATCAAACACACCGTCGCTGCGCAGCACGATCGGCGAGGGCCCCGCGATCTTGCCTGGCACCCAGGCACGGCCGATCAGGGTGGCGGCCATACCATCGACCGGCAGGGTGTTTTCGGGAGTCAGCAATAATGGCATGGCGAGTTTTCCTGGTTCTTAAAGCCTTCACGCTAGGGCGGCGAGTCGATAAACTCCAATGAGATATATTCAGTATTTGATAACGTCAGGTTATTGATGGCCAAGGGAGTCTCCATGTCCGATCTGTCCGTCTCCAGCTTCTGCGGCTGGCTGAAATTCCGTCACCTGGTGTTGATCGATACGTTGGGACGCACGCGCAACATGCACTTGGCGGCGCAACAGATGAACCTCAGTCAGCCGGCCATCAGCAAGATGCTCAAGGAAATCGAAAGCCTGCTCGGCTTCGCCCTGTTCGAACGATTGCCGCGCAGCATGCCGCCGACCGCCTTGGGCGAGCACGTGCTGCGTTACGCGCAGATTGCCTTGAACGACGCGCGTTCGTTTGTCGAACAAATCAGCAGCCTGCGAGAGGGCGGCCATGGCTCACTGAAGGTCGGCGGAATTTTTGCCGCAACGGCGGCGGCTTTGCCCGACGCGGTCCTGCAGATCAAGCAGCGCTGGCCGTTGCTCTCGATTGAGGTGGTGGAGCAGACCAGCAATCGCCTGATGGAGATGCTCGAAGAGAAGCAACTGGATCTGGCGGTGGCCCGGTTTACCGATCAAAGCCAGCAGCGACGCTATGACTTCGAGCCTTTGGCCCCTGAACCGTTCTCGATCGTGGTCAACGGTCGTCAGCCGCTGGCGGACGCGGGCCGCCTCTCGTTGCAACAATTGGTGGACTTGCCGTGGATTCTCTATCCGGTCGGCACGCCGATTCGTGGCCGCATGGAACAGGCCTTTGCCGAAGCCGGGGTCGGGATGCCGCGCAACACCGTCGACACCATTTCCATGCAGACCTTCCTTCAGGTCCTGCAGCGCGGGCCGATGATCGGGATGCTGCCCAGCGCCATGGTCAACCCGCTGCTCGAAAGCGGCCAATTGAAGACCCTCGATACCCCGCTGCATTTGGTGCCGCAGGACTACGGCATCCTCACGCGCAAGGGCGAACCATTGATAGGGGCGGCGCTGGAGTTCGCCGAGATACTCAAGGAAAACGCGCGCCTGGCCAAGGATCAGCCGGATTAAGGGCGAAAACTGACGGTTGCTGCGATAACGGATCGTTATCGGATGATCAATAAATGCCATTGGGAAAGAATCGATTGGCGACAGTAGAGTACCGACCAGATTCCCATCTGGGTCAGAAGACCGTCATGCCAAGTTCCTGCGGCCGGTGTGCTACCAGAACATCCCCGATGGCTTGCTTCGCGATGCCTTGAAGAACAGCAATCCCCTGGGGCTGATGCGCCTGGTCAACGGAGAACACACGGCCCAGCCACTGTAATAACGGCTGCACTGCCGGATGAGGGCTCATTCGGCTTGACCCATTCCATAAAAATAATCAGGCATATCCATATGCCCAGGGGTTACCTCATGCAAACCATCTCCGAGCCTCTGCCCGCGCAGGCGCCATCTCGCGAACTCGACTTTGAAAACCAGACCTACCGCAAAGTCGTCTGGCGCATCCTTCCGGTCCTGCTCTTGTGTTACATGGCGGCCTACCTGGACCGGGTCAACATCGGCTTTGCCAAGCTGGATATGCTCAATGAGCTGCAGTTCAGCAACACGGTCTATGCGTTGGGTGCCAGTATGTTTTTCTGGGGGTATTTCCTTTTCGAAGTCCCCAGCAACCTGCTGCTGCATCGCTTCGGGGCGCGGTTCTGGATCGCCCGGATCATGCTCAGTTGGGCAGTGATCTCCATGGCGGTGGCCTACACCGTGCCGCTGGCGGGGTTCTTCGGTCTCCAGTCAAGCAGCATGTTTTATGTGTTGCGCTTCCTCCTGGGGGTGTGTGAAGCCGGCTTCTTCCCCGGCGTGATTCTGTATCTCAATTATTGGTTTCCAACGCACCGGCAAAGCCGCGTGATGTCCGGCTTTCTGATGGCCATGCCGATCAGCCTGACACTGGGCGGCATGTTGTCCGGTTGGCTGATGAACAGCATGCAGGGCGTGCACGGCCTGTCGGGCTGGCAGTGGATGCTGATCATCGAGGGTGTCCCGTCGATCATCATGGCCGTTGTCGTGATCGTTTGTCTGGCCGACAACATCGACAAGGCCACGTGGCTTTCAGCGGCGCAAAAGAGCCTGCTCAAGGCCAATCTGCAAACCGATAATCACGGCAAGGCAACGCGCTTGAGTGAGGTGTTCTTCAACCCCAAGGTGTGGTTACTGGTGTTGATTTTGCTGACCTTCAACACCGGCTTCTACGGCCTGGCGTTCTGGATGCCCTCGATTATCAAGAGCAGCGGTATCACCAACAATTTGCACATTGGCTTCCTGACCGCCATACCCTATGCAGTCGCCACAGTGGTGATGTTGCTCAACGCACGACACTCCAACCGTACCGGCGAGCGGCGCCTGCACGCGGCCATCCCAGCCTTTATCGGTGGGGTCGGCTTGATCTTCAGTGCCTTCTTCGCCGACAACCTGGTGTTGTCCGTACTCTTCTTGAGTGTCGCCGCCTCCGGGATCCTCAGCCTGATGCCGATTTTCTGGACCCTGCCGGGGACCTTGTTGTCGGGCGTAGCGGCCGCAGCCGGCATCGGCATGATCAACGCCATCGGCAACCTGTCCGGATTCACCGGGGCGATGATCACTGCCGTGGCTGAGAACCTCACCGGCAACATCAACAACGGCACCTATGTGCTGGCCCTGTGTCTGTTCGTCAGTGGTGGGCTGATCCTGGCTATCCCGGTGTCTATGCTCGGCAAAGTGCCCAAAGCGGCAGGCACCTCAGCGGGAAAGTGAACTGCGTACAGCCCAGGAGCGCCTTTCGCGAGCTGCCTGGAGGCTATGAGGTCGCCGTTGAAGGGGGCCACGGCGGTACGAGTAGTATTGAGGCAGGCTGTCGCTAATTGGCCAGGTAATCGGCAACAAGCTTGTCCAAAAATATGAATAGCGTCTGGTTCATCTCGTCGTAGTTGTTCTGCCGCAATGCGGCGGGCTGCTGAACAAACCTGCGGTCAGTCAATGTCGCCAGTTCCGTTTCCGAAGCTTGGATCAACAATTCCACGACGTCTTTGGTGAGTTCCATATGGCACTGAAAGCCATACACCAGGTTGCTGTACTCGACGATCTGACGCGGACAGCCTTCACTGTACGCAATGATCCTGGCATTTTCAGAGAGGCCAGGCATGTCGTTGTGCCAATGTCCGACATCGAGCGTCTTGCCGAAATGGGAGAACTTTGGATTCGCCAAACCTTCCTCGGTCAAGTAAATGGGGAACTTGCCGATTTCTTTCTCCGGGCTGTGGGCGAAAGTCGCATTCAGCGCTTCACCGATCAGCTGTGAACCCAGGCACACACCGACGACAGCGCGACCGCTGGTGATGGCTTTGTTTATGAGCTCACACTCGGCCGATGCGTTGAAATGGGGGCATTGCTCAAGCGATGTGCCAGGGTCCTGGGGGCCGCCTAGTACGACCAAAAGGTCGAATGAGGCGGCGTCCTCCGGGAGGGCGGCGTATTCGTATACGCGTGAATAGGTTGCTTGATAACCCCGGGCATTTACCCAGTGTTCAAACGCACCAGGTGCTTCGAAGGACTCGTGCATCACAAAATGGACTTTCAACGTTTTACCCTCGGATTGCAGATAGATTCAAGGCGACCGCCCTCGCAATCACCTTTATGAACGTGCGCTGCATGGCGGGTGGCGAACTTTTCGTTTGTCGTTTCGATCACGAGTTAGGCTGCCAACTCGTCCAACAGCTTTTTCAGGTAAGTGCTGGCTGTGGCATCAAGCGGTTGAAGCGGAAGGCGGGGGGCGCCGACGTCAAGGCCCTGCATCCTTAAACCTGCCTTGACAGTGGTCGGCAGGCCGCGACGAGTGATGTATTCGAGTATTTCGTACTGGCGATAGAACAGCGTGCGGGCTTCTTCCAGTTTTCCACTCTGCACGGCATCCCACAGCGCCAGATTCAGTTCCGGAATAAGGTTGGGGGCGGCGGTACACCAACCGCTCGCACCGGCAACCAATGCCTCCAGGGTTAACGGATTGCAGCCGTTGTAGAAGGCCACTTGACCATCGGTGGCCTTGAACAGTCGGTGCATGCGTTGAATGTCGCCAGTGCTCTCCTTGACCATGGTGACGTTCTTCACTTCTTTCAGGATGCGCAGGATCAGATCGACCGACAGGTCCGTGCCGCTGGTGCCTGGGTTGTTGTAGAGCATGATAGGAATGCTGATGGCCGCGCCGACTGCTTTGTAATGATCGACAATCTCCGTGTCAGTCAACTTCCAATAAGAGACTGGAAGCACCATCACAGCGGTAGCCCCACACGACTCAGCCAATCGGGCACGCTGTACGGTGCGTGCGGTGGTCAGGTCCGAAACGCTGACCACTGTGGGTACTCGGCCGGCGATTTTCTCTTGGCTGAAGCGGACCACCGCTTCCCATTCCTGATCGCAAAGATAGGCGCCTTCCCCGGTGCTTCCCAGCGGTGCGATGGCATGCACGCCGGAGGCGATCAGCTTGTCGATCGACTGCCCCAAGGCAACCAGGTCCAGTGAACCGTCAACCGCGAATGGGGTGATGGTATAACCGATAACGCCACGAATTATGGAAGTAGACATACAAGGCACCTTTGCAGTTTTTATGATGTAAGGATGATCAGGCCAGGCAATCGCCGTGGGCACGCAGTGCACGCCGGGCGTAGTAACTGAATGCGGCGCCGTGGCGTTTCGGGGTGCAGATCCAATCGTGAGCTTCTTTGCCCAGCGCTTCGGGAATGGGGCGGATTTCCCCTGCGCTCATAGCGAGCAACTGCATCCTGGCCGCCCGTTCAAAAAGCAGCGCGAGCACGCAGGCTTCTTCAATTGAGCTGCCTGCAATCAGCAAACCATGGTGAGAAAGCAGGATGGCGCGCTTGTCACCGATCGCCGTTGCAATGATCTCGCCTTCTTCATTGCCCACCGGAACACCCGGCCAATCCTTGAGAAAGGCGCAGTCGTCGTACAGCGGGCAGATGTCCATATGGGAAACCACGAGCGGCACTTCCAGCATTGACAGTGTGGCGCTGTGCAGAGGGTGTGTATGGATGATGCAATTCACATCCGGGCGAGCCCGGTAAAGCCAGCTGTGGAAGCGATTGGCCGGGTTCGCCATGCCTTGGCCCTTGAGTACTTTGAGGTCTTCATCGACCACCAGCAGGTTCGAGCCACTGATCTCGTCAAAACCCAGGCCCAGGCGCTGCGTATAATAAGTGCCCGGTACTTCGGCACGGGCGGTGATCTGCCCGGCCAGTCCCGAATCATGTCCGCCGTCAAAAAGAATTCGGCAAGTCAGTGCAAGCTTCTGTCTCGGGGTATATTCGTTATCGATCAGTGCCGTCACCATTTGCTTCTCAGCAAGGGCGACGAGCTGATCCTTCGGGGTCTGCAGGGTCGTGGTCATGGTCAGTACCTGGTTTAAAACAGCTCAAATTGCCAAAGAGTCTCTGCAACGACTCTCCAGGACACATTGTGATCGTAATGACACATTGTGTCATTTGCAACCCGCGTGTCATTATTTTTCAAGGAATAGCGTTCGATGGCGGTACAGCTGAGAATTTTGCGCAAGAAGATGGGAATAACCCTGGAGCAACTGGCCGGGCAAACCGGATTGACCAAGAGCTACCTGTCGAAGGTGGAGCGGGGTGTAAGTTCGCCCTCTATTGCTGTGGCGCTCAAACTGGCGAAGGCCTTGAATGCGCAAGCCGAGGAACTGTTCAGCACCGAAGCGGTGCCCGCCGAAGGCTACAGTCTGGTGCGACGTCAGCCGCGCGAAGCCATTGATGGCGGTCTACCCCCAGCTCATGTACCGCTGGCGCGGCATATCGGGCATCGGGCGTTGCTGCCATTTCTGGTCTACCCGCCGCGCTCATTCGGCCACTCTGCCTTCAAGGAGCATCTGGGGGAGGAATTCATCTATGTGGTGCGTGGTCGTGTCGAAGTTGATTTCGGTAACGAGCGCCAGACGCTGGATGAAGGCGACGCCCTGCATTTCAATGCTCAGAAATCTCACCGACTGCGCTCCGTTTCCGACGAGCAAGCAGAGTTGCTGGTCGTCGTACATAGCTCGGACTAGAGCCGCAGCATTCGAGATTTATGGATGCCTGGAGCGTGGTTGCCGTGAGGGCGCATTGATGGATGTTCAGGGCGCCAGTTCGCTTCCTGACAAACCCTATTCGCCCAACGAATACAGCAAGGTTCCGTACCCCAACTGATCGAAGCCACCGCTGTTCGGACCGTAATCGCCGCCACCGCCTTCCACCTGGACCTTATGCGCGAAGGCTTTCACGTTCGGCGCCTTGAGGCCTTTAAGCAGCACATAATGGTTGTAGAGCAGTTCCCAGATCGGCCGGATGTCGCCGCGATGCTCTGCCGAGATGACACTTTGCTTGAAACTGCTGTTGATAAAGGGGGTGAAAGGCACGTCCTGGCCCAGGTTATACCTGGCCACATACTCGGCGCCTTGCAGCACGCGGTTGTTCTGGTACCCAAACAGATCGTCGCCCTGGCTCCAGGCCATTTGGCAGAAGCTGCCGAGCAAGGCGATGTCGAGCAGGGTGTGCGCCTGGTCACGTCCGCTCTCCTGGACCTGGCCCAGGCCATTGCCGTAGAGCTTCCACACCACGTGTTCAATGGAACCGTTGCCGGCGCCGTGTTTGAAATAGTTGACCGCTTCTTCATAGATATCGCGGCGGTCGGTCAGTACGCCAATTGCCAGCATCGAGTTCATATTGGCCAGGTCCCAGTTCGCCCAATAGTGGTCGACCAGCGCGTTATTGTGATGCGCCAGGAAATCATGGTTCATCGGGTAGAACACCGTGAGCATCATGCTCTGGAACCGATGAAAGTCCGCCGCCTTCCACTTTGGATAACCGCGCAGTATTTCGGCGGCATTGGCGAGTTGGTAACCGTACAGGCCTGATGCCAGGAAACGGTCCGACGTGCCTTCAATCGCCGTCAGGGTGGTGGACCATTGGTTCAACATCGCTACGGCTTTGTCGGCATACACGGGATCGCCCGAGAGCTGCCAGCGCAGGGCCAAGGCGTACGCGGCGGCGGCGTCGTTGAATAACCTGGCGTAGTTTTCCGGATGCTGGCCATCCGCACCCCGATACACCACCGCGACCGGGCTCGGGTTCCAGGCCAGTGATGCATGACGGTTGGCGATCAGCTTCTGCCAACCGGCCAGCCACGGCTGGTTGTGGTTGGCCAATTTTTCGCGGATGCGTATAAAGTCCTGCTCGGTCTGCAACAGGCCCGGATGGACGAACGCGGAGGCTTGAGCACCGATACTCGGCGACAGCGCGCCAAGCAGCGCGGCCCCGAGGGTTACGCGCTTGAGGTTGCGCTTTGCCTTCAACGAAAAAATCATGGTGTGGTCGCCTTGGTGTGTGAATGTTTACGCGGTGTGAACAGCAATACGTACAGCACGGGGATCAACCCCAGGGTGACCAACGTGCCCAGCGCCAGGCCGCCCATCAGCGTGATCGCCATGCCTTCCCACAGTGGCCCGGCAAACAGCATCAGCGGCACCAGTCCGATAATGCAGGTCAGTTTGGTCATGACGATGGGGCGCAGGCGTTTCACGGCGGCATTCACCACCGCCTCGTACACCGGCAGGCCATCGTGCAGTTCCGCCTCGATACGCTCCAGCAACAGCACGGCGTTGTTGACGATAATCCCCGCCAGTGACAACAGCCCGAAGGTGGCCATGAAGCCGAACGGGTAACCAGTGATAAGCAGCGCTACGGCCACGCCAATCAGGACGAAGGGGATCGCCGAGACCACAATCAGCAGTTTGCGAAACGAATTGAACTGCCAGACGAACAGCAACAGCATGGCGATCAGCGCGTGGGGAAGGTATTGCAGCAATGCCTGGTTGGCGTCCGCCGAGTCTTCGATTTCGCCGCCCAGTTCAATGCGATATCCCGGCGGCAGGGGCAGTGCCGCGACCTGCGGTGCCAACTGCTCGACGATGGAGGTTGCCGTCAACGACGGGTTGTGCCCGACCACAGTGATGGCGCGTTCCTGATTGCGCCGCATCAGCGTCGAGGGTTCGCTGGCCGCGACGATGCGCGCAACGGTCGCCAACGGCACGGGTGTCGAGCCGTCGGCCGGGTAGACCAGGATGCCGCGCAGATCCGGCGAGATATCGGTTGGCGTCGCTGGCTCGCGCACCACCAGCGGGACGCGGGTCTGGTTGTCCTGCAATGACGAAACCTGAATGCCGCCGAAGTGCAGCTGCAAGGCCTGGGCAATGGCTTGGGTGTCGACACCGGCGCGGCGCGCACTGTGCTGATCGACCTCTACGGTATAACGTGCCAGACGTGTGCTCCAGTCATCGCGTACATCCAGTGTCCCCGGCACTTCCCGCAGTGCTTTTTCGATCTGGCCGGCCAGGCTGCGCAATACCTGCTCGTCCGGGCCCAGCACGCGATAGATCGCCACACCGGCCTCGGTAGTGCCAAGGGAAAAACGCTTGGGCTCGGCGCGCAGTTCCGGGTGGTGCTTGAGCAGATAGCGACGCATATTGGCGATGACTGCATCGATATCCGTACCGGCCTTGACGCTGACAGTGAAGTAAGCGGTTTCCGGTGCCGGCAACGGCGGGTTGAGGCCCAGCACGATACGCGGCCCGCCATCGCCGACGTAGCCGATACTGTCGGCTACCTGGGGTTCCTTGCTCAGCCACAGGCTGATCTCGCGCACGCTTTGCAAGGTCTTGCGCGAGCCGCTGCCGGGTTCCAGGCTGATAGGCACCTGGAACTGCAAGCGGTCCGACTGAGGCAGAAAGTCATAGGGTACGCGCATCAGTTCGAAGATGGCGGCGGCGAGTAACATCAGCATGGCCATCAGAAACAGCGCTTTGTGTTGCAGCACGCGGCCGATGACCGCCCGGTAGCCTCGGTAAAAACCGCTGTCATAGCTGTCCTCTGCCGTGTCCTGAGGGGCAGCTTTGGCAAAATACAGGCACAACAGCGGCGTGACCGTGATGCTCAACAACCAGGAGCCGAGCAGCGTCAGCGCCAGCACGACAGCCAATGAGCGCAGGTATTCATTGGTGCTGGTCTGGCCGAGAAAGAACGGCGAGAACGCCAGCACAATCACCAGGGACGAGGTCAACAGCGGAATCGCCAGGGTGCGTCCGGCGTCCTCGCAGGCCTGGCGCCGATCTTCACCGGCGTGGAGCCGGCGCTCGATGTCCTCGGCGATCACGATGCCGTTGTCCACCAGCAAACCGAGCGCGAGGATGATTGCGGCAATCGACACGGTTTGCAGCTCGACCCCGAGCATGCGCATGGCGATCAACGTACCGAGGATGGTCAGCGGCACAATGGCGCCCACCACCAGCCCGGTGCGCCAGCCCAGGAACAGCATGACCACGGCCATGACGATGACCACCGTCTCGATCATCACGTGTTTCATCTTGGCCATCTGCTGATCGACCACATCCGCCTGGAACGTCACCATATGGGCGCTGAAGCCCAACGGCAGTTGCTGTTCCAACTGGGCCAAACGCGCGCGCAATGCCACGCCGAATTGGTGCACGTTTTGTCCGGGCGCCATGGACACTGCCAGCACCACGGCGTCCTGGCCTTGATAGACCGCCGCGGTCTGGGGCGGGTCGGCCGCCATCACCGAGATCTGCGCAATGGCGCCGAGCGCCACCGATTGCGCGGTGCCGTCGGCGCCGGGCAGTTGGATCGGCAACTGGCGCAGTTGCTCCAGGCTGAGCACTTCGCCGGTTACGGTTAGCGTGGTGATTTGCCCGCCAATGTCGGCAATACCGCCAGGCGCCAATACGTTCTGTTGCTGCAGTTGTTGGAACAGCTGCTGGGGGGACAAGCCCAGCCCCGCCAGGCGCTGTGGGTTGATGTCGATCGACAGTTGCTGGTCTTGCAGGCCGTGCAATGTCACCTGGCCGATACCGGGCAAGCCGCCCAACTGGTCACGCAGGCGCTTCAACGGCCCGCGCATCTCGCTCATGCTGTAGCCGGGCGCGGTGACGGCGATGGACGCGACGGCGACGCGTCCGAAATTATCGTCGACAAACGGCCCCTGGGTGCCCGGTGGAAAGCTGGCACCGGCCTCGGCGACTTTATTGCGTACCTGCTGCCACAGCACGCCCAGGTCCTTGATCTCATCGCGGGCCGTCACCTGGATGATCACGCTGCCGGGGTGGACGGTGGTCACGATGTTTTTGATCTGCGACAGCTCGCGCAGCTTTTCTTCGGTAGGCCGGGCCAGCAACTCTTCGGCGCGTTCGCTGGGCAGGCCGGGGAATTGGATGCTCACCAGCGCATCGCGAATCGTCACCGAGGGCTCTTCCTGGGTCGGGAAGCTCAGGAATGTAGCCACGCCTGCGAGCAGGATCAGCAGGGCGGTGAATAAGGTCAGGCGGCTCGCGCCCAGGGCGTGACGGGTCAGGTTGATCATTCGGGCGTGCTCAAACGGCTGGAGGGCGAGAGCAGGTTGACGGGCTGGCCGTCGGTGAGGAACGCCACGCCGGTGACGACCACTTGCTCGCCGTCCTTGAGGCCGTCGTCGATGGCGACACGGCCCTGGTCGATCAGGCCGATCGTAATATCGCGCAGGGCGACCTTGCCCTGGGCAGGGTCATAGACGAACACCTGCACCTGGCTGGCGTCGCCGCCCATACGCAGCGCCTGGGTCGGAATCGACAGCGCGCGCGCGGCAGGCGCCGCCAATCGCACGTTGAGGTTCACGCCGCTGGGGAGCGCGAGCGCGCGGGCGTCCAGGCGAAAACGCGCGCTTTGCAACAGGCCGTTCTGCGCGCGCGTCGACAAACCTTCGAGCACCAGCGGCAGGGTTGAGCCGGGCGCTGCCGGGTCGTTGGCGGCGGCGTGGTCGCCAGGTTTGAGGCCGGCGGCCTGTTCCATCGGAATTTGCACGATGACCTGCAACGCGCCGCCGGCCTCCAGTTCCATCACCCCTTGGCCGGGCGACAACTCGCTGTACAACTGCGCGGGCCGGGCCACGACGCGGCCATCAAACGGCGCGATCAGTTGGCCCTGGCGTTGATCGCGGCGTACCAGGTCCAGCGCCGCTTCATCGGCGGCCTGCTGTGCAACGGCGGCCTGCCACGCGGCTTCGGCTTGCTCCACGGCGCTGGCCGCAACGCTGCCCTGGGCGTAAAGCTGTTGCTGGCGCAGCTTGTTGCGCTTGCGCTCGCCGGTTTGCGCCACGCTGGCGAACAAAGCCGCCTGCGCTTGTTTCAGGCGTAACCGCACGGCCGACGTGTCCAGGCTCGCCAGCACCTGGCCTTGTTTTACGGCATCGCCGACGTCGACGTTCAACGCCATTAATCGCCCCGCGCCTTCGAAGGCCAGGGCCGCGCGTTGGCGTTGGCGCACCACACCGGTCAACGGCGCAGCGTCGACCTCTGTAGCGTGCACGGTGGCGACTTTGACGGACCTTACGGCCGGCTCCGGCACCGCTTCCTCGCGCGAACAGGCCGCCATCATCAGGCAGACAACGCCGAACATCAGGGAACGGTCCCAAGGACGGAACAACTGAGCAAAACCCTGCATGCCTGGCGCCTCGTTATCAGAAGGTGTAGTTGATGGCGAACATGCCCAGGCCGGCGCTTTCACGCTGGATCAGCGGGCTGTTACGGGCCTGGTCGGCGTACTGGGTCAGCGTCAGGCTGGCCAGCGTCGACCAGTGCGCGTCCAGGCTGTGCTGCCAGTTCAAGGCGGCGGAATAGGCATAGATGCCTGCATCGGTGTTGTATTTGCCATAGAGCGAACGCTGGCTCTGCGCCTGGGTGACGCCGAAGAAAGTCTGGTTGTAGCGGCCGTCGCCGGCATGGGCGTCGATGTCCAGGGACAGGGTGTCGCTGTCGGTATGCAACAGGATGCCTTCCAGGCCAAAGCGGTAGCGGTTGCCACGGTGTTCGCCGGCCATGCGCAGTTCGGCTTCGCCGCTGACCGACAGCCAGTCAAACAGCTGCTGGCTGAGGGTGAAGTCGGCGACGGTGGCGCCGTTGATATCGCCCATGCCGTTCAGCTCGCGGTCGCCCGGGCGGCTGCTGCTGTCTTTTTCCTTACGGCCCAGGTCGTAGTTGATCGCCGCGCTGGCGCCAAAGCCGCTGTCGGATTGAAACTGCACACCGAGGCCTCGGGTGGTGTCGGCGAACAGCGCGCCGCGCTGGATGCTGAACATCGGCAGCACGAGCGCGCGGTAGCGGTCGGCGCCCATGTAGCGCGGTGTGACCCCCATGCCAAGGCCCAGGGTGGCGGTGGTCTTGTCGGCTGCCGGGCTGGCGTCGGCCGCCTGTGCCGGGATCGCGAGCGTGCAGGCCATCAAGGCGGCGCCCCACAGCACGGTACGGGTCGGGGCAATGGTCAAGCTCATGGTGAAACCCTTTCAGCGGAGGAAAATAGCGGTGCGCCGGACAGCGCGCGATACAGCGCGAGGCGGTTGAACAACAATTGGTAGGTGGCCTTGCGCAATTCAATGTCCGATTCAGCCAGGCGAATTGCCGCGGCCGAGAGCTCCGAACGCGCAGCCGCACCCGCGGCAATCTGCTGGTCGAGACGCTTGGCTTTTAATGCGGTCAACGCCGCCAGATCGATCTGCGTGGTGGCGTTGGCCAGCGCTTGTTGTCGTTGGCTCAACAGGTCTGCGATTTCGCGGAAGGCGTCCTGCACGGTCTTTTCGTATTGGGCGACGGCGGACTCTTGGCGAGCGGTGGCCAGGTCCAGGTTGGCCTGGTTGCGGCCACCGTCGAACAGCGGCAGGTTCAGTTGCGGGGTGAACAGCCAGGCGCCGCTGCCGGATGAAAACAGGTTGCTCAAGCGCGGGCTGGCGATGCCGGCACCGGTGCTCAAGGTGATCGAGGGGAAGAACGCCGCACGCGCGGCGCCAATATTGGCGTTCGATGCGCGCAGGGCTTCTTCACACTGGCGCACATCGAAGCGCTGCAACAGTCGTTGGGACGAGAGTTCGATCAGCCAGGGCGGGGTATCCAAGTCAATTGCGGGGTCTGTCGCGGTAGCGGTCGAAGGCGCGGCCTGGTAGCCGGTCACCCATGCCAGCGCCTGCTGTGCACGCGCGTGGTCGGCGCTTGCGTCCTGCCATTGCTGGGCGGCACGCCGAACCTCCATGCGTCGGGTGTCGACCGTGTCCTGGGCGACGAGGCCTTCCTTTTGCTGGCCGTCGAGTACGCTCAGCAGCAGGTTCTGGTTGTCGAGAATAGACTGCGTGTCGGACTGCACGCCTGCCTGCAAGCGCTCTTGCAAATATAGGCGCGCCACTTCAACGATCAGTGCCTTGCGCGCCGCCAAAGCCCCGTAGCGTGTGGCCAGGTAGTCATGCTGCGCCGCCTCGGACAGGCTGCGGACCCGGCCGAAAAAATCCAGCTCGAAGTCCGATACGCCGACGGACGCCACCGCGATGTCTTGCCCATAACGTTCGTCGGCGGCCTTGTCGTGCAAGTGCTGGCGGTTGCGTTGCAGGCCCAGGGCCACGGTGGGCAGGCGATCGGCGCGGGAAATGCCGTACTGGGCACGGGCTTGCTCGACACGCAGCAATGCCAGGCGCAGGTCGCGATTGTAGTTCAGGGCTTGTTCAACCCGATGCGGCAACTGCGCCGATGAATCCAGGCCGGCCAGCAATTGTCGCTCCTCCTCGGAAAGCCCCTCGACCTCACCGGTCATGGAGGAGGGCGTGCCCGTCGAAGGTTCGCCTTGCAGGGTCTGCGGCACCGGCAGCACGGGCGCCTGGTACTCCGGCGCCAGCGAGCAGCCGGCCAGCGTGCCGACCAGCAGCAACACCGCGCCGAGGCGTTCAGGCAGCTTGACAGGCTTGGACAGCGGTACGGTGGTCGGCATAGGGTCGGTTCGCGGAAGTCGGGCGTAGGGCAATACTGGCAGCGGACTTTCAATAAACGGTGTGTGAATTATCAAGGTTTCATCAAGGGACTTCTTTGTGTGAAGAAAACCTGTCTTCATTGTCGAAAACGACGCCGACAGCGCCCGTGCAATCAACCCGGAAAATGGGTGGATGACTGCACCCGGCGCCGGTGGCCAGTGCGAGCGGCCGGTTCTGAAACCAGTGACTTTTCCCGTAAGCCTTGGTGAGCGAAGGCAGGCCTGTTTTCATACCTATAAGTAGATAACTATTTAAATATAGGTAATTATGCCTTCGAAGGCGCCAATCCGAGCGCCTCCTGCGGCAGCATCGACGGGGCATGACCATGGCGAAGAGTCATCGATTTGAGCGAATCCTTCTCACCAACGACGATGGTATTGATGCCCCAGGGCTCAAGGTACTTGAACGCATTGCCTGCCAATTAGCGAATGAAGTGTGGGTCGTCGCACCGTTACTTGACCAAAGCGGCACGTCACATTCATTGAGTCTGCATGCTCCCTTGCGGCTGAGTTACCAGGGAACACGCAGGTTTGCGGTTACCGGAACCCCCGCTGATTGCATAGCCCTGGCGCTTGGGCATTTGCTCAGTCACGACAAGCCTGACCTGATTTTATCCGGCGTGAATCGCGGGGCGAACCTGGGAACGGAAACGGTATTCTCGGGTACCGTCGGAGCGGCGATGACGGGGTTACTGTTCGGTATCCCGTCCATCGCACTGAGCCAGGCGTTTACGGATCGCACCGCGGTGCCCTGGGAAAACGCACTCAACCACGGCGCCCCCGTGATTGAACAACTGATGGCCCAACAGTGGCCGCAAGACGTTTGCTTGAACGTCAATTTCCCGAGCTGCGCACCCGGTGCCGTGTTGCCACTGAAAATAACCCGGCAAGGCAGAGGCCGCTTGGAGGGGGTGTCGGTTCGTTCGGAAAATGACCCGCGTGGGCTGGAATACCATTGGCTGCAATTGCGCAGGCACGCATGCGCGGATGAGCCTGGGACGGAAACGGCTGAAAGTCTTGGCGGACATATCACCGCAACGCCGTTGCAGTTCGAGCACACATGCGCGTCGGCGAGCATGACGTGCGAAAACAGGATTTTTACCTAGGGCGCATTCGACAGCGAGCTTCAGCGCCAGTCGGAGCTTCCATAGCTGCTGAGTTTGTCCATGAGCAAGCCGGCTGCTTCCAGGCGCTTGCGTTCACCGGCAGTCAGACAGGCGTCTACCGCTTCAGCAAGCCACTCGTCACGGCGCTGACGACTTGCCTGCAACACGCATCGGCCTTGCTCCGAAAGGCCGATCCAGGTACGTCTGCGGTCTTCGGTGTCTGGCGTACGGGTAATCAAGTCTCGCGCCTCCAGGTCCTTCAACAGGGAGGCAAGGTTGGACGAGCGGATATTTTCCGCTTCGGCAATTTTCGAGGGCGTTGCCATGCCGTCCATTTGATCGATTGCGCTCAATACCAGCATCTGCGACCAAGTATCGGGGTGATTTTGCGCCTCTTGGCGCAGGCGTTTGTTCAGGCGCGTAACGCGCTCGCGAAATAAAGAAATATGCATGTGCCCGAGACCCTGAGATGCCTATACGATTGTAACCAAATCGGGTGACGAGAGGGCAAGCGATCACGCGGAACATTCGACTCGACAACAGAGCATCAGAGGTCAAGGAAGAGCCGAGAAAACGAAGCTGAAGTTCGAACTCTGCGAAAACCGCTCTTTTCCAGCCTGACCCACGCCCCTGTGATAGCACCGAGCTATCAATGCAGTGCGTAATACTCAATGGATTCGCTATCCGGCATCGACGTATCTTCAACGCAACCAGCCTGATTGGCTCACCGCGCCCCTCGCGTCATCCGCATCAATCCAGTCCCATAACGGGCATATTCCAGAGTAAGCCATGAAGAAAACGCTTTCGTTGGCCACACGCATAGGGCTGAGTTTTGCAGCCATCCTGGCGCTTCTGATGATGATCACTGCCATCGGCATTCAGCGCGTTGGGTTCATCGATTCCACCTTGGGCGACGTCAGTGAAAACGCGGCAAAGGTGCAGCGCTACGCCATCAATTTTCGTGGCAGCGTGCATAACCGCGCCATTGCTATCCGGGATGCGGTGCTGGTGACGAGCGACCCTGACCTGGACACCTACTTGTCGCAGATTAACGCTCTGGAAAAAGCCTACGCCGACTCGGCCGCGCCAATGGATCAGTTGTTCGAACGCGCAAACGTTACGGGCGAAGAGCTTCGACTGCTGACCGCCATCAAGGAGATTGAACAACAAACCCTGAAATCCACCCAAGCGGTCATCTCACTGCGCCGAGCGGGGGACATTCCGGGAGCCCAGGCGCTTCTGATGCGTCAAACGTCTTTGGATTACAGCGAGTGGTTAAAGCGCGTGAATGCGCTGATTGACTATGAAGAGGCATCCATCAAGGCCAAGCTCGGCGCGGTGCAGGAAACGGCCAGCCAGTTCAGTACCCTGATGCTGATTGCGACCGGTATTGCCCTGCTGCTGAGCGTCACGCTATCGGCGGTGATTATTCGCTTCGTTAAATCGACATTGGGCGCGGAGCCCACTGAGGTGGCATTAGCCATTGAGCGTCTGGCGGCGGGTGATCTGAACCAGACGATTTCAACCGATTACCCCAAGAGCGTGATGGGGGTGCTCAAAGACGCTCTCGTGCACTTGGCAGAGACTATTCAACAAGTGCGCAGGGCGGCCCAGGAGGTCAATCACTCCTCCATCCAATTGTCTGCCACCTCGTCGACCAACAATGACCAGATCAACCTGCAAACCCACGAAGCCGAGCAGGTAGCCGCAGCCATCACGCAAATGGCCGCGACTGTCAGCGAAGTATCCGGGTATGCCGCGCAGGCGGCTGATGCTTCCCGCTTGGCTGACATCGAAGTGGAAAACGGTAATCGTTTGGTTGCAAGTACTGCTGTTGCCATCGAGCAACTGGCAATGACGCTGGAGCAAACCACGGGTACCGTAAATCAGGTATCCCAATACAGTGAAAATATCGAGTCGGTGATCGATGTCATCAACTCCATTGCCGCTCAAACCAACCTGCTGGCGCTGAACGCTGCTATTGAAGCGGCAAGGGCTGGGGAGCATGGGCGTGGATTTGCGGTGGTCGCTGATGAAGTGCGCTCGCTGGCCAACCGTACCCAGCAGTCAACCGAGGAGATTCGGCAGATGATCAGCACGCTGCAATCGGGGACGGAAGCCGCCTCGCAAACCATGCGCAACAGTTGCGAGCTGGCGAGCCAGACCGTCACACAAACCCGCAGCGCGCAGAGTGCACTGGCCAGGATCAGCGAGCAGGTGGGCGCCATCAGTCATATGAACGCGCAGATTGCCAGCGCTTCTGTACAGCAGAGTGGCGTGGCTGACGATGTCGCTCAAAACATCAACCGTATTCACGGCTCCACCGTGCAATCAGCCACCGGCTCGCATCAAGTTGCGACCGCTAGCAGGGAACTCTCGCAGTTGGCGGATCGCCTTGCAGCGAAAGTGGCTTTCTTCACGGCGGCTTAGGATGCCAGGTTTGGGCAGGACGGCGTCTTTGACACATCGGGCGCGCAGGCCGGTACTTTAACGTCGCATCATTTTATCTGCGTCGAACGGCCTCAATATCATGCAGGCGGTGCCGATAGACTTGCTATGACCCTATAGGCGGTTTCCCATGTTCAATACCAAACTCAAGAACCAGCTTCACGCTCAGACGGCAGAGCTGTTGGAGCTGCGCCAACTGCGCGATGGCCTGAACCGCGAAATGCTGACGTTGAGTATTGATCCGGCGTTCAAAATTATCGCATGTAACGAGAATTTCGCAGACGCCTTGGGCTACAACCAGGACCGGCTCGTGGGTCGCGCCATGGCTGATGTTGTTCCGCAGTACGTATCCAAGCTTCCGTGCTTCCATAACTTTCGAGCAGCGGTAGCGGCGGGTAAGTCCATCTCTGATGAATACAGATACCTGCACGCTGACGGTTCCCTGGTGTGGCTTCACGCGCATTGGCAACCGGTAAAGGATGAAAATGGCAGGTTGAGCCATGTGACCTGCCATGCCACGAACATTACCTCCCGAGTGGAAGAAGCGTCGGAAAACACGTCCTTCATCGATGCATTACTTCGTTCGACGGCAGTGATCGAATTCGATCTTTCCGGGCATGTACTCATGGCGAATGAGCAGTTCCTCAAAGCGATGGGCTACAACCTGAGCCAGGCAAAGGGCAGTCACCACCGTATTTTCTGCAGGCCGGAGGAAGCGTCGTCGCAGAAATACAAGGAGTTCTGGTCCACGTTGAACAAGGGTGAGTTCGTCGCTGGGCGATTCGAGCGTGTTGACAGTAGCGGTAGGACGGTATGGCTGGAAGCGACGTATAACCCGGTTTATGACACCGAAGGAACGCTGCGCAAGGTCGTCAAGTTTGCGACGGTTATCACCGATCAGGTTGCTCGTGAGCAGGAAGTCAGTGAGGCAGCCCAAACTGCATTTGAGATCTCCCGGCAGACGGATATTACTGCTCAGCGAGGAGCCGTCGTCGTCAACGATACGATGCACACGATGCGTAAAGTCGCGGGTGATATGCAGGCTGCCTCCGGCGGGGTAGAGGCGCTCGGCAAGCAGTCGTTGTTGATCAGCTCGATCATTCAGACGATCAGCAGTATTGCTCAGCAAACCAACTTGTTGGCATTGAATGCTGCGATTGAAGCTGCTCGCGCAGGTGAGCAGGGGCGAGGCTTCGCCGTGGTAGCCGATGAGGTTCGACAACTGGCCGGCCGCACCAGTACCGCCACTGAAGAAATCGCATCGGTTGTGTTGCAGAACCAGAAGCTGGTGGAACAAACCGTCGCTGAGATGGCAAACAGTAAGTCCCAGGCGGAGCAAGGCCTTGAACTTGCCACGCAGGCAGGCCAGGTCATTGTTGAAATTCAGGATGGCGCCAAGCGAGTAGTCGAAGCGGTGGGCAGGTTCGCGACTCAAGTGGCTTAGGGCAGGAACCGTTGGCCGTACTGTTCCCGCCGCTCGAAGCCTCTGCCCGCGACGTCAAAGAAACCCCCTCTATCTCATTACCTTCGTTGAGAGTTTGATGGAACACGCTGAAGATCTGTCACTCATTGAACAACGTCGTTTTCTGCGAATTCGAGAGCTGTGTCTGCTCGACGATCAGCGCGACGATACGTTTGATCAAATCGTTGCGCTCTGTGCTGAATACTTCCGAGCACCCATCGTGCTTATTTCAATTGTGGATGAACACAAACAGTGGTTCCGTGCCAAGGTCGGAGTGAGTATCAATGAAACGCCCCGCAGCGAATCGTTCTGTGCCCATACCTTGTACTCGCATGAGTTTCTCGAAGTGCCGGACGCGACGCTCGATCTGCGTTTTCAAGACAACCCCCTGGTCACCGGGCTTCCAGGTATCCGCTATTACGCGGGTGCGCCCCTGACCACTGACGACGGTTTGGGTCTTGGCGCTCTCTGCGTGATTGATACCGTAGCCAGGCCACGGATGAGCGAGCAAGATGCCTCGATGCTCAGGCATTTGGCTGGACTGGTGATGAGTCGAATCATTGCCCTCAGATCAGAAAACTATGTTGACCCTGCCACAGGCTTATATAACCGTGCTCGGCTTGAGAGCGACATCGGCAAGGCTCAGAATCGCGCAGACGTCTGTAGCATCGTAGCGATTGATGTCATTTCTCCCGACTTTTTGAACGAGGTGGTCAAGACGTTGGGCTATGAGTTTTCCCTGGAGTTGATGTTGGCTATCAAGGAGCGCCTGTTAAGTATTGTTCCACCCGAATCCCCGCTTTACAAAATCAGCCCTACACGGTTCGGCCTTGTTTTGCCTTACCCAATTGCAGAAGCGGTCAGCAAGGCTGTTATCAATGACTACGTTACGCCGGTGCTGTGCCACGACATTCCGTTGCAGATGACCGTCGGTGTGGGATTGTTAAAACTTGGGGGGGCAGGTGAGTCGCCGCATGAGTGCTTACGTCTGGCGATCAGCGCCGCAGACGATGCTCGAGATCGAATGGTGGGCTGGTGTTACTACGAGGATAAACTGGACACCGTGCAGCAGCGCACTTTTATTATCTTGAGCTCGCTTGCAACGGCTATAGCCAGCGATGAACAATTCAGAATGGTCTACCAGCCTCGTATTGATATAGGCACCGCAAAATGCACGTCGGTTGAGGCGCTGCTGCGCTGGGAACATCCGCTTCTTGGGGCAATTGGACCTTCAGAGTTCATACCGCTGGCTGAAAAAACAGCGCTAATGGGGCAGATCAGTTTGTGGGTCTTGCACAACACGATCGACCAAGCTGCCCAGTGGCAGCGTCAGGGCTTGAATTTCAAGGTGTCGATCAATGTAACTGTGCAGGATATTGAGTCTTCAGTATTCATAAACGCTTTGGTTCGCAGGGTTCGACAGGCTGATTTCGATCCTCGGTTACTTGAAGTGGAGTTGACTGAAAGCGCCCGCATAGATGACTTCGACAGCGTGCTGCTCCATCTCAATCAGCTGCGTGCGTTGGGCATCGGGATTGCCATTGATGACTTCGGAACGGGCTATAGTAATTGGTCGCACCTGCAACGGCTCCCCGCCAGTGTCGTCAAGTTGGATCGTTCACTGATTGAAAACCTGGTCCAGCAGTCCAGGAGTCAGTGCCTGGTGCGCACCATTATCAAACTTGCCCATTCGTTGGGGTACCGCGTTGTGGCTGAGGGCGTTGAGACCCTTCAAACGTATGAGCTTGTCAGTGGGTGGGGGTGTCATGAGGTTCAGGGATATCTGATCGCAAGGCCGATGGCGTCTACTGCGATACCTGGATGGTTATCTAATCGCGCCTGAGAATATTACCCAGTTGCTCTGATTAAGCCCAACCTGAACAGATTGGGCTTTTTCATGCCTGCAAAAAAATATTCCCCAAAATCACCCGGGCCTGTCCCTTTTTTCCACTTCGCCTGTCATTCCAGGCAGTGAATAAAATCGAGAGCCTTCCCATGCCCGCAGTCCCCACCATGCGCTTGCGCCCTTTGCTGAAACTGAGCCTGCTGCTCAGCCTCAGCACCAGCCCGCTGTTCATCCCGTTCAGTTACGCCGAAGACGCCGCCGCCCGTCGCAGTTACCAGGTACCGGCCGGCAGCTTGAGTGCGGCGCTGACGCGTTTTGCCGGGCTGGCGGGGGTCAACCTGTCGATCGATCCGGCGCTGGTCAGCGGTCGCAGCAGCAGTGGCTTGTCTGGCGATTATGGTGTGGAGGAGGGCTTCGCGCGGTTGCTGCAAGGTTCCGGCCTGCAACTGCAACCGATGGGCGAGCAGGCGTATGTGTTGGTGGCGGCGCCGGAGGGCGCCAGCCTGCAATTGGCGCCGACATCTATTGTGGGCACCACAGGTCTGGCCGACGGCGACACCTATGCCGGTGGCCAGGTGGCGCGTCGTGGTTCGCAAGGGCTGTTGGGCGCGCGGGACTTCATGGAAACGCCGTTCAGCATGACCACCTACACCGCGGATGCGGTGAAGAATCAGCAGGCGCGCACCCTTGGCGATCTGATCGCCAGCGACCCTTCGGTGCGCGCCACCAACCCGGCCGGCGGGCGTTATGAGCAGTTCACCATCCGTGGGTTCAGCCTGTTCAACAGCGACGTGGCCTATAACGGTTTGTACGGTGTGTTGCCCACTTACACCATTGACATGGAAATGGCCGACCGCGTCGATATCGTCAAGGGCCCGACGCAGTTGATCAACGGCATCTCCCCACGCGGCAGTGTCGGCGGCGGGATCAACGTGGTACCCAAGCGGGCTACCGACAAGGACATCAATTCGTTCACCGGCAGTTGGGCGTCCGACAGCCAGGCCGGTGGCGCAGTGGATATCGGGCGCCGGTTTGGCGAGGACAATAAATTCGGCATCCGTTTCAACGGAGTGAAACAGGCTGGGGATACGGAGTGGGATCACCAGTCGGTCGATCGCGAAATGGCGGTGCTCGGCCTGGACTTTCGCGGCGAGCGCCTGCGCCTCTCCACCGATATCGGCCGTACCGAGCGCGACACCGACGCGCCCCAGGAACGCGTGCAAGTCGGCGCCAATGCCAAGGTGCCGAGCGCCAACGATGTGCGGCGCAACTACGCGCAGTCCTGGAGCAAGGCCAGTACCAACGACACCTTTGGCACGCTCAACGGCGAGTTTGACCTCAGCGACAGTGTGATGCTGTACGGCGGGGTAGGCGCGCGCAAGAGTAACCATGACTTCCTGCGCCACGCAGTGTCGGTCACCAATAACGCCGGGGATTTCAGCGTGCTGCCGCGTGATTTTACCCGCGATGAAAATGTGCGCACCGCCACCGCCGGCGTGCGCAGCTGGTTCCACACCGGGCCGGTCAGCCATGAAGTCAACCTGGCGGCCAGCTATTTCTACATGGACTTTGAAAACGGCGGGGCGCGCTATGCGGCGGCGCCGAGCAATCTCTATAACCCGGTCCAGACCGGGGTGCCGTCGCGGCCGACGCGCTTTGATTCCAAGGTCTACACCGAAAATAAGTTCAGCGGCGTGGCCTTGTCCGACACCCTGGGCTTCTTCGACGACCGCTTGCTGCTGACCCTCGGCGCGCGCTGGCAGCGGGTGAAGGTGGATGACTGGACCGACAACGTCAAAGGCGCCACCGCCTACGATGAAGAAAAGATCTCGCCCTCGGGCGGCGTGCTGTTCAAGGCCACCGACAAACTCTCGTTGTACGCCAACTATATGGAGGGTTTGAGCCAGGGCAAGGTCGCACCGTCCACCTCGATCAACGAAGACGAAATCTTCCCGCCCTTTATCAGCCGCCAGATCGAGGCGGGCGCCAAGTACGACGCCGGGGCCTTTGCCGTGACCGCCGCCGTGTTCCGTATCAAGCAGCCGGCGTATGAAACCAACGCCACCTCGCGGGTGTTCGGCCCCAACGGCAAGCGCCAGAACAATGGGGTGGAATTGAGCGTGTTCGGCGAACCGTTGAAGGGGTTCCGTCTGCTCGGCGGGATGATGTACATCGACAGCGAATTGACTCACACCACCAACGGTACGTTCGACGGCAATCGCGCGCCCGCCACACCCAAATACAACGTGAACCTGGGCGCCGAATGGGACGTGCCGACGCTGGAAGGCCTGACCTTGACCAGTCGCGGCATCTACTCCAGCTCACAGTACCTGGACCAGTCCAACGTCAAGCAGATCGACGCCTGGAACCGCATCGACGTGGGCGCGCGTTACGCGTTCAAGGTCGATGACAAGCACATCACCCTGCGCGCCAACGTGGAGAACGTTGCCGACAAGCGCTATTGGAGTTCGGCCGGTGCGTCGGATGACAGCGAGCCGGGATTGACCCTGTCGACACCGCGTACCTACCTGTTGTCGGCCACTGTCGATTTCTGAGGGCTGTAAACGCACATCAACCTGTGGGAGGGGGCTTGCCCCCGATGGCTTTCTGTCAGCTATAAATTATGTGGCTGACACACCGCAATCGGGGGCAAGCCCCCTCCCACATTTGATCTCATAGCGTCCCGGATTGAGTGGTGCCGAAACGATTTTGCGGCCGCGCCAGGCCGAGGTTTTCCCGCAGTGTGGTGCCGCTGTATTCGCGACGAAACACACCGCGCCGTTGTAGCTCCGGCACCACCCAGCGGGCCACGTCCTCCAGCCCGCCTGGCAGGTGCGGCACCAGGATATTGAAACCATCCGCCGCGCCGTTTTCGAACCAGTGCTGCAGCTCATCGGCAATCTGCTCCGGCGTGCCGATCAGGCTGTAGTGACCGCGTCCGCCGGCAATCCGCCGCCCCAGTTGCGCCAGTGTCAGCTGTTCACGATGGGCCATTTCGCTCAGCAGTTGCTGGCGGCTGCGTTGCCCGCTGTCGGTCAAGGGCAGCGCCGGCAACGGTCCATCCAGCGGGTAGCCGGACAGGTCGAAATTACCCAGCATGCGCCCCAGCAACGCCACACCCACCTGGGGCTCGACCAGTTCTTGAAACGTCTCGAATTTCGCCCGGGCCTCGGCCTCGGTCTGCCCGACCACCACCAACACGCCCGGCATGATTTTCAGCGCGTCCGCCTCGCGCCCATAGCGGCCCATACGCCCCTTGAGGTCGCGGTAAAACGCCTGGGCACTGGCCAATGAGGTCTGTGCGGTAAACACCACCTCGGCGGTCTGCGCCGCCAGTTCACGGCCGGTTTCCGAAGAACCGGCCTGCACGATCACCGGCTGGCCCTGGGGCGAACGCGCCACGTTCAGCGGGCCTTTGACCCGGAAGTGCTCGCCCACATGGTCCAGGACATGGCACTTGAGCGGGTCGTAATAGCGCCCGCTGGCCTTGTCGCGCACGAAGGCGTCGTCGTCCCAGCTGTCCCACAACCCTGTCACCACCTGATGAAACTCCCGCGCGCGGCGGTAGCGTTCAGTGTGCCCCAGGTGTTCATCGCGGCCGAAATTCAGCGCTTCGGCGGCGTTGTCCGAGGTCACCAGGTTCCAGCCTGCACGCCCGCCGGACAGGTGATCCAGCGAAGCGAATTTGCGCGCCACGTGGTAGGGCTCGTTGTAGCTGGTGGTGGCGGTGGCGATCAGGCCGATATGCTCGGTCACGGCACTGAGCGCCGAGAGCAGGGTGAGCGGTTCGAAATGATCCGAACGCGCCATCCGGCTGGCGATTTCACCGGTGGCGGCGGCGATGCTGTCGGCCACGAACAGGGCGTCGAACCTGGCCGCTTCCGCAACCTGAGCCAGGTGCTTGTAATGGGCGAAATCCAGCCCGGCGTTGGCCGGCACATCCGGATGGCGCCACGCGGCCACGTGGTGCCCGGTGGCCATCAGGAACGCGCCGAGTTTGAGTTGACGGCTCATGCTAGAAATCCTTGCGCAGTTGCACGCCGACGTAACGCTCGTCGTCACGGGGCACGGCGCGGTAGATGTAGTTGCCGCCGCTGGCCAGCAGCGGCGAGTAGGACTTGTCGGCCAGGTTCTTCGCCAGCAGCGCCACGCGCCAGCCGTGGGTGTAGTCGGCCAGGGCCACGCTGGCGTTCCAGATGCCGTACGCGCCTTGCTTAGTGTCCAGGTTCTGGCTGATGTCGTACTGCACTTCGCTCTGCCAGCTGTAGTCGGTGCCCAGTTCGATATCCAGGCCGTTATCCAGGGGGATGCTGTAGTCGGCGCGCACGTAGCTTTTCCAGTCCGGGCTGTACGGCAGGGGTTTGCCATTCACGTTGCAGGTGGCCGCTGCGCCTGGCGGGCAGGCGAATTGGTCGATGCGCGCACGGGTATAGGCCAGGGCGCCGGAAAGCTTGAGTTGCTGGGTGGCCTGCAACGCGTAATCGAGCTCGACCCCTTCGGTGCTGACGCTGCCGGCGTTGATCAGGCGCGTCACCACCTGGCCTGCGACCGTGTCGAAAAAGTTGGCCTGATAGTTGTCGTAGTCGCTGTGGAACACCGCCAGGTTGGTGGTCAGGCGGTTGTTCCACGCGCTGGCCTTGATCCCGGCTTCCCAGGTGTTGGAGGTTTCCGGCTTGAGCGCGTCGGTGTCGCGCGGCTGCATGTTGAAGAACACGTTATAGGCCGGGCCTTTGTAGCCACGCGAGTAGGTGAGGTAGCTGGTGACGCTGTCGCTCAGGTCGTACTGCACACCGAGGCGACCGGACCAGCCGTCCTCGTCCACCGAGCCGGAACTTGCGGTGGCCGGTTGAATGCCGCTGACGGTGCTGGCCGAGGTGGATACGCGGCGGTGGTCGTATTTCAAGTCGTCATGGGTATAGCGCAACCCGGCGATACCGCGAAAGCGCGAGGTGAAGTTGAGGGTGGTCTCGCCGAACGCCGCATAGCTGTCGCTGGTGGTGCTGTAGTCGGCGACGCCACGGTCGACGCGCGTAGTCGTGGTGAGAGTGCGCCGGTAGGTTTCCTCGTCCTTGCCATGCATGTAGAACAGGCCACCGACGTACTCGAGGAATTCGCCCTTGGGTGAAGCCAGGCGAAATTCCTGAGAGTACTGGTCGAACGCCAGGTCGCCCTTGTCGGCGGTGCCGGGGAAGGCAGCGCTGACCGTGCCGAGGCGGTCGCCGTCCTGATATTGGGTGTTGTCCCAGCCGCGCCAGGCGGTGATCGACGTCAGGGTATAGGCGCCCAGGTTCCAGTCCAGTTGGGCCGACAGGCCCTTGTTGGTGTCTTGCACATGGCTGCGGGTATCGGTGTTGATGTCGCGGTTGTCACTGGAGGCGCGAACCGGGCTCAACGCGTTGCCGAACGCCGGGCTCAGGGACTGGCTGACTACGCCATTGGGCGCGTCATCGTGGGACTGCATGTAGTCGGCGATCAGGGTCAGCTTCACGTCGTCATCGGGCGTGAATTCCAGCTTGCCGCGAATGCCCTTGTGGTTGTAACCGTTGACCTCCTGACCGTTGTGGCGGTTATCGACGTTGCCGTCGTAGCTGCCGAACAAGGTACTGATCGAACCCTTGAGCACCTCCGGCACCAGGCTGCCACCGATACCGAAGCGGGTGCGGCTTTCATTGCCGCTGTAGAACGACTGGTCGATAAAGCCGTGGGTCTCGGCGCTCGGCGCCTTGCTGGTGATATTCAGCACCCCGGCCGAGGCATTCTTGCCGAACAACGTACCCTGTGGGCCGCGCAACACTTCGATGCGATCCAGGTCCAGCAGGTCGAGGGTGGCCTGGCCGGGGCGGGCGTACACCACGCCGTCGATCACCGTGGCCACCGTCGGTTCGACGCCGGGAGAGGTGGAAATGGTGCCCACGCCGCGTACGAACAACGAGGTGTCCTTGTTCGACGCGCCGGTGCGGAAATTCAGCGACGGCACTTGCTGCGCAATGCTCGCCACGCCATTGCGGTTGTCGCGTTCCAGTTGTTCGCCGTCGAGCACCGAGACCGCCACCGGGATTTTCTGCAGCGACTCTTCGCGGCGGGTCGCGGTGACGGTGACGGCCTTGAGCGTGAGTTCCGGTGCGTCGCCTGCAAAAGCGCCGGGGACGGGAAGGGCGCTCAGGCCAGCCAGAAGCAGTAAATGGGTGTGCCGTGGGAAATTGTGCATGCTGTGCCCGCTCGAAAAAATGCCCTGGTCCGCTGCGGTTCTGCGACCGTCAGCGCCTGTGTGAATGTCTTGGGCATTCGCTCGAGCGAGTAGCAGACAATGCGCTTTGTTAGCGCTAACATCGGCATTATTGGTAAGTCTTGCTTAGAGCGTCAAATACTAAAAAATTAGTCCTATATTCCTTTTAGGTTTGAACAGGATCTTTCCGTGAACGAAGAAAAACCGCGCAAACGCCGTGGCGCCGGTCGCGTCACCCTGAGCACCGTCGCGCGTCAGGCCGGGGTATCGGCGATCACCGTGTCGCGGTATTTCAACCAGCCGGAGCAGGTCTCACCCGAACGCCGCGAGCGGATTGCCGAGGTGGTGGCCGAGTTGGGTTATGTGCCGAATCTGGTGGCTGGCGGGCTGGCTTCCGCGCGGGGCCGGATCGTGGCGATGGTGATCCCGAACATCTCGGGGCCTATCTTCGCCAATACCCTTCAGGGGTTCAGCGATACCCTCAGCCGGCATGGGTACCAGCTGTTGCTGGCGTCCAGTTATTTCAGCGCCGAGCAGGAAGAAAGTGCGGTGCGCGCCTTCCTCGGCTGGTCGCCGGCGGCGCTGGTGCTGACCAGCCGTTTTCACAGTGCAGGCACCGAAAAAATGATCGCCGATGCCGACATCCCCGTGGTGGAAACCTGGGACTACGTGCCCGAGCGTGAGCCGTTGCAGATCGGTTTTTCCCACTATGAAGTCGGCGTGACGGCCGCGCGTTACCTGCACGCCAAGGGCTACCGACGCATTGCTTTCGTGCACAACAGCGCCGCGGGGGACCTGAGCGCCCGCGAGCGGGGCGAGGGGTTCGCCGCGACCCTGACCGAACTGGGCGTGCAGCCCTGGGTCTTCGCCCCCGACGCCGACCGCGCGCCTTTTGAGGCGGGCAAGCAGGCGATGGAAATCCTGATGAGCCATGCCACACCGCCCGACGCGATCTTCTTCGCCAATGACAACCTGGCCGCCGGTGGCTTGCTGGCGGGGCAACGTGCCGGGCTGAAGATCCCCCAGGACTGCGCGGTACTCGGTTTCGGCGATTACCCGTTTGCCGAAATGCTGTTGCCGAGCCTGAGTACCATCAAGCCGCCGGCGCTGGAAATCGGTGTGCTGGCGGCCACGCGGGTGCTGGAAAGCCTTGGCGTGCTGGCGCTGGTGGGTGAGGTGCAGCGCTTGAACCTGCTGGACTGCCGCCTGATCGAACGCGAAAGCGCCTGAGCTTTATTTGCGGCCCAGGGGCAATTTGGATACGGTGCAAGCCTGCCCACAAGGATGTTCCCATGACCGAACCAGCCCCTAAAACCCGCCGCGCACCCAAGGGCGAAAAACGCCGCGAAGAGCTGCTGGACGCGGCCTTGCAGGTGTTCTCCCTGGAGGGCTACAGCGGCGCTTCCGTGGCCCAGGTGGCGGCGATTGTCGGTATTTCCGTGGCCGGCCTGCTGCATCACTTTCCCAGTAAGATCTCGTTGTTGATGGGCGTGCTGCAACGCCGCGACGAAGTCAACCAACGGATTGCCGATGAAGTACGCGCCGAGAAGTCGTTGACCGGGTTGCTCGGCAGCCTGCGCGCGATCAACCGCTCGAATGCCACCGCGCCTGGCGTGGTACGTGCGTTTACCATTTTGAATGCGGAAAGCCTGCTTGATACCCAACCTGCGTGGGGCTGGTTCCAGGAGCGCTATGCGGGGATCCAGCGCCGTTTGCAGGAGCAGTTTGCCGACTTGGTGGCGGCGGGGGAGGTGCGCAGCGACGTGGACATCGCCGGGCTGGTGGAAGAAATCCTGGCCATGATGGATGGCCTGCAGATCCAGTGGCTGCGCTTTCCGGAGCAAGTGGACCTGGTGGCGCGGTTCGATGCCTACATTGCGCGGGTCGAAGCGGCCATTAGAACCTGAGTCGAACGCAGTCAACATGTGGGAGGGGCGGTGCGACGATTCGACTTGCCTCCGATGGCGACCTCAGGACCGACCAGGATTTTGATATCGATCCCAGTCCAAATGTGGGAGGGGGCTTGCCCCCGATGGCGGCCTCAGGCCGACCAGGATATTGGATCAGACCGAGTACATATCCGTTTCTGCGGTCACGGCTGCTATGGGTTCCGCTTTTACAGCGGCTCACTTTTGAAAAGCGCAAAAGTAAGCAAAACGCTCTTGCCCCACCACTCGGCACCTCGCCCAGGCTCGGTGTGCCCGAACGCAGGCTTGAATCCGTGGGCCGCCGCCACGCGCCATCCATGGCGCGGGGCGGCTAACCCGGCGTCCTGCCGGGTTACCCACGGATTCAAGCCTGCGTTCGGCCAGCGTGGTTTAACGGGGCGCCTGAGATCAAGAGCAGATCAAGATCAAGAGCGGCTCGCTGCGCATCGTAGATACCTGTGTAGATACCTATGTGCCCGATGGCAGTGATTCAGTCGATACAAGTGTCGACTGAACCACCGCCATCGGGGGCAAGCCCCTCTCACAGGGATCAGTTGCCGGTGGCACTGCCCTGGCTGCTGTCATCGCTCATGTCATAGCCATCACCGTCGCTGGTGCCGCTGTCCCCTTCGTTTTGATGCAGCACGCCGCCGGTCTTCACCGTCGATTCACGCAACGTCGAATTAAGCGCCGAGCGCGGTAGCGGGTTGCTGGTGGTGGTCGACAGTTCCTGGCGGAACGGGTTGACCAGCTTGGCGTTCAGGCGAATGTCCTGGGACGAAGCGCCCACCGACAGGTTGAAGCTGTCGGCGTCCACCACCCACTGCTTGCTGGCCACATCGTAGTAGGCCAGCGAGCGGTCGTTGAGCTCGATGGTCACGCGCTTGCTCTGGCCAGGCTTGAGGAACACTTTCTTGTAGCCCTTGAGCTCCTTGATCGCGCGTTCGACTTTCGGGTTGTTCTGGCCCACGTACAGCTCGGCCACTTCGGCGCCCGCGACCTTGCCGGTGTTGGCCAGGTCGAACGACACCTTGATCGGCGCACCGGCCACTGCCACGCCAGGGCTGACGCTGATGTTGCTGTAGCCGAAGGTGGTGTACGACAAGCCATAACCGAACGGATACAGCGGCTTGATGCCCTTCTTCTCGTAGCCGCGATAGCCCAGGAACAGGTCGTCCTTGTAGCTCATCTCGCTCAGGGTTTCCTGATTGTCGAACTTGGGGAAAGTCGCGTAGATCGGGTTGTCTTCGATGTTGCGTTCGATACTGATCGGCAGCTTGGCCGACGGGTTGACCTTGCCCAGCAGGATCTCTGCCAGGGCCTGGCCGCCGTTCTGCCCAGGGTAGAACGCATGCAGGGCGGCCGGCACCTGGTCGATCCAGTCGCTCATCTTCAAGCCGGTGCCGCCGTGCAGGGTGACCACGGTGTGCGGGTTGACCTTGGCGATGCTCTGGATCAGCAGGTTCTGGTATTCCGGCAGGTCGAAGCTGTGGTCGAAGCCTTCGCCCTCGTATTCATTGCTGTTGCCGGCCGCCACCAGTACGGCGTCGTACTGGGCCAGGTCCTGTGGCGCAACCAGCGATGCCCAGCTCATCTGCACGCCAACCAGGCCGCCCATGGTGGAGAGGTAGCCGTTGCGGCGCGAGTATTCAAGCTTGATGTCGACCGGTTTGCCGGCTTCAAGATTGACCTTGGCGAACACCGGGATGGTCGGCGGAATGCTGTTGTTCGGCAGCGGTTTGCCGTCGCCGTTGTCGAGGACTTTCTTGCCGTTGACGTACAGGCGTACCGCACCGTCGGCGCGGACCTTGAACACCTGTTCGCCGCTGACGGTCGGGGTGATCTGGCCGCTGTAACGAATCGACGTGGCGGCGGTATCGCCATTCACCGGCAGGCTGTCGGTGGACCAGTCGAGGTTGACGTGGGTGTCGGTGCGCGTGGCAGCCGGGTCACCGGACCAGTTGGTGTTGCTGAAGAACTCGGTCTTCAGGCCTTTGACGCTGTTGCCGTTGCTGTCGGCATGGGTCCAGCTGGAGGTGGCCGGGTCCAGCGACAGCCCGTCGATGAACTCGACCTTGGCGCCTGGCGCCAGTTGCTGCAAGCCGCTCAGCTCGCTGATGTAGTTGGCGGCCATCACGTTGGCGCTGCCGAAACCGGTAGGCGGCGCGTACTTGGCCAGGGTGCCGACCACGGCAATGCGCTTGACCTTTTTCGCGTCCAGCGGCAGCAGGCTGTTCTGGTTTTTCAGCAGCACGATGCCTTCGCGCGCGGCATTGAGCGCCGTGCGGTTGCTGGTGGCGCTGTTCATGTTGTGGCTGGTCAGCGGGGCTTTGCTGTCGAACTTGTACAGGTAGATCTGCTTGAGGATACGGCGAACCTTGTCATCGATGGTCGCGCTGCTCAGCTCACCACTGTCCAGGTACGGCTTGAGGACGGTGCTGTTCATCTGGTAGCCCATCATGTCCAGGTCAGTACCGGCCTGTGCTGCCGGCAGGCCGTCGACCACGGCGTTGTAGTCACTCTGGACGAAGCCCGGATAGCCCCATTCGGTTTTCAGGATGTCGCGCATCAGGTGTTTGTTCTGGCAGGCGAACTCGCCGTTCACCTTCTGGAAGGCACACATCATCATCGCGACTTTGCTGTTCTTCGAGGCGGACTCGAAAGGCGGCAGGGTCATCTCGCGCAGCACGCGCTCGCTGATGGTTTCGTTGAGGTGGAAGCGGTTGCTTTCCTGGTCATTGGCGGCGAAATGCTTGGCGTTGGCCCACACGCCGCGCGACTGAATGCCGTTGATCACTGCCGGCCCCAGGCTGGCGCCGAGGAAGGGGTCTTCACCCGACAGATACTCGAACGCACGGCCGCTGTACGGCATGCGGTACAGGTTGACGCCGGGACCGGTGACGAACTGATAACCGCCGCTGGCGGTGTCGTAGCCCAGGGCACGGCCCAAATCGATGGCGCGACGCGGGTTCCAGCTGGCTGCCAGGTTCGGCCCGGACGGGTACACCACGCCCTGGGCGTTGCCTTCGCTGGTGTAGCGAACGCCAACACCGCCGTCGGCGCCGTGGATCTGCGGGATGCCGTACTGGGTCAGCGGCTTGACGTCCCAACCGCCAGTGCCGCCGATGTAGGCGAGTTTCTCTTCCATGGTCATCTTCGCCAGGGTGTTGTCCGCGGCCTTTTCCGCGCGGCTCACCCGGCCTTCATCCAGGGCCGGGCTGGTGGCCGCATGCACCTGGGACACGGCCAGTGCCAGCAGGGCAAATGCCGACTGCGCACCGATCATTTTGCGTTTGTTCATGGAGTTCTCCGACAACTGTTTATTGAAAATAGGGCGCCAAAACGCGCGCATCACACAGCGTGCTCGTCACTTTTTTACGGGCAATAGTCCGCCTTGATCGCAATGTTTAACCGATGGCTAATTGCAACTACTTGGCAGGTTTCGCAGTATTAAAAGTTTAATAATTGTATGGATTGTTGTTATGGGTAGTGTCTAAGTGGCATTACGCGATGGCGTTTTGAACCACTAAAACTGCATAATTAAGGCAATTCTTGCGGTTATAAGTCAAACAAAAGCTAATTTTTGCGTGAAATTAGAAATATTTCCTTACCTTTCGGAACTAAGCATAAACCTACCGGTCGATTGGTTTAAGAAAATATATGGCGGCATGGCAAACTAGTGGCTCCGCTCGGTAGTTCTAAAAGGCCATGTTTTATACAAGCTGTCATACACAACGCTTTGGTGTAGGGTCTTGATCGAATTCAAGGCGCCACTTGAGCTGTCCGCTGTTTTTGAACTGGAGAATGTTTATGAAAATGTCCCTGTTGGGTGCCGGCCTCGTGCTGGGCGTTGCACTGAGTGGCGCGGCCATGGCCGCTGAATCAACCGACGCCGATGCGACGTCGGGTGCTACCGATTCCACCGTGCTGACCCAGACCCACGACGCCAAGGCGGCGAAAAAGCAGAAAGCCGAAACCACCAAGGGTGGCCGACCGCTGAACAGCAGCCAGGCCGCGCCGAAGACCTCGAACTAACCGCGGTCCCCTGTGGGAGGGGGCTTGCCTCCGATAGCGGTGTATCAGCCAGCACATGCGCCAACTGGTCCACTGCTATCGGGGGCAAGCCCCCTCCCACAAGGGGTTCCTGCAGTTCTGTAGAACATTGCCCCTCAGATAGCTGCTTATGCCCAGTCCCTCAACGCCCATCGATGCCTGCCAACTGCACGTCCCGGATACCGAACAGGTTTGCACGTGGCTGATGCAACACGCCGGCTTGAAAACCGTGGACCTGGAGCGCGCCCGTCGCCTGTCCCAAGAGGGCAGCGACACTGAGTTACTCGGCCTGCTGACCCGCCTGGGGTTGGTCTCCGAGGTCGAACTGGCCCGCGCCTGGGCCGACCTGCTCGGCGCGCCGCTGCTGCTGGCCGATGCCGCGCCACCCTTGCTTGACCCGTTACCGAGCCTGACCGAGCGCTTTATGCGCCACTACCAGGTGGTGCCCGTGGGCTGGAGCCAGGGTGGCCTGCGCGTGCTGGCGGCCAACCCGTCGCTGGTCTACCCGTTCCAGGCCATGGCCTATGCCTGCGGCGTGCCGGTGTGGCTGGCGGTCGGCCCGCGCAACGAGGTCGAAACCCTGATCGAGCGCTACTACGGCCAGGGACGCTCGGCCATGGGCACGCTGATCGAAAATCTCGACGAGCACAGCGGCGCGCTGGAAGACATCGAACACCTCAAGGACATGGCCTCCGAGGCGCCGGTGATTCGCCTGGTCAACCTGATCCTGCAGCGCGCGGTGGAACATCGCGCCTCGGACATCCATATCGAACCCTTCGAAAACCAGCTCAAGGTGCGCTACCGCATCGACGGCGTGCTGCACGAGGCCGAGGCGCCACCGTCGAGCTCATCCGCCGCGGTGATTTCGCGGGTGAAAATCATGGCGCGCCTGGACATCGCCGAGCGGCGTCTGCCCCAGGACGGCCGGATCATGCTGCGTATCCAGGGCAAGGAGCTCGACCTGCGGGTGTCCACGGTGCCCACCAGCTTTGGCGAGTCGGTGGTGATGCGTTTGCTTGATCGGCAGACCGTGCAGTTCAATTTCCAGAGCCTGGGTTTTGATGGCCAGCGCCTGCAAACCTTCCTCGAAGTGCTGGAACGGCCCCACGGGATTCTGCTGGTCACCGGCCCGACCGGCTCGGGCAAGACCACCACGCTGTACACCGCGCTGTCACGGCTCAACACCGCCGAGCGCAAGATCATCACGGTTGAAGACCCGGTGGAATATCAACTGGAAGGCATCAACCAGATTCAGGTCAAGCCGGCCATCGGCCTGGACTTTGCCGGCGCGCTGCGCTCGATCGTGCGCCAGGACCCGGACGTGATCATGATCGGCGAAATCCGCGACCTGGAAACCTGCCGCATCGCTATTCAATCGTCGCTGACCGGGCATTTGGTGCTCTCTACGTTGCACACCAACAGTGCGGCGGCGAGTATCACGCGGCTGCTCGACATGGGCGTCGAAAGCTACCTGATTGCCTCGACCGTCAACGGCATCCTCGCCCAGCGCCTGGTGCGCCGCCTGGACCCGGCCACCCGGGAAGCCTTCGAAGCGCCGCCCGAGCTGATCGCCGAGCATGGCCTGGACCGCTTTACCGATGCGCGCCCGATCATGCTCTATCGCCCCCGCGCCGATGCGCCGGGCGGTGGTTACCACGGCCGCAGTGCAATCACCGAATTGCTGGTGATGAATGAAGAGCTGCGCAGCCTGCTGATGCGCCAGGCCGATGCCGCCACCCTGGAAGCCGCCGCCCGCCGTGGCGGCCTGCGCACCTTGCATGAAGAGGGCCTGCGCCAGGCCGTCGCCGGCGTGACGTCGTTGGAAGAAGTACTGCGTGTGACCCGCGGGGAGGGCGCGTGAGCCTGTTCAAGTACCGCGCGCTCGACAGCCAGGGCCAGGCGCAAAACGGCACCCTGGAAGCCCGGGACCAGGACGCCGCCGTCGCCGTGCTGCACAAGCGCGGTTTGCTGTTATTGCAGATCGATGCGGCTGGCGCCCAAGGGCTGCGCAATGCCCTTGGCCGTGGCCAATTGAGCGGGGCGGCGCTGGTCAGTTTCACCCAGCAACTGGCCACCCTGTTGGGCGCCGGCCAACCGCTGGAGCGCTCGCTGGGCATCCTGCTCAAACAACCTGGCCAGCCGCAGACCCGCGCACTCATCGAGCGTATCCGCGAACAGGTCAACGCCGGCCAGCCGTTATCCAAAGCGCTGGAGGAAGAGGGCAGCCAGTTCTCGCCGCTGTACCTGAGCATGGTGCGCGCGGGCGAGGCGGGCGGTGCCCTGGAAAACACCCTGCGCCAGCTCAGTGACTACCTGGAACGCAGCCAATTGTTGCGGGGCGAGGTGATCAACGCGCTGATCTACCCGGCCTTTCTGGTGGTCGGCGTACTTGGCTCGCTGGCGCTGCTGCTGGCCTATGTGGTGCCGCAGTTCGTGCCGATCTTCAAGGACCTGGGCGTGCCCATTCCGTTGATCACCGAAGTGATCCTCGGGCTCGGCCAGTTTCTCGGCGCCTATGGCCTGGCGGTTTTCGCCGGGTTGATCGTCACGATCTGGACGCTGGCCGCACGCCTGCGCGACCCGCAGCGCCGGGAACGTTATGACCGGCATGTACTCGGCATCCGTGTGATCGGCCCGCTGCTGCAACGCGTCGAAGCGGCGCGGTTGACGCGCACCCTCGGCACCTTGCTGAGCAACGGCGTGGCGCTACTGCAGGCGCTGGTGATCGCCCGGCAGGTCTGCACCAACCGCGCGCTGCAAGCGCAAGTCGCCCAGGCCGCCGAATCCGTCAAGGGCGGCGGCACCCTGGCCAGTGCCTTCGGCGCGCAGCCGCTGCTGCCCGACCTGGCGCTGCAAATGATTGAAGTCGGCGAACAGGCCGGTGAACTCGACAGCATGCTGCTCAAGGTCGCCGATGTGTTCGACGTTGAAGCCAAGCGCGGCATCGACCGCCTGCTCGCCGCGCTGGTGCCGTCGCTGACCGTGGTCATGGCGGTGCTGGTGGCGGTGATCATGCTCGCGATCATGCTGCCGCTGATGAGCCTGACCAGCAATATATGAACCCTCAAGGATCCACACCTATGCGCCATACCCGATTCAAGCCTGCCCGCCGCCAGGGCGGTTTTACCCTGCTGGAAATGCTCGCCGTGATCGTGCTGCTGGGCATCGTCGCCACCATCGTGGTCCGCCAGGTCGGCGGCAATGTCGACAAGGGCAAGTACGGCGCGGGCAAGGCGCAACTGGCCAGCCTGAGCATGAAAATCGAAAGCTACGGGCTGGATGTCGGCTCGCCGCCCAAGTCCCTGCAGCAACTGGTCGACAAGCCGGGCAACAGCGCCGGCTGGGCCGGCCCGTATGCCAAGCCGTCGGACCTCAAGGACCCGTTCGGCCATGCCTTCGGCTATCGCTTCCCCGGCGAGCACGGCGCCTTCGACCTGATTTTCTACGGCCAGGACGGCCAGCCCGGTGGCGAAGGCTACAGCGCCGACCTGGGCAACTGGGAATAACGGTTGAACATGGCCAACGCCCAACGTGGTTTTACCTTGCTGGAGATGCTGGTGGTGATCGTCTTGATCAGCATCGCGGCCGGCTTGGTGGGTTTTGGCCTGCAACAAGGCCTGCGCGCCGCCAAGGAGCGCCAGGCGGTCGGGCAGATGGTCGAGGCGTTGCGCAGCACGCGCGCGCGGGCGATTGTCAGCGGCACGCCGCAAAGCACGGTGTTCGACTTGCGCAGCCTCAGCTTCCAGGCCCCGGGCCGCCCGAAAAAACACTGGCCGGCCGACCTGCAAGTCACCTTGCACACGGCCGAACACGCAGGCTCGGCGGTGGAGTTCTACCCTGATGGCAGTTCCACCGGCGGTAACCTGTTATTGGCCAATGGCAGCCGGCGCTGGCGCATCGATATTGGCTGGCTGACCGGCAGCGTGCAGTCCAAGGCGCTGCCATGAAGCGGCAGGCCGGATTCACCCTGCTGGAAATGCTCGCCGCGCTGACGCTCATGGCGATCTGCAGCACGGTGCTGCTGGTTGCCTTTGGCCAGAGCGCGCGCTCGCTGTTGCAAGTGGCCCACAGCGACCGCCTGAGCCATGCCGCCGTCAGCGTGATGGACCAGGAGGCAGCAGGCCCCCTGGCCAATGGCGTGCGCCAGGGCGATCTGGACGGCATCGCCTGGCAACTGCGTATCGCCCAACGGCCGACCCGGATCGGCCAGCCGCAGTTGTTTCGCCTCGACCTGACGGTCAGCGAAGGGCCGCGCCACGCCAGTTTCAGCACCTTGAAACTGCGTGCGGCAGGGGCCGGTTTGTGAAGCGCCGCCAGCAGGGCTTCACCCTGCTCGAAATCATGATCGTGCTGAGCCTGCTCGGCGTATTGCTGACCCTGGTCGGTGGCGCGCTGCTGGGGGCCAATCGCGCGGTGCTCAAGGCGCAGCGCTACACGGTCAGCCTGGATGAAATGCGTGCGGCGCAGCAGTTTTTGCGCACGGCGATCAGCGAGGCGCTGCCCCTGGACGTGACCGAGGACGACAGCCAGACCGACGGGTTTTTCGCCGGCAGCCCGCAGCGCATGCAGTTTGTCGCGACCCTGCCGGGCGTGCTCGGTGGCGGGATTCAGCGCTTCACCCTGCAGTTGACCGGCGCCGAGGCGCAGCGCGATTTGCAGGTGGCGTTCGCGCGGTTTGAGTCTCAAGCGCAGGTCAGCGTACCGGCATCGCGCAGTGAGCCACAGGTGTTATTGAAAGGTGTCGAAGATCTGCAGTTCAGCTATCGCGGCGTGTCGCCCAAGGGCCAGGCCACCGGCTGGATCAGCGAGTGGCCGTGGACCAGGCGTTTGCCCTCGGCGGTGCGGATTGCGGCGCGCGTCAACGGGCCGGTGCCGTGGGTCACCCAGGTGATCGCGCTGCGCTTGAACCTGTCGAGTGGGGGCCCCGAATGATCCGGCATCAGCGCGGGGTCGCGCTACTGCTGGTGCTGTGGGTGCTGGCGTTGCTCAGCCTGCTGCTCGGCGGCCTGGCCGGCTGGGTGCAATTGGAAACCCGCCAGGCGGCGTGGCATCGCCAGCATACCCAGGCAGTGTTGGCCGCCGAGGCGGGCGTGGCGCTGGCGATGCAGGGCCTGGCCGACCCGTTGCAGCGCAAACAATGGATCGCCGATGGGCGTGAAATCCCGTTGGTGTTCGACGATGCGCAGTTGCACGTCAGCCTGCGCAGTGAGCGCGGCAAGTTGTACTTGAACAGCGCCGAGGTCGGCGATTTCGCGCGGCTGGCCCTGGCCTGCGGTGCGACCCAGGCCCAGGCCGGCCAACTCGCCAAGGACCTGGAGGTACGACGCAACCAGGGCCTGGCGCCGTTCAGGGTCATGGAAGAAGTGCGGCAGTTGCCGGGCATGACCCAAGCGCTGTACAGCGCGCTGGAACCCGAGATCAGCTTGTGGAGTGGCCTGGACCGGCCCGATCCGGCCTTCGCCAGCGCGCTGATGCGCCGCGCCTTGAACCTGCCGCACCTGAATGCGGTGGGCGTCGACCCCGGTGAGGTGCTGGTGATCGACAGCCGCGCGCAACGCCCCGGCGGCTACCACGCCCAGTTGCAGGTCACCGTGTTATTGAGCCCCGCGCAAGGCAGCGCACAACCTTATCGAGTCTTACGTTGGCAAGAATGAACGAACACTTATCCGCACGGCTGCAGCTGCTGACGGAACCGATCACCCAACGCTGGCGCGGCAGCCTGCTGCAAATGGGCTGGCGGCTGTGGCTCAAGGAGCTGCGTGGCTGCCTGCCGGCCTGGCTGTCGCTGCAGGACATCCCCGAGCATCTGTACCCATGGCCGCTGACCGCGCCCGTGTCGCCCGTGGCCGGCGAGGCGCGCCAGGTGCTGTTGCTGGCGCCCTCGGCGGTGCTGGTGCAGGCCTTGCAGTTGCCCCCGGCGGCGGCGCGCAACCTGGCGACGGTGGTGGGGTATGAACTGGACCGTTTTACTCCGTTCGATGCGGCGCAGTTGTACTTCGTCGCGCGCCAGGAGCGGCGCACTCCGACCCACGTGCACGTGACGCTGGTGGCGATCCTGCGCGAGCGCCTCGACCAGATCCTCACGGAGTGCGCCGCCCTCGGCTTGCAGCCACACGCGGTGGATGTGGCGGACGCGGCGGGCGTCCCGATGGGCATCGACCTGCTGCCGGTACCGCTGCGCCCACGCCAGCGCGCGGCGGGCAAAGGCCTGCAACGCAGCCTGCCGTGGCTGTGCGGCGCCTTGCTGATTGCCGCCATGCTGCTGTGGCTCAACGACCGCCAGCGCGTGCTCGACAGCATGCAGCAAAGCGTGCGCGCGCAAAAAGCCCAGGTCGCCCAGATCCAGGCCCTGCGCCAGCAACTGCTCAATACCCGCGGTGCCGCGCAGTACCTGATCCGCCGCAAGAGCGCCCAGCCGCCGCTGGCCGGGCTGCTCAACGAGCTGACCGCCTGCCTGCCGTCCGACACCTGGATCGACCAGTTGGAAGTCAACGACGGCGCCGAGGTTTCATTCTCTGGGCAAAGCGCCAAGGCCAGCGCCCTGATCACCCGCGTCAAGGGCTGCCACAGCCTGGAAAACGCCCAGTTCGAAGGGGTGATCCAACCCGATGCGCAAACCGGCAAGGATCAATTTTCCTTGCGCGCCCACCTGCACCAGGAGGCCGCCGATGCGCCGACCACTGACACCCCGTGAACGCCGTGGCGCAGCCCTGATCGGCCTGGCTCTGGTGCTCGGCGCCGCGTATTGGCTATTGGTCGACAGCTGGTTCGCCGGCCCCTTGCGCGAGATGGGCGAACAGGCCGAGCAGTTGCGCGAACAACAGCAACGCTACGCCGGTGTATTGCGCCAGGGCGATTCCCTGCGCCAGCAACTCGAGGAGGCGCGCCAGGACCCGGCCAGCAGCACCAGCCTGCTACCCGGCGACGACCCCAGCGCCGTGGCGGCGGACCTGATGCAGCGCATCGCCGACCTGATCAACAGCCGCGCCGGCCTCGGAGGCGGCTGCAGCCTCACGCAGCGCATGCCGATCACCCCCGAGCAGGACGACAGCGAACCCTACCGCCAAGTCAAAGTCAGCCTGACCCTGAACTGCGCCATCGAACCCTTGACCGCGATCCTGCATGAGTTGGAGTACCAGCGCCCCTTTCTGTTTGTCGACGAGATGAGCATCCGCCGTGGGCCGAACGCGCCCGCCAGCGGTGGCGCCGGTCAACTGGTGGTGCACCTGCTGGTGCGTGGCTACCTGCAACCGGCTTCCGCCGCGCAGGTGCGCCGATGATCAACGCACTGCGTCCCCTGGAGTGGCTGTTGCTCGGCGTGGCCGGGCTGTTGGGCCTGTTGATGGCCGGCATCCTCAGCAGCATCGGCGATGCGCCCGAGTGGTTGCCGGCGCCCGAACCCGATGCGCGCGCCAACGCCACGGCCAAGGTGCTGGTGGCCCCGAGCGCAACCCTGGAAAGCCTCGCCGGCACCTGGCAGGCGCCGCTGTTCAGCCCTGACCGCAGCCCTGACCCCGCGGTTGGCCAAGCCGCCGTCTCCAGCCTGTCGAGCCTGACGCTGACCGGCATCGTGCTGGACGGCGATCTGCGCGTCGCACTGCTCAAGCGCACGGACGGCCCGCCACTGAAAGTCCACCAGGACCAGACCCTGCCCAACGGCTGGCGCCTGGAACACCTGACACCCCGCGAAGCCCGCTTTGTACTCGACGGCCGCACGCAGACCCTGAGCCTGCGAGGCCTGCGCCTGCCGCCGCCGTCGACCACCCCCCCGATTACCCTTCCTCACGAGTCCACCCCTTGATCGATACATTCCCCGGCGCTTTGCGCACCACCGTGTTTTGCCTGGCCACCGCCGTTTCCCTCGGTGGCTGCGGCACATTCCCCGAGCATCTGGACCCGGACGAGGCCTTGTTGCATGAGGCGATGCAGGGTACCGGCGCGCAACGCCCGCCCGTGGATCCGGCCAGCGAACAGGCCCCGGTCGCCAGCAGCCAGCCCCAGGCCAGGACACCGCCCCAACGCCAATTGATTCGCGGCAACCAGCAGTTCGTGCGCCAACCCACAGCAGCGCCGGCCGACAAGGCAGAGGCGGGCGGCGACATCGTGTTCAACTTCGCCGACCAGCCGATCGAAGCGGTGATCAACAGCGTGATGGGCGACCTGCTGCATGAGAACTACAGCATCGCCCAGGGGGTGAAGGGCAATGTCAGCTTTTCCACCTCAAAACCTGTGAACAAACAGCAGGCGTTGTCGATTCTGGAAACGCTGTTGTCGTGGACTGACAACGCGATGATCAAGCAGGGCAACCGCTATGTGATCCTGCCCGCCAACCAGGCGGTGTCGGGCAAGCTGGTGCCGCAAATGCGCGTGTCGCAACCGTCCAGCGGCCTGTCGGCGCGGCTGTTTCCGCTGCGCTATATCTCGGCCACCGAGATGCAGAAACTGCTCAAGCCGTTTGCCCGCGAGAATGCCTTTCTGCTGGTTGACCCGGCGCGCAATGTGCTGAGCCTGGCCGGTACCCCGGAAGAGCTGGCCAACTATCAGGACACCATCGACACGTTTGACGTGGACTGGCTCAAGGGCATGTCGGTGGGCGTGTTCGGCCTGCAACGCGCCTCCGTCGCCGAGCTGATGCCCGAACTGCAGAAAATGTTCGGTCCTGACAGCGGCATGCCATTGGCGGGCATGGTGCGCTTTTTGCCGATCGAGCGGACCAACTCGGTGGTCGCGATTTCGTCGCAGCCACAGTACCTCAGCGAAGTCGGTGACTGGATTCACACCATCGACGAGGGCGGCGGCAACGAGCCGCAGATGTATGTGTACGACGTGCGCAACATGAAGGCCACCGACCTGGCCAAGTACCTGCGGCAGATCTACGGCAGCGGCGCGATCAAGGACGACGCCCCGGCCAAGGTCGCGCCCGGTTTGCGCACCGCGACCCTGTCATCGCCCGGCACCAACAGCACGTCCGGCAACACGCCTGGCGGCTTGAGCAATAACCTGAATAACACCCAGCCTGCCGCCGAGGATGAGGAGCAGGAGCCACCAGCCGAGGACACTGCCGAGCCAGACACCACCGAAGGCGCGCCGGCCAAGAGCCTCGACGCCGGTACGCGCATCACCGCGCAAAAAAGCAGTAACCAGCTGCTGGTGCGCACGCGCCCGGTGCAGTGGAAGGAGATCGAGTCGGCGATCAAACGCCTCGACAATCCGCCGCTGCAAGTGCAGATCGAGACGCGCATCCTTGAGGTCAAACTCACCGGTGAACTGGACCTGGGCGTGCAGTGGTACCTGGGCCGCCTGGCCGGCAATTCCACCAGCACCACAGTGGCGAACGCCTCCGGCAGCCAGGGCGCGCTGGGCGGTGGCGGGGCCGGGCTGGGGGCGGCGGATTCGTTGTTTTATTCCTTCGTCAGCTCCAACCTGCAAGTGGCCCTGCACGCCCTGGAAACCAACGGCCGCACCCAAGTGCTGTCGGCGCCGTCGTTGGTGGTGATGAACAACCAGCCGGCGCAGATTCAGGTGGGCGATAACATTCCTATCAGCCAGACCACGGTGAACACGGGAACTTCCGACACTACCTTGAGCAGTGTGGAGTATGTGCAGACCGGTGTGATTCTGGACGTGGTGCCGCGCATCAATCCGGGCGGCCTGGTGTATATGGATATTCAGCAGCAGGTCAGTGATGCGCAGGACCAGGCGTCGTCGAGTAATGACACGCCGAATAATCCGCGTATTTCCACACGCTCGGTGTCGACGCAGGTGGCGGTGCAGAGCGGGCAGACGGTGCTGCTGGGGGGGTTGATCAAGCAGGACAACTCAGACTCCGTCAGTGCCGTGCCGTACCTGGGCAAGATCCCCGGCTTGCGCTGGTTGTTTGGCAACACCAGCAAATCCAAGGACCGCACCGAATTGATTGTGCTGATCACCCCCCGGGTGATCACCAGCAGCAGCCAGGCGCGGCAGGTGACGGACGATTATCGCCAGCAGATGCAGCTGCTCAAACCGGCTAACTGAAGGAACGTGGTTAAAAATGTGGGAGGGGGCTTGCCCCCGATGGCGGTGTGCCAGTTGAAGATCTACTCACTGACCCTCCTCATCGGGGGCCCTCCTTGCCGTCGCTGCCAATTCAGCGGCCGGATTTGACCGTCCGACTTCCGAGGTGCACCTGTGGCAACATCGACTCAGGCGTTTTTTTCCCGTCTGTTGTATCGTGTCGCGGCAGTTGTACGCGGGATACCTTCGGGTATGCCGGTGTTCCTCGAACCGGTCGGTCAACCCGCGTATAGCTGCCACCCTCTTTCGTTTGACCGCGAATCGTGGCGGCTCCATTCCCCGAGGAGTTTCATCATGATCAAAGACAGCCCCAACCCGCCAAGCTCTCCAGAATACGAAGGGCTCTTCACGCTTCGCGCCAACCTGGACACGGAAACCTTACTGGTCAACGCTTCCCAGGATCTGGCTTCCATCAGCGATATCGCCACCCACCTGGCCTTTGAAATCGACGGCGCCCAACGTAACGTCGCCCTGGGCATATGCCGAATGCTCGAAGGCGTCCAACAGCTGGTCGACAAGGCATTGGACAAAACCCATCCAGCCGCCTGAGCACAGTTAAAAATGTGGGAGGGGGCTTGCCCCCGATGGCAGAGGGTCAGCTACAAGTTTATCAACTGACACTCCCTCATCGGGGGCAAGCCCCTCCCACATTTCTAACCGGGTTCCGACATTAGACATCGGTCGGCTACCAGGCCGCCGTGCTTCTGCTTTTGATCTTAGGCGCCCCGAGCCTGGGCGAGGTGGCGGAACCCTAAGCAGCCGTTACCTAAACAACGGATATGTACTCAGTACAACATCAAACATGACGGCAAGGAGCAGACCGTGCAGCAGGATCTGGACCTGGGCGATATCGTGCAATTGCGGGTCTTCCTGGTGGGCGCCCCGGAAACCGACGGCAAGCTGGACTTCGCCGGATTGCAGCGCGGTTATACGCAGTTCTTCGGCACCCCCGAACAACCGAACAAACCGGCGCGCACGGCGTTGCAGGTGGTGGCATTGCCCTTGCCGGGGGCGTTGGTGGAAGTGGAGGCGGTGGCTGCCAGGGCCGGGTGAGTTCAGTCACCGGCGTCGAGGCGCTCCTGGGTAGCGCGGTCGATCAGCGCGCGCAGCGCCTCGAATAACGGCTCGGCATCCGTATGCTTCTTGCCGTACGCCAGGTTGAAGGCGTAGTCGAAATCCGGCGGGTTGAGGCCCTGGGTGTGCTGCAGCAGGGTCTCCAGTTTGTCCATCGCCTTGACGGCTTTCGCTTCCGGTGACAGCGCGTTCTCGTAGTCATCCCATAGCGCCATGATCTGTGTTTTCAGGGCGCCGTCCAGGGTTTGGGTCAATAGCAGCAGGTCGCGTCGTTCCTGCTCGCCCTTGTCGGGAAACGCCGCCTGGCTGACGGCCGGGATATCACCGTTGATGGCTTCGCCCAAGTCATGGATCACGCACATTTTGAGGATTTTAAGCAGGTCCAGGCCGGGCAGTTGGTCGGCGAATACCATCGCCATCAGGCACAGGCGCCAACTGTGTTCGGCGGTACTTTCGGTGCGTCCCGAAGCGGTGTGGGCACTTCTGAGCACATCCTTGAGTTTCTCCGCTTCGCGCAAAAAGTCGAGGCGACCTTTGATTTTTTCGAAGTCCATGACGCGGCCTCCCAGGGTCTTGATCAGGCAGATAAGCCTAGGTGCGCTGAGGCGGTGCGTCCACGCATAAAAAATGCGCGACACTCAGTCACAGGGTCTCGACCAGACGCGCGGCGCTGCCGTCGCTGAGGATCATGCGCGTCCAGCGACACAGGCTCGGGCGGATCGGCACGAGGCTGGAGCCGTTGCTGCCGGTGCAAAATTGAAGTGCCGGCGGCGCCTGGGTATCTCGCCAGCCCGTGTGATCCAGAGCGGCTTCGGCCTGACGGATCTGCGGGGTTGCGTAACGCCACAACGATTGGCCTGTCAGGTCGACCAATGGGCGGCTGAACTGGGCCGCGCGCGAGGGCGAGCAAGCCAGCAGGCGGTGGGTCAGGTCGCACACCAGGTGCACTGCGCGTGGGCTTTCCCTGACCAGACCCGCCAGGGCCTGATCAGCTGCGCTGTCAAGCCGGGCGGACAGCAACCGTTCGAGCTGTTGGTGCGCAGCGGCATCCATTGCCTGTACGCCATTCTCCCAACGGGACAGCGTCGATTGGTTCACGTTGAACATCTGCGCCGCATGGGTTTGTTTGACGCGGTGCAGTACCCGCCATCGGCGCAGCGCAATGCCCGGAATGGCTGGCTGGAGGATCAAAGCGGGCATTTCGCGCTCCCGGGTCGTCAAGTGAATACGGCGAGTGTGATCAATAACAGCGCCCTCAGGCAAATGGGCGGGCTCAACGGTCAGCGTGTGCCGATCATCACTGTCTCTTTTAAGTCGAATTTTTTCGAGAAAGCTCCTACAAGTATCTGGGAGTTTTCATTCTTTCTATCCGTGTTTTTCCTCCTAGGATGGCGCCATCGCTTGATCACAAGCGAGACGGCAAGCGGCCTGCCTTGCAGGCGCCACAGCCATACGAACATGCTTAGGAGTCAAACATGAAGGTCACCCGTGTGAGCAAACGCCTGCGCCGCTCGGCCTGGGCGGTGATCGTTGCGGCAACATTGGCAGGGTGCGCCAGCACACCGCCCCCGACAGAAAAAATCTCCCTGGCCCGTGATGCGGTGGGGCGTGCCCTGGCGGCACAAGCCACGCAATTCGCCCCGCTGGAAATGAAGACCGCGCAGGACAAGCTGGCCCGTATGGAGCAAGCCTTCGGGGAAAAACACTACGTGGAGGTGGACGCGCTCGCCGAGCAGATCGAAGTCGACGCCAACCTGGCCGAGACCAAGGCCAACACGGTGCGTAAACAACAGGTCTTGAAGCAGGCGCGCGAGGGCATCCAGGTGCTCAAGCAGGAAATGCTCAATGCCCCCGCGACTACTCACTGAGGATGCTCCCATGCGTGCCACTTATTTCATTCCCGTTCTGTCCGCTTTGGTGCTGGCCGTGGCTGGTTGCGCGACACCTCCGGAAAACGCGCAACTGCTGCAAGCGCGCAGTCAGTTTTCCAGCTTGCAGCAAAAGCCTGAGTCCAACACGCTGGCGGCGGTAGAGACGCGCATTGCCTCGAATGCGCTGGACCGCGCCAATCAGGTCTCGCTGCATGATCGCACCGACCCGAAGATCGACCAGTTGGCGTACCTGGCGTCGCAGCGAATCGCGCTGGCCGAACAGACCATCGCCGGTCGCAAGATCGATGCCCAACTCGACAACATCGCGGTCGACCGCACCCAGGTGCAACTTGACGTCAGGACCGCACAACTCAAGGCCTTACAGGCCATGAAGGCACAACCGTCGGAACGCGGCCAGGTGATTACCTTTGGTGATGTGCTGTTCGATACCGCCAGGGCCGACCTGAAGCCGGGCAGCCAGCGCGACTTCCAGGGGCTGGCGAATTTTCTGTTGCAGAACCCCGAGCGCCAGGTTCGCGTGGAAGGGTTTACCGACAGCACCGGTGGCGACGCTTTCAACCAGACCTTGTCCGAGCGTCGCGCCCAAGCCGTGGCCCGCGGCCTGGAGCGGTTCGGCGTGGGCAGAGAACGCATCACCGTGGTGGGCTACGGCAAGCAGTACCCGGTGGCCGATAACCTGAGCGCGCAGTCACGCCAGTTGAACCGCCGTGTGGAGGTGATCGTGTCCAACGACGGCTCGGCGGTCAGCGCACGCCGCTGAGTCAGGCGGTGAGTAGCGCGCGCCGCTACTCCTGCAATTGCAACGCCTGCTGTTTGAGCCTGCGCTTTTGCTCGAACGGCAGCTTCTCATTATCCCCATAGGGCGCGCTGTACCAGTTGCCATAAGTTGGATTGGGCAGCAGGAACCAGCGCTGCCCCAGCCAGTTCATATAGGGTTCGACCGCCTTGCGCTGGGCAGCCAGCGTGTTGTGTTCGGCCTGCACGAAATCGCCCAGGGAATCACCGGCCATCAACAACACCCGCGCATGGCCGGCGACCCATTGGCGCCGGCAATTCTTGCCATAACCGGCGCTCTCGCAGTGGCCGGTGGGCGTGCTGGCCGCCAGGATTTGTTCATCGCTCTGAATCGGGAAACCGCGCAGGCGCAGGTTTGCAGCCGTGGCCGCAACCTGGCTGTGTTCGCGGTTGGTGAGGTAATAGACCTTGATGCCTTTTTGCCGGGCCGCCTGCAGGAACGCCACCGAGCCGGGCAACGCCTGGGCCTTGGCCTGGTCGACCCAGGTGTTCCAGCGGTCATAGGAATAGACCTGATTGTTGAGAATGTCGCGGGCATTGAGCGGCACGTTGTCCAGCAGGGTTTCGTCGATGTCGACCACCACAGCCGGCGGCAGGCCTTTCAGATCCCGCGCGGGAAAGGGCAGGGCGTCCCAGCCAGGATCGGCCAGGGCGACATCGAGCTGACGGGTGGCGTTGGCGAAAAGTTGACGGTAGATCAGCTCGTGCTCGATGGAGGTCTGGGTCCAGAGCACGGCGTCCAGTTGGTCGTTGGCCCGTGGGTGTTGCTGGCAGCCCGCGAGGGCGCCGGTGAGCAAGCAGAGGCTGGCGAAGAACAGGTTGCGCATGGGGCTTGATCTCGAAGAGCGTGGAGGCGTGGTCAGCCCACTAGTCTAATCACTTGCAGGGCATGCGGCGCCTTGCTGTTTAGGAATCGTCTTAAAGCCACGCTTGATCCCTGGCAAGTAGTGTATTCGGCGTTGAACGATCGTCGTTGCCGCCTCGCTGCCAGGTTTGCCTATGTCCAATAAAACGTTACGCTTTCTAATTGCCGAGGGAGAACATTTACAGCGTATCAAGATCGAGAAAATGCTCAACCAGTTGGGCTATTACCGTATCGCTCCCTTGAGCTCATTCGACGAGGTGCAGGCGTTGACGCGTTCGAACGGCGTGACGTTCGATCTGTTGATCATCAACACAGCGTTGATGCGCGGTCACCCGATCGACCTGCTGAAGTACTGCCGTGAAAACCTGATGATCAGGCATGCGCTGATCTATGACGGGGAGTGCGCGCAGCGGTCGGTGATGCCCGTGTCGGCCAGCCAGACCTTGCATCTGTCCCTGTCGCAATCGCCGGATTTCAATGCCCTGTGCCGGTGTCTTGAAGCGCTCGACCCGGCGGCGATGGCGCGCGTCGCCGGGATGTCACCCACGCGTTGAGCCTTAGCTATACCAGATGGGCAGGTTATCGCTGCCGATTCGCCAATGGGGCTGCCGTGGCCTCAGGCATACACCGCCGATCCAACGTTCATAGCCGGCGTGGTCCATCCAGTTGCTGTCGCCGTTCAATACGGCATGCCCCAGGGGCGTTAACGCCAAATGGCGCCGAGGCCATGGCTGCTCAACGTCGGTTTCCACCAGCAGCGGCTGGTCGCCATCGATCAACGGTCGCAACAGCGCATGAAACATCATGTCGCCCAGGAACGGCAGCGGTTCGCGCTTGGCCATCAGTTCTGCGAACACTCGACCAAAGGGTACCGGCCCGGCTTCGGCGATATAGCCCAGGGCCAGCCGTTCGGTCAGGGACAAGCCATCCCGGGTGCCCGGCAACTCCTGCAACTGGCGCAGCAGCGCCGGCGCGAGAAAGGGCAGGGCGCTATGCTTGCCATGAGCGAGTTCGGCCCATTGCACGGGAGACGGCGCGCAGTAGGCCGTCCACGCCTGCTTGGCCAGTTGTAACGCCGCCTCATCGACCAGCCGCCGCTGCGGCCACAGCCAGGCGAGCACATCCGGCGCCAATTGGCCGATGCCGATAAACCGCTCCACACCGGGAATGCGGTCGACCTCGATCAGTTCAAGTTTGGACGGTAACCGTTCAATACCCGCCAATGCGCGTATCAGAAACAGCTGGTCGTAAGCATCCGCTTCACACCACAGCACGCTGTGCTGCGCCGTGGCCAGGGTTTCAAGCCGGGCATATTCGTCGGCCAGTCGTCGCGTCACGTCAGGTTCATTCAAACCAAATGCGTGGCTGATGAACGCGCTGCGCAAGGTTTGGTATTCATCGCCAGGCAGGTCGCGTACCGGGCCCATGCACAGCGGGTCAGTCAGCATCTGGAATTGCCCAGTGAACCCCGCCACGTGCAGGCTGTGGGCGATGTCATTGCCACACCTCCAGTGGGCGGTGCGGGCTTCGTCGCTGGCAATGAAGTCGGGGTGGCGTGCGGCGAAGTCCAAGGCATCGACATGAGCCTTGAGCTTGGGCCAACTGCTGAAACCCAGCGCTTTGGCGATCTGCCATTGGGCTTGGGACAAGGTGGCGTTGGGATCCTCGCGCTTGAGGCGCCGTAACAGTTCCTTTGCGCGCTTGCGCTGCTGCTCAAGGTTGAGGCGGCCGTTGGTAGTAGAAGCAAAAGGGCGTTGCGACATACGAGCTCCTTGCACAAACCTTTTCCGCTTTAAGGTTGGGAGTCGTAGAAATGAGGTCGATCTGTGGTGTCCTGGGCGCAGCCCTTTCCGCGGAAGGTGGCGTAGAGAGCGCCAGGCGGGAAATATAGGCAGTGTGGCGGCCGATTGCAAACTCAGACCGGTTCATCGGGCTTGCGATCAATCCAGTGAGTCTTGATGCCCTTGGCCCAGGCCACTGTGTAGAAGCAGCTGAGCAACACAATGCCCCATTGCTCGGCATTGATCGACGACCAGAACCAGAACGGCTGGCCGGCCATGCCGAACAGGCAGGCGTAGCGGCGTACTTTGAGGCGTTTGCTCTGGCTGAACCAGATGGCGACGACGCCGAGGGCGGCGATCATGATTTGTGCGATCAAAACAATCTCCCTTATCAAAGGTGAGAGGGCGCTAGCCTCTCCCACCTGTTGATGTGCTGCGTTCAGGCGCTATTTGTCCTTGCGTGCATCCATGGTTTTTTGATGCTCGGCAAGGAACGGCTGTTCCGCCGGATCGAAGCGATCAATGCCCGCAGTAAACCGATGCCAGTACGGATACAGCGGTTGGCGACGCGTCACGGCTTCGATGCGTGAGGATTGCTCCTCGGTCAGTTTCAGCTCGGTTGCCGCGAGGTTGTCGCGCAGATGCTCTTCGGTGCGGGCGCCGATAATCAGCGAGGTGATCCCCGGGCGATCCTTGAGCCACGCCAGGCAGGTGCGCGCCACCGACACACCGTGTTCATCGCCCACGGCGGCCAGGGTTTCGATGATATCCAGCGCCCGTTCCTGGTCATGCACGTAGGGTTCCGGCCAGCCGCTGCCCTGGCGGGTATTGGCCGGCGGTTTATGCCCGCGCCGGGTCGAGCCGGTCAGCAGGCCTTCACCCATCGGTCCCCACACCAGCGTGCCGATATTCTGGTCCAGCGCCAGCGGCAGCAGCTCGTACTCGGCCTCGCGGGATTCGGGGGTGTAGTAGATCTGCTGGGTAATCGGCTTGAGCATGCCGTGCAACTCCGCCTTGCCCAGGGCTTTCATCATTTGCCAGGCGGTGAAGTTGCTGGTGCCAAAGTAGCGGATCTTGCCCGAGCCCACCAACAGGCGCAGCGCTTCAAGGGTTTCTTCGATGGGCGTCAGGCCGTCCCAGTTGTGCAGTTGGTACAAGTCGATATGGTCGGTGCCCAGGCGCTTCAAACTGGCTTCACAGGCGCGAATCAAGTGGTAGCGCGACGAGCCGGAATTGTTCGGGTTCTGGTCCACCGGGCTGCGGCCCTTGGTCGCCAGCAGGATATCGTTGCGCTTGTCGCCCAGGGCTTTGCCGACCACCTCCTCGGCCAGGCCGTGGGAGTACAGGTCGGCGGTGTCGATCATATTCACCCCGGCGTCGAACGCGATATCGAACATGCGCCTGGCCTGGGGCACGTCCACCGCGCCGCATTTCTCGAACTCGGCGCGACCGCCAAACGGCACGGTGCCCAGGATGATTTCCGAGACCAGCAGGCCGGAATGACCCAGTTGTCGGTATTGCATGTTGCCTCCTACATTGCGTTGCACGTGAAGGTGTGAACGATGGGAGGGGCGATAGTTTGAATTTTTTTTATGGAAATTCGGTGTTTGGCTTAGCGCCGGATTGTTTCATCAGGTGAAATGCTGGATTGTCAGTCGTGACCATTCCGCTAAGTGCTACAGGGGGAGAATATGCCTGGCGTCGATACCTATTCTTTGGAGCACTTCATGACCCAGCCTGCAATCAAACTGTACGGTCTTCCCCTGTCCGGCCACTCCCACCGGGTCGAACTGATGCTCTCCCTGCTGGGCCTGCCCATGGAATTTATCCTGGTGGACCTCAAGCAAGGTGCGCATAAATCGCCCGAATTCCTCGCCACCCTCAACCGCTTCGGCCAGGTGCCGGTGATTGACGACGGCGGCACGGTACTGGCCGACTCCAACGCGATTCTGGTGTACCTCGCCAACACCTATGGCAACGGCCAGTGGCTGCCCGCTGACCCGGTCGGGCAGGCACGTGTGCAGCGTTGGCTCTCGACGGCGGCCGGTCAGCTGCATGCCGGGCCCGCCACGGCGCGCCTGGCCACGGTGTTTGGCGCCGAGGTGGACACAGCCGTTGCGATCAACCGCGCCCATGCCCTGCTGAACGTGATGGAGCAGCAACTGGGCGAGAGCCGCTTTCTGGCCGGCGACCTGCCGAGCATTGCCGATATCGCCTTCTACACCTACGTGGCCCATGCGCCGGAAGGCAATGTGTCGCTGGCCGACTATCCTCAGGTGCGCGCCTGGCTCGCCAGCATCGAAGCATTGCCGGGTTTCGTCGGTATGCCGCGCACGGTGGTGGGTCTGCAATTACAGTAATTCCAAGGGGCGTCGATGGATCGTTTTCATGAAATGCAGGTGTTCCTCGCGGTAGCCGAAGAAGCAGGCTTTGCCGCTGCCGCGCGGCGTCTGAACACCTCGCCGCCCAGCGTGACCCGGGCGATTGCCGCCATGGAACAACGCATTGGTACCCAACTGCTGGCGCGCACCACCCGCAGTCTGCACCTGACCGAAGCCGGGCAGCGTTACCTGGAAGACTGCCGGCGCATCCTTGCCGAGCTGAGCGAGGCGGAGGAAGCGGCGGCGGGCAGCTATTCGATCCCCTGCGGCCAACTGAACGTGACCGCCCCGGTGCTGTTCGGCGAATTGTTCGTGGCGCCGGCGCTGGGGGAGTATCTGGACCGTTTTCCCCAAGTGAACATCAATGCCTTGCTGGTCGACCGCGTCGTCAATATGAGCGACGAAGGGGTCGACGTGGCCGTGCGCATCGGTCATCTGCACGAGCCGGGGCAGCAGGCGATTGAGGTCGGCGAAGTGCGCCGGGTCGTGTGCGCATCGCCCGCTTACCTCGCACGGCATGGGCAACCTCGGCGGCCCGAGCACTTGCTTGAAGCGAAGATCGTTGCCTCATCCGCCAGCCAGCGGGTGAGCGAGTGGGCCTTTGTCGACGCCGGCGTGCCGCTGACGGTGCCGATCGAGCCGCGCCTGGTAGTCACTGCAAACAATGCCGCGATCAACCTGGCGCGGCTGGGGTGGGGCATGACCCGGGTGCTGTCCTATCAGGTTGCGGCGGCGGTGGCGGCGGGTGAGCTGGAGATTGTCCTGCAGGATTTCGAGCCGACCGCGCTGCCGATCCGGGTGGTGTTCCAGAGCAACGGTCGAATGCCGGCCAAGGTCAGCACATTCGTGGATTTTCTTGCCGAGCGCCTGGGGCATGACGTGGCCCTGAAGCCGATGACGCCGGCGCGCGGCTGATGGAACGCTATCGCGACATGCAATTGTTCGTGGCGCTGGCCGGGCAGCCAAGCCTGGCGGCGGCGGCGCGCTTTGCACAGGTCTCGGGCCCGACCCTGGTACGCGCGATTGCGCGTCTGGAGGCGCGTTTGCGTGTGGGGTTGTTGCAGCGCAGCACCCGGGGGGTCAGCCTCACCGAGGCAGGCACTGCCTATATGGTCGATTGCGTGCGGCTGTTGGCGGCGGTGGAGGCGGCCGAAGCCTCGGCCAAGGGTTTGCATAGCCAGGCCCAGGGCAATCTGCGCGTATTCATGCCGTTGCTGTTCAGCCGCTATGTGATGGCGCCGGTACTGGCCGCGTACATGGAGCGTTACCCGCTGGTGCGCCTGGTCGCCCGCTACCACGACTACTACCCGAACCTGCATGAGGAAGGGCTGGACGTGGCGGTGCTGGTGGGCGAGTTGCCCAGCTCTTCATTGATCGCGCGACCGGTGGGGCATGTGCGGTATATCCTCTGCGCCAGTCCCGATTACCTTGCCACCCACGGCGAGCCGCTGCATCCCGACGCCCTCAGGCAGCATCATCTGATCGCCCATGCCGACCCCGTGCAGTGGGACTTCGCGCACTGTCAGCTCAAGGCCCGCGCACGTCTGCGCTGCGCCACGGTACAAGGCACGATCAATGCGGCCGTGACCGGCGCGGGGTTGCTGCGCTGCCTGAACTACCCGGTGCATGAGCATCTGGCCAGTGGCCGGCTGCATCGCGTATTGCAGGGCTTTGAGCTGCCTGCGGTTCCGGTGCAGGTGGTGTACCGCGAAGGCCGCCATGCGTCGATGCGCGTGCGCAGTTTTGTCGATGAGTGTGTAACGGCATTGCGCGGCCATCCGGCATTTCAGCTGGCGTAATAGTGGATTGCCTGGGGTGGTCATTCTCTCGGCGTAAGGCCAGGCGCAACATCCAGCTATCCAACGAGAGGTGACCCTCATGAACTCAATCGAGCAATCTCCCTGGCATGCCGGCGAACGGCAACTGCAGGCCAGTGCCGGCGCGGCTGAGCGCATGGCCGTGATCGGCCCCAAGGTCATACGCGATAATCTGCCCGAGCAACATCGCGATTTCTATCCCTTGTTGCCGTACCTGGTGGTGGGCGCGGTGGATGAACAGGGCGCCCCGTGGGCGACGATGCTCGAAGGCGCGCCCGGGTTCGCGCATTCACCTGATCCGTACCGGTTGCAGATCGACAGCCTGCCATCCAACAGCGATCCGGCGCGCGCCGGGATCACGGCTGGCGCAGCGGTCGGCGTGCTGGGCATCGACCTGAACACACGCCGGCGCAATCGCATGAATGGTCGCATTGGCGCGCTGGATCGCGATGGCTTTGCAGTAGACGTGGTGCACAGCTTTGGCAACTGCCCCAAATACATCCAACTGCGCCCGGTCGACACAATTGCGCGCAAACCCGCCGACGTGGCCGAGCGCAGCGACAGCCTGGATGGCGCCGCGCAGCAAATGATCCGCAACGCCGACACCTTCTTCGTCGCCAGCTATGTCGTCCTGCATGGCGAGCGCTCGGTAGACGTCTCTCATCGGGGCGGGAACACCGGGTTCGTGCGGGTGCAGGGCAACGTGCTGACCATCCCCGATTTTGCCGGCAACCTGTTCTTCAACACACTGGGCAACCTGCAAGCCAATCCGGTGGCGGGGTTGTTGTTCATCGATTTCGAGTCGGGGGATGTGCTGCAAGTGGCGGGGCGTACCTCGCTGATCCTCAGCGGGCCGCAGGTGGCCGAGATCGAGGGGGCGCAGCGGTTGTGGACGGTGACCGTGGAACAGGTGATCCGGCGTCCGGCGGCCTTGGCATTGCGTTGGCAGTTCGCGGGGTTTTCACCCTATAGCCTGGCGGTGGGAATCGGGTAGCCAGGCGCGGTCGCAGATCAAATGTGGGAGCTGTCACGGCCTCGCTGAAGCTCGGCAGCTCCCACGTTCCGGATCAGGCGACCGGGCATTCCCGATTCAGCGCATCGTCCACCAGCAGCTTCGCTATTTCGATCATCTGCACCACGGCCAATACATGCTTGCGACTGGCGCCATCCACGTGTTCGGCACAGTCATATGCACAGACAGTCGCTGACTCCAGCATTTCGCTGGCATTGCTCAAGGCGGCTTCAGTGCTGAGGCCGGGGCGGATGGAGAAGATGACATCGGGGGGTAATTGCAGGTTGTCATCCGAGGGGGATGGCGGGGGGTTGGGCGTGACTTTTTTCATGGTGAAGCTCCTATGAATGAGCACCTCCATTTCGCTACCACACGAAGTAAGGAGGCGACTGTACACAGGGTGGTAGACCGGTCATAGAAACCCGGCAGGCCGAAGCCTCCCATGCACAGCCGCCACAAAGCAGCCCGCACAAAAAAACGCCCGCGAGCGTTTTGGGGTCTATGAAAGAACTGGGCTACCACACCCGTTCGCTGATTTTGCAGCGACCCGCGAAGGTTAGCGGCGGGGTTGATCGGACGCAACCCGAAAGTTGCGTAAGAGCGGTCCGACAAGCGTGATGCGTCCCCCGCTTGCTGACTACCCTTGGCGGCGGAGCACGCTGTTCAGTTAAGCGTACATCGCCCTCTGTAGGAGCGAGCTTGCTCGCGAAAAACGTCAACGATAACGCGTGTTTCCTGATTGAACGCGGCGCCTGTGGTTTTTCGCGAGCAAGAGCTAGGCGCCCCCCTCGCTCCTACAAAAAGCCTTAACTGAACGACATTACGGGCTTGCGGAGTTTTCCGATAGCAATCGGCTGAAGCAGAAGGATGTTGTTACCGCAAGCCCACATTGGCATCAGGAACCTTTCCTACCGGCTGGCCACGCATGAGTGCTTGTTGAACTCAATGCCCGACGGTGATGGTGGGCAAGTCATGCATCCTTGATCGCACTGCGATTTCGATCCTTTCGTTAAATGAGGCTATACACAATGGTCACGCTCAACACAGCTGACGGTGCAACTTCTCCACTGGCGGGTAAAACCCTTGATCAATGCGAGCGTTTTGGCCAGGTGCCGGCCCATCATGTGATTGGCCAGGTTTTAAAATCCAACCGCAGTGACCTGGAAATGGCCGAGCTGTTGAAATTGCTGGGCACGTTAGTGACAACGCTTAAAACCTGGATGAACACCGACAACGCACCGCACACGCCGCCCGTGGCCGTGATACCCAAACTGCCGGTCTGAAGCGGCCCTAGCGTGCAGTGGCAAGGCTTGTGGGCTGATCCCACGCGCCGCCAAGCGCGGTATACAGGTTCACCTGCGCCACCAGTTGCGCCAGGCGATCGACAATCAGTGCCTGCTGTGAATTGAACAACGCGCGCTGCGCATCGAGAAAGGTCAGGTTGCTGTCGACGCCGCTGCGGTAGCGGTGCTGGGCCAGGTCATAGTAATGCTGGTTGGCGGCGACGGAATCTCGTTGCGCGTTCAGTTGGTCGTCGAAGGTTTGGCGTGCCGCGAGGCCATCGGCAACTTCCTGAAAGGCGCTCTGGATGGACTTTTCGTACTGCGCCACCGTGATGTCCTTCTGCAGCCTGGCGTAATCCAGGCTGGCGCGCAGGCTGCCGGCGTTGAAGATCGGCAGATTGATTTGCGGCTGGAACGTCCAGGTGCCCGCGCCGCCCTTGAACAAACCGGAGAGTTGCGTGCTGGTGCTGCCGGCGTTGGCCGTCAGGGTGATCGACGGAAAGAACGCCGCCCTGGCCGCGCCGATATTGGCGTTGGCCGCCTGCAGCTGGTATTCGGCCTGGAGAATGTCCGGTCGCCGTTGCAGCAGGTCTGAAGGCAGCCCCGCAGGCACCTGGGCTACCAGGTCGTCGGACAGGGCGCGTGCGGGCAGGTTGGCATCTACCGGGCCGCCGACCAACAGCGTGAGGTTGTTGAGGTCCTGGGCCACCTGGCGTTCGTAGCGGGCCACGCTGGCGCGGGTGCTTTCCACGGCTGTGCGCGCCTGTATCACGTCCAGCGCCGAGGCCTTGCCGGCGGTTTTGCTGCGGCTGGTCAGTTGCCAACTGCGGTCGTTGGCCGCCAGGGTCTGCTCGGCCAGGGCCAGCAGTTCCTGGTCGGCACGCCAGGTCAGGTAGGCATTGGCGACGTTGGCCACCAGGCTCAACTGCGCGCTGCGCCGGGCTTGCTCGGTACCCAGATAAGTCAGCAGGGCCTGTTCGCTGAGGCTGCGCACGCGGCCGAACAGGTCGAGTTCATAGGCACTCAGGCCCAGGGTGGCGGAATAGTTGGAGGTGATCGCCGACTGGCCGGTGCCGGTCACACCCTCCGGCAATTTCTGACGCTTGCCGGCACCCGTGGCGGACACCGCCGGGAACAGGTCGGCGCGCTGGATGCGGTACTGCGCCTGGAACGCCTGCACGTTCAGCGCGGCTACCCGCAGGTCGCGGTTGTTGACCAGTGCAGCGTCGATCAACGGGGGCAGCGCCGGGTCGTGGAACAGCTGGCGCCAGTCCGAAGCTTCGGGCAGCGTGCCGGCGTGCGCCTGGCGGTACACCCCGTCCTGGGGATAGTGGGTCGGCACGGGCGCGTCGGGCCGCTGATACTCGGGGATCAACGAACACCCGCCGAGCATCCAGGCCACGCCAACGGCGGTAAGTGTGAACTTGTGCATCAGGCGCCCACCATCCATTTGGCCAAGCCGTGTCGGCCACTCACCCCGAGCTTGGCGGCGGCGCGCTTGAGGTAGGTTTCAATCGAGCTGTTTTTCACACTGAGTTTTTGCGCAATCTGCGGCACGGTGCCGCCGGTCAACAGGCCCAGGCAAACCTCCTGCTCGCGGGCCGACAGGGTGATGTCGCTCAGCGACAAGCGCTTGTAGAACTCACGCTGCAATTGCGACTGCTCCAGCATAGTGTTCCCAGGCTCCATCTCGACGTGCGGCGCCTGGCGCAGGATCTGCACGTGGCGCTCCATCAATGGCAGCAAGGTCTCGGACAGGCATTTGAGAAACGAAAGTTCCGCCAGCGAAAACCCGCGCTCGGCAGGCGGGCGGTAGAACGAAATCACACAACGTCGATGACCCTGGCGCGAGACCAGGTTGCACTGGTGCGAACTGCCGCGCGGGTGCGTGCTGTCGGCCTTTGCGCTCATCTGGATCAGCAACGGGTCCTGCATGCGCAGCATCTGTCGCAGCAAGGGATGGTCGTGCAGCGAATGCAGGGCCAGTGGCGCGGGCAGGTCTTCGTTCAGCCCGGCACTGCCCAGCAGCTTGATATCCAGCACACTGTCACGCAGTTCATCGAGGCTCCACTCGCTGAGGTCCACCAGGTGAATCGGTATCCATTTGTCCACCAGATGCAGCATGTTGGCGGCGAAAGTTTCCTGGCTGCAGCTGGAAATAAGCTTGCCCATTTCGGCATAGAAATGTGGGCTCTGGGTATCGGTAATACTAGGGGTCAGACTCATAGCCATCTCATCCTTGATGTCGAAAACCGTCAACGGATGCCCAGGGTCTGATCGGGGCGCTCCGTACTGCTTGAACGTGACTCGGCGTTCGAGATTTCATTTAGCCATAGCGATTTGTCCTACGTATGTAGCGGAAACGAGGGACACAAGCTGCCATAAAGATCGCGTCATTAATTCGACGTTTCCTACAGCAAACTCAGTATACGAGGAGGCGGGGCGAATTTTTAAAGCCAATTAACTGGTTGATATTTATAGAAAAAAAGATAATTAAAAAATATATTTCAAATTAAACGTCGGACAGATATAGCCAATCTCCTACAAGGCTTTCATCGTTTCAGCAGTGAACCCTCAGCCAAGCCCGCTCTATCCGTTTGGATGTCCGGGTTTCGGGTGTCAGCCGCCGTTCCTCGGCCATGCTCAAATCCAGCCAATTCGTGGTAATGGGCGACCCTGCGCGGCCAGTGCCTGACCCCCCATGAGAAGGACCTTATGACGCAACTTTCCAGCCCGCCGGCCAGCTTTCCCCTTACCGCCGCGCAACAGGACATCTGGCTCGACCAACTGCGTGCGGGCGACTCGCCGTTGTACAACATCGGCGGCTACGTTGATCTGGCCGGCGCCATTGCGCCCGAATGGATCCAGCGTGCGATCGAGCTGCTGGTGGCTCGGCACGACGCATTGCGCACCCAGCTGCACACCGACGCCGACGGCTTGCCCCGGCAAACCTTCGCCGCCGCATGGACGGTGGACGTGGCGCAGCATGACTTCTGCGGCTTGCCCGACCCGGAGGCCGCTGCCCAGTCCTTGATCCAGGCGCAAATGGCCCGGCCCTACGCGATGAGCGGCGAACCGTTGTTTCGCTTTTTTTTGGTCAAGCTCGGCGACGACCATTACCGCCTGGGCACCCAGGCCCATCACCTGATCCTGGACGGCTGGGGGTTCGGCCAGATGCTGCAATCCCTCGCCCAGCTGTACACCGCCGTGCAGCACGGCCGGCAACCGGAGGCGTCGGCGCCGTCCTATGTCGACTTCATCGATACCGACCAGCACTACCGGCAGTCTGCCCGCTACGCCCGCGACCGCGACTATTGGCTGGACAAATACCAGGTGCTGCCCGAACCGCTGCTCACGCCACGGCATACCGCCAAGGCCGCGAGCAACACCTGCGTGCAACCCTTCTCGACAGCGCTGCTCAAGCGCATGGAACATGTGGCCAACCATTACCAGGCGTCGGCGTTCCATGTGTTGCTGGCGGCGCTGTACGTGTATTTCACCCGTACTGGCCAGCGCAATGATTGGGTGGTGGGCGTGCCGATTCTCAACCGCTCCAACGCGCGCTTTCGCACCACGGTCGGCCTGTTCGCCCAGGTCAGCGCAGTGCGGTTGCAGTTCAGCAAAGTATCGAGTTTCGGTGAGCTGGTGCGCGGCGTGCGTGACCAGCTCAAACAGGATTTCCGTCACCAGCGGTTCCCCCTCAGCGAGATGAACCGCGAGCTGGGCCTGCGGCGTACGGATCGCGGGCAGTTGTTCGACCTGTCGGTATCGTTCGAGCAGGACGACCACGACCTGCGCTACGGCCAGGTGCAGGCCCGTGCGGTCAAGGTGTCCAACCACCATGAGCCGCTGCCGCTGGCGATCCACTTGCGCAGCAACCGGTACCAGGACACCGCGTGCCTGCATTGCGTCTATAACCAGGCCTACTTTGAACAGGGTGACGTAGAGGCGTTGGCGCAGCGCCTCACCGGGTTGCTGGAGCAGGGCCTGGCAGACACAACGCTGAAGGTGGGCGAGTTTTCGTTGCTGACGCCGCAGGATCAGGCCCGTTTGCAGCAGTGGAACGCCACCGCGCAGCCCAACACCACGCCGCAGACCCTGCATGGGCGTATCGAGGCTCAAGCCGAGCGCACGCCGCAGGCTATCGCAGCGGTGTACCAGGGACGGCAGCTGACTTACGCCCAACTAAACCGGCAGGCCAATACGCTGGCCCATCAACTGTTGGCTTACGGCCTGCAACCGGATGACCGCGTCGCGGTGCTCGCGCGACGTGGCCTGGAGACCCTGGCGGGGTTGCTTGCGGTGCTCAAGGCCGGTGCCTGTTATGTGCCGATAGACCCGGCCCATCCCGCCGAGCGCTTGAATTATCTGCTGCACGACAGCGCGCCCGTGGCGGTGCTGACCCAGCGCGACCTGCTGCATCGCCTGCCGACCCTGGATGTGCCGGTGTTTGAACTGGACGCTTGCAGCGACCACGGCGCCGACAGCAATCCCCAGGTCGCAGTGTTGCCGTCCCACCTTGCCTATGTAATTTACACCTCCGGCTCCACGGGCTTGCCCAAGGGTGTGATGGTCGAGCACCACAGCGTGTCCAACCTGGTGGACTGGCACTGCCGGGCCTTCGACCTGCACGCGGGCAGCCATACCGCCAGTGTCGCCGGGTTTGGATTCGACGCGATGGCCTGGGAAGTCTGGCCGGCACTGTGCATCGGCGCGACCCTGCATCTACCGCCCGCCCACGACGGTGCGGAAGATATCGACGCACTGCTCCAGTGGTGGCGCGCTCAGCCATTGGACGTGTGTTTCCTGCCCACACCAGTGGCCGAATACGCGTTCAGCCAGAACCTGGCGCACCCCACCTTGCGCACCTTGCTGATCGGCGGCGACCGCCTGCGCGGGTTCAACCAGGCGCAAAGCTTCGACGTCATCAACAACTACGGCCCGACCGAAGCCACCGTGGTCGCCACCTCCGGGCGTGTTGATGCCGGCCAGCCGTTGCACATCGGCGGGCCCATCGCCAATGCCCTTATCCACCTGCTGGACGCACAACAACGGCCGGTGCCGATTGGCGTAGTGGGGGAATTGTATGTGGGTGGCCAGGGCGTGGCGCGGGGCTACTTCAATCGCCCCGAATTGACTGCCGAACGCTTTCTCGACGACCCCTTCAACGGCGGCCGTATGTACCGCAGCGGTGACCTGGCGCGCTGGCTGCCGGACGGCAGCCTTGAATACCTGGGGCGCAATGACGACCAGGTGAAGATTCGTGGCGTGCGTATCGAACTGGGGGAAATCGAAGCGGCCCTGGCGACTCATCCATCGATCAAGACCGCCGTGGTGGAATATCGCGAAGGGCAATTGCTGGCCTGGTTCATCGCGTATCAGCCGGTGGACATCGAAACGCTTCGCGCGCATCTGCACGTCTCGCTGCCCGATTACCTGTTACCGGCGGCCTACGTTCATCTCGAGGCGTTACCCCTGACCGCCAATGGCAAGCTCGACCGCAAGGCGTTGCCGGCGCCGACCCAGGCAGCGTTTGCCACACGCCGCTATGAGGCGCCCCACGAGGGTATCGAAGCCACCCTGGCGCAGATCTGGGCCGAGTTGCTGCAGGTGCAACAGGTCGGCCGGCACGACCATTTCTTCGAACTGGGCGGGCACTCGCTGCTGGCGGTGCAACTGGTGCAGCGCATGCGCGAGGCGGGCCTGCAGGCCGATGTGCAGGTGTTGTTCGGCCAGCCCACCCTGGCCGCGCTGGCGGCGGCCAGTGACGGCCGCGAAGCGGCGGTGCCGGCCAATCGCATCCCGCACGGTTGCACGCGGATTACGCCGGACATGCTTGCCCTGGCCGACCTCGACCAGCCCAGCCTGGACCGCATCGTCGCCGGCATCCCCGGTGGTGCCGGCAATGTGCAGGAGATCTACCCGCTGGCGCCGTTGCAGGAAGGCTTGCTCTATCACCACATCACCGATGAGCGCGATCCCTACCAGCAGCAGGCGATGTTCAGTTTTGCGCGCCGCGAGCAGTTGGACGCGTTTGCCCAGGCGCTGCAACAGGTGATCGACCGTCACGACATCCTGCGCACCAGCCTGGTGTGGGATGCCCTTGAACAGCCGATGCAGGTGGTGTGGCGGCACGCGCAATTGCCGCTCGAACCGTTGCGTGACCCCGCCCAGCCGCTGGACCTGCGCCACGCGCCGCTGATGGCCCTGGACTACGCCGAAGAACCGCACCACCAGCGCTGGGTGGCCAGGCTGCGCTTCCACCACCTGGTCAACGACGCCACCTCGACCACCGTGCTAATAGATGAAATTCGCGCCCATCTGCTTGGTCAACACGCGCAGTTGCCGGTGCCGGTGCCGTACCGCAATGTGGTCGCGCAGACCCGTTCAGCGCAGCGGCAAGCGGCCCATGAGGCGTTCTTTCGTGAGCGCCTGGCGGATGTGGATGAACCGACCCTGGCCTTTGGCTTGCAGGAGCGCCAGGCAGACCGGACTGAAATCGAAGAATGCGTACAGGCGGTCGACGCGTCGCTCAACCAACGGCTACGTGCCCAGGCACGCGCTGTCGGGGTCAGCGCCGCCAGCCTGTTCCACTTGGCCTGGGCGCAGGTGCTCAGCCGCGTGGCCAGCCGCGAAGACGTGGTGTTCGGCACGGTGTTGCTCGGTCGCCTGCAAGCGGGCGAGGGTGCGGACCGCGCCCTGGGCATGTTCATCAACACCTTGCCGCTGCGCGTGCGCCTGGCCGGGCAAAGCGTGGTGGACGCATTGACCGACACCCACCAGCAACTGAGCGCCTTGCTCGCGCATGAGCAAGCCTCGTTGGCCCTGGCCCAACGCTGCAGCAGCGCCGCGCCGCTGTTCAACAGCCTGCTCAATTACCGTCACACCAGCGCCGAGCCGAGGTTGAACCTGGTGCCGGGCATCGCCTTGCTCAGCAGCGAGGACATTCTCAGCTATCCGCTGATGCTCACGGTAGATGACATCGCCAGCGGCTTTCGGCTCAAGGCCAAGGCGCCACGCACGGTGGGGGCCGAGCGCGTGCTGGGTTACCTCGATGCGGCGCTCAATGGACTGGTCGAGGCGCTTGAACAGGCGCCGGCCACCCCGGTGCACGATGTGCAGGTGCTGCCCTCCAGTGAGTTGCAAAAACTGCTGGTGGACTTCAACGCCACCGCCACCGCCTATCCCGACACCCTCACCGTGCAGGCGCTGTTCGAGGCCCAGGCGCGTCAACTGCCGGAGGCCGTCGCGGTGCAGGCAGGCACGCAGCAACTGACCTATGGCGAACTCAATCGGCGCGCCAATCAGTTGGCCTTCCACCTGCGCGAACAGGGTGTAAAGCCGGATTCGCGGGTGGCGCTGTGCGTCGAGCGCGGGCTGGACCTGGTGGTGGGCTTGCTGGGGATTCTCAAGGCCGGCGGCGCTTATGTGCCGTTGGACCCTGGCTACCCCTGCGAACGCCTGGCCTACATGCTGCAAGACAGCCAGCCGGTGGCGCTGCTGCTCCAGGCCGCGACCCGTGAGTGTGTGCAAGACGTGGCGGTGCCGGTGATCGATTTCGACCGCTGCACCTGGCATCAGGCGCCTACCGACAACCCCGTGGTGCCGGATTTGACGGTCGACCACCTGGCCTACGTGATGTACACCTCCGGCTCCACCGGCACCCCCAAGGGCGTGATGATCGAGCATCGCGGCCTGGGCAACCTCATGCATTGGGGCGCCCGGTTGTGTCCGCAGGTACCCGGGGGCGCCTTGCTGCAACGCGCGCCGTTCAGCTTTGACGGCTCGGTGTGGGAGCTTTTCTGGCCGCTGACCCAGGGCATGCGCCTGGTGCTGGCGCGGCCCGACGGGCATCGCGAGCCGGCGTACCTGGCGCAGGTAATTCGCGAGCAGCACATCAGCGTGATCAAGTTCGTGCCGGCGATGTTGCAGCAGTTTCTTGAATTGGAGGAGTCAGCCCTGTGCACCAGCCTGACCGATGTGCTGTGCGGCGGTGGCGAGCTGACCGAGGCCCTGGCGCGCGGGGTGCAGGCGCGCTTGCCTGGCGTGCGCTTGCATAACGTGTATGGGCCCACCGAAGCCACGGTGGACAGCAGCGCCTGGACCCTGGAACCGGGCGCGCCGGTGCCCGTGCTGCAACTGCCGATCGGCCGGGCAATCGACAACACCCGCCTGTATGTACTGGATGATCACGACAGACCGGTGCCGATGGGCATCAGCGGCCAACTGCACATTGGCGGCGTCGGTGTCGCCCGTGGCTACCTGGGCCTGCCGCAGATGACCGCCGAACGCTTCATCGACAGCCCCTTCGTCGCCGGCGACCGGTTGTATCGCACCGGCGACCTGGTGCGCTATCTGCCGGACGGCAACCTGGCGTTCCTCGGGCGTAATGACTTCCAGGTCAAACTGCGCGGCGTGCGCCTGGAGCTGGGCGAAATCGAAGCGCGCCTGGCGGCACATCCTGCCTTGCGTGACGTGGCGGTGCTGATTCGCGGCGAGCGCCTGGTGGCCTATTTCACCCTGCGCGAACAGGCCCCGAATCTGGAGTCGTTGCGCGCCCATGTGCTCGAACAGCTACCTGAATACATGGTGCCGGCCGCCTTTGTGCAACTCGATAGCCTGCCGCTCAACCCCGCCGGCAAACTTGACCGCAAGGCCTTGCCGGAGCCGGGGCTGGAAGCGGTGGTCAGCCGCGCCTATGAAGCGCCTCAGGGCGAGGTGGAAACCCTGATGGCCACGATCTGGGCGCAGGTGCTGAAGCTGGAGCGGGTAGGGCGGCACGACCACTTCTTTGAACTGGGCGGGCATTCGTTGCTGGCGGTCAACCTGGTGGCCCGCTTGCGCAAGGCCGGGCTGGAGGTGGATGCGCGGACGTTGTTCAGCCAACCCACATTGGCGCAACTGGCGGCGCGCACGGTGCCGCAAGCGCCGCCGGTGGAAGTGGCGCAAACCGCCATCCCCCAACTCAACCGCCGCCGCCGAATCTAGGCACACTGAGGGGGCTTGCCCCCGATGACGGAGTGTCAGCAGTGGATGTATCAGCTGACCCACCGCCATCGGGGGCAAGCCCCCTCCCACATTTAACGGTGTTGCCTTCTCCACCATTGAGCGCCGTCAGCCGTGCGTCTCACCCGCCTCCGCCGAATCCAGGCACTGAAACGCGGACACTGTGGGAGGGGGCTTGCCCCCGATGACGGAGTGTCAGCAGTGGATGTATCAGCTGACCCACCGCCATCGGGGGCAAGCCCCCTCCCACATTTAACGGTGTTGCCTTCTCCACCATTGAGCGCCGTCAGCCATGCGTCTCAACCGCCGCCGAATCCAGGCATTGAAAGCGCCGTCTGTAGGAGCGAGCTTGCTCGCGAAAAACGTCAACGATAACGCGTGCTTTCTGAATGAACGCGGTGCCTGTGAGTTTTTCGCGAGCAAGAACTAGGCGTCCCCCTCGCTCCTACAAAAAAGCCTTAACTGACTGGCATTGGGGCTTTCCCCCTTCCACTCAATGCCCTTCGGGAATAAACGCCACACTCCCCCCCGAGCGCTTCTGAAACAACCGCTCGCCATTATCCGGCCGGGTCGTGATCACTTGATGGTCAACCCCCAGAAATGCCAGTGGCTTCGGGTCTTCTTTGGAGTACTGCGCAATCACAATCGTGTGCTGCGGATCGAACTTCTGGCCGCTGGTGTTCTCCAGCCAGGCCACGAACGCGGCGCTGTCGCCCTGGCGCGGGAAGTCTTGGGTTTCGCTGACGTAGTAGAACGGCCTGCCGCCGTTCTGCAAGTACATCGGCACTTTGTTGTCCACTTCCACCAGCACCAGTTGCCATTGGTTCCAGGGTGCGCTTTTCACCGCCTCGGCTTTCACATCCTCGGCGAAGCGGGTGACGCCGCCGTTGCCGGTGCTCCAGGGGTAGATCACTCCCAGCACCAACAGCAGCAGGCCTGCGGCGATGCCGAAGTTTTTTTGCCAGCGCGGCCAACGGGCCGGTTGTTGATGCAGGCGCTCGCTCAGCCACCAGGCGCCGAGCAGCTGGGCAAAGGGCACCAGGGGCAATACGTAGTAGCTGCGTCGGCTGCCGCTGGCGGTGAAGAACACAAACAGCAGGCCCAGGCCCCACACCAGCCAGCGCACGTGGGGCGGTGTACGGCGCCAGTGACGGATGGCGAGCCACGCGCCGAGTATCCAGCACGGCGCCCATGGCAGGGTGTAGGCCGGCAGGTAGATCAGGTAGGTGTAGATCGGACCCATATGGTCGAAGGGGTCGAAAAAACGCACTACGTTTTCGCGAAACACCAGTTGCAGGCCGCTTTCGCCATAGGTGGGGGCCCCGTAGAGGTGGGACAGTACGAAAGGAATCGCATAGAACGCGCCGGCGATCAGCAGGGCCATTGCCAGCCTCGGGTTAAGGTGACGTTTGTAGCGCTGCTGGCTGAGCAGATGCGGCAGCAGCACCAGCCCCGGCAGCACGAACCCGATCAGGCCCTTGAACAGCGACGTTGCCGCCAGCAACAGGAAGAACAGGGTATAGCGCCCCAGCCGGGTGTCGTCCGGCCCGCGCCAGTACCACCAGACCGCCGCCAGCACGCCGCACACGGTCAGCACATCGGCGGTGGCCACGCGGGCCCAGAACAGGAAGTAGAAAGTGGTGGCAAGCATCCAGCCGGCGATCAGCCCGGTGCCCTTGCGAAACAGCCGTTCGCCGAGCAGGTACACCAGCCAGATGCTCAGCCAGGCCGCGATCACCGATGACAGGCGCAGTGACCATGGCCCCAGGCCTCCCATGAGGTTGGCCAAACCGGTGATCAGCCAGTAGGAGGGCAGGGGTTTGTCGTAATAGGGCGCGCCCTTCAGATACGGATCGAAGTAGTCACCGCTTTGCAGCATCTGCAGGGCGATGTTCGCCCAGCGCGTTTCCGGCCCCCACAGGTCGCGACTGCCCAGGCCCAGCAGCAGGAGCAGGGCCGAAACACCGAGCAATAAAGCGAGGGCGCCGCGTTCGGTTTTGCACACGCGCATGGGCTGTTCCTGTAAGGGTGATCAAGGTTGTCGGGGGTAAATCGTCAGTACCAGGCTGCCCTTGCGGTAACGCTTGCCACCGGGCGGCAGTTGGCCTTCCTCACGGTGCTCGCTGGTGCTTTTGACGCGCATCAGCACGCCGACCGAACCCTGGGTGCGTGCTTCGCTCAACCAGGACTGCACGCTGTCCAGGGTGACCTTGCGCGCTTGCGCATCCGGGTAGTCCAGGCCGTAGCGCAGCTCCCCCGCCGTGTTGTAGAAGGCCACCTGCGGCCGACGCAGGCGCCACGCCAGGGCCGACGCCGAGCCCAGTTCGTTGCTCAGCAAGGCATGGGTTTGTTGCAGTTCATCCAGATGCTCAAGCACGAACTGGTCGGGCATTTCATTATCCGCAATGATCTGCGGCATGCTCGCCGGCAGCAGCGCCACCAGCAGGCCGATACCCAGGGCCGGCATCGCCCATAACGTCAGAGGCCGCATCGCTTGCAGCAGGTTGGCCAGGATCCAGCCGAGCAGCACGATAAAGGCCAGGGACAGGCTGAACATTTCGGCGTGGCTGTTGCTGTAGATCGGGTCGGCGATCTGCAGGTAAATCAGCGTCACCATGGCCGCCATGCCAAGGATGAAATTAAGCGCGCCGTTGATGAAGATCGCACGGGTTTTGTGCTGGTTGAGCAGATCGATCACGGCATGGCCCATCAGCAACGCCAGGGGCAACAGGCAGGGCATGATGTAAGTCGGCAGCTTGCCGCTGCTCAGGCTGAAAAAGCCCAGGGGCAGCAACAGCCACAGGGCCAGAAAGGCAACGGCCGGCTCGCGTCTGTGTTTCCAGGCCTTGAACAGGGTGGCGGGCAACAAAGCAGACCACGGCAGGCAGGCTACCACCATGATCGGCAGGAAAAACCACCAGGGCCGCGCATGCTGTGCAGTGTCCGAGGCGAAGCGGCGGATGTGTTCGTGCCAGAAGAAGAAACGCCAGTAATCCGGTTCGCGCACGTGGATCGCCAGCGCCCATGGCAGGCAGACCAGCACCGCGACCAGGATCGCCAAAGGGCCGTAGCGCAGCAACTCGCCGACGCGGCGCTGCCAGATCATGTAAGGCAAGGCGATCAGCACCGGCAGCAGCCACGCCAGAAAGCCCTTGGTCATGAAGCCCACGCCGCAGGCCAGCCCCAGCACCGCCCAGGCACTCAGACGCGCGCGCAGCGTGGCGCTGTCGAGGGCAAACCAGAGGGCGACCAGGCTCAGGTTGACCCAGAAGGTGAATTGTGGATCGAGGTTGGAATACCCGGCTTGCCCGGCTACCAGGCCAAAGCTCATATACAACAACGCACAGGCGAAGCTTTTACGCGGATCGTTCCACAGGCGGCGTGCAATCAGGTAGGCCAGCAGTACACTCAGCGCCGAGGTCAGGACAGAGGCGATACGCACGCCGAACAGGTTCTCGCCAAACACGGCCTGGCCCAGGGCAATCAGCCAATAACCCGCGGCCGGTTTCTCGAAATAACGCACCCCCATGAAGTGGGGCGCCACCCAGTTGCCGCTCATCAACATTTCCTGGCTGACCTGGGCATAGCGGGTTTCATCTGGCGTCCACAGACCGTGCAGGCCCAACGGCAGTACCAGGAAAATGACCAGGCCAAGCATCAACACTGGCAAGGGCTTCAATCGGCTCATGATCACCTCGCTCCCTGACATGCAGTCGCGGGCGCGAAGTTTAAATAGTTAAAGGTATCGAGCATTAAGAGGGTCACTGATTCATTGGAAAGTTAGGGCGTCCTGAACTAACAGGCGCACTTAAAATGCCTGACGCGGGCTGTCGCTTTGCTGAACGCACGACTCGGTAATATGTAAAAAAGCGTGTTTAAAGTTGCTTCAGCGCGGCCGCCCATTCCTGGCTTTTCATAGTGCCCAGGGCTTTGAGTTTGCCGTCGGGCAATACCTGCACGAACAGCGTGCTGCCGTACTCGGCGGCCTGCGCATGGGGGTAGCCGAGTGACGCCTGGAAGTCACTCATGCAGGCGCTATGGGTGATCAGCATCAGGTTGCGATCCGCCTGTTTATGGCTGAGGCTTTCCTCGCCCATGGCATCACCGCAGATCGCGAGGGGGCCGGGGGAAAGCTCGGTCTTGCCGAACATGAACAGCGACGTTTGCGCGGTGCGCGTGGTCGGGCTGCTGAGCACGTCGGTGCGCTCCATGCCCAGTGTTTCAAAGGCGATGCCCAGGTCGGCCGCGCGTTGCGTGCCATTGACTGTCAGGCCGTCGACCGGCCCGTAGCAGGGGTTGTTCGAGCGATCACAGCGCTCTTCATGGCGCACCAGCACGATCAGGTCGCCGTTGCGCCAACTGGCCAGCACTCCGGAAGTGACCAGGCGGTTGCCTACGCCCAGATCCTGCGGTGATCTTGGCCAGAATAAAAAAACGTTCAACAGCAGGGCAAATAGGATGATGCCCGCCACAGGCACCCGGAATTTTCTCAGGCGCTTTAACCTGGCCCTTCGGGGTTTGGTCAGGGTAATGTCTGCCACGCTGTTCACCCTTGGCACAAATAATTGTTTGTAGTTAAAAGACCGGCGCAACTCATACGGCAGATGTTCCTGGTGGAGCAAAAGCCTGTCACACGGCTGCTGTCTTTCAGCTGAACATGTGGATATTAAGAAATACCGTTTGGGGTAACTTAAAAGTTGGCGGTTAATGCTGCCTGGGTGGGGAATTTAAAGTGTCCGGGGTGGGCAAGCGGTGAAATCAATGTGAAAAAATTGCGTGGGAACGCGCATCAGCCGTTATTCTCGTTTGCAGTCATTGATCCGAGCGTTCATATGTTGCAGGTACAAGGTGTTGTTAAAAATTACGCCACCCCCCAGGGCCCGTTGACCGTCCTGGCGGGTGTCGACCTGCACCTGGGCGCGCGCAGCAGCCTGGCGCTGATGGGCGAGTCGGGCAGCGGCAAAAGCACCTTGCTGCACCTGGTGGCCGGGCTGGACCGCGTGGATGGCGGCAGCATTCTGATCGGCGACCAGCGTCTCGATCGTCTCAACGAAGGGCAACTGGCCCAGTGGCGGCGCACCGAAATCGGCCTGGTATTCCAGCAGTTCAATCTGATCGGCAGTTTGCGTGTGGAGGACAACCTGGCGTTCCAGGCGCGCCTGGCCGGGCGTTTCGACGCGCAGTGGCAGGCACAACTGGTGGAGCGCCTGGGGCTGGGCGACTTGCTCAAGCGTTACCCGGAACAGCTCTCCGGCGGCCAGCAACAGCGGGTGGCGGTGGGGCGCGCCCTGGCGTCCCGCCCCGGCTTGCTGTTGGCCGATGAACCCACCGGCAATCTTGACGAAACCACCAGCGACGAGGTGCTGCAACTGCTGCTCGACCTGCTGCGCGACAGTCCCACCAGCCTGTTGATGGTCACGCACAGCCCGCGCCTGGCCGCACGCCTGGATCATCAGGTCGTGCTGCACCACGGCCGCGTCGTACCGATGGAGCCGCGCTGAGATGGCGGTGTTCTACTGGACGCTGCGTGCGCTGTTGAGCCATTGGCGGCGCCACCCGGTGCAGTTTTTCAGCGTGCTGACCGGCCTGTGGCTGGCCACTGCGTTATTGACCGGGGTGCAGGCCCTCAACAGCCAGGCGCGGGACGGCTACGCGCGCGCCAGCCAATTGATCGGCGGCGAACCGCAAGCCAGCCTGAGCGCGCCGGACGGTGCCGGGTTCCCCCAAGCCGTGTTCGCCGAGCTGCGCCGCGCAGGCTGGCCGGTGTCACCGGTGGTGCAGGGGCGGGTAGTGCTCAAGGGGCATGAAGAGCAGCGTCTGCAATTGATGGGCATCGAGCCGGTGTCGTTACCCGGCAGCGGCAGCGTGGCGGGACAACGCTTGAGCCAGGCGCAGATACTGGCGTTTTTCGAGGCGCCGGGGCGCACCTGGATTGCCGCGCAAACCTTGCAGGCGCTCGGCCTGCAGGAAGGCGAGCAACCGCTGACGGTCAACGGGCAACGCCTGCCGCCGTTGCAGGTGCAGCCGGACATGGCCCCCGGCATGCTGCTCACCGATATCGGTTTCGCCCAACCGCTGCTCGACATGCACGGCCGGCTGTCGCGCCTGCTGCTGGACAACGCCTTCGCCGCCCGTCATCCCGTGCCGCCTGCCGGGCTGCAACTCAAGCAGGGCGACGACAACAGCCTTTCGCGTCTCACCGAAAGCTTCCACCTGAACCTCGACGCGCTGGGTTTTTTGTCCTTTGTGGTGGGGCTGTTTATCGTGCATGCGGCCATTGGCCTGGCCCTTGAGCAACGCCGTGGCCTGCTGCGCACCTTGCGTGCCTGCGGGGTCAGCGCACGCCTGCTGATCCTCAGCCTCGGCGTGGAGCTGGGGTTCCTGGCGTTGCTGGGCGGCGTGCTCGGCGTTGCCAGCGGTTACCTGCTCGCCAGTCTGTTGCTGCCGGACGTGGCGGCCAGTTTGCGCGGCCTCTACGGCGCCGAAGTCGCCGGCCAACTGAGCTTGAGCCCCTGGTGGTGGCTGGCAGGCCTGGGCTTGAGCCTGCTGGGTGCCTTGCTCGCCGGGGCCAGCAGCCTGTGGCGTGCCGCGCGCCTGCCGCTGCTGGCGCTGGCCAACGCCCAGGCCTGGCACGAGGCCCACGGGCGCTGGTTGCGACGCCAGGGCTGGGTGGCGGGCGCTGCGCTGCTCGTCGCGCTGCTGGCGCTGGTCTGGGGCAACAGCCTGGCCGCCGGGTTTGTGTTGATGGCGGCCTTGCTGCTGGGCGCCGCCCTCGGCTTGCCGGTGCTGCTCAATGGGGTGTTGAAGGGCGTGCTGGGGCGCAGCCGTTCGGTATTGGGCCAGTGGTTCCTCGCTGATTGTCGCCAGCAATTGCCGGCCTTGAGCCTGGCCCTGATGGCGCTGCTGTTGGCGCTGGCGGCGAATATCGGCGCGGGCTCGATGACGTCGGGGTTCCGCAGCACGTTCAATAACTGGCTGGAGCAGCGTCTCACCGCCGAGCTGTACCTCAACCCGCAAAACCCCGCCCAGGCGCAGCACTTGCAAGCCTGGCTGGCGCAACAACCGCGGGTGCAGGCCGTGTTGCCCAGCTGGCAAGTCGCGGTGCAGTTGCAAGGCTGGCCGGCGGAGGTGTTCGGCGTGGTCGACGACCCTACCTATCGCCAGCACTGGCCGTTGCTGGAGGCGGCAAGCGCACCCTGGGACCGCTTGCTGCAGGACGACAGCGTGATGCTCAGCGAGCAATTGGCGCGGCGCTTGAATGTACGCCTGGGCGACACCGTTAAAGTCCCCACGCCCCAGGGCCCATGGTCACCGACAATCGTCGGTATCTACGCCGATTACGGCAACCCCAAGGGCCACCTGCTGGTCAACGCCAGGCATTTGCTGGCGCATTGGCCGACGCTGTCACCGGTGCGTTTCAACCTGCGCGTGGCGCCCCAGGACGTGCCGCCGCTGGTGCGTGACGTACAGCGTGAATTCGCCCTGGAGGACAGCCGCATCGTCGATCAACAGCAACTCAAGGGCTGGTCCAGCCAGGTGTTCGAACGCACCTTCGCCGCCACCGCCGCGCTGAACAGCCTGACCCTTGGCGTGGCGGGTGTGGCGCTGTTCATCAGCCTGCTGACCCAGAGCCAGAGTCGCCTCGGCCAACTGGCGCCGCTGTGGGCACTGGGAGTCACGCGCCGCCAGCTGATGCTGCTCAACCTTGGCCAGACCTGGCTGCTGGCGGTGCTCACTCTGGTGCTGGCGTTGCCCTTGGGGCTGCTGCTGGCGTGGTGCCTGGATGCGGTGATCAACGTGCAAGCCTTCGGCTGGCGCCTGCCGTTGCAAGTGTTCCCGTGGCAGCTGGCGCAGTTGATGGGGCTGGCGATGCTTGCCACGTTGCTCGCATCGGCCTGGCCGTTGTGGCAGCTGTATCGCAGCCGCCCGGCGGATTTGCTGAGGACCTTTGCCCATGAAGATTAAAGCGTTGGGATGGGCGGTGTTGCTGCTGCTGAGCGCGTGCGACCAGGCGCCTGCGCCCCAGGAAAGCTTCGCCGGCCTTGGCAGCGATGCCGCCGACTTCGTCCAGGTGGTGCCCGGAAAAGTCTTCAGCTTTCCCGAGGATCACGGCCCGCATCCAGGCTTTCGCATCGAATGGTGGTACGTCACCGCCAACCTCAAGGACGCCCAAGGCAATATGTTCGGTGTGCAATGGACACTGTTTCGCAATGCCGTGAAAGCCGGGCCGCCGCAACCGGGCTGGCGCGATTCGACCATTTGGCTCGGCCATGCCGCCGTGACCTCCGCCACCCGCCACTACGCCGCCGAGCGCTTCGCCCGGGGCGGTGTCGGCCAGGCCGGGGCGCAGGCGCTGCCGTTCAACGCCTGGATCGATGACTGGAACTTCGCCAGCCGCCCTGGCGCCGCCAGCCCCCTGGCCGACATGCAACTCAAGGCCAGTGGCGCGCAGTTCGCCTACGACCTGCAACTGACCTCCAGCCGCCCGCTGGTGCTGCAAGGCGACAACGGCTACAGCCGCAAATCCGACCAGGGTCAGGCGTCCTACTACTACAGCCAGCCGTTCTTCAGCGCCAACGGCAGCGTCACGCTCGACGGCCAGACCTACCAGGTCAGCGGCAACGCCTGGCTCGACCGCGAATGGAGCAGCCAGCCCCTGGCCGCCAACCAGACCGGTTGGGACTGGTTCTCCCTGCACCTGGACCGGGGCGAGCAACTGATGCTGTTTCGCGTGCGGCAGAAGGACGGCGGCGGCTATCTCACCGGCACCTGGATCGACGCCCAGGGACGCACCGAGACCCTGCACAACGCGGATATCCAGCTGACGCCGCTGACCACCACCGAGATTGACGGGCGCAGCATCCCCACGCGCTGGTCGCTGAAAATCCCCGGCAAACACCTGGACATCGCCACCGAGGCCGTCAATTCGAAGGCGTGGATGAACCTGGGGATTCCCTACTGGGAAGGGCCGGTGAAGTTCGACGGTGGGGTGGGGTATCTGGAGATGACGGGGTACTAGCTTATTTCAGTGGCCGCTCGGAAAGGTCGACAAAATTCTAAAAAAGTACTGTACATAAAAACAGTATTATCCTACAGTCCATCCCAGGTGACCGGATGTCGCCGATCACCTGAACTTCTATTTTTTAACTATGGATGGATAAAAAATGAAATCGAAAAAAGCCCTTATGCTAGGCGCGGCCATGATGGCCTCCTGCTTTGTCTCGGCCTTCGCCCTGGCTGATCAAGCGCCTCAGAAACTCAGTGCCGACGCGGTCAGGCAGGCCGTGAACAAGGCGCTCAAGTCCGGGGGCAAGCTGGACGCGTCGAAAGTGTCGGCTGAGCTCAAGCAAAAACTGTCAGCGGCCAAGTCCGGCCAATCCAAAGCGGTGACCAAAGCCCTCAAGTCCGCGCCGTTCGACAGCGTAGTCGGTGAGGTGAAGAAACCGGCGCAAAGCGAACTGAAAAGCGCGGCCGTCGCGGCGTTTGAACCGCTGTTCCCAACCCTGGATATCAACACGCTCTATACCGTCGATGGGGTGCAGGCCGGTAACGAGTTCGCCTACCACTTCAACCTGGCGCAGAACGCGCGGGTGCAGGTGCAACTGGTCAACCAGAGTGCAGGCGCGGATATGTCGCTGACTCTGTTCCAGGATGACGGCCAGGGCAACCTGAGTGTGGTGGGTACATCGGATGCCGCAGGCAATGCCGATGAATACCTCAACGGGGTACTGCCGGCCGGTGACTACTACTGGTACATGGTGGCCAAGGTTGCCGATAACGCCCAGTTCAGTTTCGGCGTGGCGGTGGACAGCAACATCGACGCGTTCGAGCCCAACGACAGCGCGCAAACCGCGTTCGCGTTGCCCGACTCGATGAACAAGGTCAGCGGTAACCTCGACAATGCCGACGATGTCGATTACTTCGACTTCAAGGCGGTACGTGGCCAGAGCGTGAGCATGTACCTGGCGGGCGACGAGAGCGGCAGCCGTAACCAGTGGATCTTCGACCGCTTCGATGGCACCAATTGGGTCACCGTGCCGGCCGGTTCCACCTCGACCTACCCGAGCGTAACGCCGGGCACCACCGTGAAGGTGCGCGTGCGGGCCAATCCGTCGGTGGCGCAGGACTCGAGCAAGTATTACCAGTTGAGCCTGGGCTCCTCGCCGCGCTTGAACACCAGCAGTGTGAAGGGTGACAACATCGTACGGGTGCCGGTGAGCGAGATGCCGCTGGCCACGCAAACCGCGCGGCTGTTGAATTGGTCGACACAGTGGTCGGACTCCACTGGCGCGCCGCTGCTGGGCGTCACCCCGGTATTGCGCGTGGATAACCACTTCGTCGACTTGAACTACCGCTGGGTCGACTACACGGCGACCACCAACAGTGCGGGTGTCTCCCAGGCCACGGCCAATATCGGTACCTGCTTCGGTGACTACACCACGGTGATCAACGACAGCAGCACCGGCGTGCCGTACACATGGAGAACCACCTACAACGAGGGCGGCTGGCGCATCGAGCTGGCCGAGTTCCCCGGCGTGGGCGTCGGCGGTGACAGCGTGCAATACGTCAGCCTGGGGCATATCTGCACCCAGGACATCATCCACTGATTCAGTGATGTGAAGCAGAAGGGGCAGCCTCCAGGGGCTGCCCCTTTTTTGCTTTGTGTGCCGCAAATTTTGCAGGCTGCAGCAAATTGAATGTGGGGGGCTTCATTGTTCTCGAGGTCTTGATCTATGAACGCAATGTTCGGCTTTCACTGCGCTTGAGTCTGTGCGCGCCGGCTCAGGGTGATTCAAATCAGCGGGTCCCAACGCTGCGACCAGTCATCTTCGGCCCTGACCACCTCGCGCAACAACGTCAACGCCTGTTGCAGCACCGCCGAGTCACGCGCCCGCGAGTACACCAGGTAAGTCGGGAAACTGAACTCCGGGGCCTTGTCCAACCGCTGCATCACGCCGCTGTCCAGGTAGCTCTGCACCACGCGCGTGCGGAAATACCCGGCACCGCCGTTCTCCAGGATGTACTGCAACGCCAGCGGCCCGAGATTGAAACTCACGGCGGCACGTGCCCGGTCGGGCAGTGCGGCGTCGTGCTGCTGGCGAAAACCCTGGCCCCAGTCGATGTACACATAGGGCTCGGGTTTGCTCGTCAGTTGCACCAGGATCAGCTTTTCTTCCAGGACTTGCTCCACCTGCAAACCCGGCCAGTACTGCGGCTGGAACACCAGCGCGGCGTCGAGCACGCCCAACTCCAACTGGCGCAACAGGTATTCGCCCTCGCGAATTTCGGTGCGCAGGGCATGCCCGGGGATATGCTCGCGCAGCGCCTTGGCCCAGCCGAGCATCAGCGGGTTGCACAGGCTGACCTCACCGCCGATATGCAGCACATTGCGATAGCCGTCGGGCAACGGCAGATCACGTTTGGCAGCTTCCCAGGTTTGCAACAGCTGGTTGGCGTACACCACAAATGCCTCGCCGTCGGCGGTCAGGCGGGCACCAGCGCGATTGCGCACGAACAGCATACTGCCCAACTGGTTTTCCAGGTTTTTCACCCGTGCGGTGATGGCGGTCTGGGTAACGTGCAGTTTTTCCGCCGCTGCGGCGAGGCTGCCGCAGCGGGTGATTTCCAGAAAAGTGCGTGCCAGTTCGATGTCCATGTCGGTTCCGAAATCAGGAGAAAGTCGGCGCCATTGTAGGACGACTGGCGGTAAAGGGTGAGTGCAATGGCGCGTTCACTCAGGGCAGGATAATTTCGGCGGACGTTTCTCCTGCTATGGAGCGGCTGACCCTGACGGTATTGCCCTGGGTCGCGGGGTATTCGCTCCAGTACAGGCTGTTTTCATTGCTTCTGGTATACATCTGGCCCACCTGGCGCCCATCCGCCCTGAGCAGGCGATAGTCGCTGTTGATCAGGTAGACCGCCACGGCCTTGTGAGGCCCCAGGGTGCACCAGACAGTATAGGTTTCGGATTTGGCCCAGCCCCTGGTTTGCGTACTGACCTGGGTGACGCTCAGGCTGATTTTTGCAGAGGCCTTGAAGAAACTGGCGAATTGCAGTTCGACGCTGCTTTCTGTGCCGACGGTCTGCGAGGTGCTCTCGGTGGTCGACCCATTTTCGATGTTGGTACTGGCCCAGTTGTAGCGTTGTACGGTCGAAGTGTTGTTATGCGCGTGGTTGAGCAACACGTAGTAATCCTTGCGCTCCAACTGGTAGTAGGGCGTCTGGGTCAACTGTTCCATGGGGGTCAGGTCGGGGTCTTCTATGGTGAACCAGGGCAGTTGGGTGATATAGGTCGTGGTGGTTTTCTCGAACGCTGAAGGCTTGGCGTAGCTGTGCAGAGTGGGCGCGACGGTGGGCGCCGTCGATTCAATCAGCATATGCGCGCGCAGGGCATGCGCGGGTGTGCTGGCCAAAGGTCGAGCATAGCCCGGCTGGCCCATGAAAGTGCCGGCACTGAAATACACTTCAGCCGGTGGCGCGGTGGGCGGCTTGACACTCCAGGCGGAAAAATCCGCGGGTGCGCCGGTGCCTCGATCGCTCCACAGCAGTTCGTCGATGTGCGACGTGACCACCAGATCATCACGCAGGCATCGAACCGCATCCACGGAAGGTTCAAGCAGGCCGTTGCCAGCTACCAATCCCATTGCCACATAGCCTTCGGGCGGCACCGGGCGCCAGATCGACACGTTGTACCCAGGTTGCGCAAAGGCCCATACCCGTTCGAAATCCATGGGTGGCTTCAAGGCGATACCCCTTGCTCCATTGGCGTCGGCGACCACCGGCATCGCCTGGACGCCGTCGATTATCTTGAAATTATCTTCAAGCCTGTCGCCGATCGGATAGTAGCCAGCCAGCCTCGGAGGTATGCGAGGGCGCCAGAGACTGGCGGGCGCGTCGCCAAAATGCCCATCCTCGCGACGCCGGTTGTTCCAGAAGTGAGTGAAGTTGTTAGTGAAGTTGATCAGCAAGTCTTTGTATTTAAGGGGGGCCATTGGGATCGCTCTGTTCAGTCTGGAAACCTCTGGCGGTTATCGAGCCGCCGGAGGGTTGAGTACGCTGGACAGTTGATACCTGCTGGCGAAGCGGGGAGCGGTAGATAGCTATGATTGGAACGCAGTCCAAATGTGGGAGGGGGCTTGCCCCCGATAGCGGTGCGTCAGTTACCGATATATTTACTGACACTCCGTCATCGGGGGCAAGCCCCCTCCCACATTGGGTTATGTGGTGAATCAAGAGTGATCAAACTCCGGTAGATCCGATACGGCTCACTCCCAGCCGCCACGGTCGAGACAGCGGGTGCCCGAAGGTGGCTGTTTGCCGTAGGCCAGGAACTCACCGAGCCAGCGGCTGACACAGCCGTCGGCAGTGGCCTGAGCGGGTTCCTTGAGCAGCAGCCGTTCGACGCCGGAAGCGCCCGGTTCGCCGTGCCCGGCGTTGACCAGGACCATACGTGCGATGCGTTCGGGAAACAGCGTGGCGTAGCGGTTGCCCAGGCGCGCCGCGTCGGCATTGCCGACGTAGTTGAGCCGGGCCTCGCCCAGTTGCCCGCGTACATACTCCATATCCTGTGCCGCCTGTTCGAGGGTGTCGTCCCCTTTGAGATCGCGGCTGCTCAGTTCGATCATGTCGTAGCGGTCGACGAGCGTGCGGTAAGCCTGGGTGGCATAAGACTCCCAGCGACCGGCCAGGTGCACGGCAAAGGTGGCGTTTTTAGCTGTAAGCGGCTCGCCGGACTGGATAAACACCACGCCCTCGCGGTTGAGCGGGTCGCGCGCGCCGACGCGGGTCACGCTCAAGCGTATGCGGCCGCGACCCGGCGCGGTATGGTCGCGGGGTACCGTTACCAAACCGCACTGGGTCCGGGCGAGTACTTCGGGGTCGAGCCGCTCAAAAATCGGGAAGGGGCAATCGAGTAACCAGTCAATGGCGGTGGGCGCGATCAACGGCTCGGCCAGGGCCAGGTGTGCGATCAGCCAGCCGCCGAGGCAGACCAGGCTTTTTCCAACAACGCTGGGTTTCATCAAGAGGTCCCGGGAAGCCGTGTGAAGGCGGCTTTTTTACCAAGGACCTTGGGTCTAATAATGTAAGGCGATTAAACGGATCGTGTACGAAACTGGAGTTTCGTTTATCAGGTGCCGCTATCCCAGCCACCCCCCAGCGCTTTGTACAGGGCAATGCTGGCTTGCAGGCGCGACAGTCGCAACTGCACGTTCAAGTCCTGGGCGGCGTACAGGGTGCGTTGGGTTTCCAGCACCGTGAGCAGGTCCTCGGCGCCGGCCTGGTAGCGGCTTTCGGCGATGCGGAACGCGGTCTGGGCCTGTTGCAGCTCTTCGGCTTGCCATTGGCGTTGCTGGTCGAGGCGGCTGATGCTGCTGAGGGCTTTTTCCACATCGGCAAAGCCGTTGATGATCGCCCCACGGTAGGTTTGCAGCAGCTCATCCTGACGCGCACGGGCTTTGTCGCGTTCGGCGCTCAAACGACCGTTGTTGAAGATGGGGGCCACCAGACCCGAGGTCAGGGTGTAGAACGGGCTGCGCAGGATGTCGTCAGCCTGGTACGCGCCCGAGCCAAGAGTCGCGCCCAAGGTCACCGCAGGCAGCATCGCCGCGCGGGCGACGGTGACGTCAGCGTTCGCCGCCGCCAGCTGTGCCTCGGCCTGGGCGAGGTCGGGGCGCCGGCTCAATAACTGGCTCGGCACGCCGGGGCCGATGGTAGGCCAGGTCAGCGCCTGGAACGCTTCTGTGCCCAGTTCCAGCGCCTGCACGGGCTGGCCGAGCAAGGCGGCGAGGGTGATGCGCGCCTCTTCGGCCAGTTGCTCGACCAACGGCAGTTGCCGTTGCTGGCTGGCCACCAGGCTTTTCTGTTGCGCCAGTTCCAGGGCCGTGGCGGAACCGGCGTCGTAGCGGGTTTGCACCAGCTCCAGCACCGTGCGTGCATTCGCCAGGTTCAGCTCGGCGATCTGCACGCGTTGGCGCGCCGCCAGGGTTTGTGCGTAGCGGTCGGCGACATTGCTGAGCAGGGTCAGTTCGACATTGGCCTGGTCGAACTGGCTGGCGTGCAGGCTCTGCAGCGCGCTGTCCCTGGCAGCGGCGCGACCGCCCCAGAAGTCGAGTTCGTAGCTGGCCGTGAGGTTGGCGTCATAGCTGGTCACGGTTTTGTTGCTTTCGGTGGCGTTCAGGTCCGAGTTGCCGCTGCCGCGCAGCAGCTTTTCACGGGTGGCGGTGAGGTTGAACGTGACCTCGGGCAGCAGCGGCGCCCCGGCAATCACCGCGGTTGCCTGCGCCTGGCGCACACGGGCCATGGCGGCGGCCACGTCGAAACTGTCCCGCCGGGCCTGGTCGATCAGGCGGTTGAGCGACGGGCTGCCAAAGTGCGTCCACCAGCGCAGGTGGGTGGCTTGGCTGGCCGTGCGCTCGGCATAGTGCCAGGCGGCGGGCGGCGCGATGCCGCTGTCGACGGCGGGCGGGGTGCCGGCGCAGGCGCTGAGCAGCAGGCACAGCCCGAGCGGGGAAAGCGGTGTGGGAAGGGATCGTTTATTCACTGGTCAATGCCTTAACCGGATCGAGCCGGGCAGCTTTACGGGCCGGCATAAAGCCGAATACGACGCCGGTGACCAGCGCGCAGCCAAACGCGCCGAGCATCGCCACCAGGGAAAACTGCACCGCCACGTCGGCCAGTACCAGCACGCCGCCCACCAGCAGCGCCAGGGCGATACCGAACAACCCGCCGACCACCGAGAGCATCACCGCCTCGGTGAGAAACTGGCGCAGGATGTCGCGCTGGCGGGCGCCGGTGGCCATGCGGATCCCGATTTCGCGCGTCCGTTCGCGCACGGTCATCAGCATGATATTCATCACGCCGATGCCGCCCACCAGCAGGGAAATCGCCGCAATCGAACCGAGCATCAACGACAGGGTGTTGGCCGTGCGCGCCTCGGCCTGGATCATTGCGGCGTTGTTGGTCAGGTGGTAGTCGTCCTTGCCGTGGTGCAGGCGTTTGAGCAATTGATCGATGGCCTGTTCGGCGGCGTTCACGCGGGTGGCGTCGGCGGCGGCAATCACCACGTACTCCGGGTTGTAGCTGCCGAACAGGCGAATGCTGGCGGCGGAGTAGGGGATGGCAATGCGATCGTCGCTGTCTTTATTGCCCGAACTGGAGCCTTTTTCCTGGAGCACGCCGACCACCTGGAAGGGCACGTTTTCGATCAGGATGTATTGACCGATGGGGTTGACCAGACCCTTGAACAGCTTGTCGCGCACCCGTGCGCCGATCACCGCGACGGTGGCGGCGTTGCGTTCGTCGGCCTCGGTGAAGTAGCTGCCCTCGACCACCGGCCAGTTGAAGATGGTCGGGAAATTGGTGTCATTGCCGCCCACATAGGCCATGTAGTCGATGTTGCCGAACCGCACGCCGGCTTCGGCGCCGTTGACCGGCATGATCCGTTTCACCTGTGGCAGGGTGGCCAGGGCGGCCACGTCGGCGGGGGTGATGATGCCCAGGGGCGTACGCGGATTGGGTGACGAACCACTGACATACAGAATGTTCGAGCCGAACGCGCCCATCTGCGCCATGACCTGGCGCTTGCTGCCTTCACCCACGGCCAGCATCACCACCACCGAGGCTACCCCGATAATGATGCCGAGCAGGGTCAGCGCGGTGCGAAAACGGTTGATCCACATTACCCGCCAGGCCGCCTGCAACGCATCGAGCAGTTCGGCTTTCCAGGCCCCGTTGTGTTCGGCGCCATCGGCCAGGCGCCGGCGCAGGTCCACGGCTTGCAGCGCAGCGCTGTTCGCTGGCGCCTCGGTGTGGGCGGTGGCCGAGTCGCTGATGATCAGGCCGTCGCGAATTTCGATGATGCGGTTGGCCCGCGCCGCCACTTCGCGGTCGTGGGTGATCAGGATGACCACATGGCCCTGGCTCGCCAGTTCGTCAAGCAGGGTCATCACCTCGGCGCCGCTGTGGCTGTCGAGGGCGCCGGTGGGTTCGTCGGCGAGGATGATATGCCCGCCGTTCATCAGCGCACGCGCGATGGATACCCGCTGTTGCTGACCGCCGGAGAGCTGGTGCGGACGGTTGCCGGTGCGCTCGGCCAAGCCCAGTCGGGTGAGCAGGGCGGTGGCGCGGGCGTGCCGTTCGCCGGCACTGATGCCGGCATAGATCGCCGGCATCTCGACGTTTTCCCGGGCCGATGCCGACGGGATCAGGTGGTAGCCCTGGAACACAAAGCCGAAGGCTTCGCGGCGCAGCCAGGCCAGTTCGTCGCTGCCCAGTTGGGCGACGTTTTCCCCGGCGAACAGGTAATCGCCTTCGCTCGGGCGATCGAGGCAACCGAGGATATTCATCAACGTCGACTTGCCCGAGCCCGATGCGCCGACGATGGCGACGAACTCCCCGGCATGGATCGACAGGTCGATGCCGCGCAGCACGTCGACCTGCGGGCTGTCGCCGCCGCCGTAGGATTTACGGATGTGCTTGAGTTCGATCAGTGGCGTGGTCAACTCAACCCCCGCTGCCGTCGGCCGGGCCGATCAACAGATGATCGCCTTCGTCGAGGCCGTCCAGCACTTGCACGCGCAGGCGGTCGCTGATCCCCAGGCGCACCGTGCGCTGCTCGATGCTGCCGTTCTTCGCCACTACCCGGGCCGTTTGCGTATCCGCCGTGGGCGTGCCTTGCAGCGCGGCGACCGGCACGGTAAGGGCGTCCTTGACCTGGCTTGCGACGAAAAATACCTGGGTGGTCATTTCCGCCATCAGCGCATTATCGGCGTTGTCGACGTCCAGCAATACCGTGTACAGCACTACCCGACCGGTGCCGCTTTTGCTGGTGCTGCTCGGGCTGCCGCTGCCCTGGGTTTCGTTCAAGGGCTTGGGCGGAATCGGCAGGATCTGCCGCACCGTGCTGGTCCAGCGCCGACTGCCGCCGCTCAAGGTGGTGAAATACGCACTCATGCCGGGTTTGACATGGCCAATGTCCGCCTCCGACACTTCAGCCCACACCGTCATTGGCGACAGTTTGGCGATGCGCAGGATCAGCGGGGTCTGTTGTTGCGCGTTTAGAGTCTGCCCGACCCGCGCATCCACCGCGACCACGGTACCGGCCATCGGCGCGTAGATGCGCGTATAACCCAGTTCCGCTTCGTCGCTGCGCAGGCTGGCCCGGGCCTGGCGGATCTGGGCCTGGAACATGTCGACCCGCGCCTGGGTCGCGCTCAGTTCGGCCATGGCGGTTTGGACATCTTCTTCACGGGTGGCGTTACCGGCGCTCAGGCGTTGCTGGCGCTGGTATTTCTGGCGCGCCAAGGCGTGCTGGGCTTTCTGCTCCTGCAACTGCGCCTGCAGGTTTTCGATGGCGTAGCGGCTGGCATCGAGCTTGGCTTTTTGCGTCGAAGGGTCGATCTCCACCAACAACTGGCCTTCCTTGACCTGATCGCCGGCCTCGACGTGGATCTTCTGGATCTGCCCGGAAGCCTGGGCGCCGACATCCACATAGCGCCGCGGTTGCAGGGTGCCCAGGGCCGTGACGCTGTTTTCGATATCGCCACGGGTGACCGTCACGGTGGCCAGGGTGTCGCGGCCCGGCGCAAGGCCTTGCCAGGTGACGAACGCAACGATGGGAATCAGGCACGCCACCACAAGCAGGGCGCGTCGGGCAGGTCGAGGGCGGTTCATGCGTAGGTTCCAGCCAGGAAAGATCGGGGCGCAGTCGCGCAGAGCTGACAGGTAAACGAAGAAAATGCCCGGGGATTTAGGCTGTTACACGCGCGGTTACAGGTTGTATGAAGAAAAAAATCGACCGTTGATGCGAGACTTCTTTAAAAGTAGATGAGAATTACTATAAATTGCACACACTCAAACTGCCATCATCGATGGATGTGTTTCTACGCAGGTTGGCATCGTCCGCACCACGGCCATGGGGCCAGGAGTCATGTTGGAAAACTACTATCGCGAGCTGGTGTGTTTCCTCAACGCCAAGCTGGGCAACCGTCAGGTGGCCGAGGATGTGGTGCATGACGCGTACGTGCGGGTGCTGGAGCGCTCCAGTGATACGCCGATCGAACAGCCGCGCGCGTTCCTGTACCGCACTGCGTTGAACCTGGTGATCGATGGCCATCGGCGCAACGCCCTGCGCCAGGTGGAGCCGCTGGAGGTGCTGGATGCCGAAGAACGCTTCGCGCTCTGTTCACCCCACGCCAGCCACGACCAGAGCCAGCGCCTGGAGATGCTCGAGCGTGCCCTGGCCGAGTTGCCGGCGGCCTGCCGCGACAGTTTCCTGATGCGCAAACTCGACGGCCTGTCCCACCTGCAAATCGCCGAGCGCCTGGGCATTTCCCGCGCCCTGGTGGAAAAGCACATCGTCAATGCCATGAAGCACTGCCGGTTGCGCATGCGTGAGTGGGAAGCGCACTGAAGCGCTGTTAGTTAAATTTTATTTCACTGTCCTCGTTTCCTATCAACACACGGCCTGTTGTTCAGGCCATGAAGGTATTCCCGCCCCGACCGCCAAGGGGCTTATCCAGAGGACACTGGAATGACACAGGCAATTGCTTCGCCCGCGGTTCACGACCTGATCGGTATCGGCTTCGGCCCTTCGAACCTGGCGCTGGCCATCGCCCTGCAGGAGCGTGAGAAGGCCCAGGGCAAACTGGACGTGCTGTTTCTCGACAAACAAGCCGACTACCGCTGGCACGGCAATACCCTGGTGACCCAGAGCGAGTTGCAGATTTCCTTCCTCAAGGACCTGGTGACCCTGCGCAACCCCACCAGCCCGTATTCCTTCGTCAATTACCTCAAGGCCCACGACCGCCTGGTGGACTTCATCAACCTGGGTACGTTCTACCCGTGCCGCATGGAGTACAACGACTACCTGCGCTGGGTCGCCGGGCAATTCCAGGCCCAGGCCCGCTACGGCGAGGAAGTGCTGGCCATCGAGCCGATCCTGCACCAGCAACAGGTTGAAGCGCTGCGCGTGATTTCCCGCGATGCGCTGGGCGAGCAGCATGTGCGCACCACACGCTCGGTGGTGGTCAGCGCCGGCGGCACGCCGCGTATTCCCGAGGCGTTCAAGGCGCTCAAGGGCGACAGCCGGGTGTTTCACCACTCCCAGTACCTGGAGCGCATGGCCAGCCAGCCGTGTGTCGACGGCCAGGCCATGCGCATCGCGGTGATCGGCGGTGGCCAGAGCGCCGCCGAAGCCTTTATCGACCTCAACGACAGCTTCCCGTCGGTGCAGGTCGACCTGATCCTGCGTGGCTCGGCGCTCAAACCGGCGGATGATAGTCCGTTCGTCAACGAAGTGTTCTCCCCGGCCTTTACCGACCTGGTGTTCCAGCAAGTCGGCGCTGAGCGTGAACGCCTGGTCGCCGAGTACCAGAACACCAATTATTCGGTGGTCGACCTGGACCTGATCGAGCGCATCTACGGCATCTTCTATCGCCAGAAAGTCTCCGGCATCGCGCGCCAGGCGTTCCGCACCATGACGGTGGTCGAAAAAGCCACCCCCGGCCCGCTGGGCATCGAACTGACACTGCGCAACAACGCTACCGGCGAAACCTGCGTGAATCACTACGACGCGGTGATCCTCGCCACTGGCTATGAGCGCCAGATGCACCGCGAACTGCTCGCGCCGCTGGAAGCTTACATGGGTGATTTCGAAGTGGCCCGCGACTACCGCATCGTCACCGACGAGCGCTGCAACGCCGGCATTTACATCCAGGGGTTCAGCCAGGCCAGCCATGGTCTGAGCGATACGTTGCTGTCGGTGCTGCCGATTCGGGCGGATGAAATTGCCGCGTCGTTGTATGCCAATGACCGTAGCCGTGGCAGCGCGCGCTCGGTGCAGGACCTGCTGCTCGCCACTGCAAGCTGACCGGATTCTGTAGGAGCGAGCTTGCTCGCGAAGAACGCGAGGGCGCCGGGTTGATTCAGAAGGGGCGCGTTATCGTTGACGTTTTTCGCGAGCAAGCTCGCTCCTACAGGCGGTACTTGTGACAAGCAGATGTTGCTGATACTGTACAAAAAACCAGTATCGGTAGTTCTCCATGCAGTTGATCGAAAAACTCAGCATCCTCGCCGACGCCGCCAAGTATGACGCTTCGTGCGCCAGCAGTGGTGCGCCCAAGCGCAGCTCCGAAGGCAAGGCCGGGCTGGGTTCCACCGATGGCATGGGTATTTGCCACAGCTACACGCCCGACGGCCGTTGCGTGTCGCTGCTCAAGGTGCTGCTTACCAACTTCTGTCTCTACGACTGCCAATACTGCGTCAACCGCCGCTCCAGCGATGTGCCCCGTGCGCGCTTCAGCCCGGAAGAGGTGGTCACCCTGACCCTGGATTTCTACAAGCGCAATTGCGTCAGCGGCTTGTTTCTCAGTTCCGGCATCATCCGTTCGGCCGACTACACCATGGAACAGTTGGTGCGGGTCGCCAAGCTGCTGCGCGAAGAGCATGACTTTCGCGGCTATATCCATCTCAAGACCATTCCCGAGGCCGACCCCGCGCTGATCGCCGAGGCCGGACGCTATGCCGACCGCCTGAGCGTGAATATCGAACTGCCCACCGATGCCAGCCTGCAAACCCTGGCGCCGGAAAAGCAGATCGTCTCGATCAAGCAGGCCATGCAGACCATTTACACCGGTGAACAGACGGTGCTCAACGAACCCCGCGCACCGCGCTTCGCCCCGGCCGGGCAGAGCACCCAGATGATCGTCGGCGCCGACGACACCGACGACAGCACCATCCTGCACGGTGCCGAAGCCTTGTATGGCAATTACAAGCTGCGCCGCGTGTATTACTCGGCGTTCAGCCCGATTCCCAACAGCCCCAAGAGCGTGCCCCTGGCTGCGCCGCCGTTGATGCGAGAGCATCGTTTGTACCAGGCCGACTTCCTGTTGCGCAGCTACGGCTTCAGCGCCAATGAGCTGTTCGAAGGCCCCGGCCACCTGGCCCTGGATATCGACCCCAAGCTGGCGTGGGCCCTGGAGCATCGCGAGGTGTTCCCACTGGACCTGAACCGCGCCGAGCCAACCTTGATCGCACGCATCCCCGGCATTGGCCTGCGCACCACCCAACGCCTGGTAGACCTGCGCCGCGAACGCAAGATCCGCTTCGAAGACCTGGCGCGCATGCGCTGCGTGCTGGCCAAGGCCAAGCCGTTCTTCATCACCAGCGATTACCACCCGCAGCAGGCCGACAGCACCAGCGTATTGCTGCGCGAACAGCTGCGCGATCGCCCGCAACCGCAACAAATGGGGTTGTGGGGATGATCAGCCTGGAATGCGACAACCTGTTCAGCACGTGGCGCGAACAGGCGCGCTGGCTGCTCAGCCATCAGGTCGACCCCAGCCAGGTGAGCTGGGGCGAGGCCGAGGTGGCGGATTTGTTTGCCACCGACGAGCCCATTGCGTCCGAGCCGGGTCCGTTCCAGGCGCGTATTCCCAAGGCCTTGTTGCAACTGCTGGAGTCGGCCGCGTGCTACCGGGGCGATCAGCGTTGGAGTTTGCTCTACGAAGTGTTGTGGCGGGTCAGTCATGGCGACCGCACGGCCATGCTGGCAGGTGATAAGTTGGGCAGCGAGTTGCAGCGTCGCATCAAGCAGGTCAGCCGTGAAGCCCATCACTTGCATGCGTTTGTGCGGTTCATCGCGCTGCCGGCCGAAGCGGGCCCTGAACTGCCGGAGTACGTGGCCTGGCACGAGCCGGCCCACGATATTTTGCACAGTGCCAGCCAGCATTTTATCGGGCGCATGGGTCGTCATCGCTGGATGATCGCGACGCCCCTGGACGGGGTGTATTACGACGGCGAGCAATTGATTCACCAACGCCAGTGCCCCGAGGCGTGGCAGCAACTGGCGCAGAATGTCGAAGACCCGCACAGCGCCATGTGGTTGACCTATTACAGCCACATCTTCAACCCGGCGCGCTTGAACCCCAAGGTGATGGAGGGGCATTTGCCGAGCCGGTTCTGGAAGAACCTGCCGGAGGGCAAGTTGATTCCGGGGCTGATCAGCGAGGCGCGCACGGGCAAGCAGAAGGATGGGCAGGCCAGTCTGGTGGGCACCAAGCCCGGCAAGCGCATTTCAAGCGGGCACAGTTAGAAAATAGGGGTGGGGACTTGGTATGGTGGTGTCTGTCAAAGCGCCCTCGGCCAGGAGCAATCATGTCTACCGCTGTTCGTCTTGCCCAAACCGCCGATGCCGAAGGCATCAGCCAGGTCATCCTGGCGGCCTTGCACAGCAGCAATGCACAGGATTACCCGGCGGATGTGATTGCCCGAGTGGCGGGCAATTTCACTCCCGATGCCGTGCTGGCGCTGCTCAAGCGCCGTGTCGTGCTGGTGGCCATCCAGGATCAGGTGATTGTCGCCACCGCTGCCCTCGACGCCAACGTGGTGCGCTCGGTGTTCGTCAACCCGGCGCTGCAAGGGCAGGGCATTGGGCGGCTGTTGATGATCGAGATCGAACTGCGCGCCCGCGAAGCCGGGGTGACGGTGTTGAGTGTGCCGTCCTCGCTGACCGCCGAGCCGTTCTACAGCAAGCTGGGGTTTCACACCGTGCGCGATGTCTATCACGGCAATGAGCGCACGCTGGTCATGGAAAAGGCCCTGCTGTCTCGGCACCCCATCGGCCCGTATCGCGACCGCCAGCACCGCACGCAAGTGGTTGAGTTGTGGCAGCAGGCGTTCGGCTATGACACCGCGCATAACCTGCCGACCCTGGCGATCGACAAGAAGCTGGCGGTCAATGACGGGTTGTTCTTTGTCGCGACCGATAAAAAGGCCGTGATCGGTACGATTCTCGCCGGCTATGACGGCCATCGCGGTTGGCTGTACTCGGTGGCGGTGCGTGCCGACTATCGCCGCCACGGCCTGGGATCGTCGTTGGTACGTTACGCGGAACAGGCGTTGACGGCGCTGGGGTGCATGAAGATCAACCTGCAGATTACCGGCGGCAATGACGCGGTGGTGGGGTTCTACGAGGCTTTGGGATACGGGGTGGAGCCGAGGATCAGCATGGGCAAGAAGATTGCCGGGAATATTCCTCCCCAATCTTGAGAACACGGGAGGCAAATGTGGGAGGGGGCTTGCCCCCGATGGCATGGTGTCAGTCACTGAAGATGTTGACTGATTCACCGCCATCGGGGGCAAGCCCCCTCCCACAGGTTTTGCAGGGTTGCTGAGGCAGTGGCTTAGACCTTGACGATCCAACCCGCCGGCGCTTCAACGTCACCGGTCTGCACGCCCGTCAGCTCTTTGTAGAGCTTCTGGGTAATCGGGCCCACTTCGGTTTCGCTGTGGAACACATGCAGCTTGCCGTTGTACTGGATACCGCCGATCGGCGAGATCACCGCAGCGGTGCCGCACGCGCCGGCTTCCTTGAATTGGTCCAGCTTGTCGATGAACACCTCGCCCTCGACCACGGTAAGGCCCAGGCGGCTTTGGGCCAGTTCGATCAGCGACAGGCGGGTGATGCCGGGCAGCACCGAAGGCGATTTCGGCGTGATGAACTGGTTGTCATGGGTGATGCCGAAGAAGTTGGCCGAGCCGACTTCTTCGATTTTCGAATGGGTCATCGGGTCCAGGTAGATCGCGTCGGCGAAGCCGGATTTTTTCGCTTCCGAGCCCGGCATCAGGCTGGCGGCGTAGTTGCCGCCCACTTTCGCGGCACCGGTGCCCTGTGGGGCGGCGCGGTCGAAGGTGGAGATCTGGAAGTTGTGGGGCACCAGGCCGCCTTTGAAATAGGCGCCGACCGGGATGGCGAACACCGAGAAGATGAACTCCGGCGCGGTGCGCACACCGATGTTGTCACCGGTGCCGATCACGAACGGGCGCAGGTACAGCGCGCCGCCGCTGCCGTAAGGCGGGATGAAGCGCTCGTTGGCCTTGACCACTTGCTTGCAGGCGTCGATGAAGTCTTCGGTCGATACATGCGGCATCAGCAGGCGGGCGCAGCTGCGCTGCATGCGCGCGGCGTTCTGGTCCGGACGGAACAGGTTGATCGAGCCGTCCTTGCAGCGATAGGCCTTTAGGCCCTCAAAGCACTGCTGGCCATAGTGCAGGGCGGTGGAGCCCTCGCTGATGTGCAGCACGTTGTCGTCGGTCAGGGTGCCTGCTTGCCATTCGCCGTTTTTCCAGACCTGGAGAAACCGCTTGTCGGTCTTGATGTAGTCAAAACCCAGCTTGTCCCAATTGATGCTTTCGTTACCCATGACACCCTCTAATCTCTGGTCAAGTCGGATTTTTTTCTGGATGGGCTCAACAATACTGCATTCTGGGCCGGTGTGGGAGCGGGCGGTTGGACCATTCAACATCTCTATTGGCCGATCCACTGCTATCGGGGGCAAGCCCCCTCCCACATTTGAAATGCATTCCAATGTGGGAGGGGGCTTGCCCCCGATGGCCTCGCCACTGTTCTACAGGTGCAATGCATGCCCCAACGCCCGCAAGGCGGCTTCCTGCACCGCTTCGCCCAAGGTCGGATGGGCATGGATCGTGCCCGCCACATCCTCCAGGCGTGAACCCATTTCCAGACTCAGGCCAAACGCAGTGGACAGCTCCGACACGCCAGCCCCCACCGCCTGCCAGCCGACAATCAGGTGATTGTCACGCCGTGCCACGACCCGTACAAAGCCGGTTTTCGACTCCAGGGTCATGGCCCGGCCGTTGGCGGCGAACGGGAAGCTCGACACAATGCAGTCCAGGCCGGCCGCCTTGGCTTCGTCCGGGGTCTTGCCGACCACCACCAGTTCCGGGTCGGTAAAGCACACTGCCGGAATCGCCGCCGGGTTGAATTCGCGTGATTTGCCGCTGATCAGTTCGGCCACCATCTCGCCCTGTGCCATCGCCCGGTGCGCCAGCATCGGCTCGCCGCTGAGGTCGCCGATGGCATACACATTGCGCATGCTGGTCTGGCAACGGCTGTCGATCTTGACCGCCGCGCCGTTCATGTCCAGGTTCAGCGCTTCGAGGTTGAAGCCCTGGGTGTTGGGTTTGCGCCCCACGGCCACCAGCACCTGGTCCGTCTCCAGCGACAGGGTGTCGCCATTCGGATCGCGCACTTGCAGGCAGTTATCGGCAAAGCCGGTGACGCTGTGCTTGAGGTACAGCTTGACCCCGAGTTGTTTGATCGATTCGTTAACCGGCTGGGTCAGCTCGGCGTCATAGGCCGGCAGGATGCGATCCTGGGCCTCGACCACGCTGACGTCGGCACCGAGCTTGCGATAGGCGATGCCCAGCTCCAGGCCGATATAACCGCCACCCACCACGATCAGCCGCTTCGGTACGTGGCTAGGGGCCAGGGCTTCGGTGGATGAAATGACCGGCCCGCCCAGCGGCAGCATCGGCAGCTCGACGCTTTTCGAACCGGTGGCCAGCAGCAGGTGTTCGCACTGGATGCGCTGTTCGCCGACGTCGACGGTCTTGCCGTCCACCACCCTGGCCCAACCGTGGATCACCTGCACCTTGTGTTTCTTCAGCAGCGCGGCGACGCCGGTGGTCAGGCGGTCGACGATGCCGTCCTTCCATTCCACGCTCTTGCGGATGTCCAGAGTCGGCGCAGCCACTTCGATGCCCAGCGGCGAGCCCTGGCTGTGGTGCACGCTTTGCTGGAACTGTTCGGCCACGTGGATCAAGGCCTTGGATGGAATGCAGCCGATGTTCAGGCAGGTGCCGCCCAACGCCTGGCCTTCCACCAGAATCGTCGGGATGCCCAGTTGGCCGGCGCGAATCGCGGCCACGTAACCGCCAGGGCCGCCGCCGATAATCAGCAGCGTGGTGTGCAGTGTCTGAGTCATGGCCTTACTCCAGGAACAGGCTGGCGGGTTGTTCGAGCAGGCCGCGCACGGCCTGGATGAATTGCGCCGCGTCCATGCCATCGACCACACGGTGATCGAACGAGCTGGAGAGGTTCATCATCTTGCGCACCACGATCTGGCCCTTGATCACCATCGGCCGCTCGACGATACGGTTGACGCCGATAATCGCCACTTCCGGCAGGTTCAGCACCGGCGTGCTGACGATGCCGCCCAGGGCGCCGAGGCTGGTCAGGGTAATGGTCGAGCCCGACAGCTCATCGCGGCTGGCCTTGCCGTTGCGGGCGGCCGTTGCCAGTCGCGTGATTTCTTCGGCCGTGCCCCACAGGTTGCGGGCTTCGGCGTGGCGCACTACCGGCACCATGAGGCCGACGTCGCTCTGGGTGGCGACGCCGACATGCACTGCGCCGAGGCGGGTGATGACCTGGGCTTCGTCGTCGTAGCGGGCGTTGATCTGCGGGAAATCGCGCAGTGCCACTACCATGGCACGCACGATGAACGGCAGCAGCGTCAGCTTGCCGCGTGCGGCGCCGTGTTTTTCGTTGAGGTGCACGCGCAGCTCGTCCAACGCGGTGACGTCGATTTCTTCCACGTAGCTGAAATGCGCGGCGCGGCGGGTGGCGTCCTGCATGCGCTGGGCGATCTTGCGGCGCATGCCGATCACCGGAATCTGGTGCTCGTCGGTGCGTTCGGCATAGGGATTGGCGGTTGCCGAAAGTGTGCTAGCGCCTTGCTGAAGGTAGGCCTCGAGATCTTCATGCAGGATCCGCCCGGCCGGCCCGGAGCCCTGTACAAGGCGCAACGGGATACCCGCATCCAGGGCATGCTTGCGCACGGCGGGGGAGGCCAGCGGGCGCTCATTGGCCTCCCGGGCCACCGGCGCCTGGGCGTTGGGCGCGATAGGCGCGGGCTTGCTTTGAACCGGTTCCCTTTGAACCGGCTTCGGCGTGCTTTCCACCACCGGCGCGGCTTTTTCCACCGGTGCGGCCACGGCCGGCGCTTCCTTGGCGTTACCGGCGCCTTCCACTTCAATGCTGATCAGGATACTGCCCACCGCCATGACTTCACCCGGCTCGCCGCCAAGAGAAATCACCTTGCCATGGACCGGCGAGGGAATGTCCACCATCGCCTTGTCGGTCATCACATCCGCCAGCACCTGGTCTTCAACCACCAGGTCGCCAACCTTCACATGCCACTGCGACAGTTCAACTTCCGCGATGCCTTCGCCAATGTCCGGCATCTTGATAACGTGCGTGCCCATTCAGACCTCCATGACCCGTTTCAACGCCGCGCCCACTCGGGACGGGCCTGGGAAATACGCCCACTCCTGCGCGTGCGGGTAGGGTGTGTCCCAACCGGTGACGCGCTCGATCGGCGCTTCCAGGTGATGGAAGCAATGCTCCTGCACCAGCGACACCAGTTCGGCGCCAAAACCGCAGGTACGCGTGGCTTCGTGCACCACCACGCAACGGCCGGTCTTTTTCACGGAGTTGACGATGGTTTCCAGGTCCAGCGGCCAAAGGCTGCGCAGGTCGATGACTTCGGCGTCGATGCCGGTTTCTTCGGCCGCCACTTGCGACACATACACCGTGGTGCCGTAGGTCAGCACGGTCACGGCCGAGCCCGGACGCACGATGGCGGCCACGTCCAGGGGCACGGTGTAGTAACCGTCCGGCACCTGGGCTTGCGGGTGTTTTGACCACGGCGTCACCGGACGGTCATGGTGGCCATCGAACGGGCCGTTATACAGGCGCTTGGGTTCAAGGAAGATCACCGGGTCATCGTTTTCGATGGAGGCGATCAGCAGGCCCTTGGCGTCATAGGGGTTGGACGGCATCACCGTGCGCAGGCCGCAGACCTGGGTGAACACCGCTTCGATACTCTGGCTGTGGGTCTGGCCGCCGTAGATGCCACCGCCGCACGGCATGCGCATGGTCAGGGGCGCGGTGAACTGGCCGGCCGAGCGATAACGCAGGCGTGCGGCCTCGGAGATGATCTGGTCGGTGGCGGGGTAGACGTAGTCGGCAAACTGGATTTCCGCGACCGGACGCAGGCCGTAGGCGCCCATGCCCACCGCCACGCCGACGATGCCGCTTTCGGAAATCGGTGCGTCGAATACCCGCGAGCTGCCGTACTTGGTCTGCAGACCTTCGGTGCAGCGGAACACGCCGCCGAAGTAACCGACGTCCTGGCCGAACACCACCACGTTGTCGTCCCGTTCAAGCATCACATCCATGGCCGAGCGCAGGGCCTGGATCATGGTCATGGTGGTGGTGGTCATGGCGGTTTCCAGTTCGATGCTGTTGTTGTGATCGTTCATGTCAGACCCCCAGCTCTTGACGCTGGCGCTTCAAGTGCTCCGGCATCTCTTTATAGACGTCTTCGAACATGGTCGCGGCGCTTGGAATCTGGCCACCGGCCAGAGTGCCGTACTGTTCGGCCTGTTTTTGCGCGGCGATGACTTCGGCCTCAAGTTCGGCACTGACCGCCGCGTGTTCCTCGTCGGACCACTGGCCGATCCTGATCAGGTGCTGCTTGAGGCGCGCAATCGGATCGCCCAACGGGAAGTGGCTCCAGTCATCGGCTGGGCGGTACTTGGATGGATCATCGGAGGTGGAATGCGGACCGGCGCGGTAGGTGACCCACTCGATCAGCGTCGGGCCCAGGTTGCGCCGTGCGCGCTCGGCGGCCCAGGCGGAGGCGGCGTACACGGCGATAAAGTCGTTGCCGTCGACGCGCAGGGAGGCGATACCGCAACCGACGCCGCGTCCGGCGAACGTTGTGGCTTCACCGCCGGCAATGGCCTGGAAGGTGGAGATCGCCCACTGGTTGTTGACCACGTTGAGGATCACCGGCGCACGGTACACGTGGGCAAAGGTGAGGGCGGTGTGGAAGTCCGATTCTGCGGTAGCACCGTCGCCGATCCAGGCCGAGGCGATCTTGGTATCACCCTTGATCGCCGAGGCCATGCCCCAGCCCACACCTTGTACGAATTGGGTGGCAAGGTTGCCGGAAATGGTGAAGAAACCGGCGTCCTTGACCGAGTACATGATCGGCAACTGGCGGCCCTTGAGCGGGTCGCGCTCGTTGGACAGCAGTTGGCAGATCAGGTCCACCAGCGGCACGTCGCGGGCCATCAGGATGCTTTGCTGGCGGTAGGTGGGGAAGCACATGTCGTCGATGTTCAAGGCCAGGGCCTGGGCACTGCCAATGGCTTCTTCGCCAAGGCTTTGCATGTAGAACGACATTTTTTTCTGACGCTGGGCGACCACCATGCGGTTGTCGAAGATGCGCGTCTTGAGCATCGCGCGCATGCCTTTGCGCATGACGTCTGCCGAGATACCCTCGGCCCACGGGCCCAGGGCCTGGCCCTGGTCGTCGAGGACGCGGATCAGGCCCTTGGCCAGATCGGCGGTATCGGACGGTTCCACGTCGATGGCGGGTTTGCGTACCAGGCCGGCGTCGGTCAGACGCAGGTAGGTGAAGTCGGTCTTGCAGCCCGGGCGGCCCGAGGGTTCGGGAACGTGCAGGCGCAGCGGTGCATACGGCTGGTTCATGGCTTTCTACGCTCGATCTTGTGAATTTCTTGTAGTGGGCGCACTAGCTGGCAGTCAGTCTTCGGGTGGAAGAAATCTTGTCCTACAACAATCATAGGCGTGGCGTAGAAGAATATTTATCTGTGTTTCGTTGCGCTCAGGATCATTTGCGGATAAAAAATCTGCATAAACATAATAAACAGGTGATTTTGTCTCATGCGCAAACTGGACCGTACGGATATCGGCATTCTCAATGCCCTGCAGGAGAATGCCCGCATCACCAACGCTGACCTCGCCCGTTCGGTCAACCTGTCGCCCACGCCGTGCTTCAACCGGGTGAAGGCGATGGAGGAGCTGGGCCTGATTCGCGAGCAGGTCACGCTGCTGGACGCCGACCTGCTTGGGCTGCACGTCAATGTGTTCATCCATGTGAGTCTGGAAAAGCAGAATGAACTGGCGTTGCAGCAATTCGAAGGCGCGATCTCGGACCGCCCGGAAGTGATGGAGTGCTACCTGATGGCCGGCGACCCGGATTACCTGATCCGGGTGCTGGTGCCGACGATCCAGGCGCTGGAGCGCTTTATGATGGATTTTCTGACCAAGGTGCCGGGAGTGGCGAATATCCGATCCAGTTTTGCCCTCAAGCAGGTGCGCTATAAAACCGCGTTGCCATTACCGGCCAACGGCATCAGCCTTGGTTCCTGATTCAACGGTGGACAAAATGTGGGAGGGGGCTTGCCCTGATGCCTGTAGGAGCGAGCTTGCTCGCGAAAAACTCACAGGCACCGCGTTCATTCAGGAAGCACGCGTTATCGTTGCCGTTTTTCGCGAGCAAGCTCGCTCCTACAAGTATTAAGGCTTTCCCCCTTCCACACATTTGGCTGCATTTCAAAGTTGGTTGAGGGGAATCTTGAGGTAGGTGACGCCATTTTCTTCCGCCGGCGGCATATGCCCCGCCCGCACATTCACCTGGATCGCCGGCAGCAACAAAGTCGGCATGCCCAATCCGGCATCCCGAGCGGTGCGCATCGCCACAAACGCCGCCTCATCCACCCCGTCATGCACATGGATATTCTCCGCGCGCTGGTCAGCCACCGTGGTCTGGCACTTGGCGCCGCGGCCCTCGGGTGGATAGTCATGACATACATACAACCGGGTCTCGGGCGGGAACGCCAGCAGCTTGCGCATCGACGCGTACAACTGCCGCGCATCGCCGCCGGGGAAATCGCAGCGGGCGGTGCCGACGTCGGGCATGAACAGGGTGTCGCCCACCAGGATCAGGCGCCCATCAATCAGGTAGGCCATGTCCGCCGGGGTATGCCCGGGTACATGCAGCGCCTGGGCCTGCAAGCCACCGATATGGAAGATTTCATCCGGCGCAAACAGGTGATCGAACTGTGAACCGTCAACGCGAAACTCCGGCTCCAGGTTGAACAACTGCTTGAATACGCCCTGCACCTTGCTGATCGACTGGCCGATCGCAATCTTGCCCCCCAGGGTACGGCGCAGGTACGGCGCGGCGGACAGGTGGTCGGCGTGGGCGTGGGTTTCCAGCAGCCACTGCACCTGCAGGCCATGCGCGCGCACGAAGGCAATCACCTTGTCGGCCTGCGCGGTATCGGTGCGCCCCGACGCCGGGTCGTAGTTGAGCACCGAATCGACGATGGCGCAGGGGCCGCCATCGGCTTCATAGACGATATAGGTGTAGGTCGACGATGCCTCATCCAGAAAGGCTTGAATCAACGCTGGCATGGCGGCTGTCTCTGTTTGGGAAAAATGTGGTTACAATCAGTTTACGTTTAAACATAATGTCTTGAGCTTAAGTGAGATGAAGGAACCGAGGCAAATGGAATCTACGTTGAGTGAGGGCGAGGTCGCCCAGTTGCGTGCATCGGCGTCCAAGGCCTGTTCCTTGCTCAAGGCGCTGGCCAATGAAGACCGCTTGCTGATCCTCTGCCAGTTGACCCTGGGCGAACGCAACGTCGGCGAGCTGGAAGCCCAGACGGGCGTGCGCCAGCCCACGCTGTCACAACAGTTGGGCATCCTGCGGGACGAAGGGTTGGTCGCCACCCGTCGGGAAGGCAAATACATTTTCTACGGATTGGCCAGCCACGAAGTGATTCAAGTGATGAAGACCCTGTCCGGCCTGTACTGCGGCGCGGTGATAAAAAGCTGGGCGTGACGCCATCCGGCAGCGACCCTTGTGTGCATTGACTGAAAAAGGCAGTAGACCATGACCGAACAACACTGGGGACCCACCATCAGTGGCGATATCGTAGTCATCGGCGGCGGTTCGGCAGGCATCGGCCTGCTGGCCAGCCTGCTCAAGCGCGAGCCGCACCTGAACATCACCCTCATCGAACCTAACGACTACCACTGTTACCAACCGGCCTGGACCCTGGTCGGCGGCGGCGCCTACGATTTGCAAAAGACCCGTCGCCCCTTGGCCGATGTGCTGCCCAATGGCGTCAGTTGGGTGCAGGCCGCCGTCAGCGAAGTGCTGCCCGATGAGCACACCCTGGTGCTCGACAGCGGCCAGCGCGTCACCTGGAAAAACCTGATTGTCTGCCCCGGCCTGCGCCTGGCCTGGGAAAAGATCGAGGGCCTGCAAGAGACGCTCGGTCAACACGGTGTCACCTCCAACTACAGCTACGAACATGCCGCCTATACCTGGCAACTGGTGCAGCAGCTCAAGGGTGGCAGGGCGCTGTTCACCCAGCCGGCCATGCCGATCAAATGCGCCGGTGCGCCGCAGAAGGCCATGTACCTGTCCTGCGATCATTGGCTCAGGCAGGGCAGCCTGAAAAACATCAAGGTCGAATTCAACCTGGCCGGTGCCGCGCTGTTCGGCGTCGCGACTTTTGTGCCGCCGCTGATGAAGTACGTCGAAAAATACAACGCACGCCTGGCGTTCAATGCCAACCTGATAAAAGTCGACGGCCCTGCGCGCAAAGCCTGGTTCGAAGTCAAAGATGCTGAAGGCAACGTGCACATCGAGGAGAAAGCCTTCGACATGTTGCACGTCGTGCCACCGCAAGTGGCTCCGGATTTTATCCGCCAAAGCCCGCTGGCCGATGCCGCCGGCTGGTGCGAAGTGAACCCCCACAGCCTGCAACACCTGCGCTATCCGCACATCTTTGGCTTGGGCGACGTATGCGGCACCACCAACGCCAAGACCGCCGCAGCGGTGCGCAAGCAGATCGTAGTAGTCGCCGAAAACCTGCTGGCCCTGCGCAAACAGGCGCCGCTGCCGCTCAAGTACGACGGCTACGGCTCCTGCCCGCTGACGGTGGAGAAGGGCAAGGTAGTGCTGGCCGAGTTCGGCTACGGCGGCAAGCTGCTGCCGACCTTTCCCCTCGACCCGACCCAGGCGCGCCGTTCGATGTGGTTCCTCAAGGCCACGCTGCTGCCGTGGTTCTACTGGAACGGCATGCTCAAGGGCCGCGAGTGGCTGACCCGCCTGAGCAAGGTGGACTGAATGCTGCTGGCCAGTGTGTTGGGTATCTTGATGGGCCTGGTCATGGGCTTGACCGGCGCGGGCGGCGGCATCCTCGGTGTGCCGGCGCTGGTGCTGGGACTGGGGTTGACGATGACCCAGGCCGCACCAGTGTCTTTGCTCGCCGTGGGTGCGGCGGCGGCGGTGGGGGCGATTGATGGTCTGCGCCATGGCCTGGTGCGTTACCGCGCGGCGTTATTGATTGCGTTGCTGGGTGCGTTGTTTTCGCCGTTGGGGGTATTCGTCGCCCATCAACTGCCGGAGCCGGTGCTGATGGGCCTGTTCAGCGCGCTGATGGTGCTGGTGGCCTGGCGCATGCTGCGGCGCGAAAGGGTCGCAGCCGGGCCGAGCGACCATGGCGCGGCGTCGTGGGGCCAGAAAAACTGCATGCTCAACCAGCAGACCGGACGCCTGGCCTGGACGGCCAAATGCAGTGCGACCCTGGCGGCATTGGGCGCAGTCACCGGCGCGGTCTCGGGCCTGCTCGGCGTGGGCGGCGGCTTTCTGATCGTGCCGGCGTTCAAGCAACTGACCGATGTGCAGATGCGCGGGATCGTCGCGACCTCGTTGATGGTGGTCAGCCTGCTGTCGCTGATCGGCGTGGCGGGGGCCTTTCACGCCGGTGTGAATATCGAGCCAGTGGGCTGGGCATTTATCGTGGCGAGTATTGTCGGCATGTTGGCCGGACGTCGCTTGTGCTCAGTGATTCCTGCGCGTGCGTTGCAAGTGGGGTTTGCCGGCCTGTGTGTACTGGTGGCGGCTGGAATGCTGATGAATGCTTTGCTCCGGACCTGAAATACAGTCCAAGTGAGGGAAGGGGGCGCTCCCGGTGAGGGGCAACTGATGAGTTTTCAGTGGGTTCAGCGCCGTCGGGCTCGGGAGTTGATACCCGTCAACACCGCGTGCGGCAGCTTGCGCCATGCTCCGAGCCTGATCTGACGGCTCACGGAGCACCCCATGAACGCCCCCGCAACAACCGCTGCATCCTTCAAATTACCCCTCGGCCTGATGTTCGCCGTGCTGGTAATGATCGGCGTGCTGCTGTTGCCGCTGCCTGCCGATTTGCCGGTGGCCGGACACCGCATGCTGGCGATCCTCGCGTTTGCCGTGGTGGTGTGGATCACCGAAGCGGTGTCCTATGAAGCCAGTGCGATCATGATCACTTCGCTCATGGCGTTTTTGCTCGGCACCGCGCCGTCGATCCAGGACCCCACGCACCTGATCGGCACCAGCCCGGCGATCAGCATGGCGCTCACCGGGTTCTCCAACCCGGCGCTGGCGCTGGTGGCGGGCGCGCTGTTTATCGCCGCCGCCATGACCCACACCGGCCTGGACCGGCGCATCGCCCTGGTCACGCTCAGTCGAGTCGGCACCAGCACCCGGCGCATCCTGCTCGGGGCGATTGCGGTGACCATCCTGCTCAGCCTGGTGGTGCCCAGCGCCACGGCGCGCAGTGCCTGTGTGGTGCCGATCATGATGGGCGTGATCGCCGCGTTCGGCGTCGACAAGCGCTCGAACATCGCCGCCGGCATCATGATCGTAGTGGCCCAGGGCACCAGCATCTGGAACGTTGGCATACAGACCGCCGCTGCGCAGAACCTGCTGACGGTCGGCTTCATGGACAAGATGCTCGGCCAACGCGTGTCGTGGATCGACTGGCTGATTGCCGGTGCGCCGTGGGCGTTGATCATGTCGGCGGTGCTGCTGTTCCTGGTGCTCAAACTGTTGCCGCCGGAAACCGACAGTATCCCAGGGGGTAAAGAGGCGGTGGCGCAGTCGCTGGTGGAAATCGGGCCGATGACCGGGCCGCAGAAGCGGCTGTTGAGCGTGTCGGTCCTGTTGCTGCTGGCCTGGGCGACAGAAGGCCGGCTGCACAGTTTCGACACGACCTCCACGACCTATGCGGGGTTGGTATTCCTGCTGCTGCCGGGCATTGGCGTAATGACCTGGAAGGATGTGCAGTCGCGGATCCCGTGGGGCACGGTCATCGTGTTCGGCGTGGGTATCAGCCTGGGCACGGCGTTGCTGACGACCCAGGCCGGACAGTGGCTGGGCTCTACTGTTGTGGCCCACACGGGGCTGGATCAGGTGGGACCGTTGGGGGTGTTTGCAATTCTTGGCGCGTTCCTGATCCTGATTCACCTGGGGTTCGCCAGCGCCACGGCGCTGACCTCGGCGTTGCTGCCGATCCTGATTGCGGTGCTGCAGACCTTGCCGGGGGATTTCAGCCGGTTGGGCATGACCATGCTGCTGGGGTTTGTGATGAGCTACGGGTTTATCCTGCCGATCAATGCGCCGCAGAATATGGTGTGCCTGGGGACGGGAACGTTCACGGCGCGGCAGTTTGCCAAGGTGGGGGTTTTGGTGACGTTGATCGGGTATGGGTTGATGCTGGTGTTTGCGGCGACGTATTGGAGTTGGTTGGGATGGGTCTGACCGTGCATTCCATGTGGGAGCTGGCTTGCCTGCGATGGCGGCCTTCGAGCCGACTATATCCTGGGGCTGGAATGAGTACATATCCGTTATTCAGGTAACGGCTACTTATGGTTCCGCTCTTACAGCGGCTCACTTTTGGAAGGACCGGAATGCCGGCCCAGCCAAAAGTAAGCAAAAGGTCCTCGCCCCAACACTCGGTGCCTCGCCTAGGCTCGGCATGCCGTAACGAAGGCTTTGGAGCGTGGGCCGCCGCAATGGGCCATCCTTGGCCCAGTGCGGCTAACCCGGCGTCCTGCCGGGTTACCCACGCTCCAAAGCCTGCGTTCGGCCAGCGTGTTTGACGGGGCGCCCCAGATCAAAAGCAAAAGCAAAGCGCGGCGGCCTTGGAGCCGACCGGAATTGTCTGTTTTGATCGTTACCACGCTCTGCGTGGTAACGCATCCCGTGACGCTCTGCGTCACCTGTGCGCATTGAGTTGTCGGCGGGACGCGGAGCGTCCCAGGCGGCATTACCACGCGGAGCGTGGGAACGATCAAAGCCCCCTCTCACAGTTTTGACCGTGCACGCTTGATAGCTGGCGAGATGAACGTACCTCAGGTTACTGTTCTCTAAGTCATGGCTTCACCGGCCTTACGCGTCGGCTCATCAAGGTCACCGAATGGATAAATACACCCCACATACATGGCAACCCCACGAGCGGCCGAGCTTGCCTGGTTCGCCGTCGACGCCGCTGCACCCCACCCCCAAGCGCTGGCTGTTCGCGCTGGTCGGCGTGCTGGTGGCGATCACGGGCGGGTTGGGCAACGCCCTGGTCATCGCCAACCTGCAATACCTGCAAGGCGCCCTGGGCGCGACCACGGCGGAAATGGCTTGGCTGCCCGCTGCCTATGTGATGACCAACGTGTGCATGAACCTGCTGCTGGTGAAATTTCGCCAGCAGTTCGGCCTGCGGGCGTTTACCGAGGTGTTCCTGGTGTTGTATGCGCTGGTGACCTTCGGCCACTTGTTCGTCAATGATCTCAACTCGGCCATCGCCGTGCGGGCGGCCCACGGCATGGTGGGGGCGGCGCTGAGTTCGTTGGGCTTGTACTACATGATCCAGGCGTTCCCGGCCAAGTGGCGCTTGAAAGCCCTGGTGCTGGGGCTGGGCACTGCGCAGCTGGCGTTACCGCTGGCGCGGCTGTTCTCCGAGGATTTGCTGCAAATCGCCGAATGGCGCGGGCTGTACCTGTTCGAGCTGGGCCTGGCGCTGATCTGCCTGGGCTGTGTGTTCCTGCTCAAGTTGCCGCCCGGCGACCGGTTCAAGACCTTTGAAAAACTCGATTTCCTCACCTTTGCGATCCTGGCCACCGGCGTCGCCTTGCTCTGCGCGGTGTTGTCCCTGGGGCGCATCGACTGGTGGCTGGAGGCGCCCTGGATCGGCATCGCCTCGGCCTGTTCGCTGGTGCTGATCATGGCCGGCCTGGCCATCGAACATAACCGCGCCAACCCGATGCTGATGACCCGCTGGCTGGGCAGCGGCACTATGATTCGCCTGGCCCTGGCGGTGATCCTGATTCGCATGGTGCTGTCCGAACAATCCACCGGTGCGGTGGGTTTCATGCAGATGCTGAACATGAGTTACCAGCAGATGCATACGCTGTACGTGGTGATGCTGGCCGGGGCGATTGCCGGGCTGGTGGTCAGCGCCTTGACGATCAATCCGGCGCACTTGCTGATGCCACTGATCATCTCACTGGCGCTGATGGCGACGGGGTCGGTGATGGACAGTTTTTCCAGCAACCTGACGCGACCGCAGAACCTGTATATCAGCCAGTTCCTGCTAGGCTTCGGCGGTACCTTCTTTCTCGGGCCGACCATGGTGCTCGGCACCAGGAATGTATTGACCAACCCGCGCAACCTGGTGAGCTTTTCGGTGATGTTCGGGATTTGCCAGAACCTCGGCGGCCTGATCGGCGCGGCGTTGCTCGGCACGTTCCAGATCGTGCGCGAGAAGTATCACTCGAGCATGATCACCGAGCATCTGACCTTGCTCGACCCCCGTGTCGCGGCGCGGGTACAGAGTGGCGGCTCGGCTTATGGCGGCATCGTTGCCGACCCGGAGTTGCGCAACCTGATGGGCATTCGCAGCCTGGCCACGGCGGCCACCCGTGAGGCGAACGTCATGGCGTACAACGATGTCTTCATGTTGATTGCGATCATCGCGATCCTGACCATGATCTGGATCTTTATCCGCAGCCTGTGGCTGATGAGCACCACCAAAGCAGCAACCCCTCCCGTTCAACCTGTCGGCGCCTCTTCATGACCGAACCCACGACCACGACCACCAACGCCATCGCTTCCACGCCCGAGGGCACCACGCCGCCGGGCGCCGCCGTGACCGAACCGCGTTCATTGCGAGTACGCCTCCTTTCGTCCCTGGGCTTTGCCGCGGTTGCCATTGTCGGCGTGCTGATCGTGCTGTACGCGTGGCAACTGCCGCCGTTCAGCAGCGCCGTGGAAACCACCGAGAATGCTTTGGTGCGTGGGCAGGTGACGATCATCGGCCCGCAGCTCAGCGGCTATGTATTCGAAGTGCCGGTGCAGGATTTCCAGTATGTGAAAGCCGGCGACCTGCTGGTGCGTCTCGATGACCGCATCTACAAGCAGCGCCTGGACCAGGCCTTGGCGCAACTGGCGGTGCAGAAGGCTTCGCTGGCCAATGTGGTGCAGCAACGCAACAGCGCCGAAGCGACCATCAAGTTGCGCCAGGCTGCGCTGGTCGACAGCCAGGCTCAGGCGCGCAAAAGCACCGCCGACCTGCGCCGCAATGAAGAGCTGATCAGCGACGGTTCAGTGTCCAGGCGTGAGCTGGACGTCACCCGCGCTGCCAATGCCCAGACCGTCGCCGCCGTGGCCCAGGCCCAGGCCAGCCTGGAAATCGCGCGGCAGGACCTGCAAACGGTGATCGTCAATCGCGGCTCCCTGGAGGCGGCAGTGGCCAGTGCGGAGGCTGCGGTGGAATTGGCCCGGATCGACCTGTCCAACACCCGCATCACCGCGCCCCGGGATGGCCAGTTGGGGCAGATTGGCGTGCGCCTGGGGGCCTACGTCAACTCCGGCGCGCAGTTGATGGCGCTGGTGCCCAAGCAGTTGTGGGTGATCGCCAATATGAAAGAAACCCAGATGGACAATGTGCAGGTCGGCCAGCCAGTGACCTTCACCGTGGATGCGCTGAACCACCGCAGGTTTCACGGCACGGTGCAGCATATTTCTCCGGCGACCGGGTCGGAGTTCAGCCTGTTGCAGGCGGACAACGCCACCGGCAATTTCGTGAAGATCGCCCAGCGCGTGCCGGTGCGGATCACTGTCGACCCTGACCAGGCCGAAAGTGAACGGTTGCGACCGGGGTTGTCTGTGGTGGTGAGTATCGACACCGCCGGGCGCCTTAAAAATTCACCCCCCTGACCCTGACACAACAGGGAGCAAAATGTGGGAGGGGGCTTGCCCCCGATAGCGGTGTTTCAGTCAAAGATGCTCAGACTGACCCACTGCAATCGGGGGCAAGCCCCCTCCCACATTTGGAGTGTATTTCAGGTTGAAATTGAGGTGAATTGACTGACCTTGTTCCAGCAGCTTCAAGCCCGGTCTTCCCGGCAAGTGATGGGCATTTACCGGATGGCTTACCGGCTCGATGCAGAAAAATTCCAACCCCGGCGGGCAATACAACAGGAAGTAATCGGCGCCGGTAGCCTGGCATTCGAGGCTGTACCCAAGCTGCGGCTGCTCGATCAGGCAGTGCCCATCCCAGCCAACGAATCCATTGTCCACCAGGCTTTGCGGCAGCTTTCTGGTGTGGCTGAAATCCCAATCCTGCGACACCGCCGTCAATTGCGTTGGCAGCTTGGCCGCATCGCTCATCCACACCTGCGATGCCTGGGCCTGCAATCGCGTATCCGGACGACGCGGGAAGTACGGATGCAACCCCAGCCCATGCCACGCGGCTTTTTCGGCCAGATGAGTCACGCGCAATTCAATCGCCAGCACGCCATCGCGCAAGCGAAACCGTTGCTCGGCGCGGTACGCGAACGGTGTATCGCAAAGCAAGTGCAACACCACTTCATCTACGGTTTGGCTGCTCACCTGCCACGCCTGTTTCCAGGCCGAGCCGTGAATCGGCAGCGGGTCAGTGAGGCTGTTGGGCTTGAGGGCCAGCCAGCCGTCGGGGTTGTCGAAGCCTCCCTCGGCGACACGGTTGGACCAGGGCGCCAGTGGGTAGCAGCCCAATTTGCCCGGGAGACCGGTAGTGATCGCCTGCTCATCGCTATGGCGCAGCAGCGGCTGGCCGGTGGCGCGTACCGTCCAGTTCACGATGGCGCCGCCGATGGCCGGGGCGAGCACCAGATGGGTGAAGGGGTCCGAAAGCTCAATCACGATTGGCCTGCCCTAAGGAAATGGTAAATACCGCGCTGCTCAAAATGTGGGAGGGGGCTTGCCCCCTCCCACATTCAAGCATCCTTGTTCTTGAGATTGGGTTTACAGCACCACGCTTGGCAACCACAGCGACAGTGCCGGGATGTAGGTCACCGCAATCAGCACCAGAAACAGCACCGCATAAAACGGCAGCAGCGCCTTCACGGTCTTCTCGATGCTGACCTTGCCCACCGCCGCGCCCACGAACAATACCGCGCCCACCGGCGGGGTGATCAGGCCTATCCCGAGGTTCACCAGCATGATCATGCCGAAGTGCACCGGGTCGACGCCGATGCCGAGGATCACCGGCAGCAGGATCGGCGTGAGGATCAGGATCAGCGGCGCCATGTCCATCACGGTGCCGAGCAACAGCAGCATGACGTTGATGCACATCAGGATCACGTAGCGGTTGTCCGACAGGGTCAGGAACAGCGTGGTGATCTTCGCCGGGATTTGCATCAGGGTCATGATGTAGCCGAAGCTGGCGGCGAAGGCGATCAGGATCATCACGATGGAAATGGTGCGCACCGTGCGGTGCATCAGCTTGGGCAGCTCGCGCCATTTGTAGTCGCGGTAGATGAACATGGTCACGAAAAACGCCCACAGCACCGCAATCGCGGCCGACTCGGTGGCGGTGAAGATACCCGACAGGATGCCGCCGAGGATGATCACCATGGCCATCAGGCCCCATAGCGCATCGGCGGCGATCTTCAGCGCCTGCTTCAAGGGAATGACTTCGCCTTTGGGGTAGTCGCGTTTTTTCGCGAAGATCAGGCACAGCACCATCAGGCACGCGCTCATCAACAGGCCTGGCACCACGCCAGCCATGAACAGCGAGGCGATGGAAACGGTGCCGCCCGCCGCCAGGGAGTAGAGCACCGAATTATGGCTCGGTGGCGTCAGCAGCGCCTGCACCGAGCCGCTGACCGTCACCGCCGTTGCGAACTCACGGGGATAACCCCGGCGCTCCATCTCCGGAATCAGCACCGAACCGACCGACGCGGTATCGGCCACCGACGACCCGGAGATCGCGCCGAAAAAGGTCGAGGCCATGATGTTGACCAGGGACAGACCGCCACGCACAAAGCCCACCAGCACCCCGGCAAACGCCACCAGCCGCCGCGACATGCCGCCCTCGGCCATGATCGCGCCGGCCAATACGAAGAACGGAATCGCCATCAGCGAAAACTTGTTCACCCCGCCGGCCACCTGGATCATCAGGGCCTGGAACGGGATGTCGATCCACCACGCGCCGATCAGCGCCGACAAGCCCAGGGCGTAGGCCACCGGCATGCCGATCAGGATCAAGGCGATAAAACTGCCCAACAGAATCAATGCGTCCATATCAGGCGGCCCCTTCGCTTTCTTCAACCAGGTCAAAGCGCACCACGCGCCGGTTGCTCTGGTCGCCCAGCAGCAGTTTTTCCACCACGAAGATCAGGGTCAGCAAGCCGCCAATCGGGATCGGCATATAGGTGATGCCGACGCGCAGGGTAGGGATGGCGCTCATGAACTGGTTCCAGGTGGACAGGCACAATTTGGTGCCCCAGATCGTCATGAACAGGCAGATGGTGCCCATCAGCAGTTGCGAAACAATGCCGACGACGCGGCGTTGGGTGGCAGGCAGGCGGTCGGTGACCATGGCCACCGACATATGCGCACCGGCGCGGTAGCTGGCGGCGGCGCCGATGAAGGTGAACACCAGCATCAGCAGGATGGCGGTGGGCTCCGGCCAGCTTGAGCCGGTGCCGAGGATGTAGCGGGCGAAAATGCCCCAGGGAATGATCAGTGCGACCCCGAGGACCGAGAGGCCGGCGACCCAGATGCAGGTCATGTAGATGCGGTCATTGATGCGCAGCAGTAGATTCTTCATGGCGTTCACCGTAACCGGGCGCGGCTCGCTGAAGCAGCGGACCGCGCCGGGCCTTGTCTGGGAGGGGGGCGTTACTGAACGGCGTCGATACGCTTGATGATGTCGGCGTAAGGCGCACCGTACTTGGCGCGAACCTGTGCGGTGGCGTCATAGAAGGGTTTTTTGTCGACAGTGATGAACTCGACCCCGGCCTTCTTGAGTTTTTCTTCACTGCTGGCGGACTTGGCGTCCCACAATACGCGCTCGTCAGCCTGGGCGGCCTTGGCGGCTTTTTTGACCATGTCCTGCTGCGCGGGGGTGAGCTTGTTCCAGGTGATCTTCGACATCACGATGGGCTCGGGCAGGATCAGATGCTCGGTGAGGGTGTAGTACTTGGCGTTCTGGTAGTGGTTGTGCTCGAGCAGCGTCGGCGGGTTGTTTTCCGCGCCGTCGATCACACCGGTCTGCAAGGCGCTGAAAATTTCGCCGGTGTCCATGGCGATGCCATTGGCGCCCATAGCGTTGAAGGCATCAATGAACAGCGGGTTGCCCTGCACGCGAATCTTCATGCCCTTGAGGTCTTCGATCTTGCGCACCGGTTTCTTGGTGTAGAGGTTGCGCGTGCCACCGTCCATCCAGGCCAGTGCGACCAGGCCGAACTCGGAGTGGGTGATCTTGGCGAGGATTTCATCGCCGATTTCGCCGTCGATGACCTTGCGCATGTGCGCCTGGTCACGGAACACGAAGGGCAGGTTGAACACATTGACGTCGGGCACCACCGGGCCGACGATGCCGAGGCTGACGCGGGTCATCTGCACGGCGCCGACCTGGGCCTGTTCGACCACCTCTTTCTCGGAGCCGAGCACGCCGCCCGGGAAGTACTTGAAGGTCAGTTCGCCGTTGCTTTCCTTGGTCAGGGCCTTGCCCATGTTTTCTTCGGCGACGACGGTGGGGTAGCCGGCGGGGTGGATGTCGGCGAATTTGATTTCCAGCGCGTGGGCGGCGCTGCTGAGGGCGACGAGTGTGGCGGCGAGCAAGGTGCGTTTGAAGTCCATGGGGTTTCATTCCTGTCTTGTTATTGTTGTATTCAAGGCACAGCGATGCAGCTAGAGGATGAAGCGGGGTTCGGGCAGTCCCTGGACGCCGGGGTTGAGGGCGAACACGCCGCCGGACAATGACTGCTCACTCGGGTCGTCACGGATCGAGGTGACGTACAAGGTGTCCAGGCGACTGCCGCCAAAGGCGCACATGGTGGGCTTTTTCACCGGTACGTGGTGCGACTGGTCGAGGCGACCGTCCGGGGTGAAGCGGTGGACCAGGCCGGCATCGTTGGCACAGATCCAATAGCAGCCGTCCGCGTCGACCGCCGCGCCGTCTGGCCGACCGAGGTATTGATGCATGTCCACGAATACGCGGCGGTTGGACGGCGTGCCGGTATCGATGTCGTAGTCGAACGCCCAGATCTGCTGCACCAATGGGTGCGAGTCCGATGCGTACATCGTACGGCCGTCGGGGCTGAAGGCCAGGCCGTTCAGGGTAATGAAACCGTCCAGTTGGGCATGGGGCGCCGAGCCTGCTGCGTAGCGATACAAGATGCCTTCGGCTGCGTTCAAACCCATGTTCAGCACCATGCTGCCGGCCCAGAAACGGCCCTGGCGATCACAGCGGCCGTCGTTGAGGCGCATGTCCGGACGTGGATGCGTGACACTTGCCAGGGGCGTGGTGTCGAGGCTGCCGTTCTTGTGCGCGGTGAGCTGGAAGAAGCCGGTTTCCATCCCTGCGACCCAGTTGCCCGCCTCGGTGCGTGCAATACAGGCGAGCATTTGCGGGGCTTGCCACGTTGCGACCTGGCCTGTGGCCGCATCCCAGCGCTGCAGGCAGCGGTTGGGGATATCCACCCAGTAAAGGGCATTTTCCTCGGGCACCCACACCGGGCATTCGCCCACGGCGTTGCGGGCGTCGACAATCAATTCTGCACTCATCGCCACTCATTCCCTTGGGTTGCCGTGAACTCAGTCACCGAACGGGCCTGCCGCGCAGAACGCGCCGCCCTGGTAGATTTTAGCCGGGTCATCATCCGCCACCGGCGGCTGGGCCTCGACCTGGGCGCGGAACACTTCGGAGCTGTCCCTGGGTGCAAAGCCCAGGTGCGCGGCGTAGCGGTTGTCCCACCAAGTGTCGAGGTTATCCGACATGCCGTAGACCACGGTATGCCCCACGTCTGGGGTGTACAGCGCGCGTTCGAGCAGTTGGGTCAGGTCGTCGAAGCTCAGCCAGGTGTGCATCATCCGGCGGTTCTGCGGCTGCGGGAACGAGGAGCCGATACGAATGCTCACGGTCTGGATGCCGTAGCGGTCGAAGTAGAAACTCGCCATGTCTTCGCCATAGGACTTGGACAGTCCGTAGTAGCTGTCCGGACGGCGTGGGGAATGGGCATCAAGTTGTTCGCCCTGCTTGTAGAAACCGATCACATGGTTGGAGCTGGCGAAAATCACCCGCTTGACCCCATGACGGCGCGCGGCTTCGTAGATGTGGAAGACGCCACTGATGTTGGCACCGAGCACTTCTTCAAACGGACGCTCCACCGACACGCCGCCGAAATGCAGGATCGCATCGACGCCTTCTACCAGATGGTGCACGGCGTGTTTGTCGGAAAGATCGCAGGGCTGCACTTCTTCATGGGCGGCGGCGGGGGCCATGTCGGCGATGTCCGACAGGCGCAGTACCTTGGCGTAGGGGCGCATGCGTTCGCGCAGGACTTTGCCCAGGCCCCCGGCGGCGCCGGTGAGCAGGATGCGGTTGAAGGGAGTGGGCGTGATGGTGGTCATGGGCATTCCAATTTTTGTTGTAGGTTGTCGTATGACTATGAGGAAATAGTGTTAGGGATTCCCTGTATTGTCAACGTCCATCCAGCCTGTGAGATCAAATGTGGGAGGGGCGGTGCGACGATTCGACTTGCCCCCGATGAGGGACTGTCTGCCAATACATCTTTCACTGGCCACCGCTAACTTTTGTAGGAGCGAGCTTGCTCGCGAAAAATTCACAGGCACCGCGTTCATTCAGAAAGCACGCGTAATCGTTGACGTTTTTCGCGAGCAAGCTCGCTCCTACAGAGGGCGGTGTACAAGCCCCCTCCCACAATGGTTTTGCGCTGGCTGACAGACTGTCTGCTGCGTTAAAGCAGGGATATCGGATAGCTGACGAAGATCCGGTTCTCATCGAATTCGTTGTTGCTGAAATCCCGACGCATGGTCGAGTTCCTCCAGCGCACATTCAAATTCTTCAACGCACCACTCTGTACGGTGTAGGCCAGCTCGGACTCGCGGCCCCATTCCTTGCCATCGGTGATTGCGCCGGTGTGTACGTTACTGCCGCTGATGTAGCGGTTCATCATGGTCAAGCCGGGAATGCCGAGCACCACAAAGTTGAAGTCGTGGCGCAACTGCCAGGATTTTTCCTTGGCGTTGTCATAACTGGCGTTGTAACTGTCGTTGGCCAGGGTGCCGCCGCTGGTGCCGTTGATGCGCATCCACGCGCTGTCGCCGGTGAGTTTTTGCAGGCCGACGTAGAAGGTGTTGCCGCCGTACCTGGCCGAGAGCAGGGCGAAGGCGGTCTTGTTATCGAGGTCGCCGGCCAGCGCGCTGCCGTCTTCCTTGCCATTGAAGAAACCCAGGTTGGCGCCCAGGGTCCAGTCGCCCACCGGCTGGCTGTGAGTGAGGTTGAGGTACTGCTGCTGATAGATATCGGTGAGTTCGGCGTACCATAGGCCGACCTGGGTGCGCTTGTCATTGAACGTGTATTCGGCGCCGCCGAAGTTGAAACGGTCGGAGGTGAACGCGGCTCTGCCGTTCATGAACATGTCTTCCATGCTCGCGTCGTTGCGCGGGCTGTTGCCGCGGAACTGGCCGCCGTAGAGGGTCAGGCCGGCAATCTCGTTGGACGTCACCTGGCCGCCGCGAAAGGTCTGGGGCAGGGAGCGGCCGTCATCGGAGCGCAGGATCGGCAGTACCGGCATCCATTCGCCGACCTTCAATTCAGTCTTCGATAACCTGGTTTTCAGCGCCACGCCCAGGCGTCCGAAGTTATCGGCCGGGCGGCCGTCATCGTGCACGGGCAGCAACTGGGTGCCGGCGGTGCCTTTGCCGCCATCGAGCTTTTGCGAGTACAGGCCCAGTACGTCAATACCGAACCCTACGGTGCCACGGGTGTAGCCGGACTTGGCATCCAGGATGAAGTTCTGCGTCCACTCTTCGGCCTTGCCCTGGGGGTTGGTGGGGTTGGTGAAGTTGCGGTTGAAGTAGGCGTTGCGCAGGTTGAGCGTGGCTTTCGCGTCTTCGACAAACCCTTCGGCGTGGGCCGTGAGGGGCAGGGTGAACGCGAGGCTGCCGAGGCTGATGAGACCGAGGCGACAGGAGGAATTGCGGGCGAATTGACTCACAGTGAGGCTCCCTTTCTTTTGTTGTTTTTATTATTTGTCATACGTTGTCGTACAACATTAGGCGGGATATTTGCGGGGTTTTCGGGGCGTGTCAAGCAGAAGTTGTAGGATGACCAGGCGATCTCAATGGAAAGTGGGCACAGTCAAATGTGGGAGGGGGCTTGCCCTCGATGACGGTGTGTCTGTCAGGATTATTTTCAGCTGATACACCGCTATCGGGGGCAAGCCCCCTCCCACATTTGATCGAGTACAACCTGGGAAGCTGAGTTCAGCCGGCCATGACCATCGGCGGCAGGGTGCCCAACAGCGATACCGCCGCCACCGCTGCAACACCTAGTAACCATTCTGTCATCACACTGGCCTTCAAGCTGCTCACCCGCTGTTCGCACCGTTCCAGGCGCAACCGATTCAGCAAGGCCAGCGCCAACATGCCGCCCACGAGCAGCACCTTGATCAGCAGAATCAAGGCAAAGCCTTCAAACAGCGGGGTAGGCCACCATTGGCCGGTGAGCACGCGCACGTTGACCAGGCCGGTCACCAGCAGGCCGGCCACCAAGGCGTAACCCACGCCGCTGAAGCGCCGCAGGATTGGTCGCAGCGCAAGCGGCTGTGGCTGTCGGAGGATCAACACCAACAACAGCAACCCCCCCAGCCAGGCGCCTACGCACACCAGGTGCACCACCTGATTAAGGATCAATAATTGCCCACTCAACCCATTGAGCATGGCGCCATGGCCAACAGGCGCCAGGGTTGCCAGCAGCAGGGCGATCAACGGTAAGCGCAGGGCTGGCCAAGGCTTGATCAGCGCGATCACCAGCAGCAGGTTCAGCAGCAGATGCCATGCCCACACCTGGCCGAAGAAGGTCTTGCGCAACACCAGCTGGACCGTCGCCGGTTGCAGCGCCGCGTCCCAACCGCCGGCCATGCTGGCGGTGACCAACAGCAGCCACGCGACCCCCGAGCCAAGCCCCACCCAGGCCAGGCCTCGGGTGATGCGCAGCAGGCGCCGGTCAAGCGCCGGTTGCGCGCCTGCCCCGAGTAGCACAGGCCTGAACACACAGGCCCCGAACATCAGCAGCACAACGATGAAATGCAGGAAGCGGCACAGCACCAGCAGGGTTGCCATGACTTATTGGCCGACCTTGAAGCTGTATTCGCCGTTGCTCTTGTGGGTGTCGACCGACACCGCGTTCCACACCACCTTGTAGTTACCGGCCGCCAATGGTGCGGCAGGTGTCACCACCAGGGTTTTCTTGTCGGCGTCCGGGGTTTCCAGGCCCTTGATCGCGATTTCCGTGCCGTCCTTGCTCAGGGACACCTTGGTGAAGGTCGCCTCGACGCCTTCGCTGAACGTCAGTCGCAGGTCCTTCGGTGCGGCAACGCTGCTGTCTTTGGCGGGCGTGGAACTCTCAAGGTGCGCATGGGCAAATGCTGCAGACGCGCCCAGCAGTGAGACGAGCAGGGCCAAGGATGTCAGGGACTTCTTGATCAACATTGTTCAATACCAATCAGAGGATAGAAGTCGCCAGTGTACGAAGTTTCGGTTCGGCGTGTCGCCCCGATCTAGAGCCGGTGGTAGTCTCTAGGTCGTGTTGTTGTCAGGGAGCCCTTATGGGCAATCACAAGATCGGCATTCGGCGGGTCAACGTCGAGAAAATCCTGCTGGCGGCGGAGAAGGTCTTCGCTGAAAAAGGCTATGGCAGCACCGCCATGGCCGACATCGCCAAAGAGGCGCAACTGCCGCGCTCGAATCTGCATTACTACTTCACCACCAAGAGCGAGCTGTATAGCGCGGTGCTGTTCGACCTGCTGGACGTGTGGAAACAGGACGCTCTGAGTTTCGAAACCTTCGATGACCCGCGCGTGGTGCTCAGCAGCTACATTCGCGCCAAGATGCAGCGCTCGCGCACGCGGCCCTATGGCTCGAAAGTCTGGGCCAATGAAATCATCCACGGTGCGCCGACCCTCGGTCAGGCGCTGGATGAAAGCCTGTACGACTGGGCCAAGATGAAGGAAGCGAAAATTCGCCATTGGGTAGAAGACAAACGCATCCTGCCGGTGGAGCCGTCGAGCCTGCTGTATATGATCTGGGCGTCGACCCAGCACTATGCGGACTTCGATCACCAGGTGAATATCTTGAATGATCACCAGCCGTTGTCGGATATGCAGTTCGAGCGGGCGATTCAGACGGTGACCGGGGTGATATTGCGCGGGATTGGGTTGCAGCCTTGAGTCTTGTGGTGAGGCTGAAGGCCTCATCGGGGGCAAGCCCCAATGCCAGTCAGTTAAGGCTTTTTGTAGGAGCGAGCTTGCTCGCGAAAAACTCACAGGCACCGCGTTCATTCAGAAAGCACGCGTTATCGTTGACGTTTTTCGCGAGCAAGCTCGCTCCTACAGACGGCGGTGTACGCTTAACTGACTGGCATTAGGGCAAGCCCCCTCCCATATTTTGATTTGGAATACATTCAAGTGTGGGAGGGGGGCTTGCCCCTGATAGCGGTCTACAGGCCTACACCGCCTCCCGATAAGGATTCCTCGGATCCTGGGTCCAATTCAAAAACGGCTTGCCCGTGTCGATCGGCACCATCTCGATGCAGTCCGCCACCGGACAGGTGATCTGACACAGATTGCAGCCTACGCACTCGTCATCGATCACCTCATATTTATGCGTACCATCGACCTGCTTCAAACTGGCGATGGCCTGGTGCGACGTGTCCTCACAGGCGATATGGCAACGCCCGCAGCCAATGCACGCCTGTTGATCAATCTTCGCGATCACCTGATAGTTGATATCCAGGTATTTCCAATCGGTGGTATTGCCCACCGCGCGCCCGGAAAATGCCTGCAAACTGGCGTAACCCTGACTGTCCATCCACCGCGACAAGCCATCCTTCATTTCTTCAACGATGCGAAACCCATGCAGCATCGCCGCCGTGCACACCTGCACCGCGCCGCAGCCGAGGGCGACGAATTCGGCGGCATCACGCCAGTTGCCGATGCCGCCGATACCGCAGATCGGCAGGCCCTGGGTCTGCGGGTCACGGGCGATTTCGGCGACCATGTTCAAGGCAATCGGCTTGACCGCCGAGCCGCAGTAGCCGCCATGGGTGCTTTGCGTGCCGACCACGGGCAGGGCGACCATGCGTTCCAGGTCGACGCTGGTGATGGAGTTGATGGTATTGATCAGCGATACCGCATCCGCGCCGCCGCGATACGCCGCGCGCGCGGCCACGCGAATGTCGGTGATATTGGGCGTGAGCTTGACGATCACCGGCAGTGAGCAATAGGTCTTGCACCAGCGCGTCACCTGTTCGACATATTCCGGCACTTGGCCGACCGCCGCGCCCATACCGCGTTCGGGCATGCCATGGGGGCAACCGAAATTCAGCTCGATGCCGTCGCAGCCGGTGGCCTCGACCAGCGGCAGGATGTTTTTCCAGGACTCCTCGACACAAGGCACCATCAGCGACACGATCAAGGCGCGGTCCGGCCAATCCTTTTTCACCTGGGTGATTTCGCGCAGGTTGATCTCCAGTGAACGGTCGGTGATCAACTCGATATTGTTGATGCCCAGCACTTCGCGATTGGCCCCATAGTGAGCCGAGTAGCGCGACGACACATTGACCGCCGCCGGGTCTTCGCCCAGGGTTTTCCACACCACGCCGCCCCAGCCGGCCTCGAACGCGCGCACCACGTTGTAGGCTTTGTCGGTGGGCGGTGCGGAGGCCAGCCAGAACGGGTTGGGGGCTTTGATACCGGCGAACACAATCGACAGATCGGCCATTACGCGGCCTCCACATTAAGCATAAGTTGGGCATGCATGGCCTCGGCGGCCAGCTTGCCGTGTTGCACCGCCTGCACGGTGAGGTCCTGGCCGAGGCTGACGCAATCACCGCCGGCATAGATGCCGGGAATGCTGGTGCGCAGGTGTTCATCGACAAAAATGCGTTCACCCACGCGATGCAGTTGCCGGGCCAGTGGATCGTGCAGCGCTTCGTTATCAAAGCCTTGGCCGATGGCCTTGAAGATGGCATCGGCCGCCAGCTCGAAGGTTTCGCCGGTGGGCAGCAGGCGTGCGTTTTCCATGTGCGTGCGGGCAAAGCGCATGCCGCGGACTCGGCCCTCGTCGTCAAGCAAGACCTCTTCGGGCTGGGCCCAGGTCAACAGGCGTACCTGATTGGCCTTGGCAATGTCCTGCTCATGTTGGGTCGCGCCCATGTCGGCCACACCACGGCGGTACACGAGGTTGACGTCGCGGGCACCGAGGCGCGCCATTTGCACGGCCATGTCGATGGCGGTGTTGCCGGCGCCGAGCACGATGCAGCGGTCGGCCAACGGCAGTTGGGATAGGTCATCGGCTTGACGCAGCTCGCGGATATAGTCGGTGGCGGCGAGCACGCCGGGGGCATCCTCATGGGGCAGGCCGAGGTGTTTGCCGGCTGCCAGGCCGAGGCCGAGAAACACCGAATCAAATTGCGCGTGCAGCTCGCTCAGGCTGAGGTTGTCACCCAGGCGCTGGCCGTGACGGATCTCGATGCCGCCGATTTGCAGGAGGAAATCCAGTTCCTTCTGGGCGAAGTCGTCCACCAGTTTGTACTTGGCGATCCCGTATTCATTCAGGCCACCGGCTTTTTCCCGGGCTTCGAAAATCACCACGTCATGACCATGCAAGGCGGCGCGATGGGCACACGCCAGACCGGCAGGCCCTGCACCGACCACGGCGATACGTTTGCCGGTGGGCGCGGCGCGTTGGAAAGGGTGTTCGCTGAAGTGGGCGTTGTCCACGGCGTAGCGTTGCAGCAGGCCGATCAGCACCGGGGCGCATTCTTCGGCGTTATTGCGCACGCAGGCTTGCTGGCAGAGGATCTCCGTGGGACAGACGCGCGCGCAACTGCCACCCAGGATGTTGGCCGATAGGATTTTCTGCGCGGCGCCTTGCACATTTTCGGTGTGGATATTGCGGATAAACGACGGGATATCAATGTCGCTTGGGCACGCGTTCACGCACGGCGCGTCGTAGCAATACAGACAGCGCGAGGCTTCCAGTCGGGCCTGGCGGGCGTTGAGGGGCGGCGCCAGGTCGGTGAACTGACTGGCGAGGGTAGCCCCGTCTTCGCGGGGGTGGGGGAGATGGGTCAGGGTCTGGATCACGGTAGTGGCCTCACGGTTTTTGGTTTGCCTCTAACTGGGCATTTTTATTGCCTGTACTGGCCTCATCGGGGGCAAGTCGAATCGTCGCACCGCCCCTCCCACACTTGATCGGGTTCACATAGATCCAATGTGGGAGGGGCTTGCCCCCGATAGCGGTGTCAGCGTTTCACAGCCACTGGCTTGGAGAGCGCTGCCCGCTTGCTCAACTGCTCGAACACCGACGGATACGCCGGCCGCTGCACATACCGCCCGGCGCCACGCTCGGCGCGCAGGTCGCCATCGGCCCAGACCAGATTGCCCTGGCTGATGGTATGGCTCGGCACGCCGCGTACGGTCTTGCCTTCGAAGATGTTGAAGTCAACCTGCTGATGATGAGTCTTGGCGGAAATGGTGCGGGTGCCCTCAGGGTCCCACAGCACCAGGTCGGCATCGGCGCCCACGCGGATCGCGCCCTTGCGCGGGTAGAGGTTGAAGATCTTCGCGGTGTTGGTGGAGGTCAGCGCGACGAATGCCTGCATCGACAGGCGTCCGGTGTTGACGCCTTCGTGCCACAGCAGCGCCATGCGGTCTTCGATGCCGGCGGTGCCATTGGGGATCTTGCTGAAGTCGTCACGCCCGACGGCCTTTTGCTCGGCGCAGAAGCAGCAGTGGTCGGTGGCGGTGGTGTGCAGGTTGCCCGATTGCAAGCCGTGCCAGAGTGCCTCTTGATGCCCGCGCGGGCGGAACGGCGGGCTCATCACGTAGCCGGCGGCGGTCTGCCAGTCGGGGTGTTGATAGACGCTGTCGTCCAGCAGCAAGTGGCCGGCGAGCACTTCACCGTAGACCACCTGGCCCTTGCCGCGCGCATAGGTGATTTCGTCGAGGGCTTCCCGGGTGGAGACGTGTACCAGGTACAAGGGCGTACCGAGGGTCTCGGCGATGCGGATCGCACGGCTGGCCGCTTCGCCCTCCACCTGGGAAGGGCGCGACAGCGGATGCGCTTCCGGCCCGGTGATGCCCTGGGCGAGCAATTTGCGTTGCAGGTGGTAGACCAGTTCGCCGTTTTCCGCATGCACCGTGGGCACCGCGCCCAATTCCAGGCAGCGCTCGAAACTGGCCACCAGGGTGTCGTCCGCCGCCATGATTGCGTTCTTGTAGGCCATGAAATGCTTGAAGCTGTTGATGCCGTGATGGCTGACCAGTTCGGCCATTTCCTCGCGCACCTGTTCGCTCCACCAGGTGATCGCCACATGGAAGCCGTAGTCGGACGCCGACTTCTCGGCCCAGCCGCGCCATTGGTGGAACGCCTCCATCAGGGACTGCTGCGGGTTGGGAATCACGAAGTCGATGATTGAGGTGGTACCGCCGGCCAGACCCGCCGCCGTGCCGCTGAAAAAGTCTTCACTGGCCACCGTGCCCATGAACGGCAATTGCATATGGGTATGGGGATCGATGCCGCCGGGCATCAAGTATTGACCGCTGCCATCGAGTGTTTCAGTGCCGGCGGGAATATCCAGGTCTGTGCCAATTGCACGTATCAGACCGTCTGCACAAAACACATCGGCGCGGTAACTTTCATCATGGGTAATAACGGTGGCGCCACGGATCAACAGCGACATGTCGAGTTCCTCACAGGCTTGACCGGCTTGTGCCAGTTCTAAGTGTTGTAATACGGTTCACCGAGAATGGTTTTATTCCTGTCATCGGTGACAGGAATAGAAACTAGCCCGAGTTTTTCGATTGGGCAAGAATATTTTTATCAGTCTGGTTGTTTAGCTAACATATTGATTTTTATATATAAAAATCTAATTTCACCAAAATTGCGCAAGGGGATACCATTTTGACGCACTTGACAGGTTGTTGATTTGAGCAACATTTCTTATTGCAAATCAGCCGCTTGAGAGATGGCGCTTGACGGGGCCGGGAAATAAAAATAATTGTGTTGCACCAGATTGAGTCCTGAAGGTTCGAATAACTTTCATGCTGGCGCGCCTGAGTCGCACGGCAAGTTCCGAATCCGCAATCGGGCAATCGGATAAAGCTGATTAACATCAGCCAGTTATATATGCAGTGTGGGTCGCGAAGCGGTTGTCGGCACGGTTATTGAGTGCAGTGGCGGCTGGCCGGGCCTGAGATGTCATGTTGTTTACGAGGTACTCCGGCCACCTGCCTTAACCGCGCAGGTGAGCAACAATAATTTTAAAAAAACCGTGGAGCGGCCATGCAACAGAACAGATCGCAAGTCATCGAACGCAACGGCCTGTACGAACTCGACGCCGGCCCTGACGTCCTCGACAGCCCTCGCTACAACCACGACATGGCACCGACCAAGGTGCACGAACGCACCTGGAACAAATGGCATATCACGGCGCTGTGGGTCGGCATGTCGATCTGTGTGCCCACCTACACCCTGGGCGGTGTGCTCACCGCGTACTTCGGTTTGTCGGTGGGCGAAGCGCTGATGGCGATTTTGCTGGCCAACATCGTGGTGCTGATCCCACTGACCCTCAATGCGTTTCCTGGTACGAAGTACGGCATCCCGTTTCCGGTGCTGTTGCGCTCATCGTTCGGCATCCTTGGCTCCAACGTGCCGTGTCTGATTCGCGCACTGGTGGCATGCGGGTGGTTTGGTATCCAGACGATGTTCGGCGGGCTGGCGATTCACTTGTTCCTGGGGTCGATTTTCGACGGCTGGAAGTCCCTCGGCGGTACCGGGGAGGTGATTGGTTTCATGGTGTTCTGGTGCCTGAATCTGTGGGTGGTGCTGCGTGGCGCCGAGTCGATCAAGCGCCTGGAAACCCTGTCGGCGCCGTTGCTGGTCGCTGTGGGCATTGGCTTGCTGGTGTGGGCGATGCCGAATGTGTCGATCAGCGAACTGATGGCGATTCCGCCCAAGCGTCCCGAAGGGGCGAGTCTCACCGGTTACTTCATGGCCGGCCTCACCGCCATGGTGGGTTTCTGGGCCACGTTGTCGCTGAATATCCCTGACTTCAGCCGCTACGCCAAAAGCCAGAAGGACCAGATCCTCGGGCAGGTTTTCGGCCTGCCGCTGACCATGTTCCTGTTCGCCGCCCTGGGCGTGATCATGACGGCTGCCTCGGTGAAACTGGTGGGGGTCAGCGTGTCCGACCCGGTCACCCTGATCGGGCATATCCAGAGCCCGGTGTGGGTCGCCATTGCCATGGCGCTGATCATCATCGCCACCCTGTCCACCAACACGGCGGCGAACATCGTTTCGCCGACCAACGACTTTCAGAACATCGCGCCCAAGCTGATCAACCGCACCACGGCGGTGATTCTGACCGGTCTGGTGGGGTTGGCGCTGATGGCCCATGAGCTGCTGAAAAAGCTCGGGCTGATCGTGTCCGATGTCAGCCTCGAGACCGTGTATTCCAACTGGTTGCTCGGCTACTCCAGCCTGCTGGGGCCGATTGCCGGGATCATGGTGGTGGACTACTTCATCACCCGCAGGCAGCAGTTGGACCTGGCGGGACTCTACCGTGACGACGTGTACCCGGCCTGGAACAACAGCGGTTTTATCGCGTTCGGCGTGCCGGTGGTGCTGACCTTGCTGTCCTTGGGCAGCGACGCGTTCAGCTGGTTCTACAGCTACGGCTGGTTCACCGGTTCGGCGTTGGGCGGGGTGCTGTATTACGCGCTGAACGCCAGGCGCGCGATCACGCCAGTCGTAGCCAAATCATCCTTGTGAACACAGTCCAAAATGTGGGAGGGGGCTTGCCCCCGATTGCAGTGTGTCAATCAACTCACCTGTAACTGAACCACCGCTATCGGGGGGCAAGCCCCCTCCCACATTTTGACCAGTTTTCATTGTTGGAATCGTGTCAATTCAAGCCTGAGGAGAACCCCCCATGAACGCTGCCCTCGACGTTCTGCAATCGACCCATCAGCACATCAACCGCGACCGTTTGTGGCAGTCGCTGATGGACCTGGCCAAGCTCGGCGCCACCCCAAAGGGCGGGGTGTGCCGCCTGGCCCTCACCGACCTCGACCGCAAGGCCCGCGACCTGTTCGTGCAGTGGTGCGAGGCGGCCGGTTGCACGGTGACCGTCGACGGTATCGGCAACATCTTCGCCCGGCGCCCGGGGCGCAATCCCGACCTGCCGCCGGTGATGACCGGCAGCCATATCGATACCCAGCCCACGGGCGGCAAGTTCGACGGTTGCTTCGGCGTGTTGGCCGGTGTGGAAGTGCTGCGTACCCTCAATGACCTCAAGCTCGAGACCGAGGCACCGCTGGAGGTGGTGGTGTGGACCAACGAAGAAGGCTCGCGCTTTCCACCGTGCATGATGGGCTCCGGGGTGTTCGCCGAGAAATTCAGCCTGGCCGATACCCTGGCCAAGGTGGATGTGGACGGCGTCTCGGTTGGCGAAGCGCTGAACGCCATCGGCTATGCGGGAACGCGCCCTGAGAGCGGGCACAGAGTCGGGGCTTATTTCGAGGCGCATATCGAACAGGGGCCGATTCTCGAGGATGAGAAAAAAACCATCGGCGTGGTGCTTGGAGCCCTCGGGCAGAAGTGGTTCGACCTGAAGCTGCGCGGCGTCGAAGCGCACGCGGGGCCGACGCCGATGCACCTGCGCAAGGATGCGCTGGTGGGCGCCGCCGCAGTGGTCGCCGCGGTGAACGCCGCAGCGTTGGAGCACCAGCCGCATGCCTGCGGCACCGTGGGTTGCCTGCAGGCGTATCCCGGTTCGCGCAATGTGATTCCCGGCGAGGTGCGCATGACCCTGGATTTTCGTCACCTGGAGCCGGCGCGCCTGGATTCGATGATTGCCCAGGTGCGCAAGGTGATCGATGAAACCTGCGACAAACATGGCTTGAGTTTTGAACTGGAGCCCACCGCCGACTTCCCGCCGCTGTACTTCGACCCAGGCTGCGTGGACGCCGTGCGCGATGCGGCCAATGGCCTGGGTTTGTCGCACATGGACATTGTCAGCGGGGCAGGGCACGACGCGATTTTCGTCGCCGAGCTGGGCCCGGCGGGAATGATCTTTGTGCCGTGCGAGGGTGGGATCAGCCACAACGAAATCGAGAATGCCGCACCGGATGACCTGGCGGCGGGATGTGCGGTGTTGTTGCGTGCCATGGTGGCGGCTTCAGCAGCCATCGCCAGCGGCAAGCTCGCAGCCTGAGAATGCGGTAAAAAATGTGGGAGGGGGCTTGCCCCCGATGGCGGTGGGTCAGTCACAGATGTGCTTACTGACACTCCCTCATCGGGGGCAAGCCCCCTCCCACATTTGAACTGTGTTTGACGTCAGATCCAGATGGCATCCCACAAGGGGTAATCGCCAATCCGCTCCACCAACCTTGCCCGCAATGGATTGGCCACCACATAGCGGGCTATTTTCACCAGGTCATCTTCTTTGCGCAGCGCCCGGTCGTGGAAGCTTTCCTGCCATAGCCGGCCCTTGCGTCCGGTGGCGCCGTTGACGCAGCGCGTGCTCTTGGATTTCACCTGTCGCATCAGATCCGCCAGTGAGCCTTTTCGTAGCTCGATAATCCAATGAAAGCGGTCGGGCATTACCACCCACGCCAAAGAGTTCGCCAGCCCTTGGTACTGAGCCAGGCGAAACTGCCAGACCACCAGGCGACCGAGATGGAAATTGTTGAATATCGGTATGCGTTCGTGAGTGTTGGTGGTGATGAGGTAGATACGGTTGGGTTCGCTGAAACGTCCGATGCGCAGGCGGTGTGACGCGGGTAAATCTGCCATTCCCTGGCCCTCTCAACAAGTGTCTGGAGAGGCTAGGTCGCCGAGCAAGAGGTCGGCGGCCAGGCTTTTGGCAGGATGTGTCTGGAGGGCCGCTATCGGGGGCAAGCCCCCTCCCACATGGGTCCGGCTGTGTTCGTACATTTTGTGTCAGGCGCGGAACCAGTGTGGGAGGGGGCTTGCCCCCGATTGGATTTAAATCACAGCATCAGGCGCCAGGTTGCCACCCACCCCCCAACGCCGTCACCAGCCCCACGCTCGCCTGCAACTGCCGCGTCTGCACTGCCTGCAACGTCCTCTGCGCCTGCAAGGCCGCCGTCTGCGCGGTGACCACATCCAGGTAACTCACGGCTCCCGCCTCATAACTGTTCATCGCCAGCGCCTGGGTGTGCTGCGCCGCGTCCGCCGCTGCCTGTTCATCCTGGGCCTGTTGCTGCAAGTCGCGCAGTTGGGCCAGGTTGTCTTCCACTTCGCGCACGGCTTTCAGGACCTGGCTGCGGTATTGCGCCGATGCTTCTTCAAACTCGGCCCTGGCCTGGCGTTCGTTGGCACTCAGGCGCCCGCCATCAAGGATGGGCAGGTTCATCAGCGGCCCCAGCGCCCAATAGCGATTGCCCGCTGAAAGCAGATTGCCCACGCCCTGGGTCTGGCCGCCAATCAACCCGGTCAGACTGAAATCCGGATACCACGCCGCCTTGGCCACGCCGATAGAGGCATTGGCTGCGAACACTCGTCGTTCCGCCGCTGCGATATCCGGGCGACGTTGCAGCAGGTGGCTCGGCAGTTGCGCTGGGATCCCTGGCAAGGCCATTAACTGCGGGCTGGGCGGCAATGAAAAGTTGCTGGCCGCCACGCCCACCAATTCGCCGATGGCATGCTCGGTCAGGTTGCGCTGCCCACGCACTTCATCCAGTTGCGCCCGGGCCTCGGCCAGTTGATTTTGCGCACGGGTGAGGTCCAGTTCCGAGGCGATCTGGCCTTCATAACGGCTGCGGGTGAGTTGCAGTGCCTGGCTGAAATCCTCCAGCGAGTGCGTGAGAATCCGGCTCTGCGCATCCAGCCCATTGAGTTGCACATACAGCGTTGCCAACTGCCGTTGCAGGCTCAGGCGCGCCACGGCCAGGTCATCGCCGGATGCCTGGGCCTGGGCATCGCCGGCCGCGACCTGATTGCGGATCTTGCCCCACAGGTCCAGCTCGTAGCTCAACGAGAATCCGGCGGTGTCGCTGTTGTACGCCGACGGTTGCGTCGTGCCGCGCAACGGCCTCGAATCCGATTGCCGCTGGCGCAACGGCTGGGCGCTGGCGGTGAGCTGCGGGAACAGCCCCGCATGCAGTTGACTGGCGTACGCCTGGGACGCATCGAAATGCGCCAGCGCCGCAGCCAGGTCCGGGTTGGCCTTGAGCAGTTGTTGTTGCAGCGCATCGAGCGTTGGGTCGTTGTACAGTTTCCACCACTGCGGCGCCAATGAGTCGGATGGTTGCGCGCTGTGCCACGGGCCGTCGCTGGTCTGTTCGCGATAACCGGCCGGCAGGTCAACCGACGTCACCCGGTAGGTGGGCGCCATGGAGCAGCCTTGCAAGGCCAGCAGCATCAATGCCGCAAACGGGTTAAGCCTTGGGCGCATGGGCACCCCCGGTGGCGCCGGCCAGTTGTACCGGGTCGCCTTCGCGCAGGGCATCGGGCGGGTTGTCGATGATGCGGTCGGCGGGTTTCAGGCCCTGGTCGATCACCAGGCGTTCGCCCAGGTCCAGGCCGATATGAATGGCTTGCAGGTGCACATGGTTGTGCCCGTCCAGCACCGCGACCTGGGTGCCCTGGGCACGGAAGATCAACGCGCTGGCCGGGATGCTCACGCCATGGGTATCCGCCGGAATCGGCAAGGTCGCCTCGGCATAATCGCCGGGCAGCAGTTCTGCGTTCGGGTTGTCGACGACGAACTGCGCGAGCAGGGTGCCGGAGCGTCGGTCGATGGCGGTGGAGTCGCCGATCAGGCGCGCCTTGAAGTGTTCCGCCGGATGTTCGGGCACCGTCAGCTCGGCTTCCAGGCCTGGGTGGATCACCGCTGCGTAGTTCTGTGGCACCGGCACGTACAGGCGCAACTGGTGGGTGTCGGCAATGCTGAATAGCTCCGGATCGCTGTCGGTGTCGGCCTTGATCAACTGGCCGATGTCGGTGTTGCGCGCAGTGATCGTGCCGGCGAACGGCGCGCGCAGGGTCTTGTAGCTTTCCAGCGCACACAGCCGCGCATAGTCGGCGGCGGCTGCCTGGGCATTGGCTTTGGCGGCGGCGGCATCCGAGCTTTTCTCATCGGCTTCCTGGCGCGACACGGAATGGCTGGCCAGCAGGTGTTGCCAGCGCGTGGCCGTGGTGGCGGCCAGGCGCGCATTGGCCTGTTCCTGGACCAGGTGGGCGTGGGTCTGCGCCAGTTGCTGGTCAAGGTCCGGGCTGTCGATTTGCGCGAGGATTTGCCCGGCCTTGACCTGGCTGCCGATATCGACTTTCCAGTCTTTCAGATAACCGCTGACCCGCGCATGGATCGGCGCCTTGCTCCAGGCTTCCAGGTGCGCCGGCAAACGCAGCGTATCGCCGACGGCATTCTGTTCGGGCTGGAACACCATGACCTGCGGGATGGCCGCGGTTTCAGTCCAGGCGGTCACCGCTTGTTCATGCAGCGTGCGGGCGTGCAAGCCGTTGGCGACCAACAGGGCGGCCAGGGTCAGGCCGCCGACACCCATGAGCATCAGACGCTTGCGCGAGGGTTTTTGATCAGACGACATGAGAGGTTTCTCCACCAATAGCGCGAGTAGGGTGACGACCGTGGACCAGGCTGAAGACCACGGGAACAAACAACAAAGTGGCGATGGTGGCGAAGATCAGGCCGCCGATCACGGCACGGCCCAGGGGCGCGTTCTGTTCCTCGGACAGCGCCAGGGGCAGCATGCCGATGATCATCGCCAGGGCAGTCATGCACACCGGGCGAAAGCGCGTGTAACCGGCCTCCATCGCAGCTTTCAAGGCATCGCCATGTTCTGCCAGGCGTTCACGACAGAAGCTCACCACCAGGATCGAGTTGGCGGTGGCCACGCCCATGCACAAGATCGCGCCGGTCAGGGCCGGCACCGATAACGAGGTGCCGCTGAGAAACAGCATCCACACGATCCCCGCCAGTGCCGCGGGTAACGCGGTGATGATCACAAAGGGGTCGGCCCAGGACTGGAAGTTGACCACGATCAGCAGGTAGATCAGCACCACGGCGCCGAGCAGGCCGAAGCTCAAGCCGCTGAACGCTTTGTGCAGCGCGTCGATCTGACCGTGCAGGCTGATCGTCGCGCCTTTGGGACGCATGGACGCGGTGTCATCCAGGACTTTTTGCACATCGCGGGCGACGCCGCCGAGGTCGCGGCCCTGCACGTTGGCGTACAGGTCCAGGGTGGGTTCGATGTTGTAGTGCGTCACCACCGCCGGGCTTTGTACGCGCGAAATAGTCGCCACGCCGCCGAGGATCTGGGACTGGCCATCGGCACCGGTCACCGGCAGGGCCTCCAGCGAGGGCAGGCTGTCGAGGCGGTATTGCGGCGTTGCGGCCACGATCGAGTAGGACACGCCATTGGCCGGATTCAGCCAGAACGTGGGGGCCACCTGGGAGCTGCCGGCGAGGGAGGCGACCATGCTGTTGGTCACGTCTTTCTCGGTGATGCCCAGGCCGTTGGCGCGCAGGCGATCCACATTCACCTGCAGCGACGGGTAACCGGTGGACTGCTGAATACGCAGGTCCGCGATGCCGGGGACGTGTTGCAGGCGCCGTTCGAGTTCCACGGCATAGGCGCGGTTTTCTGCATCGTTGCGCCCGGAAATCTTCACGTCCAGCGGTGCCGGCGCGCCGAAGTTGAGGATCTGGCTGCTGATGTCTGCCGGCAGGAACGCAAAGTGGCTGCCGGGGAAGCTTTGCGGCAGGGCCTCACGCAGTCGTTTCACGTAATCGGCGGTGGGCGCGTGGTCCTTCTTCAGTGTGACCTGAATGTCGCCGTCCTGCGGGCCGATGGTGCCGCTGCTGCTGTAGGCCATGTCGATGCCGCTGAGCGGGATACCGATGTTGTCGACGATCGTGTCCAGCTCCTGCGCCGGGATCACCTCGCGAATCCGCGCTTCGATGCGGTCGAACGCGGCGGCGCTTTCCTCGATACGCGTACCCAGCGGCAAGCGAACATGCAGCGCCAGTGCGCCGGCATCGGTGGCCGGGAAAAAATCCTGGCCCAGGCTTGACAGCAGCACGAAGGAGGCCAGTACGCAGGCGAGAAAACCGACGATAAAGCGCTTGCGCGCGCCGAGCGCGAGCATCAGCAGGCCGTGGTAAGTGTCGCGGATGTTCGAGAAATGCCGTTCGAACCCTTGCTGGAAATTCAGTACCCCTTGCAGTACGGCATGGCGCGGCTTGCGGTGCTGTTCGCCCTCGTGGTGGTTGATGAATGGATCTTCCGGATGATGCCCCGGGCCTTGCTCCGGTACGTGGGGCTTGAGCAGAAACATCGCCAGCGTCGGCACCAGGGTGCGCGAGAGAATGAACGAACTGGCCATGGCAAAGATCACCGCCAGCGCCATCGGCCGGAACAGGTACCCGGCGATGCCTTGCAGCAGGAACATCGGCACGAACACGATGCAAATGCACAGCAGCGAGACGAACGCCGGACCGACGATTTGTGCGGCACCGTCGAGGATCGCGGTCTTCACCGACTTGCCTTGTTCCAGGTGCCAGTTGATGTTTTCGATGGTCACCGTGGCGTCGTCCACCAGAATACCCACCGCCAGTGCCAGCCCGCCCAGGGTCATCACATTCAGGGTTTGCCCGCTGACCGCCAGCAGCGCGATGGCCGAGAGTACTGCCAGCGGAATCGACGCGGCGATGATCAAGGTAGAGCGCCAGCTGCCGAGAAACAGCAGGATCATCGCACTGGTCAGCAGGGCGGCGATGATGCCTTCCTGGGCCACGCTGCCCACCGACTGCTTGACGAACACCGAGGCGTCGCCCAGCAGCGAGGTCTTGAGCGACGGCGGCAGGGTTTCGTTGATACGCGGCAGCATCTGGCGGATGCCGTCGATGATCGAGAGCGTAGAAATACTGCCGTTCTTCAACGCCGGCATCAGTACCGCGCGGTGGCCGTCGACGCGCACGATATTGGTCTGCGGTGGCGAGCCGTCCCGCACGTGGGCCACTTGGCCGATGGTGATGATCGCGCCGTCGACGTTCTTGATCGGCAAGTCGTTGAGCTCATCGATGGCCTTGGGGCTGTTGTTCAGTAGGATCGTGTATTCGTTGACGCCGAGCTTGGCGGTGCCCACCGGGATGATCTGGTTCTGCAGCGCCAGGGCGTTGCCCACGTCCTGGGCCGACAAACCTTTGGCCGCCAGGGCCTGGGGATCGAGGTCCAGGGTGATCTGGCGTTGCTTGCCGCCCATCGGCGTGGGCATCGCCAGGCCGGGCAGGGCGCCCAGCGGCAGGCGGATATTGTTCTGCACCAGGTCGCGGATCCTGGCTTCCGACAGGCTCGGGCTGGAGAACGCCATTTGCAGGATCGGTACCGTGGACGCGCTGTAGTTGAGGATCAGCGGCGGAGTGATACCCGGTGGCATCTGCTTGAGCACGGTTTGTGACACCGCCGTGACCTGGGCATTCGCCGTGCGGATATCCACGCCGGGCTGAAAGAATATCTTGACGATGCCCATGCCCGGCAGGGATTGCGATTCGATATGTTCGATGTCATTGACGGTGGTGCTCAGGGAGCGTTCGTAGGTGTAGATCACCCGTCCGGCCATGGCGTCCGGCGACAGGCCGTTGTACTGCCAGACCACGGCGACCACGGGGATACCGATATCGGGGAACACATCCGTGGGTGTACGCAAGGCCGCCATGGGCCCGATGATGCAGATGAATATGGCCAGCACGATAAACGTGTACGGCTTGTGCAGTGCGGTCTTTACCAGCCCGAGCATGCGTGAGTCTCCGAGAAAAGCGGGATTGCAAACCCCGGCAGTCTTGTCCGACCCACCTAACACGCACCTTTCAGCCAGGTGAAGGAAGATTTAGGTTCCGCCTGAAGATCGTTTCATTTGTATTCATTTGTTCTACAAACGGCGGCTCTTCAAGCTTGCCAGCCATCGGATACGCTTTTTTACTGATGTGCTTTGGAGCCCTGCCATGTCACCGAAAACCCTGTTATTGATTCCCACCCTTGCGGCTGTTGTATTGCTGTCGGCCTGTGCCGGCCCGATCCCCAAGGCCGACCCGAGTGAAGCCTGGATCGGCTTGAAGGAGGAAGCACCGAATGACCTTCTGGCCGAGCGCGTCGACGGCCAGCGCGTGGACGACGGGCGCTACTTTGAAGTGAGCCCCGGGGACCATCGCCTGGACGTGACGTTGTTCGAGGAAGAGCCCGGCGACGATAACCAGCAGGACTGCCAGGGCCGGGTCGAGTACAAGCATTTCAAGGCGGGTGAGCATTACACCCTGGAGGAGTCGAGCCTGGGCACTACCGTGCGCGCAGCGCTCAAGGATGGGCACGGCAAGGAAGTCGCCGCCACGCAAGACTTCAATTGCATGCCCGGCTAGGCATGATGCGCCGTCGCCTTGTTCGGCTTGGCCGGCGCAGCGGGTTTGACGTGGGGGTGATGATGCCGGCGAGTCACGCGCATGACCCCCCACAACATGGCGGCGGCCACCGCCAGCCAACCGCAGATCAACAGGAAAATCGTCGTTGCAAGGCTCATTCAGGCCTCCCTTCACCCCGTCCGGGGTATACACAGTCTTCTCAATGGACAGTCTAGCTACCTGGCGGTTGCCTGCTATTGACCAATGGTCGTGTCCGTCCAACGTGTTTGCTCTAAGGCGGGCGTTTTATCGACACTTGAGGCTATACCCCTGCCCAAGAGCATCCTATGATCGGGGCCCTCACCGGCAGTTGATCAAGAGAGTCAAAACATTGCGCCTACGGTCGAACCTCACAACAACCCTCCTGCTGGCCTGTGCCCTGGGGCTGACGGCCTGTTCCAGCCAGCCTTCGAAACTCCCCGGCCTGCCGGAGCGGGTTGAACTCAACGGCGTGCCGACCTTTCGCAGCGAGGCTTATCAGAGCGGTCCTACGGCTCTGGCCAGCATGCTGTCGCAACAAGGCATTGTCATGACACCGGGGCTGCTCGATAAGCCGCTGCGCCTGCCGGGCGCCGAGGCTGACCTTGAAGGCAACATGCAAAAGCTGGCGCGTGAGTACGGGCTGATGGTGTATCCATTGGATGCCAGGCTCACCGCTGTGTTGGCGCAGGTGGCGGCCGGTTATCCGGTGATGGCGCGAATCAACTCCAGCTTCTGGTCCGGGTCACGCTATGTCGTGGTGGTGGGGTTCAATCAGCAGAAGAGCACGGTGCTGCTGCGTTCCGGCAGGGAGCGGCGATTGATGATGGGCTTCAGTGACTTTGAGTCGGCGTGGAAGAGCGCCGGCCATTGGGCGATCCTGACCCAGCGTCCAAGCCAGTTGCCGGCGGATGTGGATGCGCAGCGTTGGCGGGAGGCGGCGAGTGCTACGGCGCAGGCCGGGCAGGAACAGGCGGCGGCCCAGGCGCTAAAAGTCCTGACAGAACACAAGTAACCCATGTGGGAGGGGGCTTGCCCCCGATGGCGGTGGATCAGTCACTGATGTTGTGAGTGACACACTGCTATCGGGGGCAAGCCCCCTCCCACATTTGATTTCTGTTGTGAGTGAGTCAGCGGCGCACTTCCGTCACACCCGCACGGTTCTTCAGATTCTTGTCAGCCTTGTAGCGCAACGCCACATCCGGCACCGCGCCGCCCTTGCCGGTCTCGACCCAGCTGCGAATACGGCTGGCATCGGCAAAGTGGGTGAACTTGCCAAAGGCATCCAGGATCACCAGCGACACCGGACGGTTACCCATGCTCGTGACCAGCACCAGGCAATGCCCGGCCTGGTTGGTAAAGCCGGTCTTGGTCAGCTTGATGTCCCAGTTGGCGCGATTGATCAGGTGATCGGTGTTGGAGAAGCCCAGGGTGTAGTTGGGCTTGCGGAACGCCACGGTCTTTTCCTTGGTGGTGCTCAACTGGCTCAACATCGGGAATTTGCGCGCATAGGCCAGCAACTTGCTCAGGTCGCGGGCGGTCGACACGTTATGGATCGACAGGCCGGTGGGCTCCACGTAATGGGTGCTGGTCATGCCCAGTGCCTTGGCCTTGGCGTTCATCGCCGCAATGAACGCCGCGTAGCCGCCCGGGTAATGGTGGGCCAGGCTCGCGGCGGCGCGGTTTTCCGAGGACATCAACGCGATCAGCAGCATTTCCTTGCGCGGCATCTGGCTACCGATCTTCACGCGAGAGAACACGCCTTTCATCTCCGGCGTGTCGGTGATGTTGATGTCGATGTATTCATCCATGTTCTGCTTGGCTTCCAGCACGATCAGGCCGGTCATCAGCTTGCTGACGGAAGCGATGGGCACCACCACGTCCGGATTGCTGGCGTAGATGACTTTGTTGGTCTGCAAATCCACCAGCATGGCGCTGCCGGACGCGATTTGCAGTTTGGAAGCGTCACGCGGGGCCAGGGTGGATTCGGCGGCGTGGGCGAAGGTGCCTGTGAAAGTAAAAAACAGGCTGACTAGAGAAAGACGAATTTTCACGCGGATGAACTCGCTAAAAAGTAAGGAAATACCGTGTGGACACGGGTTTTATGAAAAATGACGTTACATTCTAGGAGTATGGATCAGAAACTGTCGAATGTTCTTCCAGAACCAGACGAAAGTGCTTAAAAACTAAGAAAAAACAGTTTTTCTTCGGGCAATAAAAAGCCCTGCGATAAGGCAGGGCTTTTTCAGTACGCCTGGTTATTAGCTGTGCAGGGTTTCGGCGGCGTACAGGGTATTTTCCAGCAGGCACGCCCGGGTCATCGGGCCAACACCGCCCGGAACCGGCGTGATCCAACCGGCTCGGGGCAGGGCGGTCTCGTAGACCACGTCGCCCACCAGCTTGCCGTCGTCCTGGCGGTTGATACCCACGTCAATGACGATGGCGCCTTCCTTGATCCACTCACCTTTTACCAGGCCCGGCTTGCCGGCGGCGACCACGACCAGATCGGCGCGGCCAACGTGGCCGGCGAGGTCCTTGGTGAAGCGATGGGTGACGGTCACGGTGCAACCGGCCAGCAGCAGTTCCATGGCCATCGGGCGGCCGACGATATTCGATGCGCCCACCACGACTGCGTCGAGGCCATACAGATCAACCCCGGTGCTTTCCAGCAGGGTCATAATGCCTTTGGGCGTGCAGGGGCGCAGCAGCGGGATGCGCTGGGCCAGGCGACCGACGTTGTAAGGATGGAAACCATCGACGTCTTTGTCCGGGCGGATGCGTTCCAGCAGTTGGGAAGCGTCCAGATGCTCGGGCAGCGGCAACTGCAGCAGGATGCCGTCCATGTCCGGGTCATCGTTGAGGCTGTCAATCAGGTCGGTCAGGGCCTGTTGAGTGGTGTCCGAAGGCAAGTCGTAGGCTTTGGAAATGAAGCCGACCTCTTCACAGTCTTTACGCTTGTGCGAGACATAAACCTGAGAGGCAGGATCGCTGCCGACCAGGATCACCGCGAGGCCAGGCGTGCGCAGGCCTTGCTGGCGACGCTCGGTGACGCGTTTGGCGATCTGCTGGCGCAGGCTGGCGGCGATTGATTTGCCGTCGATAAGTTGTGCAGTCATTACGCGTGATTAACCATCGAGAGGGGGAAGAAAAGTGCGCGCATTCTCGCATGCCAGGGCGCGAGGGCAAAGGCGCTTGGTCTGCAAATTGGCCTAAGCCCTTAAATAAAATCAGTTTTTTTCAAAAAAGATTTGACGGGTTTCAGGTCGCTCTATACTATTCGTCGCACTTGTCGGGCACAGCCTAGCACTGGTTAGAAAGTCGAGCAGAATTGTTGTCCTGCAAGGCTGGAAACACTTAGTTTGTAATCCTCCAAGAGTACAGATTAATCAGGCGCCCGTAGCTCAGCTGGATAGAGCATCCGCCTTCTAAGCGGATGGTCGCAGGTTCGAGTCCTGCCGGGTGCGCCATTAGGCAGCTTTGGCACAAGTAGCGCTATATGGTGGGCGTAGCTCAGTTGGTAGAGCACGGGATTGTGACTCCCGTTGTCGAGGGTTCGATCCCCTTCGTCCACCCCATATTTTGAAAAGGCGCCAGATTAACCGTCTGGCGCCTTTGCTTTAAGAGCTTCAAGCGCGGATGTGGTGGAATTGGTAGACACACTGGATTTAGGTTCCAGCGCCGCGAGGCGTAAGAGTTCGAGTCTCTTCATCCGCACCAAATAAAGCTCGGTCCCGTCGAAAGGCAGGGAAGGGTTCAACAAAGAAGTGGTTTGGTTTCTTTGTTAACGCAATATGGTGGGCGTAGCTCAGTTGGTAGAGCACGGGATTGTGACTCCCGTTGTCGAGGGTTCGATCCCCTTCGTCCACCCCATATTCGAAAGGCGCCAGATTTAACAGTCTGGCGCCTTTTTTGGTTTTGGCGGTTTGATAGTTCGGCGGTCGCGGTAGTGGGCCCCATCGGCAGCGCGTTTCGTCGCATTTGTGTATCTCGATGATGCCGCGTTGCCTGCTCGCGCCGTTCGCGGAGCGCGCCGTCAGGGAGATGAATGGCTGCTCTTTCTTTATATGGAAGGGTGGCGCAGAGCCCTGGCGCAATTGGCTGTATTTGTCACCGGGGCGAGGTACTTCAGTGCCTTCGTACCGATAAATTGCCGGCTGTTTTCGGGTGTATTTTCAGTAGGGTGACTTCTTGAGTTCGACCCACTAGAATGCATGCCCTTGATTGGGGTCGGAAATGGCCGGCTAATGTCTGTGCAACGAGGAATATCCATGCAAGTTTCTGTTGAAAATACTACTGCTCTCGAGCGCCGCCTGAGCATCACCGTGCCGGCAGAGCGTATCGAGACTGCGGTCAACAAGCGTCTGCAGCAGACTGCCCAGAAGGCCAAGATCGCTGGTTTCCGTCCAGGCAAAGTGCCGATGAGCGAAATCAAGCGTCGTTTTGGTGCCGATGCGCGCCAGGAAGCTGTAGGTGACGTGATCCAGGCTTCCTTCTACGAAGCCGTTGTCGAGCAGAAGCTGAACCCGGCGGGCTCGCCTTCGATCGAACCCAAGTCCCTGGAAGCTGGCAAGGATCTGGAATACGTTGCGACTTTCGAAGTCTTCCCGGAATTTGAAGTGGCCGGTTTTGAAGGCATCGAAATCGAGCGCCTGAGCGCCGACGTCGCTGATTCGGACCTGGACAACATGCTGGAAATCCTGCGCAAGCAGAACACCCGTTTCGAAGTGGTCGAGCGTGCCGCCCAGAACGAAGACCAGCTGAACATCGATTTCGTTGGCAAGGTTGACGGCGAAGTATTCGCTGGCGGCTCCGCCAAGGGCACTCAGCTGGTGCTGGGCTCCAACCGCATGATCCCGGGCTTCGAAGACGGTCTGGTCGGCGCCAAGGCCGGTGAAGAGCGCGTTCTGAACCTGGAATTCCCTGCCGACTACCAGAACCTGGACCTGGCCGGCAAAGCGGCCGAGTTCACCGTGACCGTCAATAGCGTTTCCGAGCCTAAGCTGCCAGAGCTGAACGAAGAGTTCTTCGCTCAATTCGGCATCAAGGAAACCGGCATCGAAGGCTTCCGCACCGAAGTTCGCAAGAACATGGAGCGCGAGCTGCGCCAGGCCATCAAGTCCAAGGTCAAGAACCAGGTCATGGACGGTCTGCTGGCCGCCAACCCGATCGAAGTGCCCAAGGCCCTGCTGTCCAACGAAGTGGATCGCCTGCGCGTACAAGCGGTTCAGCAGTTTGGTGGCAACATCAAGCCTGACCAGCTGCCGGCCGAGCTGTTCGAAGAGCAAGCCAAGCGTCGCGTTGTGCTGGGCCTGATCGTGGCTGAAGTGGTCAAGCAGTTCGACCTCAAGCCGGACGAAGACCGTGTTCGCGAAATGATCCAGGAAATGGCCTCGGCGTACCAGGAGCCTGAGCAGGTCGTGGCTTGGTACTACAAGAACGACCAGCAACTGAACGAAGTACGTTCGGTTGTGCTTGAAGAACAAGTTGTGGATACTGTTCTGCAGAAGGCTAAGGTGACCGATAAAGCGGTCTCTTACGAAGAAGCAGTCAAACCGGCAGAAGCAGCACAAGCCGACTGATTGTCCAACTCGTTGGAAATTCAACCATAAGCCAGCCTCGCGCTGGCTTATGCGTTTTCAAGACATGACTATTTGGGAGTAACTGCAGAGCATGTTCCGTAATTCCTATATTCAGCAGAACTCTGATATCCAGGCCGCAGGCGGCTTGGTCCCGATGGTTGTCGAGCAGTCCGCTCGTGGCGAACGCGCCTACGACATCTACTCGCGCCTGCTCAAGGAGCGAGTGATCTTTCTGGTCGGCCCGGTAGAGGACTACATGGCCAACCTGATCTGTGCGCAGCTGCTGTTCCTTGAAGCGGAAAACCCGGACAAGGACATCCATCTCTACATCAACTCGCCGGGCGGTTCGGTAACGGCGGGCATGTCGATCTACGACACCATGCAGTTCATCAAGCCAAACGTGTCGACTACCTGCATTGGCCAGGCCTGCAGCATGGGTGCATTCCTGCTGACCGCCGGCGCCGAGGGCAAGCGCTACTGCCTGCCTAACTCACGCGTGATGATTCACCAGCCACTGGGCGGTTTCCAGGGTCAGGCATCGGACATCGAAATCCATGCCAAGGAAATCCTCTTCATTCGTGAGCGTCTCAACACGCTGATGGCCAAGCATAGCGGGCACACCCTTGAAGAAATCGAGCGTGATACCAACCGTGATAACTTCATGAGTGCTGAAGCCGCCCGTGAATACGGGTTGATCGACGCAGTGATCGAAAAGCGCCCCGCTTAATATAAGCCGCTCAAAATAGGGCTGGTCGGCATGTCCGACCACTGACGGGCTTGAAAAAGCCCGCGTAAGCCTTCATCTTGTGTTGCAAGCCTATCGGATTTGGATCGAACGAATGACTGACACCCGCAACGGCGAGGACAACGGCAAGCTGCTCTATTGCTCCTTCTGTGGCAAAAGCCAGCATGAAGTACGCAAATTGATTGCCGGCCCCTCGGTGTTTATCTGCGACGAATGCGTCGACCTGTGCAATGACATCATCCGCGAGGAGGTGCAGGAAGCCCAGGCCGAGAGCAGTGCGCACAAACTCCCATCGCCGAAAGAAATCAGCGGCATCCTTGACCAGTACGTCATTGGTCAGGAGCGTGCAAAGAAGGTTCTGGCCGTAGCGGTGTACAACCACTACAAGCGCCTGAACCAGCGTGACAAGAAAGGCGACGAGGTCGAACTCGGCAAGAGCAACATCCTGCTGATCGGCCCCACAGGCTCGGGTAAGACCCTGCTTGCGGAAACCCTCGCTCGCCTGCTGAACGTTCCGTTCACCATCGCCGACGCCACCACCCTCACCGAGGCGGGCTACGTGGGCGAAGATGTCGAGAACATCATTCAGAAACTGCTGCAGAAGTGCGACTACGACGTAGAAAAGGCCCAGATGGGTATTGTCTACATCGACGAAATCGACAAGATTTCGCGCAAGTCGGACAACCCGTCGATCACTCGGGATGTTTCCGGTGAAGGCGTACAGCAGGCCCTGTTGAAGCTGATCGAAGGCACGGTCGCTTCGGTGCCGCCGCAAGGTGGCCGCAAGCACCCGCAGCAGGAATTCCTGCAGGTCGATACGCGTAACATCCTGTTTATCTGTGGCGGTGCGTTCTCCGGGCTGGAAAAAGTCATCCAGCAGCGTTCCACCCGTGGTGGCATCGGTTTCGGCGCGGAAGTGCGCAGCAAGGAAGAAGGCAAGAAGGTGGGCGAGTCCCTGCGTGAAGTCGAACCTGACGATCTGGTCAAGTTTGGTCTGATCCCGGAATTTGTCGGTCGTCTGCCGGTCCTGGCGACGCTGGACGAGCTGGATGAGGCGGCGTTGATTCAGATCCTCACCGAGCCGAAAAACGCCCTGACCAAGCAGTACGCCAAGCTGTTCGAGATGGAAGGTGTGGACCTCGAGTTCCGTACCGACGCGCTCAAATCAGTGGCCAAGCGCGCCCTGGAGCGCAAGACCGGTGCACGTGGTCTGCGCTCGATTCTTGAAGGCGTGTTGCTCGACACCATGTACGAAATCCCCTCGCAGTCCGAGGTGAGTAAAGTGGTGATCGACGAAAGCGTTATCGAAGGCAAGTCCAAGCCACTGTATATCTATGAAAACAGTGAGCCGGCTGCCAAGGCTGCACCTGACGCGTAAGCGTCTTTGCAGTGGCGGTACAAGCAAGGGGCCTTTTGGGGCCCCTTGTTTTTTTTGGGGTGTTTTTGCGTGACGGCTGATTAAATCGCGTTTATTCATGCGTTTAAGTGCTGGCATTGAGCTTGTTTTTTTTGCATGCAACCCCCATCTTGGTTTCATGCTTATTTTTGAACTGTCATAGAGGCGAAATCATGAAGACAACCATCGAATTGCCTCTCCTGCCGTTGCGTGATGTCGTCGTCTATCCGCACATGGTTATCCCGCTGTTCGTGGGGCGCGAGAAGTCTATCGAAGCCCTCGAGGCCGCGATGACGGGCGACAAGCAGATCCTGCTGCTGGCCCAGAAGAATCCTGCTGATGATGATCCGGGCGAAGACGCCCTGTATCGCGTCGGCACCGTGGCGACTGTGCTGCAATTGCTCAAGCTGCCCGACGGTACCGTCAAGGTACTGGTGGAGGGCGAGCAGCGCGGCGCGGTAGAGCGTTTCATGGAGGTGGACGGCCACCTTCGCGCCGAAGTGGCGCTGATCGATGAAGTCGAAGCGCCTGAGCGTGAATCCGAAGTCTTCGTGCGCAGCCTGCTTTCGCAGTTCGAACAGTATGTGCAACTGGGCAAGAAAGTCCCGGCTGAAGTCCTGTCGTCCCTCAACAGCATTGATGAACCGAGCCGCCTGGTCGACACCATGGCTGCGCACATGGCGCTGAAAATCGAGCAGAAGCAGGACATCCTCGAAATCATCGACCTGTCGGCCCGTGTCGAGCATGTGCTGGCATTGCTGGATGGCGAAATTGACCTGCTGCAGGTCGAGAAGCGCATCCGTGGCCGCGTGAAGAAACAGATGGAGCGCAGCCAGCGCGAGTACTACTTGAATGAGCAGATGAAGGCCATTCAGAAAGAGCTTGGCGACGGCGAGGAAGGCCATAACGAGATCGAGGAGCTGAAAAAGCGTATCGATGCCGCCGGCCTGCCGAAGGACGCGCTGACCAAGGCGACGGCCGAGCTGAACAAGCTCAAGCAAATGTCGCCGATGTCGGCCGAAGCCACCGTGGTTCGCTCCTACATCGATTGGCTGGTGCAGGTGCCGTGGAGAGCACAGACCAAGGTGCGCCTGGACCTGACCCGCGCCGAGGAAATCCTCGATGCCGATCACTACGGCCTTGAAGAGGTCAAGGAGCGGATCCTCGAATACCTTGCCGTGCAAAAGCGCGTGAAGAAAATTCGTGGTCCTGTGTTGTGCCTGGTCGGTCCTCCCGGGGTGGGTAAAACCTCTCTGGCAGAATCGATTGCCAGCGCGACCAACCGTAAATTCGTGCGCATGGCCCTGGGCGGTGTGCGTGACGAAGCGGAAATCCGCGGCCATCGCCGGACTTATATCGGTTCGATGCCAGGAAGATTGATTCAAAAGATGACCAAAGTGGGCGTGCGCAACCCGCTGTTCCTGCTCGATGAAATCGACAAAATGGGCAGTGATATGCGTGGCGATCCGGCCTCGGCGTTGCTGGAGGTGCTCGATCCCGAGCAGAACCACAACTTCAACGACCATTATCTGGAAGTCGATTACGACCTTTCCGACGTGATGTTCCTGTGCACGTCCAACTCCATGAACATTCCACCAGCCTTGCTGGACCGGATGGAGGTGATTCGTCTGCCGGGTTATACCGAAGACGAGAAGATCAACATCGCGATCAAATACCTCGCGCCCAAGCAGACGGCGGCCAATGGCCTGAAGAAAGGCGAGATCGAGTTTGACGTCGAAGCGATCCGAGACATTGTGCGCTACTACACCCGCGAGGCCGGTGTACGAGGCCTTGAACGCCAGATCGCGAAGATCTGCCGCAAGGCAGTCAAGGAACATGCGCTGGAAAAACGCTTCCTGGTGAAGGTGACGGCCGATGCGCTGGAACATTTCCTCGGTGTGCGTAAATTCCGCTACGGCCTGGCCGAGCAGCAGGATCAGGTAGGGCAGGTGACCGGCCTGGCGTGGACCCAGGTGGGCGGCGAGTTGCTGACCATCGAAGCGGCCGTGATCCCGGGCAAGGGCCAGTTGATCAAGACCGGCTCCCTCGGCGATGTGATGGTCGAGTCGATCACCGCCGCGCAGACCGTGGTGCGCAGTCGCGCCAAGAGCCTGGGTATCCCCCTGGACTTCCACCAGAAGCACGACACCCATATCCATATGCCGGAAGGGGCGACCCCGAAGGATGGCCCCAGCGCGGGTGTAGGCATGTGCACGGCCCTGGTGTCGGCATTGACCGGCATTCCGGTGCGTGCCGATGTGGCCATGACCGGTGAAATTACCCTGCGCGGCCAGGTATTGGCCATCGGTGGCCTGAAAGAGAAATTACTCGCCGCACACCGGGGTGGAATCAAGACCGTGATCATTCCCGAAGAGAATGTCCGCGACCTGAAGGAAATTCCTGACAATATTAAACAGGATCTTCAGATCAAACCGGTTAAATGGATTGACGAAGTCCTGCAAATTGCGCTGCAATACGCGCCGGAGCCCTTGCCGGATGTGGCTCCGGAGATTGTCGCGAAGGACGAAAAACGCGAGTCGGATTCCAAGGAAAGAATTAGCACGCATTAAAGTGTTGGAGCCTGGGGGGCTTCCTTGACAGCTTTTTAGAGCCCTTGTTATAAAGCGGCTCTTAAGTGTCTGTAGGCCATCCAGCACTGGTTTTTGCTTTTACCAAAAAACTTAGAATCATACTCATAGATATATAAGGGGACTTAGAGTGAACAAGTCGGAACTGATTGATGCTATCGCTGCATCCGCTGATATCCCGAAAGCTGCTGCCGGCCGTGCGCTGGACGCAGTAATCGAATCCGTCACTGGCGCTCTGAAGGCCGGCGACTCCGTGGTACTGGTAGGCTTCGGTACTTTCTCTGTGACTGACCGCCCAGCTCGTACTGGCCGTAACCCACAGACCGGCAAAGCACTGCAAATCGCTGCTGCCAAGAAACCAGGTTTCAAAGCCGGTAAAGCCCTGAAAGAAGCCGTTAACTAAGCTTCGATCAAGCCTTTGCTTACCCGGGTCGGACGCAGGTCTGGCCTGGCAGCGGAGCGGTAGCTGGCCCGAATATCCATCGGGTTGCCACGCCGGGGGTCAGAGTTCAAACCCCCGTCCGCTCCGCCAGTTACGAGAAGGCGCATCCTCGGATGCGCCTTTCTTCTATCCGGATTCTACCCACGCTCCACGGTTGCCAATTTTTGATGTTCAACCGTTTCTGGGGGACGCATGCTGCAAAATATCAGGGACAATTCACAAGGCTGGATTGCCAAGACCATTATCGGGATCATCGTCGCATTGATGGCTTTTACCGGTATCGAGGCTATTTTCCAGGCCTCGGGTAATAACAAGCAGGACGTGGCCAAGGTCAACGGTGAGGAAATCACCCAGACCGAATTGAGCCAGGCTGTCGATATGCAACGGCGCCAGCTGATGCAACAACTGGGCAAGGATTTCGATGCTTCCCTGTTGGACGAAAAACTGCTGCGCGACGCTGCGCTCAAGGGCCTGATCGATCGCAAGCTGCTGCTGCAAGGCGCCGCAGATTCCAAGTTCGGCTTCTCGGAAGCGGCTTTGGACCAGGTGATCCTGCAGACGCCCGAGTTCCAGGTGGATGGCCAGTTCAACGCCGAGCGCTTTGACCAGGTGATCCGTCAACTGGGCTACAGCCGCCTGCAATTCCGTCAGATGATGACCCAGGAAATGCTGATCGGCCAGGTACGCGCAGGCATCGCCGGCAGTGGTTTCGTGACCGATGCCGAGGTACTGGCATTTGCTCGTCTGGAAAAACAGACCCGCGATTTCGCCACCGTCAACATCAAGGCTGACCCGGCGGCGGTGAAACTCACCGACGACGAAGTCAAGGCCTACTACGACCAGCACGCCAAGGAGTTCATGACCCCGGACCAGGTCGTCATCGACTACCTGGAACTGAAGAAGTCGTCTTTCTTCGACCAGGTCACCGTCAAGGACGATGAGCTGCAGGCCGCCTACGAGAAAGAAACCGCCAACCTCGCCGAACAGCGTCGTGCCGCGCACATTCTGATTGAGGTCAACGACAAGGTCACCGAGGCGCAAGCCAAGGCCAAGATCGAAGACATCCAGGCGCGCCTGGCCAAGGGCGAACAGTTTGACGCCCTGGCCAAGGAGTTCTCCCAGGATCCGGGCTCGGCCAACAACGGCGGCGATCTGGGCTTTGCCGGTCCCGGCGTCTACGATCCGGACTTCGAAACGGCGCTGTATGGCTTGAAGCAGGACCAGGTGTCCGCACCGGTGCGTAGCGCCTTCGGTTGGCACTTGATCAAGCTGTTGGGCGTTGAAGCGCCAGAGGTGCCGACGTTCGCCAGCCTGAAAGACAAGCTGACCCGCGAGCTCAAGACCCAGCAGGTTGAACAGCGCTTTGTCGAAGCGACCAAGCAGTTGGAAGATGCGGCATTCGAAGCGTCCGACCTGGCCCAGCCGGCGTCCGATCTGAAACTGACCGTACACACCTCGGCGCCGTTCGGCCGTGAAGGCGGCGAAGGCGTCGCGGCCAACCGTGCCGTGGTCACCGCTGCGTTCAGTCCGGAAGTGCTGGATGAGGGTGCCAACAGCAGCGCCATCGAGCTGGACCCGGAAACCATCATCGTGCTGCGCGCCAAAGAACACCTCAAGCCTGCCCAGTTGCCGCTGGAAAAGGTTGAGGCGGCGATCCGCACGCAGATGACCAAGGAGCGTGCGAGCGCTGCCGCCAAAACCCATGCCGACGAGTTGATCGCCAGCCTGCGTGATGGCAAGACCGCACTGGACCAGCCGATTGACGGCCAGGCATGGAAGGTGACTGAAGCTGCCACCCGTGCCCAGGAAGGCGTCGACCCTGCCGTGCTGCAGGCGCTGTTCCGTATGCCCAAGCCTGCGGCCAAGGACAAGCCGACCTTCACCACCGTCACTCTGCGCGACGGTAGCCTGATGATCGTGCGCTTGAACGGCGTCAACGAAGCGGCAGCCCCTACGGACGAAGAAAAGGCGCAATACCGCCGCTTCCTCGCTTCCCGTATCGGCCAGCAGGACTTCGCGGCGTATCGCAAGCAGCTGGAAACCCAGGCAGACATCAAGAAGTTCTGATGTTGGCTTGAATAAAAAGACCCCGTCCTGAAAAGGCCGGGGTCTTTTTTTGCGCGTGTTAAAGCCTGTAGCTTGATCGTTCCCACGGCGTGGGAACGATCAGCTTGGGATTCTTACGTCTTCTTGCCCGAGAACTTGAGTTTGCCCCAGGTCAGCCCGATGACTGCGGCCAGGGTCGAGGCTGTCAACACGCTCAGTTTTGCCGCCGACAGCAAAGCCGGGTCGGAGAACGCCAGGGACGAGATAAAGATCGACATGGTGAAACCGATCCCCGCCAGCAGACCCACCAGAGCGACACCTGCCCAGGTCACGCCGTCCGGCAGCTTGCACAGGTTGAGCTTGACCAGCGCGACACTCGCCAGCATCACCCCCAGGGGTTTGCCCAGCACCAGAGCAAAGATAACGCCTATGAACACGCCGTGGGGCAGGGGATCGTCCAGGTTGAAGCCGCTCAGGCTTACACCGGCGTTGGCCAGTGCGAACAGCGGCATCACGCCGAACGCCACCCACGGGTGCAACGCCGATTGCACCCGCTGCACGGGCGGTAACAGCTCGCGCTGTGCCTGGCGCAGTTGCTTGAGTGGCTGGGCAACGTGTCGAGGGTCTTCAGGCGCCCGGGAGAAGCGCTCCATCAATTCGTCGAACGTACGGCCGATGGTGTCCAGCGGGCGCTCGGTGGCGGGTTTGGAATTGACCGGCGTCATCAGCCCCAGAATCACGCCGGCGAGGGTCGGGTGAACGCCGGTCTTGAGCAGGCCGAACCACACGATTGCTCCGGGCAGCAGGTAGATTACGGCCTTGCCGATGCCCATGCGCTGGAAAACCAGCACCAGCGCCAGCCCGGCCGCGGCAATCACCAGCCCCATGTAATCGAGGCTGGCGGTGAAGAACACGGCAATGATCAGGATCGCCATGATGTCATCGATGATTGCCAGGGCCAGCAGCAAAATGCGCACGCCACTGGGAATCGACTTGCCCAACAGGGCCAGCACGCCGACGGCAAAGGCGATGTCTGTCGCGGTGGGCACGGCCCAGCCACTGGCGGCGGCGGTGCCGTGGTTGAGCAGGGTGTAGATGATCGCCGGCATCAGTACGCCGCCCAGCGCAGCACCCAGCGGCAGGGTGGCCAGCTTCAGGTTGGCGAGCGCACCGTCCTTTATTTCCTGACGGATCTCGGCGCCCACCACCAGAAAGAAGATGGTCATCAGGCCGTCATTGACCAGAAAGTGCAGGGAGCGCGACACGCTGTAGTCGCCCAATCCAAGGGTCAACGGCGTATTCCAGAAGTGCTCATAGGTGTCGGCCGCCGGGCTGTTGGCCCAGATCAAGGCCACGATGGCGGCCAGCAGCAGGACGATGCCGCTGACGGCCTCAATGTGTGAAAAGCGTTCAAGGGCAGACAGGGCGCCCTCGGTCAAACGCTGGGGGCGAGGAATGGCAGGCTGTTTATCAGGCACGACAAGTCTCCATTGGCGGCCCGACCAATGCTCATCATTTAACCTGCGCTGTGCCGTATGCAGCAACGCACCCAATGCGATGATAGGAAGTTGCGGAATAAGTTGTAAACAAACTTGTCATAGTCCGCAGCGCTGCTATTACAAAAGTCTGTGACGTTTTACCGACAGGAATGCGCGCGCCAACACCTCGTTCTGTTGCACAATACCGCCCGGACTGTTTTTCTCAGGATTTTCGATGTCGACATCATTTCACTTGCGAAACCTCGGGTTGGCGCTGGTGCTGGCGGGCGCGGCGGGCTGCTCGTCACCCAAGACCGCTATCTACGAACATGAGAATTTCGACGACTCCGGTACGTTTTCCCGCGACTACCCGGTGAGCGATGTGGCGGCCTGTGAAGCGGCGCGTCGTGCGCTGCTGAGCCAGGGCTATATCATCACCAGCAGTGACCCCAAGCTGGTGGCGGGTAACAAGAGTTTCCAGCAGACCGGCGAGACCCACCTGCAGATCAGCTTCAACGTGGTGTGTGCCGCTGATGGCAAAGGCAGCAATCACTCGACGATGTTTGCCAACGCCTTGCAGGACCGCTATGCGCTGAAGAAGGTCAACAACTCCGCAAGTCTGGGGGTCGGGGTGCTGGGTTCGGTGTCGATGCCCATCGGCTCCACCGATGACTCGATGGTCAAGGTGGCGAGCGAGACCGTCTCGGCGCCCAAGTTCTATGAGCGTTACTTTGCCTTGGTCGATGTGTTCCTGCCCCAGGAAGTGAAGCAGGCGGCGCATATACCCGAGAAGCCCAAGGATGAGCTTGGCATACCGGAACCGAAAGCCGCGCCGGCCGCCGAGAAGCTTGGGACACCGCAGGAGACGCCGGCAACCCCAGCTGCTGCGCAGCCACTGGCGCCACCACCCGAGGCTGCACCCATCGCGCCTGGCGTACAGCCAGCACCGCAAGCGACACCAGAGACACCAGAGACACCAGAGACACCGGCTATTGAGTCCGCCCCCGCGCCGACCAACCCCAGCCTGCCGGCGCCGACAGAGGCAATTCCTGCCCTGCCAACGCCGGTCCAGTGACTCAGACCGTTACGGGGTCAGTCTTGTCGACGTTGATCCCGTAGCGGTTGATAGCCTCTGTGAGTTTGTCCCGACCGATCACACCGTCATCCGCCAGTGCCTTCAGCGCCGCCAGCACGATGAAGTGGCGGTCCACTTCAAAAAACTCGCGCAACGCTTCCCGGGTATCCGACTGCCCGAAACCATCGGTTCCCAGTGCCACAAAGCGGCGGCCGTGTACGAAGGGGCGAATCTGATCAGCGAATAATTTCATATAGTCCGTGGTGACCACTACTGGCCCGGTTCTACCCGCCAGGCAGTTTTCCACGTAGCTCAGGCGTGGCTCGCTTTCCGGATGCAGCAAGTTCCAGCGCTCTACAGCATGGCCGTTACGGCGCAACTCGGTCAGGCTGGTGACGCTCCACACATCGCTGTTTACAGCGAAGTCTTCCTGGAGCAGTGCCGCTGCAGCGATGACTTCGCGCAGGATCGAACCACTGCCCATCAACTGCACCCTGGCATCCGGGTGTGAGCTCAGCGGATACATGCCCTTGAGAATCCCATCCTCCACGCCTTCGGGCATGGCCGGGTGCGGGTAGTTCTCGTTGAGCAGGGTGATGTAGTAGTAAATGTCTTCCTGTTCAACATACATGCGCCGCATGCCCTCGCGAATAATCACCGCCAGCTCGTAGGAAAAGGTTGGATCGTAGGCCACGCAGCACGGAATCACCGACGCCAGGATATGGCTGTGCCCGTCGTCATGCTGCAACCCTTCACCCATCAGGGTGGTGCGCCCGGCCGTGGCACCCAGCAGAAATCCGCGGGCTCGCGCATCACCTGCCGCCCAGGCCAGGTCGCCGACGCGCTGAAAGCCGAACATCGAGTAGAAAATATAGAACGGTACCGTCGTCAGGCCGTGGTTGCTGTAGGACGTACTTGCCGCGATCCATGAGGAAATGGCACCCGATTCATTCAGGCCTTCCTGCATGATCTGTCCGTCCTTGCTCTCTTTGTAGTAGCTCAGTTGCCCGGCGTCCTGGGGGGTGTAAAGCTGGCCGACGGCGGAATGGATGCCGATCTGCCGGAACAGGCTCTCCATGCCGAAGGTGCGCGACTCGTCCGGCACGATGGGGACGATCAGCTTGCCCAGATGCGGGTCCTTGAGCAGCGTGCCGAGGATGCGTACAAACGCCATGGTGGTGGATATGGCGCGCTCGCCGGTGTCCTTGAGTTGAGTGGCGAATGCGGACAGGGGCGGGACAGTCAACGGGGCAACGTCAGTGTGCCGGGCCGGCACATACCCGCCCAGCGCCTGGCGCCGGGCATTGAAATAGCGGGCTTCTGTGCTGTCGGCCGCCGGCTTGAGGTAAGGAATTTCGTCGAGCAGGTCATCGTCCACTTCCAGCCCGAAGCGGTCGCGGAAGGCTTTTACCGCGTCGGCGCCCATCTTCTTCAATTGATGATTGATGTTCTGGCCTTCGCCCGCTTCGCCCATGCCGAAGCCCTTGACGGTCTTGGCCAGGATCACCGTGGGTTGGCCCTTGTGGCGCACTGCGGCGGCGTAGGCGTTGTAGACCTTGAGCGGGTCATGGCCGCCCCGTGAGAGTTTCCAGATATCGTCGTCGGACATGTGCGCAACCAGTGCGAGCAACTCCGGGTATTTGCCGAAGAAATGCTCGCGCACATAGGCGCCATTCTGGGATTTGTAATTCTGATAATCGCCGTCCACGCATTCCATCATGCGCTGGCGCAGCAGGCCGCTCTGGTCCTTTTCCAGCAGCGCGTCCCAGCCACCGCCCCAGATCACCTTGATCACGTTCCAGCCGGCGGCGCGGTACACACTCTCGAACTCCTGGATCACCTTGGCATTACCGCGCACCGGGCCGTCCAGGCGCTGCAGGTTGCAGTTGACGACGAAGATCAGGTTGTCGAGTTTCTCGCGACCGGCCAGGGAGATGGCGGCCAGGGATTCCGGCTGGTCCATCTCGCCATCACCGAGGAACGCCCATACCTTGCGACCCTGGTGTTGCTTGAGGCCGCGATACTCCAGGTAACGCATGAAGCGCGCCTGGTAAGCAGCCGTGATCGGACCCAGGCCCATGGACACCGTAGGGAATTGCCAGAAGTCCGGCATCAGCCGTGGGTGAGGGTAGGAAGACAGCCCTTCGCCACCGGCTTCGCGGCGAAAGTTATCCAGCTGGGCTTCGTCGAGGCGGCCTTCCAGATACGCGCGGCCGTAGATGCCAGGGGAGGAGTGGCCCTGGATGTACACCAGGTCGCCGTCGAAGGTGTCGGTTCGGCCACGGAAGAAATGCTCGAAGCCTACGTCGTACAGCACCGCGGCTGACGCATAGGTCGCGATATGCCCACCCACGCCTGAGTGTTTGCCGGCACGCAATACCATCGCCATGGCATTCCAGCGAATAAACGCATTGGTCCGACGTTCAATGTCCAGGTCACCGGGGTAGGGCAGTTCGCGTTCGGTGGCAATGGTGTTGACGTAAGGGGTGGTCACCCGCCCGTAAAAGTCGCCGTGGCGCGCGACGTCGAAATCCAGCAGCTGGTCGATCAGGTAATGGGCGCGAGGGCGGCCTTCGGCAGACAGCACCGATTCGATGGAATCCAGCCACTCGCGGGTTTCCTGCGGATCATGGTCCAGGGATGCTGCGTTATTCGGGTTCATATGAGACTCCAGGGTAGGCGGATTCCGGGCGGCGAGCGCCTTGTGGGCGGGCTGCGATATGGTTGCAATTGCAACTACATGCCGGAATTTAGCTCGGGATGAGCTACTATTGCAACCTTCTTGAAATTCCCCGGATGGTGTTGCATGTCGTCGAAAGAGCCTGATGTCTGGTTCCGTTTTGTCAGGGCCCACAGGACGGTCATCCGTGAGATCGAGCGCCGGTTGAGCGAGGCGCAGCTGCCGCCGTATGCCTGGTACGACGCGTTGTGGGGCCTGGAAAGCGGTCCTGAAGGCACGCGCCGTATGCATGAATTGGCCGATGTGCTGGCCATTGAGCGCTACAACCTCACGCGTTTGGTCGACCGCCTGGAAAAGGACGGTCTGGTGGTGCGCTCGCGTTCCGACGGTGACGGCCGCGCGGCGTTTGCCTCGATCACCGAAGCAGGCCGTACGCTGCGCAAAAAAATGTGGAAAATCTACGAAAGCACCGTGGATGAGCTGTTCCTGTCGCAGATTGAGCCTGAGCATCGCCAGGCCTTTGCCGATGCACTCGAGCGTACGGCGGGGTTGGCGATGGGGGCCGGCGTGCAGACCCGTAGTCGGCGCAAGACGTCAATGTGATGAACCGTGGCCAGGTCATTTCAGGTCATACCTCTGCAGGGCACCTTCCAGTCTTTGTGTATCGAAATGCCCTTCATCGGCCAGGGCTTTTAAGGCCAGCACTGCAATCCAGTAGCGGTTCGGCGCGGCTGGCTGCACCGAGCCCGCGCCCAGCGCCACGAAGCGTGTGTCCACATGGGCGGCCAACTGGTCGACAACCACTTGTGGGTAGCCGGTGACGGCAATCACCGGTGTTCGGCTCCCCGCCAGGCAGTCGCGCAGATGGCTGCTGCGTCTGGGCGCGCATGGATGCAGGCGGTTCCAGCGCTCAGCGGCCGCCGCCTCGCGCGCCAGTCGGGTGTAACTGGGGCAACTCCATACGTGCGCTGTGATACCCCATTGCTGCTCCAGCAACTGCGCGGCCTGTATGACCTCTTCCAAGGCTCGACCGGCACCCAGCAAGCGCACGTTTGCCACGCCGGCAGGTCGCCGGACTGGATACATGCCCTTGATCGCACCCTCGCGGTCCAGCGCCTGCGGTGCGAGGGTGCTGTGCTGATCATGCAGCGCCAGGTAATAAAAGCCCGGCTGGCCATCCACGTACAGCGTACGCAATCCGGCCAGCACGACGGCCCGTGCCTCTTCGCCCGAGGCAGGGTCATAGGGCGTACAGCGTGGATGGTTCGCCAGCCATAATGGCAGCGACGGTTGCGCACCCTTTGGCCAAGGAGATGGATGGGTTTCGCTGTCATTGCACAAAATACCGCGCTGAGCCGTCTGGTCTGACAATGCGCACAATTGGGCCGACGATGTGGCGCTGTGCAGGTAGAGCAGCGGTTTCTCCCCGGTATTGCGCGCAAACCAGGTAGGCCAGTTACCCGGGCGCCGACTGCGCGACTGGCCGCGAATCACCCAGGCCTGGCGGCTGGATTCCAGCGTGCCGGCCATGCTCATGACCGTGTACAGCGGCGAGCTGGGCGAGTCTGCGCAGGTGTCAAGTGCATCGATGCACAGCTGCGCGGCGTGTTCGTTAGAGGCGGGCATGGGGGCGTGGCTCCTGGCGAAAGATTTGCCTACCCTAATGGAACTTGCCTTTTGATTGCAATTGCAATGATTGCAATAGTGCCTCGGTCTCCCGACTAAATCAGTCCGCCGCTGACGCGTTTAATTTTCAAGTGCAGGAACGTCACGGCGCCGACATTTTTTCGTCATGACGGCACTTTAGGCTGGTTGGGCTGGTCATTAATTGCGCTGGCGCGTTTAACTCAAAAAGGAGTCCACCATGGACGATTACCAGGAAGAACTGTTGGAGTACCAGGCATTCGAGCTCGACCCGTTGGATCCGGTCGACGATGCCACCGAGCTGTAAGCCCGACTTCAGGCGGAATGCCGCTGACTGCGGCGAAATTCGCCTGGGGTCTGGTTGTTCCAGCGCCTGAAGGCGCGCTGGAAGGCTTGGGCCGAGGCAAATCCGAGCAAGTAAGCGATCTCGCCAAAGGCCAGTTCCGTGTCGCGAATGTAGGTCATGGCCAGATCGCGGCGAGTATCGTTGAGAATCGCGCGAAATTGCGTGCCTTCGTCGGCCAGTTTGCGGCGCAGGGTCCAGGTGGGTAGCTTCAAGCGTGCCGCCACTTCTTCCAGGTCGGGTTCCCGGCCACCATTGAGCATTGGCCCCAGCAGACGAGTAATGCGCTCGCGCAGGCTGCGGGTGCGGGTCAGTTGCTCCAGTTCCCTTTCACACAGCTGTAACAACAGGTGCCACGTGCTCGGGCAGTGCTGCGGGTTGCGCAGGGCCAGGGTGGCCTGGGTCAGGCGCAGTTGATTGCTGTCGGCGCCGAACTGCACCGGCGTGTCCCCCAGCACGGCATACAGATGGCTGTATTCGGGGGCCTGGAATTCGATTTCGATGCGTTGGGCCTGCACCGGCTGTTGCGCCAGGCTCGACAGTTGATGCAGCCAGCCGGCGATGATCGAGTCCACCACGAAGCGGTTATAGGCATTGTAGGGGCTGATGGAATAAAACCTGAGCCAGGCGCCTTCGGCGTCTTCATGAAAGCTCGATTGCCCACGGTAGTTGGAACCATACAGTGGTTCGAAGCGCGTCAGCGTGCGCGCGGCTTCGCGTACGGTCGGTGCCTGGGCGGCGGTGACACCGGCGAGCCCGGCCTGGCTCAGGCGACTGAGCTGACCCATGCGCAGGCCCAGGCCTGGATCGCCGGTCAGTTGAATCGCCGCATGGCCCAGGCGCATATAGCGCGGGATCGACAAGCGCGCACCTGCTTCGGCCAGGCGTGCCGGGTCCAGGCCGTATTGCAGCAACAAGGGTTGCGGATCCAGGCCGTGGCTGTGGACGGCATCGGCCAGGGTGTGCACGAAACCCACCGACAGATCCCCCAGGCGTACCGGCTTCATGCGGTTATAGCCAGATATTCAGCAGGCGTGCGCCACGGGCATCGCCGTCGGCAAACAGTTGCCCGTTGCGGCTGAGAAAGCTTTGTCCGGCGCTGCCCAGGTCCCAGAACTGGCCACGCAAAAACACGCTCATACCCGCCGTGGCCTGGCTGATCGGTGGCTGGCCGATCAGGGTCAGGCGGCGCCAGGCTTCGCCCTCGCTGGTTTCTTCGGGCTTCAGACTGACTTCGGACGGGGTCGACACGCTCTTGAAGCCGCGCCACGGGCGGTCCCAGGTGTCACGCCCGGTCACATAGGCCGGCACGGCAATCAGTTGGGCGCCTTGTTCGTTGAGCTTGCGGTAGTTGTCCGGGTACCAGCTGTCGCTGCCGATCAGCACGCCCAGGCGCCCGGCCGGGGTGTCGACCACGCTGACAATGTTTTCATCGCCGGGTTCGATAAAGCCGCGTTCGTCGTAGATCGGATACAGCTGGCGCTGCGGCTGGCCCAGGGGCAACCCATCGGCGGCGAAGACCACGCTGACGTTGTACAGCGCACCATGGCCGACCTGCAGTTGCCCCAGGCTCACACTGGGGTTGGGCAGGGCGATGGAACCGGCCACCAGGGTCACGCCGAATTCCTTGGCCAGGCCGCCAAACAGCACTTGGTAATCGCGCGCCATGCCGGGAGCTTTCATGCGCAGGTAGGCATCGTCCATGCGGTTGTCACCGGTCGCGCTGATCCAGGCACGCAGGAACTGCAACGGGTTGCTGATCGACAGCCAGTTCATCGCGTCCTTGAGGTGGGTGGCCTGGTACAACTCATTTTTTTCGCCGGCCAGCATCAGCCAGGTGCCGACATGTTCCGGCAGCACGACGACGGTCTTGTCGTTGATCAGGCCCTGTTCGCGGGCCTTTTGCAGGTAGGCCGAGAGCTTCAGGTGCAGGCGCTCCAGGCTCTGATAGTCGGCAGGGAACAGCTCCGGCTGGATACCCAGCAGGTTGCCACGCTCGGCCGGCTGACCTTCATTGACCGCGAGGGTGATGCGCAGGTCCGACAGGTAATGCGCCACAGGGCGCTCCTGGGTCCAGACCAGATACGCGGCGAGGGCGGCAACCAGGGCCATGGTGACGGTGAACACAAGTAATTTACGCATGGGGCAACAGACAACAGACCGGGGGCGGGGTTCGCCGCTAGGGTAGGGCCCCTGGCCGTGATTGCCAAGGGCTGCTGTGCATTTGGATCAATAAGTTGTCAGTTTCAGTCATTGAGCGGTAGGTGATCGCCTCTTAGTCTGTGGGACATAAACCGATGGGGTGCCATTCGAGCCCTCCACGTCCCGTGATGATCCGTTGTGGAGCTGTACCATGAGCGCTGCTGCCTACCCGCACCTGCTGGCCCCGTTGGACCTGGGTTTTACTACTCTGCGCAACCGCACCCTGATGGGCTCGATGCACACTGGCCTGGAAGAAAAGCCCGGCGGTTTCGAGCGCATGGCGGCCTATTTCGCCGAGCGCGCCCGAGGCGGCGTCGGCCTGATGGTGACCGGCGGCATTGGCCCGAATGATGAAGGTGGCGTGTATGCCGGCGCGGCCAAGCTGACCACCGACGAAGAGGCGCAAAAGCACCGAATCGTTACGCGGGCCGTGCACGATGCCGGTGGCAAGATCTGCATGCAGATCCTGCATGCCGGGCGTTATGCCTACAGCCCAAAGCAGGTAGCGCCGAGTGCGATCCAGGCGCCGATCAACCCGTTCAAGCCCAAAGAGCTGGACGAGGAGGGCATCGAGAAGCAGATCCAGGACTTTGTCACCTGCGCGCGGCTGGCCCAGATTGCCGAATACGACGGCGTGGAAATCATGGGTTCCGAAGGTTACTTCATCAATCAGTTCCTGGCCGCCCACACCAACCATCGCACCGACCGCTGGGGTGGCAGCTTTGAAAACCGTATGCGCCTGGCCGTGGAAATCGTGCGCCGGGTGCGCGAAGCGGTCGGCCCGAATTTCATCATTATTTTCCGCCTGTCGATGCTGGATCTGGTCGAGGGCGGCAGCGTCTGGGAAGAAGTCGTGCAGTTGGCCAAGGCCATCGAGCAGGCCGGCGCAACCATCATCAACACCGGTATCGGCTGGCACGAAGCACGTATCCCGACCATTGCCACCAAAGTGCCGCGCGCGGCGTTCAGCAAGGTCACCGCCAAGTTGCGGGGCGCGGTGCAGATTCCACTGATCACCACCAACCGTATCAACACCCCGGAAGTCGCCGAACAGATCCTCGCCGAGGGCGATGCCGATATGGTCTCGATGGCGCGGCCGTTTCTCGCCGACCCGGAGTTCGTCAACAAGGCCGCTGCCGGGCGCGCTGACGAGATCAACACCTGCATCGGCTGCAACCAGGCGTGCCTGGACCACACCTTTGGCGGCAAGCTGACTACCTGCCTGGTCAATCCGCGTGCGTGCTATGAGACCGAGCTCAACTACCTGCCCGTGCAGCAGATCAAGAAAATTGCCGTCGTCGGTGCAGGTCCTGCCGGGCTGGCTGCTGCTACGGTGGCTGCCGAGCGTGGGCACCAGGTGACCTTGTTCGATTCGGCCAGCGAGATTGGCGGCCAGTTCAACATCGCCAAGTGCATACCGGGCAAGGAAGAGTTTTTCGAAACCCTGCGCTACTTCAAGCGCAAATTGCAGACCACCCACGTCGAGCTGTGCCTGAACACCCGTGTGGATGTGGCGCAACTGGTGGCGGGCGGTTACGACGAAGTGATCCTGGCCACCGGTATCGCGCCGCGTACGCCGGCGATCCCGGGTGTGGAGAATCCCAAGGTGCTCAATTACCTGGACGTGATCCTGGAGCGCAAGCCGGTCGGCAAGCGCGTAGCGGTGATTGGCGCGGGCGGTATCGGTTTCGACGTGTCGGAATTCCTGGTGCATCAGGGCGTGTCCACCAGCCTGAATCGCGAAGCGTTCTGGAAAGAATGGGGCATCGACACCCGACTCGAAGCCCGTGGCGGCGTGGCCGGGATCAAGCCCGAGTGCCATGCACCGGCGCGTGAAGTCTTCCTGCTGCAACGCAAGGCCTCCAAGGTCGGCGACGGCCTGGGCAAGACCACCGGCTGGATCCACCGTACCGGCCTGAAAAACAAACAGGTGCAGATGCTCAACAGCGTGGAATACTTGAAGATCGATGATGAAGGCCTGCATATCCGCATCGGCGCCGAGGGCGAAACCCAGGTGCTGGCGGTGGACAACATCGTCATCTGTGCCGGCCAGGACCCGCTGCGCGAGCTGCATGACGGCCTGGTCGCCGTCGGGCAGAACGTGCACCTGATCGGCGGTGCCGATGTGGCAGCCGAGCTGGACGCCAAGCGCGCCATCAACCAGGGTTCGCGCCTGGCTGCCGAGCTGTAAGTCGCCGAAGAGGGGCGGTGGTAGACTACCGCCTCTTTTTCATTCAGATACCTCTCGATGGGCCCTTTCGACTGGCTGCCCCGCGCACCCCTTGAACCTGTGCAGCTCGATTGGCTGAACGGGATCGAGTTGGCGGTGCTGCGCCTGGACCGTATCGATCCGCTGATCAGCGGCAACAAGTGGTTCAAGCTCACCGAACACCTGAACCAGGCACGACACGCGGGGGCCACCGGGGTCATCAGCCTCGGCGGATCTTACTCCAACCATCTGCACGCACTGGCGGCGGCAGGCAAGCGCTTTGGCTTTCCAACGGTCGGCCTGTTGCGCGGCCATCCTCAAGACACACCCACCGTGCTCGACCTCAGGGCGTTCGGCATGCAATTGCATTGGCTCGGATACGGCGGCTATCGCGCACGCCATGAGCCGGATTTCTGGTTGCCTTGGCGCGAACAGTATCCCCATCTCCATCCGGTACCCGAAGGCGGCGGCGGGCTGGCCGGTGCGCTGGGCTGCGGGGTGCTGGTCGAGCAGGCGCAGGCGCAGTTGAGCCAGCTCGGTTGGGCGGATTACGACGCCTGGTGGCTGGCAGCCGGTACCGGGACGACCCTGGCCGGCTTGGCACTGGCCGAGGCGGGCAGGCATATTGTGTACGGCGCCTTGGCAGTGCCGGACGATCACGGTGTCGCGCAGAACGTAAGTGCGATGGTGCACAACGGTTACGAACTGATCGACGCCAGCCGAGGCGGCTTTGCCAAGGTCGATCCGCTGCTGCTCGATTTTATCGAACGCACCGAACAGGCCAGCGGTGTGCCGCTGGAGCCGCTCTACACCGGCAAAACGCTGCTGGCATTGAAGCAACAGATCGAGGCCGGACGCTTCGCCCCCGGCGCTCGCTTGATCTTCATCCACACCGGCGGCCTGCAAGGCCGCCGAGGTTTCAATGCCTTTGCGGGAGGGGCCTTGCCCTGATGCCAGTCAGTCAAGCGAACGTCGCCCTCTGTAGGAGCGAGCTTGCTCGCGAAAGACGTCAACGATAACGCGTGCTTCCTGATTGAACGCGGCGCCTGTGAGTTTTTCGCGAGCAAGCTCGCTCCTACAAAAAGCCTTAACTGACTGGCATCAGGGCTTGCGCCCGATAAGGTGTATCACTCGATGAATGTGCCCGCTGACTCAACGCCACCGGAAGCAAGTCCCCTCCCACCCGGCATCATTCTCAGCGCTGTGTTATCGCGCAGCACGTAGTGATGAAAGATTCCCGCCAACGCATGCAGCCCGATCAGCCAGTAACCAATTTGGCCAAACAGCACATGCCAGCCTTCGATCTCCTTGGCCAGTGACTTGTTTTCAGCGATCAGCGGCGGCAATTCCATCCCATAGAACATCACCGAATGCCCCTCGGCACTGACGATCAGCCAGCCGGCAATCGGCATGCCGATCATCAAGGCATACAGCGCGAAGTGGGTCAGGGTCGCCAACAGGCGCTGCCATGGCGGCGGCGCCGGCACGATCTTCGGCGCCACGCCCAGGCTGCGGGCGAACAGGCGCAGCCACACCAGCACAAACACGGTGAGGCCGAACATAAAGTGCATCTCGACGATCAGCGTGCGTGCACCGCTGCCTTTGGGGAACTGGCCGCGCAACTCAATGCAGGCGTAGACCACCGCCAGCAGCACCACCATCAACCAGTGCAATGCAATCGACATGGTGCTGTAGCGCGTATCGGAATTTTTCCACGGCATCGTTGGGTTCCTCACTCATCAGGGGCATACCTCCGCTCTTTGACGGAGTGGGTTAACTGTATGCCTGTTTTAAGCGCTTCGCCTGTTGTGAATGCCGCTGCATTGACCTTCATCAGTGGCTTTGCGGCATTTCTCCGCGAGCCAGGCGTGCGTTGATATCAGCGATCACCTGCGGCAGATCGGTAATGGTGTCGATCAGGTAGTGCGGGCGTGAGCCTTCGAACATCGCTTCGATACGCTGGCGCTCGATGGCCAGTGTGGCGCTGTCCAGCGCCCGGAATTGCTCATGGTTCAGGCCCAGGGCGTTGCCGGAACAGGTCAGCGCCACCGTCCACATGCCTGCGCGTCGGCCTTCGAGGATACCCGGCACCGTGTCGTCGACTTTCACGCACGCCGCCACATCGTCAATGCCCAGCGCGATCACGTTAGCCAGCGCCTGCGCCGGCCACGGGCGGCCATTGGGCACTTCGTCGGTGGCAACCACATGGTCGGCCACGTAGCCGTTGCTGGCGGCCAGGGCGACCACCTTGTCCATCACTTGTTTGGGGTAACCGGAGCAGGAGCCGATCTTGATGCCCTGGGCACGCACGCCGGCGAGGGTGTCGAGGGCGCCTGGGATGAGGGCCGAGTGTTCGGCGATTTTTTCGATCTGCAGCGGCATGAAGCGTTGATAGATCGCGCTCACGTCTTCGTCGGTCGGCGTGCGGCCGAAGGCCTTGCGATATCGCTCGGCGACCTGCGGCTGGTCGCAGAGGGTGCGAATGTGGTCCCACTTGCCCATGCCCATCGGGCCACGGGCTTCTTCGATGGACACCTGTACGCCAAACTCGGCGAAGGCTTCGACAAAAATCTGCGTCGGGGCAAAGGAGCCGAAGTCGACCACGGTGCCGGCCCAGTCGAGGATGACGGCCTGGAGGGTGGTGGGGTTCTGATAGTTCATGATGCGGGTCCTGTGTAAGGGGGCAATCAAATGTCCAGCACGTCCATTTCCTGCAGCGCCTCGGCGATGGCCTCGACCGCCGCGCGCATGCCGGTCGTATCGACATGGCCGATACAGCCCACGCGGAAGGTGTCCACCTGGGTCAATTTGCCCGGATAGAGGATGAAACCCTTGGCCTTGACCCGTTCGTAAAAGTCCGTGAACTGGTAGCGCGGGTCTTTCGGTGCGTGGAAGGTGACGATGATCGGCGCCTGGATCGCCGCCGGCAGGAAGCTGCGCAGGCGCAGTTCGGCCATGCCGTCCAGGAGCGTGCGGCAGTTGGTGGCGTAGCGTTGGTGGCGGGCGGGCAGGCCGCCTTCTTCGTGGTATTGCAACAGCGCTTCGTGCAGGGCGGCGACCACGTGGGTGGGCGGGGTGAAGCGCCACTGGCCGGTGCGCGCCATGTAGCTGTGCTGGTCGAACAGGTCCATTGCCAGGGAATGACTGTTACCTTGCGCTGCGGTCAGCACGGTCTTTTCGGCGAAGATAAAGCCCATGCCCGGCACGCCTTCCAGGCATTTGCCGGAGGCTGCGATCAATGCGTCGAAGGGCACTTGGCGCGCATCGATCGGCAGCGCGCCGAAGGAACTCATGGCGTCGATGATCAAGCGCTTGCCGTGGCGTTTGACCACCTCGGCGATCTGCGCCAGCGGATTGAGAATGCCGGTGCTGGTTTCGCAGTGGATCAGCGCGACATGGGTGATCGCCGCGTCGGCGTGCAGCAGACGGTCCACATCGGCAGCGGTGGTGGGTTGGTCTTCCGGGGTTTCAAAGATGCTGTACGTGCGGCCGAGCACTTCACAGATCTTCGCCAGGCGCTTGCCGTAGGCGCCGTTGATCAGCACCAGCACCTTGCCGTTACGCGGCACGAGGGTGCCGATGGCGGCTTCGACGGCAAAAGTGCCGCTGCCTTGCAACGGCACGCAATGGTGGCTGTCGGCGCCATGGATGATCGCCAGCAAATGCTCGCACACGCTGGCGGTGAGTTGGTTGAAACGCTCATCCCAGGAACCCCAATCCACCATCATCGCCTGACGGGTACGGTTGGACGTGGTCAGCGGGCCTGGGGTCAGCAGAAGTGGTGCGGCAGGGGTCATCTCGGGTCCTCGTAAAACAACGGGTCGACTCTACGGCGCCTAAATTGCAGTTTGGCTTGTCATCAATCAAATTGTTTGTTGTTATGCGAGCTATCAGTGAGGCCGATGATTATGAACCTGTTCCAACTGCGCGCATTCGATGCGGTGGCCCGTGAGGGCAGTTTTACCCGTGCGGCCGCCCGGCTGTTCATCAGCCAGCCGGCGGTGACCGGGCACATCAAGGCGCTGGAGGAGCACTACCAGATCCCGTTGCTGCGCCGCACCGCGCGGCGGGTCGAGTTGACCGAGGAGGGCGCCCGCCTGGCGGCCATCACCCGGGCCATCTTCGGCCTGGTGGATGAGGCCCAGGCCATGCTCGAAGCCAACCGCCAATTGCTCACCGGGCGTCTGGAAGTGGCGGCGGACGGCCCGCACCTGGTGATGCCGATGATCGCCCGGCTGCGCGCCCACTATCCGGGCGTCACGGTGAATCTGCGCCTGGGTAATGCCCAGGAAGCGCTGGCGGCATTGCTGTCCGAACATGCAGACGTGGCGGTGCTGACCGAAGTGGCGCCGCGCAAAGGCCTGTACCTGCATCCCTTGGGTGAGTCACGTATTTGCGCACTGGTGCCGGTCGCGCATCCGTGGGCAGAGCAGACCGAGGGCATTGCCCTGACGGCGTTGAACGAGGCGATCATGGTGCTGCGCGAGCCCGGTTCCATCACGCGGCGTACCTTTGATGATGCGTGCCTGGCTGCGGATGTGCGACCCAGGGTGCTGCTGGAACTGGACAGCCGGGAAGCGGTGACCGAGGCGGTTGCGGCCGAGTTGGGCGTCGGGGTGGTGTCGTCGATGGAGGTCAGCCAGGACCCGCGCGTACGCGCCGTGCCGATCCTGGCCGATGGCCTGCTGAACCGGCACTGGCTCGGTTGCCTGGAGCGGCGCCGGTCGCTGCGCCTGATTCAGGCGTTTTTCGAGTTGGCGCCTTGAGGGTTTTTGGTGGAACGATGCGTTGCTGCGCTATAAACTCTGCCCCCAAAGCGCCGGCCAGTAGACGTTTCGGCGCCATGGAAAGTAGAGAGTGAGTCATGGGCGCACAGTGGAAAGTCAAACATAAAGAAGCGGCAGCCAATGCCAAGGGCAAGATCTTCGGCAAGCTGGTGAAAGAAATCACCATCGCCGCCCGCAACGGTGCGGACACCTCGACCAACGCTCACCTGCGTCTGGTGGTGGAGCAGGCCAAGAAGGCCTCGATGCCCAAGGAAACCCTGGACCGCGCGATCAAGAAGGGCGCCGGCCTGCTGGGTGAAACCGTGCAGTACCACCGCGTCACCTACGAAGGTTTCGCCCCGCACCAGGTGCCGTTGATCGTCGAGTGCGTCACCGACAACATCAACCGCACCGTCGCGGAAATCCGCGTGGCGTTCCGCAAGGGCCAACTGGGGGCTTCCGGCTCGGTGGCCTGGGACTTCAACCACGTCGGGCTGATCGAAGCATCGCCGGACACCCCGGACGCTGATCCGGAAATGGCCGCCATCGAAGCCGGCGCCCAGGACTTTGAAGACGGCGAAGAAGCAGGCACTACCTTGTTCATTACCGAAACCACCGACCTGGACGCCGTGCAGAAAGCCTTGCCGGAACAGGGCTTCACCGTGCTGTCGGCCAAGCTGGGTTACCTCTCGAAAAACCCGGTCAGTGGTTTGACCGATGAGCAGATGGCCGAAGTCGAGGCGTTCCTGGAAGGCCTGGACAACCATGATGATGTGCAGGATATGTTTGTCGGCCTGGCTGGCTGATTCTATCTGGATGCATGCAGTCAAAATGCGGGCAGTTAAAATGTGGGAGGGGGCTTGCCCCCGATGGCGGCCTCAGGGCCAGCCAGTATCTTGGATCAGACCGAGTACATATCCATTATTTAGGTAACGGCCACTTAGGGTTCCGCCCTGACGGCGGCTCACTTTTGAAAAGCGCAAAAGTAAGCAAAACGCTCTTGCCCCACCACTCGGCACCTCGCCTAGGCTCGGTGTGCCCTCACTCCGGCTTGAATCCGTGGGCCGCCGCAATGGGCCATCCATGGCCCAGTGCGGCTAACCCGGCGTCCTGCCGGGTTACCCACGGATTCAAGCCTGCGTTCGGCCAGCGTGGTTTAACGGGGCGCCTAGGATCAAAAGCAGATCAAGATCAAGATCAAGAGCGGCTCGCTGCGCATCGTGGTTAGCGTTGGGCGTTGTGTAGATACCCATGGCACACCGCCCCCTGTAGGAGCGAGCTTGCTCGCGAAAAACGTCAACGATAACGCGTGCGTCCTGAATGAACGCGGTGCCTGTGGGTTTTTCGCGAGCAAGCTCGCTTCTACAGACACCAGGGCTAGCCCCCTCCCACATTTGTTCCAGTGGTGTCAGAGCGCGCTCAGCAAGACTTCGATCTCTTCGAAGTTTGGTCGCGCCAGCACCTGTGGCTGACAGCAGCTGATTTGCAGTTCAACCAGCTCGTCTGCAACGGCCCCCTCGACCCGCTCCAGCAACTCCCCCAGCAGCACGCCGAACGCGCGTACTTCAATGCGCTGCAGTGCTCTGGTTTCCGCGGTGTCCGCGGTGGCATGGAAGGACGCCGCGCCAAAGTCCCCGAGCAAACAATCGCCCGCCGCATTCCACAAAATATTGTGGCCATACAGGTCGCCGTGGGTAATGCCGTGCCGGTGCAGGTGCGCGGCGACCGAGGCGATACCGCGAGCCATGCGCAGTGCCACATCCAGGCTGAAACGGGTGTCGGGTGCGTAGATATCCCGCGTGCACGAGGCCAGGCTCGGCAACGCCGCGAGGTTGCGGTAGCTTGGGTCGATCAGGTCCATCACCAGTGCAGCCTGTTGATCGGGGTGATCGCTGACGCGGCCTTCGACCTTGATCAGGTTGGGGTGCAGCCCGGCGGCAATGCAGGCTTGCATTTCATGCAGCGGTGAACCGTCGCTGGTGATGGTGCCTTTGTACAGCTTGACCGCGACCGGCATCGCCTGGGGTTTCCACAGCGCCTTGCGAATAATCCCCGAGGCGCCTTCGCCCAGCACTTCGCCCAGTTGCAGGTCGGTCCAGGGAATGTCCGGCGTCGCGTCGGCCGTCACTTCCATGGCCATTTCCACCGGGTTACCGGCGTACGCCAGCCAGGTCAGGCTCGGCAGGGTCAGCAGCCACTGCGGCAGGTGGGTCAGTCGGTTGGACGCGATGCGGATCAACTCAAGGTTTTCGCACTGGGCCAGGCTGGGCGGCAATTGCGCCAGTTGGTTGCCGGCCAGCATCAGCTTTTGCAGCAGCGGGCGTTGGCCGAGTTCGTCGGGCAATTGGCTGATGCAATTGTCGGTGAGGATCAGCCAGCGCAATTGCGGCGGCAGAGCGGCCGCCGGCACCCGCTCGATGCGGTTGGCCTTGAAGCCGATCATGCTCAGTTCGGCGCATCGGCCCAGGCATTCGGGCAGTTCGGTGAAGGCGTTGTCCGAGCAGAACAGCACGCGCAGGTGCCGCAGGCGGTGCAGGTCGTCCGGCAGGCTGCTCAAGGCGTTGCCCGTAAGGTTGAGGATTTCCAGCGAGTCGGCCAGTTCGAAGATTTCCCGAGGGAACTCGGTCAAACCGCAGGCCAGGTCCAGGCGGGTAGCGCCGGCCAATTGGCCGGCCTTGAGTTGGGCGAGGGTATCCATGCGCTTTGAGTTCACTCGAAAGGAAAAAGGACTGATGATGCAGCAATATCAGCGATGCCAACGGTTGGGTGGTTTTTTATCGTGCTCGAAAAAGCAGCTATATTAATGGAGTCGCTGCTGTCCATGAATGGAACGAAGCGCTATTAGCTTGAAGTTTTCGCTTGAGAATCCGTATCAAAGTCCATGTAGTAGGAAATAAATGGTGTCATCTTGATGGTCGGTAGTCCTCTCAGCTCGTTAGGCGGCGGTCCTATGAATGATTTGAGGAGTATTGAATATGTGTCCCACAACCCTTACTACCGATGGCGGCGCTCCCGTTGCAGATAACCAGAACTCACGAACTTCCGGGCGTATCGGCCCCATCGCGATCGACGATGTTCTATTGATCGAAAAGCTTGCCCATTTTAACCGTGAAAATATTCCTGAACGGCGTGTGCACGCCAAAGGGGCAGCCGCATACGGTACCTTCACGGTTACGAACGACATCAGCAGGCTCAGCCGCGCCGCCCTGTTCAGCAGTATTGGCAAGCAAACGCCGATTTTTACACGGTTCTCCAGTGTCATTGGCTCCCGCGGCTCTGCGGACACCGTGATCAACCCGCGTGGCTTTTCCGTAAAGTTCTACACCGAGCAAGGTAATTGGGACCTTGTGGGCAATAACACGCCGGTGTTCTTTATTCGTGACCCGATAAAATTTCCAGACTTTATCCATTCTGAAAAACCTGACCCGCAGACCAACCTGCCAAATGCAGAGCATGTGTGGGACTTTCTTTCGCTCTCCCCTGAGTCACTGCACCAAGTCACCATCCTGTTTTCAGACCGTGCTATTCCCGATGGCTTCCGCCACATGCATGGGTTTGGCAGTCATACCTTCAGTTTGTTAAATAATGCCAATACGCGTACGTGGGTCAAATGGCATTTTGAGACCCAGCAAGGGATTAAAAACCTGACCACGGCGGAAGGGATGCGACTGGCCGGTGCAGACCCGGATTACGCCACGCGCGATTTGTTCAACGCCATCGACAATGGGAATTTTCCCAAGTGGACGGTGCGTATACAGACCATGACCGAGGCGCAGGCCGATGCTTCTGTCGAGAACCCCTTCGATGTCACCAAGATATGGCCGCATGCCCAGTTTCCGCTGAGGGACGTAGGCGTGATCGAGTTGAATCACAATGTGCAAAACTATCATGCCGAAGTTGAGCAGTCGGCCTTCTGCCCGGCCAATGTGGTCCCAGGGATTGGCTTGTCGCCTGATCGCATGTTGCAAGGTCGGGTATTCGCTTACCCCGATGCACAACGTTATCGTATTGGCACCAATTACCAGCAACTGCCGATCAATGCGCCACTGAGTCCAGCACAAAATTATCAACGCGATGGCGCTATGGCGTCAGGTACAAATGGTGGCGCCAGCCTCAATTACGAACCCAACAGTGATGTCGAAGCGCCTAAACAAGACTCGAGATTTGTAGAGCCGTTGCTACGCCAAGGCGGTGCCACAGCTCGTTACAACCATCGGGTGGATAACGACTATTACTCACATCCACGGGCCCTGTTCAACCTCATGACCCCCGCAGAAAAGGCGGTGTTGTTCGCCAATATTGGTGGGGCGATGGCCGGGGTCAGTGATGCAGTAGTGCTGCGTCAACTGACAAACTTCGCAGGAGTGAGTGCCGAATATGCACAGGGGGTTGCCGCTGAGCTTGGGATCCCTTGGCCTTGATGTAGGACGGGCTATGGGGCTGTCTATCTCTCATCGGGCAGTAAAACTCGGGCCTCTATAGCTTCTGCATCGGCGGGGCGGGCTGGTCCGCCGGGCTGACCACCGCATAGTTGTAGCCCGCGCCGGACCAGTATTGAGCCTGCAAACCATCGGCACTGCGACTGCCACGAGGCAGGAAACCGTTTTCCGGGCCAGGTGGGCGGATGTAGAAACTGATGCGTCGGCCCTGCGGGTCTTCGTACAGCACCATGGCGGCGGCGCCTTGCTCGGTGGTCAGCAAGCGCCCGCTGACCGGGATGAACCCTGCCGCGCTGAGGTCGGGCAGGCGGTGCGCCTGGCTGAAGTAGCGATCCAGCCAGGCTTGCATCGTGCTGCTACCCTGGCCCTTATAGTCCGCCGGCATCATGCCGTCCTGGGCAAACAAGCGAAACGCCTGCATCGCATCGGCCATCGGCAACAGCGCTGGCTGGGTGGCTTCACGGGCGTGCCAGCCCCCGATACCGCCGAGGCTCACCGCGATCAGCAACACGGCGGCCGTGGCAAAGTGGCGGCGCGACTGGCGCTTGAGGCGCTGACGGATCAGCGCCGGGTCCAGGTCCGGGTTGGCTGGCTGTTGCAGGGCACCGCCTAACGCGGCGCGCAGCAATTGCGCGTCATGCTGCCAGGCATGGACCTGGGCGGCGACGTCCGGATGGGCCGCCAGGTAAGTTTCGAGCACGCGGCGATCACTCTCCAACAGTTGGTGATCGACGTAGGCATGCAAATCGCGTTCGCTGGGGGGCAGGCTGATCATTTGAGTATCCGCAGGGAAGGGCTGGCGATTTCGCCATCACTGAGTTGACGCAAGGCTTGCCGCGCCCGCGATAGACGCGACATCACGGTGCCTATGGGCACGTCGAGAATCTCGGCGACCTCCTTGTAGCTCATGCCCTCGACCGAGACCCACAGCAGCAGCGCCCGCTGCTCGGTGTTGAGTTGATCGAAGGCTTGCAGGGTCGACTGGGCGATCACGGTGCGCTCGACCGATGGCTGCGCATCGTCACGCCCGGTGAAGAACTCCAGCATCCGTGCGTAGCGTCGGGTGCGACGGTGGGCATCGAGGAATTGCCGGTAGAGGATCGAGAACAGCCAGGCGCGCAAGTCGCCTTCGACGCGTTTCTCTGCCCAATGGGTGATCGCCCGTTCCAGGGTTGACTGCACCAGGTCGTCGGCACTGCTGGCGTTACGGGTCAGGGACACGGCAAAGCGCCGCAGCCTGGGGATGAGTTCACGTAACTGTTCGTCGAGTTCATGCATGGGCGTCTGGTTGATCACTACGCGGCTGGGACTACGCTGGGACTAGGGAGACGTCCGGCGCCGAAGGTTATTCCATGGGCCGAAAAATAAACCGCGGCCAGGGAATAGAGTTTATCGGCGTGCGTCTCAATGCTCCGACCTTATGTTTCACCCCCTAAGGCCTCTGGCCCTGGAGTTCATTCATGGTAGACCACTCATCACCGCCTCGTCCTCCGTTAAGTACTGCGAGCCTGGTCGCGCGACTCGCCGCTATCGGTGCCGTGGTTGCCGTTGTGGCCGGGGCATTTGCCTACGTCAACGGCACCCTCGACCCACAGCGTCTGCGCCCAAAAACCTTGGTCAATGCCCTGGAAACCAATAACGGTGTGCACCCGGGGTTTCGGCGTAACCATGCCAAGGGCGTGTGCGTGGCCGGGTACTTCGAGAGCAATTCCGAGGTGCGCGCCTACTCCAGCGCCCAGGTATTCAACGAGGCGAAAACCCCGGTGATCGGACGATTCGCCTTGCCCAGCGGCAACCCTTATGCGCCTGACAGCAGCGTGCCGATCCGCAGTTTTGCCGTGCAGTTCAGCCAGGCCAACGGCCAGCAGTGGCGCACCGGAATGAACAGCATGCCGGTGTTTCCGGTGGGCACGCCCGAGGCGTTCTACCAGTTGCTCAAGGCCGGCGCGCCGGACCCGGCCACTGGCAAGCCGAACCCGGCGAGCATGCCGGCGTTTTTTGCCGCACACCCGGAAACAGCGCCGTTTCTGGCCTGGGTTAAAACTGCCAAGCCATCGGCCAGTTACGCGACCGAAACCTACAATGGCATCAATGCGTTTTACCTGGTCAATGCCGACGGCAAGCGTCAGGCCGTGCGCTGGGCCGTGGTGCCGCAGAGCCGCGACGCAGCCGACGATACCGCCCCTGAAGGCGGCGACTTCCTGGAAAAGGACCTGGTGCAGCGCCTGGCTGCGGGGCCGCTGCATTGGCAGTTGAACATGACGCTGGCCAATCCCGGCGACCCGCTCGATGACGCCAGCAAGACCTGGACCGGCGCGCACAAGGTAGTCAATGCCGGCACCCTGGTGCTGCAGAGCAGCCAGCCACAAGCCGACGGCGATTGCCGCGATATCAACTTCGACCCGCTGATTCTGCCCAGCGGTATCGAGGCGTCCAATGACCCGCTGCTGGCGGCACGCTCGGCGGCCTATGCCAGTTCCTACCTGCGCCGCGCCGGTGAAGTCAGCCCGCTGCACAGCGCCTCCCAGGAGTCGAAGCCATGAATGTTCAACCACGGTTTTTCGCCCCGTTGGCGCGTTTGCTGCACTGGCTGATGGCGTTGATGATCATCGCCATGCTGTTTATCGGCGCGGGCCTGGCGGCGTCGGTGTCTGAGCGGCACGAGTGGCTGATTCACCTGCACAAGCCGTTGGGGATCGCCATCCTGGCGCTGGTGGTCGTGCGCCTGGTGGTGCGTTTCTCCACGCGCCAGCCACCGCTGCCGACGGACTTGCCGCTGTGGCAAGTACTCGCGGCCAAGGCGTCCCACGTGGTGTTGTATGGGTTGATGCTGGTGTTGCCGTTGTTGGGCTGGGCGATGATTTCGGCCGCCGGTGACCCGGTGATGCTCAGCAGCTCCGTGCAACTGCCGGCATTGGTGTCGGCGAATGCGCCGTTGTTTGCGCTGTTGCGCAAGGCCCATGGTTACCTCGCCTACCTGCTGTTCCTGACGGTGCTGGTGCACCTGGCGGCCGCGCTGTTCCACGGGTTGATCCGCCGCGACGGTGTGCTGCAAAGCATGACCGGGACCAAGCACTGATCAGGTTTTGACCGACCGTTAACGCACGTGGCCGATGATATCGGCCACGCTGCTCAAGACGTTCTTGCCCAATTGCCTGGAGCGCTCGCCTGACCAACCGGTTTGCGGATTGGGCGCATCATCATTGTCCTTGAAGGGCATCTCCAGGGTCAGTGACAGGCAGTCGTATTTCTCACCGACCGCATTGCAAGCCAGGGTCATATTGGCTTCGCCCGGCAGATCGCGGGTGTAGCCGTGGGTGGTCTGAAAGTCACGAGTCAGTTGGCTCAGGTGGCTGCGGAAGTGTTTTTCCAGGGTTTCGATACGCGGTGTGTAACCGGGGTTGCCTTCGCATCCGGCGGTGAAAACGTAGGGAATTTCTTCGTCGCCATGGATGTCGAGGAACAGGTCGACGCCATATTTTTCCATTTGTTGTTGCACGAACAGGACTTCCGGGCTGAGCTCCTGGCTGGCGCTCTGCCAGGCGCGATTGAGGTCCTGGCCCATGGCGTTGGTACGCAGATGGCCGTGAAAGGCGCCGTCGGGGTTCATGTTGGGCACCAGGTACAGGTCGGCGACGGCCAGGAGCTTTTTCAACTCGGTATCACCGCTCTGTTGCAGGCGTTCGATCACGCCTTCCATAAACCATTCAGCCATGTGCTCGCCGGGATGCTGCTGGGCGATGATCCACACGTTGCGGCGACCTTCGCCCCCTTTGCCACGGCGCAGCAGTTGAATATCGCGGCCTTCGACACTTTTACCGGTGGCCAGCAGCTTGACGCCGGCGTACTTCAGGGCCTGTTCGATCAACCAGTCGTGACGTTCACGGCTGTAAGGTTCGAAGTAGGCGAACCACGCGTGTTTTTCCCGGGTCTGGAGGCTGACATGCAGGATTTCGCCATCAAAGCGTGACGGCACGCGGAACCAATTGACGTGGTCATAGGAGGCCACGGCGTTATAGCCGGTCCATGCATGCTTGTAGGAAGATCGGCCCGCGTTGCTCAGGCGAAAAGTATGGGTGTGGCCCACATGCATGCCCTCGGCCTTGAAGTGGAACCACTGGTAATGTTGGCTGCGGGTGTCGGGTTTGATTGCCAGCAACAACTGGTAGGCATCGCTGGCATCCAGGACCTGGATATTGCCGCTGTCGAAGTCGGTGCTGATTTTGATGGACGTCAAGGCCACGGTCATAGTCTGGTTGCCTGAATATGAGGATGTGGCGGCTATCTTACACAGGCAGCAGGCAATGTCTGGAAGCAAAATTGTTGCATGAATGAGGGGGGCGTCATCCGTGACGCCGCCGCAGCTTAGGGTCCATGAGATTGATTCTCAAGCGCTAAATCGCGCAGATATGGGCTGAAATCCTGGTGTGGCTTTCTTTTCGCAATGGTCTTTTGCTACCATCCGCGCCATCGAGCAATACACAGTCTTCATTAGCCTGAAGCCATGCCAGAAATAACTGGCAAAAAAAAGACCCGGCCAAAGAGCCGGGTCAAAAACCGTGATTAGCCTGATGAGGAGATATTCCAGGAGTCCGACCTAAGGTCTCTTGGTCTATCGACTGATCTCGCGATCAGCTGGGTCCAATAATAATCATTATCATTTGCAAGTCAAATGTTTTTATCCGTTCGATAGAAATATTTTTCCCGTGCGGGCTCATCCGTTTGCATGAGCGTCCGGGGTTCGCAATGACCGCTCCACCATCGCCTTCGCCATATCGATCAAATACACCACGGAAAATGCCAGGTCACGCTGACTGCCCTGATGGCTGCTCGCCGACTCGTAGGCGGTTGCTGCGGCACTGCGCAGCAGGTCGGAGGCGTGCACCAGCGCTTCCTCCTGGCTGATGCCTGGTTTGAGGGTGAAGAAGGTCGAGTCCGAGGCGGGCGCAGACATCTCTTCTTTCAAGTAATAGTCCAGCGCGCGCTGTGCGGCGCCGCTGCAGCGCATATCGTGCAGCTCAGTGTGTTCAGGTGTTTCAGGCAGGGAATACGGGCTCGTCGTCATAAGGGGCGGTACTCTGGGTGGGTGTCGAAAACCTTATATCGATAATAGTACGTATCGTATTTATGTCGTTTTATGGATTACTACAAACTGTTTATTGCCCTGGAAAATACGCAACGTATTGTCAGCGCCATGGATAACTGGATAGCGTTGGTTCGAGCCAACATGAAAGACCGCAAGGTTACGCAGGATGAACTGGCGGAGCGCCTGGGCATGTCTCAGGGCGGCGTGGGCCATTGGCTCAACAAGCGCCGCGTTCCGAGCCTGGCGGATATGAACCGGGTACTGGCGGAACTGGGGCTGGGCTACCTTGAAGTCGCGCTGGAGATTCGCGAGAGGGCGGACACACAGTCGGCACTGGAGCACCACTACAACCCGTACTTTCGCTACCCGGTCAACGACTGGAACGGCGTGTGCGAGCTGCGTGAGGCGCGGGCCTGCTATGGACCGGAGCGCTTCGAATCGACCGATTACCACGCCCACGGCGAAGCCTTCTGGCTGCCGGTGATCGGCGACGCCATGACCGCGCCCACAGGCCTGAGCATCAGCGCAGGCATGCTGATCCTGGTCGATCCGGCCGTCAAGGCGCAGCCCGGCAAGCTGGTGGTTGTGCAATGGCTGGACAACCCCCAGGCTACCTTTCGCCAGTTGCAGGCAGACAGCGGCCAGCTTTACCTGGTGCCGCTCAATCCTACCTATCCCAAACTGCTGTTCACCGAAGATTGCCGCATTCTGGGCGTTGTCGTGCAAGCCACGGCGAAGTTCTAGTCCGCCGGCTCCAGTTCCACCAGTGCACTGCCTTCGGCGACCATCTCGCCCTCCTGGCAAAACAGCGCCTTGACTACGCCCGCCGCAGGCGCGCGGATACTGTGTTCCATCTTCATCGCTTCAAGTACCACCAGTTGCGCACCGGCTTCGACGCGTTGGCCGATGTCCACCAGCACGCGCACAATGCTGCCGTTCATGGGCGCAGTGAGGCCGCCTTGAGGCGTGTGGCCGGCCTCGGCCGCCGCAATCGGGTCGAACAGGCTGATCGCCTGCATCTCGCCATCCCAACGCAGGTACACGGTGTCTTCATCGCGCACCGCCAGATGGCAGCGGCGCATACCTTGGTGTTCGATTACCAGGCGCTCGTCTGTGAGTGGCGACGATTGCCCGGCCAGTGTGACCAGTCGATCCTGGCCGTTACAGCTCAAATGCAGTGAAACCTGCGCCGGCAGTCCCGCGCGAAAGCCGTGGGTAGCGGCCCACGGTCCGTCACCGGCTGGCAAGGTTTGCATAAAGGCCGCACCTGCCGCCTGCCAGAACTCATCGCTCAAGGCCCCGGCCACCGGCAGCAGCTCAGCCTGATAGCGTGGAATAAACCCGGTATCCAGCTCGGCCGCGGCAAAGGCCGGATGCCCAATGATGCGCCGCAGGAAGCCCAGGTTGGTCTTGAGCCCGCCCACCGCATACTCGTCGAGCATGCCCAGCAAGCGCAGCCGCGCCTGCTCGCGGTCCTCGCCCCAGGCAATCAGCTTGCCGAGCATCGGGTCGTAGAAGGGCGAAACGCTGTCTCCTTGTTCAACGCCGCTGTCCACGCGCCGCCCCGGGCCTGGGGTGGACTCGCGGTACAGCGCCAACCGTCCGGTGGCAGGGAGAAAATCGTTGGCCGGGTCTTCGGCATACAGCCTTACCTCAATGGCATGCCCCTTCAGCGGTACCTGCGCCTGGGTGATCGGCAGCACCTCGCCCTGGGCCACCCGGATCTGCCAGGCCACCAGGTCGAGGCCGGTAATCGCCTCGGTGACCGGATGCTCGACTTGCAGGCGGGTGTTCATCTCCATGAAGAAAAACTCGCCGCGGGCATCCAGCAGGAACTCCACGGTGCCCGCGCCCACATAGCCGATCGCCTGCGCCGCGCGTACCGCCGCTTCGCCCATGGCCTTGCGTTGCTCGGCACTGAGTCCCGGCGCGGGGGCTTCTTCGACGACCTTTTGATGACGGCGCTGGATCGAGCAATCGCGCTCATTGAGGTACAGACAGTTGCCGTGTCGATCGGCAAATACCTGGATCTCCACATGGCGCGGTTTGAGCAGGTATTTCTCCACCAGCATCTGCCCGTTGCCGAATGACGACAGGGCTTCACGCTGGGCGGAGGCCAGGGCTTCTGCCAGCTGGCTGACATCCTCGACCACCTTCATGCCCTTGCCGCCGCCGCCGGCCGTGGCTTTGAGCAGTACGGGATAACCGATACGCGTACAGGCTTCGCGGAAAGTCTCCAGGTCCTGGGCCTCGCCGTGATAGCCCGGCACCAGCGGCACACCGGCGGTTTCCATCAGCGCCTTGGCCGCCGACTTGCTGCCCATGGCGTCAATGGCCGAGGCGGGCGGGCCGAGGAAGATCAAGCCCGCTGCCTCGACGGCCCGGGCGAACCCGGCGTTTTCCGACAAAAAGCCGTAACCCGGATGAATCGCCTGGGCGCCGCTGGCGTGGGCGGCGGCGATCAGTTTGTCGATCTGCAGGTAACTGTCGGTGGCCTTGCTGCCGCCCAGGTCGACACGAATATCCGCCTCGCGGCTGTGCCGCGCATCACGGTCGATCGCACTGTGCACAGCCACCGTGGTCAGCCCCATCGCCTTGGCGGTGCGCATGACCCGGCAGGCAATTTCGCCACGGTTGGCCACCAGCACGCTAGTCAGTGTACTCATGGGTGCGGCTCCTTGGTTTGCCAGCTGGGTGCGCGTTTTTGCAGAAAAGCGCGCAAGCCTTCCTGGCCCTCGGCACTGACCCGGATACGCGCGATGGCGTTTTCACAGTAACGCCGCAGCGCCGGGGTCAAGGCACCGTTGCCCACCTCACGCAATAAGTCTTTGCTCGAACGCATCGCCGCCGGGCTGTTCTGCAGCAGATTGGCGATCCACTCATCCACCCGTTGCTCCAACGTCTCGACCGGGTAGCTTTCCGCCAACAGGCCGATCTCGCGTGCACGCTGGCCGCCAAACCGCTCGGCCGTCAAGGCATAGCGACGGGCCGCGCGTTCACCGATGGCCTGCACCACGAATGGGCTGATCACCGCCGGTGCCAGGCCGATACGCACTTCCGACAGGCAGAACTGCGCGTCATCGGCGCCGATCGCCATGTCGCAGCAACTGATCAAGCCCAGCGCGCCGCCGTAAGCGGCGCCTTGCACCACCGCCAGGGTGGGGATTTTCAGCTTGGCCAGGTTGTACATCAACTCGGCCAGCTCACGGGCGTCGTCCAGGTTGGTGTGGTAATCCAGCTCGGCCGACTGCTGCATCCAGGCCAGGTCTGCGCCGGCGCTGAAGTGCTTGCCGCGCCCGCGCAACACCAGAAAGCGCAGGGACGGATCGCCCTGTACGTGGTCGAGAGCGATGATCAGTTCGCGGATCATCTGCGCATTGAACGCGTTGTTCTTGGCTTCACGGCTGAGCCACAGCGTGGCAAAGCCACGGCTGTCGGTGACCAGTTCGAGGGTGTTGAAATCGCTCATGCAAGAAGCTCCATGAAAATGAGAGGCCTCCTGTAGGAGCAAGCTTGCTCGCGAAGGTCGTCAACGGTAACGCGGGTATCCAGGATGCACGCGTTGACTGGACGTTTTTCGCGAGCGAGCTCGCTCCTGCAGGTTACATGCGGAACACGCCGAAGCGGCTCGGCTCGATAGGCGCATTGAGGGCGGCGGACAGCGCCAGGGCCAGTACTTCGCGGGTCTGCAACGGGTCGATGACGCCGTCATCCCACAAGCGTGCGCTGGAGTAGTAGGGGTGGCCCTGGGTTTCGTATTGGTCGAGGATCGGCTGCTTGATCGCGGCCTCATCCTCGGCACTGAACGCGTTACCGGCGCGCTCGGCCTGCTCGCGCTTGACCTGCACCAGCACGCCCGCCGCCTGTTCGGCGCCCATCACGCCGATGCGTGCATTGGGCCACATCCACAAAAATCGCGGGTCATAGGCGCGCCCGCACATGCCGTAGTTGCCTGCACCGAAACTGCCACCGATGATCACCGTGAACTTCGGCACCTTGGCGCAGGCTACCGCCGTCACCAGTTTGGCGCCGTGCTTGGCGATGCCGCCGGCTTCGTACTTCTGGCCGACCATGAAACCCGTGATATTTTGCAGGAACAGCAGCGGAATCCCGCGCTGGCAGGCCAGTTCGATAAAGTGCGCGCCTTTCTGCGCAGCTTCGGCAAACAGAATTCCGTTGTTGGCCAGGATTGCCACCGGGTAACCGTGCAAGTGCGCAAAGCCGCACACCAGGGTGGTGCCGAACAGCGCCTTGAACTCATCGAACACCGAAGCGTCCACCAACCGTGCGATCACTTCGCGCACGTCGAACGGCTGCTTGGCATCGGCCGGGATCACGCCATAGAGCTCTTCGCCGCTGCACAACGGCGCCACGGGCGGGCGTTGGCGCAACTCACCGAGCTTGCGCCAATTGAGATTGGCCACGCTGCGACGGGCCAGGGCCAGGGCGTGTTCATCGTTGTCGGCATAGTGATCGGCCACGCCGGAAATCCGGCAGTGCACATCGGCGCCGCCGAGGTCTTCGGCGCTGACCACTTCGCCGGTGGCGGCCTTCACCAGTGGCGGGCCGGCGAGGAAGATCGTCGCCTGTTGGCGCACCATGATCGCTTCGTCGGCCATCGCCGGCACATAGGCGCCACCGGCGGTGCACGAGCCCATCACCACGGCAATCTGCGGGATGCCCTGGGCGCTCATAGTGGCCTGGTTGAAGAAGATCCGCCCGAAGTGTTCGCGGTCCGGGAATACTTCATCCTGGCGCGGCAGGTTGGCACCGCCGGAGTCCACCAGATAGATACACGGCAGGCGGTTCTGTTCGGCGATGGTCTGGGCGCGCAAGTGTTTCTTGACCGTCAGCGGGTAGTACGAACCGCCCTTCACGGTGGCATCGTTGGCGACGATCATGCATTCGACACCTTCCACACGGCCGATGCCGGCAATCACGCCGGCGGCGGGCACGTCTTCGCCATACACCTGATGGGCGGCCAGCTGGCTCAATTCGAGAAATGGCGAGCCTGGGTCGAGCAAGCGATTGATGCGCTCACGTGGCAGCAGTTTGCCGCGCGAGGTGTGGCGTTCCTGGGCCTTGGCGCCGCCGCCTTGTTGTACCTGGGCGAGCAGGGTGTGCAGCGCGTCGACCTGTTGGCGCATCGCCGCGCTGTTGGCGACGAATTCCGTCGAGCGTGGGTTGAGCTGGGTGTGCAGGGTAGCCATGGGGCGCTCCTTCAGCGGGTTTCGTTGAACAGTTCGCGACCGATCAACATCCGCCGAATCTCACTGGTGCCGGCGCCGATTTCGTACAGCTTGGCATCACGCAACAGGCGTCCGGCGGGGAACTCATTGATGTAGCCGTTGCCGCCCAGAATCTGGATCGCATCAAGAGCCATTTGCGTGGCGCGTTCGGCGCTGTAAAGAATTACCCCGGCGGCATCCTTGCGCGTGGTTTCGCCGCGCTCGCAGGCCTGGGCCACCGCGTAGAGGTAGGCGCGGCTGGCATTGAGCTGGGTGTACATATCGGCAACCTTGCCCTGGATCAGCTGGAACTCGCCAATGCTCTGGCCGAACTGCTTGCGGTCGTGGATGTAGGGCACGATCAGGTCCATGCAGGCCTGCATGATCCCGGTGGGGCCGCCGGAAAGCACCACGCGTTCGTAATCGAGGCCGCTCATCAGCACTTTGACGCCGCCATTGAGTACGCCGAGGATGTTCTCTTCGGGCACTTCGACGTCATCGAAAAACAGCTCGCAGGTGTTGGAACCGCGCATGCCCAGCTTGTCGAACTTGGTGCTGCGGCTGAAGCCTGGCCAGTCGCGCTCGACGATAAACGCAGTGATGCCGTGGGCGCCTTTTTCCAGGTCAGTCTTGGCGTAGATCACATAGGTGTTGGCGTCGGGACCGTTGGTGATCCAGGTCTTGCTGCCGTTGAGTACATACACGTCGCCGCGTTTGTCGGCGCGCAGTCTCATCGACACTACGTCGGAACCGGCATTCGGCTCGCTCATCGCCAAGGCGCCGATGTGCTCGCCGCTGATCAGCTTGGGCAGGTATTTGAGTTTCTGTGCGTGGGTGCCGTTGCGGTTGATCTGGTTGACGCACAGGTTGGAGTGGGCCCCGTAGGACAACGCCACCGAAGCCGAGCCACGGCTGATTTCTTCCATGCTCACCACGTGCGCCAGATAGCCCAGGCCGGCGCCGCCGTACTCCTCCGGCACGGTGATGCCCAGCAGGCCCATGTCGCCGAACTTGCGCCACAGGTCAGCGGGAAACAGATTGTCGATGTCGATCTGGGCCGCGCGGGGCGCGATCTCCTTGGCCACAAAGGATTGCACCTGGTCGCGCAGCATGTCGATGGTTTCGCCGAGGGCGAAGTTCAGGGACGGGTAACTCATGGACAGGCACCTTAATGTGAGCTTTTGTTGTTGTGTTGTTGTGAAGGCCGGGCGCGGGGGAGGGCGCTAACCTTTACGTTAACGTAAGCTTGCGTTGCGGCGCTGTCAATCGTAGTTTACGTTTACGTCAACCTACAAAAAAGACAACAGGGGTCGTTATGGATCAACCGAATCAGAGCTACAGCCGTGGCTCCCAGGACAAGGCCTTGCTGGCCATGACGATTGGCGAGGCGTTCGATCGTACCGCTGCGCAACATCCAGATGGCGAAGCCTTGGTGGTCCGCCATCAACAGCGACGCTTGACCTGGCGTCAATTGGCCGAGACGGTTGAATTACACGCCAGGGCGTTCATCGCGTTGGGCATGCAGACCGGCGACCGCCTGGGTATCTGGGCGCCCAATTGCGCCGAGTGGTGTATCTGCCAGATCGCCAGTGCCAAGCTCGGGGTGATTCTGGTCAATATCAACCCGGCGTATCGCACCAGTGAGCTGGACTACGTGCTCAAGCAGTCGGGCTGCCAGTGGCTGGTGTGCGCCAGCGCGTTCAAGACCTCCGATTATCACGCCATGCTGCAGGAGCTCAAGCCCGGCCTGCGCGGCATCATCAGCCTGGACCCCAACCCGCCCACGCCATTCATGCCCTGGGCGCACTTGTCGGCGCTGGGTGCGAGCGTCCCTGTGCAGCAACTGCATACCCGCCAGGCCAGCCTGCATGTCGACCAGCCGGTGAATATCCAGTACACCTCCGGCACCACCGGCTTTCCCAAAGGCGCCACCCTCAGCCACCACAACATCCTCAACAACGGCTATATGGTCGGCGAAAGCCTGGGGCTTACCGCGCAAGACCGTTTAGTGATTCCCGTGCCGCTGTACCATTGTTTCGGCATGGTCATGGGCAACCTGGGGTGCATCACCCACGGCACCACCATGATCTATCCCAATGACGGTTTCGACCCGCTGCTGACGCTGACCGCCGTCGCCGAAGAGCGTGCCACCGGCCTGTACGGCGTGCCGACCATGTTTATCGCACTGCTCGATCACCCACGCCTGGGCGAGTTCGACCTGGCCAGCCTGCGTACCGGGATCATGGCCGGCTCGACCTGCCCGATCGAGGTGATGCGCCGCGTCATTGACGAGCTGCACATGCGCGAAGTGCAGATTGCCTATGGCATGACCGAAACCAGCCCGGTGTCCTTGCAGACCGGTGCCGATGACGATCTGGAGCGCCGCGTGACCACCGTGGGTCGCACCCAGCCGCAGTTGGAGAACCAGATCATCGATCGTGACGGCAACACAGTGCCACGCGGTGAAATAGGCGAACTGTGCACACGCGGCTACAGCGTGATGCTCGGCTACTGGAACAACCCCGAAGGCACTCGCGATGCCATCGACGAGGAAGGCTGGATGCACACCGGCGACCTGGCGACCATGGACGCACACGGTTACGTCTGCATCGTCGGGCGCAACAAGGACATGATCATTCGTGGTGGCGAGAACGTATATCCACGGGAGCTCGAAGAGTTTTTCTTCACCCATCCGGCCGTGGCCGATGTGCAAATCATCGGTATCCCCGATGAACGCTACGGCGAGGAAATCGTTGCCTGGATCAAGTTCCACCCGGGCCAGGTGGCGAACGAGCTGGAGCTGCAAACCTGGTGCAAGGGCCGCATCGCTCACTTCAAGACGCCCAGGCACTTCAAATTCGTCGATGCGTTTCCGATGACGGTGACGGGCAAGATCCAGAAGTTTCGCATGCGCGAAATCTCCATCGAAGAGCTGCGAACACCGCCGCAATAACGCGCAGAAAGCACAAAGGGGACCCGAAGGTCCCCTTTAATGTGTCGTTGCGTGCTCTTTTTATTATTGAGGGGCGGCCTGTTGTTGTTTTTGGTAGCCGTGGCCCTTACCGCTGTTTTGGGTGACCCCCATCCGGGGTCAAGAGCAAACGTATTTTTTTGAGCGCTGATCTGCTTTTTCGTAAACGATCCAACCAGTGGGTAGCTACCTGAGGTAGTTTTATTTTTCTCTAACCGGTTGCTGGTTTCGGCACGCCGTACCCTGCAAAGCACATCTTCTCCAAAAAAATCTGTTAGCTGCGTCTCTGCCGTGTTGTTTTTGTTATGTCAGAGTCGTTTCGTCTTATTTTTATTAGGTTTGGTGCTTTTTATTCTTGTTATGCCATAGAGATAGCAGAAGCCGTGCCAACTTTTTAAAGTCCTTTAAAATCAAAGGTTTGATTTTTTTACAGGGCCTATTTTTTTGGATGGGCGGCAGATTATGTTCCCGCGTTACCCGTTATGCCGGGCTTCGGTAACACATTGTCACAGCTGTGCTACTCAGCCGAGGTTACGCGCCTTCGCCACCCGCGATCCGCTTGCCCGTCCCAGCACCTGACTGATCTGCTGGCCCGCGCCAATCAGGCGCTCCAGGTCGATGCCGGTGTCGATCCCCAGTCCATTGAGCAGGTACACCACATCTTCGGTGGCGACGTTACCGCTCGCGCCCTTGGCATAAGGGCAGCCGCCGAGGCCCGCGATAGAGCTGTCGAACACCTGGATGCCTTCCAGCAGGCTGGCGTAGATGTTGGCGATCGCCTGGCCATAGGTGTCGTGGAAATGCCCGGCGAGCTTGTCGCGCGGCACCTGTGCGCCGACCACCTCAAACAGCCGCCGTGTCGCGCCCGCCGTGCCGGTGCCGATCGTGTCGCCCAGGGACACTTCATAGCAGCCCATGGCGTACAGCTCGCGGGCGACCGCCGCAACCTGTTCCGCAGCAATATCCCCTTCGTAGGGGCAACCCAGCACACACGACACATACCCGCGCACGCTGACGCCGTGCTGCCGGGCCGCGGCCATAATCGGCGCAAACCGCTCGAGGCTCTCGCTGATGGAGCAGTTGATATTGCGTTGGGAAAACGCTTCGGACGCCGCCGCAAACACCGCGACTTCCTTGACTCCTGCCGCCAGTGCATCTTCAAAGCCACGCAGGTTCGGCGCCAGTGCGCCGTAGGTCACGCCAGGCTTGCGCTGGATCTGCGCGAACACCTCGGCGGACCCGGCCATCTGCGGCACCCATTTGGGCGACACGAAACTGCCGACCTCGATATAGCCCAGGCCGGCGGCGCTCAGGGCGTCCACCAACCGCACCTTGTCGGCGACGCTGATCGGCTGGGCTTCGTTCTGCAAACCGTCGCGCGGGCCGACTTCCACCAGGCGTACGTGTGAGGGGAGGGTCATGGCGGTTACCTTCTGGTCAATGGCCGGCCTGGCGCATGGTGTGTGCCAGAGCCTGGGTGCAGCGCTCTTCGGCGGTGTCCAGTTCCAGCTTCATCTGTTCGATATCCAGCAACTGTTGCTCGAGTTGCTCACGGCGCTCGGCGATCTTTGCCAGCATGCTGTTGAGTTGAATGTGGTTGCCGCTGGTGGGGTCGTAGAGTTCGATCAGCTCGCGGCATTCGGCCAGGGAGAAGCCGATGCGCTTGCCGCGCAGAATCAGCTTGAGGCTGACCTTGTCCCGCGCCGAGTAAATGCGCTCCTGGCCCCGGCGTTCGGGGGCGAGCAGGCCTTGCTCCTCGTAGAAGCGAATGGCGCGGGTGGTGATGTCGAGCTCGCGGGCGAGGTCGGAGATGCTGTAGGTGGTGCTCATGGGGGTGCTCGAGAAAGTCCTGGGGCTAAACTAATGGCAGGTTGACGTGAACGTCAAGGGCTCCCTTGCTGGTGCTTCACGATCCAAATGTGGGAGGGGGGCTTGCCCCCGATGGCGGCCTCAGAGCCGACCAGGATGTTGGATCAAATCGAGTACATATCCGTTTCTTCGGTAACGGCTGCTTAGGGTTCCGCCCTTACGGCGGCTCACTTTTGAAAAGCGCAAAAGTAAGCAAAACGCTCTTGCCCCACCACTCGGCACCTCGCCTGGGCTCGGTGTTCCCTCACTCCGGCTTGAATCCGTGGGCCGCCGCAATGGGCCATCCTTGGCCCAGTGCGGCTAACCCGGCGTCCTGCCGGGTTGCCCACGGATTCAAGCCTGCGTTCGGCCAGCGTGGTTTAACGGGGCGCCTAGGATCAAAAGCCAGATCAAGATCAAGATCAAGAGCGGCTCGCTTCGCATCGTGGTTAGCGGTGGGCGCTACGGCGTTGTGTAGATACTGCAAGCCCCCCACACTGGGGCCTGCTGCAACCTCAAGCCTGTTGCTTATCCAGTTTCTTCTCATGGGCCGTGACTTGCTGGCACAACTCGATCATCTGTTCGCGCATCCAGCGGTTCGCCGGGTCCTGGTCGGTGCTTTCGTGCCAGTACAAATGGGTTTCCACCGGCGGCACGTCGTTGACCGGCAGGTTGAACCAGTGCAGTTCATGGCGACGGGCGAAGCGTTCGGGCACGGTCATGACCATGTCGGTCTGCTGCAATACTTGCGACGCCATCAGATAGTGCTGGGAGCGCAGGGCGATCTTGCGCTGGATGCCCATCTTGCCCAGGGCCAGGTCCACGTGCCCCAGTCCGTTGCGGCGGCTGGAAATATGAATATGGGTCAGCGAGAGGTAGTCATCCAGGGTGAATTTGTCCTTGCCCGCCATCGGGTGGCCCTTGCGCATGGCGCACACGTAGCGGTCCTCCATCAGCTTGACGTGACGCACTTGCGGGTCGGTGTTGAGCGGTGCATCCACGGCGAAATCCAGGCGTCCGGCGGCCAGTTCCTTGGTGGTTTCGCGGCGTTTGGACAGGAAACTCTCGATAACCACCGTCGGCGCCAGGCGGCGCAGACGCTGGAACAGTGCTGGCAAAATCACGGCTTCGGTGAGATCGGTCATGCTGATGCGATAGGTCTTGGCCGCCTGTTGCGGATTGAAAATCCGGCTCTCCTGCACCGACACCCGCAGCAACGACAATGCGTTGCGCACCGGGCCGATGATGTTCTGCGCCATCGGCGTAGGCACCATGCCTTGGGCGGTGCGCACGAATAGCGGGTCGTTGAAGGTCTCGCGCAGGCGTGCCAGCGCGTTGGACACCGCCGGCTGGGTGATGCCGACAATCTGCCCGGCTCGGGTGAGGTTGGCTTCGGTGTAGATCGCGTCGAAGACGATAAAGAGGTTGAGGTCGACCTTGCTCAGATTCATTTGGGTTGCGCTCTTATTATCAGGTGGCGATTTTTTACGTCTTCAGACGCCGATCATATATCGGTGATGAATGTTAATACACGCCGAGAATAGGCTAGGTAAATTATCAGCGCTGTTCTAGCATCGATTGCATGACCTAAACAACCTCTCACAGAAGGGAGCCGCTCATGGATTTCGCCTATTCGCCCAAGGTTCAGGAACTGCGTGAACGCGTCAGCGCATTCATGGACGCTTACGTCTACCCGGCCGAGCCGGTGTTCGAACGCCAGGTCAGCGAAGGTGACCGCTGGCAGCCCACCGCCATCATGGAAGAGCTCAAAGCCAAGGCCAAAGCCGAGGGGTTGTGGAACCTGTTCCTGCCGGAATCCGAGCTGGGCGCCGGCCTGACCAACCTTGAGTACGCGCCATTGGCCGAGATCATGGGCCGCTCCTTGCTCGGCCCGGAACCGTTCAACTGTTCCGCGCCCGACACCGGCAACATGGAAGTGCTGGTGCGCTACGCCAACGAAGAGCAGAAACAACGCTGGCTCGAGCCGCTGCTGCGTGGCGAGATTCGTTCAGCCTTCGCCATGACCGAACCGGATGTAGCCTCCTCGGACGCCACCAACATGGCCGCCCGCGCCGAACGCCAGGGCGATGAATGGGTGATCAACGGCAAGAAGTGGTGGACCTCCGGCGCCTGCGACCCGCGCTGCAAGATCCTGATCTTCATGGGCCTGAGCAACCCGGATGCGCCGCGCCACCAGCAGCACTCGATGATCCTGGTGCCAGTGGACACGCCCGGCGTAAAAATCCTGCGCCCGCTGCCGGTATTCGGCTACGACGACGCGCCCCACGGCCACGCCGAAGTGTTGTTCGACAACGTACGCGTGCCTTACGAAAACGTGCTGTTGGGCGAGGGGCGCGGGTTTGAGATCGCCCAGGGCCGGCTCGGCCCGGGCCGTATCCACCACTGCATGCGCTCGATCGGCATGGCCGAGCGCGCGCTGGAATTGATGTGCAAACGCTCGGTCAGCCGCAGCGCCTTCGGCAAGCCGCTGGCCCGCCTGGGCGGCAATATCGACAAGATCGCCGACTCGCGCATGGAAATCGACATGGCGCGGCTGCTGACCTTGAAAGCGGCGTACATGATGGACACCGTGGGCAATAAAGTCGCCAAGAGCGAAATCGCCCAGATCAAGGTGGTTGCGCCGAATGTAGCGTTGAAGGTCATTGACCGTGCGATCCAGATTCACGGCGGTGCCGGGGTGTCCAATGACTTCCCGCTGGCCTATATGTACGCCATGCAGCGCACCCTGCGCCTGGCCGATGGCCCGGATGAAGTGCACCGTGCGGCGATCGGCAAGTTCGAGATTGGCAAGTATGTGCCCAAGGAGATGATGCGCGGCGGGCAGTGAGACCGCGTCGCCTGCTATCGGCGGCAAGCCACCTCCCACACTTGGATTTATGAATACAGGCAAAATGTGGGAGGGGGCTTGCCCCCGATGAGGCCGGCTTGAACACCCCAAAAACCCAGCCTCAGTACACCCAAACCTCCACCCGCCGATTCTTGATCCGGCCTTCATCCGCCGTATTTGCCGCCACCGGCATCTGCCCGCCAAACCCACGAATATCGCGCAGTATCACGCCGCTTTTGACCAACTCCCGGCGCACCGCCATGGCCCGCAACTTCGATAGCAAGGCCGCCCGCTGCGGATCATCCTTGGCATCGCCAAACCCCACCAGCGTCACCTGCTTGTGCAGTTTGCCGTGGCTTTTCAGGTAGGCCACCACCCGCTGCACATCCTGGCGCGCCTTGTTGTCCAGGCTGGCGCTGCCTTCCTCGAAACGAAAGTTCACGGTCAGGCGCTGGGCGTTGCGCACAATCGCTTGATAATCCCCTGGCATCGAGGCGCGGGGTTCCACGCCGATTGCCTGCACGTGCTGTGCGATAAAGCCGTTGGCCGCGACGATGGCCTGGCCCTGGCTGCTTTGGGCAAAGTCCACCAATGCCTTGGCCCAGGGATTATGCGTCGCCAGCGGCAGATAAAAGTACAGTCGTCGTGACAGCGGGTAATCCTCGGTGGCGATCAGGCTGCTCAGTGGCAGCATCGGTTGCGAGTCGCCATCGACCACCGCCACGGCCTTGGCTTGGCGTACGTAGGGCAGCCCGATAAAACCGATGCCCTGAGGGTCCCGGCTGACCGCATCGGACAGCGCTTCACTGGACTCGAAACGCCGGGCCGACGCGGCCAGCGGTTTGTCGCGGCGATTCAGCACCAGCTCCTTGAAGGTGTCGTAGGTACCGGACCGGTCGTCGCGGGCGTACACATGAATGGCGCCGCCACTGCCGCCCAGTGCTTCCCAGGTGCTGATCTGGCCATTGAATATTTGCGCCAGTTGCTCGGTGTTGAGGGTGTTCAGCCGATTCTGCGGGTTAAGGATGATCGCCAGGCCGTCTATGGCGATCACCTGTTCGGCGTCGGGACTTTTCATGTCGCCCAGAGGCTCGAGGGCGACCAGTTCGTGGTCGTTGATCGGGCGCGATGACGCGGCCAGGTCGGCGCTGTTGTTTTTCAGCGCGGCAAAACCGGTGCTGGAGCCATGGGCGGCTATGTCGATGAATACGGTTTTACCCTGACGGGTTTTGCCGATCACACGCTGCTCATTGGCGCCCTCGGCGGCTTCGCTGTGCACGCCTTGCAAACCCTGGCGCTCCATCAACCCCTTGACCAGGGCCGGCCCCAACCCCGCGCCGATGGTGTTGGAGCCCTGGATGCGCAGTGCCGGGCCTTGATCGGGAAGCGGGAGAGGGGAGGACACAGCGAAAAACGGGAAAAGCGTCAGCAGTAACAGAACGCGCAGCCTCATGCCGGCACCTTCTTGCGCAAAAGGGAGTGCCGCGAGATTAAGTCAGTTGGATTGCAAACATATGACTGATAAATCACAGATATAAATGTGGGAGGAGGCTTGCCCTGGCCCTCTGTAGGAGCGAGCTTGCTCGCGAAAAACTCACAGGCACCGCGTTCGTTCAGTAAACACGCGGTATCGTTGACGTTTTTCGCGAGCAAGCTCGCTCCTACAAGTTGACCGAGTAGTGTCAGGGAATTAACTCAATTCCAACCAGATCGGCGCATGGTCCGACGGCTTTTCCAGTGCCCGCAAATCATAATCGACGCCGGCATCCTTGACCCGCGGGAGCAAGCCGTTGGACGCCATGATCACATCGATGCGCAGCCCACGCTTGGGCTCGTCCTCAAAGCCACGGCTGCGGTAATCGAACCAGCTGAAACGGTCGGTCACCTCAGGGTTCAAGTGACGGAAGCTGTCCACCAGGCCCCAGTTTTTCAGGCGGGCCATCCACTCGCGCTCTTCCGGCAGGAAGCTGCACTTGCCGGTTTTCAGCCAGCGTTTGGCGTTGTCGGCGCCGATGCCGATGTCGCAGTCCTGTGGGGAAATATTCACGTCGCCCATCACCACCAGGGCCTGATCATTGCTGAAGCGGCTTTCCAGCAGTTGTTGCAGGTCTTCATAGAAGCGCTGTTTGGCCGGGAATTTGGTGGGGTGGTCGCGGCTTTCACCTTGTGGAAAGTAGCCGTTCATGATGATGACCGGGTTGCCGGTTTCGTCGGCGAAGGTGCCCCAGATAAACCGGCGCTGGGCGTCTTCTTCATCGCTGGCAAAACCCTTGTGCACGCTTAACGCTTCCTTGCGCGAGAGCAGGGCCACACCGTAATGGCCTTTCTGGCCATGGTAATAAACGTGATAGCCCAGCGCCTGGACCTCGGCCAGCGGGAACTGGTCGTCGTGGACCTTGGTTTCCTGCAGGCCAATGACGTCCGGCTGATGCTTTTCAATCAGCGCCGCCAGCTGATGAGGGCGGGCACGCAGCCCGTTGATATTGAAGGAGACGATTTTCATGGTCGGCGGTCCAGTCTGGCAAAAGGGCGATGCTAGCCGACAAGTCGGACGGGGGCCAGCGTGGCGGTAGGACGCATGCGCTGCTAATGTCTGGGAACGACTGGCGCTGCGCAGGTTCGTACCCATAAGAACGTCCTATTTTGAATGGCGTCCAGGAGATTGACTGTTATGCCTGACACTTCGACGGCCGCTGCCCAAATCCGTGTACTCAATAGCGGTTATTCCCGCGAAGCGCGTTCTCTGCTGTACCAGGCCTACCGTCACGAACCGACCTTCGCCTATATCTTCGAAGCCGAGCGGCCAGGTTATGAACAGCGCGTGCGCGCCACGGTGCGGGAGCTGGTCAAGCAGCATTTCTTCCAGAAACTTCCGGCCATCGGCCTGTTCGTCAACGACCGTTTGATCGGTGTCGCCCTTATCGCGCCGCCGCAACGGCGCCTGGGCATCACCGAGAGCTGGGCCTGGCAGATCCGCATGTGGCTGAGCACCGGTGTGCGCGGTACACGGCGTTACCTCGAATACCACCAGGCCGTGTTGGCGTGCCTGCCTGCAGAGTCGGTGCATGTGTTGCCGTTGCTGGGCATTCACCCGCAGCTGCAAGGTCAACACTACGGCGAACAACTGCTTGAAGCGGTCCACAACTGGTGCGCCGATGACCCGCATTCATCGGGCGTAGTGCTCGACACGGGCAATTCCCGATACCTGGATTTCTATAAGCGCCAGGGCTATGAGGAAATCGGTGAAATAGCCGTAGGACCCGTCCTGGAGCATGTGTTTTTTCATCCCAATCCCCAGGCGTTACGTGCTGCAACGGCTTGAGACAGAATTATTCAGATAAATCCGAGTTCAAAGTTCCTCTCTCGCTCGTGTAGCATCCGCGCCTATGAAGTTTCCAGGAAGATTTACCAGCGGCTTGATTCTGCTGTTCACAAGCTGCGGCGCTTTGGCGCAAAGCGAACTGGACGTGCGGATCAAACCCTCAAATGACGCGCTGAAAGCCAACATCGAAGGCTACATCGGCGGGGTTGGCGATCGTGATGAAGAAGCCCTGCTGCGATTCAGCCGTGGGGCCGAAGAACAGGCGCGCAAAGCGGCCCAGGCGCTGGGTTTCTATCAGCCCCGGATTGCCAGCGATGTGAAGGGCGGCAAGAATCCGCGCCTGACCCTCACCATCGATCCCGGCGAGCCGGTGCATCTGCGCAACGTTACCCTGCGGGTCGACGGGCCGGCGGCGAGCCTCAAGGGATTTCGCGTGCGCGCCAGCGACGATCTCAAGCCCGGCGCGGTGCTCAATCACGGCCATTACGACGACGCCAAGCGCCTGATCCAGAACCAGGCGTCGCGCTACGGCTTTTTCAGCGGGCGCTTTACCAGCCAGAAACTTGCCGTCGACCCTCAAGCAGGCGTGGCCGACATCGAACTCATTTACGACAGCGGCCCGCGCTACAGCATGGGTAAGGTCAGCTTCAGCGGCGACACGCCCTTTGACGAAGAGCTGTTGCAACGCATGGTGCCGTTCAAACCTGGCACGCCCTATGACTCCGAACTGGTCGCCGAACTCAACCAGAACCTGCAGGCCAGTGGTTTTTTCGACAGCGTGCGCGTGGACGCCAGCCCCACAGCCTCGACCAATGACGTGATTCCGGTGGCCGTGCAACTGGACACGCGCAAACCACGCACCATGGGCCTGGGCCTGGGGTTCTCAACCGACGTCGGCCCGCGCGGCAAGGCCAACTGGACGCGCCACTGGGTCAACCCCCAGGGCCACAGTTATGGCTGGGAAGCCGAGTTGTCGGCGCCGCGCCAGAACGTCGGCCTGTGGTACGACATTCCACTGGATCCTCCGCTCACCGACAAGTTGCGTTTCGCCGGCGGCTATCAGAATGAAGAGATCGCCAACACCGACACCTTGAGCAAGCTGCTCACCCTCGGCCCCGAATGGCACAGCAAGTTGCCCAGCGGCTGGACGCGGGTGATCTCGCTCAAATACCAGCGTGAAGAGTATCGCCTGGGCAATGACTCGGGCTTGAGCAACCTGGTGATGCCGGGCATCAGCTACTCCTACCTGCGCAGCGACAACCGCATCGATCCGCACAACGGCTATCGCCTGATGTTCGACAGCAAAGTCGCCAAGGAAGGGCTCGGTTCCGACACCAACCTGCTGTATGGCACCGCCACGATCAAGGGCTTGACCACCTTGTGGGATAACCACCGCTTTCTTGGCCGCGCGCAAGTAGGGGGCAGTGCCACCAATGGCTACAAATCCGTGCCACCGTCGCTGCGCTTCTTCGCCGGTGGCGACCAGAGCGTGCGCGGTTATGAATACCAGACCCTGTCGCCGGAAAACGATCGCGGCGACCGCATCGGTGGCCGCTACATGGTGGCGCTGAGCGCCGAGTACCAATATTCCATCACTGAAAAATGGCGGATCGCGACCTTTATCGACCAGGGCAACTCGTTCAATACGCTGGACATGCCCAGCCTGAAAACCGGCGTGGGTGTCGGTGTGCGCTGGGTCTCGCCCGTGGGCCCGATCCGCCTCGACCTGGCCCATGCCCTGGAAGACCCGGGAGGCGTTCGATTGCACTTTTCCATGGGGCCTGAGCTGTGATGCGTGGTTTGAAAATAGCGGGGCTGGCGCTGGTCGCCATCCTCGCCTTGCTGTTATTGGCGCTGTGGTCGGTGCTCGGCACCCAGGCGGGCAGTCGTTGGGCCTTGGGCCAGGTGCCAGGTTTGAGCGTGGAAAATTTCCAGGGGCACCTGGACGGGCAGTGGCGTGCCGACCATCTGCTGTGGCAACAGGACGGCAGCCGCGTCGAGCTGAATGCACCGATATTCGACTGGTCGCCCGGCTGCCTGCTGCGCATGACCCTGTGCATCAACCGACTGGAGGTGGAACAGGTCAGCCTGGAATTCGCCCCCGGTGCCGAAGAAAGCGACAGCGGGCCGATTCAACTCCCCGACCTGAAACTGCCGGTTGCCCTGCAGTTGGGCGATGTGCGCATCGGCAGCCTGCTGTTCAACGGCAGTGAAGAACTCAAGGGTCTGCAACTGGCGGCGCACTGGACCACCGCCGGTATGCAGATCGACTCGGTGCATCTGCAGCGCGACGATCTGGTACTGGACCTCGCCGGCCTGCTGCAACCTACCGGCGATTGGCCGCTGAATGCAACCGGTAACCTGAGCTTGCCCTATGCGCCGGGCGGCGCACCCTGGACCATCGCCCTCAAGCTCGAGGGCGACCTGCTCAAGACCCTCAAGCTCGACGCCGACAGCAGCGGCTACCTGCCGGCCAAGCTCACCGGCGAGCTGCAACCCCTGGTGGAACATTTGCCTGCGCAGTTGCACATCACCTCCGAGTCGTTCAAGCCCAGCGCAGACCTGCCCGATACCCTGCAACTCAACCAACTGGACCTGAGCGCCAAAGGCGACCTGAGCAAGGGCTACCAGTTGCTGGGCAAGGCCGTGCTACCGGCCGAAAAAGGCCCGGTGGATTTACAGCTCAAGGGCAAGGTTGACGCCAAGGGCGCGCAGATCGCCGGCCTGGACCTGATGGCCGGCGACAAGCAAAGCCTCAAGCTCAGTGCCAACCTGGACTGGCAGCAAGGCTTCAGTGCGGACGCCAAGATCGACTGGCTGGATTTTCCCTGGCATCGCCTCTATCCGGTCATCGACGAGCCGCAAGTGGCCTTGCGCACCTTCAATGGTGAAATCTCCTATAAAGACGGCAACTACCTGGGCAATCTCAAGGCCGACCTCGACGGCCCGGCGGGCAAGTTCAATGTGGTCAGCCCCTTTAGTGGCGACCTCAAGCAAGTCTTCCTGCCTGAGCTGAAGCTGAGCGCCGGCCAGGGCAAGGCCGAAGGCCACCTGAACCTGCAATTCGCCGACGGCATTGCCTGGGACACCGCCCTGGATCTGTCGGCGCTGAACCCGGCCTACTGGGTCGCGGAATTGCCCGGCACCCTGGCCGGGCCGCTACGCAGCAAAGGCGAGTTCAAGAACGAACAGCTCAAGCTCAACGCCGACCTCGACCTCAAGGGCCGCCTGCGCGGCCAAACCGCCGTGCTCGCGGCCAAGGCCGAAGGCGCCGGCGAACAATGGACCCTCGCCAACCTGGACATCCGCCTGGGCGATAACCGCATCAACGGCAGCGGCAGCCTGCAACAGCGCCTGGCCGGGCAGATCGACATCAAGCTGGCGCGCCTGGCCCAGCTCTGGCCGCAACTGCGTGGGCAAGTCAACGGGCGTGTCGAGGTGGCCGGTACCTTGAAAGCCCCTCAAGGCAAGCTCGACCTCAATGGCCAGCAACTGGCCTTTGCCGACAACCGCCTGCAAACCCTCAACCTGGACGCCAACCTCGATAGCGCCCAGCGCGCCAAGCTTGACCTCAAGGCCAGCGGTATTCAAAGCGGCGAGACGCAAGTCGGCAACCTCACTGCCAGCGCCCAGGGCGATATCAAAAGCCAGAAAGTCCAGCTGGCCCTGACCGGCCCGCTGGTCAAACTGGCCCTGGCCCTGGACGGCAACCTCGATAAAGACGACTGGCGCGGGCGCCTGGCCAGCGGCGACGTGCAAGCCGGTGGCCAGGACTGGCGGCTGCAAGCCCCGGCGAAGATCGAACGCCTGGCCGATGGCAAGCTGACCTTTGGCGCACACTGCTGGGTCTCCGGCGGCGCCAGCCTGTGTGGCGAGGACCAGCGCCTGATGCCCGAGCCGAAGCTGCGCTACCACCTCAAGCAATTCCCCCTCGACAGCCTCGCGGCCTTCTTGCCCAAAGACTTCGCCTGGCAGGGCAGGCTCAACGCCGATGTGCAACTGGACCTGCCCCAGAGCGGCCCCAAAGGCGTGGTCGCGGTGGACGCCAGTGGCGGCACCTTGCGCGTGCGCGACAAAGGCCAGTGGCTGGATTTCCCCTACGACACCCTGAAAATGGAAACCACCCTCAACCCCAAGCGCATCGACACCCAGCTGAATTTCCGTGGCGGCAAGCTCGGCGAGTTGTTGTTGCAGGCACAGATCAACCCGCTGCCGAACAACAAACCGGTCACTGGCACCTTCAGCCTCGCCGGCCTGGACCTTTCCGTCGCGCGGCCCTTTGTGCCCATGGTGGAAAAACTCACCGGCAAGCTCAACGGCAGCGGCCGCATCTCCGGCGGCTTGCTCGCGCCCCTGGTCAACGGCAACCTGAACCTGGTGGACGGCGAAGTCTCCGGGCCAGAACTGCCGATCAGCCTCGAGGGCCTGAACCTGCAAGCGCAGATCGCTGGCGAAAGCGTGCAGCTCAATGGCGGCTGGCACAGTGGCAAGGCCGGGCAGGGCAGCCTCACGGGCCAGATCGACTGGGGCCGCGCACTGCTGGTCGACCTCAGCCTCAAAGGTTCGCAACTGCCGGTCACCGTGGAGCCTTACGCCAAGCTGGAAGTGGCGCCCGACCTGAAGATCAGCCTCAAGGACGACAAACTGGCGATTGCCGGCAAAGTCCACATCCCCCGTGGCGACATCACCGTACGCGAACTGCCGCCTTCGACCGTCAAGGTCTCCGACGACACCGTGATCATCGGCAGCCAGACCGAAGAGGGTAAACCGCCGATGGCCATGGCCATGGATATCGACGTGGAAGTGGGGGAAGACCAGCTCAACTTCGCCGGCTTCGGCCTCACCGCCAAGGTCCAGGGCCATGTGCACATCGGCGACAACATGGACACCCGCGGCGAGCTGTGGCTCAACGACGGCCGCTACCGCGCTTACGGCCAGCGCCTCAACGTGCGTCGCGCACGCCTGTTGTTCGCCGGGCCGCTGGACCAACCCTTCCTGGACATCGAAGCCGTGCGCGTGGTGGTCGAATCATCCCGCACCGTGACCGCCGGTATTCGCCTGAGCGGCAGCGCCGAACAGCCCACCACGCAGATCTTCTCCGAGCCGACCATGGCCCAGGAAGATGCGCTGTCGTACCTGGTGCTGGGCCGTTCGCGCACCAACACCGGCGAAGACAACAACATGCTCGCCGAAGCCGCCTTGGGCCTGGGTTTGATGGGCAGTACCGGTGTGACCTCGGACATTGCCAATAAGCTGGGGATTCAAGATTTTGATCTGGATACCCAAGGCACCGGCAACAGTACGGCGGTGGTGGCCAGCGGCAAGATCAACGAGAAGCTCAGCCTGCGTTATGGGGTCGGGGTGTTCGAACCGGCTAACACTATTGCGTTGCGTTATTTGCTGAGCAAGAAGGTGTACCTGGAGGTGGCGACGGGTGTGGCCAGTTCTCTGGATGTTTTCTATAAGCGCGATTTCTAAGACGTACTCGGTCATAACATGTGGAAGGGGCAAACCCTTCCACATTTGATTGGCGCGCCAGTGTGTGAACACTATCGCTGTTAGCGAGTTGTAAGACTTGCATTCCATTAGTGCTGATTAAACCAGTTCTCAGGTGCGGCATGGGCTCGATTTGTCGTTATATGCCGGCGTTGTGGAAAATTATAAGTGGCCAGGATTTTTTTTAAGAATCGTCTTAAGGGAATTGTCACGCGTCAAACTTATTCTTCGCAAAGGGTAAAGTGATGCGGATGTCCGAAAGGATATAGTGCTGTGCTTTGCATCTTTAAGTTGTTTTGCGGATGTAAAAAATGAATAAGATTTATAATCTGGCATGGAATGAAGCGACCCGGGCCTGGGTAGCGGTGTCTGAACATGTGAGTGGTCAGGGCAAGAAAACAACAACGCGCTCGCGTGTGCTTCAGGGTCAACATAAGCGAAGTGTCGGGTTGGGTGGGTTGATCCTCCTGTCGGTGATTGCCATCCCGCAGATGGCGTCGGCTGCCAGTTACAACGATGGTTTCATACAGATCAAGGACGGGGCATACGGCAAGGGCGAGGCGGTAGCGACCTCTATCAACACGTTGGCCATTGGCGCTGGCGCACAAGCGGCGGCGATCAGCGCAACCAGTGTCGGCTCGTCGGCGAAGGCGACCGGCGTAAACAGCACTGCAGTGGGAACATTGTCTGGCGCTCAAAGTGCGGAGAGCTCTGCATTTGGCATTGTCAGTAAGGCCAGCGGTAGTGGCGCTACGGCAGTGGGTGGGCGCTCTAACGCTGACGGCTTCCGGGCCGTGGCGCTGGGTAATTATGCGAATGCATCTGCCGATAATGCCGTTGCGCTCGGTGGTTCTTCCTCTGCGTTACATCGCGACAGTGTCGCGCTAGGCGCCTACTCATCTACCAGCGCTGCGATCGGCACCGCAGGCATTTCGATTGCCGGCGCACACTACGATTTCGCTGGAAGCAGCTCAAAAGGGGTTGTCAGCGTCGGCAGTAGCTCCTTTAAACGCCAACTGATCAACCTTGCGGCAGGGCGAGTGGGCGCTGGCTCCACTGACGCCGTGAATGGCTCCCAGCTCCATGCGACCAACCTGGCCCTGGAGGGGATGAGTGCGCAGGTCACCCAAAGCGGTGCCGATATGCAGAACCTGACTGCAAAGCTCAATGCTGGCGCGGTGGGGTTGGTTAATCAAGACGCACAAACCCAGGCGCTTGCCTTCGCCCAGTCCTCCGGCGGCAGCTCGGTTAATTTCGCTGGCGTCGATGGCGATCGCACCCTATCGGGCGTCAACGCTGGCACCTTGGCGGCGGGTAGCACCGAGGCGGTCAACGGCTCGCAGTTGTTTGAAGTTGCTCATCGCGTCGATGGCCTGGACGGTCGGGTGCAGACGCTGGAGAGCGGCTTGAGCGCAATTGCCAGCGGTGACGGGGTCAAGTATCTGCGCGCCAATTCCACCGGGGCCGATGCCGTGGCGTCTGGAACCGATTCGGTCGCGTTGGGGGCGAGTGCGCAGGCGGTGGCCAACGATTCGGTCGCACTGGGCGCGGGTTCAGTTGCAGATCGCGACAACAGCGTGTCGGTCGGCAGCACCGACAACGCGCGTCAGATCACCCATGTGGCCGGTGGCTCGGCGGCTACCGATGCGGTGAACGTGGCTCAACTCAATGAGGTGCGCACGTCGGTGGGCGCAGTGGCGGGCAACCTGCAGAACAGTGATGCGGCCATCGACCGGCTGAAAAATGGCCAGGACGGCATGATCAACGTCAACCCTGGGCTGGCCCGCGCAGCGGTTGTAGCGCCCGTGGCTTCTGGCGTGAATGCTGTGGCCGCCGGTGCGGGCGCCGTGGCGTCAGGTCACAACAGCTCAGCCCTGGGTTCCTCTGCCCGCGCTACGGCAACCAACGCCGTGGCCGTCGGTAACGGGGCCAGTGCAACGGCGCAAAACGCGGTGGCGCTGGGTACCGATGCCGTTGCGGACCGCGATAACAGTGTGTCGTTGGGCCAGGCAGGGGCGGAACGCCAGATGACTCATGTGGCTGCCGGTACCTCGGCCACTGATGCAGTCAACCTTGGCCAGATGAGCAAGGGCCTCGCTGAGGCAAATGCCTTGACTCGTCAGGTCTACAACACCTTGCACCGAGATATCAAAAACCTGGATGACAAGTTGAGCGCCGGCGTTGCCGGGGCCATGGCCATGGCGGCATTGCCCCAGCCTTACTCGCCGGGCGCGAGCATGACGGCCGCGGGCGTCAGTGGTTACCGAGGGCAGTCGGCGCTGGCGGTCGGCATGTCCCATATCTCGGATAACGGGCGCTGGGTGAGCAAGCTTCAGGGCAATACCAATACCCAAGGGGAGGTGGGGTTGTCGGTCGGTGTGGGCTATCAGTGGTGATGCAGCACTAAAAGTGCCCGGCAAGCGGGCGCGCTTATTAAGTTGCACTAGTTGAAGTGTTACCAATTGAGAATCGTCTCATGGTTTAGAGGTGTGCAGGGGCGCACTCTGTCATTACCTGCTGCGGCACTGCCGTTTAACAGGGAAGTAAACTTCTAAACTCCAGCACTGTAATGAAGGATGATTATTCATGAATTATAAATTGGGTAAGTACGCTGCGCTGTGTGGTTCTTCGCTGTTTGCATTAATGGCAACAGTGGGGGCGCAGGCCGCTGATGGCCAAGTTGAATTCAGCGGTTCGATCAACGACAACGCGTGCACCATTGTCAGCGCCAATGTAAAGAAGGCCGTGGACATGGGGCAAGTACGTCTGCTCGACTTTGCCAATACTGTGGGCGCCACAGCCGGCTCGGTACCCTTTTCCATTTCGTTGGAAAACTGCAGTACCGCAACGCTTAAGAACGCAGCGATTACTTTTCGCGGCCAGCAATCGGCTACTGATCCGACCCTTCTGGGTATGACCGGTGACAATCAAGTCCCGGGTGTGGGCATTCAAATCAATGATGCCCGCACGGGCAACAAACTGGCGCTCAATACGGCCAGTAACGACTATGCCCTTCGTCCTCAGTCCAATACCTTTGACTTTACCGCCTCGTATGTTCGCCTGGTGGTCGACACCGAAGGCAAAGACGGCGCCGAGGGTGTCCGTGGTATTGGTACCGGTCAAGTCAATGCGCTGGCCAGCTTTGATGTTAGCTATAAGTAACTCGTAGTAACTAACGCCACGGCTTATTCCGTTTGGCGAGCCGTGGCGTTACCTCGATAGGATAAATTTCATGCATATAAAAGCCGCCGCGTTTGCTGCGCTGCTGGTGTGCTCATGGCTGCCGCAAGTTCAGGCAGGCGTTAATGTGGGCACGACTAGAGTGGTGTATCAAGGTCAGGATAAGGAAGCGAACCTTTCCGTTTCCAATACTGATGAAAACTCGCCATACCTGGTGCAGTCTTGGGTCAGCGCTTATGAGGACCGCAATCAAAGCGCTGATGAATTTATCATGACGCCGCCGCTGTTTCGCCTGGATGCGCAAAGCCAGAATATTCTGCGGATTATCGCAACTGATGTTAAGCAGTTGCCGCCTGATAAAGAAAGTCTGTTTTTGATCAACGTAAAAGCTATCCCCGCCGCACCCGCGGAACAGCGCGATCAAAATGTATTACAGATTGCCCTTAAAACCACCATCAAGTTGTTTTATCGCCCCGCTGATTTGAAGGGCACGCTTAAAGAGGCCGTGGCCAACTTGGAGTGGCAGGTACAGGACGGAAAACTGAGCGTTCATAACCCCTCAGGTTTCAATGTCGTCGTCAGTGAGCTGCTGGTCAACGGCGCTGCGGATACGCAAATACCTGAAGTGATACGCCCAGGCAGTACGGCGAAGTCTGCGCACCCGCTCAAGCGCGGCGATACCCTTGTGCTCAGTTACATCAACGAATACGGAAGTACGGTTAAAACCGATCCTGTCAGCGTGCGCTAAACGGTAAGGAAACCCTGATGCCGCCTGTATGTCTGTACGCCCCCATACGTTTAGCCAACTACTGGCGGTCCCTGGTGCTGAGTGTCGCGGGCCTGACCAGTACCTTTGCCCAGGCCGAATACAGTTTCGATGCAACTTTTCTGGAAATTGGCGGCGGGCATAGTTCGCCCGAAGTCGCCGAACAAATCAAAACCCTCAGCCAGGGCCAATTGCCGGGGGTTTATCGGGTCACTCTGAGCGTGGATAACCGGATGATCGAACAACGTGATGTGCGCTTTGTACGGGAGGCGGCGCAGCAGCGGCCTACGTCCACCGGACTGTTTCCTTGTTTGAGCGTTGAAGGTCTTGAGGCGCTGGGTGTTGACCCAAACCGGCTGATAAATGCCGAGGTCAGTGTCGACCAATGTGTCTACTTCAGCCGTGACCTGGCTGATGTGTCTTACAGCTACGACTTTCATAAGCAGCACCTGGACCTGCAGATTCCCCAAGCCTATATCGGCAGCATCCCCTTCGCGACGCGGCGCAAAAGCTGGAGCGATGGCGAGCCAGTCGCGTTCACCAACTACAGCTTTTCCGCCAGCCAGTACCAGTCCGGCTACGGCAACCGTCAATCGCAATTCGGCAGCCTGCGCAGTGGTGTCAATGCGGGCGCGTGGCGATTGCGTAATTTCTCCACTTGGCAAAAAAGCACCCAGCTCCCGGGCCAGTGGAAATCGGTGGACACTTACGCCCAACGGGATATGGGCAACATGATGGCGATTGCCACGGTCGGCGAAAGCTCGACCGACAGCGACCTGTTTGAGTCCATCTCCTATCGTGGCGTCGGCATTGAGTCCGACCTGGACATGCTGCCTGACGACTCACGTAACTTTGCCCCGGTGGTGCGCGGGGTTGCCAATGGTCGCTCATTGGTGACCCTGCGCCAACGCGGCTACGTCATCAGTGAGCAGTGGGTACCGTCCGGGCCGTTCGCGCTCAAGGATCTGTACTCCACCCCCAGCAACGGTGACATCGAAGTCTCGATCCAGGGCCCCAATGGCGAGCGCCAGGTCTACACCCAATCCTTCTCCTCGGTGCCGTACATGCTGCGCGAAGGCCAACAGAGCTATGCGCTGACGGCGGGCCAATATCGACCCGCGCAAGGGGCGGTGAATCAGGCTAAGCCAGCGTTTGTCCTGGGTACTTTGCGGCGTGGCCTGACGGATGGCACTACGTTGTTTGGCGGCGCGATCGTCAGCGATCAATATAAGTCTTCACTGTTGGGGTTTGCCCACGACTTCGCCGGCTTCGGTGCCATTTCCCTCGATGTAACCCACGCGATCACGGCCGACCTGGGGCCGCAAGGCAAAACGTTGTCCGGCCAATCTTATCGTTTTCGCTATTCCAAGACCCTGAGCCTGACCGATACCAATTTCAGCTTGATCGGCTATCGCTATTCCACCAGTGGTTACTACAGCTTCAATGAAGCCAACAATGCGCGGGCCAGCCGCTCCCTGCAGCCGTACGCAGGTGAATCACTGTTCAACGGGCAGGTGTTTTCGCCGTACCTGCAAGGCCATATGAAGAGCAGCTTCACCGCCAACGTCGCACAGCAGTTGGGTGACTATGGCGGCATGTACGCCAACCTCACCAAAACCGATTACTGGAACGTGGCCACCAGCAACACCTCGATCCAGCTGGGTTACAGCTTCAGCGTGGGGCGCGCCTCTTACAACCTGGGCCTGGCGCAGAGCGCGGGCAATGGCGATGACATTCGCAGCCTGTCTTTGAGCGTGAGTGTTCCGCTGGGTAAACCTGGCGGCAGCACCAGCCGGGTCGGCCTCAGTAATAACCGCGACTCCAATGGGAACGACATCCGGTCGGCCACCTTCAGCGGTTCAAGCTTCGATGACGGCGCACTGTCCTACAACCTCGGCATCAATCAGCAACTGAGTGACGAGGACCGGGTATTGGGCAGCTCGATTGCCGCACGTTACACCGGCGCCAATGCCATCTGGCACGGTTCGTACAGCCGCGAGCAAGACACCCGGCAGATGGATTACGGCATCGAAGGGGGCGTGGTCGCCATGCGCGACACGCTGATGTTCACCCAGCCGCTGGGAGAAACCAACATCATCGTGGCCACCCCGGGTGCTGCGGATGTGGGGGTGTTGGCCCGCAGCGGGGTCCGAACCAACAGCAGTGGTTATACGATCATTTCCTCGGCGCAGCCTTACCGCGACAACCGCGTGTCGCTCGACACCCAGTCGTTATCCGACAACGTTGATATCGCCGGGCTGGTGCAGGAAGTCACCCCCAATCGCGGTGCGTTCGTGTTGGCGCGCTTCAAGACCCAGAACGGTCGCCGCCTGCTGGTGGCGGTTGAGACGGCACAGGGTGTTCCCGCGCCTTTTGCGGCAACTGTTCAGCTTTTAGATACGGCGGGTGCCTCGCTGAGCAGCGCGATGGTGGCTGACAAGGGCCGGGTTTTCCTTACCGGCGTACCTGACCAGTCTCGACTGGTGGTCAAGGTCAATGGCAGGTCCTGGTGCAGCAATGATCTGGACTTGCGTACTTACGGGCTGGCCGAGAGCGGCATTAACCAACTCAAATTTACATGCGATGCCACACCGGTCGCTGGCGAGGATTGAAACACAGCCCTGGCGCGCGTTGCGCGCGTATCTACCCATGTATCCGCTACCTCACTTTCCTTTGATTCCTGCAGGAGCAGAATAATGAAATTACTCCGATCGGCCAGCGTCATGCTATTGGTTAGCACCGCCTGTTCGCCGGCATTCGCGATTACCGATACCGTCACGATCAATGTCAGTGGCACCCTGACGCGCCCGCCTTGCGTCGTCACCGGCAGCAAGACGCTGAGCGTCGACTTCGGCACTCGGCGTTACGACCAGGTGGATAAAGCGCCGCTTGTGGCGGTGCCCATCAACCTGACATGCCCACCCAATTCCTCGTTAAATGTCAGCGTCAAGGCCTCCAGTGCCGTCGCCGGCTCGACCACCCAGGCCGCGACGGGTATGACGAACCTGGCATATGGCTTGACTTGGAATAGCGACAATTCGGACGTCAATATCACCGGGGTCAAGAAGACCTTGACCAAGTTAAGCGGCGCTGTCGACCTCGGCATGAAGGCCAAGCTGATATCTACGGGTACGTTGACCGAAGGTTCTTTCAGTGCCTCGACGGTCGTCAGCATCGAGTATCTCTGACATGGGCTGGGCCTTCAGGGCAATGCTGTGGACCGGCGTGGTCATGGCCGAAGTGTTGTGTTCACCCCAGGCTGCCTGGGCTGCCGATACCACCCGCCTGGAAATTAGTGGCACTTTGATCAAGCCGCCCTGTACGGCCACCTTCGCTTCGACACAGAGTGTGGAAGTGCCCAAGGTCAACCTCAACTCACTGCAGTCGAGGATAACCCCCTGGACTGATGTGGAGTTTGGTTTTCAGTGCGCTAAACACAGCCGTGTCCAATTGCGTTTTACGTCGGGCAGTGGCACCTACGACCCACACACTATGCGTACCACGCTCGATACATTGGGACTGCAGACACAATTAAGCGACGTGAGCGCAGTGACGCGTCAGGTTGCAATGACGCTAGGAGAGTCGCTGCTCTTTGACGTGCCCGACGAAATATTGAAGTTGAAGTTCTCGGTGCGCGCGGTCAAAACCGGCGAGCAGTTGCCGGCCATCGGCAACTACAACGCGATATTGCTGTTGGAAGTTCTTTACCTTTGACTCGAGACAAGGGAAGCCTTGCTCGTTATAAAATAAGCGAGCTGGAAATGCTGAAAATCATATATTTTTCTTTCGCAGGTCGGCAGCCAGGCGCGCGGCGTGCTGTCCGTTTGTTATTCGCACTTTTATGCTGCCTGAATTATAAGACGTCATTTGCTGCGCAGGTTTTAAGCTGTACTCAGGATGCGTCGAACATAGAGCTTGGCGTTATAGAGCCCAAGCAAAGTATTGAGGTTATAGTGGTTAGTGTATGTAAAGTACTCCTGAGCACTACAAAGGCGCCTTATTTGCAGCATCTGCAATTTTATCGGCAAGGCTCGGGACCCGCATTGGTAATCATGGCAAACGGACGGGTAATACCGTCCCAGAAATCATTAAGAACGGATGTATGCATGTTAGAGAATTGCTATGCGGGTTTAAGCAACTTAATGTACTCGCTTGCGCTGCAAGCGAGGATAACCGGAAACGCGAGTGAAATACCAGGCTCTTATTCCATCTCGGTCAATCTGGTGGCAAATGCGCCAGAGGTAAGTTATAACGGGATGGTGGTCTCTGCCCTTGTACGTTACACCGTCCCCGAACCCGCATGCTCATTAGGTTCGGCTTCAAGTCTCTCGCTTCCGTTTGGCACACTCAACAGTGACGAATTCGGTTCCACACAACGGATAGCTGATATCAGCCTTAACTGCACGGGGACGAAGAATGTGAGCGCGCGCCTGTCTCCCACCCAGGGGATTGTGAGCGCTAGCGCCGGCCTGTCCGCCACCACGCTTGATGGATTGCTCATGGCTGCCACCTGGGCCGATAACGGCACCGCGGTCGACTTTGCCACACCCCGCAGTTTTGCCATGGTCAAGGGCGCCAATCTCATCAGGCTGGGGTTTCGCCCACAGCTGCAAGCGGGCGCTTACCCGGCCGGTGAGTTTGCCGGGCAGTACACCTTGAGCCTGGATTATCGGTGAGGCGCAGCAGGGTATTGCCGGCAACAAAAAGTGTCGAGTTACCTAGAATTGACTTCAACGCACTTCAGTCCGGGGGGCCAGCGCGAAGCTTCGTTTCTATTCGTAGGTAATGGTATAAATCACGCTGCTGTTGGCAATACCGGCCTTAAGCGGCTGCTGGCTACGGTAGTAGCGTGCTGTCAACGGGATGGTAAAAATACCCTTGCCGGTTTGTACGCCCATTTCCAATGGTTTGTCATAGATGACGGGCACGTCATTGGTCACCAGCTGAATCTTCACGCCCTGAGCCGTACTCGCTGAGGTCGGGTTTGCCAAGTTGATCAACCCTTTGGTGTTGTCATAGACACCGCTGGTGCCCGGGGTCAACGTCAATTTGACTTTGGTGCCGATATCGCAGTTCAGGGGAATGGAAAACTCCCGCTCCCCCACGGTACTGCCAAGGGGGTGTAAGCGTTGCATCTCCACTTCGCCCATGGGCACATCGACTTCAGTCTTGCTTACATAGCAGCCCAACGAGTTGACGGTGAAGCCTGAAGCGCTTACGCGTGACGCCGGGGATTGCCATGAAGTTCTGTTATTGCGCAAGTGCATTTCAGCTACCGCCTGGCCTGATTTCCTGCCGGGCGTGATGGTGCCGATCTTGTAGAACACCAATTTCAACGACCTCTGAAACTGACTACTACTTGAGAAGGTCCCGTTCACCGCGCAGAGTTTTCTAAAGTCTGAACCTGCGCTGTCTGTGCCATTTACCGCAACGTAGCGCGTGCCACAGTCTTGACCGTACACGGCGTAGCCAATACCGGCATTTGCTGTGCCAAACTTGTAAATATTATTCCCATTGATCTGTGCGGCAGCTGCGCCTAAAGCCTTTACAAAAGTTTCTTGGTAAGTCCAACCGTTGGTACAGGAAAAAGCATTCACGGGGGGGCTGATGACGGTCGCGCCGATCTCAGCTCCGATAGGCGTGTCATGCCGCACCGTCATGTCGGGTAAGTTCAGCAGGGTAGTTTCGGTTTGTGTGGTACAGGTGGCAGCGGCTGCTGAGGTGGCGTAAAACGCGGCCAGCGTCAGCAAGGTGGCAACGGTGTTTCGCAGCTTTTTGAAAGGGGGGGTCACGGCAGGTTTTCCTACTGAGTCATAGCGCCAAGATGTCGGGCACCGTGCGCTGAGGGGGGATACTGGGACGCCGCCTCGAATGCTGGCGGTGCGTTTGCTCACGGTAGACACTTCAACGCCACGCGCTCGTAGTTGCGCGTTTCATCGCGCTCAGGCAGCGAGTAACCCGCCTCGCACTGTTGGCCGGCCCACTTGATGGTGAGGGTGGCGTGTTGCTCGGTCACCAACGCAAGCGCTTTGCCGTTGGGGTCGCTGATGGCGATCTGTTTGCCGGTCGCATCCTCCAGGGCTGCACCAAAGGGCAGGGGGGTGCCAGCGCCGTCGAACAACTCGAACTGCACGCGGCGCCCGGACTCGGCCAGGTAGCGCACCAGCACCGCCGCGCCGCGCCTTGGCACCACTTGTTGTGTGGCGTTTTCGATTTCGATATTGGTGCCCAGGTCGCGGGTGTCCAGGCTGATCCAGTTGACGCGGTAGGGTTGCGTATTGGGGATCACCGCGAAGCCGTTGGCGCCGGTTTGAGTGCCGCTGTAACTGGCAATCTTGACGCCGGCCGGTGCGCCCGGTACTTCGGCCAGGGCAAAGGTTTCGCCGAGGGTCTGGCCCAGGTTGATGCCGCCGGCATGGGCGACCACCGAGCCGGCCAGGTTGAGGTTTTGCGAACTGTAGCCGCGGCCCTGGCTGTAGCCGACATTGGCATCGACGAATGAGCTTCGCGTGCTGAGGCTTGCCGAGCCGGTGCTGCCGCTGGTGCTGCTGTTGCCGGCCTGCACGGAATAGTAGGTGTCGCTGTTTTCCGACAAATAGCCATTCACGCCCAGTTGGGTGTTATTGCCGGATTTTTGCGTATTGGCTGAAACAAAAGCCCTGGGGGCCCGTGGCGTGGAGCCCAGTGGGAACGACAGCGAGAGGTTGACCTGGGTGTCGTTATTCGATGGGCCGTTGTTGCCGATGTCTTTGGTGTGGGTCACGCCGAGGTTATAGCTCAGGTCGCGCCAGCTATTGCTGTAGCCTGCCGACAGGCTTTGCGTGCCGCCCCGTCCCCAGTAGCGCTGGTCGGTGGCATTGAGGTAAAGGTTGCCGAACCGCTGGTTGCGGCCCAGGCTCTGGCTGATGGTGAGGTCGGTTCGCGTCTTGGAATTACCGCGGCGCTGGCCCTCGGCGCTCAGGTCCTCGATATGCTCGGACAAGGTGCGGTAGCCCTCGGTGGAATAGCGGTAGGCGGCGAGGGTGAAGTTGGTGTCGGTACCGGTGAAGGTCTTGGCGTACAGCATGCGCAAACTGTTGCCGCTGGTCGACTGGTCGCCCGCCTGGCTGGCGGAGTGCGTGACGTCAAATGAGACGGCGCCAATCGGGGTATTGCGGCCGATGCCCAAAGACATGGCCTTGAAGGCGTCGGAGGCCTGCACGCCGAGGATGCCGGTCATGTTGCTGCTCATGCCATAGGCCAGCGTGCTGCTGAAAAACTTTGGGGTGTCCAACCCTTCGGCATGGCTGTTGTATTGGCCCGCCGAAACGCTGTAGTTGAGTTGGCCTTTGCGCACCATCACCGGCAGGCTTGAGAATGCCTGCTGGGTTTCGCGGCGCCGGCCATCGGCCTCGATGATGGTGACTTGCAAGTCGCCGTTGGAGCCGCTGGGGTAAATGTCGTTGATCTCAAACGGGCCCGGCGGCACGCTGGTGGTATACAGAATGTAATTATTCTGACGGATTTCGACCGTGGCATTGGTCTCTGCCACCCCGCGGATAATCGGCGCGTAACCGCGCTCACTGTCGGCGCGCATGCCCTCGTCCGAACTCAGTTTCACGCCGCGGTAACGCACGCTGTCGAAGATCTGCGAATCGGAAAAAATGTCACCGGCGCTGAATTGGCCTTTCAACGCGGTGATGTCGCGCTGTAGATAGCTGCGGTTGCTGCTGAACCGGTTCGGTTGGCCGGTGCGGCTGCTGAAGTTGGACTCGTTGCGCAACCGCCAGGCACCGAGGTTGATGCCGTTGCGCAGGCCGAGATTGTTCGAAACCGACGTCGCGGTGTCGGTGTGGTTGCGGTTGCTGCTGAGCTGGTAATTGACGAACGCCGCTGCTACCCCCGAGTCCCAGAGCGCGGGGTCGACGTAGCCACGCATGCCGCGCTGCATGGCCACCTGCGGAACCGTGATCGCCAAGCGCAAGCGGGCCGGATCGTAGCTGACCGTGGCTTTGTCGATTAGCGTCGGCAAGTCGTGACAGGTGTCCTGCGCATCGGGCCTGAGCAGGCCGCCGGCTTCGAGCTTGCCCATGTCGATGCCCAACTGCTGCACGATATCCAGCGTCAGGCAGGCTTCGACCTGGTGGGAGCCCGGCATCAGCTCAAAGTCGATATCGCGGCGGCCCACCAATACCTCGTTGCTGTAAACGTCAACGCGGTATTGGCCGGGAATCACGCGGCTGGGGGACAGCAGCAAGTCCAGGTCCACTGCCGAGCCGGCGCCTTGCAGAAAAGAGGTGTTGTACCGGGCACTTTGTGTCGCTTCTGCTGTGATACTTGGATCGCCAGCGTTGGCCAGTTGAGGAACCGCCAGGGCGACGGCCAGGTACACGGCATTCAGGCCCGTGTTATATACAAAGGGGCGTTTGATTAAGTCATGAGAATTGCTGCGTGGGTATAACGACATGCCCAGCCCTATTGACTAAAGAATATAAGTCGAATGCGTCGATGAAGGAGCACGTTCACGAAGTGGGTGCTGGCGTATTAGAGGGCAGTCTCAGCGCTTACCGCGGTGCGGGATAAGATTGCGGAGTAAGGTTCTTGGGCGCCGTAATCGTTGATACTCAGGAATTTCAACGTGACTGGGTTTGTACTGCTCAACTTTTTAAGAGGAAACGTTTTAGTTTGGCCCGGCGCCACCATGGTGGTATCGAAGGGCTGTTCGTTGATAGCGCCTGCGGCCAGTGTGAGTTCGGCGATGGAAACATGGTAAACGCCCGGGTTGCTGACCTTTAATACGGTGCGTCCATCTTGCTCGGCCAATTGCCATAACAACTGCTTGGGCGCCAAGTAAGCTTTCTCGGCCAACCCAACAGGGCGAAAGAACACTTTGATGCGCTGACGCACGGCCAATTGCAGCGTGTTTTTGGTTGTGCTGGCCTGTGGGATTTCCTGCACATTGAGCCATACCACAGACTCTTTATCAGTGGGCATGCCCCCGCCCTCGTAAATAACCCGAAGCAGTTGCTGCTGTTTGCTCATGATTCGCGCCAGCGGTGGCGTGACGGCGAACGGTGCGGAGCCAGGTACTGGGCCGTCCTGTTCAACCCAGGATTGAATCAAGAGGTCATCGCCATTGTTGCGTACGTTGATACTGACTTCTTTATGTGCGCCATCGAACACCAGGCGTGTGGCGCTCAAGGAAATTCCCGCGTTGGCAGAGGTTGCCAGTAGCACGCACTGCAAACCCATGCATAAGGACAAGAAACGAAGTTTGAACATTCGGGATTGCCTGATAAATCAAAAGAGGCGGGGCCGGAAAGGCCCCGCGCAATATCAGCGGAGCGCTGTTATTCGTATTGCAGGGTGAACGGCAGGATCGCGTCGCCACGACCGGCGACTACGTTCTTGATATCGCCGACGGTGACATAGGCGGCAGAGAACTTGAGGCTGGCGCTACCGTCTTGCAGGGTGTTGTCGATCCTCGCAGTGGCGGGCGAGGTCAGGTCAATTTGCGCGCCGTTGGAGTCAAGCAGGGCGATACCGATGTTTTTAGCAGCACCCAGGCCGTCGACCAACTTCAGTACTTTAGTGCCGGGCCACAGGCCAGTACCTGCGCCGGTGGTCGGTTGAAAGATCATTGACACTTTGGTGCCGGCGTTGCAACTGATGTTCATAGCAAAGTTTTCGGCGCTCATTTTACCGCTGCCTTTAGGCGCGGCATCGGTGCCCATGTCTTTGATGGACACTTCGCCCATCGGCACGGAAATGGTCTTATTCAAGCCGGCATCTTCAACCGAGCAGGCGTCATTGTTGATGATGCCGCTGAAGTTGATAGTGCCGCTGCCTGCAGCGACGGGGGCAACCGCGTCAGCTGCAAAAGACTGGCCTGCCGCCGCGAGCATGGAAAGTGTGAGCAATGTCAGCGAGAGCTTTTTCATGGAGGGTCCAATTAAAATTAAAATAACGTGTTTTCGAACACGTTATAAATTTAAAAGACCGCGTGGCCAGAGGCCATAAGACGATTCTTATAAGGTGAGTTGAGAGGTGGGAAAGGCTGTTATTAGCGCTGTAAAGCAATGAGGGTATTTAAGAATGTTCTTATGGATGTTTTTAAAAGTCCGGAAGTAAACTCCGTCAAGCCCTCTTGTCGGTGTAAATAATGTTTGGATTTGTAGTGATTGCGATAACGTTGATTATATTCGCGTGCGGACTGATGTGGCTGATGAGCGGTTCGGGCACGAAGTAGGCTCGTGCTTAACAGCACGTCAACGGCAAACATCAGTCAACCCATGCATGCCGCTCTTCGCTGCAACCTGTCCTGCCGTGGTGTGCATCAGTTAAAGGTGTTGTTCTCAAGGCAGTACGTGATCAAATCCTGGTCACTGGACACTTCCAGCTTACGCATGGCGGATTTCTTCTGTGCGCTGATGGTTTTCACACTTCGCGATTGCGTCCGCGCAATGTCGGAGACGCTTTGCCCCAGCACATACATGCGCAACACCTCCAGCTCCTTCAGCGTCAGCGTTGACATGCGTTCATCCAGCGCGATGTTCGGCGCCCTGACGCAGGTCGGTTCTGGCATGGCGCTCTTGAAGGCGCGGTCTTGCGCGATGGCTGTGAGCGCCGCCTCGATGTCGTTGTGCAGCTGGTTTTTCTGAATCACGCCCACCACTCCCAACTCATGCAGGCGGGTCAGGATCAACGGATTTGAGATCATCGTCAGCAGCAGGATTTTCACTTGGGGAAAGTGCCGCCGCAGGTACTCCACAAGCTTCAGGCCGTCGCCGTAGGGCGAATCGCCGGGCATATTGAAATCCGTGATTGCCAGGTCAACATTCTGGTGCCTGAGCAAGTCGATCAAGCCGTCGGAGCACACCGCTTCTCCCGTCACGCGAAAGCGCTCATCGCGTTCGATAAGCTCGCGTACACCCAGCAGTACAATCGGGTGATCATCGGCGATCACGACGTTGAGAATATCCATGTATGGCTGTTCCTTATCTGGTGTTAAGTGCGATCCGAACTTTGCAGCGCGTCGAGCATTGTCCGCAACTGGTCCAGCATTGTCTCGATTTCTTGTATCAATGCAGGGGTGATGACTTGGCCGGCCAACTGGTTTTCCAGGGCGATGCAGGTATCGGACAATTCGAGAGCCTGCACGGCACCCAGTGCGCCCGCCATGCTATGCAGCGTGTGGGCTGTGCCTGTGGCATCGTTGCCATTGAGCAGCGTGCGCAGCTTTTCAATGTCCTGCTGCAGGGTACTGATGAACAGCGTGCGCATTTTCGGCGACAGCTGTGGCAACGCGTGTTCGTGGGCTGCATCGGCGTGGTCGCTGAGCGCGGCTGTGTGTGAAGGGGCCGCCGGTTGGCAATATTTGCTCAGCTGCGCGCGCAACGTGTGCAGGGTCAGCGGCTTGACGAGCCAGGCATTCATTCCGGCTGCCAGGCAGCGCTCACCTTCATCGTGCAAAGCGTTGGCGGTGATGCCGAGTATAGGCAAGTCGGGATCGTTGCTGCGCAGCGCCTTGGCCAGCTCATAGCCATTCATCACCGGCATGTTGATGTCGGTCATGACCAGGTCGAACAACCCCGGTAGCCATTGATGCAGGGCCTGTTCGCCGTTGGCGCTGGCCACCACCGAGCAGCCCAGCGCTTCGAGTTGCTCTTTGATGATGGCCTGATTGATCGGGTTGTCCTCGGCAATCAGGATGTTCAGGTCCAGGCGTCGAGCCTGTTGGGTCTGCGTGGGTTCGTTGGGGGCGTTGTCACCCTGTTGGGCGTAACTGATCGCCCAGGCTATCGCGCGGATATCGTGGGCATCGACGGTCCAGCCCTTGTCGGTGTACTCAGGCGGGTTGGGGCCTCCCGCCGTGGCGGTCACACGGGGCCCGGCCCAGAGTGATTCCTGACCCGACGCCAGCATGTCCAGGAGCAGTGCGGACGAAGAAGCGGTGTGTTTCAGGTCCGGGCTGAGGCTGCGCGTTTGCTGGCCGAAGCGATTGAGCCACTGGCTGATATGGTGCGCCAACTCCGGCGCGGGTGCCTGAATATACAGCAGGGGTGCAGAGGCGCTGAAAGCGGGGCAGTTGCTGAGCTGGCCGTCGACGCAGGCCAGCGTCAGGCTTAGTGAAAAACTGCTGCCCAGCCCCGGCTCGCTGACCACTCGCAGTTGGCCGTCCATCAATTCGCACAGCCAGCGGCAGATGGCCAGGCCCAGGCCTGCGCCTGCCTCGCTGGTGGCATCGCGAACCTGATAAAACGGGTCGAAGAGTTGGGTCTGCTGCGCCTGGGAGATGCCGATACCGGAATCACTGACCTGCCATTGCAGTTCGACACTGCCGGCTTTATTTTCCATGACCTGAACACGCACGACGACTCGCCCGTGATCGGTGAATTTGATCGCATTGCTCAGCAGGTTATTGAGGATCTGCCGAATGCGCTGCGGGTCGCCTTGGACCCTGTCAGGCAGGTTCGCATCGATGCACGCATACAGTTGCAACCCCTTGGATCGGGCAAAGGCGCTGTAGGTGCGCAGGGTGTCTTCGGTCAACTCCAGCGGGCAGAATGCCTGGAGTTCGATGGTCATTTGCCCAGCTTCGATCTTGGACACGTCCAGCACGTCGCTGATCAGTTGAAACAGCGTCGCTGACGAGCGTTGGATGGTGCGCAGGTAGGCTTGTTGGCGCGGCGCCAGCGCGGTCAATCCCAGTAGCTCCAACGTCCCGAGCACGCCGTAAAGAGGCGTGCGGATTTCATGGCTCATGGTCGCCAGGAAGCGGGTTTTGGCTTCGTTGGCGGCGTCGGCGGCATAGCGCGCGGTTTCCAGTGCGGCAGCGTCTTCGACGTGGCGGGTCACGTCGTGGAGCGCACAGATCCACACATCCTCGCCCTGGTAACGAGCTTGAACCAACCCCACATGCAAGTAGCGGCCCGCAATCTCCAGGTCGGTTTCGCCAGGTTGGTGGAGCAAGTGTTTCTGGTCGAGTGTGGCAATCAGTTGGCCGGTCTGTTGCCAGGCTTGCAGGGTGCGGTTTTCCATCAGGATCTGATGGTCTTCGCACCGCACTACGCACAGGCCGGTGGGGGCGGTATCAATGATCGCGCGGCTGAACGCTTCGCTCTCGGCAATGCTTTCGTGGGCGCGATGGGCGGGCAGCACCACCCGGGATTTATACCAGCGATTAAACGCCCAACTGCCGCCGATGCTCAACGAAACCAGGGATAAAAGCCCCAGCAGAGGCCACCAGGCATAATTGATGAAGCTCTTGAAGCCCACGACATACAGGGCAGACCAGGGCTGCGCGCCTTGACTGGAGACCTTGAACACCAAGCCATCGCTGCGCAGGTGCAGCCCGTCGCGTGCGTCCCGTTGCGGTTGTTCCGTGCCAATCACTCGCTCGCCATTGGGCGCGGCCAAGCTGAAGCGATCATAGATGGGCCATTGCGTGATGCGCTCGACGTCGTTGATCTGGCTCAGGTTCAGCAGCGAGGCAACCACCATCCAGGAACTGGCGCCTTTGATACCCAGTTGGCTTGCCGGTACGTCGATATTGATGTACCCGAGCACTGTGGGCGGCGCGTTGCCGATATGCGACGCATAGCTCACCCAGTGCACCTGGCTGTCCAGCGGCTGCGGATTGCTGGCGTGCAATTGGCGCAACATATCAATCATGACCTGGCTGAAGGTGCCCCCCTGAATCTGCCCGGCCCGGCGCAACTGCCCGGCGGCAGGCACTGCGATATCAAAGTGGTCCGGTACATTGAACACAAACACTTGGGGCGACTGGTAATACGCGGCTGACCAGAACGCGCTGTAAAAACTCGCCACCTGTGCACCCAGCGCGAGAATCTTTTTGTGTTCGCGGGGTGCGATCGATTCCGGGTTGATATAGACACTGAACGGCATTGAAAAGGACAGTTCCTGGCCTTTGTAGATGTTCGGCCCTTCATTAGGCAGCGGCTCGCTCAGGTACAGCGGTGTCTGCGAGACCTTCAGTGGGATGCCTGAAGCGTTGCGCTGAAGGATGGCGTACAGGAAGGCCTCCTGCTCCGCGATATTTTCCATGAGCCTGGCGAAGTGAAGCCGAACGGCATTGCGCTGGTCCTCAACCATGCGGTGCAAGCCCCAACCGCTCAGCCCGACCAGCAGCGACGCCAGCCCACACAGCAGCACCAACCCCTTGTTCATCCTCAGGGTGCTGTCGGTCAGTTTCTTCAAGCGTTCACGGCGATCGGTCATGGGGCGCGCCTATGGAAAATCATTGATTACCTGTGGACACTGCAACCTCTGATAGAAATACATACGCACCGGCAAGGCTTAATCCGCGGCGGGTCCGTCCTGGGTCAGCAATTGCTGGAAGTCAACGGAGGAGACGGCGCGGGAAATCAGGAAACCCTGGACCTGAGAGCAGTTGATTCTACGCAATAGGGCGAGCTCCTGCGCTGTTTCCACACCTTCGGCGACCACGATAAGGCCCAATTGGCGGCCCAAGGCGACGATGCTGGTGAGTGCCTGGGCCAGCTCTTCATTTTCAGTGCAGCCTTGTACGAGCGCGCGGTCGATTTTCAGTTCGGTAAAAGGGGTGGAGACCAGGTTCATATAGGAGCTGTAGCCCTGGCCGAAGTCATCCTGTGACAGCCCGAAGCCTTTTATTCTCAAGCGGCAGGCACCGGCATAAAAGTTACTGATGTCTTCGGGCATCGAGCATTCCATCAACTCAAAGCAGATCATGCTGGGGACGCCGTTCAACTGGAGTACGAATTCAAGAATCCGGTCGGCCAGGTCCGGGCTGTTGAGCAGGTGCGTGGGCAGGTTGATGGAGACGGGAATCGCATACCCCTGGGTCCGCCACTGCGCCTGGGCCTTGATCGCTTGCTCCAGTACGCACCACAGCAAACGTTCTTCAAGGTTGAATGCGCGCAGCGCCGGCAGGAACATGCCCGGCAGCAGTACACCGTGCTCGGGATGCAGCCAGCGCACCAGGGCTTCTGCCGCCACGATACGGCCGTTAGCCAGGGATTTTTTGGGCTGGAACCAGGCGTGTAGACGGCCTGTGTCCAACGCGTCGAGAAGGGCCAGGTGATCGATTTGCGGGCCAGGTAGCGGCAGCTCGGTTTGGCGTAGGCTTCGCAGTTGTTCGGTCAGGTTACGCAGTGCTGCAGATTTTACCGGTTTGGAGATCAGCCCTATTACCCTCACGCCCAGGTTGCGCGCCGCCAGGCTGGCGCTCATCAGCATGCGACGTGAGGCAGCACTCATGATTGCCAGCGCTGGGTTGGAGCTGGAAGCGGCCAGCCCCTGGATAAACTGCACGCCATCCATGCCTGGCATCAGCAAGTCCGTAAGTACCAGGTCAAAGTCGTGCTTTTTCAAACACTCCAGGGCCGCCTGGCCTTCACGGGCGAACTCCAGATGAAACTCCCCCAGTTCATTGAACAGGTTTTGCAGATACACCTGCTGGAACGGGTGATCTTCAACGATCAGGATGCTAGTCGGTTTCATGAGCGGTTCTTTCGTAGAGCGCCAGTTGAGTGTGCAAAGCCTGTAGCGTGAAAGGCTTGACCAGGCAGTGGTCCATTCCGGCGGCCAGGCACAGTGCTTCTTCGCCGTGCATGGCGTTGGCGGTCGCCCCGATAATCGGGATCGTGCAGCCGAGCTTTCTAAGCTCGCGGGCCAGTTCGTAGCCATTTTTGTGCGGCATGTTCACATCGGTGAGTACCAGGTCGAACGGCCCCTGGCGCCACATTGACAGTGCCTCTTCACCGTTGCCGGCCAACTCGGTGGTACACCCGAGTTCTTGCAACTGGTCATGCAGAATCAGTTGGTTGATCACGTTGTCCTCGGCGACCAGAATATGCAGATTGAGCTTCCTCAACTGGTGTTGCGGGGCATAGCCGTCGGTGTTGCTCGCCGAGAGCCCTTGGCTGCGACCAATGGCTTGGTGAATGGCTTGGAGGTGATTAAGGTTGACGACCCAGCCGCCGGCCTCCCATTGGGGCTCGTTATAGCCGTCGCCGGCAGCAATCACCAGGGCACCCATCCACTCGTTATCCAGGCGCTGCTCGAAACAACCGGGATGCACCTCAAGCACTACGCTATCTGGTGTGCACGCGCCGTGTGGGGGGCGCCCAGGTTGTGGGCGTGCGCCCCATCGGCGCAGCCATCCGCTCATGGCATCGACTAGCTCCGGCACCGGTGATACCACATAGATGACTTTGGGCAACAGGCGCGTAAAGCGGCTCGGCAGGCCGGCACTGAAAGGCTGTTCAACCGGAAGGCTCAAGCTGAAGCTGCTGCCCAGGCCTGGTTCGCTGACCACTCGGATACTGCCGTTCATCAAGTGGGTCAGGCGTTGGCAGATAGGCAAGCCCAAGCCTGTGCCGGCGATCACATTGGTGTGGCCTAGGGTCTGGTAGAAAGGTTCGAAAATACGCGTTTGATCCTGCTGGGAGATGCCTCTGCCAGTGTCCGAGACCTGCCAGAACAATGTCACGCGTTCGCCGTCGCGGCCGGCCAATTGCACCCGCAGTACAATGCGCCCGGCGTCAGTGAATTTCACGGCGTTGTTCAACAGGTTGTAGAGGATTTGCCGTGTTCTCGACACATCGCCGATCACTCGCTCGGGTAACTTGGGGTCGATCACTGCGTACAACTCCAGGCCTTTCCCTTGGGCTGCTGCTGCGTAGCCCTGGATCACCTCGTGAATCAGATCGAGTATGCAGAACTCGCTTAGCTCCAAGGCCAGTTGGCCCGCTTCGATCTTGGATACATCCAACACATCGCAGATCAACTGAAGCAGGGTCGCCGAGGAGCCTTGGATGTTGTGCAAGTAGTCGGTCTGCTGGGCGTTGAGGCCGGTCCTTGCCAGTAACTCCAGTGTGCCTAGCACGCCATACAAGGGCGTGCGGATTTCATGGCTCATGGTCGCCAGAAACAAGGTCTTGGCTTCATTCGCGGCGTCGGCCAGTTGGCGCGCCTGTTCCAGCGCTTCTTCAATCTGGGTGCGCGTACTGATATCGCTGAAGGCGCAGAGCAACACGTCTTCGCCCTTGTAGCGGGTGGCTGCGCAACTCAGGTACAGGTGACGCCCATCGGCGGTTTCAAAGTAATCGGTGATGTGGGGATCATCCTGTGTAAACGCCCGCTGAATCCAGTGTGGGCTCAAACGCTCACGCTCGCCGCTTTGCCCCAGCCACTGTTGGCACAGGGTGTTTTCCAGCACCACCTGGCTGTTGGTACGGCGTAACACGCATAAGGCAACGGGCGCGGTCTGGATAACATCGCTGCTGAACCGTTCGCTTTCGATCAATGCCTGGATACGGCTCAGGGTCGGGGTGATGAAGCGATGCTCCAGTCGACGGATCAACAGCCACACCAGGCTGATACTGAACAAGCAGAACAGCAGAGTGCCGCCAAGCCGTGGCCACAGGCCGACCACGGCGTCACGCAAGTCGATGGAGTAAACCAGTTGCCAATCCGTGGACTTCAACTGTTTGCGCATCACCAGATGGTCGGGCAGCCAGCCATCGCCGACAAAACCAAAAAAGTTCTGGCGCTGAATCTGCAGGAGGTTCTGGCTCAGTTGCGTGGGTTTGCTGTTACTGAACACCAGCATGCCGTCGGGGTTGAACATCATGAACTGGCCCGCACTTTGGTCGTCCAGTGCATGAGAGACTTCCTGGCCGTCCATCTCCAGCCCGAGCCAGCCGGAATTGACGTCCCGAGCGTCCAGCCGAATAAAAATATACAGCTGGGAGTGCTCTGCCGACTGGTGCGTCAGCCACAATTGGCCCCTTGCACAAGCGTTATCGCGTTTGAGCAGTTGCAGGCGGTCCAGCATCGCTTGTGGAAAAACAGTGATCGCGGGAGTACCGGCGTACAGGCGTTTGACCTGTGCGTCGGCGCCGCTGTTCACATAAAGCAGATTGACCTGCTTGGTTTTGAGGTAGTCGCGTATGCGCTCGGTGAGCCAGATGCTCCATTGTTTGCCCGGCGTATTGCCTAGCAGTAAATGAATTTCTTCGGGGGAGACCTGGGGGGCCACATTCTTTTGTGTACGAACAGCCGACAGGCTCAGGCTCTCCAGCAAGGCTTCGCGGGTGGTGAAAAACGTGTGGGCCTCGGCAATGGCGCTGCTCATATGGCTGCGCCTGCGTGACACTTCGGCATTGAAGGTCAGAAGCAGAAAACTGTAGACGCCACTCAATATGCCCACGAGCAGCACCACCCCGAAAATGCGCAGTAATCGGCGTGCGGCGTTTGGTGTGGAGAGGAGGGGGTTGATCTGATGCAGGTACGTCTTGAGTTTCATGCCGGCTACGTTAGAGAGGTAGTCGGTATGTAGGAATAAGACGATTCTTAAAGCGCGCCTTACGTAGGACAGGCCCACCAACTACCAAGCAACCTAATTATTCCATTTGACATTCGCTGCCTAAGCAGTAACATCTCGTCACACATTCACTGCCTAGGCAGTAATAAGGTGACTTTCGATGCCTCACTTCACCCCTGACAACTTCCACAACTGCCACCTCGGCCTGTTGCTGGGCCGCGCCGCGATCCTCAAGGACCGCATCATCGACACCCATATGGAACCCCACGGCATCACCGCCGCGCAGTTCAAGGTGTTGATCATCATGGCCCAGTTCGGCGTCGATACCCCGGCGGAGCTGTGCCGCAACCTGTCCCTGGACAGCGGCTCGATGACGCGCATGCTCGACCGGCTGGAGCAAAAAGACCTGCTCAGCCGCAAGCGTTCCGAGCTGGACCGGCGCCAGGTGCAGTTGGTGCTGACCGTCGAGGGCCAGCGCCTGGCGGACATGCTCCCGCATATCGGCGCCAAGGCCCTCAACCAGTTGGCCGGCGTGCTTGAGCCGGGCGAGCTGGAAACCCTGGAGCGGATCCTGAAAAAAATGCTGATCGCTGCGGGTGACCCCATCACGATCCAGCGGGTAGGTAGATCATGAACACACGCGCATTCAGTCTGGTGCTGGCGGCGATGACGTTGGCCGGTTGCGCCAATTACAGCGGCCTCGACACCCAAGGCCAGCGCCTCGACGCCAATACCCTGCACACCGGCAAATCCCTGAGCGGCGTGACGCTGTCGAGCGCCGCCTGGCCGGCCGCCGACTGGTGGAAAAGCCTGGGCGACCCGCAGCTTGACGGCCTGATCCAGGAAGCCCTGCAAAACAGCCCCGACATGCAAGTGGCCGACGCCCGCGCCCACCAGGCCGAAGCCGCCGCCTATGCCGCCAACGCGGCGCGCATGCCGACCCTGGATGCCAGCGCTGGCGTGAGCCGTTCGCGCCTGGCCAAGGACCAGGACCCGCGCGGGCAGGGCGATGCCTATTCGACGGTGCGCAACATCGGCGCCAGCTTCAACTACAACTTCGACCTCTGGGGCGGCCAGCGCGCCGCCTGGGAAGCCGCGTTGGGCGAGGCCCGCGCTGCCGAAGTCGACCAGCAGGCCGCGCGCCTGACCCTGGCGGCCAACGTGGCCAAGGCCTACAGCGACCTGGGCCAGGCCCATATCGTGCGTGACCTGGCTGTCGATGACCTCAAGCGCACCCGCCAGATGCTCGACCTGAGCAAGCGCCGCCTGAGTTCCGGTATCGACAGCGAATACCAGTACCAGCAGACCGAGAGCCTGGAAGCCAGCTCCCAGTCGCAACTGATTGACGCGGAAAAACAGCTGCAAAGCGCCAAGATCGCGTTGGCTGTGTTGCTGGGTAAAGGCCCGGACCGCGGTGACGAGTTGGCGCGCCCAGCGGTGCTCAAACCCAGCGCCGTGGCCGTGCCGGCGGTGTTGCCTGCCGAGCTGCTCGGCCGTCGCCCGGACCTGGTCGCCGCACGCTGGCGCGTAGAGGCCGCGAGCAAGAACATTGATGCCAGCAAGACCCGCTTCTACCCCAACCTCAACCTGAGCGCGAGCGCAGGTGCCGAGTCGTTGCTGGGCGATGCGATGTTCGGTTCGGCCAGCCGCTTCTTCAACATTGCGCCGACGATTTCGCTGCCGATCTTTGACGGCGGCCGTCTGCGTGCTGATCTCGATGCCCGCGACGCCGACTACGACCTGGCCGTGGCCCAGTACAACAAAACCCTGGTGCAAGCGTTGGGTGATATCGGCAACAGCCTGTCCCAACTGCGCGACACCGGGCGGCAGATCGAGGCCCAGCAACACGCTGCCGACATCGCCCAGCAGTCATACGACACCGGGGTGCAACGCTACAGCTCAGGCATCGGTAACTACCTGGATGTGCTCAGCATCGAGCAGCAATTGCTGCAGGCTCAGCGTCAGCTGGCCACCCTGAATGCGGCGCAGATCGATCTGTCGATTCAATTGATGCAGGCCCTGGGTGGCGGGTACCACGCCAACAGCGTGGCCGCGACCACCCCAGCTACACGCACGGAATAATTTGAGGTATTTGTCATGGCCACTGCCGACAGCAACAACGCAACCGAACAACCCAAAGACACCAACCCCCGCAAACGCAAAGTGATGCTGATCGGCCTGGCGCTGATCGTCATCCTGAGTGTGGTGGGCGTGTGGGCCTGGTATGAGTTCTACGGGCGCTTCAATGAAAGCACCGACGACGCCTATGTGAATGGCAACGTGGTGGAAATCACCCCGCTGGTCACCGGCACCGTGGTCAGCATTGGCGCCGACGATGGCGACCTGGTGCACGAAGGCCAGGTGCTGATCAACTTCGACCCCAACGACGCCGCCGTCGGCCTGCAAAGTGCCCAGGCCAACCTGGCCCGCACCGTACGCCAAGTGCGCGGTTTGTACAGCAACGTCGATGGCATGAAAGCCCAGGTCAATGCGCAGAAAGCCGATGTGCAAACCGCCCAGGACAACTACAACCGCCGTAAAACCCTGGCCCAGGGCGGCGCGATTTCCCAGGAAGAACTGTCCCACGCCCGCGACAGCCTGACCGCAGCCAAAAACGCCCTGACCAACCTTGAGCAACAACTCAAAACCACCAACGCCCTGGTGGATGACACGGTGATTTCGTCCCATCCCGATGTGCAAGCCGCCGCTGCGCAACTGCGTCAGGCCTATCTGACTAACGCGCGCAGCACCTTGATCGCACCGGTCACCGGCTATGTGGCCAAGCGCACCGTGCAATTGGGCCAGCGCGTCCAACCGGGCACCGCGCTGATGGCGGTGATCCCGCTGGACCAGCTGTGGATCGATGCCAACTTCAAGGAAACCCAACTGCGGGATATGCGCATCGGCCAGCCGGTGGATATCGAGTCGGACATCTACGGCAGCGACGTGAAGTACAGCGGCACCGTCGACAGCCTCGGCGCCGGCACCGGCAGCGCGTTCGCCTTGCTGCCCGCGCAGAACGCCACCGGCAACTGGATCAAGATCGTGCAGCGGGTACCGGTGCGCATCCATATCAACGCCGAAGAGCTGGCCAAGCACCCGCTGCGCGTGGGCTTGAGCACCGTGGTCAACGTCGACCTGCACGACCAGAGCGGCCCGGTGCTGGCGCAACAGGCGCCGCAAAAAGCCTCGTTCACCACCAACGTGTATGACCGCCAATTGGCGGAGGCCGATGCCATGATCAACCAGTTGATCCATGACAACAGCGTCGCCGCTCCCAAGGCTGCGCAACGCTGATGAGCAATAACGCCTCGTTCACGCCACCCAGCCTGTTGATGGCCACTATTGGCCTGTCGCTGGCGACCTTTATGCAGGTGCTCGACACCACCATCGCCAACGTGGCGTTGCCGACTATCTCTGGCAACCTGGGGGTGAGTTCGGAGCAGGGCACCTGGGTCATTACTTCGTTCGCGGTGAGCAACGCGATTGCCTTGCCGCTCACCGGCTGGTTGAGCCGACGCTTTGGCGAGGTGAAGCTGTTCCTATGGGCAACCATCCTGTTTGTGCTGGCGTCGTTCCTCTGCGGGATTTCCACCTCGATGCCCGAGCTGATCGGCTTTCGCGTGCTGCAAGGCTTGGTCGCCGGGCCGTTGTACCCGATGACGCAGACGCTGTTGATTGCGGTCTACCCACCGGCCAAGCGCGGCATGGCCTTGGCGTTGCTGGCGATGGTCACGGTGGTGGCGCCGATTGCCGGGCCGATTCTCGGTGGCTGGATCACTGACAGCTACAGTTGGCCGTGGATCTTTTTCATCAACGTGCCCATCGGGATTTTTGCGGTGATGGTGGTGCGTGCGCAGCTGAAGAAACGCCCGGTGGTCACCAGCTACCAGCCGATGGACTATGTTGGGCTGCTGAGCCTGATCGTCGGTGTGGGGGCCTTGCAGATCATCCTCGACAAGGGCAATGACCTGGATTGGTTCGAGTCCAACTTCATCATCATTGGTGCGGCCATTTCGGTGATCGCCCTGGCGGTGTTCGTGATCTGGGAGATGACCGACAAGCACCCGGTGGTCAACCTGCGGCTGTTCGCGCACCGTAACTTCCGGATCGGCACCATTGTGTTGATCCTCGGTTACGCGGGCTTTTTCGGCATCAACCTGATCCTGCCGCAGTGGCTGCAAACCCAGATGGGCTACACCGCCACCTGGGCCGGGCTGGCGGTGGCGCCCATCGGGATTTTGCCGGTGCTGATGTCGCCGTTCGTGGGCAAATACGCGCACAAGTTCGACCTGCGCCTGCTGGCGGGGTTGTCGTTCCTGGCGATGGGCTTGAGCTGTTTCATGCGCGCGGGCTTCACCAATGAGGTGGATTTCACCCACATCGCCCTGGTGCAGCTGTTCATGGGGATCGGCGTGGCGCTGTTCTTCATGCCGACCCTGAGCATCCTGATGTCCGACCTGCCGCCGCAGCAGATTGCCGACGGCGCGGGGCTGGCAACGTTCCTGCGCACCTTGGGCGGCAGCTTCGCGGCCTCGCTCACCACCTGGATCTGGATTCGCCGCGCCGACCAGCACCACGCGTACATGAGCGAGAACATGACCACTTATGACTCGGCCACGCGCGACGCGATACAGGCGCTCGGCGGGGCGGGGCACAAAGCGTATGCGCAGTTGGACCAGATCCTCACCAGCCAGGCCTACATGATGTCCACCGTGGACTATTTCACCTTGATGGGGTGGATCTTTGCCGGGTTGATGCTGCTGGTGTGGCTGGCCAAGCCGCCGTTTACCGCGAAAGCGGGGCCTGCGGCTAGCGGCCACTGATCCGAACGGATTGAAATGCAATCAACTGTGGGAGGGGGCTTGCCCCCGATAGCGGTGGGTCAGTTACAGATGTATCAACTGACACACCCTCATCGGGGGCAAGCCCCCTCCCACATTGGATGTGTGTTGTCAGGTATCAAGCGCCAGGCAGGGCCAACTGCGGATTGTTACTGGTATGGCTGGCCAAGCCGCCGTTTGGCGCGAAAGCCGGGCCGGAAGCAAGCGGCCACTGATCCGAACGGATGGAACGCAATCAACTGTGGGAGGGGGCTTGCCCCCGATGGCGGTGGATCAGTCACAGAGGTATCAACTGACACACCCTCATCGGGGGCAAGCTGAACTGGTCTAGTAATTTCGGACATTCTTTTCGGTTCTCACGCTGCGAGCTTTTCCGCCGCTATCGGTGAGTGGTAGCCGTTGTGGCTGTGGCGCCTTACGCTGTTGTAGCGCGCCACATATCGGTTGATATCTGCCCGAGCCTCGTGCTCTGAACTGTAACCGCCCTCAGGCACCCATTCCGACTTTAAGCTGCCAAAAAAACGCTCCATTGGGGCGTTATCCCAGCACTGACCTTTGCGACTCATGCTTTGCTTCAACTCGTGTACCTGCAGTTCAGCCCTGAATTTATGACTCGTGTACTGGCAGCCCTGGTCGGAATGAAACAGCACGCCTTTGGGTCGCCCTCTCAACTCAATAGCCATGCGCAGTGACTCGCTTGCCAGCGTCGCATCGGCGAGCAGTGAATACGACCATCCCACCACTCGGCGCGCGAACAAACCCAACACCACCGAAAAGTAGAGCCATCGCTTGCCGAGCTGGATATAGGTGATGTCCGCACACCACACCTTGTTGATGTCAGCGACGTAAAACTCACGCTCCAGCTCATGCTCAGCCACCAAAGACTCAGCGCCTGATGACTTGTACTTATGTGGCCGGCGTTGTCGGCTAGCAATTCCAGCCTCTTTCATCAAGCTACGAGCCATGTAGCGCCCCACCTTATAGCCTGCACCTCGCAGGTCTTCAGAAAGAGTTCGTGCTCCAGCCGATCCTCTGGACGCCTTGTGATACTTAATCAGAGCAACCTTAAGCGCTTCGCGCTCAAGATCGATTTTTCCCTGACGCTGACGCCAGGCGTAGTAGCTGCTGCGGTTGACTTCAAAAACGCGGCAGCAATCTGTAATGCCGTACTGTTCGCCTAGCTCGCTGATCAGAGGGAATGATCTTTGGAGTCCAAAAGCAGGAGAACACTGGCCTTTTTTAGGATTTCGATATCCCGGTCTTTTTGCCTGAGCAGGGCCTGGAGTTCGTGAATTTTCTTCTGTTCGGCAGTAATTGCCTTGGTGCCCGTCATCGTGGATCCGGCGCGCTCTTTACGCACCTGTTCGACCCAGCGGCGCAAAGCCGTAGGGCCAATATCCAAACTGGCGCAAACTTCGGGAACAGACATATTTTGATCAAGCACCATGCTTGCAGCGTTGAGTTTGACCTCACTGGAATAGGACTTTCGCATCATCTGTACACCTCAGGTTTGGGCGCCATCATAGCGCCCTATTGATGTGTCCAAATTCATTAGACCAGTTCAAGCCCCCTCCCACATGGATGTGTGTTGTCAGGTATCAAGCGCCTGGCAGGGCCAACTGCGGATTGTTGCTGGTATGGCTGGCCAAGCCGCCGTTTGGCGCGAAAGCCGGGCCGGAAGCAAGCGGCCACTGATCCGAACGGATGGAACGCAATCAACTGTGGGAGGGGGCTTGCCCCCGATGGCGGTGGGTCAGTCACAGAGGTATCAACTGACACGTCCTCATCGGGGGCAAGCCTCCTCCCACAGTTTGACCTCTGTTCACATGGGATCAGTGGTGCTGCGGATCAAGCGCCGGGCAATGCCAACTGCGGATTGATGAAGTCAAACGCCGTCAACTGAAAGCCTTGCTCATCCACCTGCAACGCCCAGCCTTGCTTGTCCCAATCCCCCAGCACAATCCGCTTGGCCGCCTGGTCACCAATCTGCAACTTATGGATGGCGGGGCGGTGCGTATGGCCGTGGACCAGGGTGCGCACGCCGAACTGCTGCATCACCCGTGGCACTTCTTCAGGCGTGACATCGACAATATCGTTAGCCTTCATGCGCACCTGGGCGCTGCTTTCACTGCGCAACTTGCGCGCCAGCCTGTGGCGCGTGTTCAAGGGCAGGTGGCGCAGGATAAACAACACCATTGGGTTACGCAGGATGCGCCGCAGCTTCATATAGCCGAGGTCGCGGGTGCAGAGGCTGTCGCCGTGCATCAGCAGCACGGGTTCGCCGTAGAACTGCACGACACTCGGATCCTTGAGCAAGCTGGCGCCTGCCGCCTTGCAGAACGCCTTGCCGATCAGGAAGTCGCGGTTGCCGTGCATGATGAAAATCGCAGTGCCGCTGTCGCTCAGTTCGCGCAGCGCGTCACAGATGGAACGCTGGAACGCGGTCATCCCATCGTCGCCAATCCAGGCTTCGAAGAAGTCCCCCAGAATGTACAACGCCTGGGCGCCCCGGGCGCGGCCGTGGAGCAGATCCAGAAACGCCCGGGTGATGTCCGGGCGCTCCTCTTCCAGATGCAAGTCTGAAATCAGCAATATCACCCAACGATCTCGGCTTTCTCGACGATCACGTCTTCGGCTGGAACGTCCTGGTGACCGGCTTTGGACGTGGTGGACACGCCTTTGATCTTGTCGACAACGTCCTGGCCTTCGGTGACTTTACCGAACACCGCGTAACCCCAACCCTGCACGTTCTTGCCGCTGTGGTTCAGGAAAGCGTTGTCGGCCACGTTGATGAAGAACTGCGCGGAGGCCGAATGCGGCTCCATGGTACGGGCCATGGCGACGGTGTACTTGTCGTTGGAGAGGCCGTTGTCCGCTTCGTTCTGGATGCTTGGGCGCTTGTCTTTCTTCTCTTTCATGCCTGGCTCGAAACCGCCGCCCTGGATCATGAAGTTGCCGATGACACGGTGGAAAACGGTGTTTTCGTAGTGGCCGGCGTTGACGTACTCGATGAAGTTGGCGACGGTGATCGGCGCTTTCTCGGCGTTCAACTCGATGACGATGTCACCGTGGTTGGTGGTCAGTTTGACTTGAGTCATGTTCACTACTCTTTTCAGGGAATTCGTGGGTTTGGGTGCCCGGGGCACCTTACCTGTCTGGCTTAAACGACGGCCAAGGCGCGCAGTTTAGCGTGCCCGGCAGGAATTTCGAGGTGGTTTTTTACCGCCCCGGCCACAAAAGCAGTAATTAAACAGCAGTTTTTGGTGCCAGCCTGTCAGTGTCTTGACTGCATCGGCTATTATGAGCCCTTTGTTTTATCTGGCCCCCACCCGGCCACGAACCTGTCTGTTCAAGGATCCTATGAGCAAGCCCACTGTCGACTCTACCCCGAATGCCAAGGCCGGACCTGCCGTCCCGGTCAACTTCCTGCGCCCGATCATCCAGGCGGACCTGGATTCGGGCAAGCACACGCAGATCGTCACTCGCTTCCCGCCAGAGCCCAACGGCTACCTGCACATCGGTCACGCCAAGTCGATCTGTGTGAATTTCGGCCTGGCCCAGGAGTTCGGTGGCGTCACGCACCTGCGTTTCGACGACACCAACCCGGCCAAGGAAGACCAGGAATACATCGACGCCATCGAAAGCGACATCAAGTGGCTGGGCTTCCAATGGTCCGGTGAAGTGCGCTACGCCTCCCAATACTTCGACCAGTTGTTCGACTGGGCGGTCGAGCTGATCAAGGCCGGCAAGGCCTACGTCGACGACCTGTCCCCCGAGCAGGCCAAGGAATACCGTGGCACCCTGACCGAGCCGGGCAAGAACAGCCCGTTCCGCGACCGTTCGGTCGAGGAGAACCTCGATTGGTTCGCCCGCATGCGCGCCGGCGAATTCCCGGACGGCGCCCGCGTCCTGCGCGCCAAGATCGACATGGCCTCGCCGAACATGAACCTGCGCGACCCGATCATGTACCGCATCCGCCATGCCCACCACCACCAGACTGGCGACAAGTGGTGCATCTACCCCAACTACGACTTCACCCACGGTCAGTCGGACGCCATCGAAGGCATCACCCACTCCATCTGCACCCTGGAGTTCGAGAGCCATCGTCCGCTGTACGAATGGTTCCTGAGCAACCTGCCCGTGCCGGCCCAGCCGCGCCAGTACGAGTTCAGTCGCCTGAACCTCAACTACACCATCACCAGCAAGCGCAAGCTCAAGCAACTGGTGGATGAGAAGCACGTGCATGGCTGGGACGACCCGCGCATGTCGACCCTGTCGGGCTTCCGCCGTCGCGGCTACACCCCGGCGTCGATCCGCAACTTCTGCGACATGGTCGGCACCAACCGCTCCGACGGCGTGGTCGACTTCGGCATGCTCGAATTCAGCATCCGCCAGGACCTCGATGCGAACGCACCGCGCGCCATGTGCGTGCTGCGTCCGTTGAAGGTCGTGATCACCAATTACCCTGAGGGCCAGGTCGAGAACCTCGAACTGCCGCGTCATCCGCAGAAAGAAGAACTCGGCGTGCGCAAGCTGCCGTTCGCCCGTGAAATCTACATCGACCGCGATGACTTCATGGAAGAGCCTCCAAAAGGCTACAAGCGCCTGGAGCCGAACGGCGAAGTGCGCCTGCGCGGCAGCTACGTGATCCGTGCCGACGAAGCGATCAAGGACGCCGACGGCAACATCGTCGAACTGCGTTGCTCGTACGATCCGGACACCCTGGGCAAGAACCCTGAAGGCCGCAAGGTCAAGGGCGTGGTCCACTGGGTGCCGGCCGCTGCCAGCATCGAGTGCGAAGTGCGCTTGTACGATCGTCTGTTCCGCTCGCCGAATCCTGAAAAGGCCGAAGACAGCGCCAGCTTCCTGGACAACATCAACCCTGACTCCCTGCAAGTACTCACTGGTTGTCGTGCCGAGCCATCGCTTGGCGACGCACAGCCGGAAGACCGTTTCCAGTTCGAGCGCGAAGGCTACTTCTGCGCGGATATCAAGGACTCGAGACCCGGTCGGCCGGTATTCAACCGTACCGTGACCTTGCGTGATTCGTGGGGCCAGTGATTAAAGTCTTAAGGGAAACATCGTGCTAACGATCTACAACACGCTCAGCAAGACCAAAGAAGTCTTCAAGCCGCTCGATGGCAACAAGGTGCGCATGTATGTGTGCGGCATGACCGTGTACGACTACTGCCACATCGGCCACGGCCGCAGCATGGTTGCCTTCGACCTGGTGACCCGCTGGTTGCGTTTCAGCGGCTATGATTTGACCTACGTGCGCAACATCACCGACATCGACGACAAGATCATCAATCGCGCCAACGAGAACGGCGAGTCGTTCGACGCGCTGACCGAGCGCATGATCGCCGCGATGCACGAGGACGAGGCGCGCCTCAATATCCTCAAGCCGGACATGGAGCCGCGTGCCACCGACCACATCCCGGGCATGCACGCGATGATCCAGACCCTGATCGACAAGGGCTACGCCTACGCGCCAGGCAACGGCGACGTGTACTACCGCGTCGCCAAGTTCATGGGCTACGGCAAGCTGTCGCGCAAGAAGATCGAAGACCTGCGCATCGGTGCGCGTATCGAAGTCGACGAAGCCAAGCAGGACCCGCTCGACTTCGTGCTGTGGAAAGCCACCAAGCCCGGCGAACCGAGCTGGGAATCGCCGTGGGGCGCCGGGCGTCCGGGCTGGCACATCGAATGCTCGGTGATGTCCACCTGCTGCCTGGGCGAGACCTTCGACATTCATGGCGGCGGCAGCGACCTGGAGTTTCCGCACCACGAAAACGAAATCGCCCAGAGCGAAGCCGCCACCGGCCAGACCTACGCCAACGCCTGGATGCACTGCGGCATGATCCGCATCAATGGCGAGAAGATGTCCAAGTCCTTGAACAACTTCTTCACCATTCGCGACGTGCTGGAAAAGTACCATCCGGAAGTTGTGCGGTATTTGTTGGTGTCGAGCCACTACCGCAGCGCCATCAATTACTCGGAAGACAACCTCAAGGACGCCAAGGGCGCCCTGGAGCGGTTCTACCATGCGTTGAAAGGCTTGCCTGCGGTTGCACCGGCTGGCGGCGAAGCGTTCGTGGCACGTTTTACCGAAGTGATGAACGACGACTTTGGTACGCCGGAAGCGTGTGCTGTGTTGTTCGAGATGGTGCGCGAGATCAACCGCCTGCGCGAGAGCGATCTCGACGCGGCGGCTGGTCTGGCGGCACGCTTGAAAGAGCTGGCCAGTGTGCTGGGGGTTCTGCAAATGAAGCCTGAGGATTTCCTGCAAGCCGGCGCCGAAGGGCGTGTCGATGCGGCGCAAGTGGATGCGCTGATCCAGGCGCGTCTGGCTGCTCGTACCAATAAAGACTGGGCGGAATCCGACCGTATCCGCGACCAACTGACCGCGATGGGTGTGGTGTTGGAAGACGGCAAGGGTGGGACGACGTGGCGGTTGGCTGACTGACGGTTGGTTGCTGTACGTTGAATATAAAACGCCCCGACTGTTTCGGGGCGTTTTTTGTAGTGTGGAGATTAGTATGCGTCAAACTAGCTGGATTTATAGCGCTCTCATCAAAACCACCATCTGATTTCCCATCTAACAGGTAGAGCCCCCGCGTGAGCGGGTATACAGAAAAAAGCAATCCATCCAATGAAGGGGTAGTTTGATATAAGATCTGGGTTGTATCCGAGTAAGGGAAAGTTGTTTTCTTCTATCATGCTTAAGTATGTGATCGCAAAAAAGCCATTAAATATTAAGCATAGTAGAAATTTTGCAAGAAAATATTCGGTTCCAGAGAAGCGTATTTTTAGTGTGTATGCGCAAAGAATTCCCCATGTGGCAAATAGCGGGAAAGTCAAAACGAACCAGAGTGTCAATATTTTTCCTCGTTGTGCATCTGCTTTATCGTTTGAAAATCTGTATAGACTTCGATTCCCATTGTAGTTGGGGTCATTGTTTTGTACGCTCGGATGTAATCGGTTGGGATGTATCTAAATAGGCGCCAAGCATCAGGTTTAAGTACGTGTCTCGCTGCACTGTAGACGGATAAACCAATATCAGCTGCACCGTAGGCCATATTGGCTGCCCGTTCATCATGGCCCATAGCGAATGCGGCCGACTGATAAGCAGCACGAACCGGGCCGACCGCATCTGATTGTCCCGTCACTAGATTACGCCCACCCTCATATACGTTATTTGCACCATGTGCGATCAGCGGCACCCCCGCAATGAGACAGAGCGTGCCAACTGATGCGTAGCAAATTCCAGCTCCTGTGGCCATTTGCAGCGCGCCTGCTACAACTCCAATGCCTTTACGCCCAATCTCCATTGACTGGTTCAGCAGGCTTTGCTGTTCGGTTTTTATCTCCACAAGCCCCTGTGCAACCGTCTTTTTTCCCTGCTCCACATCGTTAACAATACTACGAGCGTAATAGGCCACTTCCCGATTGAATATCGAACGATTAACGCCATCCTGTAGATGCCGGGCACTGATTGCACACGCATGATTGGTCAGTTTTGCAGCGGCTTGGCTGACTACCCCCAAGTCATAGAAAGTAGGCGTTTGATTTTTGTTCTTTGAGTTCATCGCCCGGTTTCCCATGAGCCATAGCCGCTGGTCCCCGCGATGTGATGTGTCCAGATAATTTCCCGATAACGAATCGACAGATGTTCTTGTGCGTCTACATCATTCAGGAGTACCGAATGGGGAACGTCGACGGTCAGGCTGGCAATGATGCAGCCCCTTATATCGACGGTGTAGTATTTTTCGTGCCGACCAAACTGTGAAATTCGATAGAAGTTGATGACGCAGTTCAGTTCTTCTCTGTTGGATAACGCCACGGCCAGCAAGGGCGAGGATTTATCAATGCTTTTTGTGATGACCACCGGGCCATGAGTGGAGGCTCTGACATTGCCGGTGTTGAGCATATTGTGGTTGAAGGACATCACCATGATTTCGTCTCGATGCCCTTCCTGACACTTGTTGCCAATGGAGTCTTGAGTTGAGCAGCCAGCCGAGATCAGGCCTTGAGATTTTCCGTTAATGGACATGTAACCGTGGTTAGCCATGGACGTTGGTATCCTGATTTATTCGCCATAAACATACGGAAAAATGTAAATAGGAAATATCGGATGTTTCGCCTTTTATCGTGCGAGCGGGATGTAGGATTATTCGGGTTTCTGCGAGAAGAAAAACGCCCCGTTATGCCGGGGCGTTTTGCTGGGGTTGTGCGAGCGAAGGTAATGACGGCATTCGTCGCCTCGCTGAATTTGCAGCGACCACCGAAGATTAGGCAGCCATCTTCCGAGCGACAACCCTAAAACGCTGTCGTAAGTTTCCTGCTGAGACTCACGCTTGATCTGAGTTGTTCGGCGGGGCGCGGAGCGTCCCGGGCGGCATTACCACGCGGAGCGTGGGAACGATCAAAATGGGCGGCGCGCATCAGGTTTTTCGTCTGATGCAAAACCAACTGTGGGGGAGGGTTTGCTCGCGAATGCAGTCTTTCATTCAGAGCAGCAGTGGCTGACTCACCGTATTCGCGAGCAAGCCCGCTCTCACATTTTGACCGTGCTCACCTTGCCGGGTCTTCGGTTTCAAATTTATTGGGGATGCACGCACTTCAATATTCGCGTAGGCCCGTAAATCCAATGGCTTACTTTGAAGTGAGCCCATTACCTTTTCGTGCGTTCTTGTGGCGAGTCCCGGCGGTTTCTATCCTGAAGGCCTATCGAACATTCAGGAGTACCCGCCATGACCCTCGCGCTTCCCCCAGCCATCGCCCGTTACTTCGCCGCCAGGGCAGGCGATTTCAGCGAGTGTTTCACTGCCGATGCGGTGGTGAAGGACGAAGGCCACACTTATGTCGGGTTGCTGGCTATCCAGGCCTGGAAAGCCGGCACCGGCAACAAGTACACCTACACCAGCGAACCGTTTGCCTGTGAGGAGCAGGGCGATAAAACCGTCGTCACCAGCCATCTGGTCGGCAATTTTCCTGGAAGCCCGCTGGACCTGCAGTATTGCTTCAGTCTGGAAGGCGACAGGATTGCTGCACTGGAGATCGGAGTATGAGCTTTGACCTCGGCCTGAAGGGCCTTCGGGCACTGGTCACGGGCGGTACTAAAGGCATCGGCGCCGCCGTGGTTGCGGTGTTGCATGAGCAAGGCGCCCAAGTGATTTCGGTCGCGCGTTCGGCGGCGGATTCGACGCGCGAAGGCGTGCATTTCATTGCCGCCGACCTGGGCACCTCCGTCGGTTGTGCGAGCGCTACCGAAGCGGTGAAAGATCGGTTCGGCGGCGTGGATATCATCGTCAATGTGCTCGGCGGCTCCAGCGCGCCCGGCGGTGGTTTTGCGGTGCTCGATGATGAGCAATGGGCGAATGCGCTGAACCAGAATCTGATGGCGGCCGTGCGGGTGGACCGGGCGTTGCTGCCAGGGATGGTCGAGCGTGGCGCGGGTGTGATTATTCACGTCACCTCGATCCAGCGGGAATTGCCGTTGCCCGAATCGACCACGGCCTACGCCGCTGCCAAGGCGGCATTGGCAACGTACAGCAAGAGCCTGTCCAAAGAAGTGACGCCCAAGGGCGTGCGGGTGGTGCGTGTCTCGCCGGGCTGGGTGGAGACGGATGCAGCGGTGGTCCTGGCGGAGCGGCTGGCGGATGAAGCGGGTACGGATTATGAAGGCGGCAAGCAGATCATCATGCAGGCGCTGGGCGGGATTCCCCTCGGGCGGCCGGCCAAGCCCGAGGAAGTGGCCGACTTGATCGCGTTTCTGGTATCGCCGCGCGCCGCTTCGATCAGCGGCACCGAGTATGTGATCGATGGCGGTACGGTGCCCACGGTCTAGCTCGCGGGTTTGGCGGCCTGCCATTTGAGCAGCCCGTCCAGCACCGGGCACAGGCTCTGGCCCCATTCTGTCATACGGTACTCGACCTTGGGTGGCACCACCGGGTAAACCGTGCGGTGCACCAGGCCATCGGCTTCGAGCTGGCGCAGCTGTTGGGCCAGCATCTTCTGCGAGATCTCCGGGATCAGCCGCTCAAGGTCGGAATAGCGCTGCACCTGGCCACCGAACAGGTGAAACAGGATGATCAGCTTCCAGCGCCCGCCGAGCCAGGCGAGTGTGGTTTCCACGTCGGCTGCGGCGGTGGCGGGGGTGTAGGTTTTGCTCATTGCGTGCTTCCTGGGAATCGCCGGAATTGGCGTTGCGAATCCGTTCCATTGCCTGGCATCTATCCAACTGTGGGAGCTGGCTTGCCTGCGATCGCGGTGGGTCAGCCAACATTTTCGGTGGCTGACACGCCCTCATCGCAGGCAAGCCAGCTCCCACATTTTGCACTGTGTTCATTTGATGAATCAGCGGCGGCTGCTGACTTCTGCCGGCACATCATCACCCGCCATACGCTTGCGAAACAGTGCCGTTCGCGCCAGCAGCAACGTTGTGACCGGCACCGTGATCGACAGCAAAATCGGAATCAACCACCCGTGCAGCACCGGCCCGGACTTGAGCACCGAAAAGTAGATAATCGACGCCAACGCCACGCACCACGCGCCGAGCGTCGAGGCCAGCGCCGGCGGGTGCATGCGTTGGAAGAAATCTTTCATGCGCAACAACCCAAGCGCACCGATCAGCGCAAACACGCTACTCAAGACCAGCAGCAGCCCGACGACGATTTCCATCCATAACGGCATCATTCAATCACCTCCCCACGCAGCAGGAATTTGGCCAGGGCGAACGAGCCGACAAAGCCGAACAGCGCAATCAGCAGCGCCGCTTCAAAGTAGGTGTCACTGGCGTAACGGATGCCCAGCACCAGCATCATCAGCATCGCCAGGATGTACAGATAATCCAGCGCCAGTACCCGGTCCTGGGCTGACGGGCCTTTGAACAGGCGGATCAACGTCAGCACCATCGCCAGCGAGAACAGGAACAGGCTGAACAGGATCGCATTGGAGAGCAGGGCGCTCATTCGAAGATCTCCATCAGGGGCCGTTCGTAGGCGGATTTGAAGTGCTCGATAAACTGCGCCTCATCATCCAGGTCGAACACATGCAGCAGCAGGACGCTGCGGTCCAGCGCCAGTTCCGACCAGATCGTGCCAGGGATCACCGTGGTGATCATCGACAACGCTGCAAGGCCGTTGGGGCTGCGCAGGTCGATGGGGATCTTGATGAAGCGCGCGCGCGGCGGGCGTGAACCGCAGGTCAGGACGCCCCAGGCCACTTGCAGGTTGGAGACAATCACGTCGCGGCCCACCAACAGCAACAGGCGCAGGATCGCACCGGGACGGCGCAGGCTGATCGGTTGCGGGCGCAGTGGCGCCATCATCAGCGGCGCCAGCACGCCCAGCAATGCACCGAGCAGCAGATTGCCGGGGCTCATGGACAGGTTCAGCACCAGCCACAACCCCAGCAAGGCCAGCGACAACCACGGGGCGGGAAACAGGCGCTTCATGGTTGCACCTCCATGGCGGCTGCCTGGGCTTCGGGACTCGGCACCGGGCGCGTCGCCATCACTGCCATCACGTAGCTTTCCGGGTTGTTCAGGCTCTTGGCGGTGGCCAGGGTGTAGCGCAGCAGTGGCTCGGCCTTGAAGGTCAGCGCGATGCTCAGGCCCAGCAGCAGGAAGATCGGCACACACTCGTAGCGGCGCAGCAGGGGCGATGGGCGTTCTTCAGGGGTCCAGAAGCGCTGGATGCCAAGCCGTGCGAAGGCAATCAGCGAGGCCAGACCCGACAGGATCAACAGTGCCACCAGGCCCCAGGCTGCCGGACGGATGGGTTCGTCCACCGCATTGCCGAGGCCCAGCGGATTGACCAGCGCATGCAGCAGACTGAGCTTGCCGATAAACCCGGACAGTGGCGGCATGCCGATGATCAGCAGCGCGCAGGCCACAAAACTCAGGCCCAGGAACGCCATGGTCCAGGGAATCACCTGGCCGATCACGGCTTTCTGTTCATCGTCGAGGTTGACCCCGGGCCGTGGATGCAGGGATTCCATGGCTTTGGGCAGCGCATCAATTTCTTCATCCAGCGGCAGGTCGTTGGCCGAGCGCGAACGCTCGATCAGCTCGGCCAGCAAGAACAGCGCGCTCAACGCCAGGGTCGAACTGACCAGATAAAACAGCGCCCCTGCGATCAGGCTGGGCTGGGCGAAACCCACGGCCGACAGCAGGATGCCGGCCGACACCAGGATGCTCAGGCTCGCCATGCGCTCCAGGCGCTGCGCCGCCAGCATCGCCAGCGCCGCGCACACAATGGTTGCCATACCGCCGTACACCAGCCAGTCACCGCCGAACAGCGCCGACGCACCGGCCTGGCCGGAGAACAGCAGGGTCCACAGGCGCAGCACGGTATACACGCCGACCTTGGTCATGATCGCGAACATCGCCGCCACCGGCGCGCTGGCCGAAGAGTAGGCGGGCGCCAGCCAGAAGTTCAGCGGCCACATGCCGGCCTTGGCCAGGAACGCGGTGGCCAGGATCGCCGCGCCGGCGTGCAGCAAACCACGATCGGCCTCCGGCACCAGCGGGATTTTCAGCGCAAGGTCAGCGAAATTCAGCGTGCCGGTCACGCCGTAGATCATCGCCGCACCGATCAAAAACAGCGATGAGGCCAGCAGGTTGATCGCGATGTAATGCAACCCCGACGACACGCGGGCACGGCCTGAACCGTGCAGCATCAAGCCGTAGGACGCCGCCAGCAGTACCTCGAAAAACACAAACAGATTGAACAGGTCGGCGGTGAGAAAGGCGCCGTACAATCCCATCATCTGCACCTGGAACAGTGCATGGAAACTGGTGCCGGCACGGTCCCAGCGGGCCATGGCGAACATCAGCGCGCTGACGCCGATGATCCCGGTCAGTACCAGCATCAGCGCCGACAGTTGATCCACCACCAGCACGATACCGAACGGCACTTGCCAGTTGCCCGGCAGGTACACGCCGATCGAGCCGGGACCGCCTTGTTGTGTCCAGTACAGCAGCAATATGGCAATGCCCAGCCCCATGATGCTGGAGAACAGGTTGATCCTGGCTTTGAGCGGGCGGCGTTTCTCGCCGAGCATCAGCATCAGCGCCGCAGTCAGTAACGGCAGCAGGATCGGCGCAACGATCAGTTGGTTGACCCAATTCATTCCTTGGGCTCCCGGCCGTCCACATGGTCAGTACCGGTCAGGCCGCGGGAGGCCAGCAGCACCACCAGGAACAACGCGGTCATGGCGAAGCTGATCACGATGGCCGTGAGCACCAGCGCCTGGGGCAGCGGGTCGGTGTAGTTGAGCAGGTCTTGCGGCACCCCGTCCTTGATGATCGGCTCCTTGCCGATAAACAGGCTGCCCATGCTGAAAATGAACAGGTTGACCCCGTAGGACAGCAGGCACAGGCCCATCACCACCTGAAACGTCCGCGGGCGCAGGATCAACCAGACGCCGGAGGCCGCCAGGACCCCAATGGCAATTGCGATGACTTCTTCCATCAGGCGGCAGCTCCTTGTGGGTTGACGACGGCTTTGGGCTGGTTGCTCGGCTTATGCGCGCGCACTGACTGGTGACCGAGGGCGGTAAGCATCAGCAGGGTCGAGCCGACGACCATGGCGTAGACGCCGACATCGAAGAACAGCGCGCTGGCGATATGAATGTCGCCCAGCACCGGCAAGCTCAGATGCCAGGTATGGGTGGTGAGGAACGGGTAGCCAGCAAACAACGCGCCGAGCCCGGTGAGCGTCGCCGCCAGCAGGCCGAAGCCCATCCAGCGCATCGGCCGCAGGCTCATCTGCGCCTCGACCCACTGCGTGCCGGCCACCATGTATTGCAGGATAAACGCCACCGACATCACCAGCCCCGCGACAAAGCCGCCGCCCGGTTGGTTATGGCCGCGCATGAACAGGTAGAACGACACCACCAGCGCTATCGGCAACAGCAGGCGCACCAGCACCGCCGGCACCATCATGAAGCCCAGGGCGGTGTCGCTGGCCTGGCGCGGGTTGACCAGGTCGGTGGCCACGTCCGGTGCCAGCTGGCGCTGTTGCGGCGGCAGTTCCATACTTTCTTTCGACGGGCGGAAGCGCCGCAGCAGGGCGTATACGGTCAGCGCCACCGCACCGAGCACGGTGATTTCGCCAAGGGTGTCGAAGCCGCGGAAGTCCACCAGCATTACGTTGACCACATTGCTGCCGCCGCCCTCGGGCAGGGCGCGGCTGAGGTAGAACGAGGAGATATCGTTGGGCGTCTGTCGGGTCAGCATCGCATAGGACAATAGCGCCATGCCGCCGCCGACCACCGTGGACAGCAGGAAGTCGCGCAGGCGGCGAATGCGCGCCTTGCGCAGCGAACCGGGCAGCGGCGAAACCTCTTCGATCCGTCGTGGCAGCCAGCGCAGGCCGAGCAGGATCAACACGGTGGTCACCACTTCCACCACCAGTTGCGTCAGGGCCAGGTCCGGCGCCGAGAACCACACGAAAGTAATGCAGGTCATCAGGCCGCACACGCTGACCATGGTCAGGGCTGCCAGCCGGTGATATTTGGCCTGCCACGCGGCGCCCAGCGCGCAGGCAATCGCCAGCACCCACAGGGTGACAAACACGACCGAGCCGGGAATCTTCGGGCGATCACCCCAGGTCAGGCCACTGTTGAGCATCGGGATCAAGGCGCCGATCACCGCCACGATCACCAGCAGGAACAACTGGGTTTGCAGGCGCTTGGTGCTGATGCGTTTTTCGATCTTGCGCACCCCGCGCATCATCACCACCAGGCAACGCTCGAAGCCGCGCTTGCCGTTGAAGTAGCCGATCAGCGGCGGGTAGGTGAAACGGCCGCGTTTGAGTTGTTTGCGCAGCATCAGGTACAGCACTACGCCACCGCACATGGCCACCAGGCTCATGATCAACGGCGCGTTCCAGCCGTGCCAGATCGCCAGGCTATATTCAGGCAGCGCGCCGTCCACCACCGGCAATGCGGCGGCGGCCAGGATCGAGCCGACCATCTGCGCTGGGAAGATGCCCACCAGCAGGCAGGTGAACACCAGCAGTTCAACCGGTGCGCGCATCCAGCGTGGTGGTTCGTGGGGGGTATGCGGCAGGTCGGTCGCCGGTGGGCCGAAGAACACGTCAACGGTGAAGCGCAACGCATAGGCCACGCTGAACGTGCCGGCAATGGTCGCGATCGCGGGCAGAGTGATCTCCACCCATTTTGTCGCCGAAATAAATACGGTTTCGGCGAAGAACATTTCTTTGGACAGAAAGCCATTGAGCAACGGCACGCCGGCCATCGAAGCACTGGCCACCATCGCCAGGGTCGCGGTAAACGGGATCAGACGCACCAGCCCGCTGAGCTTGCGGATGTCCCGCGTGCCGCTTTCGTGGTCGATGATGCCCGCCGCCATGAACAGCGAGGCTTTGAAGGTGGCGTGGTTGAGAATATGGAACACTGCCGCGACGGCGGCCAGCGGGCTGTTGAGGCCCAGCAGTAAAGTGATCAGGCCGAGGTGGCTGATGGTGGAATAGGCCAGCAGGCCCTTGAGATCGTTTTGAAACATGGCGCAGTAAGCGCCGAGGAGGAGGGTGAGCGCGCCGGCACCGCCGACGATCCAGAACCACTCTTCGCTGCCGGACAGCGACGGCCACAGGCGGGCCAGCAGGAACACGCCGGCCTTCACCATCGTTGCCGAATGCAGGTAAGCCGAAACCGGTGTCGGCGCCGCCATGGCGTGGGGCAGCCAGAAGTGGAAGGGGAACTGCGCGCTTTTGCTCAAGGCGCCGATCAGCACCAGGGCCAGCATGACCGGGTACAGCGAGTGCGCGCGAATCTGATCGCCCGCCGCCAGCACCTGATCCAGATCGTAGCTGCCGACGATATGCCCCAGCAGCATCACCCCGGCCAGCAGGCACAGGCCGCCTGCGCCTGTGACCATCAATGCCATGTACGCACCACGCCGCGCATCGGCGCGGTGATGCCAGTAACCGATCAACAGGAACGAGAACAGGCTGGTCAGTTCCCAGAAAAACACGATCTGGATCAGGTTGCCGGAAATCACCAGCCCGAGCATGGCGCCCATAAAGGCCAGGAAAAACGCGAAGAAGCGCGGCACCGGGTCATCCGGCGACATGTAGTAACGCGCGTACAGTGACACCAGCGTGCCGATGCCGAGCACCAGCATCGAGAACAGCCAGGCAAACCCGTCCATGCGCAGCACGAAATTCAGGCCAAGACTGGGCAACCACATGAATTCTTCACGGATCACGCCACCATGGGCAATCTGGGGGTAAAGCAGGGCGACTTGAATGGTGCCGACCAGGGCCACCAGGCCGGCCAGCAGGGATTCGGTATTACGTGCATTGTGCGGCAGCAAGGCCGCCAGACAGCTGCCAATGAATGGCAGAAGCAGTAGAACTATCAGGGACATAGGCTTCTAATCTGCGGGAGTTTGGGATGCATCATACGTGCCGCTTTCGCGATCACCAAACGGCAAGATGTGGCAGGATCCTACAAGGGAGCAGTAAAGCAGCTACAAGCGGCAAGCTACAAGCCGCAAGCTACAAGCCGAACGCATACCTCTTGCAGCTTGTGGCTTGCAGCTTGCCGCTCAAAGCATCACCCCCGATTTTCCTGCTCGACCGCGTCCTGCACATCGCCAGCTTTTGAGCTGCTCCTCTTCAACTCACTTACAATCACCGCCACCACAATCAACACCGCCCCCAGTATCGCAATCGGCGGGAAGCGCTCCCCGGCAATTCGCCCAACCACGCCGGCCCATACCGGCTCGCCGGCATAGATCAAGGTGGCCCGGGTCGGCGAAACACTCTGCTGCGCCCAGTTCATCGCCACCTGGATCACCGCACTGGTCAACCCCAGGCCCACCGCGCTGAACAGCAGCAGCCACGAAAAGCCCGGCAACGGCTCGCCCATCGGCACCACCATCAGGAACGACAGCAGCGACGCCGTGGCCAGTTGCACCACGGTCACCCGTCGCACATCCACTTGCCCGGCGAAGGCGCTGATCAGAATGATCTCGGCGGCAATCGCCACGGCGCCAATCAGCGTGGCGATTTCACCGGGGCTGAAATTCAGCGACGCACCGGCCGGGCCGGTCAACAGCATCAACCCGGCAAACGCCAGCATGATGCCAATGCTCGGCATCAACCCCGGACGCCGACCCAGCACCAGCCACTGCAATAAAGGCACAAACGGCACATAGAGCGCGGTGATGAATGCCGACTGGCTGCTCAGGATCGTCTGCAGGCCAATGGTCTGCAAGCCGTAGCCGAACATGATCGCCACGCCGATGAACACCCCGGCCTTCAACTCGAACAGGGTCAGGTCGCGCAAGGTTCGCAGGGAAAAGAAGCCGACCACAATGGCCGCAGCCGCAAAGCGCAGGCCCACGAAAAACATCGGCCCGCTGACGCTCATGGCATGATGCACCAGCAGGAAGGTGCCGCCCCAGATCATGGTGATGACCAGCAGGATGCATTCGGCTTTGCTCAAGCGATTGAAACGCGAAGGGGAGTGCTGGGCAGTCATGGCGGCTCGGTCTTGCAAGGGAAAGGCACGGACCGCACAATGCGCCGCACGCTGGGCAGTATACTGCGCACACCCACCCATTGAGCAATATAGTGCACAAAGAAAATCCACACCGGGCCTCGGTCCTGCAACACGTCAGCCAGAACGTTCGGCGTCTGCGCCATGCCGCCGACCTGAGCCAGACCGCGCTTGCGGAAAAATCCGGGGTCAGCCGGCGCATGCTGGTGGCCATCGAGGCCGGCGAAAAGAACGTCAGCCTGTCTACCCTGGACCGTGTGGCCGAAGCGTTGGAGGTGGCGTTCAGCGATCTGATCCAGGCCCCGGATGCCGGCGACCACAGTCGCATCAACGAGTTGGCCTGGGCGGGGGATATCCCCGGCAGCAAAGCCGTGTTGCTGGCCAAGGCCACGGCGCGGCGTGAAGTCGAACTGTGGGAGATGCGCCTGGAGCCAGGTGATCGCTATAGTCCGGAACCGGATCCGGAAGGCTGGAGCGTGCAGGTTTTTGTGTTCGACGGCTGTTTGACTCTGACATTGGAGGGCGCGAAGAAATGCATAGGGGCGGGTGAGTTCTTTATGTTTTCCAGCGATCAAGCCCATGGCTATTGCAATGATGGCGGGGTGGCTGTTCGGTTTGTTCGCAACGTGGTGATTTGAAGCAACACCGAAAGCTCTGGCGCAATCCTCAGAATAGTCATCGCGACGTGTCAGGCAGGCTGCATTATTTTTTCCTGAGTTCTCCAAATGGAGATCATTGGAATAAAGGAGATGCCCATGCCTGTCAGCCCACTCGGTATGACCAGACTGCCTTTGCCGTTAGATATTGATGCATTATTGATTAATACACGCGCCAGCCCAGTTAAGTCCAACAGCGAGTTCCCGCCACGCTGGAGTAGCTGGGAAGCTGAGCATGTGGTTGGCGCAGAGGAGAAGAAACGCTCCACGCTCGCAACGCCTCTACGGTATCGCAAAAGCGGCGAGGATAAAGGCTTCAATCTCCCCCCCGTTGATAGAGCGGCCCTGGCCCGCGGGCCATTGTGCTCAAAAAAATCAGCCGATAAATACAACATGCCTCAAGTAGGGCTCGTTTCCGAAGCCGGCATGGAGACACGCATAGCTCGCTATGCACGCAATCCGGTCCTGCCTGACTTCATATACAATTTCTTAACCGAGGCAAATGACCAGAAGTTCCTCGCCTTGCGCCAACACCCTGAGCAGTTTCCAGCAACGCCCTTCACTTCGCAGGGAGGCATCGTGCTGATGCCGAATACGCGATACATAGAAAAACACCCTGAAATTTTTCCACAGCCGATGGAGTTGAGCGCCCGCACTCGTCATACCGGTGGCTATGCGCTGGTGGGATACTGGATACCGCCTGATATGTTTGAACATCGCCAGGCGTTTCAGGAGGTTTTTAAAAGTCGCGTGAATACCGGCGAGGGTGTGAATGTGCGGGAACGTGTAGGCGAATATGAAAGACGTACAAAACGCACGTTTTTGGTGAACCCCATAGATGTTCAAAAAGAGCACCTCGAACTGCTTAAGTCGTTTAGGGATATGAGCCTGCGTTCCATTGAAGAGGTTTACGGTTATCAACCCGGTAAGGACACCGTGCAGATGTATTTGCACAGCCCGATCTACGGAGACTCAACCGCCGGCCTGCATATTCATGTGCGTGTGAATCAGCGGCTGCCAGCAGGTGAGGCCGACGCCGGCAGCATCGCATTGGACAAAATGATAGACATGCTGGAGGACAAGGAATTTGGCAGCGGCAGTATCAAGAGCCAGGTGTTGGACATGATGCCTAAAACTCGCTCGGGACTATGGGTGTCGTTTAATTCAGCCACGAACAAAAAGCAGTTTGAAGGGATTCCCGTTAGGTATGTTTCCAATCCATGGAAGCAGCCCGGGTAAAGTGCGCATCAGGTAAATAGTTGAATGCTGCGCCGCTTTTTGGGCTGCCCTTCGCCGACCTTGGGTGGGTGAGGCGACCATTAGAGTGTATCTATTACATGCAGAGGTCCTGGCTATGTTGATTTCTTCCGGTTCTCCGGCGTTACCGTCCTATACCTTGTCGGCCGCGCCTTCAAGTATGTCAACAACCCACGTCGACGCAGAGCGATCTCGCGGGGCCGCGCCGAAGGCTCCCGTTAACCTGTCGGGTGGCGTGCCCGTGGAGCGCAGCAGCAATGGTATTTTATTTACGCGTGATGCCCAGTTTATTGAACATAATGATGAATTATATCGCGTAAAAAATCCTTACTACACTAATTACGTCGCCGCCGAAGAGGTGGTGATGGGTAATTTATTTGCGATGACCGGGTTGGGCGCGCCCAAAATGATGTTGTGCAATGGTTGTGAAGGTTTTTTTGACTTTAATAAAACCACCAGGGGCGACTTTTCCGCGAATGCCGATTTGTCAAAATTTTCTTGTGTTGCGTCCAAGGTTGAGCCGAGCTTCAAGGACCTTGGTACTTTCTTGTTAGATACCACTGTGATGCCTGATTTAATTAAAGCAGCAGGTGAAAGATCGCTCGCCGGCGCGCCGGGCACTGAAAAAATCATTGATTCTTATCATGCGCTCGTTCAAAGCTATAAAAATGCGGACAGTCGTCTTGAAGATATTTATCAAGCCTTTCCTGACGGCCAGCATCGGCAGGCGCCAGGTGTACTGGATAAAGTAAAGGCTGAAAACCTGATCAAGTTTTCGGTGCTGGAAAAGCTGAATGACTTGCTGCCGTCGGAGCTTAAGCAGGAACAGCAACAGCACTACTTTGCCTCGCGGTTGATTAATAATTGGGATTACTTGAATTTTTCATTTTGTAATTTTGGTTATTTTCAACCCGACAATGCCAAAGGTCAATATAAGGGCATGACGGTTGATTTTGGTGGGAGTGGGACTCTGGGGTTTGGCGGGCTCTCCAAGGCGGAGAGCTTTGAGCGTGCAACCCAGGGCGCGCGACCGGAAAATCCGTTGCAATCCACCAGCTTGTTTGAGCGAAAGGATTCAACATTTTCCAGCGACTTTCCTCCCTCGCTGACAGGTATCAGCACCATCCCGCGCAGCAGGCCGCTTCTTTCCACCATCAAGGATATGGTCAAGACCGAAAACGATATTTATGAGGCCAAAAATATCCAGACCCACGAAAAGGCGCTTGGGCCTGCTCTTGAAGTGGCCTACAGATTATCGGTATTGCCCGAGCACGCACTCCAGCAGTTTTTTACCGAAAACTGGGTGGCGGGCGGTCAGGACTTCCCGTACCGCGACAAGAGCCCGGAACACAATGTCGACACACAACAAATGACCAACATCATGGCCGACAGGAAGAACGCCTTTATCGATCAATTCGGGCGGCGAAATATTGAACGCTGGGAAGCCAACAACCCTGAGCGCGCAGCACAGGCGAGGGCAGAGGTCGAGCATGCGGTCAATAGCGTGGTCGAGGGCAAGTATGAGGTCAGACCCCTTGGCGGTGGCAGCCAGACGATCTGACGCTGCTGGGTCCAGGCTTCCCGTAAAACGCCGCGCGGATTGTCGTGTTGGTTCTTTGCGGGGAGGCTGATGATCATTTCGACGCAGGACTGTTCAGCTGTTGGTAGTGCAACAGCAAATAGACATTTTGCTGTCTGGTGATAGCGCAAAACAGCGGTTATTTTTATAAACTATTGATTGTTATGGTGATTTAAATACGGCACGACTCCTGCACTGACTCTGTTATTCATTCAGAGCCTGGAGTCGGCCCATGTCAGCTCACCCTCACTACTCAGCCCATATCATCCGCTCGGACGCGGAGGCCATCGAGGTTGCCACACGGCTGGCGGCGCGGTTTGCCGTTGAGGCCAGCGAGCGCGACCGTGAGCGGCGCCTGCCCGTGGCGGAACTCGACGAGTTCTCTGCCAGCGGCCTGTGGGGTATCACCATTCCCAAGGCCTACGGCGGCGCCGAGGTGTCCTATGTGACCGTGGCCGAGGTGATCAAGCTGATTTCCGCCGCCGACCCTTCACTGGGGCAGATTCCGCAGAACCATCTCGGCGTGGTGGATATCCTCCTGCAAACCGCCACCGAAGAGCAGAAGCGCCACTACTTCGGCAAGGTGCTGGCGGGCTATCGCTTCGGCAATGCCTTTTCCGAAGCCAAGAGCAAAAACGCCGGCACTTTCGACACGCAGATTCGCGTCGACGGCGATACGGCCCGCATTGACGGTGAGAAGTTCTACTGCACCGGCGCGCTGTTTGCGCACATCGTGCCGACCGTCGGCAACGACGAGCATGGCCAGGCGCTGATTGCCTTTGTCGAACGCGATGCGTCCGGCCTCACGGTGATCGACAGCTGGGATGGCTTCGGCCAGCGCACCACCGCCAGCGGTGGGGTAACCCTCGACGCTGTGAGCGTGCCTTCGAGTGCGGTCATCCCCGCATACCTGGCGTTTGACCAACCCACCGCCAACGGCCCGATCTCGCAGATTATCCAGGCGGCAGTCGATACCGGCATCGCGCTGGGGGCGCTGGAGCAGGCGAAAATTCACGCCCGCCAGGCACGACCCTGGATCGACAGCCAGCAGGACCACGGCTGGCAAGACCCGTTCACCCTTGCCGCCATCGGCGACCTGGCGTGGCGCGTGCACGGCACCGAAGCGATGCTCGCCAAGGCGGGCAGGGCGGTCGACCTCGCTCTCGCCGAACCGAATGAAGACACTGTCGCCAATGCCTCGCTGATCGTCGCCCAGGCCAAGGTGCTGTCCGCCGAAACGGCCTTGCTCGCCAGCAGCAAACTCTTCGAGCTGGCCGGCACTCGCTCGGTCACCGGCAAGCACAACCTCGATCGTTTCTGGCGTAACGCCCGCACCCACACCTTGCACGACCCGGCGCGCTGGAAATACCACTTGATCGGCAACTTTGTGCTCAACGGCGTGAAGCCTGCACGCCACGCCTGGAACTGAGGAACCTCACCCATGACTGCACTGAACCATGCGCGCCAACTGCTCGAGACCACCCGCCGCTTTGTCGAGCGCAGCGACGACCCTTACGTGATCAGTCGCTTTGGCGACTTGCAGATTCGTGTCGACGTGGCTGCGGCCCTGTTCGAGCGCGCCGAAACCGACCCGAGCCCGGTGGCTGTCACCGAGGCACAGATCGCGGCCGCCGAAGCCCTTATCGCCGCCAGCAATGCGGAGTTCGAATTGACCGGCCACCGCACCGCGCTGCCGTCGCCGCTCGATGACCCGCTGCGCGTGAAATACCGGATCGTCGGCAACTACCACCTCAACGGAGTGCTTTGATGTCTCGCGAAATTCGCCTGAATGCCTTCGACATGAACTGTGTCGGCCACCAGTCGCCCGGTTTGTGGGCGCACCCCCGCGACCGTTCCTGGCAATACAAGGACCTGGAATACTGGACGGACCTGGCGAAAATCCTCGAACGCGGCAAATTCGACGGGCTGTTCATCGCCGACGTGCTCGGCATCTACGACGTCTACAACGGCAACGGCGACGCGGCGATCCGCCAGGCGACGCAAGTGCCGGTCAATGATCCGCTGTCGCTGATCGCCCCCATGGCCCTGGTCACCGAACATCTGGGGTTCGGCCTGACTGCCTCGCTGTCCTTCGAACATCCGTACCCGTTTGCGCGCAGGCTCTCTACCCTCGATCACCTGACCAAAGGCCGCGTCGGTTGGAACATTGTCACCTCCTACCTGGAAAGCGGTGCCAGGAATCTCGGCCAGAAAGCCCAGACTGAGCACGACGCGCGCTACGACTATGCCGAGGAATACCTGCAGGTTTGCTACAAACTCTGGGAAGGCAGCTGGGAGGAGGGGGCGGTGCTGCGCGACCGTGATCGACGGATTTTCAGCGACCCGAGCAAAATCCACGAGATTGGCCATGTGGGCAAACACTTCCAGGTGCCCGGCATCCACCTGTGCGAACCCTCGCCGCAGCGCACACCGGTGCTGTACCAGGCCGGCGCATCGAGCCGGGGCAAACAGTTCGCCGCCGAACAGGCCGAGTGCGTGTTCGTGGCCGCGCCGTCCAAGGTGCTGCTGAAAAAGACCGTCGCCGATATTCGCCGGCGTGCGGCCGAGGCGGGGCGTGATCCGCGCAAAATCCTGATCTTCAACCTGCAGACGGTGATCGTCGGCGAGACCGACGCGCAGGCCAAGGCCAAGTTCGATGACTACACGTCCTATGTCAGCTACGAAGGCGCGATGGCGCTGATCTCCGGCTGGACCGGCATCGATTTCAGCCAGTTCAAACCCGACGAGCCACTCAAGCATGTGCACACCAACGCCATCCAGTCGGCGGTGGAAGCCTTTTCCACGGCGGATCCAGACAAGGTCTGGACGCCGAATGAACTGGCCAACTGGGTCGGCATCGGCGGCTTTGGCCCGCTGTTTGTCGGCGGTCCGCAGACGGTGGCGGACCTGCTGCAGGAATGGGTGGAGGAGACCGATGTGGACGGCTTCAACCTGGCCTATGCGCTGACCCACGAAACCTTTGTCGACGCCGTGGAATTGCTGGTGCCGGAGCTGCAGAAGCGCGGCGTGTACAAGACCGAATACGCCCAGGGCACGTTGCGCGAAAAGTTGTTTGGCGAGGGGCCGAGGCTGGGCGCCAATCACCCCGGCGCCAGCTACCGCGACCTGTCTGGCTCACACAAAACCCCTGTGGGAGGGGGCTTGCCCCCGATAGCGGCAGGCCAGGCAAAGGTGTCCTAACTGACCCACCGCCATCGGGGGCAAGCCCCCTCCCACATTTGTCCTGTGTCGTTTGAATATTTCAGCCAGCGGACCACCGCACGCTCAAACATCCAATAGGAGTCATCCCTATGAGCGTGCCCGAACCCAAAGCCGCCCTTGAACGCCTGCACCACTGGGCACAACTCACACCCTTGCACGTTGCCCTGCGTCACAAACGCCAGGGCCAATGGCATGCGTGGCGCTGGATCGACGTGCTGCGTGACGTCGGACGCCTGGCTGACGGCTTGCGCCAGCAGGGCTTCAGCGAACAGTCGCGGCTGGCGCTCATCGGCGCATTTGAGCCGAACCTGCTGTTGCTGGCGCTGGCCGCCCAATCCGTGGGCGGGCAGGTCCTGACGCTGGCCGATGATCTGGAGCCGCAAGCCCTGGAGCAACAGCTCTGGCGCCTGCATCCCAGTCACGCCTGCGTTCAAGGACGCCAACCCGATTGGACATTTACCCAGCGCCTGGACTTCGCTCAACTGCTCGGCCCGGTCGACCCGGTGCAACGCCTGCAACGCTGGTGGCAACCCGGCGCAGAAACGGTGTTGTGGAGCGAGGAGGGTACGCACTGGCGAGGCGGTCTTGCCGTGGTGCTGGAGCAGTGGCTCGACAGCGGCCACGGCCTGGCGTTTCCGGAGACACAGGCGTCGGCGCGACGCGATCGCAGCGAAGTCGCCCCGACCGGCCTGCTGCTGTCACCCGAACGTTTGCAGCACCTGGCCGATGAGATCGAAAGCCGCCTCGCCGCCCACGGTACCTGGCGTCGACGTCTGTGTGACTGGGCCATCGCCCATCCGCACAGCGGCCTGCGCCGGTTGCTGAAAAACCGGGTGCGCAAGCTGCTCGGTTTCCAGCGCCTGGGCTATATCTGGCAACCGCTTAAAACCACTGCCGAGCCAATCTGGCTGGCCGAATTCAAACGGGACATTGCATGAGCCAGACCATTCTCCAGGTGCGCGATATTTCGCTGTCGTTCAAAGGCGTCAAGGCGATCAATGCGTTGTCTTTCGAGGTGCGGCGCGGCGAGATCTGCGCGCTGATCGGACCCAACGGCGCAGGCAAGAGCTCGTTGCTCAATGTGCTCAACGGTGTGTATCGCTTCGATGCCGGTGAAATCGTGTTCGAGGCGCAACACTTGCACCGCATCGATCCGCTGGGCGCCGCCCGCCGAGGCATCGGCCGTACGTTCCAGAACAATGCGCTGTTCAAGAAAATGAGCGTGCTCGACAACATCCTTACCGGCCTGTCGAGGCATACGCGTTCCAGCTTGATCGAGCAGGCCCTCGGCCTGCCGCGTGCGCGGCGTGAAGCCGAGGCGTTTCGCCTGCGCGGGCAGGGCATCCTTGAATTTCTTGAGCTGCAAGCCCATCGCGAGGTGCCGGTGGGCAACCTGTCCTACGGCCTGCAAAAGCGCGTGGAGTTGGGCCGCGCGCTGATCGCCGGGCCCAGCCTGTTGCTGCTCGACGAACCCATGGCCGGCATGAACGCGCAAGAGAAACAGGACATGGCGCGCTTCGTCGCCGACGTTAATCGCGATCTGGGCACCACCGTGGTGTTGATCGAGCACGACATGGGCGTGGTCATGGGCCTGTCCGACCACGTGGTGGTGCTCGACTACGGGCGCAAAGTCGGCGACGGCACGCCGGCCCAGGTGCAGGCCAACCCCGACGTGATCGCGGCCTATCTGGGGGCGGTGCACTGATGATCTTTTTCTTCGAAACCCTGCTCGGCGGTTTGCTCGCCGGCACCCTGTACTCGTTGGTCGCCATCGGCTTCGTGCTGATCTACAAGGCCAGCGGCGTGTTCAATTTCGCCCAGGGCGCGATGCTGCTGTTTGCCGCGCTGACCTTCGTCAGTCTGCACGACCAGGGCGTGCCGTTTGCCTTGGCGCTGCTGCTGACGGTAGTGGTGATGATCGTCGGCGCCTTGCTCATCGAGCGGCTGGTCTTGCGCCCGCTGGTGAACCGTTCGCAGATCACCCTGTTCATGGCCACGCTGGGCCTGTCGTTCATCATCGAAGGCCTGGCCCAGGGCCTGATGGGCTCGCAGGTACGCGCGCTGGACCTGGGCATCGATGACGTGCCGCTGTTTGTCGGCCCGCTGATGCTCAGCCAGTTCGACCTGATCGCCGCGGCGGCTGCCGTAGTGCTGGTGACCGTCCTCGCGCTGCTGTTCAACAAGACCCGCATCGGCATATCCCTGCGCGCGGTGGCGGATGACACCACGGCGGCGCTGTCCATCGGCATCAACCTCAATCGGATCTGGCAGATCGTCTGGGCGGCGGCCGGCATCGTCGGGCTGGTCGCGGGGCTGCTGTGGGGCGCGCGCCAGGGGGTGCAGTTCTCGTTGTCGCTGGTGGTGCTCAAGGCCTTGCCGGTGTTGATCATCGGTGGCTTTACCTCGATTGGCGGGGCGATTGCCGGCGGGTTGATCGTCGGCGCCGCCGAGAACCTCGCCGAGGTGTATCTCGGCCCGTTGATCGGCGGCGGTATCACGCCATGGTTCGCCTATGTATTGGCGTTGGCCTTCCTGTATATCCGTCCCGCCGGCCTGTTCGGCGAGCGGGCCATCGAGCGAGTCTGAAAGCATGTCGATTCCCGTCGTTCAAGAAACCGCGCCGCTCGTGCTGATGCAACGCCGCGTTCCCTGGAGCCTGCTCGGTCTGCTGGCGCTGGCCTTTGTCGTGGTGCCGCTGTGGGGCAACGACTATTGGCTCAACGCGATCCTGATCCCCTTTCTGGTGCTGTCCCTGGCCGGGCTGGGCTTGAACCTGCTGACCGGCTACACGGGGCAAACGTCGGTGGGCGCGGCGGGCTTCATGGCGGTAGGCGCGTTCGCCACCTACGGGTTTTTGCTGCGCCTGCCCGAGCTGGGCCTGCCGGTGGCGCTGCTGGGCGGCGGGGTGATCAGCGCGCTGGTGGGGCTGCTGTTCGGCCTGCCCAGCTCGCGGATCAAGGGTTTTTACCTGATGGTCACCACGCTGGCTGCGCAGTTCTTCCTGGAATGGCTGTTCGTCAAATTCCCCTGGTTCTACAACTATGGTTCGTCCGGCACTATTTCCGCGCCGACGCTGGCGCTGTTCGGTCATGACCTCAACACGCCGTTGAGCCGCTACTGGCTGACCCTGGTCACGGTGCTGCTGCTGACCTGGACCGCCGTCAACCTGGTGCGCAGCCAGGTCGGGCGCAACTGGATGGCGATCCGCGACATGGACACCGCCGCCGCCGTGGTCGGCATCCCGGTGGTGCGCTACAAGCGCCTGGCGTTCGCGGTCAGCTCGTTCTACTTAGGGATTGCCGGTGCGCTGTGGGCGTTCGCCTACCTGGGCACGGCCAGCGCCAGCAGCTTCGATATCAACCGCTCGTTCCAGATCCTGTTCATCATCATTATCGGCGGCATGGGCAGCATTGCCGGCAACTTTGTCGGTGCGGCCTTCATCAGCCTGCTGCCGATCCTGCTCAGCCACGCCGGGCAGGCGCTGTTCGGCGGCTCGGTCGATGCGGGGCAGTTGCAGAACCTGCAGAAAATCATTTTTGGCGTGTTGATCATCGTGTTCCTGATCAAGGAACCCGAGGGCCTGATTCGCCTGTTGCACACCCTGCGTGACCGTCTGCGGCAGTGGCCGCTGCGTTTCTAACCTTCCTTCAAGAGAACTTCCATGCGTGCATCCTTGAAACGTTCCCTGCTCGGCACCGCGTTTGCGCTGGCGACTTTGGCCGGTGCTGTGCCCCAGGCCGTGGCTTCGCCTGACCAGCAATTCATTCCCCTGGCGACCTACCGTGTCGGCGCCTATGCCTCCAGCGGCGTGCAGGTGTGGGCCGGGATGATCGATTACCTGCGCTATATCAATGAAGTGGAGGGCGGCATCAACGGCGTGAAGCTGGTGTGGCAGGAGTGCGAGACCGAATGGACGGCGGAGAAGGGCATCGAATGCTACGAGCGTTTCAAAAATGGCCTGGATGGCGCGCCGGTTGCGGTGTACCAGCCCAACGGCGCGCCGGCCGCCTACGCGCTCAGTGAACGGGCGGAAGTGGACAAGATCCCGCTGATCACCCTGGGTTACGGTCGCACCGAAGCCACCGACGGCACGGTGTTTCCCTACAACTTCCCGGTGATGCTGACCTTCTACAGCGAGGCCTCGACCCTGGTGAACTACATCGCCGAGCGCGAAGGCGGCTTCGACAAACTCAAGGGCAAGAAAATCGCCACGGTCTATCACGACTCGGCCTACGGGCGCGAAACCCTCGGCCCGTTGAAATTGCTGGCCGACAAGTATGGCTTCGAGAATATCCAGATCCCGGTGGCCGACCCCGGCAACGAGCAGTCGGCGCAATGGCGCCAGGTTCGCCAGGCCAATCCGGACTGGGTGTTCCTGCGCACCTGGGGCGTGTCCACCCCGGTGGCGGTGAAGACGGCGGCGCGCTTCGGCTTCCCGGTGGACCATATCATCGGGGATATCTGGGCCAGCTCCAGCGAAGACGTGCTCCCGGCCGGTGCCGCCGCCAAAGGTTATCTGGCGCTCACGCCGTACCCGGCAGGCAGCAACTTCGAGATCCACAAGCGCCTCAGGCAAGCGATCCTCGACAAGGGCCACAGCGACCTCAAGGACCTGAAAAACTTCGGCAGCGTCTATTACAACTCGGGCCTGGTGAATGCCGCCGTGGCCGTGGAGGCGATTCGCACGGCCCAGGCCAAATTCGGCAAGCGCCCGCTCAATGGCGAAGAGGGCCGCTGGGGCCTCGAACACCTGAACATCGACGATGCGCGCCTTAAGGACATGGGCTACCTGGGCCTGATGCAAAACCTCAAGCTGTCGTGCCGCGATCATGAAGGTGGCGGTTCGGCGCGGGTGCAGCAGTGGGACGGTGCCAACTGGACACTGATCAGCGACTGGATCGCCGCCGACCGTGCGTTGTTGCGTCCGCTGATCGATGAAAAGTCCGCGGCGTTCGCCAAGGAAAAGCACCTGACGCCGCGCACCTGCAGCGGGGATGAATAAACCATGAGCCAGCCTGCCACTGAGCCAGGCCGCTCGGCGTTGCTGACGGTCGACGATATCGAAGTGATCTATGACGGGGCGATCCTGGCGGTGGCCGGGGTATCGCTGAGTGTGCCCAAGGGCGCCATCGTTGCGTTGCTCGGTGCCAATGGCGCGGGCAAAAGCACCACCCTCAAGGCCATTTCCGGGCTGGTGCGAGCCGAGCGCGCCGACGTCAGCCGTGGCCGGATCGACTACGCAGGCTCGAACCTGGCGGGCGTAGAACCCAGCCAACGGGTACGCCAGGGCATGGTGCATGTGCTCGAAGGCCGGCATGTGTTCGGCCAGCTCACGGTGGAAGACAACCTGCGCAGCGGCGGCTTTGTACGGCGTCTGAGCCGCAGGGAACTGGCTGAGGATCTGGAGCGCATCTACACCTGGTTCCCCAGGCTCAAGACCAAGCGCCACACCCGCGCCGGCCTGACCTCCGGTGGCGAGCAGCAAATGGTCGCCATTGGCCGGGCGTTGATGACCCGTCCGGCCCTGGTGCTGCTCGACGAGCCGTCGATGGGCCTGGCGCCGATGATCGTGCAGGAGATTTTCGCGATCATCGCGCAGCTCAACCGCGAGCAACAGGTGAGCTTTTTGATCGCCGAGCAGAATATCAATGTCGCACTCACCTATGCGTCCCGGGGCTACGTGCTGGATACTGGGCGGGTGGTGTTGAGTGGCAGTGCCGCCGAGTTGTTGGGTCGGGGTGATTTGCATGACTTTTATCTGGGCAAACAGTAAGGGCGAACCTGCATGAGTGAATCGATCCGCAACGCCGATGTACTGATCATCGGCGGCGGCCTGAGCGGCACGATGCTGGCGGTGCAACTGCTGCGCCTGCCGGGCCGGCGGCGCCTGCTGGTGATCGAACCGCGTGCGCAACTGGGCCGGGGCGAGGCCTACAGTGCGGTCGAACTGGGCCACACCCTGAACGGCAATGCGGCGCGCATGAGTGTCGATCCGGACAACGCCGATGACCTGACCCAGTGGCTTACCGACTACATCGGCGCCGGCGGGTGGCCGGAGTCGGCGCAACAGCCTGTGCCCATCAGTGAACTGTTCCCGCCACGGGGCATTTTTGGCCTATATGCGCAGCAGCGCTTGGCGCAGGCCAAAGCACTGTCCGCATCCACCGTCGAGCATATCCGGGCGGAAGCGGTCGATGTGCAAGTCGACGCGACCGGCACCCTGTTGACCCTGGATAACGGCGAGCGCCTGCGTGGCGCCTTTGCCGTATTGGCCACCGGCATGTTCCCGGCGGCGCGCACGCCGCTGACCGAATCCAGCGGCTTGAACGCGGCGGCGGTGGATCCGTGGGATGTACAGGCCATGACCCGTCTTGAGCCCCACTCGAGCGTGCTGATCATCGGCTCCGGGCTGACCATGGTGGATGCCGTGGTCTCCCTGGAACAAGCCGGGCATCGTGGGCCGATCGAGGTGTTCTCGCGCCATGGCCTGTTGCCCCATGTGCGCCGCCAGCCGCCGGGCTGGGACGACTTTCTCGGCGCCGACCACACGCTGCGCAGCCCTCGGCAACTGTTGCGTGAAGTGCGGCGCCAATGCCGCATTGCGCTCGACCAGGGCGTGGATTGGCAGGCGCCGCTGGACACCGTTCGGGTGCATATCGCCCGGTTGTGGAGCCAGGCGAGCGAGGGTCAGAAACGTCAGTTCGTGCGGCACGTGCGGCCGTGGTGGGAAAGCCATCACCACCGTTCGCCGCCGTTGAGTGCGCAACTGGTTGAAAGGTTGCACGCAGAGGGGCGGTTGCGGATTCACGCTGCGTCGTTCAAGGGGCTGGTGCCTGCGGCCAGCGGCGTGACCATTGGCGTGCGCCATCGCGGCGAGCAGACCCTCACCCACGTATCCGGCGCGGCGCTGATCAACTCCAGCGGCATCGAATACGACTGGCGCCGCGTGGCCCGGCCGTTGCCGCAGCAATTGCTCAAGCGCGGGTTGATCCAGCCTGGGCCATTGGCGCTGGGGATTGCGGCGGACACTTCTGGCGCGGTGCTGGACGCCCAGGGCCAGGTGAGTGGGCGGCTGTTCGCCATGGGCCCGCCGCTGCGCGGGATGTGGTGGGAGAGTACGGCGGTGACGGATGTGGCGATCCAGGCCAAGGCACTGGCCGCCAAACTCACACAAATTTAAATGTGTGAGGGGGGCAGGCTCTGATGCCCGTGTAGGAGCGAGCTTGCTCGCGAAAAACATCAACGATAACGCGTGCTTCCTGAATGAACGCGGTGCCTGTGAGTTTTTCGCGAGCAAGCTCGCTCCTACAGACTGGCATCAGGGCAAGCCCCCTCCCACATTTGGATCTGCATTTACTTTGAGATTTTCACCAGTCCAGGCTTGAGGCCAAACACTTCAACGCCCTGGGGCGTCGATTGCCCGGTCGTCACCTTCACTTTTTCCACCGGCTGGTCGATCGCCGCGCGGTACTCGACGGTGTTGTCCGCCTGGATCGCCTCGCTCGGCACCACAATCGCCTGCGCATTGTTATAGGTGACAATGGTCAACCGCGCGCTCATTCCCAGGCGCACTTGCTGCAATTGCTGCGGCGTGAGGCTGGGGATCGACAACGTTACCGGAAACTGCGCGCTGCCCTGGCTGTCATTGGCGATCGCCAGGCCGCTGACCACGCTCACCGAACCCGTCAGCCGCTCACCGTCAAAACCATCCCCCATGACTTCCACCGCCTGGCCCTGATGCAGTTGATTGATGTCCAGTTCGGAGACCTTGGCGACGATTTTCAAGCGTTCGATATTGGCCAGGCCAAACAACACCTGGCCTTGGCTGACCTTGCTGCCGGCTTGTACCGGTGCGTTGTTGCTGGCGCCGCTTGGGGAGGCCGTGCTGTTGCCGGGTGCGGGCACGACGATGCCGGAGAAGGGCGCCTTGACCTCCTTGCCCTCGAGCAGCTTGTGCAGGGCGTCGTATTTGACCGTGGCGTTGGTCAGCTCCATATCGGCGATCTGCCGGTATTCGCCCTTGCCCTGTTCCAGCGCCTGTTGCAGTTCACTGCGCGCCGCTGCCAGGTCCAGTTGCTGCTGCTGGGTCTGTTGCTTGAGGTCGTCGAGTTCGTTGCGCGGAATGATGCCGCGCTTGAACAGGTTTTCGCTTTCGGTGAGCTTGCGCCGGGTGTTGCCGGCGTTCATTTCTGCGGTGCGCAGGCTGCGCCGGGCGCGGCTGACGGCGGCGCTGCTGTCCCAGTCCTGCATTTCCTGCACGGTGCGCCGCGCCTTGAGCTGGGCCGAGAGGGCGTCGCGCAGTTGCACTTCGAGGGTGGCCGGGTCCATGCGTAACAGCACCTGGCCAGCCTCGACGCGCTGGCCTTGCTCGACCAGGTTGGCCAGTACATTGCCGTCGAACGGTGCCGTGAGGGTGACGGTGGTGTCAGGCTCGATCTTGCCCACCAGGCCGATCTGATGCACCAGCGCGTCGGGCTTCACCTCGAGCCACTGTTCACCGGCGGCGGCCGGACTTTCGGCCGGGGGTCGCAGGGCCAGCCCGACGCCTGCCACCAGCAGGATCAATACCGCGCCCAGCAGGCGTTTGCGATTAGTAGTCATTGAGGGCGATTTCCCAACTTTCCAGGGTCATGCCCAGCGTCAAGTCAAGCTGGGTCTGAGCGTTCAAATAAGCGATCAGCGCGTTGAGCCGCGCGTTTTCGGCGTTGCGCAGGTCAGTTTCGAAACTCAACACCTGGAAGTTGGTGGAGCGCCCGGCGCTGAGTTTTTCCCGTTCAATCTCGATCTTGCGCCGCGACAGATCCACGGCGCGCTGGGCGATCTCGTACTGGCGCCAGCGGGTGCCGAGGTCGCGCACCACATCGTTGACGGCGCGCTCGAGTTCCTGGCGGGCGTCGGTGATACGGATTTCCTGGTCCTCGACATCCACCCGGGCCCTGACTTCGGCCTGGCGCGTGCTGATATCGCCGATGGGAATCTGCACCTGCACGCCGGCATAGCTGTCCCAGTTGCGGTTATGGGTGCGGCCGTTGTCGCTGTCGTTGGCGTCGCGCACCTGGTTCGCGCCTGCCACCAGGTCCACTTGCCAGCGTCCCGAATCCTTGGCGATCACCAGATTGAGGTCGGCCCGCTGGCTGCCGAGCAGGGCGGCGAGGTATTCCGGTTGCTGGGTTTGCGCGAGGTTGAACGCCTGGCGCTTGTCGATTTCCATGGGCCGGGCTTCCAGGGCTTCGGTGGCGCGAATCGGTGTGGACAGGTCCAGGGCCAGCAGGCGCAGCAGGGCCAGGCGACTGGTATCGAGCTGGTTCTGCGCTTCCTCCACGCCCAATTGCTGGGTGGCGATGTCGGCTTCGGTCTGCACGATCTCGAATTCGGCCATGCGCCCGGCACTGATCAACGCCTTGTTCACCTCCAGCAAGGTATTGGAGCGCTTGAGCGCGTCCTGCACGATCACCTGCTGCTCCTGGGCCCGCAGCAACTCGCGGTAGGTGGCGATGATCTGGCTGATGGTTTGTGCCACGGTGGCCTTGAGGTTGAGACGGTTGGCCTGTTCCGCCAGGCGCGACAGGCGCAGCGGTGCGGTGGTGGCGTCCCAGCCGGCGCCACGCATCAGTGGCTGGATGATGGCCAGGTCCAGGCCGTCGCTGCGATACCGGCCGGCACGGTCGGCGTTGTTCAATTGCTGGGTCCAGGCCATGCTCAGGCGGGTACCGTATTCGCCGAGCAGGCTGGTGGACGGCGCCAGGTTGGCGTTGCGTGCGTTGTCCTGGGAACCGCGTGTGCCGCGGTAATAACTGTTGAGGGTGAGCTTGGGGTTGAACACGTCTTCGGCGACCCGCAGGTCGAACTTCTGCGCCACCCGCTGCAGGTAGGCGCTGCGGATCGCCGGGTTGTTGCGCAGGCCCAGGTACACGGCGTCGCCCAGGGTCAGGGTGGTCACCTGGGCGTTCAGCGAGACGCCGCGATCATAGCCGCTGCGGGTGGTGCTGGGCGCCGAGGGTTTGATCACCACTTCGGCGGGCATGGTGGGCAAGCTGATCAGTGCCAGCAGCAGTAACCATTTACTCATCGCGCAAGGCCTCCACCGGCTGCAGGCGTGAGGCCGAGACCGCCGGGTAGATGCCAAAGAACAACCCCACCAGCAATGTGCTGCCCACGCCCAGGGGCAGGGCGGCCACCGCCAGGGAAAATACCCAGCCCGACAGCCAGGCGTAGAACCAGGCGGCGGTCATGCCGAGCACCGCGCCGCACAGCGCGCCGACGGCGGTCAAGGTGACGGCCTCAAGCAGGAAGAGGTTGCGGATATCCCGTTGCCGAGCGCCCAGGGCCATGCGAATGCCGATCTCGCGACGGCGCTCGGACACGTTCATCAGCATCACATTCATCACCCCGACACCGCCGCCCACCAGGGAGATCGCGCCGAGGGCCAGCAGCAGGTACGCGAAGGTGCGGCTTTGGCGGGTCATGCCATCGATCATTTGCTGGGGCACCGTGATGTCGACGTTGTGCTCGGTCAGTTGCGGTTGCAACGCGGCGGCGGCGTCCCGTGCCACACGTTCCATGTCCTGCCCTGGCTGGGCACGGATGATCACGTTGTTGATCTGCGGGTTGGCAAAGATACGCCGCATGCCCTCGGCTGGAAGGAACAGCGATTCATTGGCTTGCACCGGCATCAGCATCGCCCGTGGCTGGTTGTGCAGGATGCCGATGATCAGAAACAGGTAGTCGTTGATGCGCACGCGCTCACCCGGTTTGAGCGGTTCACCGGGTGCGCCGAGGGCCTGGGCGACCTGGTCGCCGATCACGGCATAGGTCTGGCTGGCATCGAAGGCCGACAGGAAACGCCCCTCACGCACCGCCAGGCGCATGGCGGCCTGCACGTCCGGGGTGCTGCCGACGAAGTTGGCATTGGCGGTGCGGCCATGGAGCACGATGGGCCCGCTGAACAGGCTGAGCGCGCCGATGTGCGCAATGCCCGGTACGGCCTGACGCACCGCGTCCAGGTCGAGCCGGGTGCGCATCGGCACGTTGCCGCTGCCTTTGGGCGGGAACTGGACGACCAGGGTATCGGTGCCCATGTCCTTGAAAATCATCGCGGCATCCACCGCCGCGTTGTGGCCGATATTGATCAACGCCACCACCGACGAACTGCCGATCACGATACCCAGCAGCGCCAGCACCGAGCGTTTGCCCAGGGTGCGCAGGCTGATGAACGCTTCATGCAGCAGTTGGCTCAGACTCTGTTCGAACCGCAGGCTCATAGGCGCTCGGCCTCGTGCACCACGCCGCTGCGCACCAGGATCTTGCGCTCCAGCCGCTCGGCGATATGCGCATCGTGGGTGACGATGATCAGCGTCACCTGCTGTTCGCGGTTGAGCGCCAGAAGCAGGTCCATGATGTCCTGGGCGGTGCTGCTGTCGAGGTTGCCGGTGGGTTCGTCGGCGAGGATCACCGAGGGCTTGCCGACCAGCGCGCGGGCGATGGCGACGCGCTGGCGTTGACCACCGGAAAGGTCGGCCGGGCGGTGGTGGGCACGCTCGGCCAGGCCGACCTGTTCAAGCATGCGCAAGGCCTGCTCGACCGATTCATGGCGGGATATGCCGCGATAACTCAGAGGCAGCGCGACGTTGTCGAGGGCGCTCAGACGCGGCAGCAGGTTGAAGCTCTGGAACACGAAACCGATCTGCTGGTTGCGGATCGCCGCCAGTTCATCGGGGCTGCTGTTGAAAATATCGTGACCGGCGAAGCGGTACTGGCCGCAGTTGGGCAGATCCAACAGGCCGAGGATATTGAGCAGGGTGCTTTTGCCGGAGCCGGACGCGCCGAGGATGCCGCAGCTGTCACCGCTGGCGATGGACAGGCACACGTCATTGAGAATGGGCAGGTGTTGCCCGGCAAGCTGATAGCTTTTGCCGATGCCCTGCAAGGAAATCAAGTGGGGGTGCGCGGGGGGCTCTGTGATCATGACTACCCTGGCGTCTCAACGGTGCGGCGCTGTCCCGTAAATCTTTGTAACAAGTTGGGAAGCTGCCGGTGCCCGTCAGGAACTCATTAATTTCTTGTTTTTAAAAAGTTGTTTGAATACTAACCGCGTTCATTCCGCTTCGCCAGCGGCGGATTTAGAGCGGTTTGATGCATGGAAACGAGGTCTTCAAGCGCATTGCGCAACGGGTAAAAAGCCGTCGGCCTCCCTCGACGTCGCGGTACGCAATGGCTTTGGTCTATATGGCACCGTGTCATTACTTGATTTCGAACGTAGGCCCCGGTATAAAAAATCAAAATATTTTTTAAAACAATATTTCCCCCCCGTGGAACCCCTATGGCTGCGAAGAAACTCAGCGCTCCAAACATTACCAAGACTCGACTGCTGGATGCGACAGAGGCTCTCTTTATTAAGTACGGATATGACGCCGTTTTATTACGGCAGATTACCGAGCGCGCCCAAGTGAACCTGGCCGCGGTGAACTACCACTTCGGGGACAAGGATTCCCTGATGAAAACCCTCTTGATGCAGCGCCTCGAGCCGCTCAATGAGCAACGCCTGGAGTTGCTGGCGCGTTGTGAAGCCGAAGCCGACGGCCCGCTCGACTGCGACACGCTGCTGGGCGTGCTGTTCGCCCCCGCCATGGGAATGGAGCGCAGCGATCCCGCCAGCGGGGAAGGGCGCTCATTCATCCGTTTCCTGGGCCGGGTCTACAGCGACACCTCGCCGTTTATCCAGGAATATCTGAAGGTCCACTACCAGCCAGTGTTCCAGCGTTTCTTCGAAGCGTTTGCCCTGGCGCTGCCGGACCTGCCGCGCAACGAACTGGGTGTGCGCCTGCAATTTGCCCTCAAGGCGATTTCCGGGGTGATGGCCGGCACTGAATTGCGCCTGCTGATGAACTCCATGAGCCTGGGCCGCCCGGCCACGGACGCCGAGGTGATGGCCAAGCTGATTACCCTGGTGTCGGCGGCGATCCGGGTACCGCAGCAAAGCGCCGAGGCCGAGATCGCCTTGGCCAAGGTGCTGGAGACCCAGCGCGCGATTCGTGAGCAGGCGACGGCGCCTGCCGCCAAGGTTGCGCGCTAGGCCAAATCCTGGGCAAAAAAAAGCCCGCTGGGGCGGCGGGCTTGATATGCAACGTTTGTAACGGATGAGGCTTCACACTACGTTCCGGCTTGTGAATAAAACGTGAAAAATATGTAAGAGAAAGTGTGAATACCTTAACGCAGCCAAACTGACGCCCATGGCGAACGCTAAATTTTCCAGCGAGGGGCACTTTTTGCCAGGCGCTGCCGCATCTGATCCACATTGGCCGCCAGTTGCACGGTCAACAATCGATAACCGTCCAGCGCGCTGTAAACGGGAGCATCCAATGGTGTCTGGACAATGCTGGTGTTTTGAGGGCGGTCCAGGCGCTCCGTGACACCCGATTTCAGCGCCCGTGCCATGCCCACCAACTGAACCCGGATCTGCCGGTGTTCGGCCTTGAGCGTCAGGCGCATGCGGGCGCTGGCTTGTTCATCGCGTGGGTCCGGTCGGGTAGTGCCAAGAATTTCCAAGGTGCTGATGCACATGCGCAGGTGTCGCTGGAGTTTGTCCAGCTCGGTCATGGAAATCCGCACTTCCTTGGACACCGACGGCATCAGCGAGCGCAGTTGCAGCATCGCCGCGTTCAAGCGGTTGAGCAGCTTGAGGTGTTCATCGTCGGTCACCGACTGGCCATTGATGATGCGGCTGTAGATCGCCGCACAATCGCGCAGGGCGCTGGCCAGGTTGTAGCGCCACGAGTACACCGCGTACAGCGGCAGGGCGAAGGAAAACGCCAGGGCCAGCGCGATGCCGATCAGGATGTCGACGGTGCGCCACAGGCCATCGGAGATCGGATTGTCGCCGTGCCCCGCCACGATAAACACCGTGATCGCCGACAGCAGCGCGATATAGCCGCCCTTGCCGATGGCGTGGTAAGAAAAGAACCCGCACACCGCTGACATCAGCAGGTAGGTCAGGAATGGCTGGCCGAAGTAGGCCTGTTGCACCACCAGCAGCAAACCGACGCTGGCGCCGATCAGCGTACCGTAGGCACGCTCCACGGCTTTCTTGCCGATATTGCCGTGGTGCTGCAAGCCGCCGATCACGATCAGCATGGTCACCGACGCCCATTCACCATGGGGCAGGTTGAGGCCGGTGGTCAGCAGGATCGTCGCCAGTAAGCCGATGGACACGCGCACGGCGTGGATCAGCTTGGCGTGGCGATAGCGCCGGTACGGGTCGAGCAGAGGCCGCAGCAGGCGCCGGGCAAAAATGGGCAGGTTCATCGGTATTAAGGGGGTCTCGTTAGCCAGGGCAAACCGATCCAGTGTGGGAGGGGGCTTGCCCCCGATAGCGGTGGATCAGTAAAAATCATGCTGACTGACACACTGCTTTCGGGGGCAATCCCCCTCCCACCTATTTTGACCGAGGTGATCTTAGAAGATGTAGTCGGTGCTGATAAAGCTTGAGTCACGGTTGCGCAGGATATCGCCGAGCAACGCCTTGTTGCTCTCCTGGAACTTGGTGGCCACCAGGGTGCGGATCGAGAACACGCGCAGCGCGTCATGTACCGACAACGTACCCTCGGCCGAGTTCTTGCGCCCGTTGAAGGGGAAGGTATCCGGCCCGCGTTGGCACTGGGCGTTGATATTGATCCGGCCGACCTGATTGGCGAACGTATCTACCAGCCGTCCGATCTCAACCGCGTTGGTGCCGAACAGACTCAGTTGCTGGCCGAAGTCCGAGTCCAGTACATAGTCGATCACCGTTTCCAGATCACGGTAAGGCACGATCGGCACCACCGGGCCGAATTGCTCCTCGTGGTACATGCGCATCTGCGGGTTCACCGGGTACAGCACCGCCGGATAGAAGAATGACCCACGGCTCGCACCGCCGTTGGCATTCACCACCCGGGCGCCGTGCTGTGCGGCATCGGCCACCAGCTCGTTGAGGTAATCCACCTTGCCCACTTCCGGCAGCGGGGTCAGCGCCACGCCGTCATCCCAGGGCATGCCGGGTTTCAGCGTCGCCAGCCTGGCGTTGAATTTTTCGATAAAGCTGTCGACCACAGCCTCATGCACAAACAGGATCTTCAGCGCGGTGCAGCGCTGGCCGTTGAACGACAGCGAGCCGGTGAGCGCTTCGCTGACCGCGTTGTCGAGGTCGACCTCCGGCAGCACGATGCCCGGGTTTTTCGCATCCAGGCCCAATGCGGCGCGCAAGCGGTGGGGTTTGGGGTGCAGTTTTTTCAGGTCGCTGGCGGCCTTGTTGGTGCCGATGAAGGCAAAGATATCGATCTTGCCGCTGGCCATCAGCGCGCTCACGGTTTCACGGCCGCTGCCGTAGATCACGTTGATCACCCCGGCCGGGAAACTGTCGCGAAACGCCTCCAGCAACGGGCGGATCAACAGCACGCCGAGCTTGGCCGGCTTGAACACCACGGTATTGCCCATGATCAGCGCCGGGATCAGCGTGGTGAACGTTTCGTTCAGCGGATAGTTGTAAGGCCCCATGCATAGCGCCACACCCAGGGGCACGCGACGGATTTGCCCAAGGGTGTCCTGCTCCAGCTCGAAGCGGCTGCTGCGGCGGTCGAGTTCCTTGAGGGCGTTGATGGTGTCGGTGATGTAGTCGCAGGTGCGGTCGAACTCTTTCTGTGAGTCCTTGAGGTTCTTGCCGATCTCCCACATCAGCAGCTTGACCACCGCGTCGCGCTGTTCGCGCATGCGTCGCAGGAAGGCTTCCACATGCTGGATGCGCTCGGCCACACGCAGGGTCGGCCACTCGCCCTGGCCCCGGTCATAGGCGCGCACGGCGGCGTCGAGGGCGGTGAGGGCGGTCTCGGCGTCCAGCAGCGGCGTGCTGCCGATGTGCACGCGTTCGTTGCCCAGTTGCACAGGGCTCTGCACGCGGGCCAGCGGGCCATTCCACACCCGCAACTGGCCATCGACCAGGTAATCACGCTGTTCAATCGGCGCACCCAGGCGAAATTGCTCCGGGATATCGGCGAGCGTGGAGGGAAACAGCTCGGTGAGCAGGTTGCTGGTGGTCATGGCGCTACCCCTGGAATAGTTGCAAAACATGACTAGAGAGTCACCCATACCAGGGCTCTGTGGCAAGGCTTGCGCGCTTTCCCCTGCGCATTGCGGGTGCTTCGGGATAAACTGCGCGGCTTTCCTGAAGGAGTTCACATGAGTCACTACCAGCCGGGCATTCTTGCCGCACCCGTGCCGTTGCAGGCACGCCACCTGTTTTTTGCCCTCGAGTCCCTGGATGCCTTGCCCGCGGCGCTGGACGCGCTGGTGCAGTTGACGGATTCAGCGGCGGTGGTCGGTTTCGGTGAGCCCCTGGTAACCGCGCTGCGCGCAAGCATCGAAGGGATGCGCAGCTTCCCGGCCGTCAGCGGCCCGGGCGCGCATAACCCGTCTACGCAACAGGCCCTGTGGGTATGGCTGCATGGCGCGGACCGTGGAGAATTGCTGTTGCGCAGCCGCGTGTTCGAAAAAGCCCTGGCGCCGGCGTTGCGCCTGGTGCAGATGACCGAAGGCTTTCGCTACAAGACCGGTTTCGACCTGACCGACTACGAGGACGGCACCGAGAACCCTCACGATGACGCGGCCGTCGAAGCGGCCTTCACACACGGCGGCGCCAGCTTCGCGGCCATCCAGCAGTGGCAGCACGATCTTGACGGTTTCGCTGCGCTACCGGCCCAGGAGCGCGACCACATCATCGGCCGTCGCCATGGCGACAACGAAGAGCTCGACGACGCCCCCGCATCCGCCCACACCAAACGCACCGCCCAGGAAAGCTTCACCCCGCAGGCGTTCGTGGTGCGTCGTTCGATGCCGTGGGCCGAGAACGGCCAGGCGGGGCTGATGTTTCTCGCGTTCGGGCGTTCCTTCGACGCATTCGAAGCGCAACTGCGCCGCATGAGTGGACTGGAAGATGGGATTGTCGATGGTTTGTATCGCATCAGCACACCGTTGACCGGTGGCTATTATTGGTGCCCGCCTTTGAAAGAAGGGCGTTTGGATCTGAGCGCAATCACTCAGGCGACGCCAATCCAAAGATGATCGCCCGCCCTTGAGGTTTCTGGAACCGAGCTATGGTCGCCCGCCACCTAAGAGCGACCCCATCAAACTTCAAGGAGAACTCAACCATGGAGATCGTAAGAATTTCCGTGTCGCCCGTCTCACCGCCAGGACCGTCCACCAGTGATTACTCGAAAATGTCGGACTCGGATCTGGCCAGGGCGGTTGGTGACAACTTCCAGGCGTTCAAGCACGCGACGACCCCGAACGCAACCACGGATAAAATCCGTGAAGTGGCGGGACGCTCGCTGACAGGTGACGCGCAGAAAGATAATGAAATCCAACTGGCCCGCGAAGTGCGCAAGCGTGACAACGTCATGGATGAGCTGGACTCAGTGGATGACAACGGCAAGCGCGACGGCGTGATCGGCCCCTGGAATCCGAACATGGCGGCTGACAAGTTGGCCTGCAATCGTTGCATGCAGCCGCCCATTACCACGCTTCAAATTACTTTTTGAGGTGGGCCTGGCCGGCCGTGGCGAACATGAAAAAATTGACAGCCACGCCAATGAGCGCTGAAAAAAATCCGCACTGGCCGTAATCTGTGCACCCTTGCCACCTGTGCGGATTGTTCATGCCTTCTGTTGCCGATGGGCTACCCCTCGATAAGCGCTTACCGGCCGTGATTGCCCTTTCCCTGGGAATCGGCATGGCGACGCTGGACACGGCCATCGTCAATACCGCCTTGCCGACGCTGGCAGAGGGTATCGGGACTGACTCGGCGTCGGTGATCTGGGTGGTCAACGCCTATCAGTTGGCGATTATCGCGACGGTGCTGCCGTTTGCTTCCCTGAGCGATGTGCTGGGGCATCGCCGCGTGTACCTCGGCGGGTTGCTGCTGTTTATCGTTTCGTCGTTATTGTGCGGGCTGGCCGATTCGCTGCTGACGCTTACCGCTGCACGGGTGGCGCAGGGCCTTGGGGCGGCGGCGCTGATGAGCGTCAACACCGCCTTGCTGAGGCATATCTACCCCTCAAAAATGCTTGGGCGTGGCCTGGGCTATAACTCGCTGGTGGTGGGGTTGGCATTCACCCTGGGGCCCACCGCTGCGTCGGCGATTCTCTCAGTGGCCAGTTGGCATTGGCTGTACCTGATCAATGTGCCACTGGGGCTGCTTGCCTTGGGCCTGGGCCTGCGCTCGTTACCGACGCTGCCGATCACCGGGCACGCGTTTGATCGGTTGGCGGCGCTGTTATGTGCCGGGTTGTTCGCCTTGCTGGTGCTGGGGTTGGGCGCCGCCGTGCATGGCGCACGGGGCGCGCTGACCCTGGGGCTCATCGCGCTGGCGCTGGTGTTTGGCGCTTTATTGCTGCGCCGCGAGGCTGGGCATCCGGCGCCGATGCTGGCGATGGACCTGTTCAAACGCCCGGTGTTTGCGTTGTCCTCGCTGACGGCCATCTGCGCCTTCAGTGCCCAGGGCCTGGCGTTTGTTGCATTGCCGTTCCTGTTGCAGTCGGCGCTGGGCCACAGCCAGGTGGAGACTGGCTTTCTGATGACACCGTGGCCGGCCGTTGTGGCGGTCATGGCCCTGGTGGCGGGGCGCCTGGCTGACCGCGTGTCACTGGGTCTGCTGTGCGGCATTGGTTTGTTGATGCTCAGCGTTGGCATGGCCGCGCTGGCGACTTTGAGCAATGATGCCTCGGCCTTCGATATCGGCTGGCGCATGGCCTTGTGTGGCGCCGGCTTCGGCTTTTTCCAGTCGCCCAACCTCAAGGCGCTGATGACCAGCGCACCCTTGGCGCGCAGCGGCGGGGCCAGTGGCATCGTGGCGATCTCGCGGTTGCTGGGCCAGACTCTGGGCGCATCATTGGTCGCCTTGTGTTTCCATCTGTTTGTGGACAGTGGTCCAGCCTCGGCATTGTGGCTGGGTTGCGTGTTCGCGCTGATCGGTGCTGTCGCCAGTGGGCTGCGTTTATTGCCCTATAAACGAACTGTCTAGCGCTTGTGAATGGCACATACGCAGTGCTCACCGGTTTTCAAGGCTCTCCAGCCAAGCCGGATCGAGGTGGGTTTGGTCGGTATCAATCCCCAACGCCTGCATCCTGGCCTTGTGTGCCTCGACCTCACCGACCAGTTGCGCCTGGGCGCTGGAGTTGGCATCCAGGGCATGCATCTGTGTCAGCGCCAAGTGGTAGAAGCGCAACACTTTGATAGCGTTCGGGTCACCGGCCTGCACCTGTTCGCTGACCTTGTGCATCACATTGGTCACGCTCATCAGGCTGCGCTTGAGCTGCCAGCCGTAGACCGCCGGTGCGAGCCAGGGCTGGCGCCAGAAAGGGCCGCGCACCAACCCGACAGTGATCAACACCCCGGCAAATACACCGCCGACATTGAAGCGAAAGTTGTCCCCGCCAGGCTCACCGAACAGCATCACCGCCAGGCTCGACAGCAACATGGCCAGGGTCAGGAATACCACGGCGATAATCAGCGTGCTGCGGCGGGTTTGTTTTCGATAGAGAGCGGGGTCACAGGTTTTGAGTTCGAACATTCGGGTCAGGTCTCCAGCACGGGCGGGCATCTTCTCATGCTTCAAGCAATCAAGTTGAACGATGGCCAACGGTGTTTCCTCTAAATCCGTGAAGCCATCATGAGGTAAGCCATCATGTCCGAACACAAGCAACCGCCGCCTGGCACGCCCGATCCCGATCGCACGCCCGGTGAAGAGGAGCGCGATAACGATGCGCTGCGCCCTAACGATCCGGCCGAGCGCCAGACCAACGACGACGTGGAGCAGGCCGAACACGACCTGGAAAACCTCCACGACAAAGCCCGACCGCTGTAAGCAAGGAGGTCTGTATGAGCAATCCCCCGAACGGCCCGCGTTCCGACGAACACGCCACTGGCAAGGATGAACTGGGATTCGATCCCGATTCGCCGGATGTGGCTGACCCGCAGGTCGATCCCATTGGCCCGGCCATTGCGCCGCTGGACAAGCAAAAGCAAGCGGAAAAAAAGCCGCCCTACGATCCGTTGGGCGACTTGAAGAAGTGAACCAGGCCCCGCAATGTGCGGGGCTTTGTTTATAGGGCTTTGTTTATTTTGGAGGGTTCCAGCTCACATCGGTGATGCCGTATTTTTCCGCCCAGGGCCGGGTGGTTTTTTTTACCTGCTCATGCCCCACGCGACCGATGCGGCTGACGTGCGCGATGTCGGCGTCGACAGCCGCCCAATGCCAGGCTTCGGTGCTGTTCATCACCTCTGCGCGCACGACGAAAGACTTGGGTTTACCGTGTAATTGATAGTTGATGGTGTAGATTTTAGCGGTACTCATGTTGCCTCCCTGTCTTGTTATAGATGGATAGGCTGGCGCGCGTAAAGGTTCATTCAAAATCACAATTCGCCTCCAGGCGCGGTAGAGTGGCGCCTCAAGAGTATTGAACTAGAGCCTTCGCTGAACCGTTTTTTCTCCATTTTGGTGCAAATTCGTTCGAACTTTTTGCTGGCGCCAAGGTTCGAACCGATTCCTGAATACTTTGCCCGCTCAAAAATGGAGATTTAAACGATGTCCAAACTATTCGGAAAATTCCTCAAGAACGCCTCGTGGCTGGCCCTGGTGGCGACGCCAACCGTGGCGTTGGCGGCACCGTCGACCGACCCGATTTCCACCTTCGGGATCCTCGGCAGCTATAACGACTTCAAACTCGAAGGCGGTAGCGAAAGCGACAAGGACCACATGCCCGAGGCGGGCCTGTTCTACAACTTCGGCAACAAGCTCACCGCTGAATCCGGCTTCATCTACCAGGCCGGTATCGAAGCCAAGTACGGTGAGAAAAGCGATAACAAGCTCAAGGAAGGCCAGGCCGACCTCGACCTCGGCTGGCGTGCCGCGCTGGATGCGCGCAACTTCGTCGACGTGATTGTCGGCGGTGGCTACACCTGGACCCGCTACGAGCCGGACACCAATGGCTACGACCTGAAGCTCACCAACAAGTCGCCGTTCGCCAAGGCCGCCCTGGGCTACAACCACCAGTTCGATGACATGACCCTGCGCGTTGAAGCCGGCGCCCGTCATACCATCGATGGCCGCGCCAAACTCAAAGTGGACGGCGTCGGCAGCGACAGCGTGGACCTCAAGGACCGCACCAACCCTTACGCCGAAGTCAGCCTGTTGATGAACCAGAAGGGCAACCTGCCGGTGATGGCGGGCCTGTACTACACCCGTACCGAGTACAAGCTCGATGACGACTCCTATGTAGCCGACAACACCAAGCTCAAGCGTGACGAGTATGGATTCAAGGTCGGTATCGCGTTCTGACACTGTTGCACCGTAAAAAACGCCCCGAACTGTCGGGGCGTTTTTTTTTGCTTGCAGGTCAGCCCAGTGCGGCCAGTTGCGCCACGGTCTCGGGAAAACGCGCCACCAGCCGTATCAGCGTGACTGCCTGTGCATTTGGTTTGGCCCGGCCTTGTTCCCAGTTCTCCAGGGTCCGGGTGTTGGTACGCAGGTACATGGCGAATACCGACCGGGAGAGGTTGAGTTGCTGACGTACTGCGATCACCTCGTCTGCGGTAAGCGGCGCCAGCTTGTTGAGGTGCACTTTGTGGGTGCGCAGGGTGATTTTTCCCTGGCGTTCGTCGGCCAGGGCATCGAAGCCTTCGATTAACTCTGAAGCGATAGGGCGGGTCATAGTTGCTCCTACGTAGATTGCGTATGAGCGGGTCACTCTAAGAAAGGAAGTTGGGACCGTATGTCAGACGGAGTTGTGTATTAGGTAAGGCGCTTCCGTAGTGCCCGTTCAGGCGCCTTCGCGGGCAAGCCCGCTCCCACATTTGGAATGCATACCCCTGTGGGAGTGGGCTTGCCCGCGAAGACGATAGTGGTTGCACTGCATCTCTATTGTTTCCCTCTGAGGCGCAAAAACGGCGCCCAGAGGCGCCGTTCTTTTTACTGCATCAACCTAAGCGATCAAACCCCCAGCACCGCATGCTGCACCAGCGTGAGCAACGGTTGCGGGTATACACCCAGGAAGAACGCGAGCAGGGCGATGGCGAGCAGCATCACGCCACCTGCCTTCTGTTCCCAATGCAGCTCGGCATCCACACGGCGCAGGTTCGGCTCGATCAGGTACAGGGTGACCATCACGCGCAGGTAATAGAACACGCCGATGGCGCTGCCCAGTACCAACGAGGCAACCAGCCACCATTCGTGGGCTTCGACACCGGTAGCGACGATGTAGAACTTGCCGATAAAGCCCGCAGTCAGCGGAATACCGGCCAGGGACAGCATCATCACGGTGAGTACGGCGGTCAGGTACGGACGGCGCCAGAACAGGCCGCGGTATTCGTACAGGGCGTCGGCGTCACGGCCTTTGTAGGGCGAGGACATCAGCGTTATCACGCCGAATGCGCCGAGGCTGGTGATCACGTAGGTGACCAGGTACACGCCGATGGCTTCCACGGCCAGGCCTTTGCTCGCCACCAGGGCGATCAGCAGGTAGCCGAAGTGGGCGATGGAGGAGTAGCCCAGCAGACGCTTGAGATTGTTCTGGGTCAGCGCCAGCAGGTTACCGAACAGGATCGATGCAATGGCGATCACGGTCAGTACGTTGCTCAATACGCCAGTGTTGGCGGCAGGGGAGATCTGGAACAGACGCACCATCACCGCAAACACGGCAACCTTGGACGCCGTGGCCAGGAACGCGGCTACCGGCGCCGGGGCGCCTTCGTACACGTCCGGGGTCCACAGGTGGAACGGCACCAGCGACAGCTTGAACGCCAGGCCGATCAGCATCATCGCCAGGCCCAGTTGGGCAATCGGCGCCGGGCTGTTGGTGGCGGCCAGGGCGTGGCCGATACCGGTGAAGCTCAGGCTGCCGGCTTCGGCGTAGAGCAGGGCCATACCGAACAACAGGAACGCGGAACCGGCTGCCGACAGCACCATGTACTTGATGCCGGCCTCCAGGGAGCGCTTGCTGAAGAAGGCATATGCCACCAGGCCGTAGGTCGGGATCGACAGCAATTCCAGGCCGATGAACAAGCCGGCCAGATGCTGTGCGCTGACCAGCACGATGCCACCGGCCGCAGCCAGCAGGATCAGCAGGTACAGCTCTTCCTTGTTGCCCGGGTAGCCGGTGCCGCCTTCGCCAAGGTAAGCGTGGGCGAGGGTGACGCAGGCCAGGGTCGCGACCAGGATCAGCGCGATGTACAGCAGCGCGAAGTCATCGACCATCATCAGCGGGGTCACCGCCAGTGGCGCGACCTTGAGGGCCGGGATGATCGACAGCAGGGCCAGGTTCAAACCGGCGCAGGACAGCAGGAACGTTTGCGAATGATTGCGGCGCCAGGCGATCGCCAGCATCACCACCACAATGGTGAGGCTGGTGATCAGCAGCGGCGCAAGCGCGATAAAGTGTTGGATCGTGAATTCCATAGCGCTCTTACCGGGCCGAAGCGAGTTGAGAGAAGGCGGTGCCGAACCACTGCTGCACGCCATGCATCGTGGCGGCAGAAGTGTCCAGGAACGGCTGCGGGTAAACGCCGATGTAGATCAGCAATACAGCAAGGCCGAGCACCATGATCAGTTCGCGCGCATCCATCCCTTGCAGGACGGTGTCGGACTTGGCCGGGCCGAAGTAGGCGCGGTGGATCATGATCAGCGAGTACACCGAACCGAACACCAGGCCGGAGGTGGCAATGGCACTGATCCACGGCGTCTGCACGAAGGCCCCCATCAGGATCAGGAACTCGCCGATGAAGTTGCCGGTACCCGGCAGGCCCAGGGACGCAGCGGCGAAGAACAGGCTGATCGCCGGCAGGTACGCGATGCGCGACCACACGCCACCCATTTCACGCATGTCACGGGTATGCAGGCGCTCGTACAACTGGCCACTGAGGATAAACAGCGCAGCGGCCGACACACCGTGGGCCAACATCTGGATCACCGCGCCCTGCAGCGCCAGTTGGCTGCCGGAGTAGATGCCGATCAGTACAAAACCCATGTGGGAAACGGACGAGAAGGCAATCAGGCGCTTGATGTCGGTTTGTGCGAAGGCCAGGAACGCGCCGTAGAAGATCCCGATCAGACCCAGGGTCATGGCGATCGGCGCGAACTCGGCCGAGGCATTCGGGAACAGCGGCAGGGCGAAACGCAGCAGGCCATAGGCCGCCGTCTTCAACAGGATACCGGCCAGGTCCACGGAGCCGGCAGTCGGCGCCTGGGCGTGAGCGTCAGGCAACCAGGAGTGGAACGGCACCACCGGCAGCTTCACCGCAAACGCGATGAAGAAGCCCAGCATCAGCACGTATTCGGTGGTCAGGGACATCTTGGTCTTCAACAGGTCGGCGTAGTTGAAAGTAATTACGCCGGTATTGTTGAAGTTGACCAGGACCAGGCCCAGGATCGCCACCAACATGATCAGGCCGGAAGCCTGGGTGAAGATGAAGAACTTGGTCGCCGCGTAGATCCGGGTTTTCTTGCCATCCGAAGAACTGTGACCCCAGAGCGCGATGAGGAAGTACATCGGCACCAGCATCATTTCCCAGAAGAAGAAGAACATGAACAGGTCCAGCGCCAGGAACACGCCGACAACGCCGCCCAGGATCCACATCAGGTTCAGGTGGAAGAAGCCCACGTGACGCTGGATCTCTTTCCAGGAGCAGAGTACCGAGAGGATACCCAGCAGGCCGGTCAGCAGGATCATCAACAGCGACAGGCCGTCGAGGGCCAAGTGCACGTTGATGCCGAAGCGCTGGATCCATACGTGCTTGAATTCAAGCGCGAAGGTTGGATCGACGCCCGGTGCCGGAGCGAATGAATAGTCACCATGGGCCCACAGCCAGAGGCCGAGCGCGAGTTCCAGGGACATGGTCAGCAACGCAATCCAGCGGGGGAGGGTGGCGCCGAAGCGTTCACCCATCCAGCAGAGCAGGCCGCCGATAAAGGGGATCAGGATTAGCCAGGGCAGAATCATGACGGGCTCGTTTCCTTTCGCAAGTTCGCAAAGTACGCAGTGCACTTAAACATAGTCAGACCGCTACCACGACGATGGCGCCGATCACCAGAACGGCACCCGCCGCCATGGACGCTGCATACCAACGCAATTGGCCGGTCTCGCTGCGGCTCAGGGCGGTGTGACCGGCCTTGGCGGCACGCGGGATCAAACCAATGGTCTGGTCGAGCGGATCTTTACGCAGTACATGGCTGATGGCGAGGTAAGGCTTGACGAACAGTTTGTCGTAGAGCCAATCGAAGCCCCAGGCGGCGAACCACCAGGCCGACAGGAAGCGCCCGATGCCACTGTTGGCGACCGCCGTGACGAAGCGACGCTTGCCGAGGAACAGCAGGGCCGCCAGCAGGATACCGGCAATGGCGATGGCGCCCGAGGCGATTTCCAGGCTGTGCTTGTCGGCGCCGCCGGCATGGCCGACGCTTTCAGGCAGCACACCGGCCAGTGGCGGGGTGATCAGTGCGCCGATGAAGGTCGACAGCACGATCAGCACCGACAGCGGCAGCCAGTGGGAGATGCCATGGCCTGCATGGGCTTCGGTCTTGGCTTCACCGTGGAAGGTGATGAAGATCAGGCGGAAGGTGTACAGCGAGGTCATGAACGCACCCACCAGGCCCGCATACAGCAGGTTATGGTTACCGCTGGCGAACGCTTCCCAGAGGATTTCGTCCTTGGAGTAGAAGCCGGCGGTCACCAACGGCAGGGCGGCCAGAGCGGCACCACCGACGATGAAGCTGGCGTAGGCCAGTGGCAGTTTTTTCCACAGGCCGCCCATCTTGAAGATGTTCTGCTCGTGGTGGCAGGCGACGATCACCGCACCGGAAGCAAGGAACAGCAGGGCCTTGAAGAAGGCGTGGGTCATCAGGTGGAAAATCGCCGCGTCCCAGGCGCCGACACCCAGGGCCAGGAACATGTAGCCGATCTGGCTCATGGTCGAGTAGGCGAGGATACGCTTGATGTCGGTCTGTACCAGGGCTGCGAAGCCGGCCAGTACCAGGGTCACGCCGCCGACGATGCCAACGAGGTGCAGGATGTCCGGCGCCAGGGTAAACAGGCCGTGGGTACGCGCGATCAGGTAGACACCGGCGGTCACCATGGTCGCGGCGTGGATCAGTGCCGACACCGGCGTAGGGCCGGCCATTGCGTCCGCCAACCAGGTCTGCAGCGGCAGTTGCGCGGATTTACCCACGGCGCCGCCCAGCAGCATCAGGGTCGCCAGGGTGATCCAGAAGTCGCCGACCTGGAATTTCTGCGGCGCCAGCACCAGCAGTTCCTGGATATTCAGCGTGCCCACCTGTTGGAACAGGATGAACAGGCCGATGGCCATGAACACGTCGCCGATGCGCGTGACGATAAACGCCTTGAGTGCTGCGTTACCGTTGTTGCGGTTGCTGTAGTAGAAACCGATCAACAGGTACGAGCACAGGCCCACGCCTTCCCAGCCGAAGTAGAGGAACAACAGGTTATCGCCGAGCACCAGGAACAGCATGCTGGCGATAAACAGGTTGGTGTACGAGAAGAAGCGCGAGTAGCCCGCTTCACCACGCATGTACCAGGACGCGAACAGGTGGATCAAAAAGCCCACACCCACCACCACGCCGAGCATGGTGATCGACAGGCCGTCGACATAGAGGGCGAAGTTGGGCTTGAAGCCCTCCACCGACATCCACTGCCACAGCACCAGGGTGTAGTGACCGCCTTCGGGTGGCGCCACGTTGAATTGCCAGATGACGTAGGCGGCCACGATGGCCGAGAGACCAATGGAACCTACGCCGATCAGGGCCGAGAGGTTCTCCGACCAGCGTCCGCGAGAGAACGACAGCAGCAGGAAACCGAGCAGGGGAAATACGAAAGTCAGAAAGATCATGTTCATCCGCGCATCTCACTGGCAGCGTCGATATCAAGCGTGTGGAAGCGACGATACAGCTGCAGCAGGATCGCCAGGCCAATACTGGCTTCGGCGGCTGCCAGGCTGATCACCAGGATGAACATGACTTGTCCATCCGGCTGGCCCCAACGTGCGCCTGCCACGATGAACGCGAGTGCCGCAGCGTTCATCATGATTTCCAGGCTCATCAACACGAACAGAATGTTACGGCGCACCATCAGGCCGACCAGGCCAAGGCAGAACAGGATGCCGGCGACCGCCAGACCATGCTCCAAAGGGATAGCAGGCATCGTCATTGCTCCTTGGCTTCGTTGCGGCCCAAGTGGAAGGCAGTGATGGCTGCGGCGAGCAGCAGCATCGAAGCCAGTTCGACCACCAGCAGGTACGGACCGAACAGGCTGACGCCCACGGCTTTCGCGTCCACGGTGGTGTGGCCGATGGCCTGGCCGCTCTGGTGAGCGAACAGCACATACAGCAGTTCACCCAGCAGCAGGGCTGCGAGGACAACCGGGCCGAGCCAGATGCCGGGCTTGAGCCAGACGCGTTCCTGGGCGACCGACGCCGGCCCCAGGTTGAGCATCATCACCACAAACACGAACAGCACCATGATGGCGCCGGCGTAGGCGATCACTTCCAGCACACCGGCGAACGGCGCGCCGAGGGCAAAGAAGGTCATGGCCACGGCGATCAGCGAAATGATCAGGTAGAGCAGGGCGTGCACGGGGTTGGTGTTGGTGATCACGCGAAGCGTGGACACCACTGCAATACCCGATGCGAAATAGAAAGCGAATTCCATCTTTCTTCCTTAAGGCAGCAAGCTCTTCACGTTGATCGGCTCGGCTTCGTTTTGTGCGGCGCCCTTGGGCTTACCGGCAACGGCCATACCTGCAACACGATAGAAGTTGTAATCAGGGTTTTTACCGGGACCAGAGATCAGCAGATCTTCTTTCTCGTACACCAGGTCCTGACGTTTGAACTCGGCCATCTCGAAATCCGGCGTGAGCTGGATCGCGGTGGTCGGGCAAGCTTCCTCGCAGAGGCCGCAGAAAATGCAGCGCGAGAAGTTGATGCGGAAGAAGTCCGGGTACCAGCGACCGTCTTCGGTTTCAGCTTTCTGCAGGGAGATGCAACCCACCGGGCACGCCACAGCGCACAAGTTGCAGGCTACGCAACGCTCTTCGCCATCGGGGTCGCGGGTCAGTACGATGCGGCCGCGATAGCGCGGCGGCAGGTACACCGCTTCTTCCGGGTATTGCAGGGTGTCGCGTTTGCGAAAGCCGTGACCGAACACCATCACCAGGCTTCGCAACTGGGTACCGGTACCCTTAACGATGTCGCCAATATATTTGAACATGGGTCAAATCCTCACTGAACCGCGGCAGCCGGCGTGTTCATCAACACGACGGCAGCCGTCACCAGCAAATTGATCAGGGTCAGCGGCAGGCAGAATCTCCAGCTGAAATCCATCACCTGGTCATAGCGCGGGCGCGGAATCGAGGCGCGCAGCAGGATGAACAGCATGATGAAGAACGCGGTCTTCAAGAAGAACCAGAAGAAGGCCAATTGCGGCAGGATGCCGAACGGACCGTGCCAGCCGCCGAAGAACAGCGTGACCAGCAGGGCCGAGATCAAGATGATGCCGATGTACTCACCGACAAAGAACATGCCCCACTTCATGCCGGCATATTCAATGTGGTAACCGTCGGCCAGTTCCTGTTCCGCTTCCGGCTGGTCGAACGGGTGACGGTGAGTCACGGCCACGCCAGCGATGAAGAAGGTGCAGAAGCCAAAGAACTGCGGAATGATGAACCACAGGTTCTGTGCCTGGTACTCGACGATATCGCGCATGTTGAACGAGCCAACCTGCACCACGATGCCCATCAGCGCCAACCCCATGAACACTTCATAGGATACGGTTTGCGCCGAAGCACGCAAGCTGCCCAGCAGGGCGAACTTGTTGTTGCTCGACCAGCCGGCGAACAGCACCGCATACACCGACAGACCGGCCATGGCGAAGAAGAACAGCAGGCCGATGTTCAGGTCCGCCACGCCCCAGGTCGGGGTGATCGGGATGATCGCAAAGGCGATCAGCAAGGCGCTCATGGCCACGACCGGCGCCAGGGTGAAGATCACCTTGTCGGCGAACGGCGGCGTCCAGTCTTCCTTGAAGAACATCTTCAGCATGTCGGCGGCGATCTGGAACATACCGAACGGGCCAACGCGGTTCGGACCGTAACGGTCCTGCCACCAGCCCAGCAGGCGACGTTCGACGAAGCTGAGCAGGGCGCCCGCAACGACCACGGCCAACAGGATCACGATGGCCTTGACGACCGAGATGATCACGTCGATCACTTCAGGGGTGAACCAGGTCATTGCGCTGCCTCCTGCAGACCGTCAACGGTTTTGCCAAAGATTGCCGCAGGAATACCGGCGATGCCTTTTGGCAATGCCACCAGGCCGGCGCCCAACGCTTCGTTGATGCGCAGCGGCAGGCGCAGGGTCTGGCCGGCCACGTTCAGGCTGAGCAGCGCACCGTCGTTGACGCCGAGGCGGTCGGCTTCGGACTTGGCCAGGGCCACGTAAGGCGCGGGAATGCGTTCCTGAACCGGCGCGGCCTTGGAAGAAGTCTCTTCGCTGCCGAACAGGTGGAAGAACGGCACGACCTGCCAGGTACCCTGGGCCGGGTTGAACGGACGCGGTACCGCAGCGAACCAGTTCAGCGAATCTCCGGTGCTTTCGATCAGGCGGGTGCCCGGGTCGCCGGCGCGGATGTGACCACCGACTTCGTCCTGGAACTTGTTCCAGGCCTGCGGCGAGTTCCAGCCCGGCGACCAGGCGAACGGCACCTGCTGACGCGGCTCGACCGAACCCGAGTAACCTTCCATGGAGAAGGCGAACGCGGTGTCGTTATCTTGCGGGGTACGCGGTTCGTGCACGCTGATGTTGGCGCGCATGGCGGTGCGCCCGGAGTAACGCAGCGGTTCACGGGCCAGTTTCAAGCCCTTGATGCGGAACGCGGCGGACGGCGCGGCGTCGACGATACGCGCCAGCTGCGGCGCGCTGGCGGCGGTGGCGGCAGTCACGTGGTCGAGCTGGGTCCAGTCGATCGGCTGGTTCAGCAAGGTCGCGCGCAGGGCATGCAGCCAGCGCCAGCCTTCGTGCACCAGGATGCTGGCGTCCATGTACTTCGGATCGAACACCTGGAAGAAACGCTGGGCGCGGCCTTCCTGGCTGACCAGGGTGCCGTCGCCTTCGGCGAAGGTGGCAGCCGGCAATACCAGGTGGGCGCGTTCGCTGGTGGCGGTCTTCTGGTGGTCCGTGACGATCAGCACCTTGGCGGCGTTGAGCGCAGCGTCAACCTTGGCCGCAGCGGTACGGGTGTACAGGTCGTTTTCCAGCACCACGATGGCGTCGGCATTGCCGTCGATCACCGCTTGCAGGGCCGCGTCCACGGATTCGCCACCGAGCATGGCCAGGCCAAGGCTGTTGGCTTCCGGTACAACCAGGCTGATGGAGCCGTTCTTGTCACGCAGCTTCAGGGCCTTGGCGATGTTGGCGGCGGCTTCGATCAGCGCCTTGGAACCCAACGAGGTACCGGCGATGATCAATGGGCGCTTGGCGGCCAGCAGGGCGTCGGCGATGCGTTGGGCCAGTTCCACGGCTTCAACGTCCAGGCCTTCGACGGCCGGTGCGCTGGCGTCGAGGGCGTGGGCCACGGCGAAACCGAGGCGGGCGAGGTCGTCCGGTGCGGCGTGGACGCATTCTTCGGCGATGTCGTCGAGCTTGGTTTCAGCCAGGGACGCGATAAACAGCGGGTTCAGCGCGTGCTGGCCGATGTTCTTCACTGCAGCGTCGAGCCAAGGCTGTACGCGCATGGCGTCGGCCATGTCTTCGGCCTTGCCTTTGACCGACTGGCGCAGCGACAGCGCTATACGCGCGGCGGTCTGGGTCAGGTCTTCACCGAGCACGAAGATCGCATCGTGGTCTTCGATGTCGCGCATGTTCGGCACGGGCAGGGGGCTGTCATTCAGCACTTGCAGAACCAAGCGGATGCGCTCCAGCTCGCCGGCTTCGATACCGCTGTAGAAGTGCTCGGCACCCACCAGCTCGCGCAACGCGAAATTGCTTTCGAGGCTGGCGCGGGGCGAACCGATCCCGACGATGTTACGGCCACGCAGCAGGTCGGCGGCCTTGTCCAGCGCCGCGTCCACGCTCAGCTTGGCGCCGTCGGCCAGCAGCGGCTGGCGTGGACGGTCTTCGCGGTTGACGTAGCCATAGCCGAAACGGCCACGGTCGCACAGGAAGTACTGGTTGACCGAACCGTTGAAGCGGTTTTCGATACGACGCAGTTCGCCGTAGCGCTCGCCCGGGGAGATGTTGCAACCGCTGGAGCAGCCATGGCAGATGCTTGGCGCGAATTGCATGTCCCATTTGCGGTTGTAGCGCTCGGAGTGAGTCTTGTCGGTGAACACACCGGTGGGGCAGACCTCGGTGAGGTTGCCGGAGAACTCGCTTTCGAGCACGCCGTCTTCAACGCGACCGAAGTACACGTTGTCGTGGGCGCCGAACACGCCCAGGTCAGTGCCGCCGGCATAGTCTTTATAGAAGCGCACGCAGCGGTAGCAGGCGATGCAGCGGTTCATTTCGTGGGAAATGAACGGGCCGAGGTCCTGGTTCTGGTGGGTACGCTTGGTGAAGCGATAACGGCGCTCGTTGTGGCCGGTCATCACCGTCATGTCTTGCAGGTGGCAGTGACCGCCTTCCTCACAGACCGGGCAGTCGTGGGGGTGGTTGGTCATCAGCCATTCGACCACGCTGGCGCGGAAAGCCTTGGATTCTTCATCGTCGATGGAGATCCAGGTGTTGTCGGTGGCTGGGGTCATGCACGACATGACGATACGACCACGGGTGTCGTTCTCGTCGGTGTATTGCTTGACCGCACACTGGCGACAGGCACCGACGCTACCAAGCGCGGGGTGCCAGCAGAAATACGGGATGTCGAGGCCGAGTGACAGACATGCCTGTAACAGGTTGTCCGCCCCATCGACTTCGAGCGCTTTGCCGTCTACGTGGATAGTGGCCATGGTTCAAAGTTCTTCGTTGGCCCGTTGTCAGCGGGCGTGGCTAATGGAATCTTGTTATTCATGTGCATCAACACAGCCATCAAGGCGTCCGCACATGAGAAAAGCGAAGGGCACGGACCCTTCGCCTTTTTAAGCGTTACGCACCGACCATCGTCGGTGATACCACCTGAGTGAGTTCGCCCGCGCGGGTTGGCGCGATGCCGGCCTCGAATTCAGGGCGGAAGTATTTGATTGCGCTGCCCAATGGCTCCACGGCGCCCGGTGCGTGAGCACAGAAGGTCTTGCCTGGGCCAAGGAAGCCGACCAGCCCGAGCAGGGTTTCGATATCACCCTCGCGACCTTCGCCGTTTTCCAGCGCCATCAGCAGCTTGACGCTCCACGGCAGACCGTCGCGGCAAGGGGTGCAGAAGCCGCAGGATTCACGGGCGAAGAACTGCTCCATGTTGCGCAGCAGCGAGACCATGTTCACCGTGTTGTCCACCGCCATCGCCAGGCCGGTGCCCATCCGGGTGCCCACCTTGCCGATGCCGCCGGCATACATCTGCGCGTCGAGGTGCTCGGGCAGCAGGAAACCGGTGCCGGCGCCGCCTGGCTGCCAGGCTTTCAAGGTGTAGCCGTCGCGCATGCCGCCGGCGTAGTCCTCAAACAGCTCGCGCGCGGTGACGCCAAATGGCAGTTCCCACAGGCCAGGGTTCTTGACCTTGCCAGAGAAGCCCATGAGCTTGGTGCCCATGTCTTCGCTGCCTTCACGGGCCAACGATTTGTACCAGTCCACGCCGTCGGCAATGATCGCCGGCACGTTGCACAGGGTCTCGACGTTGTTCACGCAGGTCGGCTTGCCCCACACGCCCACGGCGGCAGGGAAGGGCGGCTTGGAGCGCGGGTTCGCGCGGCGGCCTTCGAGGGAGTTGATCAGTGCGGTTTCTTCTCCGCAGATATAACGCCCGGCGCCGGTGTGCACGAACAGTTCGAAGTCAAAGCCGGAACCGAGGATGTTCTTGCCCAGCAGGCCCGCGGCCTTGGCTTCTGCCACGGCACGGTTGAGGTGCTTGGCGGCGGTGGTGTATTCGCCGCGCAGGAAGATGTAGCCCCGGTAGGTTTTCAGCGCGCGGGCACTGATCAGCATGCCTTCGATCAGCAGATGGGGCAGTTGCTCCATCAGCATGCGGTCTTTCCAGGTGTTGGGCTCCATTTCATCCGCGTTGCACAAAAGGTAGCGGATGTTGATGGATTCGTCTTTGGGCATCAGGCCCCATTTCACGCCCGTGGGGAAGCCTGCACCGCCACGGCCTTTGAGGCCGGCGTCCTTCACGGTCTGGACGATGTCGTCCTGGGCCATGTCGGCGAAGGCTTTGCGCGCAGCGGCGTAACCGTTCTTGGCCTGGTATTCGTCGAGCCATACCGGCTCGCCGTCATCACGCAGGCGCCAGGTCAGCGGGTGGGTCTCGGCCGAACGCTTGATCAGGTTGGCCGGGCCGAAAGATGTCAGGGTCATGGGTAGCCCTCGAGCAATTGGGTCACGCCAGCAGGCTGTACGTCACCGAATGTGTCGTCGTCGATCATCAACGCCGGCGCCTTGTCGCAGTTGCCCAGGCAGCACACCGGCAGCAGCGTGAAGCGGCCGTCGGCGGTGGTCTGGCCCAGGCCGATGCCCAGCTTTGCCTGTATTTCGCTGACCACGGACTCGTGGCCACCGATGTAGCAGACCATGCTGTCGCACACGCGAATGATGTGGCGGCCCACCGGCTGGCGGAAGATCTGGCTGTAGAACGTGGCCACGCCTTCAACGTCGCTGGCGGGGATGCCGAGGATCTCGCCGATGGCGTAGAGAGCGCCGTCCGGCACCCAGCCACGTTCCTTCTGGACGATCTTCAGGGCTTCGATCGACGCCGCGCGCGGGTCTTCGTAGTGATGCAGCTCGTGCTCGATGGCCGAGCGCTCGGTTTCACTCAAGGTGAAACGGTCTGTCTGGATAAGCGTGCTGTTCATGCTTAGCGGTCCACGTCGGCCATAACGAAATCGATACTACCCAGGTACGCAATCAAGTCCGCGACCATCTCGCCTTTGATCACCGAAGGGATCTGCTGCAAGTGCGGGAAGCTTGGGGTGCGAATCCGGGTGCGGTAGCTCATGGTGCCGCCATCGCTCGTCAGGTAATAACTGTTGATACCCTTGGTCGCTTCGATCATCTGGAAGGACTCGTTGGCCGGCATCACCGGGCCCCACGAAACCTGCAGGAAGTGCGTGATCAGGGTTTCGATGTGCTGCAGCGTGCGCTCTTTGGGCGGCGGCGTGGTCAGCGGGTGATCCGCCTTGTACGGGCCTGCCGGCATGTTGCGCATGCACTGCTCGATGATCTTCAGGCTCTGGCGCATTTCTTCGACGCGCACGATGCAGCGGTCGTAGGCATCGCCGTTGGCCGCCAGCGGTACTTCGAACTCGAAGTTCTGGTAGCCGGAGTACGGGCGCGCCTTGCGCAGGTCGAAGTCGCAACCGGTGGAACGCAGGCCGGCACCGGTGACGCCCCATTCCAGGGCCTCTTTGGTGTTGTATTGCGCGACGCCGATGGTACGGCCCTTGAGGATGCTGTTATCCAGGGCGGCCTTCTGGTATTCGTCCAGACGCTTGGGCATCCAGTCGATGAATTCCTTGACCAGGCGCTCCCAACCGTTAGGCAGGTCGTGGGCCACGCCGCCGATGCGGTACCAGGCCGGGTGCAGACGGAAACCGGTGACCGCTTCGATGACCTTGTAGGCGCGCTGGCGGTCGGTGAAGGTGAAGAACACCGGCGTCATGGCGCCCACGTCCTGGATGTAAGTACCCAGGAACAGCAGGTGGCTGGTGATGCGGAAGAACTCGGCCATCATGATGCGAATGGTGTCGACGCGGTCCGGCACCTTGATACCGGCCAGCTTCTCGACCGAGAGCACATACGGCAGGTTGTTCATCACGCCGCCGAGGTAGTCGATACGGTCAGTGTAGGGGATGAAGCTGTGCCAGGACTGACGCTCGGCCATTTTTTCGGCACCACGGTGGTGGTAGCCGATGTCCGGGACGCAGTCGACGATTTCCTCGCCATCCAGTTGCAGGATGATACGGAAGGCACCGTGGGCCGAAGGGTGGTTGGGGCCCAGGTTGAGGAACATGTAGTCCTCGTTGGTGCCCGAACGCTTCATGCCCCAGTCTTCCGGGTTGAAGCGCGCCGCTTCTTCCTCGAGCTGTTGCTTGGCCAGGGTGAGGCTGAAGGGGTCGAACTCGGTGGCGCGCGCCGGGAAGTCCTTGCGCAGCGGGTGACCTTCCCAGGTCGGTGGCATCATGATGCGGGTCAGGTGCGGGTGGCCCGGGAAGTCGATGCCGAACATGTCCCAGACTTCACGCTCGTACCAGTTGGCGTTCGGCCAGATGCCGGTCACGGTCGGTACGCTCAGGTCGCTCTCGCTCAGGGCGACCTTGAGCATCACGTCGCTGTTACGTTCCAGCGACATCAAGTGGTAGAACACGGTGAAATCGGCGCCACTGGGCAGGCCCTGGCGCTTGGTGCGCAGGCGCTCGTCCACGCCATGCAGGTCATAGAGCATGACGTAGGGCTTGGGCAAGTTGCGCAGGAAGGTCAGGACTTCGATGAGCCTGGCGCGGGCAACCCACAACACGGGCATGCCGGTGCGGGTCTCCTGGGCGGTGAACGCCTCGGCGCCAAAACGGTTGTTCAGTTCGACGACCACGTCCTGGTCGTTTGCCTTATAAGGCGGGATGTACAGAGCACTGCCTGTAGTCATGGTTTTTTATCGCTTTCGGTCAACGTAAAGAATGAAGCCAGGTTATCGTTCTATAAAAGAAGCGGTGCTGGATCAGACTTCGTCGGGGCTGCGCAGATTGGTGACTGCGATTCGCTGTTCGCGGCGCTGTTCCTTTTGCGACGGCATGTCGGCGCGGTACACGCCTTGATCGCCGACGACCCAGGACAACGGGCGACGCTCCTGTCCGATCGATTCCTGCAGCAACATCAAGCCTTGCAGGAACGCTTCGGGGCGGGGCGGGCAGCCGGGCACGTAGACATCCACCGGGAGGAACTTATCGACCCCCTGGACCACGGAATAGATGTCGTACATGCCACCGGAATTGGCACAGGCGCCCATGGAAATGACCCACTTGGGTTCCAGCATCTGTTCATACAGGCGCTGGATGATGGGGGCCATTTTCAGGAACGGCGTACCGGCGATAACCATGAAATCCGCCTGGCGCGGCGATGCCCGGATCACTTCGGCGCCAAAGCGCGCGATATCGTGGGGCGCCGTGAAGGCGGTGGTCATTTCCACGTAGCAGCACGAAAGGCCGAAGTTGTACGGCCACAGGGAGTTTTTACGCCCCCAGTTGACCGCGCCACTCAGCACGTCTTCCAGCTTGCCCATGTAGATGTTCTTGTGGACTTGGTCTTCTAACGGGTCGGAAACGGTTTGCCGTTCGCCGATGGGGTACTGCTCGTTAGGAGCATCCGGGTTGATCCTGGTGAGATTGTATTGCATTGCCAAAGCCTCATTGTTTCAGCTTCGCCTGCCGCTTGCGACGAGCTTCCGGAGCCCAGTCAAGGGCGCCCACTCGGAACAGGTAGACAAGACCTGCCAACAGAATTGCTATGAAAACGAGAGCTTCGACGAATCCGGTCCAGCCGCTTTCGCGGACGGACACAGACCAGGCAAAGAGAAAGAGGGCTTCGATATCGAAGATCACGAAGAGCATCGCGACCAGATAGAATTTGGCTGAGAGCCGCAAGCGGGCGCCACCTGTAGGTAGCATGCCGGACTCGAACGGTTCGTTTTTGCTGCGACCCCAGGCTTTTGACCCGAGGAGGCTGGAGACGCCGAGCATGAAGGCGCAAAGCCCCACAACACCGAGGAGGAAAATGGCAAAGCCCCAGTTGTGGGCCATGAGTCCTGTCGCGTCGGTCATGCTGGAAATCCTTAACAGAGAGCAAAGGTCTCTGAGCTCGAAAAAGTAACGATGCAGTGACGATATGTCGCACTGCAATCAATCTCGGTGATTTTATGGCTAAACACCGGGCAAGTAAAATTCCTGTGGCGAAATTATTCGGTGGAATAAGCACATAGTGCACCTTTATGGGGCTGTAGCCCTTGCGGGACGGGCATTAGCGGGCTTTTTATGAAATGTGTTTTGTTTAAGTGGTAAAGAAGTTTTCTCATTCCAAATGATAATGAATATTGTTTGCGCGGGGTTTAAGCGAATGTTTCTCGTGTGGCGGGGGAAGTTGCCGTTACTTGGTTGAGTGTCGCTTAGTTGGTGGTGCGGATCTTTTAACGGATTTGACCGGGGCAGATACCGCTCTGGATCAATGTTTTGCGCAAAATCCATTGTGGGAGGGGGCTTGCCCCCGATTGCGGAGTGCCAGTCAGCACATCTGTTGCTGATCCACCGCTATCGGGGGCAAGCCCCCTCCCACATTTTGATATGCGTTGTTCCAGCAGCATTTCTTACGCGCAAAAAAAACGCCCCGAACCAGTCGGGGCGTGATTGTTGCGCGGCACTGCGGTTAGGTCTTCCGTGGGGCGGCAGTGGCCGTGTACGCGGTGCTTAGTGGAACTGCTCTTCTTCGGTCGAACCGGTCAGCGCGGTCACGGACGAAGTGCCGCCCTGAATCACGGTGGTCATGTCGTCGAAGTAGCCGGTGCCCACTTCCTGCTGGTGCGCCACGAAGGTGTAGCCTTTGGCGGCGTCAGCGAATTCCTGCTCCTGCAGCTTCACGTAGGCGGTCATGTCGTTGCGGGCGTAGTCGTGCGCCAGGTTGAACATGCTGTGCCACATGTTGTGAATGCCGGCCAGGGTGATGAACTGGTGCTTGTAGCCCATGGCCGACAGTTCACGCTGGAACTTGGCGATGGTCGCGTCGTCCAGGTTCTTTTTCCAGTTGAAGGAGGGCGAGCAGTTGTAGGACAGCAGTTGGTCCGGGTATTCCTTCTTGATCGCTTCGGCGAAACGACGGGCTTCGTCCAGGTCCGGCTTGGCGGTTTCGCACCAGATCAGGTCGGCGTACGGCGCGTAGGCCAAGCCGCGGGCGATGGCCTGGTCGAGACCGGCGCGCACTTTATAGAAGCCTTCCTGAGTACGTTCGCCGGTGACGAATGGCTGGTCGTACGGGTCGCAGTCCGAAGTCAGCAGGTCGGCGGCGTTGGCATCGGTGCGCGCCAGGATGATGGTCGGCGTACCGGCCACGTCAGCGGCCAGGCGGGCAGCGGTCAGCTTCTGTACGGCTTCCTGGGTTGGAACCAGTACTTTGCCACCCATGTGGCCGCATTTCTTCACCGACGCCAGTTGGTCTTCGAAGTGCACGCCGGCGGCGCCAGCCTCGATCATGCTCTTCATCAGCTCGTAGGCGTTGAGCACGCCACCGAAACCGGCTTCGGCGTCGGCCACGATAGGGGCGAAGTAGTCGATGTAGCCTTCATCGCCCGGACCCTTACCGGCTTTCCACTGGATCTGGTCGGCGCGACGGAACGAGTTATTGATGCGCTTGACCACGGTTGGAACCGAGTCCACCGGGTACAGCGACTGGTCGGGGTACATGGATTCAGCGGAGTTGTTGTCCGCTGCCACTTGCCAGCCGGACAGGTAGATCGCCTGGATACCGGCTTTTACCTGTTGCACTGCCTGGCCGCCAGTGAGGGCGCCCATGCAGTTGACGAAATCTTTGTCGGGACGGAAGGACGGCTTGGCACCCTGGGTGACCAGGTTCCACAGCTTCTCGGCGCCGAGTTTTGCAAAGGTGTGCTCAGGTTGGACCGAGCCACGCAGGCGGACGACGTCAGCAGCGGAATAAGCGCGGGTCACGCCTTTCCAGCGTGGGTTTTCAGCCCAGTCTTTTTCAAGGGCTGCAATTTGCTGTTCGCGTGTCAGTGCCATGTAGATAAACCTCGTCGTCGCGTCTTGTAGGGTTCGAAGGCCCTTGCCAGGGCCCTTGATTAGCGGGAGCGAGGCCATCATGCACAGCCTTTTCAGGGGCGTCAAACATTTTGTAGTGCTTTTTTTTAAGCACTACATCTTTGGTCTAATACGACTAGCAAGTCAGTTTTTGGTGCTTCAGTTCAGCGTATCGACTTTTACCCGCAAAGTCAGATCATCGCGACCCTGAGTAGAGTAGCTGCGGGTTGTAGAGGATTTATCGGCCTGGGTCTCGCGGTTGATGCCGGCCAGGGAGATCCATTCGCCCAGGCGGCCACTGACACTTGTGTCGGTACTTTGCATGTTCACTACATCGGGACGTTCCTGGCTCATGCGGTCACGATTGGTACTGATGGCCAGGTGGACGGTCTCGCCGGTGACGCTTGCGGTCACGTAGAAACCCTGGGTGACGTTTCGATACTGGGTCTGGTTTTGCAGGCGGCCGTAGCTGTCCTGCTGGGTCGTGGTCAGCGGTACGCTCTGGCCGACCTGGATCAGCGCGGGTACGCCTTCACTGGCCTGGATCTGCTGGATGCCGCCGTCGCGGCTGGTGGTGCCGTAGCTGATGATACGAGTCTGGCTGTCGCCGCTGCTCTGCTGGTTGCTTTCGCTGGTGTCGACGGTGATCAACAGGCGCTTGGCCGGCGTGTCGAGTTGAGCGAGCAGGGCGCGCAGACCTTCGATCTTCGCCGGATCCGCGTTGACAATAAGCTGGTTGCCATAGGCGCTGACGGTGCCGTCCTTGCCAATGAAATTCTGCGCTACCGGCAGCAGATCGGCGCTGGTACGGTTGCTCAGGTTGACCACTTCGGTGTCGGCCACAGCCGTGACGCTGGCGGTCAGGAGCATGGCGGTGAGCAGGGTGCGTAGGGACATGTCCGTTATCTCTGCGAGTCATTTGGCTTGATAGTGCCAGTTTGTCGGCCTGGTGGGGGGCAAGTTGAATGCTGGACAGCAAAATGCCCTGGCAAGGCAGGGCATTTTTTTGGTGTGGCTGAAATAGTCATCGGGGGCAAGCCCCCTCCCACACTTAAGGATGTACTCGGTCAAAATGTGGGAGGGGGCTTGCCCCCGATAGCCGCGACACGGTCCCGGATCAGTCCCCACGCACCATATCCACATGCGGAATCCCGACTTCAAGAAACTCGTCGCTGACGATCTTGAAACCCAGCCGCTCATAGAACGGCGCCGCATACACCTGTGCACTCAGAAACTGGCGGGTCTGGCCACGTTTTTCGGCCACGCCGATCACCGTTTCCATCAGCTTGTCGCCGACCCTCAGCCCGCGCCAGTCCTTGAGTACCGACACGCGGCCGATCTCGCCGCTGGGCAGCAGCCGAGCAGTGCCAATCGGGAAGTCACCTTCGAACGCCAGAAAGTGCATCGCACCGGCGTCGTCCGCGTCCCATTCCAGCTCGGGTGGAACCGATTGTTCAGCGATGAATACCGCTTCACGAATGCGCCGAATCTCGTCGATATCCTTTCGCCAGTCCGCGACACTTACGTGAATCCTATTCATCCGCAAACCCCAGGCTGCCTTGCTTGACCAGTTCGCACAGCAGGTCGCGACCGTCTTCATCAGCCAGCCATTGGCCAAGGTTTTCGCTGTGCAAGGCATCGGCCGAGCACACCAGTTTCAACAGTTCGCGCAGTTTGCCCGGCAGGTAACGGCTCTGGCCGCTGGCGAACAGCAATACGTCGTCGTCCACTTCCGACCAGGCCATGCGTGCGCTCGGGTTGCGCACCAGGATCGCGCCGTCTTGCAGGCTGTTGATGAAATCGTCCTCGCCCAGCTCTTCGCCCGCCACCAGCTCCGGGTAGCGCGGTTCGGTCATGAACTGGCCGAACCAGGTCAGCAGCATGCGCTCGTCGCTCATGTGCTCGGCCAGCAGGCTCTTGAGGCGGTCCAGTGCATCGCTCTGAATCTGATGCGGGTCGCTGACCGGCTGGGCGTCGGCATCGGTGTAGCGCTCTTCGTCGGTCAGGTACTGGGCGAGGAAGTCGGTGAAGTGCGTCAGCACTTCAGCGGCGCTCGGCGCGCGGAAGCCTACCGAGTAGGTCATGCAGTCGTCTTCGGCAATGCCGAAGTGCGCCAGGCGCGGCGGCAGGTAGAGCATGTCGCCCGGTTCGAGCACCCATTCAGCGCTTTCTTCGAATTCGGCGAGGATGCGCAGGTCAGCGTGCTGCAGCAGCGCACTTTCAGAATTGCACATTTGGCCGATTTTCCAGTTGCGCTTGCCCTGGGCTTGCAGCAGGAACACATCGTAGTTGTCGAAGTGCGGGCCCACGCTACCGCCCGGCGCGGCGAAGCTGATCATCACATCGTCGATGCGCCAGCTTGGCAGAAAGCGAAAGTGCTCGAGCAATTCGGCGACTTCCGGCACGAATTGGTCGACGGCCTGTACCAGCAGGGTCCACTCGCGCGCGGGCAGGGTGCTGAAGGCATCTTCGGCGAACGGGCCGCGACGCAGCTCCCACGGGCGCTCGCCGTGTTCGATCACCAGCCGCGACTCGACTTCTTCTTCCAGCGCCAGGCCTGCCAGTTCGTCGGCGTCGATCGGGCTTTCGAAGTCGGGGATGGCCTGGCGGATCAGCAGCGGTTTTTTCTGCCAGTAGTCGCGCAGGAATTCCCGTGCGGTGATGCCGCCCAGAAGTTGAAGAGGGATATCAGGATTCATGTGTAACCTATTGAAAAAAAGCACTTTTAAGACAGGAATAAAAACGCCCGGCGCGGCCGGGCGTCTCAAAGGGTCGTGCGATGATCAGATGCGCTTGGCTTGCTCTACAGCGTTACCGATGTAGTTGGCCGGGGTGAGCAGTTTCAGCTCGGCCTTGGCGGCGGCTGGCATGTCCAGGCCGTCGATGAAAGTTTGCAGCGCGTCGGAGGTGATCCCCTTGCCGCGCGTCAACTCTTTGAGCTTCTCGTAAGGGTTTTCGATGTTGTAGCGGCGCATCACGGTCTGGATCGGCTCCGCCAGGACTTCCCAGCAGGCATCCAGGTCTGTGGCGATTTTCTGCTCGTTGAGCTCCAGCTTGCTGATGCCCTTGAGGCTGGCTTCGTACGCGATCACGCTGTGGGCGAAGCCCACGCCAAGGTTGCGCAGTACGGTGGAGTCGGTCAGGTCGCGCTGCCAGCGCGAGATCGGCAACTTGCTGGCCAGGTGCTGGAACAGCGCGTTGGCGATACCCAGGTTGCCTTCGGAGTTTTCGAAGTCGATCGGGTTGACCTTGTGCGGCATGGTCGACGAACCGATTTCACCGGCAATGGTGCGCTGCTTGAAGTAGCCCAGGGAGATGTAGCCCCAGATATCGCGGTCAAAGTCGATCAGGATGGTGTTGAAGCGCGCAATCGCGTCGAACAGCTCGGCAATGTAGTCGTGCGGTTCGATCTGCGTGGTGTAGGGGTTGAAGCCCAGGCCCAGCTCGTCTTCGATGAAGGCGCGGGCGTTGGCTTCCCAGTCAATCTCGGGGTAGGCCGACAGGTGTGCGTTGTAGTTACCCACGGCGCCGTTGATCTTGCCCAGCAATGGCACGGCGGCGACCTGAGCGATCTGACGCTCCAGGCGGTACACCACGTTGGCCAATTCCTTGCCCAGGGTGGTCGGCGATGCCGGCTGGCCGTGGGTGCGCGACAGCATCGGCACGGCGGCGAAGCGGATCGCCAGTTCGCGGATCGCTTCGGCGGTCTGGCGCATCAGTGGCAGCATCACGTCATCACGGCCTTCGCGCAGCATCAGGGCGTGGGACAGGTTGTTGATGTCCTCGCTGGTGCAGGCAAAGTGGATGAATTCGCTGACCTGGGCCAGTTCCGGCAGCTTGGCCGCTTGCTCTTTGAGCAGGTATTCGATGGCCTTGACGTCGTGGTTGGTGGTGCGCTCGATCTCTTTTACACGCTCGGCGTGCTCCAGGGAGAAGTTTTCCGCCAGGGTATTCAAGACAGCGTTGGCCTCGGCGGAAAACGCCGGCACTTCGCTGATGGCAGGGTGAGCGGCCAGGCGCTGGAGCCAGCGCACTTCAACCAGGACACGGGCACGGATCAAACCGTATTCGCTGAAAATAGGGCGCAGGGCCTGGGTTTTGCCGGCGTAGCGGCCGTCAACAGGGGAAACCGCAGTGAGCGAAGAAAGCTGCATGGGGTGTTCTCGGACAGTCGGGCAACGAAATGGGGCGCGTATCATACATGAAAACATCCGCCGGTCCGTCGCCAACTGACCGGCGTATTACGCGTAACGGCTTGAAAAAGGTCCGCTGGTGCGACTTATTCGTTGCGCATCAACGGGTAAAGCTCTTTGAGCAATTTGCGCCGGCTGATCACCAATTGCCAACGATGGCCGCCCAATTGACGCCATAACCGCGCCGAACGAATACCTGCCAGCAGCAGCGCGCGGATTTTCGAGGCGTTGTTGGGTTGCTGCAGGTTGCGCATGTCGCCGTGCACCTGGATGCGCTGGCGCAAGGTGCTCAAGGTGTCCTGGTACAGCGCGCCACAGGCTGCGATCACGTTTTCGTGGGCCGGGCCGAAGTGTTCTACCTGGGACTGGATCTGTGGCAGGCGCTTGCCGATGGTGTCCAGCAGATCGTCGCGCTTGGCCAGTTGGCGCTCAAGACCAAGCATCGACAGGGCGTAGCGCAACGGCTCGCGCTGCAAGGTGCTGGGGTCGCGCTCCAGGGCGCCGATCAGGGCGCGATACCCTTCACGCAAGGCCAGGTCGTCGCCGCCGTAGACTTCCAGGGTGTCCTTGGGGTCGCGGATCAACAGGCTGCCGAGCATGCAGGTCAGGCCGGCTTCGGTGACCTGGCCGGTCTTGGCGATCTTGTCCACCAGTACCGCAGCGAGAAATACACCGCCAAGGGCTGTCAATTGCTCCTGGGTCGGGCTCATGCCGGGTTGCTCCAGGCTTGCGCGACTTCGATGACGCCGCCGCCCAGGCAGATTTCGCCGTCATAGAACACCACGGATTGGCCTGGGGTGACCGCGCGTTGCGGGTCATCGAAGGTGGCGCGGTAGCCCGTGGCGGTTTTTTCCAGGGTGCACGGCTGGTCGCTCTGGCGATAGCGCACTTTGGCGGTCAGGCGGCGTGGCGTGCTCAAGTCGATCGGGTTGACCCAATAGATCTCCGAGGCCAGCAGCGCGCCGGAGAACAGCAACGGGTGTTCGTTGCCCTGGCCGACGATCAGTACGTTGTTTTCCAGGTCCTTGACCAGCACGTACCACGGCTCTTCACCGGCGTCTTTCAAGCCGCCGATACCCAGGCCCTGGCGCTGTCCGATGGTGTGGTACATCAGGCCGTGGTGGCGGCCGATTACTTCACCGTCAGTGGTCTTGATCTCGCCCGGCTGCGCCGGCAGGTACTGCTTGAGGAAGTCGCTGAAGCGGCGCTCGCCGATAAAGCAGATGCCGGTGGAGTCTTTCTTCTTGGCGGTGGCCAGGCCATGTTGCTCGGCGATCCTGCGCACTTCGGGCTTTTCCAGCTCGCCGACCGGGAACAGGGTCTTGGCGATCTGTTCACCGCCGACCGCGTGCAGGAAGTAGCTCTGGTCCTTGTTCGGGTCGAGGCCCTTGAGCAGTTCGGTACGGCCATCGATATCGCGGCGGCGCACGTAGTGGCCAGTGGCAATCAGGTCGGCGCCAAGCATCATGGCGTAGTCGAGGAACGCCTTGAACTTGATCTCGCGGTTGCACAGGATGTCCGGATTCGGCGTACGGCCGGCCTTGTATTCGGCCAGGAAGTGTTCGAACACATTGTCCCAGTACTCGGCGGCGAAGTTGGCGGTGTGCAGCTTGATGCCAATCTTGTCGCACACGGCCTGGGCGTCCGCCAGGTCGTCCATGGCGGTGCAATATTCCGTTCCATCGTCTTCTTCCCAGTTCTTCATGAACAGGCCTTCCACCTCATAACCCTGCTCCATGAGCAGAACGGCGGAAACGGAAGAATCCACGCCGCCGGACATGCCGACGATGACGCGCTTCTTTTGTGTGTCAGAAGGGGCTGGATCACGCATAGGGTTTCAACGGGTGTCTTGAAAAAGGACGCGATTCTAGCAGGCCTGGGCCCGCAAGGCTAAAGAGAAGGACGGATCAATTCCAGGCTGTGGCGCTGGCCGGCCAGATAATCATCGATACAGCGGATGATCAGCTCGCTGCGCCAGTCGTCGCGTACGGCCATCAGCTCGTCACGGGTCAGCCAGCGGGCACGGAGGATGCCTTCGTCGAGTTGATAGTCGGGGTGGTGTTTCAGCGCTTTGGCGATAAAGCAGACCCGTTGATAGGTCACGCCATTGCTTGGGGCGGTATACAGGTAGATGCCGACGATGCCGGTGGGTTGGACGTCCCAACCGGTTTCTTCGAGGGTTTCGCGCACGGCGGCTTCGGTCAGGGTTTCGTTCGGGTCCAGATGGCCCGCGGGCTGATTGAGCACGGCACGGCCGCCCTTGAGTTCTTCGACCATCAGGAAGCGGCCGTTGTCTTCGACGAGGGTGGCGACGGTGATGTGGGGGAGCCAGGTCATAGTTGCCTCGATTCAGGACGCAGCGCGGTCTTACAGAGGGAATACAGTCAGTGTGGTAGGGGGCTTGCCCCCGATGAGGGAGTGTCAGTAAATACATCTGGGGCTGACCCACTGCCATCGGGGGCAAGCCCCTTCCCACATTTGATCCGGTTTCTTCAGTTCGATAGTGGAAACAGAAACCCCGGCACTTGGCCGGGGCTTCTTTGCATCGTTACAACCTTACTTCAACTTGGCAATCGCCGCATTGAGGGTGTTGCTCGGGCGCATGGCCTTGCTGGTCAGCTCGGGGTTCGGCGCGTAGTAGCCGCCGATGTCCACTGGCTTGCCCTGGACGGCGTTGAGTTCGGCAACGATGGTTGCTTCGTTCGCGGCCAGGGTCTGGGCCAGTTCGCCAAACTGCGCTTGCAGTGCAGTGTCTTCAGTCTGGGCGGCCAGGGCTTGTGCCCAGTACAGCGCCAGGTAGAAGTGGCTGCCGCGGTTGTCGATGTTGCCGACTTTGCGCGATGGCGACTTGTTGTTGTCGAGGAACTGGCCGGTGGCCTGGTCCAGGGTCTTGGACAGTACCAGGGCTTTCGGGTTGTTGTAGGTCACACCCAAATGCTCAAGGGAGGCGGCCAGGGCCAGGAACTCGCCCAGGGAATCCCAGCGCAGGAAGTTTTCTTCCAGCAACTGCTGCACGTGCTTTGGAGCCGAACCGCCGGCGCCGGTTTCGAACAGGCCGCCACCGTTCATCAGCGGCACAATCGACAGCATCTTGGCGCTGGTGCCCAGTTCCATGATCGGGAACAGGTCGGTGAGGTAGTCACGCAGTACGTTGCCGGTCACCGAGATGGTGTCCAGGCCCTTGCGGGTGCGCTCCAGGGTGAACTTCATCGCATCGACCGGGGCCATGATGCGGATGTCCAGGCCTTCGGTGTTGTGGTCTTTCAGGTAAGCCTGAACTTTCTCGACCACCACGCCATCGTGGGCGCGCTGAGGGTCCAGCCAGAAGATGGCCGGGGTGTTGCTGGCGCGGGCGCGGTTGACGGCGAGCTTGACCCAGTCCTGGATCGGCGCATCCTTGGTCTGGCACATGCGGAAGATGTCGCCGGCTTCGACGTTCTGTTCCATCAGCAGGTTGCCCTTGCTGTCGGTGACGCGGACCACGCCGTCAGCCTTGATCTGGAAGGTCTTGTCGTGGGAACCGTACTCTTCGGCTTTCTTGGCCATCAGGCCGACGTTCGGCACGCTGCCCATGGTGGTCGGGTCGAAGGCGCCATTGGCCTTGCAGTCTTCGATGACCGCCTGGTAGATGGTGGCGTAGCAGCGATCCGGGATCACCGCCTTGGTGTCGTGCAACTGGCCGTCGGTGCCCCACATTTTGCCGGAGTCACGGATCATGGCCGGCATCGAGGCGTCGACGATGACGTCGCTCGGCACGTGCAGGTTGGTGATGCCTTTGTCGGAGTTGACCATCGCCAGCGATGGGCGAGCGGCGTAGACCGCCTGGATGTCCGCTTCGATCTGCGCCTGCTGGTCAGCCGGCAGCGCCTTGATGCGGGCGTACAGGTCGCCGATGCCGTTGTTCAGGTTGAAGCCGATCTGCTCCAGCACGGTAGCGTGCTTGGCCAGGGCATCTTTATAGAACTCGGCAACGATCTGGCCGAACATGATCGGGTCGGAGACCTTCATCATGGTGGCTTTCAAGTGAACCGACAGCAGCACGCCTTGCTTCTTGGCGTCTTCGATCTCGGCGGCGATGAATGCGCGCAGGGCTTTCTTGCTCAGCACAGCGGTGTCGATGATCTCGCCGGCCTGTACCGAGGTCTTTTCCTTCAGCACGGTGGCGGTGCCGTCATGAGCGATCAGCTCGATCTTGACAGCATCAGCGGCTTCGATTTGTACGGCTTTTTCGCTGCCGTAGAAGTCGCCATTGCTCATGTGAGCGATGTGCGACTTGGAGTCGGCAGCCCAGGCGCCCATCTTGTGCGGGTGCTTGCGTGCGTAGTTCTTGACCGACAGCGGCGCGCGGCGGTCGGAGTTGCCTTCGCGCAGTACCGGGTTCACGGCGCTGCCCTTGACCTTGTCGTAACGTGCACGGGTTTCTTTTTCCGCGTCGGTGGTTACGGTTTCCGGGTAGTCCGGCAGGGCGTAGCCCTGGGCCTGCAGTTCCTTGATTGCGGCTTGCAGCTGCGGGGTCGAGGCGCTGATGTTAGGCAGCTTGATGATGTTGGCTTCAGGCGTAACGGCCAGGTCGCCCAGTTCGGCGAGGTGGTCCGGGATGGCCTTGGTGCCCAGTTGCTCGGGGAAGCTTGCGAGGATGCGCCCGGCGAGGGAAATGTCGCGGGTTTCCACGGCAATATCAGCGGAAGCGGTGAAGGCCTCTACGATAGGCAGCAGTGAATAGGTGGCGAGGGCTGGGGCTTCGTCGGTGAAGGTGTAGATGATCTTCGAGCGGGTGGGCATATTCGGATTAACTCTCTTCTTTGCTGAAAGCGTGCGCAGAAACTCGAGATGCGCCGGGTGGAGCGCGTTCGTTCAAAGTCATCCATGAGCGAAATGTCGAGGTTTCTTCGCGGTGATGTTGGGTTGCATCAGTCGAGCGTCAAGCGTTTGGACTATTGTATTAGTCCTGCTTTCTGGCTGAAGGCTACTGTCTAGAGCGGTCAACCGTCGTGACTCTTTGGTCAGCGGCGGCATTATACATAGGTCGCTATGCTTACGCTGAGCCTTCATACAAAAGGTGTGTCGTCCATTGGTCTAAAGGTCGCAGGCCGGCCGGGTGCGCCCAGCGTCGCACGTTGTGCTCAAGATTGGCGGTTTTACCTTTGTTTTCAGGCTTGTAGGCGACAAATTATGCTGTTTTCGAGGCAAATGAGCATGGCGCGAGGTTTCAGTCGCCATTTATCTGGAGTAGGCTCGAACGCAGCCAGATGTTCAATCCATAGATGGAGTTCAGCATGGGATACAAGAAGATTCAGGTTCCGGCAGTCGGCGACAAAATCACCGTCAATGCAGACCATTCTCTCAATGTTCCTGACCAACCGATCATTCCGTATATCGAAGGAGACGGTATCGGCGTCGACATCAGTCCGGTGATGATCAAGGTGGTCGACGCTGCTGTTGAAAAGGCCTACGGCGGCAAGCGCAAGATCTCGTGGATGGAGGTGTATGCCGGCGAGAAGGCGACTCAGGTCTACGACCAGGACACCTGGCTACCCCAGGAGACTCTGGACGCGGTCAAGGATTACGTGGTGTCCATCAAGGGCCCGCTGACCACGCCGGTCGGCGGCGGCATCCGTTCCCTGAACGTGGCCCTGCGTCAGCAACTGGACCTGTATGTATGCCTGCGCCCGGTGCGCTGGTTCGAAGGCGTGCCCAGCCCGGTCAAGAAGCCTGGCGACGTGGACATGACCATCTTCCGCGAAAACTCCGAGGACATTTACGCCGGCATCGAGTGGAAAGCCGGTTCGCCCGAGGCGATCAAGGTGATCAAGTTCCTCAAGGAAGAAATGGGCGTCACCAAGATCCGTTTCGATCAGGATTGCGGGATTGGCGTCAAGCCGGTGTCGAAAGAGGGCACCAAGCGCCTGGCGCGCAAGGCCCTGCAATATGTGGTGGATAACGACCGCGATTCGCTGACCATCGTGCACAAAGGCAACATCATGAAGTTCACCGAAGGTGCCTTCAAGGAATGGGCCTACGAAGTGGCGGCCGAAGAGTTCGGCGCGACCCTGCTCGATGGCGGGCCGTGGATGCAATTCAAGAACTCCAGGACCGGCAAGAATGTGGTGGTCAAGGATGCGATTGCCGATGCGATGCTCCAGCAGATCCTGCTGCGCCCGGCTGAATATGACGTGATTGCCACGCTTAACCTCAACGGCGACTACTTGTCCGACGCTCTGGCGGCAGAAGTGGGCGGCATCGGTATTGCCCCGGGTGCCAACCTGTCCGACACCGTGGCCATGTTCGAAGCCACCCACGGCACCGCACCAAAATATGCAGGCAAGGATCAGGTCAACCCGGGTTCATTGATTCTGTCGGCGGAAATGATGCTGCGGCATATGGGCTGGGTCGAAGCGGCGGATCTGATCATCAAGGGCACCAACGGCGCAATCTCGGCCAAGACCGTGACCTATGACTTCGAGCGCCTGATGGAAGGGGCGACATTGGTGTCGTCGTCGGGCTTTGGTGATGCGTTGATCAAACATATGTAAGCAGCCACGAAAAAGCCGGCCATTCTGTTGGTTCAGATTGGTCGGCTTTTTATTGGTCAGGCCAGGCGCAATGATCTATCAGGCAGTTCTTTTGCAGGTTTTTTCACCTTGACCTTCTTGCCCTGGCTGGTCGTTGGCTCGGCGGGGGCGTCATCCAGTTGGGGCACTGACTTTATTTTTACGGCATGCAAACCCTTGGGTCCTTGAATAGTTTCAAAGGAAACCGGTTGACCCGCCTTCAACGTTTTGTAGCCATCCATATCAATCGCTGAGTAATGCGCAAAAAGGTCTTCGTCCTTGCCGTCTTCAATAATGAAGCCGTAACCCTTGGCATTGTTGAACCACTTGACCTTACCTCTCGCCATTCCCTTATCCCTCTGCACCAGACTCCATCACTGGAGTATCATCCTGTCTATCCGTCCTAACCCGAATAAATAAGGTTGACTGCGCGGACCTTTTTTACCCACTGTGGGCTCTATTGGTTGTAACACCGATTTGCCGATAGTCAAGGCGACCAAAGGGTTGGAGTTGAAAATCTGACAGGTCGCCCCCACCACTGTATTTGAACCACTGACGAACCTTTCTTTCCATGCATGCAAATAGCCAGATTCGACTAACATTCAATCAGGATCGCCCGGATCAGGAACATGACGACGACGGTTCTGCAGGCATTGCTGTTCAGGAGGCCAAGCCTGCTTTACAGGCGCCGCCGATGTACAAGGTGGTTTTGTTCAATGATGACTACACACCGATGGATTTCGTGGTCGAAGTGCTCGAGGTGTTTTTTAACCTGAACCGCGAGTTGGCGACCAAGGTAATGCTGGCCGTTCACACAGAAGGACGGGCAGTATGTGGAGTGTTTACCCGCGACATCGCCGAGACAAAGGCCATGCAGGTCAACCAGTACGCCAGGGAAAGCCAGCATCCGCTACTCTGTGAAATCGAGAAGGACGGTTAACGCCGACCACTTGGGTATGAGGTGAAGCTATGTTAAACCGCGAGCTCGAAGTCACCCTCAATCTTGCCTTCAAGGAGGCTCGTTCGAAGCGTCATGAATTCATGACCGTCGAGCACCTTTTGCTGGCACTTTTGGATAACGAAGCTGCCGCCACCGTTCTACGTGCGTGCGGCGCCAACCTCGACAAACTCAAGCATGACCTGCAGGAGTTTATCGACTCCACCACGCCACTGATCCCCGTGCATGACGAGGACCGTGAGACCCAGCCAACCCTGGGCTTCCAGCGGGTATTGCAGCGTGCTGTATTCCACGTTCAGAGCTCCGGTAAGCGTGAAGTCACGGGCGCCAATGTGCTGGTGGCGATTTTCAGCGAACAGGAAAGCCAGGCGGTGTTTCTGCTCAAGCAGCAGAGCGTTGCCCGTATCGATGTCGTCAACTACATCGCCCATGGTATCTCCAAGGTGCCCGGGCACGGCGATCATTCCGAGGGTGAGCAGGATATGCAGGACGAGGAGGGTGGTGAGTCTTCTTCTTCAAGCAACCCGCTGGATGCCTATGCCAGCAACCTCAATGAGCTGGCGCGCCAGGGGCGGATCGATCCGCTGGTGGGGCGTGAGCTTGAGGTTGAGCGCGTAGCGCAGATCCTCGCGCGTCGTCGCAAGAACAATCCGCTGCTGGTCGGTGAAGCGGGCGTGGGTAAAACCGCGATCGCCGAGGGCCTGGCCAAGCGTATCGTCGACAACCAGGTGCCGGATTTGCTGGCCAACAGTGTCGTCTACTCCCTGGACCTGGGCGCACTGCTCGCCGGGACCAAGTACCGTGGCGATTTCGAAAAGCGCTTCAAGGCGCTGCTCGGCGAACTGAAAAAACGCCCGCAGGCGATCCTGTTCATCGACGAGATCCACACCATCATTGGTGCGGGGGCCGCGTCGGGCGGGGTGATGGATGCGTCCAACCTGCTCAAGCCGTTGCTGTCGTCGGGTGATATCCGCTGCATTGGCTCGACCACGTTCCAGGAATTTCGCGGGATCTTCGAAAAAGACCGTGCCCTGGCGCGCCGCTTCCAGAAAGTCGACGTGTCCGAGCCTTCGGTTGAAGACACCATCGGCATCCTGCGCGGTCTCAAGGGGCGTTTCGAAGCGCACCATGGCATCGAGTACACCGATGAAGCCCTGCGTGCGGCGGCTGAGCTGGCGTCACGCTACATCAATGACCGGCATATGCCGGACAAGGCGATCGATGTGATCGACGAGGCGGGTGCCTACCAGCGTCTGCAGCCGGTCGAGAAACGTGTGAAGCGCATTGACGTGCCTCAGGTCGAGGATATCGTGGCGAAAATCGCGCGGATTCCCCCTAAGCACGTCAACAGTTCCGACAAGGAGCTGCTGCGTAACCTGGAGCGTGACCTCAAACTGACCGTTTTCGGTCAGGATGCGGCCATCGATGCACTGTCCACCGCGATCAAGCTGTCGCGTGCGGGTCTCAAGTCGCCGGACAAGCCAGTGGGTTCGTTCCTGTTCGCAGGTCCGACCGGTGTCGGCAAAACCGAGGCGGCGCGCCAATTGGCCAAGGCCATGGGTATCGAGCTGGTGCGCTTCGACATGTCCGAGTACATGGAGCGCCACACCGTGTCGCGCCTGATCGGTGCGCCTCCGGGCTATGTCGGCTTCGATCAGGGCGGCCTGTTGACCGAGGCGATTACCAAGCAGCCGCATTGCGTGTTGCTGCTCGATGAAATCGAAAAGGCTCACCCGGAGGTCTTCAACCTGCTGCTGCAGGTCATGGATCACGGTACCCTGACCGACAACAACGGGCGCAAGGCGGATTTCCGCAACGTGATCGTGATCATGACCACCAACGCCGGTGCCGAAACGGCCGCGCGGGCTTCGATCGGCTTCAGTCATCAGGATCACTCGTCGGATGCGATGGAAGTGATCAAGAAGAGCTTTACGCCGGAGTTCCGCAACCGTCTGGACACCATTATCCAGTTTGGTCGCCTCAGCCATGAGGTCATCAAAAGCGTGGTGGACAAGTTCCTCACCGAGCTTCAGGCGCAGTTGGAAGACAAGCGCGTGCAACTGGAAGTGTCGGAAGCGGCGCGCAGCTGGATTGCAGAAGGCGGCTACGACGCGGCAATGGGCGCACGCCCGATGGCGCGTCTGATCCAGGACAAGATCAAGCGGCCGCTGGCCGAGGAGATCCTGTTTGGCGAGCTTTCCGACCATGGTGGCGTGGTGCATATCGATCTGAAGGACGGCGAGCTGACCTTCGAGTTCGAAACCACGGCTGAAATGGCCTGATCGATAGCTACGGGCGCCAATGTGGGAGGGGGCTTGCCCCCGATAGCAGTGTTTCAGTCGCTACATGAGTGACTTATCTACCGCTATCGGGGGCAAGCCCCCTCCCACATTGGGTTTTGGCACTTGGTAAATTGCACACACACAAAAACGCCCGGCATAACCGGGCGTTTTGTATTGACTTGCTTAGCGAGCGCGGTAAGTGATGCGCCCTTTGCTCAAGTCATAGGGCGTCAGCTCGACGCGCACTTTGTCACCGGTAAGAATACGAATGTAGTTCTTGCGCATCTTGCCGGAGATATGCGCGGTTACGACGTGCCCATTTTCCAACTCCACACGAAACATGGTGTTGGGCAGGGTGTCGACGACAGTGCCTTCCATTTCGAAGCTGTCTTCTTTCGACATGCAGTAAAGCCCTCGGTATCCAGTGAATGGCCCGGTGCAACTGCGCCAGGCAAAAGCGGCGTGCATTGTGCCCGAAAAAGGGTGTTCAAGCCAAGGGGTTCTAGTTAAGCGTTACCCATCTTTGATTAATCAGCAGCTCAATGGGCCGATATTGGGTCTTGTAGCTCATCTTTTTGCAGTTCTTGATCCAGTATCCGAGGTACACCGCCTCAAGTTGCAGGCGCAGCGCTTCACCGATCTGCCATAGGATCGCAAAGCGCCCCAGGCTGCGGCGCTCTTCGGCGGGTTCATAGAAGGTGTATACCGCCGAGAGGCCGTTGGGCAGCAGGTCGGTCACTGCCACCGCCAACAACCGTCCGTCGAGGCGAAATTCGTAGAAGCGCGAAAAAGGCAGGTCACGTACCAGGAATGTCGAAAATTGGTCGCGGCTGGGCGGGAACATATCGCCGTCGGCATGGCGTTGTTCGATGTAGCGTTGATAGAGATCGAAATATTCTTCGCTGTACTGCGGCTTGACCGCGCTTACCGTCAGGTCGGCATTGCGCTTGAGAATGCGTTTCTGGTTGCGATCCGGTAGAAATTGCGCCACCGGGATGCGCGCCGGCACACAGGCGTTGCAGTTTTGGCAATGGGGTCGGTACAGATGATCGCCGCTGCGCCGAAAGCCCATCTCCGACAGGTCGGCGTACACATGCACGTCCATCGGCTGGCTGGGATCGAGGAACAGCGTGGTGGCCTGCTCGTCGGGCAGATAGCTGCAAGAGTGGGCTTGAGTGGCATAAAACTTCAAGCGCGCCAACTCGGTCATGATCAACCCTCGGAATAAGCTTTGAAATAAGTGTAAGCCAGGTACGCGGATGTCGCTCAAGAAACCCACGGCCCAGAGCTGGGCACGTCCAGATGATTGTGCAGAAACGCAGCGAATTCGCTGCGCGGTATGCCGCGTGCGCCCAGGCTATGCAGGTGATCATTGGGCATCTGGCAGTCAATCAGCACAAAGCCCCAGGCCTGCAGTTGCCGGGTGAGCGTGGCGAAGCCGAATTTCGAGGCGTTATCGGCGCGGCTGAACATGGATTCGCCAAAAAACAATTGGCCCATCGCCAGGCCGTACAGGCCGCCGACCAGTTCGCCCTGGTCCCAGACCTCTACCGAATGCGCGTAACCACGCTGATGCAGCTCCAGGTAGGCGCTCTGGATGCCTTCGGTGATCCAGGTGCCATCCGCATAGGCGCGGGGCGCCGCGCAGGCTTGAATCACCGCAGCGAAATCCTGATCGAAGGTCACGCTGTAGCGCTGCTGGCGTAATAATTTGCCAAGACTGCGCGAGACGTGCAGCTCGCCGGGGAATATCACCGTGCGAGGGTCGGGCGACCACCACAGAATCGGCTGGCCTTCGGAGAACCAAGGGAAGCAGCCGTGGCGGTAGGCCTGGATCAATCGTTCGGCCGACAGGTCGCCGCCGGCGGCAAGCAGGCCGTTGGGTTCGCGCATGGCCTTGGCCAGTGGCGGAAATGTCAGGGTGTCGCGTTGCAACCAGGTCAGCATGGCATCCAGGCTTACGGAAGGGGAGGGGAGTGGCAGGTCTGGCGCCTGCCCAGGGACCTGATTATTGTCGACACAGCGCCTTGGGGCCAGCCCAAATGGCTGTTCGGCCTGGATTAGCGTGTAAGGGTGTTTCTGCAACTCTGCGTATAAGGTGCGGTCGTAATCGGGTCTGGCCAGTGCAGGCCATTTGCCAAGCTTGCCTGGATTGGTCAATACAGCGCATAAGCCTTTGTCAGCAAAGGCAATGCATGCTCAAATTGAACAGACCGCCGTGTGACGGGCAAGTGCGTGGCATCGTGCGCGCAAACCCGTACAATGCGGCGATTATGGCGTTATCGCCATTTCACCGCTGCATTGCGCGGTGTTAACAGTAGATTCAGCAACACTCTTCATTTTTTCAGCTGCTTCGGATAGAGCAGTCGTGTGCAGTCATTCAACAGATGGACGCGCTACAAGGCGCAGGAAAAGACCCGTTTTGAAGAAATCCGCCGCAACACCCAAAGCAGCAGTCGTGCCGGCCTGGCGTCAGCACCTGCATTACCGACTCAAGGAAGGTGCGCTGATCGCGATCGGCGCGCTGTGCCTGTTCCTGATGATGGCCTTGCTCACCTACGGCAAGGACGATCCCGGCTGGAGCCATAACAGCAAGATCGACGACGTGCAGAATTTCGGTGGCCCCGTGGGTTCCTACAGCGCCGATATCCTGTTCATGATCCTCGGTTATTTCGCATACATCTTTCCGCTGTTGCTGGCGATCAAGACCTGGCAGATCTTCCGCCAGCGTCACGAGCCGTGGCAGTGGAGCGGCTGGCTGTTCTCCTGGCGCCTGATCGGGCTGGTCTTCCTGGTGTTGTCCGGCGCAGCGCTTGCACATATCCATTTCCATGCGCCGACCGGTCTGCCGGCGGGTGCCGGCGGGGCGCTCGGCGAAAGCCTGGGCGATCTGGCGCGCCGCACCCTGAATATCCAGGGCAGCACCCTGATGTTTATCGCGCTGTTTCTGTTCGGCCTTACGGTGTTCACCGACCTTTCATGGTTCAAGGTGATGGACGTGACCGGCAAGATCACTCTTGATCTGCTGGAGCTGTTCCAGGGCGCGGCCAACCGCTGGTGGGCAGCGCGCGTGGAGCGCAAGCAGATGGTCGCGCAACTGCGCGAAGTTGACACCCGCGTCAACGAGGTGGTGGCCCCGAGCACGCCGGATCGACGCGAACAGGCCAAGGTCAAGGAGCGGCTGATCGAGCGCGAACAGGCCCTGAGCAAACACATGTCGGACCGCGAGAAGCAGGTGCCACCGGTGATCGCCCCCGCGCCGCCCAAGGCGCCCGAGCCCAGCCACCGCGTGCAGAAAGAGAAACAGGCGCCGCTGTTCATCGACAGCGCCGTCGAAGGCACCTTGCCGCCCATCTCGATTCTCGACCCGGCGGAAAAGAAACAGCTCAATTATTCGCCCGAGTCCCTGGCGGCCGTCGGCCATCTGCTGGAAATCAAGCTCAAGGAATTCGGCGTCGAAGTATCGGTGGACTCGATTCACCCAGGTCCGGTGATTACCCGCTACGAGATCCAGCCGGCCGCAGGCGTCAAGGTCAGCCGTATTTCCAACCTGGCCAAGGACCTGGCCCGTTCCCTGGCCGTGACCAGCGTGCGCGTGGTGGAAGTGATTCCCGGCAAGACCACCGTGGGTATCGAGATTCCCAACGAAGACCGCCAGATCGTGCGTTTCTCCGAGGTACTGTCGACCCCGGAATACGACAATTTCAAATCGCCGGTCACCCTGGCCCTTGGTCATGATATCGGCGGCAAGCCGGTGATTACCGACCTGGCGAAAATGCCGCACCTGCTGGTGGCCGGTACCACCGGTTCCGGTAAGTCGGTGGGTGTGAACGCGATGATCCTGTCGATCCTGTTCAAATCGGGCCCGGACGACGCCAAGCTGATCATGATCGACCCGAAAATGCTTGAGCTGTCGATCTACGAAGGCATTCCGCACCTGCTGTGCCCGGTGGTCACCGACATGAAGGACGCCGCCAACGCCCTGCGCTGGAGCGTCGCCGAGATGGAGCGTCGCTACAAGCTGATGGCGAAGATGGGCGTGCGTAACCTGTCCGGCTTCAATGCCAAGGTCAAGGAAGCCCAGGAGGCCGGTACACCGCTGACCGACCCGCTGTACAAGCGCGAGAACATTCACGACGAAGCGCCGCTGCTGACCAAGCTGCCGACCATCGTGGTGGTGGTCGACGAATTCGCCGACATGATGATGATCGTCGGCAAGAAGGTCGAAGAATTGATCGCGCGTATCGCCCAGAAAGCCCGTGCGGCCGGGATCCACCTGATCCTCGCCACCCAGCGGCCATCGGTGGATGTGATTACCGGCCTGATCAAGGCCAACATTCCTACGCGTATGGCGTTCCAGGTGTCGAGCAAGATCGACTCGCGGACCATCATCGACCAGGGCGGCGCCGAGCAACTGCTGGGCCACGGTGACATGCTCTACATGCCGCCCGGCACCAGCCTGCCGATTCGTGTCCACGGTGCGTTCGTTTCCGACGATGAAGTGCATCGCGTGGTGGAAGCCTGGAAACTGCGTGGCGCACCGGAATATAACGACGACATCCTCGCTGGCGTGGAAGAGGCCGGCAGCGGTTTCGACGGCGGCAGCGGGGGTGGCGACGATGACGCCGAAACCGACGCGCTCTACGACGAAGCCGTGGCGTTCGTGCTGGAAAGCCGCCGTGCCTCGATTTCCGCCGTGCAACGCAAGCTGAAGATCGGCTACAACCGCGCCGCCCGCATGATCGAAGCCATGGAACACGCCGGCGTCGTGACCGCCATGAACACCAACGGCTCGCGTGAAATCATCGCCCCCGGGCAGATGCGCGACTGATCCCGCGCCGCGTGGCAGCACGCGGCGCGCCCTGACTACTCAATGAGGACTCCCATGCGCATCATTCGCATGCTGTTGTTGCCGGCACTGGCCCTGACCGCCGTTTCGGCCCACGCTGACCCGGCTTCCGTGGCCAGTCTGAAGAACCTGCTGGACAAGTCCCAGACCCTGACCGCACGCTTTTCCCAGATGACCCTGGACGCCGGTGGTACCCAGTTGCAGGAGACCGCAGGCGAAATGGCGGTGCAGCGTCCCGGCCTGTTCTACTGGCACACCGAAGGCAAGGCTGAGCAGACCATCGTGTCCGACGGCCAGAAAGTCACGCTGTGGGACCCGGACCTGGAACAGGCGACCATCAAGAAGCTCGACCCGCGCTTGAACCAGACGCCGGCACTGCTGTTGTCGGGTGACGTGTCGAAAATCAACGACAGTTTCGACATCACCTCCAAGCAAACCAGCAACGTGATTGAGTTCACGCTCAAGCCCAAATCCAAGGACACGCTGTTTGACACGCTGTCGCTGTCGTTCGGCAATGGCGTGATCAATAACATGCGGTTGGTCGACAGCGTCGGCCAGCGCACCGATATCCTGTTCTCCGGGGTCAAGGCCAACCAGCCTGTGCCCGCGTCCAAGTTCAAGTTCGACATCCCCAAGGGTGCCGACGTGATCCAGGAATAAACTCCCCAGAGGTTTCAAACGCTGCCCATGGATCTGTTTCGAAGTGACCCGATTGCCCAGCCCCTGGCCGCGCGCCTGCGCTCGACCAACCTGGATGAGTACGTCGGTCAGGAACATCTGCTCGCTCGCGGCAAGCCGTTGCGCGAAGCCCTGGAGCAGGGTGCGCTGCACTCGATGATTTTCTGGGGGCCGCCGGGGGTGGGTAAAACCACCCTGGCGCGCCTGCTCGCCAAGGTCTCGGATGCGCACTTCGAAACGGTCTCGGCGGTACTGGCCGGGGTCAAGGAGATCCGCCAGGCGGTGGAAGTCGCCAAGCAGCAGGCCGGGCAATATGGCAAGCGCACCATCCTGTTTGTCGACGAAGTGCATCGCTTCAACAAGTCGCAGCAGGATGCGTTCCTGCCGTACGTCGAAGACGGCACGTTGATCTTTATCGGCGCCACCACTGAAAACCCGTCTTTCGAACTCAATAACGCACTGCTTTCGCGAGCCCGCGTCTATGTGCTCAAGAGCCTGGACGAAGCGGCGATGCAGAAGCTGTTGCAGCGCGCCTTGAGCGAAGACAAGGGCCTGGGCAAGCGCCAACTGAGCGTCAGTGAAGAGGGCTTCAAGATTCTGCTCACTGCCGCCGATGGCGACGGCCGGCGTTTTCTCAACCTGCTGGAGAACGCCTCGGACCTTGCCGAAGACGGCGGTGAGATTGGCGTCGACCTGCTGCAAAGTCTGCTGGGCGACACGCGTCGGCGTTTCGATAAGGGCGGCGAAGCGTTCTACGACCAGATTTCGGCGCTGCACAAGTCCGTACGCGGCTCCAACCCGGACGGTGCGCTGTACTGGTTTGCGCGCATGATCGACGGCGGTTGCGACCCGTTGTACCTGGCGCGCCGGGTCGTGCGCATGGCCAGCGAAGACATCGGTAATGCCGACCCGCGCGCCTTGAGCCTGTGCCTGGCCGCCTGGGACGTGCAGGAGCGCCTCGGCAGCCCGGAAGGCGAGCTGGCGGTGGCCCAGGCCATCACTTACCTGGCCTGCGCGCCGAAAAGCAACGCGGTGTACATGGGCTTCAAGTCGGCGCTGCGAGCGGCGGCCGAGCATGGTTCCCTCGAAGTGCCGATGCACTTGCGCAACGCGCCGACCAAACTGATGAAACAGCTGGGTTACGGTGATGAATACCGTTATGCCCATGACGAGCCGGACGCCTACGCGGCCGGCGAAGATTACTTCCCCGATGAACTGGAGCCGCTGGCGCTCTATCAGCCTGTGCCCCGTGGCCTGGAGCTGAAGATCGGCGAAAAGCTCAACCATCTGGCCCAACTCGACCGTCTCAGTCCCCGTCAGCGGAGAAAGTAGTGCTTAAGACGATTCTTGCCGTGTCCGCAGCCGGCATCGCTGGTACATTATTGCGTTTCGCCACCGGGACCTGGGTCAGCGCCAACTGGCCGAAGCATTATTATGCCGCGACCCTGGCGGTCAACCTGGTGGGCTGCCTGATCATCGGATTGTTGTACGGCTGGTTCCTGTTGCGCCCGGAAGTACCGATTGAAATTCGCGCCGGCTTGATTGTCGGCTTTGTAGGCGGTCTGACGACCTTTTCATCCTTTTCACTGGATACGCTGCGCCTGCTGGAAAGCGGGCAGGCCCTGGTCGCCTTCGGCTACCTGGGCATCAGCGTGTTCGGCGGGCTGCTCGCCACCTGGGCCGGCCTGTCCTTGACCAAACTTTGATAAACGAGAGACCGACATGCTCGATTCCAAACTGTTACGTAGCAACCTCCAGGACGTAGCGGACCGCCTGGCATCCCGTGGCTTTGCCCTGGATGTTGCGCGCATCGAAGCGCTGGAAGAACAGCGCAAGACCGTCCAGACCCGCACCGAAGCACTGCAGGCTGAGCGGAATGCGCGTTCCAAATCCATCGGTCAGGCCAAGCAGCGCGGCGAAGACATCGCGCCGTTGATGGCGGACGTCGAGCGTATGGGCACCGAGCTGTCCGACGGTAAAGTCGAGCTGGAAGGCATTCAGACCGAGCTGGATTCGATCCTGTTGGGCATCCCCAATATTCCCCATGAGTCGGTACCGATCGGCGAAGACGAAGACGGCAACGTTGAAGTGCGCCGCTGGGGCACGCCAAAAGCCTTCGATTTCGAGATCAAGGACCACGTTGCGTTGGGCGAACTGACCGGCGGCCTGGATTTCGAGACCGCCGCGAAAATGTCCGGCGCGCGCTTTGCCTTGCTGCGTGGCCCGATCGCACGCATGCACCGGGCCCTGGCGCAGTTCATGATCAACCTGCACACCGCCGAGCACGGTTACGAAGAAGCCTACACGCCTTACCTGGTGCAGGCGCCGGCGCTGATGGGCACCAGCCAGTTGCCGAAATTCGAGGAGGACCTGTTCAGGATCAGCCGCGACGGCGAAGCCGACCTGTACTTGATCCCGACCGCCGAAGTGTCGTTGACCAATATCGTTGCCGGCGAAATCCTCGATGCCAAGCAACTGCCGTTGAAGTTCGTGGCCCACAGCCCGTGCTTTCGCAGTGAAGCCGGTGCGTCGGGTCGCGATACGCGCGGCATGATTCGCCAGCACCAGTTCGACAAGGTCGAGATGGTCCAGGTGGTCGAGCCGTCCCAGTCGATGCAAGCGCTGGAAGGCCTGACCGCCAACGCCGAGCGCGTCCTGCAACTGCTGGAGCTGCCGTACCGCGTACTGGCGCTGTGCACCGGCGACATGGGTTTCAGCGCCGTGAAGACCTACGACCTCGAAGTGTGGGTGCCGAGCCAGGACAAATACCGCGAGATTTCGTCGTGCTCCAACTGCGGTGACTTCCAGGCCCGGCGCATGCAGGCGCGGTTCCGCAACCCGGAAACCGGCAAGCCGGAGCTGGTGCACACCCTCAACGGTTCGGGCCTGGCCGTCGGGCGTACCCTGGTGGCCGTGCTGGAAAACTACCAGCAGGCCGACGGTTCGATCCGCGTGCCGGACGTGCTCAAGCCGTACATGGGCGGCGTCGAGGTCATCGGCTAAATGGAATTTCTGCCGCTGTTTCATAACCTGCGCGGCAGTCGTGTGCTGGTGGTCGGTGGCGGGGAGATTGCCTTGCGCAAATCCCGCCTGCTGGCCGATGCCGGCGCGGTGCTGCGGGTGGTTGCTCCCCAGATCGAAAACCAGTTGCGTGAGCTGGTGCTGGGCAGTGGCGGGGACCTGATGTTGCGCGGTTATCAGGAAGCCGACCTCGACGGTTGCGTGCTGATCATCGCGGCCACCGACGACGAGCCACTGAACGCGCAAGTGTCCAGTGATGCCAAGCGTCGCTGTGTGCCGGTCAACGTGGTGGATGCGCCGGCTTTGTGCAGCGTGATCTTCCCGGCGATCGTCGACCGGTCGCCGCTGGTGATTGCGGTATCCAGTGGCGGCGATGCGCCGGTGCTGGCGCGCTTGATCCGCGCCAAGCTGGAGACCTGGATTCCGTCCACCTATGGCCAATTGGCCGGTTTGGCGGCGCGTTTTCGTGCCCAGGTCAAAGGTTTGTACCCGGACGTGCAGCAGCGTCGGGCGTTCTGGGAAGAGGTGTTCCAGGGCCCGATTGCCGACCGCCAACTGGCCGGGCAGGGCGATGAGGCCGAGCGCCTGTTGATCGAAAAGGTCAATGGCGCGCCGCCTTACGCACCGGGTGAGGTGTACCTGGTGGGCGCAGGTCCGGGCGATCCGGACCTGCTGACTTTCCGTGCCTTGCGCCTGATGCAGCAAGCCGATGTGGTGTTGTATGACCGTCTGGTGGCCCCGGCGATTCTGGATTTGTGCCGCCGTGATGCCGAGCGCGTGTATGTCGGCAAGCGTCGTGCCGAGCATGCCGTGCCCCAGGATCAGATCAACCAGCAACTGGTGGACCTGGCCAAGCAAGGCAAGCGCGTGCTGCGCCTGAAGGGCGGCGATCCGTTCATTTTTGGCCGTGGCGGCGAGGAGATCGAGGAACTGGCGGCCCATGGCATCCCGTTCCAGGTGGTGCCGGGCATCACGGCGGCCAGTGGTTGCGCGGCGTATGCGGGCATTCCGCTGACGCACCGTGACTATGCGCAGTCGGTGCGCTTCATCACCGGGCACCTGAAAAACGGCACGTCGGACCTGCCATGGCAGGACCTGGTCGGGCCGTCGCAGACCCTGGTGTTCTATATGGGCTTGATCGGTTTGCCGATCATCTGCGAACAACTGATCCTGCATGGCCGCGCCGCCGATACACCGGCAGCGTTGATCCAGCAGGGCACCACCGCCAACCAGCGCGTGTTCACCGGCACTCTCGCCGACTTGCCGCGCATGGTGGCGGAGCATGAAGTGCATGCGCCGACACTGGTGATCGTGGGAGAGGTGGTGGTGTTGCGCGAGAAGCTCAAGTGGTTTGAAGGCGCTCAGTCTCAGGTGTAGCCTCAAAAGCATCGGGAGCAAGCCCCCTCCCACACTTGGAATGCATACCCATGTGGGAGGGGGCTTGCCCCCGATGAGCATAGGTATCTACACAATTTTGGTGAGACACCGCACCTGTGGCGAGGGAGCTAACTCGTATCTACCTGACGCTCCGAGGTCCAAATGTGGGAGGGGGCTTGCCCCCGATGGCGGCCTCCGGGCCGACCAGGATGCTGGATTGGACCGAGTACATATCCGTTTCTGCGGTCACGGCTGCTATGGGTTCCGCTTTTACAGCGGCTCACTTTTGAAAAGCGCAAAAGTAAGCAAAACGCTCTTGCCCCACCACTCGGCACCTCGCTTAGGCTCGGTGTGCCCTCACTCCGGCTTGAATCCGTGGGCCGCCGCAATGGGCCATCCATGGCCCAGTGCGGCTAACCCGGCGTCCTGCCGGGTTACCCACGGATTCAAGCCTGCGTTCGGCCAGCGTGGTTTGACGGGGCGCCTGAGATCAAGATCAAAAGCAGATCAAGATCAAGAGCGACTCGCTTCGCATTGTGGTTACGGGTTGAGCGCTACAGAGTTGTGTAGATAGCTATGCCCCGATGAGGCCATCAACTCCAGCCCATCATCCGGATCAGCTCCACACACCTTTGCCACTCAACCGCTCCCGATCATGCCCAACATCAAACCGCTGCAACGGCCCCTTTGGCACAATCCCCGTCGGATTGATGGTCCGATGGCTGGCATAGTAATGCCCCTTGATATGCTCGAAATCCACCGTCTCGGCTACCCCAGGCCACTGATACATTTCCCTTAGCCAATTCGACAGGTTCGGATAATCGGCAATCCGGCGCAGGTTGCATTTGAAGTGGCTGTAATACACCGCATCAAAACGGATCAGCGTGGTAAACAGCCTGACATCCGCCTCGGTCAGGTATTCACCCGCCAGATAGCGTTGCTCGCCCAGGTGACGTTCCAGCTGATCCAGCTCGGCAAACACATCATCAAACGCACGTTCATAAGCCTGCTGCGAAGTAGCGAACCCGGCACGATACACGCCATTGTTCACGGCGGGGTAGATGCGTTCATTGAGTGTGTCGATGGTCGAGCGCAGTGCTTGGGGGTAGAAATCCAGGGTATTGCCGGTCAGTTCATTGAACGCGCTGTTGAACATGCGAATGATCTCCGCCGATTCGTTGCTGACGATGCGCTTGAGCTGCTTGTCCCATAACACCGGTACCGTGACGCGCCCGGTGTAGCCAGCGGTGTCGGCGGTGTAGCGCTGGTGCATGAAATCGAAACCGTCCAGCGCGTCGCCGCTTGAGCCGTCGGCCTTGTCGAAGGTCCAGCCGTTTTCCAGCATCAACCAACTGACGACCGAGACGTCGATCAGGCTTTCCAGGCCCTTGAGTTTGCGCAGGATCAAGGTGCGATGGGCCCAGGGACAGGCCAGGGAAACGTAGAGGTGATAGCGCCCGGCCTCGGCCTTGAAGCCGCCTTCGCCACTCGGCCCGGGTTGGCCGTCGGCGGTCACCCAGTGACGGCGTTGCGCCTGTTCGCGTTGAAAAGCGCCATCTGCGCTACTTTCGTACCACTGGTCTTTCCAGTGTCCTTCGATCAGCAAACCCATGACTGGCTCCTTGGCTAATAAGCGTTGGAGCCCAGTCTACGGGGATGAGTTCGAACTAAAAGCGCAAAGACCGGGGGAGAATGATCGATTAAATCGATTTGTCTCGCGCGTCCCAGTACTGCCGGGCCAGTTCGAATGCCTGCTCGCGGGTGCGTCCAAGGCCGCGCAAAGCCAGGGCCATGGTCGCGATCAGCGCCAGTTGCGGGTAGCTGTCCTCGACGTCGCCACGCCATACGGCTTTCAGATGCTCGGGCTCCAGGGTCGCCGGTTTGACGTGGCGCTGGGCGGAGAGGGCGGGCCATTCTTCGTCCCAGCTCTGGCCGCCGGTGGTGCCATACAAGTGGCTGAGGGTGTCGGGGTTGATCTCGATCTCGCCACCATCGCCCTTGACCACAATCACATTGTCGCCCAGCAGGCCACTGGCATCGCGGTGTACGCCCTGGTAACCCGGGTGGAAAATGCTTTGCAGGCCGCAACGGGCATTCAGCGGGTTGAGCAAGCGTGCCAGGGAGTGAATCGGCGAGCGCAGGCCGAGGGTGTTGCGCAGGTTGATCATGCGCTGCAACTGGGGCGCCCAGTCACCCAGCGGGATAAACGCGAGGTTGCCGTGTGCATATGCCGCCTCGACCTGTTGCCAATTGCGGCACAGCGGTATCTGCAAGCGCTCCAGCAGTTGCTCTGTATACAAGCGCCCCGCCGTATGCGCGCCGCCGCCGTGCATGAGGATGCGCACGCCATGTTGCGCCAGACACTTGGCCGCCAGCAGGAACCACGGCAAATGCCGCTTTTTGCCCGCGTAGGTCGGCCAGTCGATGTCCACGTTCAGTGCGGGCGGGTGCAAGCGCTCGCGGACCGCCTCGGTGAAGCCGGCGAGCTCTTCCGGGCTCTCTTCCTTGTGGCGCAGCAGCATGAGGAAGGCGCCCAGTTGGGTGTCTTCGACTTTTTCGTCGAGCAGCATGCCCATGGCTTGCCGCGCTTCCTCACGGGTGAGATTGCGTGCGCCGCGCTTGCCTTTGCCGAGGATGCGCACGAACGGCGCAAACGGATGTTCTTCAGGCGTTGAGAGGGTCAGGGAGGCAAAGTCGGTCATAAGCAATTCGTCGGCCTGGGCAGGCCCGCCAGCTTGGCGGCGAGTTTGGCGGGAGTGCCGTTGAACAGTTTGTTGAGGTGCAGGCTGTTGCCCTTTTCCACGCCGAGTTTCAAGGCGGTGTACTTGATCAGCGGGCGCGTGGCGGGGGACAGTTGGTACTCGGCATAAAAGTCGCGCAGCAGTTCGAGAATTTCCCAGTGGTCCTGGGTCAACTCCAGCGACTCGGCGGCGGCCAGGGCATTGGCAACGTCGGCAGACCACTCGTTGAGGTCGACGAGGTAGCCGTCCTTGTCCAGTTCGAGGGTGCGCATGCCTACGGTCAGTGTGTTCATAACCAGCTGTTGACCCTGGCATAGTCGATCGACAACTGCACGAAACCCGGATAGTCCACGCTGTCGGCCCAGTCCGGGAGCGGCAGGTTGCGTGCCTGCAGGTCTTCAGCCAGCACAAACACTTTTATCCCCTTGGTTTGCAGCACTGCGTTGTGCAGGCCGTAGGCGCCGTCACCGCAGAGCAGGATGGCATCGTCGGTGCCGCAAACGCGCAGGCAACTGTCCAGACGGCTGTCGGTAAAGGGGGAGTGGGTCACCACATGTAGAGTCGACATCAGAGGGTAATCACCTGGTCGTAACGGTCAATCAAACTGGAAATGGCTTGGCTGTCCAGCGCCTGCGCCGTGTCGGGTGGCGGCAGCCCGCGTGCGGACAGGCTGTGGCCGCAGGCGAACACCTCATCGATGCCGAACAGGCCCAGCGCCTGCAGGTTGGCGCTCAAATCCTTTTGCTGTACGGCCTTGGCGTCCTGGTGCGGCGCCAGTTGAAACACGCCGTCATCCATGAACAGCAGGCCGATGGGCAGGTCGAACGCGCCACCGGCCAGCACGATATCCAGCGCCTCCCGGGCACTGGGGCCGGACCATGGCGCCTGGCGGCTGATGATCAGCAATGATTTGGCCATGTCAGGTGCCTCCAAAACAGATCAGGCGATCGGCGTCCTGGATCGCGTCATGCAATTGCCCCAGGCCCGACAGCGCCCAGGGCGCCTCCAGATTCACCGCGCTGCGTTGATAGCGCGTGGCTTCCTCGGCATTGAGCACACCACGGCGCAAGGCCGCGGCGATGCACACAACGCCGTCCAGCTGGTGGGTGCTGACAAATTCGCGCCACTGGCGCGCGATGTCCTGCTCGTCCTGGGGTGCGACGATGTTATTGGAGGCGCTGTACACGCCATCCTGATAAAAAAACAGCCGCACAATCTCATGCCCGCCGGCCAAAGCCGCCTGGGCGAACAACAGGGCGCGGCGCGAGGCGGGCGCGTGGGCGGCGCAAAACACTGCAATCGCGAACTTCATGGAACACTCTGCGAACAAACGTGGGCCAATGATAAAGCCGCTGCGTCGAAAAAGCCCGCCGTGATCAAAACGGTCACTGCGGTTGATCGTTCTGACGATTGCCGTCGGCGCCGAAGGCTGACTACGCTGTGACCCGTCCAATCGCAAACGGAGTGTGTATGTCAGGTCCCTTGGCGTCCCTCAAAGTGCTGGATTTTTCCACCTTGTTACCCGGCCCGTTCGCCTCGCTGATGCTGGCGGACATGGGCGCCGAGGTGCTGCGCATCGAATCGCCGACGCGGCCGGACCTGCTGCGCGTATGGCCGCCCCACGATCATGGCACGTCGGCGAGCCATGCCTACCTCAATCGCAACAAGCGCAGCCTGGCGCTGGACCTCAAGCGGGACGAGGCGCTGCAGATCGTCCTCGAGCTGGTCAAGGGCGTGGATATTCTCATCGAACAGTTTCGCCCCGGGGTCATGGAACGTCTGGGCCTGGGGTACGCCGCACTGAAGGCGATCAACCCCAGGCTGATCTACGTGTCGATCACCGGCTACGGCCAGACCGGCCCCTACCGGGATCGTGCCGGCCACGACATCAACTACCTGGCAGTCGCCGGCGTAGCCAGCCACACCGGGCGGCGAGACAGCGGACCGTTGCCGCTGGGCGTGCAGCTGGCGGATGTTGGCGGCGGGTCCCTGCATGCGGTGGTGGGCCTGCTGGCGGCGGTGGTTGCACGGCAGCACAGTGGCGTCGGTCAGTATCTGGATGTGAGCATGACCGACTGCTCGTTCAGCCTGAACGCCATGGCCGGCGCGGGATACCTGGCCTGCGGGGTGGAGCCGGCGCGGGAAAACCACGTGCTCAATGGCGGCAGTTTCTACGATTACTACCGCACCCGGGATGGACGCTGGATGTCGGTGGGCAGCCTGGAACCGGCGTTTATGCAGCAGTTGTGTGAAATCCTGGGGCGACCGGAGCTGGCCGTGCACGGCGTGAAGCCCGAGCAGCAGCTGGCACTCAAGCGGGCGTTGCAGGTGGAGTTTGAAAAACGCAGCTTTGACGAGTTGTGCGCGTTGTTTGCGGGCGTGGATGCGTGTGTGGAACCGGTGTTGAGCCTGAGCGAAGCGCTGGCGCATCCGCAGTTGCAGGCGCGCGGTTTGATCAGCCAGGTGCCGAGGGGCGATGGTTCGACGCAGGCGCAGATCGCCTGCCCGCTGAAATTCTCCGAAGGTTTGCCGGCGCCACGGCATATCGGGGCTGCCGTGGGGGCGCACAGTGATGAAGTGTTGGCGGAGTTGGGGTTCAGTGCGCAGCGGATAAGTGAGTTGCGCCTGGCCAAAGTTATTGGGTGATTGTTCTGGCGTCATCGGGGGCAAGCCCCCTCCCACCTTTGATTTGTGCATACATTCAAAATGTGGGAGGGGGCTTGCCCCCGATGAGGCCCTTATTCCACGCGAGTTTCCCCAGTGAACACCAGGGTCTGCCGACACCGCCGACACAAATACCGCCGCCCCTGGCCCACCAGCCCATGGCGCTGCGGCGAAAACGGGAAGTCGCTGTCGGCACAGGGGCACCGGTAGATATAGCGAGTCACCTGGCGACGCTTGACCGCATAGGTGTGGCAACGGTCCGGCGGCAGTTCGTAAACCCCGCGCATGATCAACTGCCATTCCTCCCCATGGGGCTGGATGCGCTCGCCAAACAGTTGGTGGGCAATCAGGTGCGCGACTTCGTGAGCCACGGTCTGTTTCAGGAAGTGTTGGCTGTTTTCTCGGTAGAGCTGAGGGTTGAAGCGCAGCAGGTTTTCGTGCAAATGCGCGACACCGGCTTTCTGACCCCGCAGCTTGAGGCTGACCTTGGGGCGTTTGAAGCTTCGTTTGAAAAAGGATTCGGCTTGCAGGAAACACTCTTCGACGCGGGTATTGAGTTGCTCGGGCATGCTGTACATATCTCCAGAGACGCCCAGTATGCCGCAAAGCAGGGGGTTTCCGAATCTGTCAGGCGCCGAATGGTCATGCATGATGTACAAAGCCACCTTGCGGTGGCTTTGCTGCGGGTTGAGTCGCTCAGCTGGTGTAGATGGGTCCGACGCCCAGGCCCCAGACGATCACGGTAAACGCCATGATCGCGACCAACACCACCAGGCCTACGGCCAATACCGAGCTGGAAAACAGAAAGCCTTCATCCGGGTCGATACTCATGAACGTCGGCAAGCCCACGTACAGCAGATACACCGTGTAGCAGATGGCCGCCGTGCCCACCACCATGCCTAGCCACATATGGGGGTAAAGCGCGGCGAGTCCGCCGACAAACAGCGGCGTCGCGGTGTAGGTGGCAAAGGCCACGCAACGCGCCATGCTGGGATTGGCATCATAGGTGCGGGCCATCCAGTGAATGAACGCGCCCATCACCGCCACCCCGCCCAGCATGGCGGCGTACGACATCAGGGTCATCCACAGTGCGCTTTCCTGGGTGAGCATGACCGGGGCACGGTTGCCGATGACCCAACCGACCCGGGTAGTGCCGATAAACGCGGAGATGGCGGGGATCGCCGCGAGAACCAGGGTGTGAGTGAGGTACATGTGGCTGATGCTTTCTTCCTTGTCGCCACGAATTTCCCGCCATTCCTGATCGGGATGGGTAAACAGCCCCACGACGTGATGGATCATGCCAGTCACTCCTGTCGTTATTCCTATCGCCCCCATCGGAGCGCCCACCGGCCAACTGGCCTGCAAGGTCTGGATAGTTGTGCGACCTCACGTTGCAGTATAGGAAGTGATGTCCGGTAAAACTGTAGGACCTTTAGAGTAAATTGGGCTGTAAACGCGGCGCTTAATCGCCACGTGGTCTGTCGATGACAACACGATCCAATGTGGGAGGGGGCTTGCCCCCGATGGCAGTGCGTCAGTCGAGGTAGTTGCTACTGCTACACCGCAATCGGGGGCAAGCCCCCTCCCACATTGGAACTCGGTCGTTCATGAAGGTAAAATGCTGCGCTTTTCGTCACACACCTCTAGCGGATCCAAGCGCCATGGGCACTCTTACGGTCAACCAGAACAAACTGCAAAAACGCCTGCGTCGCCTGGCCGGTGAAGCAGTCGCCGACTTCAACATGATCGAAGAGGGCGACAAGGTGATGGTCTGCCTCTCCGGCGGCAAGGACAGCTACACCCTGCTCGACGTGCTGCTGCACCTGCAAAAGGTCGCACCGATCAAGTTCGAGATCGTCGCCGTCAACATGGATCAGAAGCAGCCGGGCTTTCCCGAGCATGTGCTGCCGGCCTACCTGAAAGAGCTGGGCGTCGAGTACCACATTGTCGAGAAAGATACGTACTCGGTGGTCAAGGAACTGATCCCGGAAGGCAAGACCACCTGCTCGCTGTGTTCGCGCCTACGCCGTGGCACGCTGTACACCTTTGCCGATGAGATCGGCGCGACCAAGATGGCCCTGGGGCATCATCGCGACGACATCGTCGAAACTTTCTTCCTGAATATGTTCTTCAACGGCTCCCTCAAGGCCATGCCGCCCAAGCTGCGCGCCGACGACGGACGCAACGTGGTGATCCGCCCGCTGGCGTATTGCAGCGAGAAAGACATCCAGGCGTATTCCGACTTCAAGCAATTCCCGATCATCCCGTGCAACCTGTGCGGTTCCCAGGAAAACCTGCAACGCCAAGTGGTCAAGGAAATGTTGCTGGATTGGGAGCGCAAGACCCCGGGGCGTACCGAAAGTATTTTCCGCAGCCTGCAGAACGTGCAGCCGTCGCAACTGGCCGATCGCAACCTGTTCGACTTCGCCAGCTTGAAAATCGATGAGACGGCCGCTTCGCGTTTCGTCAATGTAGTGAACCTCTGAGCCTGGTCGAGGCTCTAGTACACGGCGCTTGCGGGCGCCGTTTTCAATTCAACTGCCAGGAGAGGGCATGCACGATTACAAGTGGCTGCACGAATATTGTCTGAACCGCTTCGGTTCGGCGGCCAAGCTGGAAGCCCATCTGCCTGTGCCCAAGACCCCGGCGCAATTGCGCAGGATCAGCGCTGATCGCTACCTGTCGACCCTGGCGCTGCGGGTATTCCGTGCGGGCTTGAAGCACAGTGTGGTCGACGCCAAATGGCCGGCGTTCGAACAGGTGTTCTTCGGCTTCGATCCGGAAAAAGTAGTGTTGATGGGCGCCGAACATCTTGAACGCCTGATGCAGGACACGCGGATCATTCGTCACCTGGGCAAGCTCAAGAGCGTGCCACGCAACGCGCAGATGATCCTGGACATCGAGCAGGAAAAGGGCAGCTTCGGTGCGTTTGTCGCCGACTGGCCGGTGACCGATATCGTCGGGCTGTGGAAATACCTGAGCAAGCACGGTCACCAACTGGGTGGGCTGTCGGCACCGCGTTTTCTGCGCATGGTCGGCAAGGACACCTTTGTGCCGAGCTATGATGTGGTGGCGGCCTTGAATGCACAAAAGATCGTCGACAAGGCACCCACCAGCCTGCGCGACCTGGCGGCAGTGCAGGGCGCTTTCAACCAGTGGCATGCCGAGAGTGGGCGACCGATGTGCCAGTTGTCGATGATGCTGGCGTACACCGTCAACCACTGATCATTGTAGGAGCGAGCTTGCTCGCGAAGAACTTGAGGGCGACGCGTTAAACCCCGCATGAGCGCGTTATCGTTAATGATCTTCGCGAGCAAGCTCGCTCCTACGAAGAGTGTGTCAATCGTCGAGTCGACGATTCAATTGATGCCGCCAGCGCACATACAACAGCGCCGTACAAAACACTGCCAGACTCGCCAGCATCTCCAGCACCCCGAACCACTGGCGGTTCGGGTCATACGCGGCCAGTGCGCCCTTGATGAAATACAGGTTCACCACAAAGCACATCCAGGAATGCCCGCGTGCGCTGCCCGTGATCATCCCTGGCGCCAGCACCAGCAGCGGCACCAGTTCGATCAGCAGGATCACCCACGGACGCGCCCCGTGCAGGTCGGCGACGAACAGGTAATATGCGCACAACAAGCCCACCAGAGCGAAAAACGCCAGGAGACTCAGTGTGCGCGCCAGCTTGACCCGTGGTTCCAGCCACGCCTGGGGCGGCAGGACCTTAGGCTTTTTGGCCACGGCCGTTCTCCAGCAGCGTGGCGGTCTTGGCCAGGCGCAGGCCCAGGGCGCGGCACAGGGCGATTTCATGCGGGTCGAGCAGACGCTTGCCGTCAGGCCCGGCGTGGTGACTGGCGCCATAGGGCGTGCCGCCGCCCTGGGTATCGAGCAGCGCCTGTTCGCTATAGGGCAGGCCGGTGATCAGCATGCCGTGGTGCAGCAGTGGTAGCAGCATCGACATCAGCGTGGTTTCCTGACCGCCGTGCAGGCTGGCGGTGGAGGTGAACACGCCGGCGGGCTTGCCCACCAGGGCGCCGGTGAGCCACAGGTTGCTGGTGCCGTCGAGGAAGTACTTGAGCGGCGCGGCCATGTTGCCGAAACGCGTCGGGCTGCCCAGGGCCAGGGCCGAGCAGTGTTTCAGGTCATCCAGGCTGGCATACAGCGCGCCCTCGTCCGGGATACTCGGCGCCACGGCCTCGCACTCGGTGGAGATCGCCGGCACGGTGCGCAGCCGGGCTTCCATGCCGCCCTGCTCGATGCCCCTGGCAATCTGCCGGGCCATTTCGCTGACCGAGCCATTGCGGCTGTAATACAACACCAGCACGTAGGGCGCAGTCACGGCAGGATCTCCAGCACGTTTTCCGGCGGGCGGCCAATGATGGCTTTGTCGGCGGTTTCCAGGATCGGACGTTCCATCAGCTTGGGGTGTGCGGCGATGGCGGCGATCAGTTGCGCTTCGCTGAGGCTGGCGTCGGCCAGGTTGAGGCTCTTGTATTCATCTTCGCCGGTGCGCAGCAATTGGCGGGCGCCGTGGCCAAGTTTGGCCAGCAGGGCCCGCAGTTGCGCAGCGTTGAGTGGCGTTTCCAGATAGCGCACCACGGTTGGCGTGAGGCCGCGAGCTTCGAGCAGTTCAAGCGCACCGCGCGATTTCGAGCAGCGCGGGTTGTGATAAAGCGTCAGATCGGTCATGTGCGGGTCGCATCTTGCGTAAGGTGGCGGGTATTCTACCTGCGCTGGCGCCTGTCCTTAAACCGTAAGAGGCGATAGGCCGCAGCCAACGTTCATTTTTGCGAAGGAATACCCCATGACAAGGCGACTGATCGGTGCATTGGCGATCATCACAACCCTGCTGCTCAGCGGCTGCGGTAACGATTACGGCGTTGACCAGTATGGCCGGGCAGTGCCGGCCGAGCGCCTGGACAAGCAATGGCTGGTAGTCAATTACTGGGCCGAATGGTGTGGCCCGTGCCGTACGGAAATCCCCGAGCTCAATGCCCTGGCCGAACAACTCAAAGCGCAGAACGTGGGCGTGTTCGGGGTCAACTTCGACAATGTGCAGGGTGAGGAACTCAAGGCTGCCAGCGACAAGCTGGGCATCAAGTTCACCGTGCTGGCGCAGAACCCGGAGGGCATCTTTGATATTCCGCGCAGTGAGGCGCTGCCGGTGACCTACATCATCGATGACAAGGGCAAGGTGCGCGAGCAACTGATGGGTGAGCAGACGGCGGAGGGCGTGTTGGCCAAGCTCAAGGCCTTGCGCGGTTAAAATGTGGGAGGGGGCTTGCCCCCGATGGCGGTGTATCAGCCAGCACATACAGTGACTGACACACTGCTATCGGGGGCAAGCCCCCTCCCACATTTGGAGCTCATCAATCCTGAACGGGTGGTGTTAGCCTTCTTCAAGCCACAAGCGAATCGGCTTGCCTTCGGCGGGCCAGAACCGCGTCTGCTCGATTGGCGAGATGTCCCAGCGCTGCACGCCTTGCAGGGCCTGGAAGAAGCGATGCTCCTGCTCCATCAACGCCTCGGCGCACAGTTTGCGGGTGCTGCCGATCGGGCCGAAGCTGAGCTTGTCGCCTTTAAGGGTGTACGGCGCAAACCAATGGTTGCAGCCGCCATTGCCATAGGCGCGGCCATCGGCTCCGAGGGTCACGGTCAGGTGCGCATAGTCCATCAATGGCCGCTCGCCGATCCACTCCACTGCATAGCTGTGATCCTGCTTGAGCTTGACCGCATCGCCGGCGCAGCCGCTCAGGGCCGTGCCTATGGCGGCGAGCAGCAGCAGGCGCTTCATTGCGCGGCCTGCCGGCATTTCGGGCAGCGGTGCCGGTCGCCTTCGCTGGCCCAGCCGAGTTCTTTGATGCGGGCATTGGCGGCCGGTTGCAGCGGTTCTTTGGTGAGCTTGGTTTCCACCGCGAATTCAAATTCCAGCACGCTGTCGCAACTGTCGCAATTGACCTTCCAGGTGTGAATCTCCAGCTCGCCGAATTTGGGCCCCTGGGCCATGGCGACCCATTGGCCTGCCGGGCGGATGGAATAGCGCGCGTCACCTTCCACGGTCAGGCGCATGGACAGGGTTTTACTGCCGCGCAGGGTGACGATCAGCACGTCGCCATGCTTGATCGAACCACCGTTGCCGGTGACTTGGTAACGGCCCGGCACCAGGGCGCGGCATTCGATCAGGGTGTGTTGCGGGCTCAGCAAGCTGAAGCGGAAATCGTGTTCGGCCATGGATCCTCCAAATAGGCGCGGCATCCTATCACGGGTGCCGACCTATCATGAGCCCGGTATGTGACCGCTGATCATCCCTCGACGAGGTTCTGCGCGCGGCCGTCGGCCCACGCCGCAATATTGGCCAGTGTAGTGCCAGCAATCGCCGCCAGTGCCTCGCGGGTCAGGAAGGCCTGGTGGGCGGTGATGATCACATTGGGGAAGGTCAGCAGGCGGGCGAGCACGTCGTCTTGCAGGGGCAGGTCCGAGCGGTCCTCGAAAAACAGTTGGGCCTCTTCTTCGTAGACATCCAGGCCCAGGTAACCGAGTTGGCCGGTCTTGAGCGCCTCCACCAGCGCCGGCGTGTCGACCAGGCCACCGCGGCCGGTATTGATCAGCATGGCGCCCGGTTGCATGTGGGCCAGGGTGCCGGCGTTGATCAGGTGTTTGCTATCGGCCGTCAGTGGGCAATGCAGGCTGATGACCTGCGCCTCGGCGAGCAGTTCGGGCAGGCTCACGTAGCGCGCGCCCATGGCTTGGACCTCGGGGTTGGGGAAGGGGTCGTAGGCCAGCAGTTGGCAGCCGAAACCGGTCATTATCCTGGCAAAGGTGGCGCCGATCTGCCCGGTGCCGACCACGCCGACGGTTTTGCCGACCAGGTCGAACCCGGTGAGCCCGTGCAGGCTGAAATCGCCATCGCGGGTGCGGTTGTAGGCGCGGTGCAGGCGACGGTTCAGCGCCAGGACCAGCGCGACGGCATGCTCGGCCACGGCGTGGGGCGAGTAGGCCGGTACGCGCACAACGCTCAGGCCCAGGCGCTGGGCGGCGTGCAGGTCGACATGGTTGTAGCCGGCCGAGCGCAACGCAATCAGGCGCGTGCCGCCTTCGGCCAGTTGCTCAAGTACCGGGGCGCTGAGGTCATCGTTGATAAAGGCGCAGACCACTTCGTGCTGTTCGGCCAGGGCCACGGTGTCGAGGTTGAGGCGGGCGGGCTGGAACTGCAGTTCGATGCCCTGGGGGCGCGGCTCAGCGATAAAACTGTCGCGGTCGTAGGTTTGGCTGCTGAAAAGAATGACGCGCATTAAAAAAGGCTCCCTGCGATTTACAAGTGAAAAATGCCTGTAGGAGCGAGCTTGCTCGCGAAAAACGTCAACGATAACGCGAGCTTCCTGAATGAGCGCGGTGCCTGGGAGTTTTTCGCGAGCAAGCTCGCTCCTACAGGCATCAAGGCAAGCCCCACTGAAAATAGCCTCAGGCGCTGACCCGCGCTTCACTGGCCAGCCGCGCAATCGCCATGTCCAGTTCATCCAGTGCCGCCATGGCCTTGGCGTCGTCCTGCTTGAGCAGGGTTTCGGCGCGTTGGCACGCTGCGCGCAATTGCGGCACGCCGCAGTAGCGCGTGGCGCCATGCAGCCGATGGACGCGTTCGATCAGGGCATGATTGTCATTGGCCTCACGCGCGACCGTGATCGCCTGGCGATCGGCTTCCAGGGAGGCCAGCAGCATGGCAAGCATGTCGGCCGCCAGATCGGCCTTGTTGGCGGCCAGGCGCAGGCCCTCCTCATGATCCAGCACCAGCAATTGGACGCGTGGGCCAAGGCCTTCGGGAGGGCGCTCCGGCCCTTGGTTGCGCAGGGCCAGGCCGGTCCATTTCAGCACCACCTGGGCCAACTGCCGCTCGCTGATGGGTTTGGTCAGGTAATCGTCCATGCCGCTTTGCAGCAGGGCGCGTTTTTCGTTGGCCATGGCATGGGCGGTGAGGGCGACTATCGGCAGCGGCGTGCCATGGCGTTCGCTTTCCCATTGGCGAATCGCCTCGGTGCTCTGGCGTCCATCCATGCCGGGCATCTGCACGTCCATCAACACCAGATCGAAGGTTTCCTGCTTCACGGCGTCGATGGCCGCGTAGCCGCTTTCCACCGCCTGCACCTTGGCGCCCATGTCTTCAAGCAGGGTTTGCACCAGCAACAGGTTGGCCGGGTTATCGTCCACGCACAACACACGCGGCGCGCGGCTGGACAAGGGTTCACCCGGTTCGTTGCGCGAGGGGCGCGGGCTGATCAGGTCCGCCAGGGAGCGGCGCAGCTTGCGCGTACACGCGGGCTTGGCCTGCAACTGGCTGTTGGGGTTGGGCACCGACTGGTTGAACAACATCTGCTCGGTCGTCGGGCACAGCACCAGCACCTTGCAGCCCAGGTGTTCGAGGTCCCATAAATGCTGGTTGAGGCGCTCGGGCGGGATGTCATTGGCGGTGACGCCGAGCACCGCCAGGTCAATTGCCTGCTCGGTCTGGTGCGCGCTGGTAATGCCGTTGGTCAGGCTTTCCAGGGTATTGAACGGGGTCACCTCCAGGCCGCAGTCTTCCAACTGGTGTTGCAGGGCCTGGCGCGCCAGCTCATGGTTCTCCAGTACGGCCACGCGGCGCCCGAGCAGCGGCGCGCTGGGCAAATCTTCGACGTCGTCGCGGGTCTTGGGCAGGTTCAGGCTGATCCAGAACTCCGAGCCTTCGCCCGGTGTGCTGTCGACCCCGATTTCGCCGCCCATCTGTTCGATCAGGCGCTTGGAAATCACCAGGCCCAAGCCGGTGCCGCCCGGCTGGCGCGACAGTGAATTGTCCGCCTGGCTGAACGCTTGGAACAGCGCGCGCACATCCTGATTGGACAGGCCGATGCCGGTGTCCTGCACGCTGATGCGCAGTTGCACGCTGTCTTCCTGTTCCTCCTCGATCATCGCCCTGGCAACGATGGTGCCTTCGCGGGTGAACTTGATCGCATTGCTGATCAGGTTGGTCAGGATCTGCTTGAGGCGCAGCGGGTCGCCCACCAGTGACAGCGGCGTGTCGCGGTAGACCAGGCTGACCAGTTCGAGCTGTTTGGCGTGGGCGGCGGGGGCGAGGATGGTCAGGGTGTCTTGCAGCAGGTCGCGCAGGTTGAAGGGCACGCTGTCGAGCACCAGTTTGCCGGCTTCGATCTTGGAGAAGTCGAGGATCTCGTTGATGATGCCCAGCAGGTTGTCGGCGGATTTTTCGATGGTGCCCAGATAATCCAGCTGACGCGGCGACAGCTCGCTTTTTTGCAGCAGGTGGGTGAACCCCAGGATGCCGTTGAGCGGCGTGCGGATCTCATGGCTCATATTGGCCAGAAACTCCGATTTGATCCGGCTGGCTTCCAGGGCTTCCTTGCGGGCCAGGTCCAGCTCGATATTCTGGATCTCGATGGTTTCCAGGTTCTGGCGCACGTCCTCGGTGGCTTGGTCGATGCTGTGTTGCAGTTCTTCCTGGGCGTTTTGCAGGGTCTCGGCCATGCGGTTGATACCCGACGCCAACTGATCCAGCTCCTGGCTGCCCAACGGCGGCAGGCGGGTTTGCAGGTTGCCGTCCTTGAGTTGGGCCACGGCTTGCTTGATCTGGCCGATGGGTGAATTGATGGTGCGGCTGATACGCAGGGCCAGCGCCGCGGTGCAGATCAAGCCGACGGCGATCAACAGCAGGCTGGCGAACAGGCTGCGATAACCGCGCAGCAACATGCCATTGTGGGACAGTTCCACTTCGACCCAGCCCAACAGGCGGTCGGACTCATCCGGAATCAGCTCGCCCGCCAGGTTGCGATGGCGACCAAACACGGGCATCAGATAGCGGGTCGCATCATTGCCGGTGCGCTGCAGCAGATGCGAACTGTTGCCGGTGGGCGGTTGATTGAGCATGGTCGGGCCGGCATGGGCCAGGGACGAGCGGTCCGGCGCCAGGATTGACACCGTACGCACATCCGGTTGTTCCAGGGATTGGGTTGCGATGCGTTCCAGCAGTTCGGTGTTCCTGCTGCTCAGGGCGGGCGCGACCAGCGGCGCCAACTGCTCGGCGATCATTTCGCCGCGTTGCAGCAATTGGGTTTGCAGTTCGGAGAGCTGCATCCAGGTGAAGTAGCCGCCCAACAACAGGGCCATCAGGCTGGTCGGCAATAAAGTCAGCAACAGTACGCGGCCTTTTATTCCCATTCTTCTAAGCACGCCACTCTCCTGCTACCACATTGATATCAAACACCCACGCGGGCATCCGGCCCGCGTCACTTGCGCAGTGTAGCCATTTGCGCCCACAGGAAGCTCGTAAATTAGTGACACATGGCAATCTTCGGGCCATTCGGCGCCGGCCGGCGATTGCCTGTAACACTTTAATCTTGAATAATCAGTCATTGAGAATGACTTGCAGACGCTAATGAATCCCGCAGCCGTTGGCCTACCCAGTATCCTGACTATCGAAGATGATCCCGTACTGGGCGCCTACGTCCACGAGCATCTGGGCCGCAGCGGCTTCCAGGTCACCTGGTGCCGAAATGGCCAGCAAGGCCTGCAACTGGCCTGCGATCAGGCGTTTGATCTGGTGCTGATGGACGTTCTGCTGCCGGGACTGGACGGGCTGTCGATCCTCACCCACTTGCGCCAGCGTCATGCCATCCCGGTGATACTCATGTCGGCCCTGGGCGCCGAAGCCGACCGTATCAGCGGCTTTCGCCTGGGCGCCGATGATTATCTGCCCAAGCCGTTCAGCATGATTGAGCTGCGTGTACGCATCGAAGCCATCCTGCGCCGGGTGGCCCTGGACCGCCGCCCCCAGACGAGCCTTGCGCCTGTGCGCGAAGATGCGTTGGTCCTGCATTTTGACGATGGGCTGTGCGATGTGTGCTGCCGCACGCATTGGGCGGGCCTGACGCGCAGTGAATACCGGCTGTTGGAGACCTTGCATCGCAATGCTGAAGAAGTGCTCAGCAAAGCCTTCCTTTATCAGCACGTGCTGCAGCGCGGTTATGCGCCGCACGACCGCAGTCTCGACATGCATGTGAGCCAGATTCGCCGCAAGCTCAAGGCGGTCGGCTACACCGAGCGCGAGGTACGTACGGTGTGGGGCAAGGGCTACGTGCTGAGCGGCCACGATGAAGACCTTTGAGCGATTGCCGGGCAGACATTCGCTGTTCTGGAAGCTGGCCTGCCTGTTGATCGCCTTTTGTTTGCTGATGATCTGGCTCAGTTGGTCCTGGGGCCGGTACATGGAACAGCAGAACGCTTACCTCTCCGAGGAGGCCCGCGATACGCTGCGCGGTTATGCGGCGGGGGCCGAGTTGGCCTGGAGCACCCAGGGCAGTGCCGGTGTGGATGCCTGGCTGCGGCATGTGGCTGAGCGTGAAACCACTTGGCTCGGCGTGATCGGCAATGACTTGCAATCCCTCGGCAGCGCACCGTTGAGCGACAGGGAAAGCCAGCGGCTGACCTTTCTGCGCGGACTGGACTGGCCGGTGAGCCGCCATGCCAAAGGCCTGCCATGGTTGAAGGTCGCGTTTCCAGTGGACCCCGACGCGGGGTCATTGGTGATCGAGCTGCCCAAACGCTTCATGCCGGGGCGCTATCAAGTGTTCTGGCGGATCATCACCAACGGCGTGATTCCCGGGCTGTTTACCTTGTTGTTATGTATCGGGCTGTATCGATTGCTGATCATGCCCCTCAATCAACTGCGCGAGCAGGCCAACGCCTGGCGTGCCGACCAGCTGAATGCGCGGATGTCCCGTGACGCGACCAGCCGCCAGGATGAGTTGGGCGAACTGGGACGTGCCTTTGATCACATGTCCGAGCGCTTGCAGGGCACGGTGCAGTTGCAGCAGCAACTGCTGCGGGACATGTCCCATGAATTGCGCACGCCGTTGAGCCGATTGCGGGTGGCCTGCGACAGCGAGCAGGATCTGACGCAGTTGCGCGCACGCCTGAACCGGGAAATCGACGCCATGCAGCGCCTGGTGGAAGACAGCCTGCAACTGGCCTGGCTGGACAGCGACAGGGCGCCTCTGCCCCAAGAGGACATCCAGCTGCCGGCGCTGTGGGATATGCTGCGTGAGAACGCCTGTTTTGAAAGTGACTGGCCGGCATCCCGCCTGCCATGTTTGTTGCCAACCGACTGCTGGGTGCGCGGTAACCTCAACGCACTGGCCCAGGCCGTGGAGAACATTCTACGTAACGCAATACGTCACTCTCCAAGTCAGGGATGGGTGACATTGGACGGCGTTCGCGAGGCCGATCATTGGCATATCTGGCTGGAGGATCAGGGCGCAGGCGTCGATGAGGCCGATTTGGAGCGTATCTTCGCGCCGTTCACTCGATTGGACGGGTCACGGCCCGGCGACGGCGGCTTCGGCCTGGGCTTGAGCATTGCGCGCAACGCCGTCCAGCGCCAGGGCGGCCGTATATGGGCGGAAAATACCGGACAGGGCCTGCGCGTGCATCTGCACCTGCCTGCCCGTTAGCCCTCAGCGGCGGCGCAGTTTGCGTTTCTTCCACTGGTGCGCGACCCACCAGCGCCAATACCCCATGGTCAGGCAATAGGCCAGGGCGCCCAGTACCAATCCGCAGACCACCGAGCCCAGCAGGAACGGTTGCCACATCGTGCTCAACTCGCCGCTGATCCATTCCCAGGTGAGGTTGTCGGGGAGACTGCGTGGCGGCACGTTCATCAACCAGGCACCGGTCATGTAGGTGCAGAAAAACACCACCGGCATCGTGATCGGATTGGTCAGCCAAACCAGGCTGACGGCGATCGGCATGTTGCCGCGCACCACGATCGCCAGGATCGCGGCCAGCAACATCTGCAGGGGGATGGGGATAAACGCGGCGAACAGACCCACGGCCATGGCGCGGGCGACTGAGTGCCGGTTCAGGTGCCAGAGGTTCGGGTCATGCAACAGGGTGCCAAGAAACTGTAATGACTTGTGTTCCCTGATACTGCTGGGGTCGGGCATGTACCGTTTGAATAAGCGCCGGGGCATAAGGGGTCCAGGTCAGTTCGAGGGGCAAGTATGCGCGCATTCTATAAACAGAAAATTCAGACTTTGTGACAAAACATCAAAGGCGTTGCGGGGAACCCCGGCCAAGACTGAGTGAATCATTAAAAGGAATGATTCATGAGGACAGGGATGTTCGCGCTGGCGCTGGGGTTATTGATCCTGCGGTTTCTACCGGCGTTGCCGCACGCCGGATGGCTGCTGGTCATGTTGGTGCTGGCCTTGATGCTGCTGCCGTTTCGTACGTACCCGTTGGCGTTTTTCCTGCTCGGTTTGAGCTGGGCGTGCATCAGCGCGCAGTGGGCACTGGATGATCGATTGCGACCTGCACTGGACGGTGAGACGCGTTGGCTGGAGGGGCGTGTGGTCGGCTTGCCGCAACAGACGGACACCGGCGTGCGCTTTGAACTGGCCGACAGCCGGTCGCGCAAAGCCCGTCTGCCTAAGCGCACCCGTGTGTCCTGGCACGGCGGGCCGCCGGTACGCAGTGGGGAACGCTGGCGCTTGGCTGTCACGCTCAGGCGGCCGTCCGGCCTGCTCAATTTCCATGGCTTCGACCACGAGGCCTGGCTGCTGGCGCAACGCATCGGGGCCACGGGCTCGGTGAAAGACGGCGAGCGCCTGGTGCCGGCCCGCAGCGCCTTGCGCGACAGCCTGCGTCAACGCCTGATGACCGCCGATGCGCAAAGCCACGAAGGCGCCCTGGCGGCGTTGGTGCTGGGTGACGGTTCCGGGCTGCGAGCGGAGCAATGGCAGGTGTTGCAAGACACCGGCACCGTGCACCTGCTGGTCATTTCCGGCCAGCACATTGGCCTGTTGGCCGGGCTGATCTATGCGCTGGTGGCCGGGATGGCACGTTACGGTTGCTGGCCGCGCAGCCTGCCATGGCTGCCGTGGGCCTGCGGCCTGGCCTTTGCCGCAGCGCTGGGTTACGGCCTGCTGGCGGGGTTTGGCGTGCCGGTGCAGCGGGCCTGCGTGATGGTCGGGCTGGTGTTGCTCTGGCGGCTGCGCTTTCGGCATTTGGGCGCTTGGTGGCCGTTATTGCTGGCGTTCAACGGCGTACTGCTGCTTGAGCCCCTGGCCAGTCTGCAACCGGGCTTCTGGTTGTCATTTGCCGCAGTTGCGGTCCTGGTCCTGACCTTCGGCGGGCGGCTGGGGCCCTGGGGTGTCTGGCAGGCATGGACGCGCCCCCAGTGGCTGATTGCTATCGGCTTGTTTCCGGTCCTGCTGGTGCTGGGGTTACCCATCAGCCTCACCGCGCCCGTGGCCAATTTGTTCGCGGTGCCCTGGATCAGTCTGGTGGTGTTGCCTCTGGCGCTGCTGGGCACGGTGCTGCTGTGGGTGCCATTGATCGGTGACAGTTTACTTTGGTTGGCTGGCGGGGCGTTGGAGGTGTGGTTCCAGGTGCTGGCCCTGCTTGCCGGACAGTTGCCCGCCTGGACGCCGGCCCAGGTGCCGCTGGCGTATTGGCTGGTCAGCCTGCTGGGCGCGGTGATGCTGCTGCTGCCCAAGGGGGTGCCGTTTCGGTTCCTGGGCTGGCCCCTGCTGTTGCTGGCAGTGTTTCCACCCGGGGAGTCGGTACCCCACGGGCAGGTGATGGTGGTGCAATTGGATGTCGGCCAGGGGCAGGCGTTGATCCTGCGCACCCGCAATCATGCCTTGCTTTACGATGCCGGGCCTCGTTCCGGGTCGGTCGATCTGGGCGCTCGTGTGGTGTTGCCATCGTTGAAAAAGCTCGGCATAGAGCGGCTGGACATGCTGCTGCTGAGCCATGCAGACGCCGATCACGCCGGTGGCGCGCCAGCCATTGCCCGTGGGTTGCCCATCAGGCGCGTGGTAGGCGGCGAAACCGAGGGGTTGCCGGCTTCTCTTGGAGCTGAGCCGTGCAGCAGCGGGGAGCGGTGGGAGTGGGATGGTGTGTCGTTCGCGTTATGGCAGTGGTCTGACGCCACAAGCGGCAATGCCAAATCCTGCGTATTGCAGGTGCAGGCCAATGGCGAACGGCTGCTGCTCACCGGCGATATTGACAGCGCGGCGGAGCACGCCTTGCTTGACACACCCCTGGCGGTGCCAACCGACTGGCTGCAAGCGCCCCATCATGGTAGCCGCAGCTCGTCGTCCAAACCCTTTGTGCAAAGGCTTGCGCCCAAGTCGGTGCTGATTTCCCGAGGCCGGGGCAACGCCTTCGGTCATCCTCATTCGCAAGTGATAGAGCGTTATAAAACCCAGGGCAGCCGGATATACGACAGCGCCGAACAAGGCGCCGTGCGTCTTCAGTTGGGTGCCTTCCAGCCAGCAGTTGTTGCGCGCAGTCAACGCCGATTCTGGCGCGAACCGTTACCGTAACCCGGCGTTACCAAACACTGCGGGCCGCGACAGTCCGGTCTGCGGCCAACGAACCCCGCCACTGAACCTATATGATAAAGTGGCGCACTTTTTCGAGGGGGCATTCACTGTGTGGGAATTGGTCAAATCCGGCGGCTGGATGATGTTGCCGATCATCATGAGTTCCATCGCCGCACTCGGCATCGTCGCCGAACGCCTGTGGACCCTGCGCGCCAGTCGCGTCACTCCCGAACACCTGCTGGGGCAAGTCTGGGGCTGGATCAAGAACAAGCAGCTCGACAAGCAGAAGCTCAAGGAGCTGCGTGCCAATTCTCCATTGGGTGAAATCCTTGCCGCCGGCCTTGCCAACTCCAAGCATGGTCGCGAGATCATGAAAGAGTGCATCGAGGAAGCCGCCGCGCGGGTAATCCATGAGTTGGAGCGCTACATCAATGCCCTCGGCACCATCGCCGCCATGGCCCCGCTGCTCGGTTTGCTGGGCACGGTGCTGGGTATGATCGACATTTTCAGCTCGTTCATGGGCTCGGGCATGAGCACCAACGCCGCCGTGCTGGCCGGTGGCATCTCCAAGGCATTGATCACCACGGCCGCGGGCCTGATGGTGGGTATCCCTTCGGTGTTCTTCCACCGCTTCCTGCAACGGCGCATCGATGAACTGGTGGTCGGCATGGAACAGGAAGCCATCAAGCTGGTGGAAGTGGTGCAGGGCGACCGTGATGTGGACCTGGTCGAGGACAAAGCGTGAAATTTCGCCGCAAGCAACGGGAGAACGTCGATATCAACCTTGCGTCGCTGATTGACGTGGTGTTTATCCTGCTGCTGTTCTTTGTCGTCACCACCACGTTCACCCGGGAAACCCAGCTGCGCGTCGACTTGCCCGAAGCCGTGAGCGGCTCGCCCGCCGAAGACCAGCAGGTCAAGCAACTGGACATTGCCATCAGCGCCGACGGGGTGTTTTCGGTGAACAACCAGTTGCTTGAGAAAAACGACCTGACCACCCTGATGGAGGCCTTGCAGAAGGAATCCGGGGGCGACACCAGCCTGCCACTGTCGATCAGTGCCGACGGCAAGACCCAGCACCAGGCCGTGATTACCGCAATGGACGCCGCCGGCAAGCTCGGCTTCAGTCATCTGCGCATGACCACCGTCGAGGCGGCGAGCCCACCCTGATGGCCATGTCCGATCGTTTGCTCAAAGCCTGGTACGAGGGCCATCCGGCGCTTGTGCTGTTACGGCCGCTGGAGTCGTTGTATCGCCGGGTGGTGCAGCGCAAGCGCGCGCGCTTTCTGGCGGGCGAGGGCGCCATCTACCGGCCACCGGTGCCGGTTGTGGTCGTGGGGAATATCACCGTGGGGGGCACGGGCAAGACGCCGCTGATCCTGTGGATGATCGAGCACTGTCGGCGCAGTGGCTTGCGCGTAGGCGTGGTCAGCCGGGGGTATGGCGCCAGGCCGCCGCAGTTGCCCTGGCGGGTCGAGGCCAACCAGAGTGCCGAAGTGGCCGGCGACGAACCCTTGCTGATCGTGCAGCGCTGCGGTGTCCCGTTGATGATCGATCCGGACCGCAGCCGCGCGGTGAAAGCGCTGTTGGCCAGCGAAACCCTGGACCTGATCCTTTCCGACGACGGCCTGCAACACTATCGTCTGGCTCGCGACCTCGAGCTGGTCTTGATCGATGCCGCCCGTGGCCTGGGCAATCGCCGCTGCCTGCCGGCCGGGCCGTTGCGCGAGCCGGTCGAGCGCCTGCACAGTGTGGATGCGCTGCTCTATAACGGTGCCGCCGAGGATCGCGAAGACGGCTTTGCCTTTCGTCTGCAGCCTGCGGCGCTGGTCAACCTGCACAGCGGCGCGCGGCAGCCAGTTAGCTATTTTCCGGCAGGCCAACCAATACACGCGGTTGCCGGTATCGGCAATCCGCAACGTTTCTTCACTACCCTTGAAACGCTACACTGGCAGCCGACCCCCCATGCGTTTGCCGACCACGCGCCCTACAGCGCCGAGGTATTGGATTTTACACCGCGTTGGCCGCTGGTCATGACTGAAAAGGACGCGGTGAAGTGCCGCGCCTTCGCCCGGCCCGACTGGTGGTACCTTGCGGTGGATGCGCTGCCGTCGCCGGCGTTTGTCGCCTGGTTCGACACGCAACTGATGCGCCTGCTGCCCAACCGTCTTTTGCCTTAAACCGTTTATTTCCAGGACATACTCATGGACACCAAATTGCTCGACATCCTTGCTTGCCCGATCTGCAAAGGCCCGCTCAAGCTCAGCGCCGACAAAACCGAGCTGATCAGCAAAGGTGCCGGCCTGGCTTACCCGATCCGTGACGGCATTCCGGTGATGCTCGAAAGCGAAGCCCGCACCCTGACGACCGATGAGCGCCTGGATAAATGACTACCGCTTTTACCGTGGTGATTCCCTCGCGCTATGCGTCGACCCGTCTGCCGGGCAAGCCGCTGCAAATGATCGGCGCCAAGCCGATGATCCAGCTGGTATGGGAACAGGCCTGCAAAAGCAGCGCCGAACGTGTGGTGGTGGCGACCGATGATCCGCGCATCATTGAAGCCTGCAAAGGTTTCGGCGCCGAGGCGGTGCTGACCCGCGAAGACCATAATTCCGGTACCGATCGCCTGGCAGAAGTGGCGATGCAACTGGGCTTGGCGCCCGATGCCATCGTGGTAAACGTGCAAGGTGACGAGCCGTTGATCCCGCCGAGCGTCATCGACCAGGTCGCCGCCAATCTGGCGGCCCATGGCGAAGCGCGCATGGCGACCCTGGCCGAACCGATCGAAGACAGCGAAACCTTGTTCAACCCGAACGTGGTGAAGGTGGTCAGCGATATCAACGGCCTGGCCCTGACGTTCAGCCGTTCGACCCTGCCCTGGGCGCGCGATGCCTTCGCCAGCAACCCCGGCGTCCTGCCGCCAGGCGTGCCGTACCGCCGCCATATCGGCATCTATGCCTATCGTGCCGGTTTCCTGCATGACTTCGTCAACTGGGGCCCCTGCTGGTTGGAAAACACCGAATCCCTGGAGCAACTGCGGGCCTTGTGGCACGGCGTGCGTATCCACGTGGGCGATGCGCTGGAGGCGCCTCCTGCAGGCGTCGATACCCAGGAAGACCTCGAGCGCGTCCGCCGCCTGCTGGGGGCTTGATGGAAGTCCTGTTTGTCTGCCTGGGCAATATCTGCCGTTCGCCCACCGCAGAAGGCGTCTTGCGCCATAAGTTGCGCGAAGCAGGCTTGGCCGGCCAGGTTGAGGTGGCGTCGGCGGGGACGGGGGAATGGCATATCGGCAACCCACCGGACCAGCGCAGCCAACGTGCGGCGCTGGCGCGGGGCTATGACTTGTCAGCCCAGCGTGCCCAACAGGTCTGCCGCGCTGATTTTGCGCGCTACGACCTGATCCTGGCCATGGACCACAGCAACCTGCGCAACCTCAAAGCCATGCAGCCTGCGCAGGGCAAGGCGCAGCTGGATTTGTTCCTGCGCCGCTTCGACGGCGAGGTGGACGAAGTGCCAGACCCTTATTATGAAGGCGAACAGGGTTTTGACCGGGTACTGGACTTGATCGAGCTTGCCTGTGATTCATTGGTAATCGAATTGAAGGGGCGACTATGACCTTGCACGTAAGTACGCAGGTATCGCTCAAGCCATTCAACAGCTTTGGCATCGATGTGCGTGCCCAGCTGTTTGCCGAGGCCCGCAGTGATGTCGATGTGCATGACGCCCTGGCCTACGCCGAGTCACACAGTGTGCCGCTGCTGGTGATCGGCGGCGGCAGCAACCTGCTGCTGACCCGGGACGTGCCCGCGCTGGTGTTGCGCATGGCGACCCAGGGCATTCGCGTGCTGCACGATGATGGCGAGCACGTGGTGGTTGAAGCGGAGGCGGGCGAAGCCTGGCACCCCTTTGTGTCGTGGACCCTGGAACAGGGTTTTTGCGGCCTGGAAAACCTCAGCTTGATCCCCGGCACGGTCGGCGCCGCGCCGATGCAAAACATCGGCGCCTACGGTGTCGAGATCAAGGACGTGTTTGCCGGCCTCACGGCGCTGGATCGCCAGACGGGCGAGCTGCGGGATTTCAGCCTGGACGAATGCAAGTTTGCTTACCGCGACAGCCTGTTCAAGCATCAAGTCGGGCGTTGGTTGATCCTGCGGGTACGCTTCGCCCTGAGCCGCGCCAGTCACCTGAAACTCGGCTACGGCCCGGTGCAACAGCGCCTGGCCGCGCAGGGCATCACCGAGGCCACACCGAAGGATGTGAGCCAGGCGATCTGCAGTATTCGCCGCGAAAAATTGCCGGACCCGGCAGAGCTGGGCAATGCCGGCAGCTTTTTCAAAAACCCGCTGGTGCCCCAGGCTTTGGCTGCCGAGCTGAAAAGCCGGTATCCGGACCTGGTGGCCTATCCCCAGGCAGACGGGCAAGCGAAGCTCGCCGCTGGCTGGCTGATCGACAAGGCGGGTTGGAAGGGCTTTCGTGACGGCGATGCCGGCGTGCATAAAATGCAAGCACTGGTGCTGGTGAACTATGGTTCAGCCACCGGGCGGGATATTGCCAACCTGGCGCTGCGTATCCAGCAGGACATTGCCGAGCGCTTCGGGGTGGAGCTGGAGATGGAACCTAACCAGTACTGACCCATTATTTCCCCGGAAAAGAAAATGCCCCGTATCTCGCGATACGGGGCATTTTTTTATAGCGCTGACAATCAGTCGTCACGGCTCATGATGCCGAAGATCTGCAACAGGCTGATAAACAGGTTGTAGATCGACACATACAGGCTGATGGTCGCCATGATGTAGTTACGCTCACCACCATGGATGATGGCGCTGGTCTGGAACAGGATGCACACCGAGGAGAAAAGCACGAAACCTGCGCTGATCGCCAGCTGCAACCCGCTGATCTGGAAGAACATGCCGGCTACCACCGCCGCCAGCAACACGAAGAAACCGGCGGTGATGAAGCCACCCAGGAAGCTCATGTCCTTGCGGCTGATCAGCACGTACGCCGACAGGCCACCAAACACCAGGGCAGTCATGGCAAATGCCGAACTGACCACTTCCGCACCGCCGGCCATGCCGAGGTAACGGTTAAGGATCGGGCCAAGGATAAAGCCCATGAAACCGGTCAAGGCAAAGGCCGAGACCAAGCCCCAGGCCGAGTCGCGCAGCTTGTTGGTCAGAAAGAACAGACCATAGAAGCCGATCAACACGACAAAGATATTCGGATAACCGACGCGCATCTGCTGGGCCACGTAAGCCATCACGCCGCTGAATGCGAGGGTAAGGGCGAGCAGGCCGTACGTATTGCGCAACACGCGGCTGACTTCAAGCTGCTCAGCCTGCGTGTTGCCATTCACTGCGTAATTCTGTTCGCGCATGGCGACACTCCTTCAGTTTTGAAACGTTCAGTCGCAAAGATCATAACAGACGCTCTGTAACAAGCTATGCAGAGAGTTTGACAGTGTGTTTCATTCGGGTATTATGGCGCCCGCTGAGACGGGATGAGCGACTATAATCCTGTGATGCACAAGGGAAATTGGCAGAGTGGTTGAATGCACCGGTCTTGAAAACCGGCGAACGTTAATAGCGTTCCCAGGGTTCGAATCCCTGGTTTCCCGCCAAACATCAAAGAGAAATCCCGCGAGCAAACGCTCAGCGGGATTTTTTTTGCCCGCGATTCCGCCGTGTCAGGACTGTCCGCGCAATTGCCTCATTAAATCCGTGTTCTTTCTGACGAGCTTTTCCTCGTCACCTCACGGTTTTTTTACTACCATCGTTAATCTGCGTACTCAAGGAAGAGCGGCTGAGCGCCTTGAGTCTGGTAGAAATTCATACTCGATCTTGAATGAGTCATGACTTTTACCCAGAACCTAACGACTCAGCTAACCGTAATGACCTGTTTGGTGGAAACCGATGAATAAAATGTGTGGCATCGTTGCAGTGCTAGGGATTGCCCTCTCGGGATGCGCTACGAAAACTCCAGAAAACCCTGAAGTGACACCACCTCCTGCCGTCGTCCAGCAAGAAGCGCCTGAAGCCGCACCTCCTGCACCCGCACAATCGCCTGCGCGGTATGAGGCTGCGTCTGCGAGCGCCAGTGCTGACTCCGCAATTCCTTACTCGCCGCCGGCTGCAGAACCAGAATCAGAGACAAACTTGAATCAGAACCGCGCCGAGCAATGCCGTAAAGAGCTGGACGTTCTCAAGGTTTACAACAAAGCGTCTTACGATAAGTACGAGGTGGAATACCAGGCCATTGCCAGCAAGACCGCCAAATACATGGAAATTAAAGACTCATTAGGTGCCGATTTGAACTACATGGTTATGCCTGCCTATCAGTTTCAAATTCGCGAGTTCTGCTTCCGAGTGAAGACCCGTCTGTCGGAGCTTGTGCTTCGCCAAGCGAAATAATAACTCCACTTCAGGGCGCGTTTTTCGCCAGGTGAGGGAGTTCTGAAAAGACTTTCATATCGGGTGAAATACTCGCCTCGAGCGGTTAAGTATCCGTAAAGCCAATTGCCTTCGGCGCTGCCGAGGGCGTGAGGCATCCTTCCCCGGCTATGAATGCGCGATGGCCTGCACCGCCAGCGGCAGTTCAATGCTACTTTGGTCGTCGAGAGTAATACGATGCACGACGCCAAGTTGAATATTTACTTGCGGATGGTTAACTCTTTTTCAGGTAGTGGCCGGTCGCGTGCAGGCCGGTCGACCTCTGGAATTTTACAATTTCCGGTCCGACAGCGAGAGCTGCCATCAGGGTGCGGTAACCATGCCAAGTGCGGACGCCAGCGGCAAAAAAGGCGGTAGCCAAGGTTAAACAGCGGCCTGGTCAGCCGCCATGACAAAGGAGCAGCCCAGATGCCGAGCCCAGCTGCTCGCCAGCTCCAGAGGGTCGCGTCCAACCCTGTGACCCACGTTCCATCGTCGAACCTGGCGTGTAGCGATGACTCCATTTGGGCGATAGTGAAATCGACAGATTCGGCATCAAAGGCTGGATGACTGATGTCAACAAAGTGAAGGCGATCTGGTGATGCACGCGCACGCAGGATTTTAATCTCTCGAGCGCAGAGTGGGCATTCACCGTCAAAATAAAGCGTCAGTGGCCATTTCATTCGCTCATACATTACAGATGTGTCCTGTACCGGTTTGGAAAAGTACGCTCAGCTGGTTCGCTGAACTTCTTCTTGAATAAAGAGCCGCTGCTTGCTCAACCCTGTGGCCTCGGTACTCCCGGCACATCCATATTGATCTTGCGCCAGAAGGCTTCAGAGAAACTGTAAGCCGAGAAGGCGATCAGCCCTAATGACATAACCAGCAAAATCAACCATCCGCCGGTCAGGCCCTGAAGCGCGTCCAGGGCTTCCTTCATACCAGGTGGGTCCATGGCTTGATAATTGGAACCGCTGATTGCCAGCAGCAACGCAATTTCTATAAAAACGACACCACGGGCTACCAGACCAAATCGAGATACCGGGCGGACATAACGCATGATGTCTTCATCGGCCTCGAAATATTTCTCGAATGACGCTTTCCATCCCTTGATGATGTGCGCAATACCTACACCAAGCGGCACGAGGGCGATCAAGTACACCAACATGTTCGAGTGATCCCAGGATAACAACTGCGCAAGCCAGTCTTTGGTCTGACCTTCGGAGTTGCCCGAGCTTCTAATGCCGCTGATGAGTAGACCTGACGCAAAAAACGCTAGGGAGCCGTTGACTAACCCACCCGCCAACAGACCACCGCGAATGACCAACCCTTTGAATGTGTTGCCGTGATGGTCGACATCACGCGTAGCTTGCAGGACGCGCCAGGCCGCGAATGCAAATAGTCCCGCGACCACAAGCCCAACTAAGAAATAGCCAAAGGGTTGGCTTAGCAATGCTTCCAGGCTCTTGTGGCTGTCTTTCGGTTTCGTTGAATCTTGTGCTGCGAGCAGTGCGAAGAGGCCGATGATGAAATAGAGCATTCCCCGGGCGGCGTAGCCTCCCCGAGCGAGTATGACCAGGTTATGTTGCGCGGACATTCGTTGTATTCCAGAGATTTTGATACAAGAGCAGACCCCTATTGCAGGGTGGGGTTCTGCGGCCGAGTTGCTTGCGATATCTTGCGAAGCGTTCCACTGAGCGTGTTCGATGCAGCACTCTGAATCACGGAAGCTGAGCCAGTCCCAAAAGGTCTCGCGCAGGCCGAGCCCTTTGGCAGGCGCCAACGGCCGGCTGTCGCGCCAGGCCGTGAGCAGAATGGATCATCACTCTACAGTGCAAATCCAGCGGTGATTGTGCCGATAGGGTGCGCGGGTGAAGTGCACGTCTGAAACCAGATTCAGGCCGCGCTCCTTCAGTGCTTCGGTCAGTTGTACGAGTGTCTCTGCCTGGATAGTCATTGCTGTCACCTCGTCAGATTTACTGCGTTCATAATTCTTGACCCAGCGGGCAACCGGCTAATTCAAATTTTCTACAGCGCCGATTGATCTGTTCCGAAGCCGTCAGCTCTACGCCCTGTAGTCCAATGCTTATCTGAACCCGTACGGCTGCACTTTTTTCCATTCTCCTGATCTACCTCTGTCCCAGCCATCTGAAACCTGCGGATGGCCAACAGCCATAGACCCGGTGCCGATGGTTCGAACGTCAATTGCTTTTATCTCCCGCTGGCCGCTGTTGCTGGCTGCGCTGTTCGCGTTATCGACCAATGGCTGCAGCCAGCAACAGGGCCGTGACGTCGCCAGGCAGTTCAGCGAAGGCAAGCCTGATGAGTTTTTTCAAACCAGCGTCGATCGCATGGCCACCCTGGGCATGCGCGACAACCTGCAAAGCCTCTATCTGCTGATGAGCAAGCTGTACCTGCGCAATCCCAGCCAGTGGCGCCAGTCCGGTTACCCTGACGCGGTGACCGCTGCGCGCACCATTCGTCAGGCGATCGAAAACCGTCAGCCATTGCCTGCGCTGGGGGAGCGTCGTGACCTGGCGGCCTTGAGTTATTCCTTGAGCCCGGAGTTTCGTGGTGATCGGGTGGGGGCGTTCATCTACGCGATCGGCAGCATGCTCGTGACCGCACACGGTGGGCGCACGCAGTTTTACGTGACCGACTCGATCAACCCGCAGTTCGTCAGCAATGCCGCCCGTAATATCGAGAAAGCCACCTGGCTGCTCGGCCAGCGCCAGGACGCCAATGGGGTGTTGCTGCTGTTTTCCAATGAGATCTCGGAGGAGGGCAGCAACCTCAGTTTCGCCGTCGAGTTCGGCAAGATTGTCGCGCGCCTGGACCTGTTGACCCAGATACTCGATGAGCGCTACCGACGCATTGGCCTGAACTACGCGCAAAGCCTGTTGCTGATGAATTTTTTGCCTGTGCAGTGACACGCTGGCTCCAGCGAACGGCTAATCGGTGCGGTGTTTCCCTTTCCTCTGTAGGAAGTTGCCTATGATGCCCTTGACCGCTTGAAACACGCCCCCGGTCAGCCCTAGCCTCGGACTTTTCTTAAACATGAGTGCCTACCTTGGGTAAGCGAAAAACGGTTTGGCCTACTGATCGCGAAATCCGCCTGCGATTTATCCTGTTTGCCGTCATTGACGCCGCGAGTGCCCAAGGGGTCGCTTCGGAAATGTTGTTACCCGCACACAAACTGCTGCGCGACTCGCCAACGGAGGCACAACTACGCGACACGCTGGCCGACATCCTGGCCACCGATGAGATGTATGGTTTCAGGTTTCCCGTCGGCTCCGATGCTGACGATCTGATGCAGACGCTGGAGTGGTCGGGCAAGCAGGGCAGCGATGATCACTGAGTTTTCATTCAAATAGGCCTGGTCCGATACGGTTGTGGGAAGGGGCCGTGACTTGAATAGTGCGTGACTTGGCGGGTGTGGGAATCTTCCCATGACTGCTCGCGTGCCGGCATTGCCGTGCATGCTCCCGTATTTCAAGGACCTGCCCATGCTGTTGCGACAACCCCCGCTGCTGTTCGCCGCCCTGACCCTCAGTTCGCTGGTACAGGCCGAAGACCTGCAGTTGGCGCCGGTCGAAGTCACCACGTCCGAAGCCAGCGTCGGCGAGATTGCCCAGGCACAGCTCAACAGCGTGCCCGGCGGCACCAACTTCATCGACATGGACAGCGTGCAGCAGGGGCGGGTGAGCACCAACGAGGATGTCTTCAAGTACCAGGCCGGGGTGTACGCCAAGGCGGCGAATAATGAAGGGGTCAAGCTATCCATTCGCGGTTCGGGCTTGAACCGTGGCCCCGGTTCCCATGCCTCCGGCCTGTACGAAATGTTCGACGGCCTGCCGCTGACCGGTCCCGGCGGCACGCCCTATGAACTCAAGGACCCGTTATGGCAGAGCCGGGTGGAGGTGCTGCGCGGCGCCAACGGTTTCGACCGGGGCGCGTTGGCCCTGGGCGGCGCCGTCAACTACGTCACCCGCACCGGTTATGACGTGCCCAAACTGCAAGTGCGCTATGAGGCGGGCAGCCGGGGTTACGCCCAGCGTGAAATCAGTTCCGGCCAGGTGCTGGGAGATGCCGATTACTACATCAGCCTCACCGATTCGCAGTCCGACGGTTACCAGCACCAAAGCGCCGGAACGGGCAAGGGCATCGCGGCCAACGTCGGCTATCGCTTCAACCCGAACCTGGAAACGCGCTTCTACCTGCGCTATCGCGAAACCACCAATGACACACCGGGCAAACTCACCCGCGAGCAGATCAGTCATGACCCGCGTGCGGCCAATAGCCTCAACGCCGCCCGCGATTCCAAACGCTTGCAACCGGGTTCCACCTGGCTTGCCAACAAGACCACCTTGCAGTTGGATGACGCTTCGCGCGTCGAGGTCGGGCTGGCCTATCACGACTACCCGATGGACCTGCGCGAAGGCACCAATCGCCTGAAAGTCGCCTATACCGACATCAGTGGCACGCTCAATTACATTCGTCAGGACAGCCTGTTCGGCCACGCCAGCACCACCACGCTCGGCCTGCGCACCACCCAGGCGATGCCGAACAATGGCGCCTCGGAGTACGTGCGCGTCCCGGCCGGCAACACGGCGGGCTTCGCCCCGGGCACCAAGACCCGTGACTACACCTACCTGGGCTCCGACACCGTGCTGAATATCGGCAACGAGCTGGAGCTGGTCCCCGACCTGTGGCTGACCACGGGCCTGGCCGCGATTTACACCCGCCGCGAAACCCAGGTCACCTATCCGGACGGCCAGGCACCGACCCGTCAGCATGATTGGGACTACGCGCCACGTATCGGCCTGCGCTATGACTTCACCCCGCAATTGCAGGTGTACGGCAACCTCAGCCGCTCGGTGGAGCCGCCGCACGCCTGGTCGATGATCTGGGGTTCCAATAAATATTTCGCCGCCGGCAATGGTGCGGCTACCGGGTTGCAGCGCGAAGGCGTGAAGCTGCGCAATCAGACCGCAACCACCCTGGAAATCGGTGGACGTGGCGACGCCTGGCTCGGCCAGTGGGACCTGGCGCTCTATCGCTCCGAAGTGCGCCACGAACTGTTGACCGTGGAAACCCAGGCCCAGACCGCTACCGGCAATGCCATTGTCGCCGAGGCCAATGCCAGCCCCACCGTGCACCAAGGCGTGGAACTGAGCCTGCTCAGCCCGCTGTGGGACGGCGGTCGTAACGGCCGCCTTGCGCTGCGCCAGGCCTATACCTTCAGCGACTTCCACTACCGCGACGATGACCGTTTTGGCGACAACACCTTGCCCGGCATCCCCAGGCACTATTACCAGGCGCAACTGCGCTACAGCCATCCGAGCGGTTTCTACACCAGCCTCAACACCGAGCACGCCTCGCGAGTGGCGGTGGACTATGCCAACTCCTACTACGCCGCGGCCTACACCACCCTTGGCGCCACGTTCGGCTATGACGCGCCCAGGCAGGACTGGCAAGCCTGGGTCGATCTGCGCAACCTGACCAATCGGCGTTATGCCAACACCGTTACGCCGGGTTATGACGACAAAGGCATGGACGCAGCCCGTTCCACGCCCGCCGACGGGCGTGGTGTCTACACCGGCGTGTCGTGGAGCTGGCGTTAAATCAACCTTCGTGCTGGCGCAGGCGCTTGTACAGGGTGTTTCGGCTCACCCCGAGCTCCCGCGCCAGGTGGGAAATGTTCCCGCCCACGGCTTCCAGGCGTCGGTTGAGGTCAAGGTCGTGATCCAGACGTTCGTGGCGGGGCAGCGGCGCTGTCTGCTTCAAGTCGGTAAAAAAATCATCGGGCAGGTGCTCCGGGCGGATCGGCTGTTCTTCGGCCATCGCCAACGCCACCTGCAACACACTGCTCACCTGACGCAAATTGCCCGGCCACGGGTGCTGTTCGAACAGCTTGAGCACCTCGGTACTCAGCCCGGCCCACTGGGTGGGCTCGCGGTGCTGCTGCCACAGTTGCTGGAACAACGCCTGCTTGTCGCTGCGTTCGCGCAACGGCGGCAGTTCCAGGGTCAGGCCGCCAATGCGGTAATACAAATCCTCACGAAAACGCCCGGTCTGTACCAACTCCCGCAGGGCTCGGTTGGTCGCCGAGATGATGCGCAAATCCACCGGGAACACCTCACTGCTGCCCACCGGTTGCACGCACCGCTCCTGCAGCACCCGCAGCAGGCGGGCCTGGGTCGGCAGCGGCATATCGCCGATTTCATCGAGAAACAGTGTGCCCTTGTCGGCCTTGCGGATCAGGCCGATGCTGCCTTTTTGATTGGCGCCGGTGAACGCGCCTTTTTCATAGCCAAACAGTTCCGATTCCACCAGCTCGGCCGGAATCGCCGCACAGTTCACGGCGATCAATGCCTGTCGGCTGCGGGAGCTGGCCTGGTGCAGGGCTTTGACGAACACCTCCTTGCCCACGCCGGTTTCGCCGTGGATCAACAACGGAATGTCTTTTTCCAGCAGGCGCTCGGCCTGGCGCACGGCTTTTTCCACACGCGCGTCGCCAAAATGCAGGGTGGTGAGGTTGACCGCGGTCGGCTTCGACGGCGCAGGCTGATTGAACACCCGTGCCTGTACCGGCATCTGTCTGGGCCGCTTGAGCAGGCACTGGAAGCGATTGCGTCCCGCCGCTTGCAGGGAGAATGGCAGCCCCTCCGGCTGGTTCAACAACTCCAGCAGCGACACCTTGAACAGGCTGTCGATCATCACCCGCGACAAGCTGATACCGAGCAGGTTGTCTGCGCGGCGGTTGGCCGACAGCACCTGGCCGCTTTCATCAAAGATCAGCAGGCCCGCCCACTGGCTGTCGAGGTTGCTCAGGCCGGTGTTGAAGGTCAGTTGGAAGTGCTCGCCGCGAAACAGGTTGAGGATCAGCCGATTTTCCACGGTCTGGCTCATCATCTTGACCATGCCCAGGGTGTGGGAGGGCGGCAGGTAGCTGTCGCTGGACACATCCAGTACCGCAATGATCTCGCGTTGGGCGTCGAAAATCGGCGCCGCCGAACCGGTCATGAAGCGATTGGCCTTGAGGAAGTGTTCGTCGTGTTCGATATGCACCGCCTGGGCGCAGGCCAGGGCGGTGCCGATGGCATTGGTGCCGCTGGCGCGCTCCATCCAGCTGGCGCCTGCGCTGAAACCACGGGCCAGCCCGGGCTCGATAAACCGCTGGGTGCCCCACGACGTCAGGACCTGGCCCTGGTTGTCGGCCAGCATGATCAGGCAATTGGAATTGCTCAGGATGTTTTCGTAGTAGGGCAGCACTTCCTGATGGGTGGTCTGCACCAGTGAATGCTGGCTCTCCAGCAACTGCCGAATGCCCTCGGCGGGCAACTGATCGAAGCTGGGGACGCTTTGGTGATCCAGCCCGAACGCGCGGCAACGGCGCCAGGAGTCCTGGATGATGGTGTCGTGAGCCAGTGGTTCGGCCATGGGTGACCTTCATTTTTATTGTTATAGGGCATGCACAATTGAAACTATTGGAATGGGTTCAAGTGTGGGAGGGGGCTTGCCCCCGATAGCGGTGTGTCAATCAGCATTGCTGTTACTGATGTACCGCCATCGGGGGCAAGCCCCCTCCCACATTTAATCTTCATCGCCCATAAAGTGTTGTTCACAACTGTTCATTGTCAACTGCAAATCTGTTCAATTGTTCAGCCTGAACTGTTCATTTTATTCACTCTTGAACACGCCTCTCAGTCCATTCCCTTGTGAATCAATCACCTGCCATCCTTGGCACGAAACTCGCTCTGACAAACGGCCAGATTCATTCCAATAATAAAAAGGTCGTGTCATGTCATTGACCCTGGAACATGTCTCCCGCGTTGTCGAAGGTCAAACCTGGATCGACGACGCCACCCTGCGTTTCGAGCCGGGCTCTTTCAACGTATTGCTCGGCCGCACCCTGTCCGGCAAGACCAGCCTGATGCGCCTGATGGCCGGGCTGGACAAGCCCGACAGCGGCCGCGTCCTGATGAACGGCGTGGATGTCACGAACAAACCGGTACGCCTGCGCAACGTGTCGATGGTGTATCAGCAGTTCATCAACTACCCGACCATGACCGTGTTCGAGAACATCGCCTCGCCCTTGCGCCAGGCCGGTGTGTCCAATGAGCTGATCCAGAGCAAAGTGCTGGAAACGGCGCGGATGCTGCGCATCGAGAAATTCCTGCAGCGCCACCCGCTGGAACTGTCCGGTGGCCAGCAGCAGCGTACGGCCATGGCCCGAGCGTTGGTCAAAGACGCCGAGCTGATTCTGTTCGACGAGCCGTTGGTCAACCTGGACTATAAGTTGCGCGAAGAACTGCGCCAGGAAATGCGCGAACTGTTCAAGGCGCGGCACACCATCGCCATTTACGCCACCACCGAACCGAACGAAGCCCTGGCGCTGGGCGGCACTACCACCATCCTTCACGAAGGCCGGGTTATCCAGAGCGGCAAGGCCGCCGAGGTTTATCACCAGCCGCAGAGCGTATTGGCGGCCGAGCTGTTTTCCGAGCCGCCGATCAACCTGATGCCGGGGCGCATCAGTGGTAATGAAGTGAGCTTCGCCAACTTCGTGCATTTCCCGCTCAATGTCGACCTGCGTCCCATCGGCGAAGGCGAATTCCGCTTTGGCGTGCGCCCCAGCCATATCAGCCTGGTACCGAGTAACGACGATGACCTGGAGCTGGCGGTGACCGTGGAGGTGGCCGAAATCAGTGGCTCGGAAACCTTTCTGCACGTGCGCAGCGAGCATTTCCTGCTGGTGCTGCACTTGCCGGGGGTGCATGAGTACGACGTCGACGCGCCGATCCGCGTGTATATCCCCACCCATAAACTGTTTGTGTTCGATGGCCAGGGACGTTTGGTCCAGGCCCCCGGGCGCCGTGTTGCGAGGGTTGCCTGATGGCCGAGATCCATTTGCGCAACCTGGCGCACAGCTACAGTCCGACGCCGAATGGGCCGGAAGACTACGCCATTCGGGAAATGAACCACGTGTGGGAGCAGGGCGGTGCCTACGCCTTGCTCGGGCCGTCGGGCTGCGGCAAGTCGACCTTGCTTAACATCATCTCCGGCCTGCTCAGCCCGTCCGAGGGCCAGGTGTTGTTCGACACCCAGGTGGTCAACGACCTCACCCCGGAGAAGCGCAACATCGCCCAGGTGTTCCAGTTCCCGGTGGTGTACGACACCATGACGGTGTTCGACAACCTGGCGTTTCCGTTGCGCAACCAGGGCATGGCCGAGGCGAAAATTCACAGCAAGGTGCAGGAAATCGCTGAAGTCCTCGACTTGCAGAACCTGCTGAGCAAAAAAGCCCGCAACCTGACCGCTGACGAAAAACAGAAAGTTTCCATGGGCCGTGGCCTGGTGCGCGATGACGTGTCGGCGATCCTTTTCGACGAACCGCTGACGGTGATCGACCCGCACCTGAAATGGAAGCTGCGGCGCAAGCTCAAGCAGATTCACGAGCAGTTCAATATCACCATGGTCTACGTCACCCACGACCAGTTGGAAGCCTCCACCTTCGCCGACAAGATCGCGGTGATGTACGGCGGGCAGATCGTGCAGTTCGGCACGCCGCGCGAGTTGTTCGAGCGCCCGAGCCACACCTTTGTCGGTTATTTCATCGGCAGCCCCGGGATGAATCTGATCGAGGTGCAGGCCGAGGCGGGCGGGGTGCGGTTTGCCAACACGTTGTTGCCATTGTCCGAGGCATTGCAGCGACGCCTTGATGCCACCGATTACAAAAAGCTTCAGGTGGGTATTCGTCCGGAGTTCATCCACGTGTGGGACGAGCCCAACCCTGACGCCCTGCAGGCCGACGTCATCCACGTGGAAGACCTGGGCACCTACAAGATCATGACCCTCAACCTCGACGGCGCCACGCTCAAAGTGCGCCTGGCCGAAGACAAACCAGTGCCCGAAGGCCGCGCCTGCATCAGCTTCCCCGCGCAATGGCTGATGCTCTACGCCGATGATTACCTGCTGGAGGTGCTGCCATGAACAAGGTGCAGAACAACAAGGCCTGGTGGCTGGTGCTGCCGGTGTTCCTGCTGGTGGCGTTCAGTGCGGTGATCCCGATGATGACCGTGGTCAATTACTCGGTGCAGGATATTTTTGACCAGTCCAGCCGCTACTTCGTCGGCGCCGACTGGTACAAACAGGTGCTGCTCGACCCGCGCCTGCACGACTCGCTGCTGCGCCAGTTCATCTACTCGGCCTGTGTGCTGCTGATCGAAATCCCCCTGGGCATCGCCATCGCCCTGACCATGCCCACCAAGGGTCGCTGGTCGTCACTGGTGTTGATCATCCTCGCCATTCCTCTGCTGATTCCATGGAACGTGGTCGGCACCATCTGGCAGATCTTCGGGCGCGCCGATATCGGCCTGCTTGGTTACAGCCTCAACGCCCTGGGCATCAGCTACAACTACGCGGCGAACACGGCGGATGCCTGGGTCACCGTGCTGGTGATGGATGTGTGGCACTGGACCTCCCTGGTGGCGCTGTTGTGCTATTCGGGGCTGCGCGCGATTCCGGATGTGTACTACCAGGCGGCGCGGATCGATCGCGCCTCGGCCTGGGCGGTGTTCCGACATATCCAGTTGCCGAAGATGAAAAGCGTGCTGCTGATTGCGGTGATGCTGCGCTTCATGGACAGTTTCATGATCTACACCGAGCCGTTCGTACTCACCGGTGGCGGGCCGGGCAATGCCACCACGTTCCTGAGTCAGACCTTGACCCAGATGGCCATAGGTCAATTCGACCTGGGCCCGGCGGCGGCGTTTTCCCTGGTGTATTTCCTGATCATCCTGTTGGTGTCCTGGCTGTTCTACACCGCCATGACCCATTCCGACGCCAACCGCTGAGGCCGCCGACATGAGCAAACGCAAGCTTATTCCGCTGCTGATCTACATCCTGTTCCTGCTGGTACCGATCTACTGGCTGCTGAACATGTCCTTCAAGAGCAACACCGAAATCCTCGGCGGGCTGACCCTGTTTCCGCAGGATTTCACCCTGGCCAACTACAAGGTGATCTTCACCGACCCCAGCTGGTACACCGGCTACCTCAACTCGTTGTACTACGTGAGCCTGAACACGGTGATTTCCCTGAGCGTGGCCTTGCCGGCGGCCTACGCCTTTTCGCGCTACCGTTTCCTCGGCGACAAGCACCTGTTCTTCTGGTTGCTGACCAATCGCATGGCGCCGCCGGCGGTGTTTCTGCTGCCGTTTTTCCAACTGTATTCGTCCATCGGCTTGTTCGATACGCACATCGCGGTGGCCCTGGCGCACTGCCTGTTCAACGTGCCGCTGGCGGTGTGGATTCTTGAGGGTTTCATGTCTGGCGTGCCCAAGGAAATCGACGAAACCGCCTACATCGACGGCTACTCGTTTCCCAAGTTCTTCGTGAAGATTTTCATCCCGCTGATCGGCTCCGGCATCGGGGTGACGGCGTTTTTCTGCTTCATGTTTTCCTGGGTTGAACTGTTGCTGGCGCGCACGCTGACCTCGGTCAATGCCAAGCCCATCGCGGCGGTGATGACCCGCACGGTGTCGGCCTCGGGTATCGATTGGGGCGTGCTGGCGGCGGCGGGGGTGTTGACGATCCTGCCGGGCATGCTGGTGATCTGGTTTGTTCGTAACCACGTGGCCAAGGGCTTTGCCCTGGGCCGGGTCTAGAGGAATCAATGATGGAATGGATGGCCTGGACCACCCCCACAGCCCTGTTCTTTGGCGGCATCGCGCTGATCCTGGCGGGCATGACCACCTGGGAGTTGCGCTCGCCGAGTATCCCTCGGCGGGGTTTTCTGCCGATCAGCACCACCCGTGGTGATCGCTTGTTTATCGGTCTTCTCGGCAGCGCCTACCTGCATTTGCTGGTCATCGGCGTTACCGACTGGAGCATCTGGGTGGCGTCCGCGCTCTCCCTGGTATGGCTGTTGAGTGTGATGCGTTGGGGCTAGGTGTGCACACCCTGTAGGAGCGAGCTTGCTCGCGAAAATCGTCAACGATAACGCAGTGTTCCTGGTAGCCCGCGGTGTCTTGGAGTTCTTCGCGAGCAAGCTCGCTCCTACAAGGGAGGTGACCGCCGATCGTCCCGTATGAAAATAACCAGGAGGTCTCTATGTTGAATAAAAACAATAAGCTGCGACATAGCATTTCATTGGCCGCCGTACTGGCCCTCAGCGGTTTGAGCGCTTCGGCCTGGGCCGATGCGTATGAAGATGCCGCGAAAAAATGGATCGGCAGCGAGTTCAAACCGTCCACGCTCACCGAAGCCCAACAGCTTGAGGAGTTGAAGTGGTTTATCAAGGCCGCCGAACCCTTCCGTGGGATGAAGATCAACGTGGTGTCGGAAACCCTCACCACCCACGAGTATGAATCCAAGGTGCTGGCCAAGGCCTTCAGCGAAATCACCGGGATCAAGCTGACCCACGACCTGCTGCAGGAAGGCGACGTGGTGGAGAAGCTGCAAACCCAGATGCAATCGGACAAGAATATCTATGACGGCTGGGTCAACGACTCGGACCTGATCGGCACGCACTTTCGCTACGGCAAGACCGAATCCATCACCGACCTGATGGCCAACGAAGGCAAGGACTTCACCTCGCCGACTCTGGACCTAAAGGACTTTATCGGCCTGTCCTTTACCACCGCGCCGGACGGCAAAATCTACCAGCTGCCCGACCAGCAGTTCGCCAACCTCTACTGGTTCCGCGCCGACTGGTTCGAGCGCCCGGAGCTGAAAGCCAAGTTCAAGGAAAAATACGGTTACGACCTCGGCGTACCGGTGAACTGGTCGGCCTATGAAGACATCGCCAAATTCTTCAGCGAAGACGTCAAGGAAATCGACGGCAAGCGCGTCTATGGGCACATGGACTACGGCAAGAAAGACCCCTCCCTGGGCTGGCGCTTCACCGATGCCTGGTTCTCCATGGCCGGCGGCGGCGACAAGGGCCTGCCCAACGGCTTGCCGGTGGACGAGTGGGGCATTCGCGTGGAGGACTGCCACCCGGTGGGCTCCAGCGTGACCCGCGGCGGTGACACCAACGGCCCGGCGGCGGTGTTCGCCACGCAGAAATACGTGGACTGGATGAAGGCCTATGCGCCACCGGAAGCGGCGGGCATGACCTTCTCCGAATCCGGTCCGGTGCCGTCCCAGGGCAACATCGCCCAGCAGATATTCTGGTATACCGCGTTTACCGCCGACATGGTCAAGCCGGGCCTGCCGGTGGTGAACGCCGACGGTACGCCGAAATGGCGCATGGCGCCGTCGCCGGTCGGGCCGTACTGGGAGAAGGGCATGAAGAAGGGCTATCAGGACGTGGGTTCCTGGACCTTCCTCAAGTCCACGCCGGAGAAACAGAAACTCGCGGCCTGGCTCTACGCGCAGTTCGTCACCTCCAAAACCGTATCCTTGAAGAAAACCATCGTCGGCCTGACGCCGATTCGGGAGTCTGACATCAACTCCCAGGCCATGACCGACATGGCCCCCAAACTCGGTGGCCTGGTGGAGTTCTACCGCAGCCCGGCCCGCACCGAGTGGTCGCCGACCGGCACCAACGTGCCCGACTACCCGCGCCTGGCGCAACTGTGGTGGAGCAACATCGCCGCCGCCGCCAGCGGCGAGAAAACCCCGCAACAGGCGCTGGACAACCTGGCCAAGGAGCAGGACGCGATCATGACGCGCCTGGAACGCTCCAAGGTACAACCGGTGTGCGGCCCGAAAATGAACCCCGAGCGTGACGCGCAATACTGGTTCGACCAGCCTGGCGCGCCGAAACCGAAACTGGCCAACGAGAAGCCCAAAGGCGAGACCGTGAACTACAACGACCTGCTCAAGCAGTGGGAGGCGGCGCGTAAATAACAACGCAGCACTCAGGATGTAAGAAATGTGGGAGGGGGCTTGCCCCCGATAGCGGTGTGTCAGTGACGAATTCATTGACTGATCCACTGCTATCGGGGGCAAGCCTCCTCCCACATTTGCATTCTGCACACCTACCGCTTATCCCCCCTTTAACAACCTGATTTGAATTTTTCGCACGCTCCGAGGCTCTGCATTCTATAGGCGCGTGGTTCAAGCGCTTTTGCGGGGTCGCCTTGCAGGCTGGCCCGTTGTAACGGACTTTGCGGAAACTGCCACCATGACACTCCTCACAGCGCTGTCGGGCCAACCGGCCTCTGTCACAGACTCGGCCCAGGGCCGCCATCAACGGGTCTACCAACAGCTGTACGGTGAAGCTGCGGATGCCACGCAAGTGGCGCGCGACTACCTGCAGGATCAATTGGCGCAGGTGGAAGGCACCATCAGCGACCTGCCCGAGGTGCCCGAACAGCTGCTGGCCTGGGTCGAACAGCGCTGCGCCGCCGTGGCCGAGGCCTACGCCGAGTATCTGGAGCAACGCCAGCAAGGCCGGCCGCGCCGCTATTTCCAGAACAAGGCGCACGCGTTGTATGTGCTGCAACGCGTGGCCCCGACCAAACAGGTCGATGGCGCCTGGCTCTACGGCCTGCTGCGCTATTGGCAAGACCAGCGCTTCGACGGCCTGCTGACCACCTACCTCGAAGAGCTGGGTGACGGCGAAGCCGCACAGAATCATGTAGTGATCTATCGCAAGCTGCTCAGCGAGCACGATGCCGACAGCGAGGCGGGGCTTGAGGACGGCCACTATCTGCAAGGTGCATTGCAACTGGCCTTGGGCCTGTGCGCGGAAGAGTTCCTGCCGGAAATCATCGGCTACAACCTGGGTTACGAGCAGTTGCCGCTGCACCTGCTGATCACGGCTTACGAACTGAGCGAGCTGGGCATCGACCCCTATTACTTCACCCTGCACGTGACCATCGACAACGCCAGCAGCGGCCACGCCAGCAAAGCCGCGCAGTCGGTGTTGAACCTGCTGCCGCTGGGTGAGGGCAGGGCAGACTTCTACCGTCGCGTCGCCGCCGGCTATCGCCTCAACGACCTCGGCCCAGGCACCGCGGCGGTCATCGAGAGTTTTGATCTGCAAGAGGAAGTGGTGGCCATGCTCGAACGCAAGCGCACCTTTGGCCAGCATATGCATTCGGACTACTGCCGCTTCGAAGGCAAGACCGTCAACCAATGGCTGGCCAAGCCTGGGCAGATCGCTGATTTTCTTAAGGCCATGGAAGAAAAGGGTTGGATCAAGCGCAACCAGGACCCCGCCGAGAGCCGCTTCTGGCAGTTGATCGAAGGAGCGGGCGCCGCGATGTTCGGTGTGTTCAGCGGTTATGAAAAACAGGTGTTGCATGACTGGATCGCCGGAGACTGGATCGGCACCCAGCGCGTGGCGCCGGTACGACCAGGGCGTGGCAGCCGTTTCAGCCGCGAACAGCACCGTCCGGCTGATCCGGATACCCAGGCCCTCGTCGAATCACTCTGGAGCCTGCCCGATGAGCAGCAGCCGGGTGCGCTGATCCCATGGATGTCGGCGCGGCGCCATTGCAGCCCCGCCGGGTTGTACGCCACCCGTCGCTTTATCCAACTGCGCGCGCGCCTGCGCTAAGGAATCTCCATGTCTGCACAACAACTGGCCGATCGTGCCCTGCTGAACCTCGGGCGACGCTTGAAGGAGAGCGGCTATCGTTTTATCACCCCCACGCCGCTGACCCACGAGCGCGTGTACCGGCGCCTCGCGACCCCCCTGGCGATGAACCTGCGCGACGTGTTCGGCTGGTCCATGCCGTTCGACAACGACCTGCTGCCCGAGGCATTTCATCAAGAGTTGCAACAGGCCGAAGTGATTGAAAAACACGATGCGCTGTGGCGCAGCAGCGTGCGTTGGTCGAGCCTGGAGGGCCTGTTGTTTGCCCATTCGCCTTATCCCACCGTCGAGGCGGATGCAGTATTTTTCGGCCCCGACAGCTATCGATTCGCCCAAGTGATCGAGGCCTGTCTGCAGCAGCGCTTCGAGCCGCTCAAACGCGCGGTGGACATCGGCTGCGGGGCGGGTGTCGGTGCGCTGGTCGTTGCCCAGGCACGCCACGATGCCGAGGTGCTGGCGGTGGATATCAACCCACGCGCGCTGCGCCTGACTGCAGTGAATGCCGAGCTGGCAGGCCTGACGAATGTGAGCGTTTACCAGAGTGACGTGCTGACCAGCGTCGAGGGCGAATTCGACCTGATCGTCGCCAACCCGCCGTACATGAATGACGACCGCCAGCGCGCCTATCGCCATGGCGGTGGGGCGTTGGGCGAACAGCTGTCGGTGCGCATCGTCAGCGAATCTCTCGGGCGCCTGGCCGTGAACGGTAGCCTGGTGTTGTACACCGGCGTGGCCATGGTGGCCGGCGGCGATCCATTCCTGGAGGCCGTCAAGCCATTGCTGGCCAGCGATGTCTATGGCTGGACCTACCGTGAGCTGGACCCGGACGTATTCGGTGAAGAGCTCGATAAACCCGGGTATGAACGCGTCGAGCGGATTGCCGTGGTTGCGCTTACTGTCACTCGCCTGCGCTGACGGCTGGCGGCGACCATTTATCGGTTGCCCCGCAGGTTGAGGGAACACCCTCCCAAGGTGCGTGCCCTTAATTATTGAGACCCAACTACAGGAGTGCAGCGCATGCGCGCGATGACCTACCAAGGCGCCCATAAAGTGCAGGTCGATACCGTACCTGACCCGATTATCGAGCAACCCGACGACATCATTCTGCGCGTCACCGCCACCGCGATCTGCGGCTCGGACCTGCACCTGTACCGGGGCAAGATTCCGACGGTGGAGCACGGCGATATCTTCGGGCATGAGTTTATGGGCATCGTCGAAGAAACCGGTCCGGCGGTCACGGCGGTGCAGCGCGGTGACCGCGTGGTGATTCCCTTCGTGATTGCCTGCGGTGATTGTTTTTTCTGCCAGTTGCAGCAGTACGCCGCCTGTGAAACCACCAATGACGGACGCGGCGCAATTCTGAATAAAAAGGCGATTCCCCCGGGTGCCGCGTTGTTCGGCTACAGCCGCCTGTACGGTGGCATTCCCGGTGGCCAGGCCGAACTGGTGCGGGTGCCCAAGGCCAACGCCGGACCGTTCAAGGTGCCCGGCGTGCTGGCGGATGAAAAGGTGCTGTTCCTCTCCGACATCCTGCCCACGGCCTGGCAGGCGGTGACCAATGCCGGTATCGGCAAAGGCTCCAGCGTGGCGATCTATGGCGCAGGCCCCGTGGGGTTGCTCAGCGCGGCGTGTGCGCAGATGCTCGGCGCCGAACGGATTTTCATGGTCGACGACCATCCCTATCGACTGGCCTATGCACAAAAGATGTACGGCGTTATCCCGATCAATTTTGAAGAGGACGACGACCCGGCCGACACCATCATCCGCCAGACCGCCGGTATGCGCGGCGTCGATGGCGTGGTGGATGCGGTGGGTTTCGAAGCCAAGGGCAGCACCACCGAAACCATCCTTACCACCTTGAAGATCGAAGGCAGCAGCGGCAAGGCCCTGCGCCAGTGCATCGCGGCCGTGCGCCGTGGCGGGGTGGTCAGCGTAGCCGGGGTGTATGCCGGCTTTATCCATGGCTTCATGTTCGGTGACGCGTTCGACAAGGGATTGACCTTCAAGATGGGTCAGACCCACGTGCAGCGCTTCCTGCCGGAATTACTTGAGCACATTGAGCTTGGACACCTGAATCCCGAGGCCATCGTTACCCATCGACTGTCTCTGGAACAGGCCGCGCGGGGCTATGAACTGTTTGATAAAGCCGAGGAAGAGTGCCGCAAGGTGATCCTGCTGCCGGGGATCAGTGATCGGCCGTTGACCGAGCCGCTGGAAGAACTGTCTCCCGAGCTCCGGATGCAAGGCGTTCCCGGTTTTTAATCTGCCAATACAAAACCAATGTGGGAGGGGGCTTGCCCCCGATTGCGGTGAGCCAGCTAAGCATTGGTTGGCTGACACACTGCTATCGGGGGCAAGCCCCCTCCCACATTTGAAGTGTGTTCAAGTCAATGCTTGTGGCTGAATGTGCAATTGGCCATCGACATCCTTGACCAATCCGCTGGCCAACAGCAGTGGCGCCACGCGCTTGTGCAACGGCGGCTCGACAAATTCTTTCACCGTCTCCAGCGCCAACACACCGCTGAGCGGCAACTCGGCCTTGGTGTACGACAACCAGGCCTTCTTCAGCACCATCAGCACATCGCTGCCTGCCGTGGCGGCGAAGCGGCGGTGGGTGGGGTTGCCGTCGAAATTGAACGTGTGCTGGAAGCCGTAGCCGGTTTCATCGCCACCAGTGGCACTGCAGCGTATGCAGGTGCACGGGCCATCGCCAAACGCGCTGCGCAGGTAGGCGTTGAAGTCCACCACGGGTTTGAGTGACAGGCGCTTATCGACCTCGAACAGGTCTCCGGTCATTTTTTCGTCAGTGTCCAACGTCTATTCCTCGCAAGTCGGTAGCAGTGCTCCAAAGCGCGGAACAATACCAGCCGAGCGCGTGTTTGGGGATTTTTTGCCTTTAACGGGCGAGCGGTCAGCGGAAAAATTCTCCCGGCGTGGTATCAAATTGCTGGCGAAAGGCGTTTATAAACGCCGACGTCGAGTCATAACCACAGCCCAGCGCCACATCCGTCACCCGCTCGCCTTGCTCCAGGGCGGGCAGGGCGCTCAGCAGGCGCAGGCGTTGGCGCCACGCGCGGAAGGTCAGCCCGGTGTCACTCAGAAACAAACGGCTGAGGGTTTTTTCGCTGACCCCCAGCTTTTGGCTCCAGTGCCCCAGCGTGGTCTGCTGCTCCGGATGCAGGTTCAGGCTGCGGTAGATCTGGCGCAAGCGGGCGTCATGGGGCAGGGGCAGCATCAAATCCACCTGGGGCGCGGCGGCGAGCTGGTCCAGGAGTACCTGGGCCAGGCGCCCGTCCGGGCCATCCTCGGCGTATTCCACCGGCCGTTCGCTGAAGCTGCGGATCAGCTCGCGCAACAGGCTGCTCACCGCCAGCACATGACAATGCCCGGCCGCCCACGCCGTGACGCTGCAATCGAGGTACAGGCTGCGCATTTCGGTGTGGGGCGCGCTGTAGACGCGGTGCGGCACGCCCGCCGGAATCCACACCGCACGCTGGGGCGGGGCGACGAAGCGGCCGGCACTGGTCTGGATCTCCAGCACCCCGGAAATCGCATAGGACAACTGCACCCACGGATGGCTGTGCCGGCGCGTCAGTGCGCGATTGGGCAGCGATTCGGTGCGCCCATACACAGGTCGTGGCAGGCTGGACAGCCCCGGGACCGTGCGTCGCACGGTTTTGTCCTGTCCTTTAGGCGGCATTTACTGGCTCATTGGCGTTAGTCGGTAATAGATCGTTACGTTAGAGTCGCTCCATGCGCTTGGCAACCCCTGGAAGATTTGCTTATGACCCGTCCGCGTTTCCTGCCCGACAACTTCACCCTGACCCTGATCGCCACGGTGATTCTCGCCTCCCTGCTGCCGGCCAGCGGCCAGACCGCCGTGGCCTTCGGCTGGGTCACCAACCTCGCCATCGCGCTGCTGTTTTTCCTGCACGGCGCCAAGCTGTCCCGCCAGGCCATCGTCGCCGGAGCGGGGCACTGGCGTCTGCACCTGCTGGTGTTCAGCCTGACCTTCGTGCTGTTCCCGCTGCTGGGGCTGGCGCTCAAGCCCGCGCTGTCGCCGCTGATCGGCAACGACCTGTACATGGGCATGCTCTACCTCTGCGCGCTGCCGGCCACCGTGCAATCGGCGATTGCCTTCACCTCCCTTGCGCGCGGCAACATCCCGGCGGCTATCTGCAGCGCGGCGGCCTCAAGCCTGTTCGGCATCTTCCTCACGCCGTTGCTGGTGACCTTGCTGCTCAATGTGCACGGCGATGGCGGCTCCACCGTCGATGCGATCCTGAAGATCAGCGTGCAGTTGCTGCTTCCGTTCGTCGCCGGCCAGATTGCCCGGCGCTGGATCGGTGACTGGGTCGGCCGCAACAAATCCTGGCTCAAGTTCGTCGACCAGGGCTCAATCCTGCTGGTGGTCTACGGCGCCTTCAGCGAGGCGGTCAATGAAGGTATCTGGCACCAGATTCCGCTGTGGGAATTGGGCGGCCTGGTGCTGGCGTGCTGCGTCCTGCTGGCGCTGGTGCTGATGGCGTCCTTGCTGCTGGGCAAGGCGTTCGGCTTCAACCAGGAAGACCGCATCACCATCCTGTTCTGCGGCTCGAAGAAAAGCCTGGCCACTGGCGTGCCGATGGCCCAGGTGTTGTTTGCCGGGGCAACCATGGGCGTGCTGATCCTGCCGCTGATGCTGTTTCATCAGATCCAGCTAATGGTGTGCGCCGCGTTGGCCCAGCGCTATGCCAGGCGGCCGGAAAGCATTCCCGAGTTGATGACGCAGGTGGATCCGTGAGACAGGGCTCATCAGGCCAATTCACCTAGTGTTTAGGCAGACGCGCTGACCTGCCACGCGATAACCGGGCAGGATCAGGGCCAACAGCGCCGCGAGAAACCTATAGAATGCTCAACGGCCCCGCGTGTCCTGCGCGGCCGTTTGATCACTGTCAGAGTACCTCGCCCTTCAATGAGCCTTTCAGCCGCAACCCCCCAAGCCAATTGGCAACCGGTCATCGCCCTGGCGTTGGCCGCGTTTGTGTTCAATACCACCGAGTTCGTGCCGGTCGGCCTGCTCAGCGCCATTGGCGCCAGCTTTGACATGCCCGTGGCCAGCGTCGGCCTGATGCTGACCATCTATGCGTGGATCGTGTCGCTGACGTCGCTGCCGGTGATGCTGCTCACGCGCAACGTCGAGCGGCGCAAGTTGCTGATCGTGCTGTTCGGCCTGTTTATCGTCAGTCATATCCTGTCCAGCGTGGCCACCAGTTTCGGCCTGCTGATGGTCAGCCGGATCGGCATCGCCCTGGCCCATGCGCTGTTCTGGTCGATCACCGCATCCCTGGCGGTGCGCCTGGCGCCACAGGGCAAGCAGGTGCAGGCCCTGGGCCTGCTCGCCACCGGTACGTCCCTGGCGATGGTGCTGGGTATCCCCCTGGGCCGCCTGCTGGGCGAGGCCATGGGCTGGCGCACCACCTTCCTGGTGATTGCCGCATTCGCCGCTGCGCTGGTGCTCTGGCTGGCGCGCACCTTGCCACCGTTGCCGAGCCAGAACTCCGGCTCCCTGCGCAGCCTGCCGCTGCTGTTCAAGCGCCCGGCACTGGTGGCGCTCTACGTGCTGACCGCGATGACCGTTACCGCGCAATTCACCGCCTACAGCTACATCGAGCCCTTCGTCGAAGGCGTCGCCGGTCTGGGGGGCAGCGCGGTCACCCTGATCCTGCTGGTATTCGGCGGCGCCGGCATCATCGGCTCGCTGCTGTTCAGCCTGGTGCATCGCTTCAACCCGCACGTCTTCGTGGTCAGCAGCGTGTTCCTGCTTGCGGCCTGCCTGGCGCTGATGTTGCCGTTGAGCGGCGCCGAGTCCTACCTGGTGGGCCTGAGTGTGTTCTGGGGCATGGCGATCATGGGCTTCGGCCTGGCGATGCAGTCCAAAGTGCTGGTGCTGGCACCCGACGCCACCGACGTGGCCATGGCGATGTTCTCCGGCATCTACAACATCGGCATCGGCGGCGGTGCATTGATGGGCAGCTGGGTCGGCAGCCACTTCGGCTTCGCCTGGATCGGCGCGGCGGGCGGGTTGCTGGCGGCGCTGGCATTGGTGGGGTATTGCCTGGCGATTCGGCGGTTTGGCACGGGGGTGGTGCAGCGCTGAAGCGACGGTTACCTATCGGTCCAAATGTGGGAGGGGGCTTGCCCCCGATGGCGGTGTGTCAGTCACTGATGCACTTACTGACTCTCCCTCATCGGGGCATAGATATCTACACAACTTTGTAGGCCATAGAAGCGTGCGGTAACCACGATGCGAAGCGAGCCGCTTTTGATCTGCTTTTGATCTTAGGCGCCCCGTTAAACCACGCTGGCCGAACGCAGGCTTGAATCCGTGGGCAACCCGGCAGGACGCCGGGTTAGCCGCACTGGGCCATGGATGGCCCATTGCGGCGGCCCACGGATTTAAGCCTGCGTTCGGGCACACCGAGCCTGGGCGAGGTGCCGAGTGGTGGGGCAAGAGCGTTTTGCTTACTTTTGCGCTTTTCAAAAGTGAGCCGCTGTAAAAGCGGAACCCTAAGTAGCCGTTACCGCAGAAACGGATATGTACTCGGTCTGATCCAGCATCCTGGTCAGTCCTGAGGCCGCCATCGGGGGCAAGCCCCCTCCCACACAAAACCAACAGCGTATCCAACGGCGCTACAGATCTGGATAGTTGGCCCCCAGTGGCACAAGCAGACGCCGGATATTGCTGATCCCGCGCGCGACTAAAACCGGACAATTCCTACACGAACCATCAATACCCATTGCTACCGTCTCGCGGGACCGCCCACCTCCCGTGGTGACGGCACGTGAACAGCAATGGAGTCGATTGTGCAAAAGCGTTTGATCGCGGAGCTTCTGGGGACCTTCTGGCTGACTTTCTGCGGGTGTGGCAGTGCCATTCTGGCGGCGGCTTTTCCACAGTTGGGTATTGGTTTTGCCGGGGTGTCGCTGGCGTTTGGTCTGACGGTATTGACCATGGCCTATGCCGTGGGCGGTATCAGCGGCGGGCATTTCAACCCGGCGGTGACCATTGGCCTGTGGGCCGGGCGTCGTGTGTGCGGTGCGGATGTGCTGCCTTACATCGCGGCGCAGGTCAGCGGGGCCATTGTGGCTGCCGCGGCACTTTACTTGATCGCCAACGGCCAGCCCGATTTCACCGTGGGTGGTTTTGCCGCCAACGGTTACGGCCCCCTGAGCCCAGGCCTCTTTGACCTGAAGGCCGCACTGTTGGCTGAACTGATCGCCACGTTCTTCTTCGTATTCATCATTATGCGTGTGACTGCACCGGGGGCTGCTCCGGGCTTTGCGCCAATTGCCATTGGCCTGGCGCTGACCTTGATTCACTTGGTGCTGATCCCGGTGACCAATACGTCGGTCAACCCGGCACGCAGCACCGGGCCAGCATTATTTGCCGCAGGTGAGTACCTTTCGCAGCTCTGGGTGTTCTGGCTGGCGCCGATTGTTGGCGGGGTTTTGGGGGCATTGGCAGCTCGCACATTGGGCGAGCAAAAGTCGGCTTGATGCCTTATACGGTGGCGAGTGGGTTGCTCTCCACTGTAGGAGCGAGCTTGCTCGCGAAGAACTCACAGACACCGCGTTCATCCAGGATGCACGCGTTATCGTTGACGTTTTTCGCGAGCAAGCTCGCTCCTACAGTGCAAGGCAATCTCCCTCGCCTAAGGAACCGTGCAACACCGAAGCCTATGGCGGTAGAGGCATCACAGCGCAGCCAGTACCTTTTCGAGTTGTTCCTGGTCACGCGCAAACTGGCGGATGCCTTCGGCGAGTTTTTCGGTGGCCATCGCATCTTCGTTGGAGGCCCAGCGAAACTGCGCCTCGTTGATGGACTGGCGCGCTTCGCCGGCGGCACCGGGCACCAGTTTACGATCGAGGGTGCCCTGGTCTTCATCGAGTTTTTGCAGCAACTCGGGGCTGATGGTCAAGCGATCACAGCCCGCCAGCTGTTCGATCTGGCTGAGGGTGCGGAAGCTGGCGCCCATGACCACCGTCTTAATGCCGTTGGCCTTGTAGTAGTTGTAGATCCGCGTCACCGATTGCACGCCCGGATCGTCCGCGCCGGTGTAGTCCAGGCCGGTGTGCTTGCGGTACCAGTCGTAGATGCGGCCCACGAACGGTGAAATCAGAAACACACCGGCATCGGCGCAGGCCTGGGCCTGGGCGAAAGAGAACAGTAGGGTCAGGTTGGTCTGGATGCCGGCTTTTTCCAGGCGTTCGGCGGTGCGGATACCTTCCCAGGTGGACGCCAGTTTGATCAGCACGCGGTCGCGACCGACGCCGGCCTGGTCGTAAAGCGCGATCAACTGATTGGCCTTGGCCCACAGCGCGTCTTCATCGAAGGACAACCGTGCATCGACCTCGGTGGAGATGCGTCCCGGAATCACCTTGAGAATGCCGCAGCCCACCGCCACGGAAAACTGATCGCAGGCCAGGCCCAGGTCGCCTTTGGACAGGTCGAGCGCGTTGCGCAGGATGTCGCCGTAATGCTCGATGGCCGAGGCCTTGAGCAGCAGGGAAGGGTTGGTGGTGGCGTCCACCGGGCGCAGACGGCTGATGGCTTCCAGGTCGCCGGTGTCGCAGACCACGGTAGTGAATTGCTTGAGTTGTTCGAGTTTGGATGTCATGAGCGGCGGTCTCCAAAAAAGGGTTATCGGTTGAGGGCCTGGGCGGTGTCGAGGTCGGTCACCAGGATGTCGAGGTAGCCGCCGGTGAGCGCGCCACGAATCGCCTGGACCTTGTTCAGCCCGCCGGCCAGGCCGAGCACGCGCTGGATGTTGCGCAGTTTGGGCAGCGCCACCGACACCACGAATTCCTCATCTTCCTCCAGCACCGGCTTGCCCTGGGCATCGAAGTAACGCAGGCAGATATCGCCCACCGCGCCACGCTCGGCCAACAGGCGCAGCATGTCCTCGGTGTAGTAGTTGCCGCTGTTGCGCAGCAGTTGCGAAGGCTCCAGCTCACCGATGCCGACGATCGCCAGGGTGATGCTGTCAAAGCGTTGCAGCACCTCCTTGACCTCTTCCATCTGCACGATGCGCTGCTTGCTCTGCACCGATTGCTCGATGCTTTGCGAGGGCAGCAGGTACGCCGGGCAATTGAGCAGGGTCGCCAGGCGTTGGGTGAGCAGGGTGGCTTCGAACGCGCCTTTATGGCCGACCCCGCCCAACAGTTGTACCACTTCCTCGGCGCCTTGTTTACCCGGTTGGGCATGCAGATGGCCGACCATGGCGCGAATGGTGCTGCTCCACGACGAAATGCCGATGCGGTCCTGGGGCGACAGGCTGGTCTCCAGGTAATGCGCGGCGGCCGAGCCGATGGCTTGCTTGATGCTTTCATCGTTGCCGGGCTGGGTGGCTTCCACCACGATCACCCGGCGCACGCCGTAGCGGCGTTGCAGTTGGGTTTCCAGCTCCAGGTGCAGGCCTTGCAGGCGCATCACGCTGATCTTCACCACACCCTCCGCCAGCGCGCGGCGCAGGGCGCGGCTGATAAAGGACTGGGACAGGTCCAGCTGCGTGGAAATTTCGGACTGCTTGAGCCCTTCTTCGTAATAGAGGCTCGCGATCTTGGTGATCAGGCGCTGTTCTTCGATCTGGCTCATGAAAGCCTCAGTGGTTGACTCAATGGCCGTGAGGATACCAAACCCTTACGACATGATCAGGCCGCCGTCGATATTGATCGCCTGGCCGGTCAGGTAGGCCGCGTCATCCGAGGCCAGGAACGCCACCAGCCCTGCGACATCCGAGGGTTTGCCGGCGCGGCGCAGCGGGATGTTCCTGACCCATTCGGCCATCAACTCGCCCTTGGCGTAGCGCTTTTCGTCGGTGCTGAGGATCTCGCCCCAGACGCGGTCGTTGTAGTCCCACATCTCGCTTTCGATGATGCCCGGGCAGAACGCATTGACCGTGATGTTATGCCGCGCCAGCTCCAGGGACAGGCTCTGGGTGATGCCGATCACGCCCATTTTGCTCGCGGCGTAGTGCGGCGTGTAGATAAAGCCCTGGCGGCCCTGGCCCGACGAGGTGTTGATCAAGCGTCCGCTGCCTTGCTTGACCATGTATTTGGCCGCCTCTCGGCAACCCAGCCACACCCCGGTGGTGTTGACCTGCAGCACCTTGTCGAAGTCGGCGCGGGGCATGGTGTCGTAGTGGTCGATGGTGATGATGCCGGCGTTCTGCACCGACACGTCGATACTGCCGAAGCGCGCGTGGCCTTCGCGGTAGAGCCGTTCGATATCGCTTTCGTTGGTGACATCGATTCCGAGGGCAAGGGTGCTCACGCCGTATTCCCGGGCCAACTGGTCGGCGGTGAAGGTCACGCGCTCCAGGTCGTTGGAGGCCAGCACCAGGTGGGCGCCTTCCTGGGCGAAGCGCTCGGCAATGCCGGCGCCGATGCCACGGCAGGCGCCGGTGATGACGATGGTTTTACCGCTGAATCGTTGCGACATGACGAACTCCTACCAGCACACAAAGCCGCCATCGACCAACAGGTCGACACCGGTGCAGAAAGACGACGCCTGGCTGACCAGGAAGATCGCCGGGCCGACCATTTCGTCCACGCTGGCCATGCGGCCCATGGGCGTGGTCTGTTCAAAGATCTTCACCTGATCGGCGACTTCCGGCCGCGAGTTCATCGGCGTGGCGGTGTAGCCGGGGCTGATGCAATTCACGCGCAGGCCCTTGTCGGCCCATTCCATCGCCAGGCTTTTGCTCAGGTGGATTACTCCGGCCTTGGAGGTGTTGTAGTGCGCCTGCAACAGGCCGCGGTTGACGATACTGCCGGACATGGAGGCGATGTTGACGATGGCGCCTTTGCCACGCGGCAGCATGACGGCAGCCTGGGCCTGGCAACTGAGGAAGATACCGGTGAGGTTGATGTCCAGGGTGGTTTGCCAGCGTTGCAGCTCCAGGTCCTCGGCGGCCTGGGCGTTGGCGATGCCGGCGCAGTTGACCGCCACGCTGAGCTCGCCCAGTTCGCTTTCGGTGCGCGCTACGGCCGCGTCCAGGGCAGCGCGTTCGGTGACGGTTCCGCTCAAGGCGAGGGCGCGGCGACCCAGGGCCTGGATGCGTTCGACGGTACTGGCGATGCCGGGACTGCCGGGCAGGTCAAAACAGGCGACATCGGCGCCGGCCTCGGCAAGCCCGACGGCGATGGCTTGGCCAATGCCGCTGCCGGCACCGGTGACAAAGGCGACTTGGTCCTGAAGACTGAAAAGTTGCATGGAAAACTCCGTTATTTGAAAGCGCCGCTATCCAATGTGGGAGGGGGCTTGCCCCCGATAGCAGTCTGTCAGTTGATAAATGGGGTGACGATACACAGCCATCGGGGGCAAGCCCCCTCCCACACTGGATCTTCGTTGTTTGTGGGTTATGCAGTGGCCATTTCCATCACTGACACTGGCGTGGCTTCGGCGCGCTCCAGGATCCCCATCTGCCGCCCCCGGCTCATCACCATCACCCGGTGGGACAAGCCCAATACTTCATCCAAATCCGAACTCACCACAATCACCGCCATGCCCTTGGCCGCGAGATCAGTGATCACCTCATAAATCGCCGCCCGCGCGCCCACGTCGATGCCGCGTGTCGGCTCATCGAGAATGAACACCTTGGGATTGCGCGCCAGCCATTTGGCGATGATCACTTTCTGCTGATTACCGCCGGACAAGCTGGAGATCCGCGATTGCGGCGCGCCTTTGACACCCAGGCGCGCCGCCGCCGTGCGCGCGAATTCACGCAGCGGGGCAGGGAACACCCAGCCGCGTTTGTCCAGCAGGTCGGTGTTGCCATAGATCAGGTTGTCTTCGATGCGATGTTCCACCACCACGCCTTGTTGCTTGCGGTCTTCGGGCACCAGCACCACACCGGCCTGGATCGCCTCGAATGGCGAGCGCAGTTGACGCACCTCGCCATCGAGCACCATGTGCCCGCGGATATCCTGGGCGGCGCCGGCAAGGGTGCGCACCAGTTCGGTCCGCCCGGCGCCGACCACGCCGGCAATGCCGAACACTTCACCGGCGCGCACGCTGAAGTCGATGCCGTGCAAGGCGAATTCGCGACAACTCAAATCCTTGACCTGAAGCATCACCTTTTCCTGCGGCGCCTGCAGCGCGGGGAAAATCCGCTCCAGGCTGCGCCCGACCATCTGTTCCACCAGCTCACGTACCGGCACTTGCGCAGTGGCATGCAGGGCGATCTGGCGACCGTCGCGCAGCACCAGCACACGGTCGGCAATGCGCGCGATTTCTTCCAGGCGATGGCTGATATAGATAAACGACACGCCCTCGGCCTTGAGCCGCTCCACCTGCTGGAACAACAACTCGGTTTCCTCGCCACCCAAGGCAGCGGTGGGTTCATCCAGGATCAACAAGCGCGCCTTGAGAGTCAGCGCCTTGGCGATTTCCACCAGTTGCTGGGCCGCCACGCTGAGGCCTTCGACCTTGCGCGACGCCGGTACCTTGAGCCCCAGGCGCTCCAACTGGATCTGCGCCTGGGCCTCCATGTACTCGCGGTCCACCCGCCCGTGACGCATGGGCAGGCGACCGACGAAGATATTCTCGGCAATCGACAGTTGCGGCAGCAGGCGGATTTCCTGGTGGATCAGGCCGATACCGGCGCTCAATGCGGCCCCCGGCGAACCCGGAGCGTAAGGCTCGCCGAGCCAGGTCATGCTGCCCCCGTCTTGCGGTTGCACCAAGCCTGCGATGATCGACGACAGAGTCGACTTGCCCGCGCCGTTTTCACCGAGCAGGGCCAACACTTCGCCGGGACGAATGTCGACGTTGATCTGCGACAGCACCTGCACCGGCCCGTAGGCCTTGCTGATATTGCGCAGGCACAGCACCGCATCGGCGGCTGTGTCCAGAGCTGCTGCGTGCATGACGACCTCCCAGGTTTACGGGTGCTGTTGCAGGAACGGCGCGACGTTGTCTTTGGTGGTCAGCACGGTGGGCAGCAGTTGTTCCTTGGGCACGTCTTTGCCGGCTTTGAGGTCGATGGCAGAGGCCACGGCCAGGCGCCCCATTTTCTGGGTCTGCTGGGTCATGGTTGCATTGAGCACGCCGCTGTCCACGGCCTTGAGCCCGGCGACGTCGCCGTCGAAGCCGACGATCACCACCTTGTGATCGAGGTTGCCGACCTTGACCGCTTGAGCGGCGCCCAACGCCATGGCATCGGCGCGGCCGAAGAACACGGTAATGTTCGGGTCACGCTGGAGCAGGTCCTGGGCCACGGCAAAACCTTTGTCCTGCGCCCATTCGGCAGGTTGCTGGGCCACCACCTTGAGGTCCGGGAAGGCTTTCAAGCCCTCTTCGAAACCCTTGGCACGATCGTTTTCCGGCGTGGTACCGATCTGGCCTTGCAGGATCGCGATGCGGCCTTTGCCGTCGGTGATCTTGCCGACGTATTCGGCCAGGGTCTTGGCGCCGGCCACGCTGTCGCTGGCGATGAAGGTATCGCCCGGTGCGTCGGGGGCGTTGCGGTCCACGGCGATTACCGGAATACCGGCGGCCTTGGCGGCTTTCACCGGTACACCGGCGGCGGTGGCGCCGGCCGGAATGTAGATCAGCACGTCGATCTGGCGGGTGATCAGGTCTTCAATCTGGCTGACCTGAGTGGAGGAGTTGCCCTGGGCGTCCACGGTGATCACCTTGATCCCCTTGGCCTTGCCCTCGGCTTCCACCGATTGCTTGATCTGGTTGAAGAAGTCGGCCTGCAGGTTGGCCACGGCCAGGCCAATGGTCAAATCCTTGGCCCAGGTGGTGCCGGTGGCGGTGAGGGTCGCGGCCGCCAGCGCGGTGGCGATAAGCAGTTTCTTGGGGCTGAACATGTCGGTGACTCCTGGTTTTATTGTTGGAGGGTGTCAACTGTCGAACAGGTTTAACGGGCAGTGCTGGAGCGGCGTCGCAAGGTATCGATGGTGACGGCGAGGGCGATGACCACGCCGATCACCACTTGTTGGATAAAGGGCGAGACCCCCAGCAGGTTGAGGCCATTGCGCAACACGCCAATGATCAGCACGCCCACCAGGGTGCCGCCGATGCTGCCCACACCGCCGCTGAGGCTGGCGCCGCCAATCACCACGGCGGCGATGGCGTCCAGTTCCAGGCTCAAACCCGCACTGGGTTGCGACGAGTCCAGGCGCGCGGCCAGGGTCACGGCGGCTATCCCCGCGAGGGCGCCGCTGATGGCGTACACCCACAAGGTAATTGCGCGCACCTTGATGCCCGACAGGCGCGCCACTTCCGGGCTGCCGCCCATGGCGTAGAGGTTGCGGCCACCGGCGCGAAAGCGCAGGAACACCCAGGCCACCAGCAGCATCACCAGGAACAGCCCGACAGTGGCCGACAAAAAGCCGAAATGCCGCACCGTGGCCAGACTGGTGAACCACTCTGGAAAACCGACGACCTGCCGGCCTTCGGTAAGGATATTCGCCAGACCGCGCGCCACCGACATCATGGTCAGCGTTGCAATGAAGGGTGGCAGCTTGGCGTAGGTGATCAGCCCGCCGGACACCAGCCCGGCCAGCATGCCGGTGGCGATCGAGATCGGAATCGCCAGGCCCAGCGGCACGGCCTGATCCTGATAGAGCCAGCCGAGCATCATCATCGAGAACGCCAGCACCGACCCCACTGACAGGTCGATACCGCCAATTACGATCACCGCCGTCATGCCAATCGCCAGGATGCCCAGCACCGTGACCTGATCAAGAATGTTCAGGCCATTGCGCAGGGAGAAGAAGAATTCGGAGCTGAAGGAGAAGACCAGCACCAGCAGTACAAGCCCTATCAATGGGCCGCCGATATTGCTGGGCAGCAGTTTCACCAGCCGGGGGCGGGGTGGCGGCTTGAGTTCGTCCGGGTGCTGGACAATGGCTTTGGCGTCCACAGTGTTCTCCTGAGTTATTTTTTTTGGAGTGCTTCAGGTTGTCTGAATATTTATGCGAGCCTGACTGTTAATTCAGATTCCAGTGACACCGTGGCAAAGTCAAGCGCTTAATTTTTCAGGCAGGCCTCTAAAACGCCGTTTCAACGGCGTGCAAAGCCCCGGTGTAGACCGGCCCCTGTGGGATTTTGCCCGTCTGTCCGAGTGATATTTCTTCGGCTTTTTTCATTTTTACACCGATCGCTCACTTGACCGCGCGGAAGATCGGCGTCTAAATAGAAATATATTGTCAATGCTGAATAAATATTCAAACACAGCTTTCGGCACTTTTATCTCACGTGGTCAGCCCCACAGGAGCCGCTGCATGAATGCCTTCCAGTACGACGCCCACCAGATCAAGGAACAGGCCCGCCTGATCCGCCGCCATGTGATCCGCCTGAACGCCGATTCACCGGCCGGTGGCCACACCGGGGCCGACCTGTCCGAAACCGATATCCTCGCCACCCTGTATTTCCGCATCCTCAACACCGGCCCGGAACGCACCGAAGATCCCGAGCGCGATATCTATATCCAGAGCAAGGGCCACGGCGTCGGCGGCTTGTATTGCTGCCTGGCACAGGCAGGCTACATCCCCGAGGCGTGGTTGCCGACCTATCAACACTTCAACTCCCACTTGCCCGGCCACCCCGTGCGCCAGAAAACCCCCGGCATCGAACTCAACACCGGTGCCCTCGGCCACGGTTTGCCGGTGGCGGTGGGGCTGGCCTTGGCGGCGAAAATGTCCGGCAGCAAAAAGCGCATCTACGTGCTGACCGGCGACGGCGAACTGGCCGAAGGTTCCAACTGGGAAGCGGCGATGGCGGCCGCCAAGTACGGGCTGGATAACCTGTTTGTGATCGTCGACAAGAACAAACTGCAACTGGCGGGATTGACCGCCGAGATCATGCCGCTCGACCCGCTTGACGTGAAATGGGCCGCCTTCGGCTTCAGCGTCAGCGAGTGCGACGGCAACGATGTGAGCCAGTTGATCGAAGCCCTGGAACATATGCAGACCCGCACCGGCGCGCCCCAGGTGCTGATCGCCCACACCATCAAAGGCAAGGGCGTGTCGTTTATCGAAGCCCGCCCCGAATGGCACCACCGCGTGCCCAAGGGTGATGAAATCAACGCAGCACTGGAGGAGTTGAACCATGGCGAGTGAACATTTGGCGAGTGTCATGGTGCAGGCCTTTATTGACGCGGTTGACGCCGGGCTGGACGTGGTGCCGGTGGTCAGCGACTCCACCTCCACGGCCAAGATCGGTCCGTTTGCCCAGCGTTTTCCCGAGCGCTTGATCAACGTCGGCATTGCCGAGCAGTCGCTGGTCAGCGTCGCGGCCGGGCTGGCCCTGGGCGGAAAGATCGCCGCCACCTGCAACGCCGCGCCGTTTCTGATCTCGCGCGCCAATGAGCAGATCAAGGTCGACGTCTGCTATAACCAGGCCAACGTCAAGATGTTCGGCCTCAACGCCGGCACCAGCTACGGCCCGCTGGCCAGCACTCACCACAGCCTCGACGACATTTCAGTGATGCGCGGGTTTGGCAATGTGCAGATCTTCGCCCCGGCGGATGCCCTGGAGTGCCGACAGATCGTCGATTACGCGCTGCGCTGCCACGGGCCGGTGTATATCCGTCTCGACGGCAAAGCCTTGCCGGACGTGCACGGCGCTGACTATCAATTCACCCCCGGCCAGGTAGATATCCTGCGTCAGGGCGCCGACCTGAGCATTGTGGCCCTGGGCTCGGTGGTGCATGAAGCGGTGGACGCGGCCAAGGTGTTGGCCGAGCAGGGCATCCACGCTCAGGTGATCAACCTGTCGTCGATCCGGCCCTTGCAGCGCGACGTGTTGCTCAGTGCCCTAAGCGGCACCCGCGCGGTCATCAGCGTGGAAGAACACAACATCAACGGCGGCGTCGGCAGCCTGGTGGCTGAAGTGCTGGCCGAGGCCGGGCTGGGTATTGCCTTGATCCGCCTGGGCATCGGCGATGGCGAATACGCCGCCGCCGGTGCGCGTGAACCGACACGAGCCTTGCATAACATCGATGCGGCTGGGATTGTGGCGGCTGCCACTCGGTTGCGGTGAAGCCATGAATAACAACATTCCGCTGATCCTGGCGATCGACGAAGGCACCAGCAACGCCAAGGCGGTGCTGGTCAACGAGCGGGGGCAAGTGATCGCCCGGGGTTCGCGGCCGTTGAGCGTCAACCATCCCCAGGCCGGTTTTTCCGAACAGGACCCGCTGTTTATCTGGCACAGCACCCTGGCCGCGATGCAAGACTGCCTGGCCCAGGTGGATCGTCCGATCACTGCGCTGGCGATCAGCAACCAACGCGAATCGGTGGTGGCCTGGGATCGCCGTACCGGCGAGCCGCTGTCGCCGTGCATCAGTTGGCAGTGCCGACGCTCCACCGCCTTGTGCACCCAACTGCACGCGCAAGGGCACGAAGCCCTCATCCTGGAAAAAACCGGACTGGCCCTGGACCCGATGTTCTCGGCCGGTAAATGGCGCTGGATTCTCGACCACCTGGACAACGGCCATGCCCGCGCCGCTGCCGGTGAGATTTGCCTGGGCACCGTCGACAGCTGGCTGCTGTGGCAACTGAGCGGCGGCCAGGTGTTCGCCACTGACTACTCCAATGCCGCGCGCACGCAACTGTTCAACCTGCATACCTGCGCCTGGGACCCGCAATTGCTGGATCTGTTCGCCATCCCGTTGGCCGCGTTGGCGCCCATCCAGGCCAGCGCCGGTTTCTTCGCCCACACCGTTGCGTTGGGTGGTTTGCCCGCCGGCATCCCGATCATGTCGATGATCGGCGACTCCCACGCCGCACTCTACGGACAGGGCGGTTTTGCGCCGGGGCTGGTCAAGGCCACCCTCGGCACCGGCTCCTCCCTGATGACCCCCATGAGCGGTGCGATTGCGTCCACCCACGGCCTGTCGACCACCCTGGCGTGGCATGATGGCGTCAAGCCTACGTTCGCCATGGAGGGCAACATCGTCCACACCGGGGCCGCCGTGCAATGGGCCTCGCGCCTGGTGGCCGGGGACTCCCTGGACGCCTTGACCGAGCAGGCCGCGCAACTGCCGGATAACGGCGGCGTGTACTTTGTGCCGGCGCTGTCCGGGCTGGGCGCGCCGCATTGGCAAGCCGATGCGCGTGGGTTGATCTGTGGGCTGACTGAAGCCACGTCCGGCGCGCATATTCTGCGCGCGTCGCTGGAGTCCATCGCCTATCAGATTCGCGATGTGTTCGAAGCGATGCAGCAGGACATCGGCCACCCGTTGCAGGAACTGTGGGTCGACGGCGGCGCCACACGCAACCGCTGGCTGATGCAATTTCTGGCCAACCTGCTGCAACGCCCGGTGGTACGCAGCCTGTCGCCGGAAGTGTCGGCGCTGGGCGCGGCGCATCTGGCGGGCAGGGCGTTGGGGATATGGGCGAGTGATGCGGCGCTGGAGCAGTTGGAGCGTCAGCGCGAGCGCTTTGAGCCGCAGGATGATCCGACGATGGCAGGGCGCTACACCGAATGGAAAAAGGCCCTGGCCCGCACACTTCTCTAACGCCACATGCAGTCCAAATGTGGGAGGGGGCGGTGCGACGATTAGTTAAGCGTACACCGTCCACTGTAGGAGCGAGCTTGCTCGCGAAAAACGTCAACAATAACGCGTGCTTCCTGAATGAACGCGTTGCCTGTGAGTTTTTCGCGAGCAAGCTCGCTCCTGCAAAAGCCTTGACTGGCTGGCGTTAGGGCAAGCCCCCTCCCACATTGGATTGCTGCTGGCCTTCAAGGCTTCCAGGTCTGCACATCCTTTGCGTCCACCGCCCTGGGCAACAAGCCTGCCTTGAAGAACGCATCGGCAATGTTCTGCTGCTCGGCCAACTGCTCCAGCGTCACCGGTTGCACCTGATAACTGCGGTGCGCATTGGCGGCTTCCACCGTCGCCACATCCAGATCGCCCCACAGCGGCCCGAGCACTTTCGCCGCGTCCTGCGGGTGGGCTTTTACCCATTGGCCGGCCTGTTCCAACTGCGCATACACCACCTTCAACACCTTGGGATGGGCCTGGGCATAAGGCGTGCCCGTCAGGTAATAACGCTTGTAACTGGCCAGCCCGGCACCGTCCGCCAGGGTGCGCGTCGGCAATTGGCGTTGCACGCTGCTCAGAAACGGTTCCCAGGTGACCCAGGCATCCACCTTGTTGTTTTCGAACGCGGCGCGGGAGAGATAGGCCGGCTGGATGTCCGCGAATGCCAGGCCGGCTTTATTCAATGCGGCGATCAGCAGGTAGTGAGTGCCGGCAGCCTTGGTCACGGCAATTTTCTTGCCGTTGAGGTCCGCCAGTTGCTGGATTGGCGAGTCCTTGCGCACCACGATGGCCTGGGCTGCGGGCGAGGGCGCTTCCTGGGCGAAGTAGGTGAGCCTGGCCTGGGCCGCCTGGGCGAAGATCGGCACGGTGTCGGCCACATCGGCGCTGATGTCGACGTTGCCGACATTCAGCGCCTCAAGCAATGGCAAGCCGCTGGGGAACTCATGCCAGCTGACATCAATGTTTTCGGCCTTGAGGGCTTTTTCCAGGGTGCCCTGGGTTTTCAGCAGGGTGATCAGGGTCGAGGATTTCTGGTAACCGATACGTACGGTTTCCTGGGCGTCGGCGCCTATGGCAACGGACAAAGCCAGCAATCCTGATACAGCAGCGATAAGGCGGCGAAGGGTCATGAGCGGCTCGATTTTTCAACAGAATGAACCGAAGCATAAGGTTCTGAAAATCGGTTGATAAATACTCTTTCGATCTGAGCTTAAGGACACTTGAAGCCTTGTCCGTTGACGGAGGGTGTAGCCGTCAAATCGAGCCGCGAGCCATCAGGCAACACCGTCCAAATGTGGGAGGGGGCAAGCCCCCTCCCACCGGGGTTATGGGGTGCTGACGGGTCCGGGTTGCAGGCAATCCAGTGCGCGGTCGGCCAGCGTGCGCGCCATGTCAAGCAACGATCAGGCAACACGGGCCAATGTGGGAGGGGGCTTGCCCCCGATGACGGTGGTTCAGATACAGATTAGTTGACTGACCCACCGCTATCGGGGGCAAGCCCCCTCCCACCGGGTTATGCGGTGCTGGCGGATCCAGGTTGCAGGCAATCCAGTGCGCGGTCGGCGGGGGTGCGGGCCATGTCGATCAAGATCAGGCGACACAGGCCAACTGTGGGAGGGGGCTTGCCCCCGATGACGGTGGTTCAGATACAGATTAATTGACTGACCCACCGCATCGGGAGCAAGCCCCCTCCCACCGGGGTTATGGGGTGCTGACGGGTCCAGGTTGCAGGCAATCCAGTGCGCGGTCGGCCAGCGTGCGCGCCATGTCGATCAACGATCAGGCAACACAGGCCAATGTGGGAGGGGGCTTGCCCCCGATGACGGTGGTTCAGATCCAGATTAATTGACTGACCCACCGCATCGGGAGCAAGCCCCCTCCCACCGGGGTTATGGGGTGCTGACGGGTCCGGGTTGCAGGCAATCCAGTGCGCGGTCGGCGAGGGTGCGGGCCATGTCGATCAAGATCAGGCGACACAGGCCAACTGTGGGAGGGGGCTTGCCCCCGATGACGGTGGTTCAGATCCAGATTAATTGACTGACCCACCGCATCGGAGCAAGCCCCCTCCCACCGGGTTATGGGGTGCTGGCGGGTCCGGGTTGCAGGCAATCCAGTGCGCGGTCGGCCAGCGTGCGCGCCATGTCGATCAAGTGGGCGGTGGAACAGGCCATGTCGCGTCGGCTGCCTTTGAGGCCTTCAGCGGTTTCGGTGGCCGTGGTGGCAGCGCAGCGTAGCAGCGAGGAAATGTTGGCGATGGCGTCTTCGAAGCTCAGGTCTTCGTGGGCGACAAAAACGGGGAAGGGTGGATCGGGGACGATTTTGCTCATGGACATAGCTCCTACTCGGTTGGGGCGCCATCCGGTGCCGTTTCCACACGGCAGATTGGGTGGCAGCCATACGCGGGGTGGAAACCGGGGAGTAGGACCCAGTCAGACCGAAGTCTGCCCGCGTACAGCCGCCATTGAGCGTTTGCATACGATCATGACGCCTACTCATTCCCGGGTTTCCACACCCGATCGCTGATATGCAGCGACGAAGCGAAGGCTAGCCAGTGGATTGAGCAGGCGCAAGGCCGAAGGATTGTCTAGGAAACGTCCTGCAAATTAAAGGGATATGGCTTGCTGGCCTTTAACAATGCATGTCGAGCAGGCGATGCAGATATGGGAAACGACTCTCAACATGACTATCACACCACGGGAGCAGTATTTGCCCTGATCCAACCCCCCCGCCCCGCAAATCCGTTTTTGATCTTTCCCTCGCTCCGCATGGGAACGATCAATCAAGATCAGGCGACACAGGCCAACTGTGGGAGGGGGCTTGCCCCCGATGACGGTGGGTCAGATACAGATTAATTGACTGACCCACCGCATCGGGAGCAAGCCCCCTCCCACCGGGGTTATGGGGTGCTGGCAGGTCCGGGTTGCAGGCAATCCAGTGCGCGGTCGGCGAGGGTGCGGGCCATGTCGATCAAGTGGGCGGTGGAACAGGCCATATCGCGTCGGGTGCCTTTGAGGCCTTCAGCGGTTTCGGTGGCCGTGGTGGCGGCGCAGCGTAGCAGCGAGGCAATGTTGGCGATGGCGTCTTCGAAGCTCAGGTCTTCGTGGGCAACAAAAACGGGATAGGGTGGATCGGGGACGATTTTGCTCATGCGTGAAGCTCCTGCTTGGATTGGGAGCCATTCTTTTGCCGATCTCACACGTCAAAAGGTGGCAGCTATGTGCGGGGTGAGATACCGGAAAACAGGACCCGGCCAGACCGAAGTCTGCCCGCACATAGCCGCCATAGACGGTTGTAGCGCTCGGCGCCTGCTCATACTCGGGATCTCACACCCGATCGCTGATATGCAGCGACGAAGCGAAGGCTAGCCAGTGGATTGAGCAGGCGCAAGGCCGAAGGATTGTCTAGGAAACGTCCTGCAAATTAAAGGGATATGGATTGCTGGCCTTTAACAATGCGTGTCGAGCAGGCGGTGCAGATAAGGGAAATGATTACTGACTGGGGCCGTCAGCAATCTATCAGATTTATACGACGAAGACCTCGGAATCGTCCGACTTTACCCTAAGTAAATCCCTCTTCAAAGTTTGGCTTGCCGCTGACTTCCTCGTTCTCGTTTAGCTCGATTGAAAAGCGTCACGCATCAGGTTTCTTATCGAGACGAGCAGGGAAATTCGGACAAAAAACTTCATGGACAAAGGGAACAACAATGAGCGTAGGTTATTTCATTGGCCTGGGTGATAAAACCGCCTGCGGCGGGGAGGTGCTAGACGGAGATAAAAGAGTCAACATAAATGGGCTTTTCCATGCGTGCGAAGGTGACCGAGTCACCTGTGGCAAGGACGGGCAAACTTATAAGATCGTCGGTGGCGTTTCCCACATAAACAGCCATGGTCGGCTGATGGCCGGTACGCTGGATAGTTACAGCGACTGCCCCTGTAAAGCCGAGCTGATTGCTTCGGTGTTTTCAGCTCGATATGGGAAAGATAGCAGCGCTACGAACTCCGCCAAACAAGCCAATGTGCCGGTCCGAGCAGCTACCAGCTGGTCAGTGCCCTCTGAAGGCACATATGCAACACCAAGCCATTCAGTCCCGTCTGCATTTAACGGCCTATCGGGTCAGGACCCAGGTTTTTATATCGTGCCCCAAAGCATCACCCGCGAGGCTTTGGAGGCCACCCTTTTTCCAAATCTCGATCCGGCTGTGATGCGTAAATTTCAAACGCTGAACCCCAACACAGGCAACGTCAAAGCCGGCTCGATGATCGTGCTCAGCGATCCGAACAACACCTCCTGCACCTATCAGGAAGCGCAATTGATGCAGGCTGCTCAGAAGGTCGATGCCTCCCTGGATTCCCTTACGCCGGACGAGGCCGATTTTCTGTATCGCCATGGTGCCGAAATCGCCGGTTTCATCGGCCACACCTCAACGTGGCTTGGCGTCAGTGCGGTGGTGGTGGAAAAGCACCTGAGTAATCTGCGCGACACGCTCCAGGCGATGGAGCGGCTGCATCAGGAAAATTATCGACAGTATGGACATCTTAGATCACCACAGTTTTTTGCTGATCGTCAGCGTCTTTTGAACCAGTTGGATGCCCATTTACTTAATTCAACCCGGTTACGCGGACAAACAACTCTGGGCGATCACCCCAAGTTAAAAACGGCTCTTGGTATATCCAGTCGCAGCTTGGTGCATCACTGGGATAAGGCAGGTGGGCCAGGGCAGATTCCGGGGTATGCCGCTCATGTGGAAGCGGTCAGTCGTGCAACAAAGTATATGAAGGCAGGTGGGTATATCGGCATAGGTCTTGGCGGAGTGTCTTCGCTGATGGCTGTTCAGCAGGTGTGCAGCGTTGATTCCGACGCGGCTTGTAAGAAGATCAAGCTTACTGAGGGAGGGAAATTTGCCAGCTCAACATTAATCGGGGCTTTCAGTGGATCGATGGCCGCGTCTGCCAGCGGTTCGATCTGCTTGGGGATTGGAGTAGCCACAGGAGGTATCGGAGGAGTTATCTGTGTAGCCACCTTGGTAGGGGCAAGTACGTGGGCTGGTACGACTGTCGGTGGCATGGGTGGTGAATACGTGGGCGAGCTTATTTACGAGACTATCCAGCCATGACCAGTATCGATACTTGGCCAACTTGGATTGCGCTCATTGTTGCAGGGGGGCCAACTCTGCTAGCCATAGTTGGACTTTCATACAGCTTGTATATGACCCGCTGTCATCTAGAGGCTATAAAGGAAGCTCTGAAAAATAGCCGTTACATTTACCTTTGGGGACCCAGCTTGGGGAGGCGCGGCTTGATTTGGTCTCTCTATGAGATGGCGAAAATCGCCGGAATGGTTGTGTGGCCCAAGGCGTCCATTATCAGTGGTGAGTTGGATCCAGGCGATCTGAAGAATTTTCCGCCTCATCTCAAGCACCGTTTGATGGTCCTGATAACAATGGCGTTCACTGGGGTGTGTTGGGCAATAGCTGTCGCGGTGTTAGTTAAGTTCAGATAACTTGAGTCAACCAACCATGAGCAGTATCGACACTTGGTCTCCTTGGGTTGCGATCTCATTTTTGGGTGGCCCTATGCTGCTTGCAGCTTTGACCCTCGCATACAACCTCTACCTGACCCACCGTTATCTGGACGCCATAAAGGAGGCACTAAAGAACAGCCGCTACATTTATATCTGGGGGCCAAGCCTTGGAAAGCGGGGTTTGATTTGGTCCCTCTTGGAGATGGGGAAAATTTCCGGAATGATGCTGTGGCCGAAAGCTTCTCTGATTATTGGAGAATTGGACCCAGTCGATCTGAAAAATTTTCCACCTGACTTAACGCCGTCTCACCCTTAATCTGAAGACGATGATTTTTGCCTTCATTTGGATGTTAATCGGGGTTGTGCTGCTGAGGCTCAGGTAGATCGAGACTGGCTATTTCACATTGAGGATCGACTGTCCCAAACCAACAATCCCGACAGTCTCAACTGTTATTCGGTACCTTATCGGAACACCGTTGAGGTGTCGGGATTGCTGCCTTTGCAACGAAAATTCGCTTAAGAACCGCACTGGCCTTGAGGTCACCACGAGCGGTCATTGCCCTAAACCAACCCCCCCCCCGGGAACCATTCCCCACTTCCCTTGTCCCCGCTTCCCATGTCACCCCCCGCCCCGCAAATCCCTTAATTTTCCAAGCCTGCCGGAAGCCTCTCCAGGCCCCCGGCTGCGCCCGTTGTTTTTTCAAGGCGCAGAGCAGCCGATTCAAGCGGCAAAACTGAATACGGACATTCTCTTCAACCGTGACTTATCAGGCAGGTTTCCCCATGCAGTTCAGCGAATTACTGGCAGCGATTTCCACCCATGCGATCCGTCTGCAGACGGAAGAGGGCGACCTGATCGTCCTGGGCGATGACGACGCGCTGGATGACGCGCTGTGGGACCAACTGATCGCGCACAAGCCCCAACTGCTTGAGCTGGTCGCGGCGCATGGCGGCGACTGGTCGAGCCCGGCCTATCGCATCACCCCGGACATGCTGCCCCTGGTCACGCTCGATCAACTCGCCATCGACCGCATCGTCGCGGCGATCCCCGGCGGGGCGGCGAATGTGCAGGATATCTACCCCCTGGCGCCGCTCCAGGAAGGCATGCTCTACCACCATCTTCGCGCACAGCAGGGCGACCCCTACGTGCTGCACGCGCAGTTCGTGTTCGACAGTCGCGCACGTCTGCACACCTTTGCCCAAGCGCTGCAATGGGTGATCGATCGTCACGACATCCTGCGCACGTCGATGGCCTGGGAGCGCCTCGACGAGCCGTTGCAGGTGGTGTGGCGCAAGGCAACCCTGGTCTGTGAAGAGGCGCATCTGGACGGCGCCGACCGCCTGGCCCAACTGCTCGCACGCTACGATGCCCGCACCTATCGCATGGACCTGGGCCAGGCGCCGTTGCTGCGCCTGGTGTTCGCCGACGACCCGGCCAACGAACGCGTGGTGGCGATGCTGCTGTTTCACCACACCATCCTCGATCACACCGCCCTCGATGGGGTGCGCGAGGAAATCCAGCTGTACCTCGCCGGCAAGCAGGCGCAGGCCGCGCCGCCGGTGGCGTTTCGCAGCTATATCGCTCAGGTGCGCCAGGGGGTGAGTGAGCAGGCCCACGAAGCCTTCTTCCGCAACATGCTCGCCGACATCGACGCACCGACGCTGCCCTTCGGCCTGCAGGACGTGCAGGGCGATGGCCTGGGCATCGACGAAGCGCGCCTGCCGGTTGATCACGCCCTCAGCTTGCGCCTGCGCAGTCTGGCGCGTCCGTTGGGCGTCGGTATGGCAAGCCTGATGCACCTGGCGCTGGCCCGGGTGCTGGGGGTGGTGTCCGGCCGTGAGTCGGTGGTGTTCGGCACCGTGATGCTCGGCCGCATGGGCGCGGGCGAGGGCGGTGAACGCGCTTTGGGCATGTTCATCAATACCTTGCCGCTGCGCGTGGATGTCGGTGCGCAAGGCGTACGCGCCGCGATCAAGGCTACCCACGAGCGCCTCACCACCTTGCTTGAACACGAACACGCCTCACTGGCGCTGGCCCAGCGGTGCAGCGGGGTGGCGGCGCCGGCGCCGCTGTTCAGTGCGATGCTCAATTACCGTCACAGCGCCGCCAGCGACATGCACGCAGTGATCGAGGTCGCCGAAGGCATCCAGGTGCTCGGCGCCGAGGAGCGCACCAACTACCCGCTGACGGTCAATGTCGATGACCTGGGTGAAGACTTTGCGCTGACGGTGATGGTCGATGCGTCGATCAGCGCGCAACGCGTCGCCGGCTACCTGCACACGGCGCTCGAAAGCCTGGCCGATGCCCTTGAACAGCGACCGGATATGCCGCTCAGCGGCCTGAACATCCTGCCTGACCTCGAACGCCATACCTTGCTGCACCGCCTGAATCAAAGCCCCGCGCACTACGCCGACACCGCCCTGATCCACCAGCAAGTCGAAGCCCACGCCGCCGCCCGCCCCGACGCGATTGCCGTGCGTTTCGAACAGCACTGCCTGACCTACGGTCAACTCAACGACCGCGCCAACCAGGTCGCCCATGCGCTGCTGGCCCACGGCGTGCGCCCCGACGCGCGCGTGGCGATCTGCGTGGAGCGCGGCCCGCAAATGATCATCGGCCTGCTCGGCATCCTCAAGGCCGGTGCCGGCTACGTGCCGATCGACCCGGCGTACCCGCAGGAACGCATCGCCTACACCCTGGGCGACAGCGCGCCGGTGGCGGTGCTGGTGCAGGCCGATACCCGGCACCTGGTCGGCAACCTGGCGCAGATCGACCTCGACGCCCTGCACCAACAGGCCACGGTCAATCCGCGCCTGCACCTGAGCCCGGCCCACCTGGCCTATGTCATCTACACCTCCGGCTCCACCGGCCAGCCCAAGGGCGTGATGATCGAACACCGCCAGGTGGCGCGCCTGTTCAGTGCCACCCAACACTGGTTCGGCTTCAACCAGCACGACGTGTGGGCGCTGTTCCATTCCTTTGCGTTCGACTTTTCCGTGTGGGAAATCTGGGGCGCGCTGATGCACGGCGGCCAGTTGCTGATCGTGCCGCAGTTGGTCAGCCGTTCACCGGATGAGTGCTACGCGCTGCTCTGTGAAGCCTCGGTGAGCATCCTCAACCAGACGCCGAGTGCGTTCCGCCAGTTGATCGCGGCGCAGGGCAACAGCGACCGGGCGCATTCGTTGCGCCAGGTGATTTTCGGCGGCGAGGCCCTGGAGCCGGGCATGCTCAAGCCGTGGTATGCGCGGGCGGTGAATGCCGGTACGCAACTGGTGAACATGTACGGCATCACCGAAACCACCGTGCACGTGACCTACCGCGCGCTGGAAGCGGCCGACGCGCAGTTGGTCGGCGTAAGCCCGATTGGCGTGCGCATCCCGGACTTGCAACTGTACGTCCTTGACGCCCAGCGCGAGCCGCTGCCGTTTGGCGTGGTCGGTGAGTTGTACGTGGGCGGCGCCGGGGTGGCGCGTGGTTATCTGAACCGTGACGCGCTCAACGCCGAACGCTTCCTGCCCGACCCGGCCACCGGCCTGCGCATGTACAAGACCGGCGACCTTGGCCGTTTGCTGGCCGACGGCAGCGTCGAATACCTGGGGCGCAACGACGATCAGGTGAAGATCCGCGGTTTCCGTATCGAATTGGGTGAAATCCAGGCGCATCTGGTGACTGCCGAGGGCGTGCGCGACGCCGTGGTGATTGCCCGGGAAGATAGCCCCGGCGATAAGCGCCTGGTGGCCTATGTGATTGCTGACGGTGCGCCCACTGCGGCCGCCTTGCGCGACCATCTGCTGCTGAGCCTGGCCGATTACATGGTGCCCGCTGCCTTTGTGCTGCTGGAGCGATTCCCGCTGACCACCAACGGCAAACTCGACCGCCAGGCCTTGCCAGCACCCGATACCGACGCGTTGGCCCGGCGTGTTTATGCCCCGCCCCAGGGCGCAGTGGAAACCACCATCGCCACGCTCTGGCAGGACTTGCTCAAGGTCGACCGGGTAGGGCGTGAGGATAATTTCTTCGAGCTCGGCGGCCATTCCCTGTTGGCGGTCAAGCTGATCGAGCGCATGCGCCAGGTGGACCTGAGCGCCGATGTGCGCGTGCTGTTCGGCCAACCGACGCTGGCGGCACTGGCGGCGGCGGTGGGCGGCCAGCATGAAGTGCAGGTGCCGGCCAATTTCATTGAAGAGCACAGCGCGGCCATCACGCCCGACATGCTGCCCCTGGTCGACCTCGATCAGGCCGCCATCGACCACATCGTCCAGGCGATACCCGGCGGCGTCGCCAATGTGCAGGACATCTACGGCCTGGCGCCGTTGCAGGCCGGGATTCTCTACCATCACCTGGCAACCGCAGAGGGCGACCCCTACGTGTTGCAGGTGCAGTTCAGCTTTGCTGACCAGAACGCGCTGGACGGGTTTGTCCAGGCGCTGCACAGCGTGATCGAGCGCAATGACATCCTGCGCACCGCGATCCTCTGGGAGGGCCTGGATGAACCGGTGCAGGTGGTGCTGCGTCAGGCGCCGCTGGCGGTCGAGCGGGTCGAGGCCACGGGCGAGGATGCCCTGGCATCTCTGCAACAGCGCTTCGACCCCCGTCACTATCGCCTGGACCTGTCACGCGCTTCGCTGATGCGGTTGGCGTACAGCGAGGACGCGGGGCGCCTGGTCGGCATCCTGCTGTTGCACCATATCCTGCTCGACCACACCGCCCTGCACGTGCTGGTGCAAGAGATGAGCGCCAGCCTGTGCGGCAACAGCGCGCAGTTGCCCGACGCGGTGCAGTACCGCAACTACGTGGCCCAGGCGCGCCTCGGTGTGAGCCAGGCGCAGCACGAGGCCTTCTTCAGCGAGATGCTCGGCGATATCGACGAACCGACCCTGGCCTTCGGCTTGCAGGATGTGAAGGGCGACGGCAGCGGTATCGTCGAAGCGCATCTGCCGCTGGAGCCGGGGCTGAGCCTGGCCCTGCGCGAACAGGCACGGCAGTTGGGCGTGAGTGCCGCAAGCCTGGTGCACCTGGCCTGGGCGCAGGTGCTGAGCCAGGTGTCCGGCCAGCGCGACGTGGTGTTCGGCACCGTGTTGCTGGGGCGCATGCAGGGCGGCGAGGGCGCCGATCGGGCGCTGGGGATGTTCATCAACACCTTGCCGCTACGGGTCGGCGTTGGCGCCACGGGGGTGCAGGCCGGCGTGCGTGCCACCCACGCACGCCTGGCGCAATTGCTCGGTCACGAACACGCTTCGTTGGCCCTGGCCCAGCGCTGCAGCGGCGTGCCGGCGTCGTTGCCGCTGTTCAGTACCTTGCTCAACTATCGCCACAGCGCACCGGATGAAGCACCGGGTGACAGCCCGTTCGCCGCGTCCGGCATTCAGGTGCTCAGTTCCGAAGAGCGCAGCAACTACCCGCTGGTGCTCAACGTCGATGACCTGGGCACAGGTTTGGCCCTCACCGTGCAAGGCATCGCTACGCTGGATGTGCAGCGTGTGGCGCACTACATGCTCACTGCGCTGCGCCAAGTGGTCACGGCGCTGCAACAGGCGCCGACCACCGCGCTGCAAACGCTGTCGATCATACCGCCGGCTGAGCGCCGTCAATTGCTGGTGGAGTTCAACGCCACTCGCCGCGACTACCCGGCGCATCTGAGCGTCGCCCAGCTGTTCGAAGCCCAGGCGCTGGCACGGCCTGAAGCGGTGGCAGTGGTGCAGGGCAAACTGTCCCTGAGTTACCGCGACCTCAACCGCCGCGCGAATCGCCTGGCTCACTACCTGATCGGCCAAGGCGTGCAAGCCGGCGAGCCGGTGGCCCTGGCGCTGCCGCGCAGCATCGAGCTGGTGGTCAGCCAACTGGCCGTGCTCAAGTGCGCGGCGGTGTACGTACCGCTGGATGTCAACGCGCCGGCCGACCGCCAAGCGTTCATGGTGCAGGACAGCGGCGCCCGCCTGGTGCTGGACGACCTGACCGGGCTGAACCTCGACGGGCTGCCTGTGGAGAATCCCGAGCGGGAGCAGTCCGCCGACACCGTGGCGTACATCATGTACACCTCCGGCTCCACCGGCACGCCCAAAGGCGTACTGGTGCCCCAGCGCGGCATTACCCGGCTGGTGATCAATAACGGCTACGCCGACTTCAATGCCCAGGACCGCGTGGCCTTTGCCTCGAACCCGGCGTTTGACGCCAGCACCATGGATGTGTGGGGCGCGCTGCTCAACGGTGGGCAAGTGCAGGTGATCGACCACGCCACCGTACTCGACCCGCAGGCCTTCAGCGCCGAGCTTGCCGGTGCCACGGTGCTGTTCGTCACCACCGCGCTGTTCAACCAGTATGTGCAGCTGATTCCCGAGGCATTGGCTGGCCTGCGCATTCTGCTGTGCGGCGGCGAGCGCGCCGACCCGGCCGCCTTCCGCAGCCTGCTGGCCCAGGCACCGGCACTGCGCCTGGTGCATTGCTATGGCCCGACCGAAACCACCACCTACGCCACCACCTACGAAGTGCGCGCACTTGCCGATGACGTGGAGAGCGTGCCGGTGGGTCGGCCTATTTCCAACACCCAAATCTATGTACTGGACGCACAGTTACAGCCGGTGCCGCTGGGCATCACCGGCGAAATCTGCATTGGCGGCGATGGCGTGGCCAAGGGCTATTTGAACCGCCCGGACCTGAGCGCCGAAAAGTTCGTGCACGACCCGTTTTCCGAGCAGCCTCACGCCCTGATGTACCGCACGGGCGACCTGGGGCGCTGGTCGGTGGACGGCTTGCTCGAATGCCTTGGACGCAATGACGACCAAGTGAAAATCCGTGGTTTCCGTATCGAGCTGGGCGAAATCGAGGCGCGTCTGGCGAGCTGCGCGGGCATCCGCGACGTCGCCGTGCTGGCCCGCGAGGACGTGCCGGGGGACAAGCGCCTGGTGGCCTATTTCACTTGGGCCGACGCCGCATTGGGCATCGACGAGGTGCACGCCCACCTGCAAGGCCTGCTGCCGGACTACATGCTGCCCTCGGCCTATATGCCGCTGGCCAGTCTGCCCTTGACCAACAACGGCAAGCTCGACCGCAAGGCCTTGCCCGCGCCAGACCCGCAAGCCCTGCTCAGCCGTGCCTACGAGGCGCCCGAGGGCGAGGTGGAAACCCTGCTGGCGCAGATCTGGCAGGACGTGCTCAAGCTCGAGCGCGTCGGGCGGCATGATCATTTCTTCGAACTCGGCGGGCATTCGTTGCTGGCCGTCAGCCTGATCGAGCGCATGCGCCGCGTCGGCCTGAGCGCCGATGTACGCGTGCTGTTCAGCCAGCCCAGCCTGGCGGCATTGGCGGCGGCGGTGGGCAGCGGGCGTGAAATCGTGGTGCCGGCCAATGGCATCCCGGCAGGTTGCACGCACATCACCCCGTCGATGCTCAGCCTGGTGCAACTCGACGCAGCCGCCATCGAACGCATCGTGGCCAACGTGCCGGGCGGTGCGGCGAACGTGCAGGATATCTACCCGCTGGCGCCGTTGCAGGAAGGCATCCTCTATCACCACATCAGCGCTGAACAGGGCGACCCGTACCTGCTGCAATCGCGCATGGCGTTCGACAGCCTCGAACGCTTGCACGCTTTCATGGGCGCGCTGCAGCAGGTGGTGGCGCGCCACGACATCCTGCGCACCGGGGTGGTCTGGGAAGGCCTGGACAGCCCGGTGCAAGTGGTGTGGCGCCAGGCGCAGCTGGTGGTGCAGGCCGTCAGCCTGGACCCGGCCGACGGCGGCATCATCGAACAACTGCATGCGCGCTTCGATGCGCGCCACTATCGATTGGACATTACCCAGGCGCCGCTGCTGCGTATGGTCTACGCCCAGGACCCGGCCAATCAGCGTGTCGCCGCGATCCTGCTGTTCCACCACCTGGCCCTGGACCATACCGCCATGGAAGTGGTGGGCCAGGAGATGCGGGCCTTCATGCTGGAGCAGGCCGATGACTTACCCGAGGCCGCGCCGTTTCGCAACTACGTGGCCCAGGCGCGCCTGAGAGTCAGCGTGGCCGAGCATGAGCAGTTTTTCCGCGGCATGCTCGCCGATGTCGACGAGCCGACGCTGCCATTCGGCCTGCACGATGTGCAAGGCGACGGCCGCACCATCGAAGAAGCCGAACTACAATTGCCGGTCGAGCTGGCGCAGCGGGTGCGCGAGCAGGCACGCCACCTGGGTGTCAGCGCCGCAAGCCTGATGCACCTGGCCTGGGCGCAGGTGCTGGGGCTGGTGTCCGGGCGCGACGACGTGGTGTTCGGCACTGTCCTGATGGGCCGCATGCAGGCCGGCGACGGGGCGGACCGCGCCCTGGGCATGTTCATCAACACCTTGCCGCTGCGCGTCGATGTGGCGGCCGCTGCCGCCGACGCGGTCAAGACCACCCATGCACGCTTGAGCGCCTTGCTCGGGCATGAGCATGCCTCGCTCGCCCTGGCCCAGCGTTGCAGTGGGGTGGCGACGACCACGCCGCTGTTCAGCGCCTTGCTCAATTACCGTCACAGCAGCCCCGGCGAAATGGCCCGCGACGGCCACGGGATCTGGGAGGGCGTACAACTGCTCGGCGGCGAAGAGCGCAGCAACTATCCGCTGACCCTGAGTGTGGACGACCTGGGCGAGGGCTTTGCGTTGGCCGTGCTGGCCTTGCCGCAGATCGGCGCCCAGCGCCTGTGCGACTACATGCACAACGCCGTGGCGCAACTGGTGGCCGCTCTGGAGAATGCGCCGAACACCCGCCTGCATCACCTGCCGATTCTGCCGACGGCGGAACGCGACACGCTGCTGCGCGAATTCAACACCACCGCCCATGACTTCCCGCGCGGGCACACTCTGCACGGCGCCTTTGAAGTGCAGGCCGAGCGTCAGCCCGAGGCTGTTGCGGTGATGCAGGACGGTGTGGCACTGACCTATCAGCAGCTCAATCAACGCGCCAACCAGCTGGCGCATCACCTGCTCGGACTTGGCGTGCAGCCGGATGACCGCGTGGCGATCTGCTGCCGTCGCGGCCCGCAGATGCTGGTGGGCCTGCTCGGCATTCTCAAGGCCGGTGCGGGCTATGTGCCGATCGACCCGGCGTACCCGGCCGAGCGGATCGCCTATCTGTTGCAGGACAGTGCGCCGGTGGCGGTGCTCTCGCAAGCCTGCACCCGAGACCTGCTCGGTGGCGTCGCCAGTGTCGACCTGCAGGACCCGCGTTTGCAGCTACATCCCCCGAGCAATCCGCAACTCGGCACATTGACCCCGGCGCACCTGGCCTACGTGATCTACACCTCCGGTTCCACTGGCCAGCCCAAGGGCGTAATGGTGGAACATCACCACGTGGAAAACCTCGTGCACTGGCACTGCGAGGCCTTTGGCCTGCGGGCTGCCAGCCATACCAGCAGCGTCGCCGGTTTCGGTTTCGATGCGCTGGCCTGGGAAGTCTGGCCGGCGCTGTGCGTGGGCGCGACCCTGCACCTGCCGCCCGCCAGCGTGGGCAACGAAAACATCGACGAACTGTTGGCCTGGTGGCTGGCGCAGCCGCTGGACGTGAGCTTCCTGCCCACTCCGGTGGCCGAGTACGCCTTCAGCCTGAACCTGCAACACCCGACCCTGCGCATGCTGCTGATCGGGGGCGACCGCCTGCGCCAGTTCAGCCAGGAACGACGGTTTGCCCTGATCAATAACTACGGCCCCACCGAAGCCACGGTGGTCGCCACCTCCGGCCGCGTACGGGCCGGGCAGCCTTTGCATATCGGCCGGCCCATCGCCAATGCCACCAGCTACGTGCTGGATGCGCACTTGCGTCCGGTGCCGGTGGGCGTGGCCGGTGAACTGTATGTGGGTGGCCGCGGCGTGGCGCGCGGTTACCTGAACCGCCCGGACCTGACCGCCGAGCGCTTCCTGCAAGACCCGTTCAACCCCGGGCGCATGTACCGCACCGGCGACCTGGTGCGCTGGCTGCCCGATGGCAACCTGGAGTACCTGGGGCGCAACGATGACCAGGTCAAATTGCGCGGGGTGCGGGTTGAACTGGGCGAAATCGAAAGCCGCCTGGTCGCGCTCGATGGCGTAGCGGAAGCGGTGGTGCTGGTGCGCGAAGGCCGCTTGATCGCCTGGTTCACCGAGCATCAGGCGCTGTCGATCGAATCCCTGCGCGCGCAACTGCAGGCGCAACTGCCCGAGGCACTGGTGCCGGTGGCTTACGTGAAACTTGCGGCCTTGCCCCTGACCGCCAACGGCAAGCTGGACCGCAAGGCCCTGCCGGCCCCCGATCAGGCCGCGCTGCTGACCCGTGACTACGAAGCGCCCCAGGGCGAGGTGGAAACCCGCCTGGCGCGGATCTGGGCCGAGGTGCTGCAGGTGGAGCAGGTGGGGCGCCATGACCACTTCTTCGAACTGGGCGGGCATTCATTGCTGGCCGTCAGCCTGATCGAGCGCATGCGCCAAGTGGGCCTGAGCGCCGATGTGCGCGTGCTGTTCAGCCAGCCGACCCTGGCCGCGCTGGCCGCCGCCGTGGGCAGTGGGCGTGAAGTGCAGGTGCCGGCGAATCGTATTCCTGACGGCTGCCAACGCATCACGGCGGACATGCTGTCGCTGGTCACGCTGGAGCAGTCGACGCTGGATCAGGTCATCGACCAAGTCCCCGGCGGCGCCGCCAATGTGCAGGATATCTATCCGCTGGCGCCGTTGCAGGAAGGCATTTTCTACCATCACATCAGCGCCGAGCAGGGCGACCCGTACCTGCTGCAATCGCACCTGGCGTTTGACAGCCTTGAACGTCTGGACGCCTTTGCCCAGGCGCTGCAACAGGTGATCGATCGCCACGATATCCTGCGCACCGCAGTGGTCTGGGAAGGCCTGGTGCAACCGCTGCAAGTGGTGTGGCGCAAGGCTGAACTGGCCGTGCAGTGCGTATCGCTGCAAGGCAACGCCATCGAGCAGTTGCACCAGCGTTTTGATCCGCGCCATTACCGGATGCCGATGTCCCAGGCCCCGCTGGTCCGCCTGGTGTATGCCGAGGACCCCGGTCAGCAGCGGGTCGTCGCGATTTTGCTGTTCCACCATATCGTCCTCGATCACACGGCACTCGACAGCGTACGTCAGGAGATGCAAGCCAGTTTGCTCGGGCAGCCCCTGATCGCTGACGCAGCCATTCCTTACCGCAACTATGTGGCTCAGGCGCGCCTGGGCGTCGCAGAGCAGGAGCATGAGGCATTCTTCCGCCAGATGCTGGGAGACATCGACGAGCCGACACTCCCATTCGGCTTGCAGGACGTCCAAGGTGACGGCAGTGCAATCGAAGAGGTGCAGCAAAGCCTGGCCCCGACTTTCAGCCAGCGCCTCAGGGCCCAGGCCCGACTCGCGGGTGTCAGCGCCGCCAGCCTGTTTCATCTGGCATGGGCGCGGGTGCTGGCCAGCACGAGCAGCCAGCACGGCGTGGTCTTCGGCACCGTGCTGCTTGGCCGTATGCAGGGGGGCAAAGGCAGCGACCGTGCACTGGGAATGTTCATCAACACCTTGCCGTTGCGCGTGGATATCGATGAGACCGGTGTGCGCGCGGCTGTCAAGCGCACCCATGAGCGCCTGACGGCACTGCTCGGCCATGAACATGCATCGCTTGCCCTGGCCCAGCGTTGCAGCGGCGTCGCCGCGCCGCTGCCGTTGTTCAGCGCAGTGCTCAATTACCGCCACAGCGCCAGCCAGGACGCGACGGTGTCGCAGGCATGGCAAGGGATTCACACCCTGGCCAGTGAAGAACGCACCAACTACCCCTTGACCTTGAACGTCGATGACCAGCGCGACGGTTTCCGCCTGACCGTCATGACCCCCGCGCATATTGGTGCGCAACGCGTCTGCGGTTATATGCAGACGGCTTTGCTTGGACTGGTCGAGGCGCTGGAACAGGCGCCGCACCTGCCGATCAGCCGTTTGTCGATCCTGGGGCAGCAGGAGCGCGAAAAACTCTTGCACGGTTTCAACGCGACCGCAGTCGATTACCACCTTGACCAGACGTTGCACGGCTTGTTCGAGGCGCAGGTCTCATGCACGCCGGAGGCCGAGGCAGTGAAAGCGGGTGATCAGTGCCTGAGCTATCGGCAACTCAACGAGCGGGCCAACCGTCTGGCCCATCACCTGCGTGAACTGGGCGTAGGGCCCGAGTCGCGGGTTGGCGTGTGCCTGGAGCGTGGCCTGGACATGGTCATCGGCCTGTTCGCCATCCTCAAGGCCGGCGGCGGTTATGTGCCGCTCGACCCGGCCTATCCCCACGAGCGCCTCGCCTACATGCTGCACGACAGCGCACCGGTGGTGGTGCTGGCCCACGGCGCAACCCGCGCCTTGCTGGGTGATATACCCACCCTTGATCTGGATCGCGACACCTGGCAGCACCAGCCGAGCACCAATCCCGGCGTGCCGGACCTTACCGCCCGGCATCAGGCGTATGTGATCTACACCTCCGGCTCCACCGGCCAGCCCAAGGGCGTAATCAATGAACATGCCGGGGTGGTCAACCGCCTGCTGTGGATGCAGGACGCGTACGGCCTCAACGCGCAGGATGCGGTGTTGCAGAAAACGCCCTTCAGCTTCGACGTGTCGGTGTGGGAGTTCTTCTGGCCGCTGATGACCGGCGCCCGCCTGGTCATGGCGCGGCCGGGCGGACACAAGGACCCGGCGTATCTGTGCGAAGTGATTGAGGCGGAGCACATCACCACGCTGCACTTTGTGCCGTCGATGCTCGACGTATTCCTGGCCCACGGCGATGTCAGCCAGGCCGCCGGGCTGGTGCGTGTGATGTGCAGCGGCGAAGCCTTGCCGGGCAGCCTGGTGCGGCGCTTCAAGCAGCAACTGCCGGGCATCGGCTTGTACAACCTGTACGGCCCGACCGAAGCTGCGGTGGATGTGACCGCCTGGAACTGCGCACGCACCGACGTGCCGGACAACACGCCGATCGGCAAGCCGATTGCCAACACGCGCATGTACGTGCTGGACGCCCAATTGCAGCCGGTGCCGCTGGGCGTGGTCGGTGAACTGTTCATCGGCGGCGTGCAGGTGGCGCGGGGGTATCTCAACCGTGCGCAGTTGACCGCCGAACGCTTCCTCGAGGACCCGTTCAGCGCGGGCCGGATGTACCGCACCGGCGATCTTGGCCGTTACCTGCCGGACGGCAATCTTGAGTACCTGGGCCGCAACGATGACCAGGTGAAGATACGCGGCCTGCGCATCGAACTGGGAGAAATCCAGGCGCGACTGATCGAGCACCCGGCAGTCAGGGACGCTGTGGTGCTGGCCCGCGAGGACCGTCTCGTGGCCTATTACACCGGCCTGCCCACCGCCATCGAGGCGCTGCGCAGCCAGCTCTTGCAGCACCTGCCGGACTTCATGGTGCCCGCGTTGTTCATGCACCTCGACGCGCTGCCCCTGAGCCCCAATGGCAAGCTCGACCGCAAGGCCCTGCCGGCCCCCGGTGTGCACGCGCTGAGCGTGGGTGAGTACGCGGCGCCCGAAGGCGACACCGAGATCCTGCTGGCCCGGTTGTGGGCCGAGTTGCTCGACGTGGAGCGCGTGGGGCGCCATGACAATTTCTTTGAACTGGGCGGGCATTCACTGCTTGCCGTGAGCTTGATCGGGCGCTTGCGCCAGGAAGGCATGGAAGCCGATGTGCGAGGGCTGTTCGAGCAACCGACCCTGGCCGGCTACGCCGCAATGACCGAACGAATGGAGATCGTCCTGTGAACATCCAACAATTGCTGGCAACCCTGAAAACCAAGGATGTGCAACTGGCGCTCAAAGGCGAGCAACTGTCCGTACAAGGCAACAAGCAAGCCTTGAGCGACCCGGCGATCCTCGCTGCGTTGCGCGAACACAAGCCGGCCCTGATCGAACGGATCAAGGCGGGTGAATACTCGGCCGGCAAAGCCGGTGAGGTGCAAGTACCGGCCAACGGCATCGCCCCGGGCGCCGAGCGCATTACCCCGGCCATGTTGACCCTGTCCACCCTGAGCCAGGACGAGATCGAGCGGATCGTCGCCACCGTCGAGGGCGGCGTGGCGAATATCCAGGACATCTACCCCCTGGCGCCGTTGCAGGAAGGCATCCTCTACCACCACGCGAGCACGGAGCAGGGTGACCCGTACATCATGCAGTCGCAGTTCGCCTTCGACAGCCTGGCGCGGTTCGAGCAGTTTGCCAACGCCTTGCAGGGCGTGGTGGATCGGCACGATATCCTGCGTACCGGCGTGGTTTGGCAAGGCCTTGAACAGCCCTCGCAAGTGGTCCGGCGCCAGGCCCGGCTGCCGGTGCAAGCCCTTGAGCTGGACCCGGCTGACGGCGATGTCGCATCGCAATTGCGCCAGCTGTTCGATGTTCGCCATTACCGCCTGGACGTAACCCAGGCCCCGCTGTTGCGCCTGGTGCGCACCTGGGACGAACCCGGCCAGCGCGTGGTCGCGATGCTGCTGTTTCATCATATGGCCCTGGACCACAGCGCGCTGGACGTAGTGCGCCATGAACTGCAGGCGCTGTTGCAAGGCCGTGGCGAACAGTTGGGCCAGCCCATCCCGTTTCGCAATTACGTGGCGCAGGCGCGGCTGGGCGTCAGCGAGCAGGAGCACGAGGCGTTTTTCCGTCAGATGCTCAGCGATATCAGCGAGCCGACCTTGCCTTTCGGTCTGCAGGATGTGCAGGGCGATGGCCGCGATATCGTCGAAGCGGATTTGCCGCTGTCGGCAGCGCTCAATCAACGTATCCGCGAGCAGGCACGCCAACTGGGCGTCAGTGCCGCGAGCGTGTTCCATATGGCCTGGGCGCAGGTGCTGAGCGTGCTGGCAGGCAAGCAAAGTGTGGTGTTCGGTACGGTGTTGATGGGGCGCATGCAGGGCGGTCAGCAGACCGACAGAGCGCTGGGGATTTTCATCAATACGTTGCCGTTTCGGGTGGATGTCGGTCATGCGGATGTGCGCACGGGCATCAGGGACACCCATGCACGGCTGACGACGTTGCTGCGCCATGAGCACGCACCTTTGGCGTTGGCCCAGCGCTGCAGCGGAGTGACTGCGCCTACGCCTCTGTTCAGTGCGTTGCTCAATTACCGGCACAGTGGTTCCGGCAACCAGGCCGAGGCTGTGGCGGCATGGAAGGGCATCGAAATGTTGAGTTCGCAGGAGCGCACCAACTACCCGCTGACCCTGAGCGTGGATGACCTGGGCGATAGCTTTATCTTGCGTTTGCTCGCCTGCCCCCAGGTCGACCCGCACCGCGTTTGCGCCTACCTGCAAACCGCCCTGGAAAACCTGGTGAGTGCGTTGGAACAGTCGCCGCACACCGCGCTCAACCAACTGCCGGTGGTGCCGCTGGCCGAGCAGCGCCTGCTGCTCGAGCAGTTCAACGCAACCCAGGCGGTGTTCCCCCAGGGCAGCACCTTGCACGCGCGCATCGAGGCCCAGGCCGCGCTGACGCCGGACGCCATCGCGGCGGTCTGCCTGGACCGCACGCTGAGCTACGCCGAACTCAATCAGCAAGCCAACCTGCTGGCTCATCATCTGCTGGCGCTGGGGGTCAAGCCCGATGACCGCGTGGCCATCGTCGCGCGCCGTGGCCTGGACACCCTGGCCGGCTTGCTGGCGATCCTCAAGGCCGGCGCCTGTTATGTGCCGGTAGATCCGTCCCACCCGGCCGAGCGCCTGAGCTATCTGCTCAGCGACAGCGCCCCGGTGGCCGTGCTGACCCAGCACGCGTTGCTCGAGCGCCTGCCGGATCTGGACGTGCCGGTGATCAACCTGGACCGCTACACCTGGCAGCACCACTCGGCGAGCAATCCCGACGTGGCCATGACGGCGTCGAACCTGGCCTATGTGATCTACACCTCCGGCTCCACCGGCCTGCCCAAAGGGGTGATGGTGGAGCACCACACCGTGGCCAATCTGGTGGACTGGCATTGCAGCGCCTTTGACCTGCGCGCCGGGCGGCACACCGCCAGCGTGGCCGGCTTCGGCTTTGATGCGATGGCCTGGGAAGTGTGGCCGGCGCTGTGCGCGGGCGCCACCTTGCACCTGCCGCCGGCCCGCGACGGCGCCGAGGATGTCGACGCGCTGCTTGCCTGGTGGTGCGCGCAGCCGCTGGACGTGTGCTTCCTGCCGACGCCGGTGGCCGAGTACGCCTTCAGCCAGAACATCGAGCACCCGACCCTGCGCACGCTGTTGATCGGCGGCGACCGCCTGCGCCAGTTCGGGCGTGCGCAGCGCTTCGAGCTGATCAACAACTACGGCCCCACCGAAGCCACGGTGGTCGCTACCGCCGGCAAGGTCGAGGCGGGCCAGCCGTTGCATATCGGCAAACCCATCGCCAATGCCAGGGTGTATCTGCTGGACGAGCAGCTGCGCCCGGTGCCGCTGGGGGTGGCGGGCGAACTGTATGTAGGCGGCAAGGGCGTGGCCCGCGGTTACCTCAACCGCCCGGAGCTGACCGCCGAGCGTTTCCTGCGCGACCCGTTCAGCAGCGGGCGCATGTACCGCACCGGCGACCTCGCGCGCTGGCTGCCCGACGGCAATCTCGAGTACCTGGGGCGCAACGATGACCAGGTGAAGATCCGTGGCATGCGCATCGAACTGGGGGAAATCGAGACCCGGCTCAACCAGCTGCCGGGTATTCTGGAGGCGGTGGTGCTGGTGCGTGAGGAGCGGTTGGTGGCGTATTTCACCGAAAGCCCGCAACTGGATGCGCTGGCCGTCGCTGATATCCGTGCGCACCTGGTGGCCCATCTGCCGGACTATATGGTGCCGGTCGCTTTCATGAAGCTCGACACGCTGCCCTTGACCGCCAACGGCAAGCTCGACCGCCAGGCTCTGCCGGCCCCCGATATGGCCGCGGTATTCAGCCGCGAGTACGAGACGCCGCTGGGCGAGATCGAAAGCGTGTTGGCGCAGATCTGGGCCGATGTGTTGCAGGTGGAGCGGGTCGGGCGGCGCGATCACTTCTTTGAGCTGGGCGGGCATTCGCTGCTGGCCATGCGCATGGTGTCCCAGGTGCGCCAGCGCCTGGGGGTGGAGCTGGTGCTGGGCGACCTGTTCGCCAACGCCGAACTGGCGGCGGTCGCTCAAGTGCTGGCCCAGGCGGGTCGCAGCACCTTGCCGGATATTCTGCCGGCCAATCGCGGCGAGGATGTGCCGCTGTCATTCGCCCAGCAGCGCCTGTGGTTTCTGGCCAACATGGACGGCGGCAACAGTGCCTACAACATTCCCATCGGTCTGGCCCTGCGTGGGCAATTGCACGTGCAGGCGCTGCAAAAGGCGTTGGCCTGTATCGTCGGACGCCATCACACGCTGCGCAGCCGTTTTGTCCGGTCAGGCGATGACACTCAGGTGTTGACCGTGCCTGGCGACGAAGAAATGCCGCTGCAATTGCAGGACCTGCGTCGTCAGCCCGAGCCGCAACAGGCCCTGGACGCGCTGATCCGCCACGAGGCCTCGGCGACGTTTGACCTGGAGCGCGGCCCGCTGCTGCGCGGGCACCTGGTGATGATGGCCGACGATCATCATGTGCTGCTGCTGACCTTGCACCACATTGTTTCCGATGGCTGGTCCATGGGCGTGCTGACCCGCGAGCTGATGGCGCTGTACCAGGCGTTCGTCCACGGCCAGCCCGACCCGCTGCCGCCGTTGACGATCCAGTACGGTGACTTCGCCATTTGGCAACGTTTGTGGCTGAGCGGTGAAGTGCTGCATCGCCAGAGCGATTACTGGCAGCGCGTGCTGACGGATGCGCCGGCCGTGCTTACTCTGCCCACTGATCGTCCACGTCCGGCGCAGCAGGACTACGCCGGCAGCAGCGTCGAGGTGCATGTGGACGAGCGCCTGACCGCCGGCTTGAAGGCTTTGAGTCAACGCTATGGCGTCACGCTTTACATGACCCTGTTGAGCGCCTGGGCAGCGCTGATGGCACGGTTGTCCGGCCAGCAGGACCTGGTGATTGGCTCGCCGGTGGCAAACCGGACGCGCAGTGAAGTGGAAGGGCTGATCGGTCTGTTCGTCAATACCCTGGCCCTGCGGATCGATACCTCGGGTGAACCGAGCACCGAAGCGCTGCTGGCACGGGTCAAGGCGGTGTCGCTGGCGGCCCAGTCCCATCAGGATCTGCCGTTCGAACAGGTGGTGGAGATTACCCAGCCTGTGCGCAGCCTGGCCCACACGCCGCTGTTTCAGACACTGCTGGCCTGGCAGGACGCCAGTGTGCCCACCCTGACCTTGGGCGATCTGGTGATTGAGGGGGTGGCTCAGCAGAGCCTGTTCGCCAAATTCGAGCTGACCCTGGACCTCGGTGAAGACCAGGGCAGGATCCGGGGTGCGCTGCAATACGCTGTCGCGCTGTTCGATGAGGTGACGGTGCAGCGCTACGTCGGCTACTTCACCCGCCTGTTGCAGGCCATGGTCGCCGACGACCGAGCGGTGCTGGCCCATGTGCCGCTGATGGAGGAACCTGAGCGTCAGCGCGTGCTGGTGGACTTCAATGCGACCTCGATGCCCGGCAACGTCGAGCCTACCGTGCACGGGCTTGTCGCCGCTCAGGCCGAACGCACACCCGATGCCATCGCGGCCAAGGCCGGTGAGCAATACCTGACCTATGCCGAACTCGACAGGCAAGCCAGCCATCTGGCAAATCACCTGCGCGGCCTGGGCATCAAGCCCGATGACCGCGTGGCCATCGTCGCCCGGCGCGGCCTCGACACCCTGGTCGGGTTGCTGGGGATCCTCAAGTCCGGCGCGTGTTATGTACCGGTCGATCCCGCGCATCCCGCCGAGCGCCTGGCCTATCTGCTCAGCGACTGCGCGCCCGTGGCCGTGCTGACCCACCGCGCGCTCCTGCCAAGGCTGCCGGCCCTTGAGGTACCGGTAATCGAGCTGGATGGCGCTGACTGGCTTGCTCCCACGCAACCTCATCCCGAAGTTGCTGCCGGCGCGTCCAATCTGGCCTATGTGATTTACACCTCCGGCTCCACCGGCTTGCCCAAAGGTGTGATGGTGGAACACCACAGCGTGGTGAATCTGGTGGACTGGCACTGTCGTGCTTTCGACCTGAGTGCCGGGGGCCATACGGCCAGTGTCGCCGGCTTCGGATTCGATGCGATGGCCTGGGAAGTCTGGCCGGCGCTGTGCGTCGGCGCGACCCTGCACTTGCCACCGGCCCATGACGGCGTCGAGGATGTCGACGCGCTGCTCGCCTGGTGGTGCGCGCAACCGCTGGACGTTTGCTTCCTGCCGACGCCGGTCGCCGAGTACGCCTTCAGCCAGCACATCGAACATCCGACGCTGCGTACCTTGCTGATCGGTGGCGACCGCTTGCGCCAGTTCACCCGCCCGCTGCGTTACGCACTGGTCAATAACTACGGGCCCACCGAAGCCACAGTGGTCGCCACCTCCGGCCGGATCGAGGTCGGCCGGCCGCTGCATATCGGCAAGCCTGTCGCCAATGCCACGGTATACCTGCTCGACGACCAGCAGCGCCCGGTGCCGCTGGGGGTGACCGGAGAATTGTATGTCGGCGGCAAAGGCGTGGCGCGCGGTTACCTGAACCGCTCGGAACTGACCGCCGAACGCTTCCTGCATGACCCGTTCAATGAGGGACGCATGTACCGTACCGGTGACTTGGCGCGTTGGTTGTCCGACGGCACCCTTGAGTACCTGGGGCGCAACGACGATCAGGTGAAAATCCGTGGTGTGCGCATCGAACTGGGTGAAATCGAAACCCAACTCAACCAGTTGCCGGGTATCCAGGATGTCGTGGTGCTGGTATGTGATGAGCGGCTGGTGGCGTATTTCACCGCGCATCCGTCGGCAAGCCCCTTGGCTGCCGGTGATATCCGTGCGCACCTGGTTGCGCGCCTGCCGGGCTACATGGTCCCGGCCGCTTACGTGCGGCTCGATGCGCTCCCGCTGACGGCCAACGGCAAGCTCGATCGCAAGGCCCTGCCAAAGCCGGACCTGTCGGCGCTGTTTATCCGTGAGTACATTGCGCCCGAGGGTGAGCTTGAAAGCGTGCTCGCGCAGATTTGGGCCGATGTGTTGCAGGTGGCGCAAGTAGGCCGGCGCGACAACTTTTTCGAGCTCGGCGGTCACTCGCTGTTGGCCATGCGCATGGTGTCCCAGGTGCGTCAGCGCCTGGGCATAGAGCTGCTGCTGAGCGATTTTTTCGCCAATGCCGAACTCAGCGCCGTCGCCGCCGTACTGGCCCAGTCCGGTCGCAGCACTTTGCCGGATATTCTGCCGGCCAGTCGCGAAGAACACGTCCCGTTGTCGTTCGCCCAGCAACGTCTGTGGTTCCTGGCGTTGATGGAAGGCGCCAATACCGCCTATAACATTCCCATCGGCTTGCGACTGCGCGGGCAATTGCATGTGCAGGCGCTGCAACGCGCCTTGGCACGTATCGTTGCGCGACATGAAACCCTGCGCAGCCGCTTTGCCCAGCAGGGTGACGACGCCCGGGTGCTGATTGCACCGCCTGAAGAGGTGTTGCCGCTGCAACTGCAGAACCTGCGGCGTCACTCCCAGCCTCAGCAGGCCTTGGACGCATTGATCCACGGCGAAGCCTCGGCTCCGTTCGACCTGGAACAGGGTCCGCTGATACGTGGACGCCTGGTGGCAATGGCCGACGATCACCATGTGCTGTTGCTGACCCTGCACCATATCGTTTCTGATGGATGGTCCATGGGCGTGCTCACCCGGGAGCTGATGGCGCTGTATCAGGCCTTCAGTCATGGCCTGCCCGACCCGTTGCCGCCACTGCCGATCCAGTACGCCGATTTTGCCGTGTGGCAACGGCGCTGGCTGAGTGGCGAGGTCCTGAACCGCCAAAGCGCTTATTGGCAGCAAACCCTGGCTGGCGCGCCGCCGTTGCTGTCCCTGCCTACCGATCGCCCCCGCCCGGCGCAGCAGAGCTATGCCGGCGATACGGTCCAGGTGCGCCTGGATGAACGTCTGACCGCCGGGCTCAAGGCGTTGAGCCAGAGGCACGAGGTGACGCTGTACATGACAGTGATGAGCGCCTGGGCGTCACTGCTTGCACGCTTGTCCGGTCAGCACGACCTGGTGATCGGCTCGCCGGTAGCCAACCGTGCGCGCAGTGAGGTGGAGGGGCTGATTGGCTTGTTCGTCAACACCCTTGCCGTGCGCATCGACACTTCCGGCGAGCTGAGCACCGAGGCACTGCTGGCGCGGGTCAAGGCGGTGACACTGGCCGCTCAGTCTCACCAGGACCTGCCGTTCGAAAAAGTCGTGGAGATCCTCCGGCCGCTGCGCAGCCTGGCCCATAGCCCGATATTCCAGGTGCTGCTGACCTGGCAGGACAGCAGTGCACCGGCGCTGGCCCTCGGCGACCTGACGCTGGAAGCGATCGTGGAGAATAGTCACTTTGCCAAGTTCGATCTGGCATTGAGCCTGGGCGAAGTCGACGGCTGCATACTGGGCACTCTGGAATACGCGGTGGCCTTGTTCGATGAGGCGACAGTGCAGCGTTACGTCGGCTACCTGATGTGTCTGTTGCAGGTGATGGTCGAAGACGACCAGGCGGTGCTGGAGCATGCGCCGTTGCTGGGCGCGCGCGAGCGTCAGCAGGTGCTGGTTGATTTCAACGCTACGGCAGTCGACTACAACCTCGACCAGACCCTGCATGGCCTGTTCGAAGCGCAGGTTGAACGCACGCCGGATGCGATTGCGCTCAAGGCCGGCACGCAGCAATTGACCTATGCCGAACTCAATAGCCGGGCCAACCAATTGGCTCATCACCTGCTGGCGCTCGGTGTGCAGCCGGATGCCCGCGTAGCCATCTGCGCAGAGCGTGGCCTGGACATGGTTATCGCCCTGTATGCGGTGCTCAAGGCCGGCGCGGCCTATGTACCGCTGGATCCGGCATATCCCCAGGAGCGGATCGCCTACATGCTGCAAGACAGTGCACCGCAGGTGGTGCTCGCCCAGGTCGCTACGCGTGGTTTGCTGGGCGAGGTGCCGGTGCTTGAACTGGACCAGCCGTGCTGGCAGCACCAGCCGCACGACAACCCCGCAGTACGCGGTGCAAGCGCTTATGTGATCTACACCTCAGGCTCCACCGGGCAGCCCAAGGGGGTGATCAACGATCATGGCGGGGTGGTCAACCGCCTGCTGTGGATGCAGGACGAATACGGACTGACCTGCGACGACGCAGTCCTGCAGAAAACCCCGTTCAGCTTTGACGTGTCGGTGTGGGAATTCTTCTGGCCGTTGTCCACCGGTGCTCGGCTGGTAATGGCGCGTCCCGGCGGTCACAAGGACCCCGCTTACCTGTGCGAGGTCATCGAAGGTGAAGCGATCACGACGCTGCACTTTGTGCCGTCAATGCTCGATGTCTTCCTTGCCTATGGCGATGTCAGCCAGGTAGCGGGCCTGCAACGCGTGATGTGCAGCGGTGAAGCGCTGCCAGGCAGCCTGGTGCGGCGCTTCAAGCAACAACTGCCGGGCGTCAACCTGTATAACCTGTACGGTCCGACTGAAGCGGCGGTGGATGTGACGGCGTGGTGCTGCTCACCTTGCGAAGTGCCGGACAACACGCCCATCGGAAAACCGATCGCCAACACCCGCATGTACGTGCTGGACACGCAGATGCAGCCAGTGCCCCTGGGCGTGGTGGGCGAGTTGTTCATTGGCGGCGTACAAGTGGCGCGGGGCTACTTGAACCGTCCTGAACTGACGGCCGAGCGCTTCCTCGATGACCCGTTTACCGAGGGACGCTTGTACCGTACCGGTGACCTCGGCCGTTATCTGCCCGACGGCACGCTCCAATACCTGGGACGCAATGACGACCAGGTGAAAATTCATGGCTTGCGCATCGAACTGGGGGAAATCCAGGCGCGACTGACCGAGCACCCCGCAGTCAACGAAGCGGTGGTGGTGGCCCGTGAGCAACGCCTGATCGCTTACTACACCGCCGACGCTTGCGACATCGATGCGCTGCGCAGTCATGTGGCGCAACAGCTTCCGGCGTTCATGGTGCCGGCTGTGTTTGTGCACCTGGACGCATTGCCGCTGAGCCCCAACGGCAAGCTCGATCGCAAGGCACTGCCTGCGCCGGGCGTGGAGTCAATGAGCGTGCGCGACTACGAAGCGCCAGAGGGCGATACCGAAATCGCCTTGGCCAGCGTATGGGCCGAGTTGCTGGGGGTGGAGCGCATAGGGCGCCAGGATAACTTCTTCGAGCTGGGCGGGCATTCATTGATGGCCGTGAGCCTGGTAGGGCGCCTGCGGCGCCTCGGGTTGTCGGCGGACATGAACGTGCTGTTCAGCCAGCCGACGTTGGCGGCCCTGGCGGCGACCCTGGGCGGCAGCCGGGAAGTATCCGTACCTGCCAATGGCATCGCCGCCGATTGCGACGCCATCACGCCGTCCATGCTGACGCTGGCGCGCCTGGATCAGCCGGCCATCGACCGTCTCGTCGCCGCCATCCCCGGCGGGGCCGCGAATGTGCAGGATATCTATCCGCTGGCCCCGTTGCAGCAGGGAATTCTGTACCACCACCGCGCGGTGCAGGAGGACGACGTGTATGTGCTGCAGGCGCACTTTGCCTTCGACAGCACGGCACGCTTGCACGCATTTGCCGAGGCATTGCAGGCGGTGATCCGGCGTCATGACATCCTGCGTTCCTCGTTCCATTGGGACGGCTTGCAAGAGCCGATGCAAGTGGTGTGGCGTGAGGCGTCCCTGCGCGTTGAGAAAGGGCCGTTGCCGCAGCGCCTGGACCTGGCTCAGGCACCGGTGATGCGCCTGGTCTACACCGAGGAACCGCAGCGCGTGGTGGCCACTTTGCTGTTTCATCACTTGGTGATGGACCACGTGACCCTGGGCATCCTCAAGCATGACATGCAGGCATTCCTGAGTGGCAAAGGCGATACGCTGAGCGCACCGGTGCCGTATCGCAATTACGTTGCCCAGACCCGCCTGGGCATCACCGACGAAGAGCATGAGGCGTTCTTTCGCGACATGCTCGCCCAAGTCGATGAGCCGACCTGCCTGTGCGAGCTGGGCCCGGTTGAGCAGGTGCAAAGCCTGCTCGATCATGCGCTGAGCCAGCGCCTGCGTACGCAGGCACGTCGGGCCGGTGTGAGCGCTGCCAGCGTCACGCACCTGGCCTGGGCCCTGGTCATGGGCAAGGTGGCCGTGCGCGAGTCGGTGGTGTTCGGCACCGTGATGCTGGGCCGCCTGCAGGGCGGCGAAGGTGCCGAACGGGCCATGGGGGTCTTTATCAATACCTTGCCGCTGCGCGTCGACCTGGGTGAACACTCGGTGCGGGGTGCGCTGCGCGACACTCACGCGCGTCTGGCGCAGTTGCTCAAGCACGAACACGCGCCCCTGGCGCTGGCGCAACGTTGCAGCAGCGTGCCGACGGGTACGCCGTTGTTCAACGTGCTGTTCAACTATCGTCACAGTGCCGAGGTGCCCGGCGCGCCAAATGACGATGCAGCAAAGGCATGGCAGGGTATCTATTTGCTCGAGGGCGAAGAGCGCTCCAGCTACGGCCTGTCGATGAGCGTGGATGACCTGGGCGACAGTTTCAGCCTGAGCGCCGCGGGGCAGGGCGCGCGGCGCCTTTGCGCTTACCTGGCCACGGCGCTTGAGCAGATGGTGACGGCGTTGGAGGACACCGTCGACAGCACCATCAGCGCTGTGTCGATCCTGCCGGCTCACGAACGTCGACAATTGATCGAGGACTTCAACGCTACCGCCCGCGAATTCCCCCGCGCACATACGGTGCAACGCCTGTTCGAGGCCCAGGCCGGGGCTCGTCCCAGTGCGCTGGCAGTGGTGCATGGCGAACAGCGCGTGAGCTACTTTGACCTGAACATTCGCGCCAACCGCCTGGCCCATCACCTGCTCGGGCTCGGCGTGCGCGCCGGGGACAGTGTGGCGATTCTGCTGCCACGCGGCGTGGACTTGATAGTCGGCCAACTGGCCGTGTTGAAATGCGCCGCCGCCTACGTGCCGCTGGATATCAACGCCCCTGCCGAGCGCCAGGCTTTCATGCTGCAGGACAGCGGCGCGGTGCGGCTGTTGACCCGCAGCGATATAGCCGTTGATTACCCGGCTCAACGCCTGGACCTCGATACCCTGACCCTCGATGCACAACCTGACCACAACCCCGACCTGTCGCAATCGTCGGACAGCGTGGCCTACCTCATGTACACCTCCGGGTCGACCGGCACGCCGAAGGGCGTAGTGGTGCCTCATCGTGGCATCACCCGGCTGGTCATCAACAACGGCTATGCGGATTTCAACGCGGGTGATCGTGTGGCATTTGCCTCCAACCCGGCCTTTGACGCCAGCACGATGGATGTGTGGGGGCCCTTGCTCAACGGCGGGCAGGTGCAGGTCATCGATCATTCCATATTGCTCGATCCGGTGGCGTTTGGCGCTGCGTTGGAGGGGGCGACGATACTGTTCGTCACCACGGCGCTGTTCAATCAGTACGTGCAACTGATACCCGATGCGCTGGCGGGGTTGCGCATCCTCCTGTGCGGCGGCGAGCGCGCTGATCCGGCAGCGTTCCGCAGTCTGTTGGCGCGGGCACCGGCACTGCGTCTTGTGCATTGCTACGGGCCGACGGAAACCACCACTTACGCGACCACCCATGAAGTGCGCGCACTCGCCGACCACACGGACAGCGTGCCGATCGGTCGACCGATTTCCAATACTCAGGTGTATGTGCTGGATGCGCAGTTGCAGCCGGTACCATTGGGCGTGACCGGTGAAATCTGCATCGGTGGCGACGGCGTGGCCCTGGGGTATTTGAATCGTGCGCAATTGAGCGCCGAACAGTTTGTGCAAGACCCCTTCAAGCCCGAGGCCCTGATGTACCGCACCGGCGACCTGGGTCGCTGGAACGCGGACGGCTTGCTGGAGTGCGTGGGTCGCAACGATGACCAGGTGAAAATTCGCGGTTTTCGTATCGAGCTGGGCGAGATTGAAGCACGCCTGGCCACCCACGCCGCCATTCAGGAGGCGGTGGTGCTGGCCCGTGAAGACGCCCCGGGCGACAAACGCCTGGCGGCCTATTTCACCTGGGCGGCAGAGCCGGTTGGCATCGACAGCCTGCGTGCCCATCTGCAAGAGCAACTCCCGGACTACATGGTGCCGTCAGCCTATTTGCCACTGGAGCGGTTACCGCTGACGGCCAATGGCAAGATCGACCGTAAAGCCTTGCCGGTCCCAGCGCTGCAAACCCTGGCTGGCCGCGTGTTCGAGCCGCCTCGCGATGCAGTGGAGCACAGGCTGGCTCAGCTATGGGCCGACGTGCTCAAGCTTGAGCAGGTCGGCCGCGATGACAGTTTCTTCGAGCTGGGCGGTCATTCCTTGCTTGCCATTCGCCTGGTCGGCCTGATGGAGGAGGCGGGTCTGCAGGTCAGCCTGGCCGAGCTTTTTGAACATGTCAGCGTGGCGAACGTGGCCTCAATGTTGCGCGAGCGTGACGAGCAGGCCGCGCGCAGCACCACGGTGGTGACCGTGCGCAGCAGCGGTGCCCAGCCGGCATTGTTCCTGGTGCACGAGTTCAGCGGCATGGACGTGTATTTCCCGGCGCTGGGTCAGCACCTGCCGGGTGACTACCCGATCTATGGTCTGCCGGGCCTGGCGCTGGGCGAGTCGCACCTGAACACCATGGAGGGCTTGGCGGCGCGCCTGGTCGGTTTGATTCGCGAGATCCAGCCGCACGGACCCTATCGTGTGGCGGGATGGTCGTTCGGCGGGGTGCTTGCCTATGAAGTGGCCATGCAACTGTTGGGGCTGGACGAAACCGTCGCGTTCCTTGGCTTGATCGACACCTTCGTGCCGCGCATGACCGATCAGGGCAAGGCGCGCTGGGAAGGGCCGCAGGCGCTCAAGCAGCATTTGCTGCTGCAGTGCACGGCACATTGGACCGTACAAGGAGGCGTGCATGAAGTGGCGAGATTGGCGCAGCTGGAAGCAGACACTCAACAGCTGGACCTTGCGGGCCTGCTGCAATGTTGTCGCGATGAAGGTTTGCTATACCCGCAAATGGCGGCGGCCGCGGACGCCGACTTGATGAGTTTCATCGAGCGGGAAGTCGGGCACGGGCATGCGCTGGCGCATTACAGCCTGTTCCCGCTGCCGATTCCGGTGCATCTGTTCAGCGCCCAGGAACGGCCGACCGAACTGTCGCGGCGCAGTGAGTCGTTGGGCTGGGAGGACGCGCTGGCATCCGGGCAATTGCGCCAGATTGAAGTGCCCGGCAATCACCAGAGCATGATGCAGGCGCCGCATATCCGCAGCCTGGGCGCGGCCATGTCCCAAGCATTGGCTGAGTCTTTACCGGTGATGGAAGCGGCGCATCAGCCCTTGCTGCGTATCCAGGGCGGCAAGACTGGGCATGCGCCGGTGTTCTGTGTACCGGGGGCGGGCGACAGCGTGACCGGCTTTGTCGGCTTGAGCGAGGCGCTGGGGCGCGACTGGCCGTTGTATGGCTTGCAGCCGCGTGGGCTGGACGGTGAAGCGGTGCCGCACAGCCAGGTGGAAGCGGCCGCGCAGTGTTACCTGACGGCGCTGATTCAGGAGTGCCCGGCGGGGCCGGTGCACCTGGTCGGGCATTCGTTTGGCGGCTGGGTCGCGCTGGAAATGGCGGTGCGCCTGCAGGCGATGGGGCGTCAGGTGGCGTCGTTGACGGTGATCGACAGTGAGTCGCCGGGGGGCAATGGCGTGGTGGGGCGGCCGTATACCTCGACGGCGGCGCTGTTGCGGTTGATCGAGGCGATGCAGTTGGCGGCCGGGAAGTCCCTGGGCATTGACCCGTTGGATTTCGCCGCGAGCGATGAGGTGGCGCAGCGCCAGGCGTTGCATGCCGGGATGGTCGGGGTTGGGTTGTTGCCGGCGCGGTCTGCCGGGGATGCGATGGTCGGCCCGGCGCGAACTTATGCGGCGGCGTTGCGTACGGTGTATCGGCCGCAGGCGCGGTACGACGGGGTGGTGCGCCTGGTGCTGGCGCGGGACCCGGCGCTGGATGCGGCGGGCAATCAGCGTGAGCAGGGGTTGATGATCGAGGGGTGGCGGGGTCAGGGGCGTGGGTTGCAGGTTTGGTATGGCGGGGGCAATCACTTCACTTTGCTCAAGGCGCCGAATGTGTTGGCGTTGGCCAGGTGGTGGGTTGAGGGTGTCGGGGTTGGGGAGGTGGTGTCTTGACGGCCGCCAAAGGTGGGAAGGGGCTTGTTCCTGATACGCCTCGGTCCAAATGTGGGAGGGGGCTTGCCCCCGATGGCGGCCTCTGGGCCGACCGGGATGTTGGATTGGACCGGGTACATATCCGCGGCCTGTCAGCCGACGGTTACCCATCTGATACACCTCGGTCCAAATGTGGGAGGGGGCTTGCCCCCGATGGCGGCCTCTGGGCCGACCGGGATGTTGGACTAGACCGGGTACATATCCGCGGCCTGTCAGCCGACGGTTACCCATCTGATACACCTCGGTCCAAATGTGGGAGGGGGCTTGCCCCCGATGGCGGCCTCTGGGCCGACCGGGATGTTGGACTAGACCGAGTACATATCCGTTTCTGCGGTCACGGCTGCTATGGGTTCCGCTCTTACAGCGGCTCACTTTTGAAAAGCGCAAAAGTAAGCAAAACGCTCTTGCCCCACCACTCGGCACCTCGCCTGGGCTCGGTGTGCCCTCTCTCCGGCTTGAATCCGTGGGCCGCCGCAATGGGCCATCCATGGCCCAGTGCGGCTAACCCGGCGTCCTGCCGGGTTGCCCACGGATTCAAGCCTGCGTTCGGCCAGCGTGGTTTAACGGGGCGCCCAGGATCAAAAGCCAGATCAAGATCAAGAGCGACTCGCTGCGCATCGTGGTTAGGGTTTGGATACCCGTGCTCAATCAAAAAGCTCAATTTTATGGTCATTTATGCAAACGTCTAAGTTACGCAAAATCGGGATATTCGCAGTCGTGGCGATCGCCATCGGCTTGATCATTTACACCGTCAAGGCGCCTGCCGACGCGCCCCAGTACCTCACCGCCACGGTTGAACGCGGCGATATCGAAAACGCGGTTCTCGCCACCGGCCTGCTGGAGGGGGTCAAGCAGGTCGATGTCGGCGCGCAGGTTTCCGGTCAGTTGAAGTCGCTCAAGGTCAAGGTGGGTGACAAGGTCAAGAAAGGCCAGTGGCTGGCCGAGATTGATCCGCTGATTCTGCAGAACACGCTGCGCAAGGCCCAGGTCGACGAGGAGAATCTGCAGGCTCAGCGCCGCGCTACGGCGGCGCAGGTCAGGCAGGCCAGGTCGGTGTATGAACGCTACAAGGGCTTGCAGGCCGATGAGTCGGTGTCGCGCCAGGATTTCGAAGACGCCGAGTCGACCTTCCAGGTGCAGCAGGCCAATCTGCTGTCGCTGGATGCGCAGATCAAGAGCGCGCATATCCAGATCGACACGGCCAAGGTCAACCTGGCCTATACCCGCATCAACGCGCCCATCGACGGCGATGTGGTGGGTATCGTTACTCAGGAAGGCCAGACGGTCATCGCCAACCAGCTGGCGCCGGTGCTGCTCAAGCTGGCTGACCTGGACACCATGACGGTCAAGGCCCAGGTGTCGGAAGCGGATGTGATTCACATCAGCCCCGGCCAGCAGGTGTACTTCACCATTCTCGGTGAGGCCGACAAGCGCTATTACGCCAAACTGCGTGGCACTGAACCGGCACCGCAGAATTTTCTGGAAACCCAGACCGCCGGCACGCCCAAGCAGAATACGGCGGTGTTCTATAACGCGCTGTTCGATGTGCCCAACCCCGATCACCGTCTGCGCATCGCCATGACCGCCCAGGTGCGTATCGTGCTCGACACCGCCGAGGCTGTGCTGATGGTGCCGGTGGCGGCGTTGGGCGCGCGCAATGCCGAGGGCGGCTATGCAGTGCGGGTGTTGGATGCCAAGGGCAAGGCGCAGGTGCGTGAGGTGAAGACCGGCATCAACAACAACGTCAAGGTGCAGATCCTCGACGGCCTGGTCGAGGGCGACAAGGTGGTGATTGGCGACGCCTCGCCTGCCGTGGCGGGGAATTGAGCCATGACTCAACCCCTGCTGGAGCTCAAGGGCATCACCCGCAGTTTCATGGCTGGCGAGCGCGAATTCATCGCCCTCAAGGGCATTGACCTGACCATTCACGCCGGGGAAATGCTGGCGATCATCGGCGCCTCGGGTTCGGGTAAATCGACGCTGATGAACATCCTCGGCGGCCTGGATTACGCCACCGCCGGCAGCTACAAAATCAACGGCATCGAAACCCGTTCCCTGGGCGATGAGCAATTGGCGGAACTGCGCCGCGATTACTTCGGGTTTATCTTCCAGCGCTATCATCTGCTGGCGCATCTGAGTGCCTTGCACAACGTGGAAATGCCGGCGATCTACGCCGGTATCCCGGAAAGCCAGCGCCACAGTCGCGCGCGGGAGTTGCTCGCGCGCCTGGGTCTGTCGGGGCATGTCACCCATCGGCCGAGTCAGTTGTCCGGTGGGCAGCAGCAGCGCGTGAGTATCGCCCGGGCCTTGATGAATGGCGGCGAGGTGATCCTGGCCGACGAACCCACCGGTGCCCTCGACACCCACAGCGGCAAGGAGGTGATGCGCATCCTCGCCGAGCTGCACGCGGCCGGGCACACGGTGATCATCGTCACCCACGACCCCAAGGTGGCGGCCAATGCCCAGCGTATCGTCGAGGTGTGCGACGGTGAGATCGTCAGCGACAAGGCCAACGAACGTGTCGATCTGGATCTGCCCCACGAAGCGCCAATCGAGCCCCGGCGCAGCGGCGCGCGACGCCTGGTGGCGAGCCTGGGGTTGTTCAAGGAAGCCTTCAATATGGCCTGGGTCGCGCTGGTTTCCCACCGCATGCGCACCTTGCTGACCATGCTCGGCATTGTCATCGGCATCACCTCGGTGGTGTCGATCTCGGCCATCGGCGAGGGCGCCAAGCGTTATGTGCTCAAGGACATCCAGGCCATCGGCAGCAACACCATCGATATCTTTTCCGGCACCAGTTTCGGTGACAGTCGCGCCTCCGCCATCGAGACCCTGATGCCTGCGGATGTGGACGCGTTGAACCAGCTGTATTACGTCGACAGCGCCACGCCGATGGTGGGGCGCAACCTGTTGCTGCGCTTTGGCAATATCGATGTGGATGCCCAGGTCAACGGCGTCAGCGACCGCTACTTCAAGGTCAAGGGCCTCAAACTCGAAGTCGGTATCGCCTTCAGTGAAAGCGATGCACGGCGTCAGGCGCAGGTGGTGGTGATCGACCACAACACCCGGCATCGCCTGTTCGGGCCGAACGTCGACCCCCTGGGCCAGGTGATCCTGGTCGGCAACCTGCCGTGCACGGTGATCGGGGTGACGGCGGACAACAAGAACCTGTTCGCCGCCAGCAAGGCGCTGAACGTGTGGGTGCCGTATGAGACGGCCGCGGGGCGCCTGTTGGGGCAGCGCCATCTGGACAGCATCACCGTGCGTATCAAGGACGGCCAGCCGAGCAAGGTGGTGGAGGACAACGTCAACAAGCTCATGCTGCAACGCCACGGCACCAAGGACTTCTTTACCAACAACCTCGACAGCATCATGCAGACGGTGCAGAAAACCAGCCGTTCGCTGGCGCTGCTGTTGTCATTGATCGCGGTGATTTCGTTGCTGGTGGGTGGCATTGGCGTGATGAATATCATGCTGGTGTCGGTCACCGAACGTACCCGCGAGATTGGCATTCGCATGGCGGTAGGGGCGCGGCAATCGGATATCCGCCAGCAGTTTCTGGTGGAGGCGGTGATGGTGTGTCTGATCGGCGGGATTATCGGTATCTCGCTGTCCTATGCCATCGGCTACTTGTTCTCGCTGTTCGTGAAGGAGTGGGAGATGGTGTTTTCCCTGGGTTCGATCATCACCGCGTTTGCCTGCTCGACGCTGATCGGCATCGTGTTCGGCTTCGTGCCGGCACGCAATGCGGCGCGGCTGGATCCGATCGAGGCATTGGCTCGGGATTGATCTCTTTCGGTCGCTGGAGATCAAATGTGGGAGGGGGGCTTGCCTTCGATGGCAGCGTGTCAGTCAATGCATAGGCAAGCTGATACTCCGCTATCGGGGGCAAGCCCCCTCCCACATTTTGACCTGTGTCGGCTTAGAGACTGGTGTTGTTGTCGGTGGCGTACATCCACCGCAACAACGAATGCCGCCCGCTGATGCCCAGCTTGATCGCGGCTTCATACCGACGCGCAATGCGGCGCGGCTGGACCCGATCGAGGCATTGGCTCGGGATTGATCTCTTTCGGTCGCTGGAGATCAAATGTGGGAGGGGGCTTGCCCCCGATGGCAGCGTGTCAGTCAATGCATAGGCAAGCTGATACACCGCCATCGGGGGCAAGCCCCCCCACATTTTGACCTGTGTCGGCTTAGAGACTGGTGTTGTTGTCGGTGGCGTACATCCACCGCAACAACGAATGCCGCCCGCTGATGCCCAGCTTGATCGCGGCTTCGTGCCGACGCGCAATGCGGCGCGGCTGGACCCGATCGAGGCATTGGCCCGGGATTGATCTCTTTCGGTCGCTGGAGATCAAATGTGGGAGGGGGGCTTGCCCTCGATGGCAGCGTGTCAGTCAATGCATAGGCAAGCTGATACTCCGCTATCGGGGGCAAGCCCCCTCCCACATTTTGACCTGTGTCGGCTTAGAGACTGGTGTTGTCGTCGGTGGCATACATCCACCGCAACAACGAGTGTCGCCCGCTGATGCCCAGCTTGCGCGGCTTCGTGCCGACGCCCAATGCGGCGCGGCTGGACCCGATCGAGGCATTGGCTCGGGATTGATCTCTTGCGGTCGCTGGAGATCAAATGTGGGAGGGGGCTTGCCCCCGATGGCAGTGTGTCAGTCAATGCATAGGCAAGCTGATACTCCGCTATCGGGGGCAAGCCCCCTCCCACATTTTGACCTGTGTCGGCTTAGAGACTGGTGTTGTCGTCGGTGGCATACATCCACCGCAACAACGAGTGTCGCCCGCTGATGCCCAGCTTGATCGCGGCTTCGTGCCGACGCGCAATGCGGCGCGGCTGGACCCGATCGAGGCATTGGCCCGGGATTGATCTCTTTCGGTCGCTGGAGATCAAATGTGGGAGGGTGGCTTGCCCCCGATGGCAGCGTGTCAGTCAATGCATAGGCAAGCTGATCCTCCGCTATCGGGCGCAAGCCCGCTCTCACAATGGATTGGTGTATGGCTTAGAGATCGCGCACTACGCGAAAGCCAATCCAGTCACCGCGCGTCTGCGGGTAGATGTTGTTGCGGTTGCCGGAACGGGAAAATACCGGCGCCTCGCCCCAGTCATTGCCGCGAATCTGGTACGACGCGCAGTTCGGTTCCATCCAGGCACTGCCGTCAGTCGGCGCGCCGACGTAGTTCGGGTGTTCACAATCGGCAACCCGCTCATAAACGTTGCCGTGCATGTCGTACATGCCGAACGCATTCGGCGGATAGCTGCCCACCGGTGATGAATAGCTGTAACCGTCCGCCGGGCCGTAGGTGTTGGCGTGCCTGGCGATGCTGTAGCCCTTGCCCTCGTCGAACGGGAAGGGGAACGGACCGCTGGTGCCGGCGCGGGCGGCGTATTCGCGTTGGGCTTCGCTGACCATGTGGTACTGCTGGCCGGTCTTTTTCGATAGCCAGGCCACGTAATTCTTGATGTCGTCCATGTCCATGCACACCGCCGGCTGGCGCGGGCCCTGGGGGTAGCGCGGCTTGCCGGCGATGCATTCACGGCCGGGACGGTCATCGCCATTGGCGATTTTCACCCCGGTCTGACGCACGTAGCTGTCCCATTCTCCGGCGGTGACGTGGAAGCGGCTCATGGCGAAGGGCTTGGCGAAGGTCACTTCATGCATCGGGCCTTCGTCGGGCTCGCGGCCGACTTCGTCTTCCGGGGTGCCCATGGTGAAGGTGCCTGCAGGCAAGACCACCATTTCCGGGCAGTCCTTGCAGTCCTTGAAGACTTTTCCAGGTTGCGGTGCCGCCGCCTGGGCCAGGCCGGGGAGCAGGGCGCCGCACAGTGCGGTCAGCGCCAGGGCCGTCAGGGGTTTGAGTCGAAATGGCGTCATGGGAGCGTCTCGTTCAAATAAAAAGGGTCACAGCCGTTGGCTCAGCAGCGCCATGAAGCGCTGGATGTCATCCGAGCTGTTGAGCAGGCCGGGAGAGGTGCGGATCACCGGCCCGACATCACGGTCCACGGCGTCGATTACCACACGGTTTTTCATCATGTAGCTGGCCACCGCATCGCAGCCCCGGCCCTTGACCCGAAAGAAGGTAAAGCCTGCCGATAGTTCAGGGCTGCGCGGCGTGACCAGTTCTATCCGCGGATGCGCCAGCAGTTGCTCTTTAAGCTCGGTGTTGAGTGCATGAATACGCGCCTGCACCCGCGCCTTGCCCAATTGCAGGTGCAGCTTGAAGGCCTCGTCGGCGGCCCAGCGATGCTCGAACGCGTGGTAGCCGCCGGGCGTCATGATGGTGGCGAAATCCTTGTCTTCGGAGAAGGTCGGCACCATTGGCGTGACGTAGGTATTGTCGGGGCTGCGAGCGCACACCAGGCCGGTGCCGCGCGGGCCGAACATCCATTTATGGGTACCGGCGATGAAGAAATCGCAGTGCATGGCGGGGAAGTCGAGGTTTTCCACGCCGAAGCCGTGCACGCCGTCGACCACATAGAGAAGACGGTCGGCATCGTCGCGGTTGCGGTTGTATTCATCGACCAGTTGGCCGATTTCGCTGATCGGCAATTTGACACCGCTGCCCGACTGTACCCAGGTCATGCCCAGCACGCGGGTGTTGGGGCGAATATTGCGCTGGATATTGCCCAGCACTTCATCGGCGGACACGCGGCTGGCACTGTCGAACAGCCGGATGCGGCGTACCTGGGTGCCTTCCCTGCGCACGCGAAAATCCAGGACGTTCTGCGTCGCGTAATGCTCATGCTCGGTGGTGAGGATTTCCTGGTCGGCGCGCACCTTGATCCCGCCGTAAATCATCGCCAGCCCCTCGGAGGTGCTGCCGGTCAGGGCGATCTGTGGCGGTGTGGCGTTCAGGTAGCGGCCCGCCCACTCACGCACCTGGCCTTCGCGTTTCCAGGTTTCCTGCAGGTCCCAGTCCATCGCCCGGCCGGGGTTGCGGTCGATCTGCGCGCGGTAGCGATCGATGGCCTCGCGCACCGGCCTGGGGTGCGACGCCACCAGGAAGTTGGAAAAATGCAGGTAATCCGGGTCCTGGTTGAACAGCTGTTTGAAGTCCGTCCATGGGTCGTTCGTGGCGGCGGCCAGCGCCTGGGGAATCAGCGTGTTGCCCAGCGGCAGGCTAGCGGCCAATACGCCGGCCTGTTTGAGGAATGTACGGCGGTCGGTCATGGACTGACTTCTTGATGGGCCAAGGGTTTGGCGGCTTTGCGGACCTGCTCCCACACCCGCAGGAAGTTGCCTCCCCACAGCTTGGCGATATCGGCTTCGGAGTAACCTCGCTGGATCAGCTCGGCGGTGACGTTGCGCACCTCACCCACGTTCTCCCAACCCTGCAGGCCGCCGCCGTCGTTGAAGTCCGATGCGATGCCGACGTGGTCGATGCCGATCTTGCGCACGGTGTAGTCGATGGCGTCGCCCCAGTCCTTGAGGGTCGCCTTGGGTTCTTCTTCGAGAATCGCGTACAGCTCGCTGGCGTACTGGCCGAAGCGCTGTTCGGGCCATGCGGCGATGATCGCATCGCCCGGCATCAGGGCCATCGCCAGGTTCGGCAGCGGCGGCAGGTCGAAGCGGGCGCGCAGGGCATTGAGCTTGTCCTGGGTCGGCTGGCTCAGCGGACGCAGGTAGGCGGGAAAGCCCACCACCTGCACCACACCGCCGCTGCGCTTGATCAGTTGCAGTTCCTTGTCGCTGAGGTTGCGCGGGATGTCCACCGACGCGCGGGGGGCCGAGTGGGACGCCACCATCGGCGTACGGCTCAACTGCGCGACCTGTTCCAGGGCCTTGGTCGACATCTGCGACACGTCGATGATCACGCCCAGATCATTGAGGCGCTGCACCGCCTGCTGGCCGATGGGCGACAAGCCCTCGAGGGCGTCGGTGGTGTCATTGAAAAACGGCAGCGGGCGCGACGAATCCGACCAGGCGTTATTGCCGATGTAACTGAAGCCGAACATGCGCATGCCGCGCGCCGCCCACAGGTCCAGCTGGTTCAAGTCATTACCCAATGGGTAGGCGTTGAGCATGCTGATGAAGATCGCGAACTTGCCTTCGCCGTGCAGGCGGCGCATGTCGTCCGGGCTGTAGGCAATGCCGACCTGGTTGGGAAAATCGCGGACCATGCCGGAGATGATCTTGTAGCGCACCTCCTGCTCATGGCGGGCTTCCTCGACAAAGCCGTCGGTGGGTTTGTGCGGGGCGTTGGGGCCGTTCCAGATTTCCGGCCAGCCGAAAATGGTCAGGGCCGCGCCGGATAATCGCCCGCGCGCCGCCTTGGCCAGGTCGAACTGGCCGCTGCCGTCCTTGTCGGCTTCATTGCCGGCGGTGCCGAAATCCATGGGCACGGTGATATGGCTGTCGAACGACAACAGGCGGTCCTGCATTTCATTGGCCTGCTTGATCACCTCCAGCGGGTAGCCGGCGTTGCCCTTGAACCAATGATCCCAGACCAGAAAGCCGGCCCCGGCAGTGACCGCCAGTGCCAGCGGCAAGCCGATATACAGCGCCTTTTTCGAACGTGGTTTTGTCATTGCCATCTCAGTCAGTTGAGGCCTTTGCTATCAGGGAAGAACGAGCGATGACCGGGGAAATTTAGCGGGCGCTGCCCTGGCGGTAAATTTCCCCTTGTTGCAAACGTTCTAGCTCTGATTAAGCCGTTTCCTAAGGTAGACAATGACGATCTCTCGACGTGGGTTCATCGCAGGCCTGGCGCTGACCGGCGCGGCGGTGCCCGCGGCCTTTTATGCCCATCGCGAGCTGACGCGGGAAGAAGAATTCCCGGTCACCCCCGGCGAAGCCACGGTAGACCTGGCCGACACCCAGGGCCAGCACCTGGCGAACACCTTGCGCGGTGTGTGGAGCCTGCGTCTGGAAGGCCGCGATGCCGGCCTCAGGGGCTTGCCGTCCCACGGCCTGGAACTGCTGTTGGACATCGCCCCCCGTGGGCGCGGCTTGCGCGGTTACCTGGACACCGCCGAGAACCTGCGGGCCGACGGCGAGCCGCGCTACCGCGTATTGGGCGATCTGCTGACGGGCGAGGGCGCCTTGCTGTACTGGCGGCTGATCGACCGCGATTCGGCGGCGGGCATCCCGGCCTACGAATTCAAGATGACCCTTGATGAAGTCTGGGCCGACTTCGGCAATGCCGGCAGCGGCACCCTCAGCGGGCAGATCCTCGACCTTGAACGGCCCCTGGCGTTGACCGAGCGCGACAACCGATTCATCGCCCACAAGCAGCTGTTCCCTGAAGCCCGCCAGCGTATCGGCCTCAACCCGACCTTGCTGGCCTGGCTGATTGCTCCCGAACATCGCCTGTTTCACCAGCTGTGGCATGCCACCCGTGACCAATGGCACAAGCTGTCCGAGGACAAGCGCGAGGCCCTGCGCGGCATCGGCTGGCAACCGGGGCCGCGTGGCCGGGAGCGCGATGCACGGGGCAAGCTCAAGGACCGTAACGGCTCGGGCATCGACTTTTTCTTCATGCACCGCCATATGCTCGGCACTGCCCGCTCCATGCAGGACCTGCCATCGTGGCCGCATTTCCCCGAGCCCCAGCCGGCGCTGGAGCGCGATCGCCAGGGCTTCGTGCGTTATTTCAATAACCACGACGGCTTTGCGCTGCCGCCCTGCTGGTCGGCGCCGGATGACGCCGATTACACCCAGTGGGTCAGCGACATCAAGGCTGCCGAGACCTACCACAGTAATTTCCAGGTGTGGGAATCCCAGTACCGCGACCCACGCTACCTGGCCAGGCTGACCCTGGGCCAATTGGGCTCGGAGATGGAGCTGGGCCTGCACGACTGGCTGCACATGCGCTGGGCTTCTGTGCCGCGCGACCCGTCCAACGGCGCACCGGTGCCGTTTGCCCGCGACCCTGCGGACTTCGCCGCACGCTGGTACGCACCAGAGAACGACTTCCTCGGCGATCCGTTTTCATCCCACGTGAACCCGGTGTTCTGGCACTTCCACGGCTGGATCGATGACCGCATCGAAGACTGGTTCCGCGCCCACGAGCGCTTCCATCCGGGCGAAGTCACCCGGCTTGAGGTCAACGGCGTAGCCTGGTTCGCACCGGGACGCTGGGTTGAAGTGAGCGATCCCTGGCTCGGCCCGGATACCCACGGCTGCAGCACCACGCCGGGACTGCAGCAGGGCCGCTCGATGGAAATGGACCCGGAAATCATGAAACTGGCCCTGCGCATCACCTTCGGCGCCGATGAGGAGCGGCTCAAGGGCCTGTTCAAGCGCGTGCCGCAGCGGCCCTGGTATGCGCGACATTTGAAGGTCAAGCGCCAAGCGTAAGGTTTACCCGCATACCTGTGGCGAGGGAGCTTGCTCCCGTGACGGCTTCCCGGTCGACACGGGCTGTGTGAGTGGGCAGGTTCAGGACTGCTGCGCAGTCCCACGGGAGCAACCTCCCTCGCCACACAGTGAGGCAACTGACACCTGCACGTTAGTGTTTGCAAACCTGCTTCAAAGCACAAATCGGAGACGAAAAAAAACCGGCTGATCAGGCCGGTTTGGGGTTCCCTTCAACAGCAGGGGTTATACGTGGTTGCTCAGCAGGCGTTCAGCGCCGCCCTCGGCCAGGCCACGTTCCTGCAGACGATCCGCACCGCCCTCAGCCAGGCCACGTTCCTGCAAGCGGTCAGCACCACCTTCAGCCAGACCGCGTTCCTGCAGACGATCCGCGCCACCTTCGGCCACACGGGTTTCAATCATGCGATCGGCGCCGCCTTCAGCGACTACCGGGTGGGCGAAAGCGTTTGCAGCGAGTAACGAGAAAGCGAGGCTAAGCAAGAGTTGGCGTTTCATGAGGGTGTGCTCCAAGTGTTTTAGTCGGGTGCCGTTTGGCATGGGTTTGATGTTACGCGTCGCATTTTTTAAGAGAACTTCATTGCGCTGATGGTGACTATCGATGCCAGCGATGGTCCCGCTCACGGGGCCATTACTGCGACCGTCATGGCATCTGCGGCACTTCATTGGGGCGCAGGTCAAACACCAGCACCTCGGCGTCCTCGCCGTGGCTGAGGCGAATCTGGCGCTCGTCCCGTACGCGCACGCCGTCGCCTTCCTGCAAGCGCTGGCCATTGAGTTCGACGCTGCCGCGCGCCACATGGATGTAGGCGTAGCGATCCGGTGCCAGGTCCAGTTGCGCGCTTTCATCGCCATCGAACAGCCCGGCATATACCCGCGCATCCTGGCGCACATTCAACGAACCGTCGGCGCCATCCGGCGAGATGATCAACTGCAGGCGTCCGCGTTTTTGCGCCTCGCTGAAGTGCTCCTGCTGATAGCGCGGCTTGGCCCCGGCTTCATTCGGCACGATCCAGATTTGCAGGAAGTGCACGCCCAGGCGCTGACTGTGGTTGAACTCGCTGTGGGCCACGCCGCTGCCGGCGCTCATCAGTTGCACATCGCCGGGGCGGATCACCGAACCGGTGCCCAGGGTGTCCTTGTGTTCCAGGGCGCCTTCGAGCACATAGGAGAAAATCTCCATGTCACGGTGCGGGTGCTGGCCGAAGCCTTTGCCGGCGGCGACGCGGTCGTCATTGATCACCAGCAGGTCGGAAAAACCCTGTTCCTTGGGGTTCCAGTAGTTGGCGAAGGAGAAGGTGTGGAACGACTTCAACCAACCGTGATTGGCGGCGCCGCGTTCGGAAGCTTTGCGAAGGGTCAGCATGGTCCAGTCCTCAAGTGAGCGCGGGGCTGCGAGATGCAGGGCGCTTGCGTTGAGAAGAAGGTTAATGGTTAACGGTATATTCATTAAGAAGATGAAATCTGAATAACTGTCCCTTATGAGTTGACAGTTAAAGGCATGCCATAATGCCCGTCGCATTCCCTTCCCGATGGACGTTTCCCGCTTATGAAAACCGTGGCCATGGCGCTGTTCCCGGACTTCCTGCTGCTCGACATGGCCGGGCCGCTTGAAGTGTTTTCGATTGCCAACCGCTACCTGCCGGTGGCCGACCACTACCGCATCCTGACCATCGGCACCGAGCCCGGGCCGTTGCGCGCCTCCAATGGCGTCACAGTGCAGACCGATCTGCTGCTGGAGCAGGCCCAGGCGGCCTATGACGTGCTGCTGGTACCGGGCGGCCCGGGTGCCTATAACGAGTGCCATCCCGCGCTGCTGCCCTGGCTCAAGGCGGCCGCGCCAAAGGCTCGGCGTTTCGGTTCGATCTGCACCGGTGCCTTTGTGCTCGGGCACGCCGGCTTGCTCGACGGGCACCGCGTGACCACCCACTGGCATTACACCGAGCGCTTGATCAAGGCGTTCCCCAACGCCATCGTCGAGACCGATCGCATCTACCTGCAGGACCGGCGGTTGATCACTTCGGGCGGCGTCACGGCCGGTATCGACCTGGCCCTGTCGATTGTCGCCCAGGACCATGGCAAGCAGGTGGCGGTGGACGTGGCCAAGGTGCTGCTGGTGGTGATGAAGCGCCAGGGTGGCCAGGCCCAGTTCAGCCCGATGACCGCCGCCGTGGCGCCCCAGGAAACCGCGATCACTCGAGTGCAGCACCATGTGCTGGCCCATCTCGAACAACCCTTTACCATCGAGTCGATGGCCGAACTGGCCGGCATGAGTGCGCGTCACTTTGCGCGGCTGTTCGCCAAGGACGTGCAGATGACGCCCATGGCGTTCCTGCAAGGCGCACGCATCGACCGTGCCCGGCAGTTGCTGGAAACCACTGACCTGCCGCTCAAGACGGTGGCGTTCCACGCAGGCTTCGGCAGCGTGCGGCATATGCGCTTTCTGTTCAGTGAAAAGCTCGGCCTGAACCCTACCCAATATCGACAACAGTTCAGTTAACGACACAATGTCCGTCTGAGGCACCCGATTGTCCGTATCGCTCCCCGTGCCAGCATTGTCCTGTCACCGCCAACTGGCAAGATAACGCCGAGCCCACGGAAAAGGATGCGCAGGCACTCAAGCACGGGTGTTTCAGCGCTGTTACGGACATGAATCATGCTGCGGCGGTGAGCTTTGGCCCCTATACGTTTCATCGGCACCAGCGTCTGGTCAGCAAGGCCGGCTGGCCGGTGCCGCTGGGCGGGCGCGCCCTGGATATCCTCGCCGTGTTGCTGGAAGCGCCGGGGCACTTTATCAGCAAGGCGACCTTGATCGAACGGGTCTGGCCCGACAGCGTCGTCGAAGACAATAACCTGCGCGTGCACATCGCCGCGTTGCGTCGCGCCCTCGATGTGCAACCTCTGATCCTCAATCATCCGCAGCGCGGGTATTGCTTCGCGGCGCCCGTGCACGGCGCGCTGCCGACACTGGCGGCACAGCACAACCTGGCGGCGCGGCTGAGCCCGGTGGTCGGTCGCGATGAGCTGCTGGGCGTGCTGGTGCGGCGCATGGCCGGGCAACGGCTGGTGACCCTGACCGGAGTGGCCGGCATCGGCAAAAGTACCCTGGCCCTGGCGCTGGCCGAGCGCGTGTTGCCACGCTATCGGGACGGGGTGTGGTGGGTTGACGTGAGCGACTTGCGCACGTTGGGCGAACTGCTCGGGCACCTGGCCACGCTATTACAGTTGGACCCGGCCGACAGTCTCGATGAGCTGTGCCGACGATTGGCCGCGCGCCGGTTGTTGCTGGTACTCGATGGGGCCGACCTGCTGCTCGGTGCCTGCCGCAAGCTGCTGCGCGCGCTGCACCAAAGGGCGCCCGAGGTCAGCGTGCTGGTCAGCAGCCGCGAGGCCTTGCTGGCGCCGGGCGAATGCCTCGTGCGCGTGCCGCGGTTGGGCGTGCCGCCCCCCTCGGTGCTGGGCAGTGTCGAGCAGGCCATGGCCTGTCCCGCCGTGCAACTGTTCGTCGCACGGGCGCGCGCCAGTCAGCAGGGTTTTGTGTTGCGGCCCCAGGAATTGGCGGCGTTGCGCGATATTTGTCGGCGCCTGGACGGTATCCCGTTGGCCCTCGAACTGGCGGCCGCCCAGGTCGACGCGCTGGGCGTCAGCGGGGTGCAGCGGCAATTGCGCACCGGCCTGCACGGACTGAGCCGTGGCCGTCGCACGGCAGTGGAGCGCCATCGCTCACTGAGTGCCGCGCTGGACTGGAGCTACCAGCGCCTGAGCCTGCCGGAGTGCTGGCTGTTTCTGCAGCTGGGCCTGTTCAAGATGGCAGTAACCCTGCCCACCTTGAATGAACTGGTCAGCGGTACCGAGCTTGAACACGCCGATTTGTCTTACCTGCTGGCGCGTCTGGTCAACCTGTCGCTGCTCACCATCGAGCCTGGCCTGGGCCCGACGCGCTATCGCCTGCTCAATTGCGTGCGCAGTTATGCCCTGGCGCAACTGCGCGATCCGCGTCAGGTAGAGCGCCTGCAGCAAGGCTACGGGCAGTGTCCGGGTGGGTTTTCAGGCCCGCCGTTTGTCCTGCAACTCATCGAGCAGGCGGCGTACGCGCAGTAGATCGCGGGTGGCGAAGCCTTCGGTAAAGCGAGCGTAGATGGGCTCCAGCAAGTCCCTGGCGGCTTGCCTGCGCCCTTGTTGCTGCCACCGTTGCGCCAGGCAGCCCGCGCAGCGCAACTCCCAGGCCAGGGCCCCTTGCTGGCGCGCCAGGCCGAGGGCTTCGAGCAGCAGCGTTTCAGCGCCGTGGGTATTACCCTCGAGCGCCGCCTGCCCGGCGTACACCCGTAGCACTTCCGGGGCGCACCAGCCCGCCGCACCGCTGCGCGCGCGTTGCATGCCCGGCTCATCGACCTGACTCATGCCAAAGGTGACCAGGGTATCCTCGATCAGTCCCAGGCCCTGTAGATCCTGGTTGCTCTGGATACCGGCGTAGTGCCCGGCCCAGGTCTGGAACAGTTGCACCGAATGCTTGTGCGCCTGCTCAAGCAGCAGGCGCTGCATGGCGTGGGCCTCGTCGTCGGCACCGTTGTAGCGAGCGATCACCACACCGGCCAGGGCGAGGGTGTAGCAGATCGAGGTGCCGTGGTTGATCTGCAGCGCCAGCTCCAGTGCCTGGCTTGCGGTGCGCCAGGCGCGATCGGGGAAGCCCTGTAGCCAAAGGATACGCGCCAGTAAGGTCAGGGAGGCGACGCTCTGGTCGTATTGCACGCCAACGCCATGGGCGAAGCGGTTCATGTGGCCGCTGTGGCTCATGCGCTGCAGCACCTGCTCGGCCTGGTGTCGGGCCAGTGCCTGATTGCCGGTGTAATGCTGGGCCAGGGCGCGCAGGCGCTGAGTGCTCAGGTCCAGCAGCGGCTCGGTACGCGGGTCGAGGCGATCAAATTGCAGGCTCTGTTCCAGCGCCTGGCCATAGCGCCCGGCGCACAGGTTCACCGCCATATGCCCGGAGACCGCACGCAACTGGCCGGCCAGGTCCTGGCGCTCTTCGGCCAGGCGTGCGGCACCGACAAACGCTGCAATGGTCTGCGGCGCGGCGCCCAGGGCGTGGTAGGAGAGGCTGCCCAGGGCCAATTGCAGCTGCAGGGTCAATTGCGTACAGGGCACCTCGACCTGATCGATCAGTGCCAGCGCCTTGTCCACGTAACCGGCATGCTCGCGCAGCAGTGACAGTTCCTGCCACAGGGGCATCGCACTGACCGTCAGGCGGATCGCCAGCAAGTGCCCCGTGGCGTCGGCAAACCCCCAGTCGAGGGCGGCGCGCACGTCTTCGCGCAGCGGTGCGTAGCGCTCGATCCAGGGCTGGGTGGCGATCAGTTCCCAATCGCCCTGGGCCTGTTCCATCAGCGCCAGGCAGCGCGCCGCGTGGCGCTCGCGCGTGGCCTGCAACTCACCCGCCAGGCTGAGTTTTTCCAGGGCGTAGGTGCGGGTGATATCCAGCAGGCGATAGACCATCTCGTCCTCGCCGGCGTCCACATTCAGCAGCGACTTGGCTACCAGGTGCGTGATGGACCCGAGCACTTCGGCCGGGGCGATGTGTTCTCCGGCGATCACCGCCGCCGCGCTGACCAGGCTGAAGCCGCCGCGAAAGACCGCGAGCCTTCGCAGGCAGATTTTTTCGCATTCGGTGAGCAGGTCAAAGCTCCAGTCGAGCGTGGCCCGCAGGGTTTGCTGGCGGGGCAGGGCGCTGTGTCGTCCGCGGGTCAGCAGGCGCAAGTTGTCTTCCATCTGCACCAGCAGCCCCGACAAGCCAAAACGCTCGATCTGTGCCGCCACCAGTTCGATCGCCAGGGGAATACCGTCCAGGCGCTGGCAGATATCGATCGCCAGCGGCAGTTCGGCATCGCTGAGGCTAAAGCTGTCGTGATGGGCCATGGCCCGCTCGATCAGCAACTGCATGGCCGGGTAACCGAGGGCCTGGGCGCGGTTGCCGGTGGCGGGCGGGCAGCTCAACGGCTCCAGGCGTTGCACGGCTTCACCCTCGGCGCGCAGGGCTTCGCGGCTGGTGGTGAGGATGTGCAGGTGCGGCGCATGGCGCAACAGGGTTTCGCTGATCAGGGCGATGTCGTCGAGCAGGTGCTCGCAGTTGTCGATCACCAGCAGCAGCTGGCGTGCCTGCAGGCTGCGGGCGAAGCTGACCAGTTGCGTGCTCTCCCCAGGTGCGACGCCAAGCAGGGCGGCGAGGTTGGGCAGGATCATCGAGGCGGCACTGAGCGGCGCCAGGTCGAGCAGATGAATACCATCGCGGTAATGCCCGATCAGCAACTCCGCGACGCGCAGAGCCACGGTGGTCTTGCCGATGCCGCCGGCACCGGTCAGGGTGATGAAACGTTGCTGCGGCAGTTGCTGCACCAGCGCATCGATCAGGGCCTGACGGCCGATCATGCGCGTGCGCCGCAGCGGCAGGTTATGGCTGGGGCGCTGGGGCGCGCCGTCGATGGGTAGCGTCATCGGTTCGATGCTCAGTGGCGCGACAAAACTGTAGCCGCGCTGGGCGACCGTGACGATATAGCGCTGCCCGGCCTGGCCGTCGCCCAGGGCCTTGCGCAACGCGGCCATGTGTACCCGCAGGTTGCCGTCCTCCACCACACTTTTGGGCCAGACCCGGGCGATCAGTTCCTGCTTGCTCACCACATTGCCGGCGTGTTCCAGCAGGATCAGCAGAATATCCACCGCCCGCCGTCCCAGGCGCAGCGGGCGACCGGCCTCCAGCACCAGGCGCTCGCGCGGATGGATGCGGTAGGGGCCGAAGTGCACGGCCTGGTCGCTCAAATCATTCATGGCTGCCCGGGTTCAAAAGTAAATGATGGGCCAGCATATTCCAGGTGCTTGAAGACCACTAGGCTGCGATCACCTCGGGCTTGGAGCGCGAGTGGTGGTTTCGCCAGGTCATCGGGTTCACGCCTTCACTGCGGGTGAACATGTGACAGAAGTGCGCCTGGTCGCAAAAACCGCATTCCAGGCTGATTTGCGTAAGGCTCAGGGACGAGCCGGTGATCAGTTCCTTGGCGCGCAGGATGCGCTGCTGGCGAATCCACTCCTGGGGCGAGACCCCGGTGGAACACTTGAAGGCGCGGGAAAAGTGGCTGCGCGACAAGGCGCAAGCCTGGGCCAGCTCGGTAATGCTCAGGCTTTCGCCGAGGTTGGCGAGAATCAGCTGTTTGGCGATGCGTTCGCGCCGGTGGCACAGGCCTCCGGTGGCGGATAGACGAGGGGTATATTGCTCGAGTCGGGCCATGACAAATATCCGCAGTCGATGGGAGCGTTCCCGTTGAATGGATGCAGTGTAGACGCCGCTCATCTTGTTGCCGGACCGCCTGGCTGACGAGTTAATCGTTGTTAATTTCGCCAGGTGCGGGCGTGGAAAAGACAGCACAGCTATGCAATCCAAGGCGTTGCGGGCATGCTTCCCTGACCCCCTGCAAACCGTCCGGATACCGCCATGAATCGCAACGACCTGCGCCGCGTCGACATGAACCTGCTGGTGATTTTCGAAGCCCTGATGTTCGAGAAGAACCTGACCCGGGTCGCCGAGAAGCTCTTTATGGGCCAGCCGGCGGTGAGCGCGGCACTGGGCCGCCTGCGCGATCTGTTCGACGACCCGTTGCTGCTGCGTAACGGCCGCGGCATGGAGCCCACGCCACGGGCGGTGGCGATACTCAAGGAGCTGCAACCGGCCATGGACACCATTTCGGGCGCGGTCAGCCGCGCCAAGGATTTCGACCCCTCCACCAGCTGCGCGGTGTTTCGCATCGGCCTGTCCGACGACGCCGAGTTCGGGCTGTTTCCGCCGTTGCTCAGTCGCCTGCGCGAAGAGGCGCCCGGCATCATCGTGGTGGTGCGCCGGGCCAATTATTTGTTGATGTCGGCGTTGCTGGCCAGCGGCGAGATCTCGGTGGGCGTGAGCTATACCACCGAGCTGCCGGCCAACGCCAAGCGCAGGAAGCTGCGCGATATTCCCTGCAAGGTGCTGCGCGGGGATGACGGCGAGGCGCCACTGACCCTGGACGATTACTGCGCCAGGCCCCATGCCATGGTGTCGTTCTCGGGCGACCTGAGCGGCAACATCGACCTGGACCTGGCACGCATCGGCCGCTCGCGGCGGGTGGTGCTGGCGGTGCCGCAGTTCAGCGGGCTGCGCGCATTGCTGGCGGGTTCGCAGATCATTGCGACGGTGCCCGACTACGCGGCGTGCGCCTTGACCGAGGGCTCCCGCCTGCGGGCCGAGGACCCGCCGTTCGCGATCGATGCGGCAGAGCTGTCGATGGTGTGGAGCGGGGTGCATGACAATGACCCGGCCGAGCGCTGGCTACGCGGGCGGATTGCCGAGCATATGGCGGCGAGTTGACTGCCAAGTGACTGTCGGTGACCCCCTGTAGGAGCGAGCTTGCTCGCGAAAAACGTACAGGCGCCGCGTTCATTCAGGAAGCACGCTTTATCGTTGACGTTTTTCGCGAGCGAGCTCGCTCCTACAGAGGGCAAGCACCCTCCCACAACAGCACATACATCCAATTCCCCACCGCCTCAGCCCGGCAAACTTCCCCCATCGCTCAATCCTGCGGGGAACACCCAACCATGGATCCAACACCCAACACCAGCCCCGACGAAGTCGTCACGCTGGTCGTCAAGCACCGGGTCAAGCCCGGCCGTGAAACCGAGTACGAAGCCTGGCTGCGCCGCATCGTGCGTATCGCCGGCGAACGTCCCGGTCACCTTGGCGTCGACGTGGTGCGCAGCCAGCAGAGCGGCATGGCCCTGTTTACCTGCGTACTGCGCTACCGCTCCACCGACGCCCTGGAGTTGTGGCTCGAATCCCCGCAACGCCAGGCCTTGATCGACGAAGCCGCGCCCATGCTGGCCGACGGCGACCAGACCGAAATCGGCGCCGCCAATGAATTCTGGTTCGCCCCCCAGGCCGACGGCGCCGTCAAGCCGCCGCGCTGGAAGCAGGCGGTGGTGAGCCTGTGTGTGATCCTGCCGCAAACCCTGCTGCTGCCGTTTATCTGGGGGCCGATCCTGCGGTTGCACCCGTTTCTGTCCAACTACGTGGTCTCCACCTTCCTGGTCACCCTGACCATCGTGCTGCTGGTGGTTTATCTGCTGATGCCGGCTGCCACCCGCCTGTTCGCTCCCTGGCTTGAAGCCTCTGTAAAGGAAACCCTATGAACGCCGATCTGATTCTGTTCAATGGCCAGTTCCACACCGTGGACCGGGAAAACCCCCGCGCCAGTGCCGTCGCCATCCGTGACGGGCGCTTCGTCGCCGTGGGCACCGACGGTGAAGCCATGGCCCTGCGCGGCAGCGGCACCCAGGTCATCGACCTCAAGGGCCGCACCGTGATTCCCGGCCTCAACGACTCGCACTTGCACCTGATTCGTGGCGGGTTGAACTACAACCTTGAACTGCGTTGGGAAGGCGTGCCGTCCCTGGCCGATGCCTTGCGCATGCTCAAGGACCAGGCCGACCGTACCCCCACGCCGCAGTGGGTGCGCGTGGTGGGGGGCTGGAACGAATTCCAGTTCGCTGAAAAGCGCATGCCCACCCTGGAAGAACTCAACCAGGCCGCCCCGGACACCCCGGTGTTCGTGCTGCACCTGTACGACCGCGCCTTGCTCAACCGCGCCGCACTGCGGGTGGCGGGCTACACCAAGGACACGCCGAACCCGCCGGGCGGTGAGATCGTGCGCGACAGCAACGGCAACCCCACCGGCATGCTGGTGGCGCGGCCCAACGCGATGATTTTGTATTCGACCTTGGCCAAGGGCCCGAAACTGCCCCTGGAATATCAGGTCAACTCCACCCGCCAGTTCATGCGTGAACTCAATCGCCTGGGCCTGACCAGCGCCATCGACGCCGGCGGCGGTTTCCAGAACTATCCCGACGATTACGCGGTGATCGAGCAACTGGCCAGGGACCAGCAGTTGACGGTGCGCATCGCCTACAACCTGTTCACCCAGAAGCCCAAGGAAGAGCTCAGCGACTTCAAGAACTGGACCGGCAGCGTCACCCTGCATCAGGGCGATGACTACCTGCGCCACAACGGTGCTGGCGAGATGCTGGTGTTCTCCGCCGCCGACTTCGAAGACTTCCTCGAACCGCGTCCGGACCTGCCGCTGACCATGGAGCAGGAGCTCGAACCGGTGGTCCGCCACCTGGTGGAACAGCGCTGGCCGTTCCGCCTGCACGCCACGTACGACGAATCCATTTCGCGCATGCTCGACGTGTTCGAGAAGGTCAACCGCGACATTCCGTTCAATGGCCTGCCGTGGTTTTTCGACCACGCCGAAACCATCACCCCGAAAAACATCGAGCGCGTGCGTGCCCTCGGCGGCGGCATTGCGATCCAGGACCGCATGGCGTTCCAGGGCGAATACTTCGTTGAACGCTACGGCGCCAAGGCCGCCGAAGCGACGCCACCGATCAAGCGCATGCTCGCCGAAGGCGTACCGGTAGGCGCGGGCACCGACGCCACGCGGGTGTCGAGCTACAACCCGTGGACGTCGCTGTACTGGATGGTCAGCGGTCGCACCGTGGGCGGCCTGGAACTGCACGCCGAAGGCCTGCCGCGCCTCACCGCGCTGGAGCTGTTTACCCACGGCAGTGCGTGGTTCTCGTCCGAGCAGGGCAAGAAGGGCCAGATCAAGGTGGGTCAATTGGCCGACGTTGCGGCGTTGTCGGCGGATTTCTTCAGCGTCGACGAAGAAGCCATCAAGTGGATCGAGTCGGTACTGACCGTGGTCGGCGGCAAGGTGGTGTATGGCGCCGGCGACTTCGAAGATTACGCACCGCCGCGCGTTCCGGTACTGCCGGACTGGTCGCCGGTGGTCAAGGTGCCGGGGCACTGGCGCCCGACTTCAGCGTTGCAGGCTCAAGTTCACCACTGCAGCGGCCCCTGCGGCGTGCATGCCCACAGCCATGAAAAAGCCCGTCTTTCCAGCGTGCCGGTCAGCGACTTCCAGGGTTTCTGGGGTGCGTTCGGCTGCTCGTGCTTTGCCTTCTGATTGTCACTACCCAAAGGAGTTACCCGCATGACTTATTCGCGCTTGAACAAAGATGACGCTGTTGTACTGCTGGTCGATCACCAGACCGGCCTGATCTCGCTGGTGCAGGATTTCTCCCCCAACGAATTCAAGAACAACGTGCTGGCCCTGGCCGACGTGGCGAAGTTCTTCAACCTGCCGACCATCCTCACCACCAGCTTCGAAAGCGGCCCCAACGGCCCACTGGTGCCGGAACTCAAGGCACTGTTCCCGGACGCGCCGTACATCGCGCGCCCTGGCCAGATCAACGCCTGGGACAACGAAGAGTTCGTCAAGGCCGTCAAGGCGACCGGCCGCAAGCAGATCATCATTGCCGGTGTCGTGACCGATGTGTGCGTTGCATTCCCGACCCTGTGTGCCCTCGATGAAGGCTTCGAGGTGTTCGTGGTCACCGACGCCTCCGGCACCTTCAACGAAACCGTGCAACAAGCGGCCTGGGCGCGCATGACCGCCGCCGGTGCGCAACTGGTGAACTGGTTCGCCGTGGCCTGCGAGCTGCAGGTGGACTGGCGCAACGACATGGAAGGCCTGGCCAACCTGCTGTCCCCGCGCATTCCCAACTACCGCAACCTGATGAACAGCTACTCGGCGTTCACCGCCAAGTAACTCGGTCTCAAAGCTGTCGATAATCCCTGTGGGAGGGGGCTTGCCCCCGATTGCGGTGCAACAGTCACAATTGCTGTGTCTGAACCACCGCTATCGGGGGCGAGCCCCCTCCCACATTTGATTGTGTTTCACATTGGGTTTGTGGTGTGACCACTGACCGGTTATAAAACAGCCCATCGTCCACCGAGAAGCGACAATGAACCCCTTCGAAGACATGCGCCTGTTCTGCCAGGTCATGGAGTCCGGCAGTTTTACCGCCGCCGCCGAGCAACTGGGCCTGTCCAAGCAGTTCGTCAGCCGTCGCCTGATCCAGCTGGAAGACCGCCTGGGTGTGCGCCTGCTCAATCGCTCCACGCGCCGCCTGGATGTCACGCCGCTGGGCCAGAGTTACTACGAATCGGCCTTGCGTTTGCTCAATGATGTCGAGCAAGTGGAGCAGGGCATCGCCGGCCAGAACAGCGAGCCGCGCGGCACCATTCGCCTCAGCGCGCCGCTGTCGTTTGCCATGGCGCATTTGGGTTGCCTGCTGCCGCTGTTCCTGCAGCGCTATCCCGACGTGGCGGTGGAAGTCGACCTCAGCGACCGCCCGGTGGACCTGATCGGCGAAGGCTACGATCTGGTGCTGCGCATCGGCACCCTGGAAGATTCCACCTTGATCGCCCGGCGTATTGCCAGCATCCCGCGCGTCTACTGTGCCAGCCCCGATTACCTGGCCCTGCACGGTACGCCGCAAAAACCCGATGACCTCGCCGATCACGATTGCCTGCCGTACGGGCACGGCCGCCAGGTGCAATGGCGTTTCAAGGGCAAGCTGCAAGCGCTGAATGTGAGCGGGCGCATGCGCGTCAATAACGGCGATTTGCTGCGCGATACCGCGATTGCCGGCCTGGGCGTGACCTACCTGCCGACCTTTATCGTCGGCGATGCGTTGAAGGACGGCCGCCTGGTCAGCGTACTGGACGACTTCGCCCCCGAAGCCCTGACATTGTCGGCAGTGTACCCCCAGCACCGGCAGAGCTCGCGGCCAGTGCAGGCGCTGGTCGAATTCCTGCGCGAGCGTTTGGCTAGCGGCTGCTGAACAACTGCCGGATCAGGTTGGGCGTGCTGCCGGTCCAACGCTTGAACGCGCGCCGAAAGTTCGCCGCATCGTTGAAGTTCAGGTAGGCGGCCACCTCGTCGTTACTCAGTCCCTTGACCTGATACAGGTGCAACGCCATGTGCTTGCGCACCCGGTCCACCTGTTGCTGATAGCCGGTGTCGTGCTTGTGCAGCTTGCGCTTGAGGGTGGCCGGGCTCATGGCGAAGGCCAGTGCGGCCTGCTCCAGGCTGGGCGGCTGGCGCACGTGCTCGCGCAGGTAGTCGTTAAGGCTGTCGAGAAAGCTGGCGGCAAAACCCAACTGTTCGATCTGTTCGCGGGCGTGCTGGCGCGCCACCTGGCCGGCCGTGGCCGAGGCGCCGGGCCAGGCGCGGGTGAGGTACTCGCGCGGCAGGCACATCATGTCCAGCGGGCGTTCGAAGCGCGTCTGTTCGCCCAGGTGCACCCAGTATTGCTCTACGTACCGCGGCTCGGCATGGCTGAAGCTGCACACCCACGGCAGGCGCTCGCCGCCGAGCCATTGGCTCATGGCAACCAGCGCGGTCATGCTCGCTTCGAGCAAAAAGCGCCACTGCTCGCCGGCGCCGCAACTGTCCAGCCAGTACAGGTAGGCGTGGTGCTCATCCAGCTCCAGATGCGGCGTGACCAGCGGGCTGAGCAGTACGTGCTGCTGGATCAGGATCTCCAGCGCCTGGTGCAGGTTCTGCGCATGCCCCAGGGCATGGCTGGCCGCGCCGTAGTGGCCGGGCAGCAGGCGCTGGCCAAACAGAAAACTGCTGTCATCGGCGTCCAGCAGTTTGCGGCTGTTGCCGATCAGACCGAGCAACTGCTGCGGGCTCAAGTGGGCGTCGCCGGCCAGGATGTCCTCATGGAACAGCCCGGTGCCGCGCAGCAGGCGATGGCTGTCGATGTCCCGGGACAGGGCCAGGTCGATCAACGTAGCGGGTTGGTGATGGCCGGGAATGAAGCGGCTGTCGCGTTCATACCAGTTGGCTTTCACCGCCATATCAGGCGCTTTTCGCCAGGGGTTGCTTGGCCCGCGCCAGCGCCAGGTTCAGGCGCTTGAGCAGGTCGTGGGGCGGCTCGTCCAGGGCCATCACCACCGCCGTGGTCGCCGCCAGTTGCAGGCGCTCGCCCTGTAGCCGGGTTTTGTGCGCCAGGCTCTGCACCGCCTGCTGCAACTCAAGCGCCAGCCCCTGGGCCTGGCGCTCGCCGGTGTTGGGCAGCAGCACCACAAAACGGTCGCCGGCCAGGCGGCATAACAAATCCTGACGGCGCAGGTTGAGCAGCAGCACATGGCTGACCGCCTGCAACACCGCATCGCCTTCGGTATGCCCATAAGCCTGGTTGACGGCGGCGAAGCGGTCCAGGTCCAGGACCAGCAGCGACAGCGGTTGCTGCTGGTCGCGGCTGTCGTGCAGGCTCTCCTGGAGTTGGCGCTTGAGGTAGTCGGCACCGGCCAGGGGCGTGAGTTTGTCGAACAGCCGATGCTCGCGAAACAGCCGCTCGCGCTTTTCCATCTGCGCGCTGATCGCCAGTTGTTCGCGATGCCAGTGGTAGATGCCGATGGTCAGCAGAATCATGCCCACCGGCATCGGCCCCGACTCCAGCCAGTGATCCCAGGTGATGCTGTCGGGCAGGCGGATGAACTCGTCGAGGCTGTCGATCCACCAGGAAAAGAAGATGCACGACAAACCCAGTGCCAGGTAGTTTGTGACCCGTCCGGCGGGCCGGCTTTTGAGCACCAGGCCCAGCCAGATCAGCGCGAGCAGCGCCGAACCGCCTTCGCCGACGATATCCAGCCACACCCATTCACTGACGCTTTTGAGCTCGCCGCAGGCCAGGTGCAGGATCAGCCCGAGGTTGGCTGCGATCAGCAGCAGGGCGAGTTTCCAGCGGTGGGGTTTGAGCACGCGAAACATGGCTGCGGTCCTTGGACAGGTAAGCGATGGACGCCAGCACAGCAGATGCATGTGACGGTTGGATGACGGTGGGGGAGGGTCGAATCAGCTCACATCAACGGGCGATGAAAATCAAAAATGTGGGAGGGGGCTTGCCCCCGATAGCGGTGTGTCAGCGGCAAATAAGCTGGCTGATAGACCGCTATCGAGGGCAAGCCCCCTCCCACAAGGGATCTCCACAAGTCATATCAGCTCATTCCAGGTCAATAGTCCCCGCAAAGCCGCGATTTACGGGCCTCGCCGCCCAACGCTGTCACAGAACCGTCATCCCCCACCCCTAGCTTGCCCTCCCAGTTGCCGGGCCCCTTGCCTGGCGCCAACGGATTCTTGGGGAGGGTTTCATGTACAAGCGCACCGGGCTCGTCAGCTTCACGCTTACCGCCTTGGCCCTGGCAATCGCCTGCGAGCGGCTCAACGCTGCCGAAGCGGCCGCCACCGAGCATGTGGATGTGGTCGGGCAGGCCGCCGCCATTGGCAGCGCCCTCAAGGAGCAACGCGTCTCCGACAGCATCAAGAGCGTGGTGCATGCCGACGGTGTGGCCCAGTTGCCGGATGAAAACGTCGCCGAAGCGGTGCAGCGCCTGCCGGGGATCAGCGTCGAACGTGACCAGGGCGAAGGCCGGTTTGTCAGCGTGCGCGGCCTGGGGCCGGACCTCAACAGCGTGACCATCAACGGCACTCTGGTGCCCTCGCCCGAAAGCGAGCGCCGCGCCGTGGCTCTCGACGTACTGCCCTCGGAACTGGTGCAGTCGCTGTCGGTGATCAAGACGCTGACGCCGGACATGGACGCCAACTCCCTCGGCGGCACCGTCGACGTAAAAAGCCTGTCGGCGTTCGACCACAAGGGCCTGTTCTACACCGGCAGCACCGAGGCCAGCTACGACAAGAACACCCGCCAGACCAGCCCGAAATTCTCCGGCGCCGCCAGCAACCGCTTCAGCCTTGGCGAGGGTGTCGAAAATTTCGGCGTGGCCGCGGCCCTCAGTTGGCAGAAGCGCGATTTCGGCTCGGACAACGTCGAAACCGGCGGCGCCTGGGACTTTCGCAACGGCGCCAGGCTCAACGAGTTCGAGCAGCGCGACTACGACATCAGTCGCGAGCGCGCCGGTGGCGGCCTGAACTTCGACTACACGCCCGATGACCTGAGCAGCTACTACCTGCGCACCCTCTACAGCCGCTACAAGGACACCGAAACGCGCAACGCCGCCAGCCTCGAATTCGCGGAACCACAAGCGCCGGGCGAACTGGGCGAGGCCGACGGCAAGCGCAAGCTCAAGAACCGCGAAGAAACCCAGCAGATCCAGTCCTACGTGTTCGGCGGCGAGCGGATGCTCGGCCTGTGGACCTTGAGCGGCCAGGCCGGTTACAGCCGCTCCAGTGAAGACAGCCCGGCGCATATCGCCGGCGCCACCTTCGACGGCGGTGACTTCGCAGGCAGCGGTTTCTACGACAAGGCCAAGCCACGCCCGATCATCGGCAGCGGCTTCTACGACGCCGGCAATTTCAGCCTCGATAAAGTCGACTGGGAGAAACAGCACACCCAGGACACCGAGAAAAACCTGCGCCTGGACCTGGCCCGCGATTATGACCTGAGTGGCTACGCTTCCCAGTTCAAGTTCGGCGGCAAGGTCAGCCGCCGCCATAAAGACAACGACCTGGAAGCCTGGGCCTACAAGGACCTGGATGAACAGGGCTTCACTGACGAGCAGCTCAACCTCACGCAGTTCCAGAAGGGCAACGTCGATTACCGTCTCGGCCGCTTTGGCCCAGGCATCAGCGCGGGCAATATCCGCCAGTTGATCGGTGGCCTCAACCGTGATGACTTCTACGACCCGACCGAATCGCGGGTCAACGACTTCACCATCCGCGAGGACATCAACGCCGGCTACCTGATGAACACCGTCGACATCGACGACTGGCGGTTCATTGCCGGGATGCGCTACGAGGGCACCGAATTCGACGCCAAGGGCACCGGCGCCACGGACGGTCAGTTCAGCACCACCGAGACCAAACGCCGTTATCACCACTGGTTGCCGGGCCTGCACGCGCGCTACCAGATCGACAAGAACACCCAGGTGCGTGCCGCCTGGACCAAGTCCGTGGTACGCCCGACCTTTGGTCAACTGGCCCCAGGTTTCGTGATCGACGATGACGAAGCCACCTTCGGCAACCCGGACCTCAAGCCCCTGGAGTCGAGCAACCTGGACCTGGGCATCGAACACTTCATGGGCCGCGCCGGTACCGTGTCGGCGTTCGTGTTCTACAAGGACATCCAGAATTTCGTCTACAACACCGACGTCGCCGGCACGGGCGCCTGGACCAACTTCGCCGAGGCCCACACCTTTGCCAACGGTGACAGCGCCAAGCTGTATGGCCTGGAACTGGCCTACTCACAAAAATTCGACTGGCTGCCTGCGCCGTGGAACGGCCTGCTGATCGGCGCCAACAGCACCTTCAGCCGCTCCAGCGCGGACATCGAGGGCTTCGACAGTGCCGGCGGGCGCAACCGCAAGCGCAACATCAGCCTGCCCAACCAATCGGACAGCGTCGGCAATCTGATGCTGGGCTGGGAAGACGAGAAACTCAGCCTGCGCCTCTCCGCCAACTACAAGTCGGCCTACCTGTACGAGCTGGCGTCGATCAACGACAAAGCCCATGACCTGCATGTGGATGCGCAGACCTTCGTCGATTTCAGCGCGCGTTATTCGCTGAGCAAAAACCTGCAAGTGAGCTTCGAGGCACAGAACCTGACGGATGAGTCGTACTTCGTCTACACCGGCCACCGCAGCTACAACGGCCAGTACGAAGAGTACGGGCCCACTTACAAGCTGGGCCTGACCTTCACCCATTTTTGAATTCAACCCATTCCCAATGTGGGAGGGCGCAAGCCCCCTCCCACAGTGGATCTTCACCGTATTCGAAGGATTTGCCTGTTCATGAGAACTTCCAGGCTGTACCTGCTGATCGCGCTGGTCATCAGCGCTAATGCATTCGCCACTGACCTGCCGCTGACCCCCTGGGCGCCGGGCCTGAATGCCGAGGCTGTGGCATTCCTGCCCAACCGCACCGACCGTGTGGTCGCCAGTACCCGCGATGGCCTGTTGCTGCTTGACGAAAAAGGCGCCGAACTGGCCCGATTCAACGGCAATTTCAGCAGCCTTGACAGCCGCACCGCTGGCAACCGATCGCTGGTCACCAGCCTCGACAACGATCGCCAGCAGGCCGTGTTGATCAGCCTTGATGTCGCCGGCAAGGCCTGGGGCAAGCCGCTGTATCTGCCCACCCGCGACTTCCCGGTGAACGGCCTGTGCCTGTACCGCGATGCGGCGGCCAATCTGTTCGTGTTCCTGGTGGGTGAGGAGGGCAAGGGCGAGCAATGGCTGGTGGGCAGTGGCGCGACGCTGCTGGCCCAGGCGCAGCGCGTGCGCGGCCTGCCGCTGCCGCCGTCGGCGCAGTTCTGTCAGGTGGACGATGAGGCCGAGCGCCTGCTGGTGAACGAAGCAAACGTCGGCTGGTGGGCCTACCCGGCGCACCCGGAAGCCGAGGTGAAACGCACGCCCGTGGCGCTGTTCGACAATCCCGGGCGCGAAGCGGGCGCCATGGCGCTGATGCCGGGTGGGCTGGTGGCACTGGACCCGAAAACCGCTCGCTTGCATCTGTTCCAGCAGACCGGCGAACGCTGGGCCGAGCAATCGAGCCTGACCTTGCCGGGCCTCAAGGAGCCGGAGCAACTGGCGATCAACGGCCGGCAGCTGTTGGTGCGCGATGATGACAGCGGCCTGCTCTACCAGGGCCAACTCGACTGGCAGGCCACGCCGGTACCGGCCGCCCCGGGGCTGGCGCAGGTCACGGCTCTGCGCCAGACCGAGCCGGTGAGTCGCCAGGGCGATGCGGCGGATGACCCGGCCATCTGGATTCACCCGCACACACCCGCGCACAGCCGCGTATTGGGCACCAACAAGAAGCAGGGCCTGCTCGTCTATGACCTGGACGGCAAGCTGCTGCAGGAACTGGCGGTCGGGCGCCTGAACAATGTCGACGTACGCCCCAACTTCAAGCTGGGCACGCAGACCGTCGACCTCGCGGTCGCCAGCAATCGCGATCGCAACAGCCTGAGCCTGTTCAGCATCGACCGCCAGAGCGGCGAGCTGCAGGAAGCCGGCGAAGTGCCGACGCCGCTCAAGGAGATCTACGGCATCTGCCTGTTCCAGCCCGCCGGCGGCGAGCTGTATGCGATTGCCAATGGCAAGGACGGCACCTTCCTGCAATACCGCCTGAGTGCGCCGACCGGGCGTGTGCAGGGCGAGCTGGTGCGCCAGTTCAAGGTCGACAGCCAGCCGGAAGGCTGCGTGGCCGATGATCAACGCCAGCGCTTGTTCCTGGGGGAGGAGGACGTCGGCGTGTGGGCGCTGGATGCCCGCGCCGACCAACCTGCCACGCTGACCAGCGTGATCAAGGTCGGCGCGCAACTGCACGCGGATGTCGAAGGCCTGGCGCTGTACCAGAGCGTCGCGCGGGATTACCTGGTGATATCGAGCCAGGGCAATGACAGCTACCTGGTGCTGGATGCCGAGCCGCCGTTCGCCGTGCACGGTGCCTTTCGCGTCGGCTTGAACGCCGCCGCCGGCATCGACGGGGCCTCCGAAACCGACGGCCTGGAAGCCACCGCCATCAACCTGGGCGGACCGTGGAGCCAGGGCATGCTGGTGGTGCAGGACGGGCGCAAGCGCATGCCCGAGCAAGCCCAGAACTTCAAGTTCGTGCCCTGGGCCGAGGTGACCCGCGCGCTGAAATTGCCTTGAGCTGTCATCACGCAGTCATCCGTTTTTAATCGAATAGGAGTTTCACCATGCACGCGACGATGGAACATATGACGATCTGGAGCTTGATCAGCGATGCCAGCCTGTTGGTCAAGGCGGTGATGATCACTTTGCTGCTGGCGTCCCTGCTCAGTTGGTACCTGATCATTCGGCGCGGCAGTGTGCTGCGGCGCCTGGAGCGGCAATTGAATGATTTCGTGGCGCGCTTTCGCGTCGCATCGGACTTGCAGCCGCTGTACCACGACGCCGTGCTGGCGGGCGAGGGCGGTGTTGCGCCGATCTTTATCGCCGGTATGCAGGAATACCAGCACCTGCACACCCATGACCCTGCGGTGCTCGAAGGCGTGGAACGTGCGCTGCAGGTGGCAATCACCGAGCAGGAGCTGGAGCTGGAAAAGGGCCTGCAGTTTCTTGCGACGGTGGGTTCGGTCAGCCCCTATATCGGGTTGTTCGGCACTGTGTGGGGCATCATGAATTCGTTCCTGGGCTTGTCCCAGGTACAACAGGCCACCTTGTCCACGGTGGCGCCGGGGATTGCCGAAGCCTTGATCGCCACGGCCATTGGCCTGTTTGCGGCGATTCCGGCCGTGATCGCCTATAACCGTTTTGCCGCGCGCAGCCAGACCCTGCTCACCCGCTACTACGCCTTCGGCAACGAACTGCAAGTGCGCCTGCATCGCGCCCTGCGCGGTACCTCAATCAACCTGGCCGTGGCCGCCTGAACAGGAGCGAACCTATGTTGACCAGGCCGCAACGCAAACACGGGCCCAAGGCCGAGATGAACGTGGTGCCCTATATCGATGTGATGCTGGTGCTGCTGGTGATCTTCATGGTCACCGCGCCCATGCTGACCCAGGGCGTGAAGATCGAATTGCCCAAGGTCGCCGCCGAGGCGCTGGCCACCGACACCCGCCAGCAAATCCTCACGCTGTCGGTGAAGGCGGACGGCGGTTACTACTGGAACCTGGGCGGCGAACTCGACACCCGGCACCAGACCGACAGCGCCGTGAGCCTGGAAGACATGGGCGCCAAGGTCATGCAGGTGGTGGCGGCGCGCAGCGACACCCAGGTGTATATCCGCGCTGACGACAACGCCGGGTACGGTCGCGTGGTGGCCGCCATGGCGGTGTTGCAAAAGGGGGGTGTCACCCACCTGGGGCTGGTGACCGAGGCCCCCCAATGACCGCGATGATCATGCACGGTGCGACGCGGGCGCAGATGCCGGACAGCGACGGGCTGTGGCGCAACAGCCTGGCGGCAGGCCTGGCCGTGGCGCTGCATGTGGCGGTAGCGGCGGCGCTGATGCTGGGCTGGTCGCCGGAAAAACCGCAGGCAGACGCGCCGAGGGTGATGCACACGCAGTTGGTGATGATGCCGGCGCCAGCGCCTGAGCCGGTAGCCCCGCTCACTCCCGTAGCGCCTGAGCCTGTTGTTGTCCCTGTACCGGCCAAACCAACGGTTGACCCGCAGATTCAGGCGCAAAAACTTGAGAAAGCCGCCCTGGCGCGCAAACGGGTCGAAGCGCAGAAAATCGAACAGCAGCGCCTGGCCGCCGAGCAACGCAATCGGGAGCTGGAGCAGCAACGTCTGAACCAGGAGCGTGTGGCTGCTGAAAAAGCTCGAGCCGCCGTGCCCGTGCCCGCACCTGCGGCGGCGTTCGACAGCCGCCAATACCAGCCCTTGAGCAAGGAAGCACCGGACTACCCGGAGCGCGCGCTGGACAAGAACATCGAAGGCGACTGCTCGGTGGAATACACCGTCAATCCCCAGGGCCGGGTGGAAAACCCCAAGGTACTGGACGGCTGTCACCCATTGTTTATCCGGCCCTCACTGGCGGCGGCGAACACCTTTCGCTATCAGCCGAGGATCGTCGACGGCAAGCCCGTCGCCGTACCGGCGGTGCGCAACACCTTCCACTACCGCATAAAATGAGATCCACCAGTACCCCGATAAAACTGTGGGAGGGGATAGTGGTCAGGCCAGGGCGTTTTCGGCGGCTTCAACCGAGCTGTAGCGGTTGGCCGGCACTTGCAGGCCGAGGTTGTCGCGCAGCGTCTGCCCGCTGTACTCGGTACGGAACAGCCCACGCTGCTGCAACACCGGTACCACCAGCTCCGTGAAGTACTGCAAGCCATCGGGCAGCACCGAGTTGATGATGAAACCATCGCTGGCACCCGCCTCGAACCAGCGCTGGATCGCATCGGCGACCTGTTCCGGCGTGCCGACAAAATCACGCCTGGGCCGCGAGAACCGCAGCGCCACTTCACGCAAGGTCAGGCCTTCGTCCCTGGCCAGTTGCTTGATGCGTTCGGAGCCGCCTTGCTGGCTGTTGGCACCCAGGTCGCCCAGTTCGGGGAACGGTGCGTCAAGCGGGTATTGGCTGAAGTCATGGTCATTGAACGGACGGCCGAGGGCGACGATCGCATCTTCCACGCTGACCAGCTCCACCGCCTGCTGGTACCGGCTTTCCACTTCGGCGGCATCGCGTCCCACGATCGGCCGGATACCCGGCAGGATCGACAGGCTGTCGGCATCCCGCCCGAAGCCCCTGGCGCGGCGTTTCAAATCGGCCGTATAGGTTTTGGCCTCGTCGATGTCCTCGACATGCACAAAGATCGCGTCGGCGTTCTGCGCGGCAAAGTTGCGCCCGTCTTCGGAGGTGCCGGCCTGGAAAATCACCGGCTGGCCCTGGCGCGAACGCGCGATATTCAGCGGGCCCTTGACCGCGAAGAATTCGCCCTTGTGGTTGAGTGCATGCAACTTGTGCGGGATGAAGAATTCGCCGCTTTGCTTGTCATAGGCAAAGGCGTCGTCCTCCCAGGAGTCCCACAGGCCCTTGACCACCTTCAGGTGTTCCTTGGCGATGCGGTAGCGCACGGCGTGAGGCGGGTGTTCGGCCTTGCCGAAATTGTCGGCGGTGCCGCTCAGCCACGAGGTGACCACGTTCCATCCGGCGCGGCCGCCGCTGATATGGTCCAGCGAGGCCAACTGGCGCGCCACCTGGTAGGGCTCGGTATAGCTGACAGTCACGGTGGCGACGAGGCCGATATGGCTGGTCAGCGCGGCGAGGGCCGACAGAATCGTCAGCGGTTCGAAGCGGTTGAGGTAGTGCGGGCTGGATTTGGTGTGGATATGCAGGCTGTCGGCGATAAACACGAAGTCGAACCGGGCGGCTTCGGCCAATTCGGTCTGCTGCCTGTAAAAGCCGAAATTCGTACTGGCGTCGGGCTGCGCCTGTGGGTGGCGCCATTCGCCCCAACCGTGGCCGACACCGTGCACCATGGCTCCGAGTTTCAATTGACGTGGCTTGCTCATGGGCTGCTCCTTAGCGTGAGGCTTGGGAATTGGGGGCGCGCAGGGCGTTGAAGCGTTTGTCGAAGCCTTGCGACACGTCGATATGCCGGCTCAACAGACCTTCCTTCTGGTAGGTGTCGGCGGTGGCTTGCAGGCCGCTGATCACGCCGTCGTCGATCAGTACCGGCGACAGACGGGTGTCCTTGGCCACTTCGATGTGCACGGCCAACGGCAGGCCGGTGATTTTGGCCTGGGCGGCGGCGTACTCGTCGGGGTGGCGGTTGGCCCAGGCGTAGGCGCGGTCAACCCGGGCGACGAAGTCATCCAGTTGCACGCGCTTGTCGGCAATGGCCTGGTCGGTGGCGGCGAAGTACAGGTGGTTGCTCAACAGGTGTTTGCCGCTGACCAGCACACGGGCGTTGCTTTGCGAGGTGACCACGGTGGTGTATGGGTCCCAGGTGGCCCAGGCGTCGGCGGTGCCGTTATCCAGCACCAGCCGCGATTCGGCGGGCAGCAGGAAGATGAACTGCACATCCTGTGAGGTCAGGCCTGCGCTGGCCAGGGCCTTGATCGCCAGGTAGTGCCCGATCGAGCCGCGCCCGGTGACGATCTTCTTGCCCTTGAGGTCGGCGGCGGTCTTGATCGGCGAATCCTGCGGCACCAGCAGGGCAGTGGTGTTACGCCCTTCGGCGTGGATGATGCTGATCACTTTGAGCGACGCACCGGCGCCGAGGGCGAACACATAGGGCGCATCGCCCAGGGCGCCGACATCCACCGCACCGGCATTCAGCGCTTCGCCCAGGGGCGAGGCCGAGGGGAATTCCGACCACTTGATCTCGTACGGTACGTTTCGGGTTTCGCCCGAGGCTTCCAGCAGCGCTTTGATCGTCGACTTCTGGTTGGCCACGCGCAGGGGTTGCAGGTCGGCGGCGTGGGCGTTGCCGAGCAGGCCGAGCGCCAGGGCGCCGCCCAGCAACAGGCGCTTGAATGGGGTAGTAAACGGCATGGGACAGACTCCAGGCGTTGGGTAAGGGAAGGTGCCTCCGCCTGGAGAAGGGGTCGGATTTCCGGGAACGGTGCAGCAGTGGATCAGATCACGTAGAAACCGTGGGTGGCGTCGCGCGCCAATTGCTCGACCAGGCCGAATTCCCAGTCCAGGTAGGCCTGCATGGCTTCCCGCGGGTTATCGGTGCCTTCGTAGGGGCGGCGGTAGCGGTCGATGCGCGGTGAGGCAAGATGGCGCTCACCTTCTTCCAGCGGCAGTTGCGCGGCGATCCAGGCGGCGGTGCCGTCCTGCAACAGGAACACCTGCCTGCCGGTCAACGCTTCGACTTCGGCCACCGCCAGGCGCGCCAACTGGCTGCTGCCGCAGGTCAATACGTAGCGCTGCGCAGTGGGCACCCTGGTCAGCGCTTCGGGCAATTGCGCGCGCAGCACCCACCAGGCACCGGGGATATGACGTTTCACGTAATTGGCGCTGGCGGTGAAATCCAGCACCACGGTGTCGCCATGGTCAAGCCACTCGGCGAGTGTCTGCGCACTGATCAGTTCGGCCTGGGGCGGTGCGGGCACCGGGGCGACCCAGGCGCCTTGTGCGCTGAAATGCGTGTCTTGCAGTTCGTCCAGCACAAAGACTTCCCAGCCCAGTTGAGCGAGCCAGGACGCCGACATGTTTGCGCGCACACCGTCATCGTCCACCAATACCAGGCGCGCGCCACGCACGCTGGCAACGTGGTCGGTTTCCTGCACCAGTTGCCCGCCCGGTGTGGAGCGGGCGCCGGGCAGGTGGCCGGCTGCGAATTCTTCCGGGGTGCGCACGTCGAACAGGTAGGTGGTGCGTGTCTCATCCTGCTGCCAGCGTTGCAGTTCATCGAGGGTTACACGGCCGACTCCAGCCTTGTCGGCCACGCCGCGCGCCTGGTGGGCGGCGAGCCGGCGATTTTCTTCAGCGGTCGGCGCAAAGCGGCGCGCCTGGCCATGGGCGAGTGCTTGCCCGGCCAGGGTCCAACCGATGGTGCCATTGCGCAGCGCCGACACCGGGTTGGCCACGCCGGCGTTGATCAACGACTGGGTGCCGATAATGCTGCGGGTACGCCCGGCACAGTTGACGATAATGCGCGTGGCCGGGTCCGGGGCCAGTTCACGGGCGCGCAGCACCAGCTCGGCACCCGGCACGCTGATGCCGGTGGGGATACTCATGGTCTGGTATTCATCGAAACGCCGCGCATCGAGCACCACCACATCGGCCTGGCTGTCGAGCAGCGCCTGGACTTCCTCGGCCGCCAGGGACGGCGTGTGGCGCTGGTTTTCCACCAGTTCGCCAAAGGCTTTGCTTGGCACATTGACGTCGATAAACAGCTCGCCACCGGCCTGGCGCCAACCCTCAAGCCTATCCTCAAGCAGGCTGACCCGCGTGTAACCCAGCGCAACCAGGCGCTCGGCGGCGCGTTCGGCCAATCCTTCACCGTTGTCGTACAGCGTAACCTGGGTATCGCGGCGTGGAATGCGCGAATACACCTCCAGTTCCAGCTTGGACAGCGAGATATTCGCGGCAAACAGCGGATGGCCTTGGGCAAACGGCGCTTCCTCGCGCACGTCTACCAGGGCGACTTCCTCACGGTTCAACAGGGCCTGGCGAATCTGGGCAAAGCTGCGGGTCGGTACGGTGCTCATAGGGCAGGGCTCTTTTCTTTGGACAGGTCCCAGATATTCGGGAGGTAGGCGTTGGAATAACCGGAGATGAACAGTTTCTCGCTGCCGTCGGGTTGATACACCGCACGGCGCACCGCGCCGATGTTGGCGCCGTACGCATGAATGCTGATGGACACCTGGTCATCGTGGGCATTGCTCACCTGATGGATATCACCGACCTTGGGCGACACCGCCTCGACCTGGCCCGGCCGCAGGTGCACCGGTGTGCCCTCGGCAACCAGCGCGCCATCGGCGGTGCGGGCAAACCCCTGGGAAAACTCCGCGCCGCGCAACATGCCGATCAACCCCCATACCCGATGATCGTGAATCGGCGTGCGTTGCCCTGGCCCCCAGACAAAACTGACGATGCTGAAGCGCTGGCGCGAATCGGCGTGCAGCAAAAATTGCTGGTAGCGCTCGGGGTCGGGTTGGGCGAACGCGTCGGGCAGCCAGTCGTCATGGCTGACCAGTTGCGCCAGCAGCTTGCCGCCACGGTGCAGCAGGTCGCCTTCGCGCGGGTTGCCGTCGATCAGCTCAGCTAAGGCGCCAATAAAGGCGCGCAGTCTCTCGGGGTGTCGGGCCTGGCTCATGAACATTCCATTGGCGGTATTGATGGCCTTATCTAAGCATAATGTTAATGGTTAATATGCTATTTTTTAATGATTAGCTTATAGCTGCAGGTAATTTAGAACCGCTCTGCATGGTGTTAGACGTTATCGATCACAGGGCGGGCTATCCAGACCCGGTTGTGCCCACTATGCTTACCACACATCTTAATGACTGTTCTCTATGTGCGGCCCAAATGAAAATTGACGATATCGATGCCTTTGTCGAAGTGATTCGTTGCCAATCCATCAGCCATGCCGCCGAGTCGTTGCAATTGACCCAGCCGGCCATCACCCGCCGTGTGCAGAACTTCGAGCAGGCGCTGGGGGTGGAGTTGTTCGACCGCAACACCAAACCCCTCAAGCCCACGCTGATCGGTACCCGGGTGTATGAGCAGTGCCGGCTGATCCTGCGTGAAATGGATGCGCTGCGCGAGTTGGTCGCCACCGATGCACCGCCCACCGGCGTGCTGCGCCTGGGTGTGCCGCAGACCATCGGCGACGTGGTGCTGCTCGATGCGCTCAAGCACCTGCGCACCGAGTACGCCGACCTGCGCGCCCAGGTGGCCACGGGCTGGGGCAGCCAATTGGTGGGCAAGATCGAACGCGGCGAGCTGGATGCGGCGGTGGCGTTGTTCCCGGCGGGCAAGATCTTTGCGGACACTGTCGTCGGTGAGTCCATCGGCAAGATGGAACTGGTGGTGGTGTGCGCCAGGGCGCAGCTGCCGAAAAAACCGTGCAAGCTTGCCGATGTGTACCAGCACGGCTGGGTCCTCAACCCGGACGGGTGCGGCTTTCGTGCCGGCTTGCAGCGCACCCTGGCGGATCAGGGGCTGGCCTTGCGGGTCAACCTGGAGACCTTTGGTACTGAGTTGCAACTGGGGCTGGTGGCGGATGGGCTGGGCCTGGGCCTGGTACCACGGCCGTTGCTCGAGCGCAGTGCCCACCGCGAACAACTGGCCGTGATGCCGTTGAAGGATTTCAAGCCGGTGATGGATCTATGGCTGATCTATCCGCACTTCCTCGGCAACCTGCAAGGGCCGGTGGATGCGTTTGGCAAATGGGTGGCCGATTCACTGCACAAGATCCGCAACGCGGCCTGAACCCCCCGGGAGCTTGCTCCCTTCACGGTGTCCCAAGCTTCCCAACTGAGACGCCTCGGTCCAAATGTGGGAGGGGGCTTGCCCCCGATGGCGGCCTCAGGACCGACCAGGATGTTGGATCAGATCGAGTACATATCCGTTTCTGCGTCACGGCTGCTATGGGTTCCGCTTTACAGCGGCTCACTTTTGAAAAGCGCAAAAGTAAGCAAAACGCTCTTGCCCCACCACTCGGCACCTCGCCTGCGTTCGGCCAGCGTGGTTTAACGGGGCGCCTAAGATCAAAAGCCAGATCAAGAGCGACTCGCTTCGCATCGTGGTTACGGTTGGGCGCTACAGCATTGCGTTGCTGTCTGAACGGCTGTTGAAGCGAGCAGCAGTATCCATTCTGTATGAATGAATTTTGTATTCATCTCGAGAAAAATGAGTTTGTCTCACTATCGCCGCGTCCCGACAATGACTGCCATAAATATCGACATTGGAGATAACAGTCATGGCAGTCGCTCATTCCCTCGGATTCCCGCGTATCGGACGCGACCGTGAACTGAAAAAAGCGCAGGAAGCGTTCTGGAAGGGTGAGCTTGACGAAGCCGGTTTGCGCGCCGTGGGGCGTGACTTGCGCAGAGCCCATTGGGATCTGCAGAAACAGGCCGGCATCGAGCTGCTGCCCGTCGGTGATTTCGCCTGGTATGACCAGGTGCTGACCCATTCGCTGATGTTCGGTGTGATTCCGGAGCGGTTCCGCCCGGCCGATGGCCAGGCTACGCTGCAGACGTTGTTCGGCATGGCCCGTGGCGTCAGCGACACGTGCTGCGCCGGTGTTCATGCCCAGGAAATGACCAAGTGGTTCGATACCAATTATCACTACCTGGTGCCGGAGTTCAGCGTCGATCAGCAATTTCACCTGGGCTGGGACCAGTTGTTCGAGGAAGTCCAGGAAGCCCGCGATTTGGGGCATACGGTCAAGCCGGTGGTGATCGGCCCGCTGACGTACCTGTGGCTGGGCAAGGCCAAGGGCGCAGAGTTCGACAAGCTCGACCTGCTCGACCGCCTGCTGCCGCTGTACGGCCAGATCTTCCAGCGCCTGGCCGAGCTGGGCGTGGAGTGGGTGCAGATCGACGAGCCGATCCTGGTGCTGGACTTGCCGCAGGAGTGGAAGAACGCGTTTGAGCGCGCCTACAACCTGATCCAGCGTGACCCGTTGAAAAAGCTGGTGGCCACCTACTTTGGCGGCCTGGAAGAAAACCTCGGCCTGGCCGCCAATCTCCCGGTCGACGGGCTGCACATCGACCTGGTGCGCGCGCCGGAGCAATACCCGACCATTCTTGATCGCCTGCCGGCTTATAAGGTGCTGTCCCTGGGCGTGGTCAATGGCCGTAACGTATGGCGGTGCGACCTGGAAAAAGCCCTGGCGACGTTGCAACACGCCCAGGAAAAACTGGGTGATCGCTTGTGGGTCGCGCCGTCCTGCTCACTGCTGCACAGCCCGGTGGATCTTGCGCGTGAAGACCAGTTGGACGCCGAGCTGAAAAGCTGGCTGGCCTTTGCCTTGCAAAAGTGCGCGGAAGTCGCGGTACTGGCCCAGGCTGTCGACCAGCCCGAGGCGCCCGCGGTGCTGGCCGCGCTGGCTCACAGCCGCGCGGTACAGGCTGCGCGCGCCGCTTCGCCGCGTATTCACAAGCCCGCCGTGCAAGCGCGCGTTGCCGCGATCAGCGCGAACGACAGCCAGCGCCAATCGCCCTTTGCCCAGCGTATCGAGACACAACGGGCCGGCCTCCACCTGCCGCTGTTTCCCACCACGACCATCGGTTCGTTCCCGCAAACCGCGTCGATCCGCCTGGCGCGCCAGTCGTACAAGGCCGGCAAGTTGAGCGAAGCCGAATACGTTGAAGCAATGCACAGCGAGATCCGGCACGCGGTCGAGGTTCAGGAAAACCTCGGCCTGGATGTGCTGGTACACGGTGAAGCCGAGCGTAACGACATGGTCGAATACTTCGCCGAGCAATTGGACGGCTACGCGTTCACCCGCTTCGGCTGGGTGCAGAGCTACGGTTCGCGCTGTGTGAAACCGGCGCTGATTTATGGCGACCTGAGCCGTCCGAAGGCGATGACGGTGGAGTGGATTCGCTATGCCCAGGGCCTTACGCACAAGGTGCTCAAGGGCATGCTGACGGGTCCGGTGACCATGCTGATGTGGTCGTTCCCACGCGAAGACGTGAGCCGCGAGGTGCAGGCCCGGCAGTTGGCCCTGGCGTTGCGTGACGAAGTGCTGGACCTGGAAGCCGCCGGCATCCGCATCGTGCAGATCGATGAAGCCGCGTTCCGCGAAGGTTTGCCCTTGCGCCAGGCACACTGGCCGCATTACCTGGACTGGGCCACCGAAGTGTTTCGCCTGTGCGCCTGCGGCGTGCGTGACCAGACGCAGATCCACACCCACATGTGCTACAGCGAGTTCAACGATGTGATCGAGTCCATCGCGGCGATGGATGCCGACGTCATCACCATTGAGACCTCGCGCTCGGACATGGCGTTGCTCGATGCGTTCGAAGCCTTCGACTATCCCAACGACATCGGCCCTGGCGTCTACGATATCCACTCGCCACGGGTGCCGGAGGTGGCGCAGATGGTTGACTTGCTGCGCAAGGCGGCCAAGCGGATTCCGGCCGAGCGATTGTGGGTGAATCCCGATTGCGGCCTGAAAACCCGTGGCTGGCCGGAGACTGAGGCGGCGTTGATTCACATGGTTGCAGCGGCGCGTCAGCTGCGTGCGCAACTGGGCTGAGGGCGAAGAATGCGCGGCTGAGGTTCGCGTTGTGCGTCATACTGGCGCCCATGACTTTCGACTCTCCGTTCGCCGCTTATCAACACGCTATCGCCCGGCAGGGCTTCGTGCCCGACGATGCTCAACGTCGGGCGGTAGACGCCTTGCAAACCTGTCACCAGGCGTTGCACCTGGGTGTTTCGCCGATTACGGGTGTTTACCTGTGGGGCCCGGTGGGGCGCGGCAAGACCTGGCTGATGGACCAGTTCCATCAAAGCCTGCGCGTGCCCGCGCGCCGTCAGCATTTTCATCACTTCATGGCCTGGGTGCACCAGCGCTCGTTCCAGCTCACCGGTACCCGGGACCCGCTGCAGGCGGTGGCGCGGGAACTGAGCCGGGATGTACGTGTACTGTGCTTCGACGAGCTGTTCGTCAATGACATCGGTGACGCAATCATTCTTGGTCGCCTGTTTCAGGTGATGTTCGAGGAGGGCGTGGTGATGGTCTGTACTTCCAATCAACCCCCTGAGCAGCTGTACGCCGACGGTTTCAACCGCGAGCGTTTCCTGCCGGGTATCGAGGCGATCAAGCGGCATATGCAGGTGATGGCGGTGGACGGCGGTGAGGATCATCGTTTGCATCCAGGTGTTGGCCTGCAGCGCTATTGGGTGAATCAGCCCGATGCACTGGCCACGCTGTTCGGGCAGTTGAGCGACGGGCAAACGGTCAGCGAGGGGAGGGCGGTAAGCGTGGGGCATCGCACGATTACGGCGGTGCAGGCCAGTGACGCGGTACTGTGGTGCCGCTACGCCGAACTCTGCGAGCAGCCCTTGGCCGCGATGGATTTCATGCTGTTGTGCGATCGTTTCAAGGCCATCCTGCTGGGGGAGGTGCCCAACCTCAGCGCACAACAGCGCCCAGGTCGCATTGCCCGTGGTACCGAAGACGGCGCCGAGCGCGTGGCTGCGGGGGATCGCCAATTGCCGGAGTTGTCCAGGCACGATGACAGCGTGCGGCGCTTTATCGCGCTGGTGGATGAATGTTACGACCGCAAAGTGCCGTTGTTCATCGAGGCCCGGGTGCCGCTGGAACAGCTTTATACCGAAGGTTATCTGGCGTTTCCTTTTCGTCGCACCATGAGCCGCTTGCGGGAAATGCAGCTGCAGCGTTTCGGCGCCTGAGCGCCCCGGTTTCACCGTGTTTGAGGCATTGGATGCGTGCAATCTACGCGCTTTCTGTCAGACATTTGTCGTTAATCTCCTTCATCTAATACCGACTCCATGCTTACAATCGTCCCCTTCAAAGGGAATCGGTTCCCTGGTTGTCGTTATCGAGGAAGGAAATGGACACCCCAGACATCCTGGTGCTGCAAGCCAGCTATACCAACGCCGTGCACGCCGAGGCCATCGGCGTGCTGCTCAACCATTATGCTCAAGACCCGATGGGCGGCGGTCACAGTTTGCCGACTGATCTGTTGCAGCAGCTGCCTGCGGAACTGGCCAAGCGCCCCCATGCGTTCAGTGTGCTGGCGTTCGTTGGGGGTGTCCCGGCCGGTCTGGTCAATTGCTTCGAGGGGTTTTCGACGTTCGCTTGTCGGCCCCTGGTCAATGTCCACGATGTGGTGGTGGCGCAACCGTTTCGTGGTTTGGGCTTGAGTCAGAAGATGCTGCAGAAGGTCGAGGAAATCGCACGGCAGCGCGGTTGCTGCAAGATCACCCTGGAAGTGCTCGAAGGCAATGCGCTGGCACAGTCGGCGTACCGCAAGTTCGGTTTTGACGATTCGGTATCTGATCCCGCCCATGGCCGCATGTTGTTCTGGAACAAGCCGCTGTAATAAAGGTACCGCAAAAAAAGGCGCCATTGAATGGCGCCCAATAAAACCTTTGCCAAAGGAGCGGATTGGCACAGGGTACTTGCGGATTAACTCAGCGTTAAATCAACTGTTGGGTTGAGCGGGTTCGGCAGTGGTGGTTTTAACCGGTTTGCCATCGGCGGACACAACTTGCTGTTCTGCCTTGCCATGATTGGTTTCCTGGATGAAGCTGAAGTTGTTGTAGAACTCTTTCGAGCGCTCTGAACCGCCCTCTGCAAAGGCGGCGGCGGAGGCCAGGGTCATCAGGCTGGCAAGCATCAGTGTGGAGAGTTTCATTACAGTGTTCCCATTAAGAGTGATAGGTGTCCGGTCACTCCATGATCAGATCGTGGGGCGACTATGGCGTTATCCTATTAAGTGGGAATTAACGGAACTCGCCCGCGAAGTTAACGTTTTTGTTAACTTCGCAGGGCAAAGTGTTATAGCCTCCAGTCAAGTGCCAGCGTGACCGAGCGCGGATCGCCCCAATACACGCCATTGTAAAAACCGACGCGCTCGTAGTATTTCTTGTCAAACAGGTTATTGACGTTAATCGATGCCGTCAGTTGTTCGTCGAACTGGTAGCGCGACATCAGGTTGACCACGCTGTAGCCCTGTTGCTCGATCTTTGCCCGCGTGGTGATCAAGTTGCCTTTGTCATCGCGTACGCCCGTGGGCCGGTTGCCGAAGTCAAAGATGTCACTCTGCCAAGTCACCGCGCCGCCCACGGTCAGGTTGCGCCAGGCTCCCGGCAGGCGGTAAGCGCTGGATATTTTCAGCAGGTTCAACGGCTGGCCGGTATTGTTGCGCTGGCCTGCGCCGTTCACCGAGTGGGTGTAGGTGTAGCCTGCGGTCAGGTTCCAGTCCGGCGCAATTTCCCCGGCCGCTTCCAGCTCGAAACCTTTTACCTTGTTACCCTTGCCTCCGGACTTGTAGTACTCCTCGCCAGTGATCGGGTTGGGCGGCACCGAGTCATCGCGCTCGGCGACGTTGTCCTGGGTGCTCCAGAAATACGCGGCCGCCAGGTTCAGCCGCTCGTTGAGCACGCTGCCCTTGAGGCCGACCTCATAGTTGCTGCCCAGCACCGGCTCCAGGTACTTCTTGTTGACGTCCCTCGCGCTTTGCGGCTTGAAGATGTCGGTGTAGCTCGCGTAGACGGTGTACTGCGGCGTGATGTCGTACAGCAGCCCGGCGTAAGGCGTCCACATATCGTTGTGGGTCTGGCCGGTTTTGCCCGATGCGGTCAGTTGATCGTTGACGTCGTATTGGGGGGTTGCGCTTTCCAGCTCCCAACTGCCATAGCGGCTGCCGAGTACGGCATGCAGACGGTCAGTCAGGCTCAGGCGAGTGGCGAGGTAGCCGGCCTTCTGTTGTTTCTTGCTGTGCTCGCCCTTGAGGTCGGTGACGTCATCGGTGAACTTGCCGATACCGCCCATGTGCTTCCAGTCCTCGATGGTGTAGTAACCTTTGGGCAGATTGCTGCGCATGAAGGGCGAACTGTCGCGCTGCGCCGCCTCGCCGTAGCCCATCATCAGCTGATGTTCGCGGCCCAGCAGCGCGTAGCTGCCGGCCAGGTTGAGGTCGATGGCTTCCATTCTCGAGGTGCCGCGCATATGGCTGGCCCAGGCGGTCATGCCGCTGCGGTCGGCATTGGGGAAACCCGCGCCGCCGTAGTACACCTTGCCATCGGTATCGCTCTGGCGATGGGTGTAGGCGGCCTTCAGGTGCCAGTCGCCCCCGAGGCGATGATCGAGGGTGGCGAAGGTGGTCTTGTCGGTCAGCGGCCAGGAACTCCAGTGCGCGGCCATATTGGTGGAGCGCGACAGCCCGGCCTTGCCGCCCTGGCTGTTCCAGTAAGGCACGGTGCCCCAGGACGTGCCTTGGACCTGCTTGTCCTGGTAATCAAAGCCTACGGCCAGCACGGTGTCGTCGGACAGGTCGCCCTCGAGAATGCCGTAGCCGACCGCGCGCTGCAGTGCATAGTTGTCGCGAAAGGATTGGCTGTCTCGGTAGGCCAGTACGCTGCGTCCGCGCAGCCTGCCGTCGAAGGCCAGCGGGCCACCGACGTCGAGATAGCTGTAGTAGTTGTCATGGGTGGCGCCGCTGATCCCGGTTTTCGCCTGCCATTGGGCGGTAGGGCGCTTGCGCACCATGTTGACGGTGGCCGAGGGGTCGCCCGCGCCGGTGGTCAGGCCGGTGGCGCCGCGCACCACTTCGATACGGTCGTAGATGATGGTATCGGCGTCGCTCTTCATGAAGCCGAAGGTGTTGAGCATCCCGTCAATCTGGAAGTTGTTGATGCCGTAGCCACGGGAGGTATAGGACACGCGATCCGAGTCATTGTGCTGGACGTTGATGCCGGTGGTCTGGCGCAACACCTCGGTCAGGGTGTTGAGATTGAAATCATCCATCTGTTGGCGTGTGATCACCGAGATCGATTGCGGGGTTTCCTTGACGGACAGGTTCAGGCGCGTGGCGGTGTTCATCGAGCCTGTAATGTAGGCGCCGGTGTGCTCGGTGGTCGTGCCCAGGCCTTCGGCGGTCACGCGGGTAGCGCCCAGTTCGAGGGCGCTGGCGGGGGCTTGTTCAGGGTCGGTTTCGGCCAGCAGTTCAGGGCTTAGCGCAAGGCTGAACAGGCCCAGGGTAACGCTGATGGAACGGGTAAAAGGCGCGAGCATCGCGGCAAACTCCTTGTCGTCTCTGAGGCCGCCCCGGAAGGGGCGGGTATGGCTCAAAGACGAAAGGAGGGGCGGAACTTTAGGCTTAAACGAGAATGATTGTTATCTTTGTGTTTCAAGCCTCTCGGTTACTTGACCACCACGTCGGTGCTGTCGGCCTTTTTCGGTTTGATCAAACTGAAATCGATCAAGGCTTTCTGCTTGGTCTCGTAGGGGTTGCCGATCAGCAAGGGGCGCGGCTTGAAGCTGTCGCTGACCAGGCTTTTGCTGTGGTCCAGTTCATCGAAACTCAAACCGGCCAGGTCCGCCCAGGTGTGGATCAACTGCGAGCTGCTGTAAGGCCGCTGCAGGTCGCCGGCGAAGCTCCAGTCGTGGCTTTCGCGCCACTTGGGTGAGGCGTAGGCCATGAAGGGAATGGTGTACATCGGCGCGGTCGGCTTGCCTTCGTTGCGGCCCAGGGTGTCGTGGCCGGCCGAGTCGAACACGTCTTCGCCGTGGTCCGACAGGTACAGCAGGAAGCCGTTGGGATCGGTCTTGGCGTAGTCCTTGATCAGGCTCGACACCACGAAGTCGTTGTACAGCACCGCGTTGTCGTAGCTGTTATAGGTCGGCAACTGGGCGTCGCTGACGCCCGGCGGCACACCCTGGCGATCGGTGAACTTGTCGAATGTCTGCGGATAGCGGTACTGGTAGCTCATGTGCGTGCCCAGCAAGTGCACCACGATGAACTTGCGTTCGGCGGTATCGGCCAGGGCCTTGGAAAACGGCGCCAGTACGTCGCCGTCGTATTGGCGGGCGTTCTGGTTGCGGTTGTTGTTCAGGTACACCTGCTCGTCGGCCTGTTCGGAAAAGGTCGTGAGCATGGTGTTGCGCTTGGTCATGGTCTGCTGGTTGGTGATCCAGAACGTCTTGTAGCCGGCCTGTTTCATCACGCTGACGATCGACGGTGTCTTGAGGTACAGGTCCGGGTTTTCTTCGTCGGCGAAGGTCAGCACCTGCTGCAGCGCTTCGATGGTGTAGGGGCGCGGGGTGATGACATTGTCGAACACCGCCAGTTGGTCGCGCAGCTTGTCCAGTTCCGGCGTGGTATTGCGCGGGTAGCCATAGAGGCTCATGCGCTGGCGGTTGGTGGACTCGCCGATCACCAGCACCAGGGTGGACGGCTGGCCGGCCATGCTGTCCTTGAGGTTTTTCAAGGGCGGGATCTGGCTGGCACTGGTCAGCATGCCTTGCATGTTGTCCAGCTGTTCGGTGTAGCGGCGGTAGGCGACAATCATCTGCCAGGGCACGGCCGGTTCTATCCGGGTTTCGAAGCGGTCAATGGCCTGTTCCATCGTGTCACTGGTGGCGATCTGCTTGACCAGCGGGTAGCCGACAATCGCCAATACGATGGCGATGGCCGCGACGATCGACTGGCCGCGCGGCAAGTACACCGGGCGCAGGCGTGTCCACAGGAACACCGCGAAGGCCGTGTGGGCAAGGAACGCCAGCACGATCCACCAGGCAAAGTACTGGGTGGCGTATTCGCCCGCTTCAGAAATGTTCGACTCGAACATGATGAAGATGACGCTCTGGGAAAATTCCTGCTGGTAAATAAAGAAGTAACCCAGACTGGCCATGGAACAGGCCCACAGCACCACGCCGATCACGGCGGCAAGCACCCGGGTTTGCCGGGGGAACAGCAGCATCGGCGCCAGCCACAGCGCACTCATGAAGAATGCCTGGCGGAAACCACTGAAGCCGGACGTGCCGGTCAGTTGGATAAGCAGTTGGGTAATACCCGAGAAATACCAGAAAAACAGGAATAACCAGCCAAGGCCGGCCCAATCAAAGCCTTTCGCAGTCGTCGTGCTGCGTTTGAACATCGCCATCCAGCGCCCCATCAGAAAATGATCGTCGCGCACAGGCGCGCGACATCGGGCCGCTCAGAACGTGAGCGGCATCGCGGGCGGGAGTATCGGGACAGGCGTGTGAAAACTTTGTGAGTTTTCCGTAAGTATTGCCTTACAAACTCACCAAAGGCGTTCAGCAGAGTGCGGGTTTGGCGCCGGACGGCAGTTCCAAGTGGGCCTGGAGGTGTGAACGCAGGCGCAGGACTTCCTGTTGCAACTGATCGCGCTCGTCCTTCAACTGGCGCAATTCATCGCGGCGGATGCTGACGTAGAGGGTCTGTGGCGGTCGGGTCATCTGTGCTGTGCTCATTGCTTGCCTCGCAAATAGCCGGGTAGATCGCGCCGCCGAAAAAGGTGAGCGGCAGCAGTCGTGGCAAGTTTGAATTCTTTTTCACGGCAAGGGAACTTTTTTATTTTTGGTGGTCGTGTGACTTTTGCCGCCGTGATGGTGAAACGATGGCAACTTTTTTGCCATGAAACTACACGGATCCGCTCTGGACTAACCCTCATTAGCCTCATTGCGCTATAAACTATGTCACACATTTTTTAGCAGTTAGGAGCATCAGCACATGCAACTGGGGATTATCGGACTAGGCCGCATGGGCGGTAACATTGCGCGGCGCCTGATGCTCAATGGGCATACCACCGTTGTATATGACCGTAACGAAGCCTTTGTCAAAGGCCTGAGCGAAGAGGGCGCCACCGGCGTCGCCGACTTGAAGGCCCTGGTGGCCGGCCTGCAAAAGCCTCGCGCCGTGTGGGTGATGTTGCCGGCGGGCGCGCCCACCGAAGACACCATCAATGAATTGAGTGGGCTGCTGGAAAGCGGTGACGTGATCATCGATGGCGGCAACACCAATTACAAGGACGACGTGCGTCGCGGCAAGGCCCTGGCGGAAAAAGGCCTGCACTACGTCGACGTCGGCACTTCCGGCGGCGTGTGGGGGCTGGAACGCGGCTACTGCATGATGATCGGCGGCGATGTGGAAACCGTGCAGCGCCTTGATCCCATCTTCAAGAGCCTGGCGCCCGGCATCGGCAGCATTCCACGCACCAAGGACCGTTCGCCCGCCGCCGACCCACGTGCCGAGCAGGGTTACATCCATGCCGGCCCGGCGGGCTCCGGTCACTTCGTCAAGATGATCCACAACGGCATTGAATACGGCATGATGCAGGCGTTTGCCGAAGGTTTTGACATCCTCAAGACCAAGAATTCGGAGAACCTGCCCGAAGACCAACGCTTTGACCTGAACGTGGCGGACATTGCCGAAGTCTGGCGCCGTGGCAGCGTGGTGTCGTCGTGGCTGCTGGACCTGACCGCCGATGCCCTGGCGACCGATCCGAAGCTGGACGGCTATTCCGGTTCCGTGGCCGACAGCGGCGAAGGTCGTTGGACCATCGAAGCGGCCATGGAGCAAGCGGTGCCGGTGCCGGTACTGTCGACGTCGTTGTTCGCACGTTTCCGTTCGCGCCAGCAGAGCACCTACGGTGACAAAATGCTGTCTGCCATGCGCTTCGGCTTTGGCGGCCACGTGGAGACTTCCAAAAAATGACCGCCAACGGCAAGAAACCCAAGGCCGAACCCGCTCCACCGACCACGCTGTTTCTGTTTGGCGCCCATGGCGACCTGGTCAAGCGCCTGCTGATGCCGGCGCTGTACAACCTGAGTCGCGACGGGCTGCTTGGCGACGGCCTGCGTATCGTCGGCGTTGATCACAACGCCATCAGCGACGCGGACTTTGCCAAGAAACTGGAGGACTTCATTCGCACCGAGGCTGCCGGCAAGGTGCGGGGTAATGCCGACAATGCCCTGGACCCGCAGTTGTGGGCCCAGTTGGCCAAGGGCATCAGCTACGTCGAGGGCGACTTTCTCGACGACAGCACCTACGCCGATATCGCGCAGAAAATTGCCGACAGCGGCACCGCCAACGCGGTGTTCTACCTCGCGACTGCGCCGCGCTTCTTCAGTGACGTGGTGCAACGCCTGGGCAGCGCCGGCTTGTTGAACGAAACTGAGGAAGGTTTTCGTCGCGTAGTCATCGAAAAGCCCTTTGGCTCCGACTTGGCCACTGCCGAAGCCTTGAATGCGTGCCTGCTCAAGGTGATGAGCGAAAAGCAGATCTATCGCATCGACCACTACCTGGGCAAGGAAACGGTGCAGAACATCCTGATCAGCCGTTTCTCCAACGTGCTGTTCGAAGCGTTCTGGAACAATCATTACATCGACCATGTGCAGATCACCGCTGCGGAAACCGTCGGGGTGGAGACCCGGGGCAATTTCTTCGAAAAAACCGGCACGCTGCGGGATATGGTGCCCAACCACCTGTTCCAGTTGCTGGCCATGGTCGCCATGGAGCCTCCGGCAGCCTTCGGCGCCGACGCGGTGCGCGGTGAGAAGGCCAAGGTGGTCGGTGCCATTCGCCCGTGGTCCCTGGAAGATGCGCGGGCCAACTCCGTGCGCGGCCAGTACACCGCCGGTGAAATCGCCGGCAAGCAACTGCCGGGCTACCGCGAAGAAGCCAATGTCGCGCCGGACAGCAGCACCGAGACCTTTGTCGCGCTCAAGGTGATGATCGACAACTGGCGCTGGGTCGGCGTGCCGTTCTACTTGCGCACCGGCAAGCGCATGAGCATCCGCGACACCGAGATTGTGATCTGCTTCAAGCAGGCGCCGTACGCGCAATTTCGCGATACCGACGTCGATGAGCTCAAGCCCACCTACCTGAAGATCCAGATCCAGCCGAACGAAGGCATGTGGTTCGACCTACTGGCCAAAAAGCCCGGGCCGACCCTGGAGATGGCCAATATCGAGTTGGGGTTCGACTACAAGGACTTCTTCGAGATGCAGCCGTCGACCGGGTACGAAACCTTGATCTACGACTGCATGACCGGCGATCAGACCCTGTTCCAGCGTGCCGACAACATCGAGAACGGTTGGCGTGCGGTACAGCCGTTCCTGGATGCGTGGAAGGAAGACGACGGTATCCAGGCCTACAAGGCCGGCGAAGATGGCCCGGCGGCGGCGGACGCATTGCTGGCCCGTGATGGCCGCGCCTGGCACAGCCTCGGATGAGTGATGCAGCGATTCATCCCATCCGTTTTATCCTCAGTGACGTGGACGGTACCTTGCTGCATCCGGATCACAGCCTCAGCCAGCGCACGGCCGATGCGGTTCGCGCGTTGCGTGAGGCAGGTGTGCTTTTCAGCCTGGCCAGCGGGCGCCCGCCCAAGGCCATGATGCACTTGATCGAGACGTTCGGGATCGACGTGCCGGTGGCGGGCTTTAACGGTGGTACGTTGATCAACCCGGATGGCAGCATCCTGGTGGCCCACCATCTGCCGGCGGAAGCGGCATTGGTGACGCTGGCGCTGTTTTCGGCCGAACCCGATGTGGAAGTCTGGGTGTTCGCCGACGGCGACTGGCTGCGCCGTGACCCGCCAGGGCCGATGGCGCAGCGCGAAGCGGAAGGCCTGGGGTATGGGCCGGTGGTCGTGGAGAGTTTCGAGCCTTACCTGGACCGGGTCGACAAGATCGTCGCCGCGAGCAATAACACCCAGTTGCTGGTGGAGCTGGAAGCGCGGTTACATCCCAAGGTGCAGGGCCTGGCCCAGGTCTCACGTTCGCAACCGGTTTATCTGGATGTGACGGCGATGCTGGCCAATAAAGGCGAGGCCTTGAAGACTCTTGCGGCGCACCTCGGGGTGGAGCTTGCGCAAACGGCGGCCATTGGTGACGGCGGCAACGACCCGGCGATGTTCCATGTAGCCGGGTTATCGATCGCCATGGGCCAGGCGGAAGACACCGTCAAGCGTCAGGCCAGCGTGGTCACCGGCAGCAATGTCGAGGACGGTGCTGCCGAAGCGTTCGAGCGATTTATACTCGGCGCACGATAAGTAAGTGCAACTTCCGATCACTCTAGTGCAGTGCTCGGAAGTTCCCCCTCACTTACTTGGGCATCGCCCATTTCTGCAACTGATAGCCATCTTTGTCGAGCTCGGCACGCGCCTGCAACAGCAAGTCTTCCAATTGCGCCGGGTCGGTATAGGTGTTCGATGACAGCTGTTTGCTGCCGATGCGGGTGTTGGTGCGGTCGATGACGCTCAGGCTGAGGGCGCCATGACCATCGTGCCAGGCCACGCATTGGAAGGGCTGGAAAGCACGGTCTGCAATCAAAAGAGCTTCGTTGATGCGCAGCGGAGCGTTCATGTGTGTCGTCTCTCTCTATGCCCATTCAAGTGAATATCGGCGGTTGGGCTGACCGCGCGGTGGGTTACTTGTATTGATGCACGATGGTGGGGTACGGGTCACATGCTAGAGCGATAATTTTTAACTTTCCCTGACGGGCGTCATGTAAGCGGCTGTTTTGAAAGCGGAACTAACGTTTGGCAAACGAGCAACTTTTTACGAGTTGATGGCTTTTTGCTCGCGGTTATAGCGAAAGGGTACAAGCGCGGCGTCAATATTTTGATATGTTTCCATTAGGTCGCTATAAACTATTGTTTCTATTAAATAAAACTGACGCCAAGGAATAGTCATGCTTGTGACGCCTGCACAACGCCGCCTCTTGGTCGTCGACCCCTGCGAGGATTGCCACGGGTTACTGCCCGGCTTGCGCACGGTCGGTTGGGAAGTCGACAGCTGTGCCCTGCAAGCCGTGGGCGAGCGTTCCTGCGATGTGGGCCTGCTGCGGTTGCAGCCTTGTCATCTGGAACGTCCCGAAGCGGTCAAGGAACTGATTGGCCGCAGCGGCACCGAGTGGATCGCCGTACTCAGCCAGGATGTACTGCGTCTGCAGAACGTCGGGGATTTCGTCTGCGAATGGTTCTTTGACTTCCACACCTTGCCGTTCGACGTGTCGCGGGTGCAGGTCACCCTCGGGCGCGCCTTTGGCATGGCGCGTCTGCGCGGCAGGGGGCATACCCCGGTGGGTGGGCCTGAGCATGAGTTGCTGGGCGATAGCCGCCCCATCCGCGAGCTGCGCAAATTGTTGTCGAAGTTGGCGCCCACTGAATCGCCGGTACTGATTCGTGGAGACAGCGGCACCGGCAAGGAATTGGTGGCCAAGACGCTGCACCGGCAATCCCAGCGACACGCCAAGCCGTTTGTGGCGATCAACTGTGGGGCGATTCCTGAACAGCTGATCCAGTCGGAACTCTTCGGTCATGAAAAGGGCGCTTTCACCGGTGCACATCAGCGCAAGGTCGGACGCATCGAGGCCGCCCACGGTGGCACGCTGTTTCTTGATGAGATCGGCGATCTGCCGATGGAGCTGCAAGCCAACCTGTTGCGGTTTCTCCAGGAGAAACAGATCGAGCGTGTCGGCGGCAGCCAGCCCATTCCGGTGGATGTGCGAGTGCTGGCCGCCACCCACGTTGACCTGGAGGCCGCGGTCGAGAAGGGCACCTTTCGCGAGGACCTGTATTACCGGCTGAACGTGCTGCAAGTCGTCACCGCGCCCCTGCGTGAGCGCCATGGCGACGTGGCGATGCTGGCCAATCACTTTTCGCGCTTCTATAGCCAGGAAACCGGTCGCCGCCCGCGCAGCTTCAGCGAAGCGGCCTTGGTGGCGATGGGGCAACACCTGTGGCCGGGCAATGTGCGTGAGTTGGCCAACCGCGTGCGCCGTGGCCTGGTACTGGCCGAAGGACGCCAGATCGAAGCGGTTGACCTGGGGTTGCAAGGCGCGCAGACCGCTTCGCCACCGATGGCGACACTGGAAGATTACAAGCACCGCGCCGAGCGTCAGGCGTTGTGCGATGTGCTCGACCGGCACAGCGACAACCTGAGCGTCGCGGCCCGGATGCTGGGCGTTTCCCGGCCGACATTTTACCGGTTGCTGCACAAACACCAGATCCGCTAGGGACCTCTGTGGGAGGGGGCTTGCCCCCGATAGCGATGTGTCAGTCGCTGATGCATTGACTGACTCTACGCATCGGGGCATAGGCCACACACCGCTGTAGCCGGTAACCACGATGCGAAGCGAGCCGCTCTTGATCTTGATCTGCTTTTGATCTTAGGCGCCCCGTTAAACCACGCTGGCCGAACGCAGGCTTGAATCCGTGGGCAACCCGGCAGGACGCCGGGTTAGCCGCACTGGGCCATGGATGGCCCATTGCGGCGGCCCACGGATTCAAGCCGGAGAGAGGGCACACCGAGCTCAAGCGAGGTGCCGAGTGGTGGGGCAAGAGCGTTTTGCTTACTTTTGCGCTTTTCAAAAGTGAGCCGCTGTAAAAGCGGAACCGCCAGTCGGCGTTACCGCAGAAACGGATATGTACTCGATCTGATCCAACATTCTGGTCGGCCCTAAGGCCGCCATCGGGGGCAAGCCCCCTCCCACATTTGGACCAGGATCGGCACAACATCCTGGTCGGCCCTGAGGCCGCCATCGGGGGCAAGTCGAATCGTCGCACCGCCCCCTCCCACATTTAAAAAGTGTTTACCTCTCGATCAAAAGTAGTACGGGAATTTCAGGCTGAACGTAAAGTCCGGCGCATCATCGGTCATCCCGATCGCCAGGTTCGGCACGATGGTCAGGTTGTCCGACGCGGCAATCGTCATGCCGACGTTGAAGTAGCCTGCATTCGCATCACTGGAGACCACCGACTGCCAGTCGCCGCCGTCCGGCTTGAGCTTGCTTTTGCGCTGCACCAGGTCGGACACCGAGAACGACATGCTCATCCTCTCGTTGAGCGCGAACGCTACGCCGACACCGAACTGGAAGCTGTCGCCCAGGCGCACCTTGCCCCCCACCTTCTGGTTGACCTCACTGCTGATGTCGTCGAACGAGTCTTCGAAGTTGTGGGTGTACGACAGAGAACCGAACAGCACTGCAGGGTCGAAGGTCTTGACCAGGGAAATGCCCGGTGTGACCGACCACACGCCGTTGCCCGTCGGCAGGTTTTCCGGCAGGTAGAGGTTGTCGTTGTTGGGTTGCCTGACCAATTTGATGCCAAACGGCTCTTTACCCGTAGGCGCCTTCACCCGTACCGACACCACGGCATCCGGCAGGGTAGGGGTTTCATCGAGGAACTTGTAGGCCACGCCGAAGTTGACGTCGCCGATGGTGGGGTCGCGGGTCACCGAAGCTTCGGATGTGGCCGTGGCATCGTTGCCGGCGCCGCCGGACTGATAGGTCGACTCGCGGTAGACCACCGGCACGTTGAGGTCGAACTGCCAGCGGTTATCGACGTTGTAGCGGCCGGTCAGGTCCAGGGTCCAACTGTCGGATTTGATCCGGTCCAGGTTGATGTTGCCGAGGAAGATCGAGTCCAGCGCCAGGAACCCGTTGAGGGTCAACTGGCGGGCGTCGTAACGGGCATAGGTGATGCCGGTTTCGACACTGAGCTTGCCATTGCCGAAAAAGCCGCTGGCTTCGTTGTAGAGGTTACTGACGCTTTGTGCCGGGGCCGAGTCATCCTTGAGCGCCTGGCCGTAGGAACTGCCGCCGCCTCCCGCACCACCTGACGCCGCTGCCGCACCCGTACCTGCGACGGCCGTAGCACCTTTCCTGAAGTCGGCGGGGGATTTGGCCAGGCGCCTGGGTTCCGGCGTGGCCGGTTGATCTTCTACCTGGCGTACACGCTGTTCCAGCACGGCCAGGGCCTTTTGCTGCACGTCATAGCGTTGCTTGAGTTCCAGGAGTTCCCGCTTGAGGGATTCGATATCGGCATCCTGCGCGGCATACAACATGGATGCGGGCAAGAGCGTACTTAAACAGATCACCGCGCGGAGCGATAACGATCGATGCATGAAATAAGCCGTCCTGTTTCAATGCGTAAGTGTCGAGGGTCAGCGTGGTTCAATAACCGAGCGTGCGCAGGCCTTTGAGTGGGTCCAGGTTGCAGTTCAATGCGCCGTTGTTCAAACCGTTCACGTTCATTACGACGTTGAGTTGGGTCATGTTGCTGACGAAGTTGGCATCGCCTGTCAGGACCGTGCCTTGCAGCACATTCCCGCCGCCGATCTGCTGCAGGCTGTTGCCCTGGTTGTGGTTGGCCTGGATCGCCATTTGCAGGCTGCCGTTGTTGGCCGACACGCTGACATGACCGGCCTTGCTCTCGCCGGTGACCGTGCCGCCGGCCACCAATACCTGCCCGGACTGCACGGCATTGGCAGGGGCAAAACCGTCCTGGGTGACGTTGATCCCGACGTTGTTGTAGGCGGTGTTGCCATCACCGGCGGTGCGCACGCTTTGAGTCACGCCCTGGCCGCTGGTCAGGCCGGCTCCGCCGATCACATTACCGCTGCCGGCCGTGGGCGTTCCGGAACCCGCAGCACCGGAGGTTTGCACATAGAACTGTGGGGTGATGGTGGTCTTGTCCAACTGCATGCTGGCCTTGCCGGTAATGCTGTCGCCGACCGCATTGGTCCAGGTGCTGCTCATGACAATGCCGAAGCTGATGATTCGCCCCGGCATCACGTAGCGGCCGCGCAGCTCAGCCATTTCCGAGTCCTTGAGTTCGATCGGTTTGAAACCCGACGACGCATAAACGGGCATCGAGGCTGCCAGACACACAACCGTCAGCCAACGGGACGTGTTCATCTTTTGCTCCTGGAGCGTCCTGCCCCTTATTGCGCTTCTAAAAAAAGTCGCTCTGGATGAAACCGAAATCCATCAGCTCGGCGTCGCCTACGGGTCGGAACTCGTTCAACTGGTTCCTGGCGGTCAGCGGTGCAGGCGGGTCGAGCAGCACGTTGGCCTTGTCGTAGCCTTCACCCAATACGGCGAAGACGATGCCATTCCAGCCCCTGACGAAATCATCCCGCGAATAGCGCTTGTGGCCCAGCACCGGGTCGCCGACATACACCCAGTCCTTGTCGGCCCGCTGCATCACTACAAAGTGCTTGTAGCCACGGATTTCCAGCAGCACCACCACCGGGATTTTCACGGTGACCAGGGTGTCCGGGGCGATCCTGTAGCCCCGGGCGCGCATGCCGATGCTTTCGAGGTAGCGCTTCATGTCCAGCATGGAAAAGCCCTGGGTACGCACCAGGTCCTGGTCGGCATTGACCAGCATGCCCTTGATGAGGTGGTCTTCGTCGACGTCCAGCCAATAGGCCTGGCGCAGGATGGTGGCGAGCGCCGCAGCGCCACAGCTGAAATCGGTTTTCTGTTCCACCAGGTTGGCGAACCGGCGTTCACGGATGCTCTCGACCTTCTTGAAAATCACCGCACTGCCGGGCATGGCGGAGATCGCCATGGTGCCCGCCAAAGTGGGGCCAGTGAGCAACATCAGGAGGGTGAGGGTCGCGAAGCGCATGATCGACTGACCTGTTGGACACTGGAATAAAAAGGGCCTTGTTGCCAAGGCCCCGTTGGATCAGAAACGCACGCCGCTGGAGCAGACGCTGCAACCTTGACCGATCGACAGGCTGTTGCTGCCCTGGTTGCCCGCGCCCGATTGCAGGTTTACACCCACGTTGCCGGAGTTGCGGTTAACCGAGTTGTCGAGGCTTGAGTTGTTGGATACGTATTGAGGCTTGCCGTAGCCATGGCTGCTGACGGCGGTATTGAGATAGCTGTTGTTGAGCGAGCTCTGCTCGGTATTGGAGGCCGCAGCGATGTTCTTGCCGTCAGCGGTGGTGATTGCCAGGTTGTTTTTACCTTGGTTGCCTTGGCCGGCCTGGCCGTTGTAACCCACGTTGCCGGAGTTGCCGTTGACCGAGCTGTCCAGGGAGGCGTTGTTTTGCGTGCCTTTGTTGATGAGGTTGTTATTGGTGCTGGCTTGATTCACATCGATCACGGCGAACACGCTGGCAAAGTCGCCTTTGGCACTGGAGATGGCGCCCGCGTTATCCGCCTGGTTGCCCGAGCCCGACTGTACGTTGACGCCCACGTTACCGCTGTTGCCGGTGACCGAATTGTCGGCCGAGGCGTTGTTTTCGGTGTTGCTGTCGTCGAATTTGTTGTGTTCGCTTTTTTGCACATCAGTGACGACGGCGGCGACGGTACCGGTGGGTTGAGGGGCTGGATGCCAGCCACCACCCGCTTGAGCTGCGGCAGCCATGAGCGCGGCGAGAGCGAAAACCAATGGTTTGAGCGCCATTTGAGGTTTCATGGTGTTTCTCCTTGCTTCTAATTAGTTGGGTTAAGTGTTGGTACGGTCTAACGAACGCCTATCAAGCAGTTACTTGATAGTGATGCCCAGGGTGTTAGCCACTCGGTTCCCCACCCCGGCACTCTGGTTCACCTGAATCACTCCTCGGCTGCCGGTGAAGGCCTGGTCGCTGGTGACGACCTGGCGGCTGCCAGTGGTGGAGGTGGACCCTGAGTCGGTTGCCAGCGTCGTCGTGTTCTGTTGCAACAGGACGCTGTCATCGATGCTTTGCGGGCCAGGATTGAGGCTGATCCGCACCGCATTGATCGATTGGTTATTGGCCCCGGCCGACTGGTTGATGCCCAGCACGCCGTTGCCGTTGGTAAAGGAGGTGCCCAGGATCGCTGCCTTGGCGTTCAAGGACGGGTCGACGTTGCCGTGGAGCTTCTGGATATTGACGGTGGTGGCCTGGCCACCCAGGACAATGGAGCGGCTGTTGGACAGTTGTTGCCGGTTGCCGGCTGCCTGGTTGATCGACACAACACCCTCGTACTGTCTGCCGCTGCCATCGATCACGGCGGTGTTGTCGGCCATACTCGCCGCGCTGCCCAGCAGGGCGAACATCAACAGGAGGCGCTCCATCATTTGCCCCCCAGCATGCTGCCGATGTTGTTCAACGGGGCCATGCCGCGCTGGATCGAATCACTGATCTGCCCGCCCATTGCACTGCCGGCGCCGTGGCCGGCGGCAGCGCCACTGCCCAGGGTCGACATGCCGGTTTGCGTGGCACCCAGGCCCGACAGATTGGCGCTGGGCTGCACGGAGCGCGCCAGGGTCGATCCGCTGCTGATGCCGCCGATGTCCAGGTCGCTGAGTTCGCCGGACATGGCACTGATCACTTCTTTGCTGGGGTTGGCGTTGGCCGTGTTGGGGTAGGGGTCCGGGAGCGAGGTGCGCCCGTACATATGCCCTTGCACGGCGCGCCCCGTCACGATCACGCCGTCACCCGCCTGGCTCGGCAGGCTGGCGCCGGCACTGAGCACGCAACTGATCAGTAGTGCGTTTATCCAGGCATGAGTGAATGTGTTCACGGCGGCAGTCCTTGTTATTCATGCTGACCCTAAACAGCGTTGTCAGGGACAGAGCAGAACGCGTGCCGGTTTTGATTTTTTCCGTGGATTCATGAGGTTGCGGTTTTCGCCGACGAATTCGCCGACGGCGGTGTTTCAACCGTGACACAGTTGTTGCCCGCTGCGGTATGCCCTGACGCTCGCGCCCGTTGTATCAGCGATGGAACAGTGTCCATGACAAAACGATGAATCCGTCCCCGCTGGGCGATTCAAGACCGTTGAGTGTTTCAAAAGTGGACAGATAACGCGGCAGGCGCAGGCTCAGCCCTTGGGCGTTTTACGCGGAATGGCGTTGAGTACCGGGTTGCCGTCCTGATTCTGGGTCAGGTAGACCGGCAGTACCTTGGGCAGGGAGGGGATGAGGTTGTTGACTTCACTGAGATTGTAAATACCGCCAATGCGGATGCTCCCGGTGCCCGCGTCCGCCAGCATCGCGGGTTTGTCCAGGTATCGGTTGATCAGCGGCAGCGCATCGGCCAAGGCCAGGTTATCGAGCACCAGTTTGCCCGTGCGCCATGCCAGGGCCGTGTCATCGGGTTTGATGGCCGCCACGCGCGGGGTGGCGTCGCCCCGTTGGTAACTGGCCTGCATCCCCGGGGTCAGCGGCACGCTGCCATGCACCGAGTCGCTGGCGATCTGCACCGAGCCTTCAAGCAACATTACCCGCACCTGGTCGGCATAGGTCCAGACATTGAACTGGGTACCCGTCACTCGTACCTGCCCCTCGCCAGCCTGCACGATAAAGGGGTGATCGCTGTCATGGGTGACCTTGAAAAACGCTTCACCCTTTTTCAGGCTGACCTGACGCCGGTCCTTGTAATTGCTGTAGACCAGCTCGGTACCCAGATTCAATTCCACCTGGCTGCCATCGCCCAGGGTAACCTTGCGCAAGCCATTGGTCGCTTCGTAGTGTTTATAGGCGCTGGGTAACCAGCCGGCTTCCCAACCGGTAAAGGCGGCCAGTGGCAAGGCACCCAGGCAGATGGCGGCGGCGACCGCGTAAGTGCGCCAGCGCTTGCGCGGCTTGTACGGCAACCCGACCGGTGCCGGCGTGTCGCGCGGCAGATGATCGGCCACGTCCCAGACTTCCAGCATCGCCGCGTATTCGAACGCATGCAGCGGATGAGCGTCGTGCCATTTTTCAAACGCCTGGCGCTCAGCGGCCGAGCAATCCTCGGCATGCAGGCGCATGCACCAATGCGCGGCGGCGTCGGTAATGGCGTCGTACTCGGCTTCTGAAAGGGACTGTTCGCTCATTGACTCATCCTGATTTCCCGCATTCTAACCTTCTGAGGCACGCGGCGAGAACAGCATCATGGCGATTGCACATCAATTGGAACTTATTCTTGTTTGAGTGCGCCTAAAAATTCAGGAAATAACCTGTCGTCAACTATGGAGTACCAACATGTTGAAGAAAACCTTAGCTGCCCTGTGTGCCACTACCGCCTTGCTGAGTGCCGGCGCTGCCCTGGCAGACAAGCCGGGCGCGGGCTGGATCACCATTGAAAAAGCCATTGAAGTGGCGAAGACCAAAGCGGGCTATGTCGAAGTCTACGCCGCTGAAGCGGACGACAACGGCTATTGGGAAGTCAAGGGCCGCAAATCCGATGGCACCGTCTACGAAGCTCGTATCGACGGCGCTTCGGGCAATATCCTGCGTGATCAGAAAGACTGATCCGCCCGCTGGGGGCCTGCTCAGGCCCCCACATCAAGCATGCGCCCCAGGTGCGTAATCAGGTAAGTGACTGAGTCGGCGTTGGACAGAATGACCTCGATGCGTTTGTCGATATTGCTCATGAAGATCTGCCGGGCCTCGGTCAGGGTCTTGGCCCCCGTTATCTTCAGGACTTTGCGCTTGAGGTAGTGGGTAGTGGTCAAGACGCCGTAATCCTCCCAAGTGTTGGATATGTCATCCCATGTCTTGAACAACATACTGGCCGGCGTCAGGGTGGAGAGTGCGGTGGTCTGCAAATCGTCCTGGCGTGTCTTCACCGCCTGAGCACCCGGCTTAGCTATATCGATCAGGTCGCGGAACGGTTCCATGCTGCGCAGGTAGGCGATGTCTTCGGTCTCGAGTCTCAAATGCGTCAGCTCATGAATCAGCGTGCAAGCCCTGGCGTGAGCAAACATGTCGAAGGGTGCATTCAAAATGTTGGCGTATTCCGCCAGGTCCGGATCGAAGAAACGTTCGAACAAAAACACTCTGCGCTCACTGTCATCGACAAGGACCATCGCATAGTCATTCGTGGGGTCCTTCATGCTTTCACCGCTGACAAGACGCATTGAGTCAGGGCTGATCAAAGTGGGGTCGCTTAACTCATCCAGTATCCCGTCGATGAGGTTTTCAATTTTCTTTACCTGCTCCGAAGTCAGGTTGATAGTGCCGAACAGGTCGCATAAAAACAGGCCGACTCGGCTATCAGGTGTGAGCAGCTCTGCGAAATGCTGGATGTTGCGCTTGCAGTTGACGGCGTAGTAAGTCGCCACATTCAACGCTTCGTCCACAGCTTGGGCTTTCCAGCTCGATAATGCGGCAATCGCCTTTATGCCCTGCGCTTGAATATTGATCTCGCGCCGTTGGGCCCGTTGCGTTTTGTGACGCGTCCAGGCCTGGCCGAAGCGGGGCTTGTGCAGGCTCAGGTCCAACACCCATTGGCCATCTGAATTGCGCCCCACATAGGGGCCCTGCTGATCGTTGTTCTCCAGGCGCCAGTGATCCCTGGTTTTCTTCACCGGATATACCTTGCCTGCCAGCGGTACATAGTCTTTGGCGCTGGCCTTAGCCTTGTAGACGTGGGTAGAGGTGTCCAGCTCCAGGTCCTTCAGGGCAATGTCGTAGTCCTCCAAACGCTGCAATCGTGTCCGCGAGATCGCGGTGACGTCGTGCAGTCCGGGGATAATGGCTGTGGGCAGTTTGCCCTGCGGCAGGTCGACGACTTCAGCGTCACCGGGGGGCGGGGTTTCGCTGCCGTCGAGCTCGCTGTACAACGCGGCCATTTGCACCACGGCCAGGATGAAATCCTTCATCGCGGCTTTCCACTGATGCAGTTGCAGTGCTTCCATTGAGCGCTTGACCAGCGTGTAGCTGCGCCATACCACCAGCGGATAGGCGAGTTTTCCCGCCATGAAGTGCACGGCCGTCGGAATGCCCTTGCCGAACAGGCTGACTGCGTTATCCCAGAGCAGCTTTGAGCCTCTTTCGAACTGGCAGGCGAGCATTTTGAGCAGGATCAGCGTGTTCTCGCTGAACAGAAAATGCAGCAGATTGCCGGTTACCGCGGATGAGGCAAGGCCGATATCCGAGGTGCGATAACGGTTGCTTTTGAGCAAGTGGCGGTAAACATCCTGGTGCGGATCCTCCAAGTGCTGGATGACCCATTCCTGCAGTTCTCCCGGTCTTTCCACTTCATCCAGCAGCGCTTGCTCGCTGTCGTACTGCTTGAGCACATGGTGTTCACTGTAAGGCGCATATAACACCACCGGACCGGTATTTTTATTTTCGCCGCTGATCAGGTACATGCCCAGCACCTTGGCGGCAGCGGCGCCCGCGGTCGCCACCAACTCCAGGGGCCGTATCAGCGTCGATGCGCCTGCCAGCGCCGCACGTGCCAGGGTGTCAGGCATGTCGAATACCTGCTGGACCAAGCCCAGCGCCTCGGTTGACAGACGTTCTTGCAGATGTTGCTCGTGGGCGTAGTGCAATACCTGCCATGGCAATTGCCGGCAGAACCGGCGCCGACGTTGGCGTGCAGCCTCTGTGCGGGTGTCCAGCTCGGTTTGCAAGCGCTTCTGGTAGACCGATTTCAAGTCCAGCTGCCGGACCATCTGGATCACGGCGCTGGCATCCAGAGTGTTGGGCAGCGCCATGGCGGTGCGCGAGCGCGGGCGGATAATCTGACTGTTCAGGTCCGGCCAGTGGCGCAAGGCAAAATCGGTCAGGCTGCAGGTGTGGAGATCGAGGGCCTGGTGCACGGGAATCAGTACGTCGTCGGGGCTGATGGTGTGCTTGGGGAAGCGAGCCTGGAGCAGCTTCAGCAAGGCGGAAAAGGTGTGCTCGCGAATGGTTGGAATGCCATGCAGGTAATCCTCCTCTTCCGGAGCACTGTTGCGGTATTGCTCAAGCAGTTCTGCATGGTAAATCTGCTCTTTGGCGGGCGCCATTGCCAGCCACACGGGCAGCAGTTGTTGGGTGATCATTGCTTCGGCCAGCGCCTTGGCCCGTCCCAGATTGGTGGGGGCAGGCATCTCCAGGATTGCATCCAGGCGGTCCTGCGCTGCGCGCGCGGGCAAGTCCATGGTCAGCAATTGGTCCACCGCGTCCATCACATTGTCGCCGTAGGCCTTCAGGCGATCGTCCAGCAGGTTATCGTCAATGCGCAGAAGGGCGGCCAGGCGATACACTTGATGGGGCTCGCGCTGGGATAATCGCAGGTTTTCCAGCAGTGTCAGCCGTTTGACCGGGTGTGCCAGGCGCTGGGTAAGTGCGTCGCGCAGGGCTGTAACCGAAGGAAAGACCTCATGACCACGCCGGGGTGACCACAGGATCGCCTGGCCCGAATTCCTGGGGTCGAGGCCGCCTCGCTCGGTCAGTACGAACAGATTGGCCAGCGGCAGCAACGCATCGGACGTGCCCTGGTGCAATGCCAGTGCATAGGCATCCGGGAGAAACCCATTGATCCCATGACGGGTCAGGCGCGCCAGGCTGTCGGTGCGCAGGACCGCATCGAGAATGGCATGGCTGCCGGTCGGCAGGGTCTTGCCCAGCAATCGCAGGTCAGCCTCGCTGCGCAAGCCCAGCAGCATCGAGTGCGCGTGTTTATCGCGGGTGTTGTGCAGAAACAGGCGCGGCAGGTCACGCAGCTCGTGGTCGGCAAATAACGTCAACACCCGTTCGATCAGGTTGTTGAAAGTCTTGAGGGTCATGTTATTGAGCTTCAGGGCGACACCCTGGCTGCGTTTCTCGTAAAACCCCGTCCTGGAAGACACAGGAAGCGGCTCGCTCTCCGAGCCCAGGCGCTCGATGAAATGTTCAACCATGCTCAGGGACGATACGGGCGGTCGCTCTTCGCGCTGCTGGGCACTGGAGGGGTAAGTGTTGATAAAGACGTCATCGGCCTTGAGGTCCAGTTGTCGCGTCTGCAGTTCCGTGTCCAGGGCCAGGGCGACCATGCTGCGCAATGTCGGGTGTTTCAAGCGTTCGATGTTCAACCCGTCCTCGGCAGCTTGCAGGCGCTGCTGGTGCAGCTTGGCGCGCTCGGCCTGTACGGTGGAGGGGCGGCCATTGCCACTGCTGACGGGGTGTATCGTCCAGCGCCCATCGGTGTCCAGATCCGCCAGGCGACTGTCGAGCATGGTGCGGATGTCCAGGGCGTAATCGAGCAATGCTTCCAGGTCCAGCTGGCCGGCGCTGCTGCGATACAGGCCCAGGGCATGGTTCATGTTGCTGATCTGCTTGGTGATGATGTCTTCGATCATGCCGGTGAACACATGGCCGCTGACGGGGCGTGCGGCAATGTTTATCTGGTCCAGGCCGATAAAGGTGTCGCGCTCGTCCAGGGACAGGAAATTGAGCAGTTCGTCTTCGTGTCCGGCCGCCGTGAGCATGGTCAATAGCGTGTCTTTGAGGTCATCCAGGTCCTGGAGCACCTGCAGACCACGGGACTGGGTGTAAAGGTAGGCATGGCTTTCATGCAGCATCAGCGTACTGGCCAGTTCCACGTAGTGCTGGTAGGGCGCATAGACGCGCACTTTTTCCACGCTCAGCTCGCCAGCGTAGGCGTTGCGCGCATCCTGGTCGCTGAGCAGCAGAGCCTGGAGCATGTGGCTTTCATCGGCGCTGAGGATGCCGCTCTGGCGTTTGAGCAGCACATCGAGACGGAACTTGTCGGCCAGCACTTGCGCAAACAGCGCCAGGCGCGAGGTTCCATTGTCGATGTCTTCGTTCCAGTAGGTCTGCAGCAGACTGTCGAGCAGTTTGGACAGCGTGCCGGAGGTCTGCTCGACAAGCATTTCCCATTGCTCGCTGTCTTGCTGGAACTGCGTCTGGTTGAAGTAGGTGGTGACATGCCGGGGGTTGATGAATTCGCGGGTTTGCCCCAGAGGCCAGGCATGTTTCACATAAAACTGCAGGAACGCCTCACGTAGCGTCAGGGAGTCGATCCAGCGTCGGTCGGTATCCGTCGGGCGCTTGATAAAACAGTTTACCCGCGTTTCCCGTTGATCCAGGCCAGGGAAGTAAGGACGCGCCATGATTCCGAGAAGTGTGTCGAGCATGTCGGACAGGGTGGGGGTCTTCTGCAAGTGTTCAAGCACTGACTGCACGTTGGCCTTTTGGCAGGCCTGCAGGGCTTGTTGCTGGGCTTCCATGACCGCCCCCGGGATCAGCGAGGTCGTCAGTGTCAGGACGCTTCCCGCCGGCAGGCTGTCGCGCTGCGCAATCGACAGAAAGCCGAGCAACGCCACGCGCTGCACCGAGTCTGCAAGCGCCTGGCTGACCTCGGCGAGCAGCGCGGCATGGCTGTCAAACACCTGGATACCGCCATAGGGTGTATACAGCAGGGCTTTGTCACCGTCCGGGCTGGGGCTCATCGCAAACGCGCCGGCGAGCGCAATCGCAGTCTGCCCCGGTCTATTGATCAACAGCTCTTCGACGCGCATCGGATGGGTCTGCAGGCGCGTGTCCTGGCGGCTGGCGTCACTGGCGTAATACACGCCGTGCAGCCATTCCAGGTCCTTGACGGTAAGCCCCAGGGCGCGTTCGCGTTCGCTCAATACCGAGCGATTGACGGGCAGCAGGAATTCGTCAAAAAAATACGGCGGGGTAACACGGGTCATCGCCTGTTTCCAGCGTGAATAGGGACACACAGGGTAGGCAGGCAGCCGTGGTGGGCGGGGGCTAACTATTGAGTCACGCCGTCAGTTGACAGTGAGCGCTGTGGGTGGTGTTTAATCGACGGTCTGGATGTCCATTCGTTGCCCCCTTCCAATCATAAAAACGGAGCTTCAAATGTCTGCGCAGTCTCCGACAGTTGCCCCAGCCTTCATCAGCTTCATTGAGTTGGTGGGGCTGCTCCAACAGATTTTCGTCCGGCACGGCACCTCGCCGGAAGTGGCGAAGATCCTTGCACAGAACTGCGCGAGCGCCGAACGTGATGGCGCCCACAGCCACGGTATCTTTCGCATCCCGGGTTATCTGTCGACCCTGGCCAGCGGCTGGGTCGATGGAGCGGCCGTGCCCACGGTCAGCGATGTGGCGTCAGGCTTCGTACGGGTCGATGCCGGCAATGGTTTTGCCCAGCCGGCCCTGGCGGCGGCGCGTGGGTTGTTGGTGAGCAAGGCTCGCAGCGCCGGTATTGCGTTGCTGGCAATCCATAACTCCCATCACTTTGCCGCGCTGTGGCCGGATGTCGAGCCCTTTGCCGAAGAGGGACTGGTGGCGCTCAGTGTGGTCAACAGCATGACGTGCGTGGTACCCCATGGTGCCGACCGGCCACTTTTTGGCACCAACCCCATCGCCTTTGCTGCGCCCCAGGCCAATGGCGCACCGATCGTGTTCGACCTGGCCACCAGTGCCATCGCCCATGGCGATGTGCAGATCGCTGCGCGCAAGGGTGAACGCCTGCCGCCCGGCATGGGCGTGGACAGCCTGGGCCAGCCCACCCAGGACCCGAAGGCGATTCTTGAAGGCGGCGCGCTGTTGCCGTTTGGCGGGCACAAGGGCTCGGCGTTGTCGATGATGGTCGAGTTGCTGGCGGCGGCGTTGACCGGCGGCAATTTTTCATTCGAATTCGATTGGACTGACCACCCGGGCGCGCGTACGCCCTGGACCGGCCAGTTACTGATTGTGATCGACCCGAGCAAAACGGCCGGGCAAAGCTTTGCCGAGCGCAGCCAGGAACTGGTGCGGCAGATGCATGCGGCCGGGTTGCGGCGGTTGCCGGGAGATAGGCGCCATCGCGCACGGGCGAAGTCGCAGGAAACAGGGATAGAACTTGGGGCGCAGGATCTACGGCAGCTTCAAGAGTGGGCTGCCGGTTGAACAGGGCTGCACCTTGGCGCAGCCCTGACTGATCAGTTACGACGACCGAGCAGCAGGCCTACCACCAGGCCAAAGCCTGCGGAAATGGCCACGGTCTGCCAAGGGTGACCACCGATGTAGGTTTCGGTGGCGTCTACCACCGGCTTGCTGCGCTCACGTACATTGGACACCGAGTCCAGGGCTTGCTTGAGTTTGATGGCAACCTGCTCACGCAGGGTTTCACCTTCCTCGCCCACCAGGGACGCGCTGCTCTTGAGCAGTTTGTCGGATTCTTCGATCAGCGAAGTCAGTTCGCTGAAGGCTTGATCCTTGATTTGTTCTTCGACGGATTGAGCGGCGGTTTTGCGGGCCATGTGTGACTCCTTGCAAAGTGAATGTGGCAGTGAACAATGGAGTGTCGGGCGCCGGCAAAAGTTGCAGTTATTTTGCTGGCCGTCCATTTGCGGCAAAATCCAAATCGGGTCCTTTGGACCTACAGTGTAAGATGTCCTTTATTTGTGCAGCAGGTAATTCACCATGAGCTTCAATCTCGCCAACAAGACCCTCGCCGAACGCGCCGAGCTGGAAGATGAAAAGTCCCGTCTCTACGACCTGTGGCAAACCAACCTGGGCAAGGCCAAGGGCGAAGCCGCCCGGTTGTTCGGCGAGCGCGCCAAGCGCAAGGGCAAATGGGCCGAATGGGTGCGTGCCGAACTTGACGGCATGTCGCCGCCGGAGTTCTCCAACATGGTGCGCAGTGAGGTCAACAAACTGATGGCCGCCGCTAAGTAAAGCAGGCCTGGATCACCTCACGCACCTTCAACAACAAGGGGTCAAGCTGGGCCTGGGTACGCCAGCCCAGCTCCACCGGATAGCGCGGCAATGCCAGCGGGCAGGGCAGAACGCGCAAGCCGGTCAGGCCGGCGATGGCATCGGCGGCATGCCCGGGAATCGTCGCCACCGCCGTGCTGCCCTTGAGCAGGAATGCCACGGCGGCAAAGTGGCTGGTGGACGCACACACCTGGCGGCTCAAGCCGTGCGCCGCCAAGCCCTCATCGGTAATGCCGATAAACCCGCCGGACGACACCAGCACATGCTCGCGCGCGACGAACTCCGTCAGGTCGATGTGTTGCTGGCTGGGCGCCAGGCTGTCCGGGTCCACCAGGCAGCGGTAGTCACCTTCGCCGAGCACTTGCCGGCTCAGGCGCCGCTCGGCAAAACCGCCGGCGCTGATGGCCAGGTCCAGGCTGCGGTCGAGCAGGGCGTCGGCGACAATCTGGCTGTGGGTCTGGCGGAAAATCACCCGCAACTTCGGCAGGCGCTGCGCGACGCTGTCCATCAGACGACGGCCATAGGCAATCTCGAAGTCATCCGACAGCCCCAGCACCACGGAGCGGCCTTGATAATTCGGGCTCTGCGGGTGGATCATCGCCAGGCTTTGCCGACAACGGTCCAGCGCTTCGCTGATCAGCGGTTTCAATTGATTGGCGCGCGTCGTCGGTGCCAGGCCACGTCCCGTACGCACAAACAACTGATCGTCGTACAGCTCGCGCAACCGCCGCAGACCGGCGCTGATTGCCGATTGGGTGACGCCCAGGCGCAACGCCGCGCGGCTGGCGCTGGACTCGTCATGCAGGGCTTCGAAGGTTTTGAGCAGGTTCAGGTCAACCTGGGCGATATTCATCTGGCTCATATCATTTAGCACTGAGGTGGGCTTTATTCATGATCGGCCCTGGTCGGAGAATGGGCAACCCCCCTGACTTGGAGTGACTGTGATGTCCGTTTCTACCGTGGCTGCTTTACAAATTGGCTCGCTGCCGGGCGGCAAGGCCGAGACCCTCGAACAGATCCTCGCCTACGAGGGCGAAATCCAGCGCAGCGGCGCGCAATTGGTGGTAATGCCTGAGGCGCTGCTGGGCGGCTATCCCAAAGGTGAAGGGTTCGGTACTCAATTGGGGTATCGCCTGCCCGAGGGTCGTGAAGCCTTTGCGCGCTATTTTGCCAATGCTATCGATGTACCCGGCGTCGAGACTGACGCACTGGCCGGGTTATCCGCGCGCACCGGCGCCAGCCTGGTGCTCGGCGTGATCGAGCGCAGTGGCAGCACTTTGTATTGCACCGTGCTGTATTTCGAGCCCACGGGCGGGCTCGTGGCCAAGCACCGCAAGCTGATGCCCACCGGCACCGAACGGCTGATCTGGGGCAAGGGTGATGGCTCCACGTTACCGGTGGTCGACACGGCGGTAGGGCGCATCGGCGGCGCGGTGTGCTGGGAAAACATGATGCCGCTGCTGCGCACGGCCATGTATGCCAAGGGCGTGCAGGTATGGTGCGCGCCGACCGTGGACGAGCGCGAGATGTGGCAGGTGAGCATGCGCCACGTGGCTCATGAAGGGCGCTGCTTTGTGGTGAGCGCCTGCCAGGTGCAGGCCTCGCCCGAGGCGTTGGGCGTGGACGTTGCCAATTGGCCGGCGGATCGTCCGTTGATCGCCGGTGGCAGCGTGATCGTCGGGCCGATGGGCGACATTCTTGCCGGGCCGCTTGTGGGTGAAACGGGGCTGTTGACGGCGCGGATTGATACCGATGAGTTGGTGCGGGCACGCTATGACTATGACGTAGTGGGGCACTACGCCAGGCCGGATATTTTTGAGTTGACGGTGGACGAGCGCGCCAGGCCGGGTGTGCGCTATATCACTGACTGAACGCGGTTAAAAGTGTGGGGGGGCTTGCCCCCGATGGCGGCCTCAGGGCCGACCAGGATGTTGGATCAGACCGAGTACATATCCGTTTCTGCGGTAACGGCTGCTATGGGTTCCGCTTTTACAGCGGCTCACTTTTGAAAAGCGCAAAAGTAAGCAAAACGCTCTTGCCCCACCACTCGGCACCTCGCTTAGGCTCGGTGTGCCCGAACGCAGGCTTGAATCCGTAGGCCGCCGCAATGGGCCATCCATGGCCCAGTGCGGCTAACCCGGCGTCCTGCCGGGTTGCCCACGGATTCAAGCCTGCGTTCGGCCAGCGTGGTTTAACGGGGCGCCTAAGATCAAAAGCCAGATCAAGATCAAGAGCGACTCGCTGCGCATCGTGGTTAGCGTTGGCCGCTACAGAGTTGTGTAGATACCTATGCTCATCGGGGGCAAGCCCCTCCCACATTTGATCTTCAGCGTTTGTTGCCCGTCGTTCACCAGGTGGCGGTGTTGGGCAAATCCAGCGTGCCATGTTCCACAAAACGCATCGTCCCGAACACCCCGCCCGCCAGCTTGCCGCGCAGCACATACGGCAGGTTATTCAGGCTCTGGGTCTGGCTCAGGCCCAGGGTCTGGCGCAACACCGAAAACGCCGAAACACTCACCGGCACCATCAGTACCGTCTCGGAGAAACGCGGGATGCTGCCTGTCTGATCACTGACCCCTGACGCCAGTGGCCGGCCATTGACCTCCAGGTCCAGGGCCACGCCGTTGTAGTCGATCGCCGTTTCATTGGGGTTCTGCACCCGCAGCTTGACGGCGAAGCGCACTTCCAGGTCCTGGCTTTGCAGCGGTTCGATGCCGACCACGTTGATGTTGACCGGATCGCGGTTGGGGAACAGCGCGCAGGCGCTCAAGGTCAGCAACAACAGCGATAGAACCATGAGTTTGCGCATCTGAAAGAGCCTCTAGCGTTTGGTGACGTCCGGGTCCTGCATGACCTTGAGGGTCGAGGACTCCGGATCGAATTCATCTTCTTCCAACTCTATGAACTCTTCGGGCAGGAAAATGTTCAGCAGGATGGCACAGAACGCCCCCACGGTAATCGGCGACTCGAAGATGTTGTGCAGCGCCTTGGGCAAGTCGCGCAGCACTTCGGGCACGGCGGCAACGCCCAGGCCCATGCCTAAGGAAATCGCCACGATCAGTACGTTGCGCCGATGCAGCCCGGCTTCGGCGAGGATCTTGATGCCGGCCACGGCCACGGTGCCGAACATGATCAGGGTCGCACCGCCCAGCACCGGCTTGGGCATCAGTTGCAGCACCGCGCCGATCATCGGGAACAGCCCCAGCAGCACCAGCAGGCCGGCGATGAAGTAGGCCACGTAGCGGCTGGCCACGCCGGTCAGTTGGATCACGCCGTTGTTCTGGGCAAACGTCACCATCGGCAGGCTGTTGAAGGTGGCCGCCATCGCGGAGTTGAGGCCGTCGGCGAGCAGGCCGGACTTGATGCGCTTGATATACAGCGGTCCCTTGACCGGCTGCTGGGAAATCATCGAGTTGGCGGTCAAGTCACCGGCGGCTTCGAGCGGCGAAATCAGGAAGATCACCGCCACCGGGATAAACGCCACCCAGTCGAACGAGAAGCCGTACTTGAACGGCACCGGCACGCTGATCAGCGGCACCTGGGGCAGGGCGCTCATGTCGACACGCCCCAGCCACCAGGCCACGACAAAGCCCAGGGTCAGGCCGATCACGATCGAACCCAGGCGCAGGAACGGGTTGTCGAAGCGGTTGAGCACCACGATGGTCAGCAGCACCAGCGCCGCCAGGCCCATATTGCTCGCAGCGCCCAGATCGCCGGCGCCGAAACCGCCGGCCATGTCGGTCACCGCCACCTTGATCAGCGACAAGCCCATCAAGGTGATGATGGTCCCGGTCACCACCGGGGTGATCAGCTTGCGCAGCTTGCCGATGAACTGGCTGAGCACCACTTCGATAAACGCTGCGAAAAAACAGATGCCAAAGATCGTTGAAAGGATTTCATCGGTACCGCCGCCCCGCGCCTTGACCATGAAGCCGGCGCTGAGAATCACACTGATAAAGGAAAAACTGGTGCCCTGCAGGCATAACAGGCCCGAGCCGATGGGGCCGAACGTGCGCGCCTGCACGAAGGTGCCGAGCCCCGAGACGAACAACGCCATGCTCACCAGATACGGCACTTCGCTCTCCAGGCCCAGCACGCCACCGACGATCAGCGTCGGGGTGATGATGCCGACAAAGCTCGCCAGCACGTGCTGCAAGGCGGCAAATAGTGCCGCCGTGAAGTGCGGACGGTCTTCCAGGCCGTATATCAGGTCGGATTTATAGCGCGGGCGGGGGGCTTGAGCGTCAGACAAAATGAGGGCTCGGGTCGGAAAATGGAGGCGCAGGATGCCAGAAACGGCCAGTCGTCAGAAGTGTAATAAATTATTTATAAAGCGCCCTGCATAAAACTTCGACATCAGCCGATACCCCGTATAGGCCCACCTAACCATTCTAAAACGGGCGGCCAAGGTCTGGGCAGTGCGTTGGCGCTGACGGATCGATTCGCGGCAGACGCTGGCAACATCACTTCTGAGAGTCCCCCTTATGTCCCTCCGTCATTTGAATATTGCCCCTCGCGCCTTTCTAGGGTTCGCCTTTATCGCAGTCCTGGTGGTCATTCTGGGGGTGTTTGCGGTCAACCGCATGACCCTGATGCGCCAGGCTTCGCTGGATATGAGCACCAATCAGTTGCCCAGCGTGACGTACCTGGGGCATATGACGGAAAACGTGCTGCGCATGCGTATCCTGTCCTTTCGCGTGCTGGTCAACCGTGAGCCGGCCGCCCTGCAGGAAGCCGAAACCCGCATCGGCGTGCTGGTCGACAAGGTCAGGGCGGCGCAGACCCAATACGCCGCCTTGCCGGCAGGGGCCGAGGAGGCGGTGCTGTACAAGGCATTTGCGACCACCCTGGATAACTACGTCAAGGCCCAGGCCGACATGATCGCGCTGTCCAGGCAAGACAAGGTCGATGAAACGCGCGCCTTGATCAACAGCCGCATCAAGGAAGGCACCGACCAGATGGGCGAGCAGTTGAACAAACTGATCGCCCTCAACGCCGCCGGCGCCAAGGCTGCCGATACCCAGGCCGAACACAGTTACGAGGCCGCCATTACCGGCGTCATCGTGGTGTCGGTCGCCGCTGCGTTGCTGACGGTGTTGCTGGCCTGGCTGCTGACCCGCAGCATCGTCACGCCGTTGCGCAAGGCCGTGCAAGCGGCTGAAAGCATCGCCAACGGCAATCTGACGACAGCGATCGAGGACGACGGCAAGGACGAACCGGCGCGCTTGCTCAGTGCCCTGGCGAGCATGCAAACCAACCTGCGCCAGACCATCCAGCACATTGCAGGCTCGGCCACGCAGTTGGCGTCGGCTGCCGAAGAGCTGAGCGCAGTCACCGAGGAAGCCTCCAAAGGCCTGCAGCAACAGAACAATGAAATCGACCAGGCGGCCACGGCGGTCAATGAAATGACGGCTGCGGTGGAGGAGGTGGCGCGCAATGCGGTGTCCACGTCCGAAGCCTCCGGCCAATCCAACCAGGCCGCGCGGGAAGGCCGCGACCGGGTAGTGGAGACGGTCGGGGCGATCCAGACCATGACCCAGGACGTGCAAAACACCGCGGCCATGATCGAGGGTCTGGCGGCGCAAGGGCGCGACATCGGCAAGGTACTCGACGTGATCCGCGCGATTGCGGAGCAGACCAACCTGCTGGCGCTCAACGCCGCGATCGAAGCCGCACGCGCCGGTGAAGCCGGGCGCGGCTTTGCGGTGGTGGCGGACGAAGTGCGGGCATTGGCCCATCGTACGGCCCAGTCGACCCAGGAAATCGAAAAAATGGTTGCCGGTATCCAGAACGGCACCGGTGAAGCGGTGCAATCGATGCAGCAGAGCAACCAGCGTACCCAGAGCACCCTGGAGATGGCCCGCGCCGCCGGTGTGGCGCTGGAGCAGATCACCCAGTCGATCAGCCTGATCAACGAACGCAACCTGGTGATCGCCAGCGCATCCGAAGAGCAGGCTCAGGTATCGCGCGAGGTGGACCGCAACCTGGTCAACATCCGTGACCTGGCGACGCAATCGGCGGCGGGCGCCAACCAGACCAGCGCGGCCAGTCATGAGTTGTCGCGCTTGGCGGTGGATCTGAACGCGATGGTGGCCAAGTTCGTTATCTAAATCTGAAATACGGTTCAAATGTGGGAGGGGGCTTGCCCCCGATGGCGGTGGGTCAGTTAGCTCTGTTGTAGCTGACACACCGCCATCGGGGGCAAGCCCCCTCCCACATTTAGTCCGCGGCTGTCTACACAACTCAGTAGCGCCAACCGTAACCACGATGCGAAGCGAGTCGCTCTTGCTCTTGATCTGCTTTTGATCTCAGGCGCCCCGTTAAACCACGCTGGCCGAACGCAGGCTTGAATCCGTGGGCAACCCGGCAGGACGCCGGGTTAGCCGCACTGGGCCATGGATGGCCCATTGCGGCGGCCCACGGATTCAAGCCGGAGAGAGGGCACACCGAGCCCAAGCGAGGTGCCGAGTGGTGGGGCAAGAGCGTTTTGCTTACTTTTGCGCTTTTCAAAAGTGAGCCGCTGTAAAAGCGGAACCCATAGCAGCCGTTACCGCAGAAACGGATATGTACTCAACCCAATCCAACATCCCGGCCAGCCCTAAGGCCGCTATCGGGGGCAAGCCCCCTCCCACATTTGGGCCGGGATCGACACAAAATCCTGGTCGGCCCAGAGGCCGCCATCGGGGGCAAGTCGAATCGTCGCACCGCCCCTCCCACATTTGAACCCTGTTGTCAGGGCGCTATTGTTTCCAGGCGTCTGCGTTCACCAGATTCTGTGGCCGCTCTCCGGCCAACGCCTGCAACAGATTATCCACCGCACACCTGGCCATCGCCTCCCGCGTCTCATGGGTCGCGGAGCCGATATGCGGTGTGGCCACCACGTTGTTCAAGCGCAGCAGCGGGGACGCGTGATCGAGCGGTTCTTTCTCGAACACATCCAGGCCGGCCGCGCGAATGGTGCGTTGTTGCAACGCCTCCACCAGCGCTGCTTCGTCCACCACCTTGCCCCGTGAGATGTTGATAAAGATCGTCTCCGGCCCCATCAGCGCGAACTCCTCGGCACCGATCAACTTCTCGGTCTCGGCGGTGAGCGGCAAAGTCAGGCAGACAAAGTCCGCCTCCTTGAGCAAATCGTGCAGGCTGCGGTACTGCGCGCCAAAGCGGGCTTCTACCGCAGGCTTGGGTGAATGGCTGTGGTAGATCACCGGCATACCGAAGCCAAAGTGCCCGCGTTGGGCCAGGGCTTCGCCGATACGTCCCATGCCGATGATGCCCAGGGTCTTGCCGTGCACATCGCTGCCAAAGTGTGCCGGGCCGATGTTCTTGCTCCATTGACCGGCGCGCACCATATCGGCCAGTTCCACCACGCGCCGGGCGGTCGCCAGGATCAGCGCAAAGCCGGTGTCGGCGGTGGTTTCGGTGAGCACGTCCGGCGTATTGCTGAGCAGGATGCCGCGCTGGGTGAGGTAGTCGATATCGTAGTTGTCGACACCTACTGAGACGCTCGCCACCGCCTCCAGCTTCGGCGCCAGGTCGAGCAGCCCGGCATCCAGGCGCAGGCTGGCGCCGAGCAGCCCGTGGGCGCCGGGCAGGGCGTCGCGCAGTTGGGTAAGGCCGGTCTCGTCCAGCGCGTCGATCAGCGTCACATCGGCCTGCTCATGCAGGCGCGCCATCAACGGCGCAGAGAGTTTTTTATAGAGAACCACAGACTTTTTCATTGAGCTTTCACCTTCAACTCGAGGGTAGGCATCGGCGCGCGTACACGGTCGCTGGCGCCGGGCTTGAGGAAAATCGTCAGCACCACCGACAGCAGCAATGCACCGCTCATCAGCAGGTACGAGGCGCCGGGCGAACCGGTGCTGCTATTGAGGTAGCCCACCAGGTAGGAGCCGCCGAACGAACCCAGCGCGCCCATGCTGTTGATCAGCGCCATGGCGCCACCGGCGACGTTGGCCGGGAGGATTTCCGGGACGATGGCGAAGAACGGGCCATACGGCGCATACATGCACGCGCCGGCAATCACCAGCAGGGTGTAGGACCACCAGAAGTGTTCCGCGCCGAGCGCGTAAGAGGCGTAAAAGGCAATCGAGGCAATCAACAGCGGCGGCCACACGAAGCGTTTACGCTTTTGCAGCTTGTCCGAGCCCCACGAGACCACCAGCATGCCGATCACGGCGGCAAGGTAGGGCAGCGCCGAGAGCCAGCCGGCCTCGACCATGTCCATTTGCAGCCCGGCCTTGAGGATCGATGGCAGCCACAATACGAAGCCATACACGCCAATGCTCCAGCAGAAGAACTGCAGCGCGAGGATGATCACTTTGGGCGAGCGGAACGCTTCGGCATAGTTCTTCACCGCCTTGATACCGACCTGTTCGGCGGCCAGGGCACTTTCCAGGCTTTGCTTTTCGCTGTCGCTCAGCCACTTGGCGTCCTTGGGACGTTCATCGGCCAGCTTCCACCAGATAAACGCCCACAGCACCGCTGGCAAGCCCTCGATGATGAACATCCAGCGCCAGCTGAAATGCTGCACCAGGTAGCCCGAGACCACCGACATCCACAGCATGGTCACCGGGTTGCCGAGGATCAGAAAGGTGTTGGCCCGCGAGCGTTCGGCGCGGGTGAACCAGTGACACAGGTACACCAGCATCGCCGGCATTACCGCCGCTTCGACCACCCCGAGCATGAAGCGAATCACGATCAGCATGTAGGCGTTGGACACGACGCCCGTCAGAGTGGCCAGGCCGCCCCACAGGATCAGGCTGACGAAAATCAGCTTCTTGACGCTGCGCTTCTGCGCGTAGATCGCCCCCGGCACCTGGAAGAAAAAGTAGCCAAGGAAAAACAGCGCGCCGAGCAGGGACGACATGCCGGGCGTGATCATCAGGTCTTCGGCCATACCGGAGGCTGCGGCGAAACCATAGTTGGCGCGGTCCAGGTAGGCCAGGCTGTAAGTGATAAACACGATGGGCATGATGTACCACCAACGACGGGTGGCGAGTTTCACGGTTTCCATAAGGTGGCTCCTGAGCTTGTTGTAGTTGTGGCAACAGGTAGTGGGTCAAGCAACGGATCGGTTGGGTAATTCGGCACGGGTGGGCAACCCTTCCATATCGCCGCGACTCTGGACGGCGCGGCTGCCGATCCAGTTGCCGCGTTGTACCGCCTCGGGAAAGCTGGCGTTTTCCAGAAGGGCGCTGATCATGCCCACGGCAAAACCATCGCCGGCGCCCACGGTGTCGACCACCTTGTCGACGCGCACGGCGGCGACAAAGCCCTGGTCCATCTGGGTGCGGTAGTAGGCGCCATCGGGCCCGAGCTTGATCGCCACGGCTTCGGCGCCCTGGTCAAGGTAGAACGCGGCGATATCAGCCGGGTCATCGAAGCCAGTGAGCAGGCGGCCTTCGCTGAGGCCCGGCAATACCCAGTCCGCCAGGCCGGCCAGGGCGTTGATTTCGCGGATCATCCGCGCCTGGCTGGCCCACAGGGAGGGGCGCAGGTTCGGGTCGAAGGACACGCTGCGCCCGGCCTTGCGCATCTGTTTCATCAATTCCACCGACAATTGGCCGGTGGCCTCCGACAATGCCGGCGGAATCCCGGTGGCATGCAGATGGCGCGCCTGCAGCAGTGCCGGGCTGATGTCCGCCATCGACAAATGGCTGGCGGCCGAGCCTTTGCGGAAATACTCCACCTGGGGATCGGCGCCGGATTCTTCGCGGGACTTGAGCTGAAAGCCAGTGGGGTGCAGCGGGTCGACGGTTACATGGCGGCAGTCCAGGCCTTCGTTGGCCAGGGTGTCGACCACGAAGCGCCCGAGGGAGTCGTTACCCACCCGGCTCAGCCACGCGACATTGAAGCCCAGGCGCGACAGGCCAATCGCGACATTACTGTCGGCGCCCGCAATGCGTTTGTGAAACTGACTAACCTGGGCCAGATCGCCGGTCTGCTCGGCGACAAACATCGCCATGGTCTCGCCAAACGACAGGATATCGATCTCAGACATGGGCATTCTCCACGCGGGGTTGGCCCAGGCGGGCGAGGGTAGCGACCTGTTGCGCGGTGACGTCGACCAGGTCATCGCCCTGCAGCGGAAATTCCACCGCCCGGGTAATACCTTGAGTCATGTGCGTGAGCAGTTGTTCCCACAGATGCAGGTCGGTGGCGCCGGGCGGCAGGGCCACCAGCTTGCCATCCGGGCGACGGGCGACGGCCTTGCAGTGCAGGTAGTCCACATGTCGGCCCAGCAGGCGCGCGGCGGTAAGGGCGGACTGGTCCTGCCACTGCCAGTTGCCGATGTCGAAGGTCATCCTGACCGGCAGGCCCAGGCGTTCGACCTCGGTGAAGAAGCGTTGCATCGGCTCGATCCGGCCGCCGTGCAGGGTCTGGTCGTTTTCCACCAGCAGCTTGACCGCATGGCGATCGAGCAGCGCTTGCAGGCTCTCCAGGTCGTTGGTGTCGGTGAAGTAACCCAGGGAAACTTTCAGCCAGCCCGAGCCAAAGGCCTGGGCTCGGTCGAGGGTGGCGGCGAGGTCTGGATTGGGCTGGGCACGGCCGGCCACCCAGAGTTCCAGGGGGGAGGAAAACACCGACTCCAGGCCTTGCTCGGCGGCGGCCCGGGCCAGCGTGTCGGGCTGTTCGGTGGTGAGCAGTTCTTCACGCCATTCGATGCGCCGGGCACCGGCGGCGCTCAGCAGCGTGACAAAACTCAATTGGCCCTGCTGGCGGACCAGCTCGGCGCCGTAGCTGGAAAGGCTGATGGAGACGGGGTATTCATGCATTGTTGTTTACCTCTGAAACCGGTTTCATTTTTATGCGCAGAACAAAATGTGGGAGGGGGCTTGCCCCCGATAGCGGTGGGTCAGCTACAGATAAGCTGACTGACATGCCGCAATCGGGGGCAAGCTCCCTCCCACAGGGAGTTGGGTAGAGCCGCGAATGATCAGTTGGGGCAGGAAATCGAGGGTACGGGTGGGAGCTGTGTCGCCGCGCAAGCGCTTGAGCAGGCAGTCGAACGCGGTGGCGCCAATCGCCTCGGTGGGCTGGGCGAGGGCGGTGATGCCGTTGCCCACCAGTGGGTACCAGTCCAGGTCATCCAGGGCGATCAGGCCCACATCATCGAACAGCTCGCAGCCCAATGCCTTGAGCGCCCGTGTACAGGCCAGCGCGGCAACACCGTTGGCGCAAAACAGCGCCTTGGGGCCGGGCTTGGTCAGAAAGACTTGCAGGCGGCTTTCCAGCGCGCCATCGAGTTCAACCACGGCACCGGTCAAGCCCGGGCGCCGGGCGATTTCGGCATTGAAACTGTCCAGGCGCTCCAGGCGTGAACTGGTGCCATCGGTGGCTTCGCTCACCAGCAACAGGTTGCGGTAACCCTGTTGCTCCAGGTGCTCCACCGCCATGCGCACCGCCGCTGGATTGTCCAGGCCCACCAGGTCGCTGTGCAGCGGCTCGACCTTGCGATCCACCAGCACCAGGGGCATTTCCCGTTGCAGTTCCAGCAGTTGGTCGAGGTGATGGCCGAGGGTGTTCACGATCAGCCCTTCGATGTTGTACGAACGCAGTGCCGCCAGGTGCTGGCGCTCCTGCTCGTCATCGCGGTCGGTATTGCACACCACCAGGCTGTAGCCGTGCTGGCGGCAGGCGGTTTCGACGCCGTGCATCACGGCAATGGAGTAGGGGTTGCGAATATCGGCCACCAGCATGCCGATCAGGCGCGTGCGCCCGCGTTTGAGACCGCGGGCCATCTGGTTGGGGCGGTAGCCGAGTTCAGCGATCGCCTGCTCGATCCGCAGGGCGATGGCGTCGGAGAGCAGGGCGCGGTCGTCGCCGATAAAACGCGACACGCTGGCTTTGGAGACACCGGCGCGCTCGGCGACATCAAGCATGGTCACGCGGCTGCGCTGGGCGGCAGAAAAGTTGTTCACGGTGATCGACCTTCTATTTTTATTGGAATCGCTGAAACCGGTTTCAGGAAACCATCAAATGAGGAAAGTCGTCAAGTTGTTGTAGGACAAAGTCAGATAGCCGGCGTCTACACCATCACACCCAGCCAGGTCGCGACCAGCAGCAACAAGGCCATGCCCCGGTTGAAGCGCTGCATGGCCCTGGCTGAACGAAACACCCGTGACGATCCGATGCCGAGCAGTGCCCACGTACCAAGGCAGGGCAGGGAGATCAGGAAAAAAACCAGGGACAGGGCCATTACCTGGCTCTGGCGCTCCTCACCGTTGCCGGCAAATACGCTCACGACTGCCAGGGCCATCATCCAGGTTTTGGGATTGATCAATTGCAGCGCGGCGGCGCCGATCAGGCCAAGGGGCTTTTCGACGGTGCCCACTTCGATGGCTTGGGCGGGCGCGCTGAAGATTTGCCAGGCCAGGTAAGTCAGCCAGGCGACGCCGATCCATTGCATGGCGGTCTGTATTTTGGGCAATTGCACCAGGGACTGGCCGAACCCGGTCCCCACCAGCAACACAAGGCCGGCAGCCCCGGCGCAAGCACCGAAAATGATCGGCAGCGCGGCTCTGAAGCCATAGCGTGCGCTATTGCTCAGCACCAGGATATTGGTGGGGCCGGGGGTGATAGAGGCAACAAAGGCGAACACGATAAACGCCAACATGACAGGAACTCCAAAAACAATCGGTGGAGTCCATCTTCACCAGCCTGCACGCTACCTGTCTGGAAGATTTGAGCAACGCTTGCGGTACGCGGCGGGCGTGAGGCCGTAGGCGCGTACAAACCAGCGGCCCAGGTGGCTCTGGTCGGCAAAACCCAGGGCAGTCGCCACATCCGCCGGTTGCTCGCCCCTGGCCAGCAAATGCCGAGCGCGGGCCAGGCGCAGTTGCACCAGGTAGGCGTGAGGCGGCAGGCCGAACGCGCTCTTGAAGGCGCGACTGAGGCGGAAGCGGTCGACACCGCAGGCCAGGGCCAGTTCGTCCATGCCGACATCGACGTGCAGGTGGGCATGCAGGTATTCCCGGGCCTTGTGCGCCACTTGCGGCAAGCGCGGGTCTTCGCGGTAGCGGGTGCGCCAGTAGAGTTGGCCGGTGAGCCGCTCCAGCAATTGGTCCATGGCGCGTTGCCGCACGATGCGCAGCTCGCCGCTGTGCAGGGTCTGGAAGGCCTGGCTGGTGGCCAGGGCCAGGCGCTGATCGCTGGTCAAGGTGCTGGCGAAACTCAACTGGCTGTCGAGCGGCGCCTCTTCGAACACCGCACTCACTTCACGCGCCAACCAGTGCGGGTCGAGGTAGAGCATGTGATAGGTGAAGCCGTCCGGGGTGGGCGCATCGCCGTCGTGTAACTCACCGGGTTCCACCAGGAACACCTGGCCGGGCACGCTGTTGTGGCGCGTGCGCCGGCACTGATTGCGGCATTCACGTCGGCCGGCGTGAGGTTGAAGCCGATCAGCTTCTGCGGGTCGATCCAGATGCGCATGGCGCGCTCGGCGCCATACAGCTGGGCCTTGCCTACCCCGTCCAGGCGCTTGAGTTCGTTCATCACGTTGCGCGCCAGGTAATCGCTGAGCGCCACGTCATCAAGCTTGCCGTCGTTGGACGTCAGCGTCACCAGCAGCAGGAAACCGGCCGAGACTTTCTCCACCTGCAAGCCTTGTTGCGTCACCGCTTGCGGCAGGCGCGGCTCCACCGCCTTGAGACGGTTTTGCACATCCACCTGGGCCATTTCCGGGTTGGTGCCCGGTTGGAAGGTGGCGGTAATGGTCGCCGAACCCAGGCTGCTCTGGGACTCGAAATACAGCAGGTGATCGGCGCCATTGAGCTCCTGCTCGATCAGGCTGACCACGCTTTCATCCAGGGTCTGGGCCGAAGCGCCAGGGTACACCGCGTAGATTTCCACCTTGGGCGGCGCGACGTTGGGGTATTGGGCCACCGGCAATTGCGGGATCGCCAGGAAGCCGGCCAGCAAAATGAACAAGGCCACCACCCAGGCGAAAATCGGGCGGTCGATAAAGAACTGCGGCATGGCGGGTTATTCCTTTACGAGCGGGCTGTCGTCCACTTCAACTTTTTCGCCGGGGCGTGCATGTTGCAGGCCCTCGACGACAATGCGGTCACCGGGCTTGAGGCCGCTGCTGACGATCCAGCGATCCTCGATCACCGCGCCCAGCTCAACCGGCTGCTGGCGCACGGTCTGCTCGCCGTCCAGCACCAGCACCATGGGGATGCCGGCGCTGTCGCGGGTGATCGCGCGTTGCGGCACGCTCAGGCCTTGCCTGTCGACCGCCTGTTCCAGGCGTACCCGTACAAAGCTGCCGGGCAGCAGGTCGAGGTCCGGGTTGGGAAACTCGCTGCGCAGAATGATCTGCCCGGTGCCCGGATCGACGCTGATCTCGGCGAACAGCAACTTGCCCGGCAACGGGTACAGGCTGCCGTCATCCTGGATCAGGGTGGCCTTGGCCTGGTCCTGGCCGACCTGCTTCAGACTGCCGGCACGGAAGGCACGGCGCAGGTCATTGAGCTCGCGGGTCGACTGCGTCAGGTCGGCGTGGATCGGGTCCAGTTGCTGGATGATCGCCAGCGGGGTGGCTTCGTTCTGGCCGACCAGCGCACCTTCGGTCACCAGGGCGCGGCCGATGCGCCCGGAAATCGGTGCGGTCACGGTGGCGTAGCCCAGGTTCAACCTGGCGCGCTCGACGGCGGCCTTGTTGGCGGCGACTTCGGCGTTGGTCTGGCGCAGGGCGGCGCGGGCGTTGTCGTATTCCTGGCCGCTGATGGCGTTGCCTTCTACCAACTGGCTGTAGCGCTGCTCCTGCAGGCGCGCCTGGAATGCATTGGCCTCGGCCTTGCTCAGGTTGGCCTGGGCGCTGTCCAGGTCGGCCTTGAAGGGCGCCGGGTCGATGCGAAACAGCACGTCGCCCTGTTTCACGTCATGGCCTTCATTGAACACGCGTTGCATCACCACCCCGGCCACCCGTGCGCGCACTTCGGCAATGCGCGGCGCAGCGATGCGCCCGCTCAATTCGCTGGTGATAGACAGCGGCTTGGCCTGCAGCGTCTCGATGCGCACTTTGGCCAGGGGCATTTGGGGCGCCTCGGCTGTGGACTGGTCACACGCGCCCAGCGCCAATGTGAGGGCCAGCAGGCAAAACGGCGCAAACAGATTCTTCGACATGCTCTTATCCCAATATTGACTGGCGCATCCTAAGGTCACCTGCGCCGTGGTGCTGTGAAGCTGTGTAGGTCGTGTGTGAAGAAATGTAAGGGTCGGCGCGCGGGGCGCTGAGGGCGTATATCCTTGCACAACCTTGCTTGCAATGAAGATCAAATGTGGGAGGGGGCTTGCCCCCGATGACAGGGTGCCAGTGGACTTTTGATTAGCTGACACACCGCTATCGGGGGCAAGCCCCCTCCCACATAGGATTTGTGTACGACACTTCACTGTATTTTCTGGAAACACCTTCATGCCCAACATCCTCCTGGTGGAAGACGACGCCGCACTCTCAGAGTTGATTGCCAGCTACCTGGAGCGCAATGGCTACCACGTCAGCGTGCTCAGCCGTGGCGACCTGGTCCGTGAACGGGCGCGGCTGAACCCGCCGGACCTGGTGATCCTCGACCTGATGCTGCCCGGCCTCGACGGCCTTCAGGTGTGCCGCCTGCTGCGTGCGGACTCGGCGGGCCTGCCGATCCTGATGCTCACGGCCCGTGACGACAGCCACGATCAGGTCCTGGGCCTGGAAATGGGCGCCGACGATTATGTGACCAAACCCTGTGAGCCTCGCGTGCTGCTCGCCCGTGTGCGCACCTTGCTGCGCCGCAGCAGCCTGTCGGAGCCGCAGGTGGCCAGCGACCGTATCATCATGGGCAACCTGTGCATCGACCTGTCCGAGCGCACCGTGACCTGGCGCGAGCAGGCGGTGGAGCTGTCCAGCGGCGAGTACAACCTGCTGGTGGTGCTGGCGCGGCATGCCGGTGAAGTGCTCAGTCGCGACCAGATCCTGCAGCGTCTGCGCGGCATCGAGTTCAACGGCACCGACCGTTCGGTGGACGTGGCCATCTCCAAGCTGCGCCGCAAGTTCGACGACCACGCCGGTGAAGCGCGCAAGATCAAGACGGTGTGGGGCAAGGGCTACCTGTTCAGCCGTTCCGAGTGGGAATGCTGAGCCATGTTCCGTGTCCTGCTGCGCCTCTACCTGATCACCATCGTCACCTACAGCGCGGCGATTTACCTGATCCCCAAGCTGGTGATCCAGCTGTTCGAACACCGCTATATGGCCTACAACGTCGAACAGTCCCGTGGCCAGCAAAGACTCATCGTCAAGCAATACCTGCGCGCGCCGGTGGAGCGCTGGTCGCAGGTCACCGAGCAACTGAGCCGCGACTTCGCGCCGTTGAAGGTGCAATTGCTGCTGCGTCAGGATGCGCGCTACACACCGGCCGAGGAGCAATTGCTGGAGCAGGGCAAGCCGGTGATCCGCCTGGGCGAGTGGGGCTGGATGGAGGAAGTCAGCTCGCCGATCAACGAGCAGTTCGCGGTCAAGCTGATCATCCCGCCGGACCCGCTGGACATGAACCTGCTGTACTGGTCGATGAACGTGCTGGTCGGCGCTGCGCTGCTGGCCTGCCTGCTGGTATGGTTGCGCCCCCACTGGCGCGACCTGGAGCGCCTGAAAAGCACCGCCGCGCAGTTGGGCAAGGGCAACCTGGGCGAACGCACGCAGATTGCGCCGAGTTCCAGCATCGGCAGCCTGGCGGCGGTATTCGACACCATGGCCAATGATATCGAGCACCTGTTGAACCAGCAGCGCGACCTGCTCAACGCGGTGTCCCACGAACTGCGCACACCGCTGACCCGCCTGGATTTCGGCCTGGCCCTGGCGCTGTCGGAAGATTTGCCCGCAGCCAGCCGCGAACGTCTGCACAGCCTGGTGGCGCATATTCGTGAACTGGATGAGCTGGTGCTGGAATTGCTCTCCTACAGCCGCCTGCAAAACCCGGCGCAGTTGCCCGAGCGCGTGGAGGTGGTGCTGGATGAATTCATCGACAGCGTATTGGGCAGTGTCGACGATGAACTGGAAAACCCCGATATCGTTATCGATGTGGCGCTCGACTGCGCGCTGGAGCGCTTCAGCCTTGATCCGCGCCTGACCGCCCGCGCCCTGCAGAACCTGTTGCGCAACGCCACGCGATACTGCGACAAGCGCATCCAGGTCGGCGTCAAGGTCTGCCCCAAAGGCTGTGAAATCCGCGTGGATGATGACGGCATCGGCATCCCGCCGGACCAGCGCGAACGCATCTTCGAGCCGTTCTATCGCCTGGACCGCAGCCGCGACCGCGCCACCGGTGGTTTCGGCCTGGGCCTGGCGATCAGCCGACGCGCCCTGGAAGCCCAGGGCGGCACCTTGACCGCCGAAGCGTCACCGCTGGGCGGCGCGCGGTTTCGCGTGTGGTTGCCTACCGCCGATTGATCACAGCACCTTGACCGCGCGGCCGATGGCCTGGATCGGCCCGGTCGGTTTGCCGGTGGGAGAGCCGCTCGGGTCTTCCAGCGTCAGTTCGAACAGCTGATTCGGCGCCAGCGGCGGGAGCTTGTCCAGGGGCACCGACAATGTCTGCCCCGGCTTGACCAGCCCCAGGGACACCGGTCCCTGCCAGCCATCGGCCTTGGTCCAGAATTGCAGGGCCTTGTCGGCCGGCACCTGCATCACACCCAGCGGAATCAACTGGATCCGCTGGTTATCGCTGGCCTGGATCACCCAACCAGGGGCCTGGCTTTGCGGCGCCATCAGCACCACCAAAAAGCTGGGTTCGGCCATGGGCGGGCGTATCAGCAGCAGCGCGCTCAGGACCACGGTTGCCATCAACCCCGCGGCGGCCAGGCCGCGCCAGAGCGACAGCCAATCCCACCACGCCACGCCTTTGTGCGGTGCTGCGAGACGGCGTTCGATACGCCGCCATAACTGCGCGGAAGGGCGCACCGGTTGCGCCAGCGCCGTCAGGGGCAACAGGCGTTGCTCCCAGGCGTCCACTGCTGCGCGCAGTGCTGCATCGTGCTTTAGACGTTGCCGGACTTCGCTGCGCTGTTCGGCGGGCAGGGTGCCCAGCACGTATTCACCGGCCAGCTCATCTAGTGTGTCGTTCATGCCATGCACTCCCGCAAAGCGGCAAGGCTGCGTTTGATCCAGGCTTTGACGGTGCCCAGAGGCGTGCCCAGTTTCTGCGCGATTTCGTTATGGGAATAGCCGTCCACATAGGCATGCAGGAGGCAACTGCGGCGGGCCGGGTCGAGTCGCTCCAGGCAGGTGTGGATCTGCCCGGCGCGCGCGGCGAATTCAAAGCTATCGGCCGGTTCAGCCAGTGGCTCGTACTGATCATCCAGCGGCACCACGCGCCCGGCATTGCGCACGCCATCCAGGGCCAGATGCCGAGTCACGCTGAATACCCAACCGCGTGCAGAGCCTCGACCGGGATCAAAACTGCGCGCGCCGTGCCAGATTTTGATGAAAGCGTCATGCACGATGTCTTCAGCCTGCGCCTTGTTCCGAGTGATCCGCAGCGCCACGCCGAGCAAGCGGCTGCTGTCATGCTCATAGAGCTGGTGCAGGGCGCGGTGATCGCCACGGGCGCAGGCCAACAGGCACATTTCGTAATCAAAGGTGATTTCAGCCAAACCAACACTTCCTGCTACTGAGTGAACGACCGTCCTGTGCAGGAGCGAACGCTCGCTCCTGCATGGCCAGCGTAGCCGAGTTTGCTCAGTTGGCTGTCCAGAAGATGTAATCGGACTGGTACTTGACCTTTTCCTGCTGGCCCTTGTTCGAGGCGGCGCATGGTGTGCCGGGTGCGACTCCGCCCTTGAGCGCAACCCGCTGTACATAAGTCACGCCGCTCATCGCACCCTTGCCCTCGGCCGGATTGGCCTTGACCAACTGATAGGGCAGGTTGCCCGGGCTCGACGGTGCCACGGCCAATTGCGTGCCGGTGATCTTTGAGCCGTCCTGGGCCTGCCAGGTGGCGGGCGGGCCGAAGTAACTGCCCACGGCCTTGCCGCTACGGTCGTTGAGCACTGCTTTGGGGCCGACGAAGGTCCATTCGGTCTGGCCAGCGGCGTTGGCCTTGTCGCGGCATTCATAGGTGATTTCGCCGACACCTGTGGTTTCCATCGTCACCTTGTGGCCATCCGGCACCTTGATGCCGTCGGGCACACCGGTCTGTGCAAAGGCGGACGGTGCGGCGATGAGCAAACCGGTCAAGCAAAGCAGCGCTTTAACGTGCATGGTGTTTCTCCATTGGGTAGAACAGCGGGGTTACATCGACTACTACGCAGGAGGCACACCGATTGGATGCAGAGTCGTGCAAAAAAAATCGAGATTTAAAAAATGCATAAAGTCAGATCATATTGATATAAGTGGTTATAAGAAAAATCGCTATCCTGCGGCCAGAAATTTATAAGGCCGCAGGTAGCTGTAATGGATGTGGGTAATGTGGGTTTCGTGGTTGCCGGCCTCATTGTAGGTTTTATCGTGGGCATGACGGGCGTCGGTGGAGGCTCGCTGATGACGCCGATCCTGTTGTGGTTCGGCATCAATCCGGCCACCGCCGTGGGTACTGACTTGTTGTATGCCGCCATCACCAAGTCCGGTGGGGTGCTGGTGCACAGCAAGAACAGGAACATCGACTGGACCATCACTGGCTGGCTTACCCTGGGCAGCGTGCCGGCGGTATTGCTGACTCTGTGGTTCCTCGCCAGCCTGCACACTGACCCCAGCGCGATGAATGCAGTGATCAAGCAGGCGCTGGGCGTGGTGTTGCTGCTGACGGCCCTGGCGATCCTATTCAAGCAACGCTTGCTGGCGTTCGCCCAGCGCCATGCCGGCGACGACTACCATATGCGCCCGCGCAATCTGAATGCGCTGACCGTGGTGACGGGCGCGGTGCTCGGCACCATGGTGGCGCTGACGTCGATCGGCGCCGGCGCGCTGGGGACCGTGGCGCTGTTTATCCTGTATCCGTTTCTCGCCACGCGCCGCTTGGTGGGCACCGAGATCGCCCATGCTGTGCCGCTGACGCTGGTGGCGGGGCTGGGCCATGCGAGCATGGGCAATATGGATTGGCATCTGTTGGGTTTTCTGCTGATGGGCTCGCTGCCGGGTATTTATCTGGGCAGTCACATGACTGGCAGGATTCCGGACGGTGTGCTGCGTCCGTGTCTGGCGGTGATGTTGATGGCGGTGGGCTACAAGCTGGCGTTCTAGGATGGACGCGGTCCAGTGTGGGAGCGGCTTTGCTCCCCGTGGCGGGCCAGTGGCCTATTGCTATCTGACTGATGCACCACAATCCAATGTCCACTGTGGGAGGGGGCTTGCCCCCGATGGCGGCCTCAGGGCCGACCAGGATGCTGGATTGACCGAGTACATATCCGTTTCTGCGGTCACGGCTGCTAATGGTTCCGCTTTTACAGCGGCTCACTTTTGAAAAGCGCAAAAGTAAGCAAAACGCTCTTGCCCCACCACTCGGCACCTCGCCCAGGCTCGGTGTGCCCGAACGCAGGCTTGAATCCGTGGGCCGCCGCCACGCGCCATCCATGGCGCGGGGCGGCTAACCCGGCGTCCTGCCGGGTTACCCACGGATTCAAGCCTGCGTTCGGCCAGCGTGGTTTAACGGGGCGCCTGAGATCAAAAGCCAGATCAAGATCAAGAGCGGCTCGCTTCGCATTGTGGTTACCGCTGGCTGCTACGGTCTGGAAAGTGGTGTAGATACCTGTGCCCTGATAGCAGTCAGCCAGACACGGATGTGTAAGCTGGCACACTGCAGTCGAGGGCAACCCTTTCCATATTGCTTGCATTTGAGCTTTAGAATCGGGTTTGTACGGCCACCTCGAACGTTCGCGGTGAGCCGAGATAATACGCCGGTGACACGTGGGCGAATTCGGCATACACCTCATTGGTCAAGTTGCGCACCCGGCCGGTTATCGAGGTATGCGTGTCCACTTTATAGCGCAGAAAACTGCCGAACAGCGTGTAGGCCGGCACCGTCTGGGTGTTGGCGTTGTCGGCATACACCTGGGCCACGTAACGCGCGTCCACACCGCCTTGCCAGTCCTCGGAAACGTCATAGGTCAGCCAGAGGTTGCCCACGCGCTCGGGTACGTTGGTCGGCGTGTTGCCTTTACGTGACACCACCGTACCGCTGGCGGTTTTTTCGTTGAAGTCATCGTATTGCGCATCCACCCAGGCGAAGTTGCCTTCAGCCAGCAATCGGGGGGTGATGCGCAGCGAACCGGCCAGCTCGATGCCCCTGGATGATTGCGCACCCACGGGAATGCTGCGGGTCGGGTCCTGTGGGTCGGTCACGGCAAAGTCCTTGCGCTCGATCCTGTAAGCGGCAAGCGTGGCGGCGCCACGACCCTCAAGGTAGTCGAACTTGCTGCCTATTTCCCATTGCTTGCCGGTCGATACGTCGAACACTTGCGTCGTGGTGCTCGGCTGTTCGGCAGCGGTGCTGTATTGCACGTAGACATTGGCGGATGGAATGAACTGGTAGGTCAAACCCACGCGTCCGGTCACCGGCTCCCAACTGCGCTTGAGATGCCTTGGGTTGGAGGCTGTCACCGTCCTATGGTTGGTGACGTCCAGGTCGATGGCGTCATAACGCAGGCCGGTCAGCAGCGACAACGTGTCGGTCAAACCCAGGCGGTTTTCCACGAACAGCGCCTTTGTGATCACTGCGCTGGTCTTGTCTTTGATAAAACCAGGCCGGGTGCCGGGGATGTCATAAAAGTGGCCTGGGTTATAGCCGTTCGGGTCCACCGTACTGTTGCCCGGCACGTTCAACGGGCTGTTGGTGGTGCTGTTGACCTTGTATTCCAAGCCCCCGGACCAGATGGTGGCCAGACCGAAGACAGCGTCCTCATGGCGCAGCTCGAACTGGTTGCCGTTCTGCTCACCCTGATGGCGCACCTGATATGCGGTCGAACGGTTCACCGCGCTGTTGTCGGCATTGTACTGGTAGGTTTCCAGGTTGCGGTAATCGCGCTGGCTGTCGAGGTGGTAGAGAGTGTTTTTCAAGGTGGTACTGTCGTTGATCCGGTAATCGATGATCGAGCGTGCCCAGATCGTGCGCTGCTCGTAGCGACCGTCTGCGACGTTGTAGTTGTTGAAACGGTTGTGCCTGTCGATCTTCAACTCGCCGGCCTTGGGATTGAGCACCGGGGTGCCCCAATAGGGGCTGTCTTCGTGCTCGTCCTGATATTCCAGGGCCAGGGTATGGGACAGGTCCGGGGTCAAGTCGCTGAGCAGGGAAAATGCAACGCTCCAGGCCTCGCGCTGGTCGCGGTCGATATAGCTGTGCCGGGTGTTGCGGCTCACATCCAGGCGCGCGTAATGCTGCACCTCGGCCCCGGGTTCGGTGAGCGCATGGTTGAGGCCTAGCGCCAGTCCGGCGGTGTCATGGCTGCCGTACGTCAACTGGCCGTCGACGGCTTGTTCCTCCCGGCTGGCCAGTCTGGTCACGTAGTTCAGCGAACCGCCCACGGAGCCTGCGCCATTGATCAGGGAGGAGGGGCCGCCGACCAGTTCGACACGGTCGTAGATCCACGCATCCACCGGCCGCGCCAGACCGGTGGCGACGTTGATACCGTTGAACATCTGGGTGATCTGGCTGCTGGTGAAGCCGCGGTAAGAGACGAATCCCCCAAAACCCGGTGGCGCGCTGGCGTTGACGCCGGGCAGGGTATTGGCCGCATCGCGAAAGGTCTTGGCGCCGTGGCGCTCGATGTCGTTGCGCGTGGCGATGGCCACCGACGCCGGGGTTTGGCGCACGCTCAATCCCAGCCGCGACGCCATGCCGCTGGATTGATCCAGGGTCAGGCCGGCATCGCGGGTTTGCTCGCCTTCGATAGTGGTAGGGGCCAGCTCAAAGGCCGGGGCGCAAACAGGCAGGCAGCCGCACAGGCCCGCCAGCAAGGGTAAATGTTTCATGATCGAATCCTGAAAACTTGGCGTGAAAGCAACGCACGGCCGCGGGCATTCCCTGAGGAAGCAGTGGTCAGTGCAGAGGGACAGCGCAGGGATCAGGCAGAGGCGGGCGGCGCGCGTGGGTTGGCCGCGGGCCAGGTGAAGCGGGCAGGCATGTCGGCGGCGAGAACAACGGCCGCAGGTGGGGCGTGCGGTTGTGGCAGCACCGCTATATTCAAGTGACTGCTGAGCGCGGGGCCCGTACCGCCGGTGGAGCACAGCGGGCAACCGAAGGCCTTGGCCAGGGTTGGCAGGCGCTCATCAGTAGAGTTCGACTGCACGGGTGCCTGGGTGCGCGGGTCCAGCGTACAGAACTGGCCGCTGATGCCGTTGAGCTGCATCCCGACCATCTGCCCGTGCCCGATGCTGCAGGCAAACACATTGAACAGGACGCAGCAATACAGCATCCAGGCAATGAGCGAGCGGTCGGTGCGGGCGAGTTTCATGGGGCGGCACTTTACCATCACCTGCCGATGAAATACCTGCAAAAAATAGCCAGGCGTCTATGCTCATTCCCACCATTTCTGGGAGAGCCCGCCATGAGCTTCGTCGTTGCGCGCTGGATCGTCGGGATTTTCACCTGTATCAGCATGGTGCATTTGTACTGGGCCGCCGGCGGCAAATTCGGCAGCCTGGCCGCCATACCGCAATTGCCTGGCGAATTCGCCGACGGGCCACGGCCTGCCTTCAAGCCCTCGGCGCTGGGTACGTTCCTGGTTGCGATGGGGTTGGTGGCGATTGCGCTGCTGGTCTGCCTGCGCGCCGGTCTGTATTTTTCGCCGGTGTCCCATGGCGCGCTGCAATGGGGGATCAGTGCGATTGCCGTGGTGATGTTTGCCAGGGCGATCGGCGATTCAGAGCTGGTGGGGTTCTTCAAGAAGGTGGTGGGCTCTAGGTTCGCCAGGTTGGATACTTACTTTTATTCGCCGTTGTGCCTGGTGTTGGGCGCCGGCTTATTGGTAGTGGCGTGGGCATGAGATAAGGCAATCTGATGGCCCCCCTGTAACAAAATTCTCGCCAGAATCGCTTTTATTTTCAGGTGGTTAGGTGAGAAAGCCGATGCGCACTGTTGGAATCATGCTGGTTGCTTGCTCACTGGTCGGCGGCGCGGCGGCCGTGCAGGCCCGGGAGCTGCGCGAGGGCGACAAATATATGTGCAGCTGGGGCGCAGGCACGGCCGCCAGGGCCCAGGAACTCAAGCTTTCCGGCGTGTCGCTGTACGCCGCACGGCAGAAGATCCAGACCCTCAAATTCAATAAATCGTGGATGCGCATGATGGCCATGGGCATTACCGAGCAGACCTATGACAGCCGCTCACGGCTCAAGCCCGAGGCGATTCGCCAGAGCTTCTACCAGGACTGCCTGCGCTATAAAGTGGCGCGCAAATAAGCGTCTTGCGCAGGGAGGTTTACAAATCCACGACAAATGCCGTGTATGTATTTGCATACAATCGCGTCCTTGATCAGGAGGCGATAGCTTGCGCAATTTCGTAGTGGGAGTGCTGGGGCTTGCAGCGCTGCTGGGTTTCTACTTTGTACAACTCAACGCCGAAGCAGACCGTCAGCGTGAAGCCACCGCCGAGCAGTTGGCGTTGTGCCTTCATCTGAAGCGCGTCGCCGGCGCGACCGCTTCAACCCAGGTCGAACTTGGAGAGGCGTGCCGGCAATTGAATATGGAGTTTCTGAACAGTGTAAAAGTCGAATAAGTAATAACCTTTATTTATAAGTGGATAAGTTCGACGGCAGGCCGCAACTTGCACCAAAAAGTGGCATCAACAGCCTTCTCACCTTAAAAAACATGTGGTTATTGAACGACTTACAACGGTTTAATCCGACGAAAGGAATAAAATAATCTTGTGAGCCGATTTTGCACTCGCTACTATAGCCGGGCGTTCACCTCCCACGGTTTATGCATTTTTAAATCCCAAGTTTCCATCAGCTACTTGGGATTTTTTTTGCCCGTAATTTGATCTTTGCACTACCGTATGGGCAACGCTCATCAGTCAGACCGCCGCATCAGAGGCGGCGCAGAAAGGACTTGACGATGTGCCGCGTGGCGTCGGTGGTGTCCAGTTCGTCGAGTACGCCGTAGGCGTACCACTGGCATTCGACGATCTCGTTGCACGGTCGTGCCTCGTCGACATTCACCACCGAGGCCTCGAACACATGATGCACGGTGTCGCGGGCCTTCAGCTCCTGCAAGTACAGCAGGCTGTCCACGTTCAACCCCGTTTCTTCTTCCAGCTCGCGTTCCGCGGCGCCCACCGGGCGTTCGCCACGCTCTACCTTGCCGCCCGGCAATGCCCACTTCGCTCTGGCCTTGCGCACGAAGAGGATGTGCCCTTCGTGTTCGCAGATGACTGTGGCCCGTATTTTCATCGTTTATACCTGCTACGGGATAGTTGTCATAAAAGTGTAATGCAATTGTCATGCTAAGTGGTTATGGCGCACCGCAGCGTGTATGTGGATACTGCCCGATTGATGAAATGAACGAGGAGGGCAGATGAGCACCGTACGTTGGGGCATGATCGGCTGTGGCAGTGTGACCGAATTGAAGAGTGGACCCGCTTTCTACAAAGCGCCAGGTTCGGCCCTGGTGGCCGTGATGGGGCGCCGCGAGGAGGCCGCACGCGATTATGCGACACGCCATGGCATTGCCCGCTTTTACACAGATGCCCAGGCCCTGATCGACGACCCGGAGGTGGACGCGGTGTACATCGCCACGCCACCCGACAGCCACCTCGAATACAGCTTGATGGTGGCGGCGGCAGGCAAACACTGCTGCGTCGAAAAACCGATGTCGTTGAACGCCGAACAGAGTGCGCTGATGCAACGCACCTTCGAGCGCGCCGGGCTGCATCTGTTTGTCTCCTACTATCGGCGCTCATTACCGCGCTTCCAGCAGGTGCGCACCTGGTTGCAGGAAGGCCGTATCGGCGAGTTGCGTCATCTGACCTGGACCCTGTGCAAGCCTGCGGCGCCGGCCGATACCAACCCGGGGAACTGGCGCACTGATCCGGCCATTGCCGGCGGTGGTTATTTTGCCGACCTGGCCAGCCATGGCTTTGACCTGTTCCAGTACCTGGCGGGCGATATCGTCGAGGTCTCGGGCTTTACCGCACGACAGGCCGGGCGCTATGCGGCCGAGGACGCAGTCACCGCGTGCTGGACCTTCGCCAGCGGCGCATTGGGCATGGGCTGCTGGAACTTTGTCGCAGACCGCCGCGAAGACCGGGTCGAGCTCATCGGCAGCCGTGGGCGCATCACGTTCGCGGTATTCGAAGACCAGCCGCTGCGCCTCGAAGGGGAGACCGACGAGGTGCTGGAGGTGCCTTGCCACGCGCATATCCAATGGCACCACGTACTGGCAATGAATGCCCATATTCGTGGCGAGGGCAAACACCCTTCGCTGGCGATCGAGGCGTTGAAGACCGATCGCATCCTCGACAAGGTGTTACAACGTTACTCCCAACACCCGTAGTCGTCGCGATAGCGTGATGCTTCACTTTTATTGAGAAGGATATCGCGATGAAATACTGGATGCTGTTGTGGCTGTTGATCGTCGCTGGCGCGACGGCGGCGCCGCGCAGTCAAGGGCTGGCGGGGGAGTTTGATTTCTATGTGTTGTCGCTGTCATGGTCGCCGACGTTTTGCCTGACGCATCCGAACAATGAACAGTGTTCGGGCAAGGGCTACGGGTTCGTGCTGCATGGATTATGGCCGCAGTACGCCAAGGGCGGGTGGCCGGCCTCCTGCGCGCCGCAGTTGCCGTTGAGCGATGAAGCGATCGTCAAGGGCGCCACGCTGTTCCCCACGCGTGCGTTACTCAAGCACGAATGGGCGAAACATGGCACCTGCAGCGGGCTTGAGCCGATGGAGTATCTGGACAAGTCCGATACGGCGCTGGGCGTGGTTGTCATTCCACAACAACTGCAGCCGTTCAATACGCCGTCGTCATTATCGGCCAGCGAAATCGAGGCACTGTTTCGCGACAGCAATCCACGCATGGGCAACCACGGGATGGCCGTCATCTGCAAAGGCAAGGTGCTGTCTGAGGTGCGGGTATGCCTGACCAAGGACCTGGCCTTTGCCGGTTGCCCGCGCAGTGTGAAAAGCCAGTGCCGGGATGGCGATATTCGCATCCCCACCCAGCGCTGAGCAGGCTTGAACACGTCGGATGGGAGCTATGCAGAGCAACGGCGTTTTTCAAGGCTGCATCGCGATCCGATAGCGCTCATCGAAATCGTCTGCCAACTGCGCAAGGGTCACATCGCCCAGGCGCTTCAAAAGCAGGGGCTGGGGCTGTTCACCGGCGTGGTGGACGAGTAGCCCACCTTCGAGGCATAGGTATCTATACAGCTCTGTAGAACTGTAACCACGATGCGCAGCGAGTCGCTCTTGATCTTGATCTGGCTTTTGATCTTAGGCGCCCCGTTAAACCACGCTGGCCGAACGCAGGCTTGAATCCGTGGGCAACCCGGCAGGACGCCGGGTTAGCCGCACTGGGCCAGGGATGGCCCATTGCGGCGGCCCACGGATTCAAGCCGGAGAGAGGGCACACCGAGCCCAAGCGAGGTGCCGAGTGGTGGGGCAAGAGCGTTTTGCTTACTTTTGCGCTTTTCAAAAGTGAGCCGCTGTAAAAGCGGAACCCTAAGTAGCCGTTACCTAAATAACGGATATGTACTCGGTCCGATCCAACATCCTGGTCGGCCCAGAGGCCGCCATCGGCGGCAAGCCCCTCCCACATTTGGATCGTGGAGTGGGGGCGCATTTTTCGTTGATCAGTCAAGGCTGATTGGGCGCGGTGCTACGAGGCAAAAGGTCATTTTGTTCAATACGCTGAATCTTTATCCCTTTATCGTGATCCCGACTTCGTTTGGCATCACATAAGGAACTGCAATGAGCTTGACTCTTTCCATGGCCGCCTTCGCCCTGGCCACGTCCATCACGCCGGGACCGGTCAATGTGGTCGCCTTGAGTGCCGGTGCGCGTTTCGGGTTTGTCGCCAGCCAGAAACACGTGTTCGGTGCAGCCGTCGGCTTTACCTTGTTGCTGGTGCTGATCGGCCTGGGGCTGCATGAAGTGCTGCTGCGCTGGCCGATCCTGGTCCAGTTGATCCAGTGGGGGGGTGTGGCGTTCCTGCTGTATATGGCCTGGAAGCTGACGGTGGACGATGGCCGCCTGGGCGCCGATGCCGGCGCCACTGCGCCGTCGATGCTGTACGGCGCGGTCATGCAGTGGCTCAATCCGAAAGCCTGGTTGGCGTGTGTGGCGGGGATGGGCTTGTTTGTGGGCGATGGCGACGCCGGGCAGGTGTGGCTGTTTGCGGCGCTTTACCTGGTGATCTGCTACCTGTCGGTGGCGTGTTGGGCTTACGCTGGAACTTTTCTGCGGCGCTACCTGCACAATCCCAAGGGGGTAAGAGTCTTCAACCGCTCCATGGCCGCGTTGCTGGTGGCCAGTGTGGGTTATTTGTTGATGGCTTGAGGGTTTCGCGGTATTGCCCCGGCGTGGCGGCGAAATGCTGTTTGAACGCACGCTGGAAATGCGCCTGGTCGGCAAACCCGGCGGCCAGGGCGACATCGGCGATCAACTCGCCATTGCGCAGTTGGGTGCGGGCGAACTGAATGCGGCGGTTGACCAGAAAGGCATGGGGCGTCAGCCCGTAATACTGCTTGAAGGCGCGGATCAGGTAGGACGGCGACAGCTCGGCCGCGCGGCAGATGTCCTCCAGCTTCAAGGCCTCGGTACAGTGTTCACGGATGTAGTCGGCGGCCCGCTCCAGCTTGTGATTGACCTCCCGCACGGATGTGAGTGAAGGGTTCAGGCGCTGCTGCACGTCACTGAAGTAACCCACCAGCGCGCTCTGTTTATGCAGCAGTTCGGCGCGCTCATCCACCAACACCCGGTACAGCGCCAGCAAGCCGCTGTACAACGACCGGTCCCGCGTATGGGGCGTGTTGAACGGGCGGTAACCCAGGTCGTTAATGAAACCCAGCTGATGCTGCAGATCGGTCAGCCAGGGCGTGTCCAGATAGAGCATATGGTAGGACCAATGCTCGTTTTCGATGGGATTGCACGCATGCACGTCACCGGGGTTCATCAACACCACGGCGCCGGCGCTGATCTGGAAGGTCCGTTCGCCATAGTGGTAATAGCTGCGCCCGGCGGTGATGGCGCCAATGGAGAAATGTTCATGGGCGTGTCGGGTGTAGGTGACCTTGCGCCCATCGGTAATGGTGCGCGCCTCGATGAACGGCAAGCGCTCGTCACGCCAGAAACGCGGCGAATGCGCAGGGTGAACGGGGCTCCTCAACGACATGGCGATAGCTCCTGCCGTTACGCGGGCACCAGAAAGGCCGCTTCCAGCAATTGCCGAGTATAGGCATGTTGCGGGTTGGCGAAAATCGTCCCGGCATCCCCTTGCTCCACGACCTGGCCCTGCTTGACCACCATCAACTGATGACTCAGCGCCTTGACCACCGCCAGGTCATGGCTGATGAACAGGTAGGTCAGGTTGTACTTGGCCTGCAAGCCGCGCAGCAATTCCACCACCTGGCGTTGCACCGTACGGTCCAGCGCCGAGGTCGGTTCGTCCAGCAGGATCAGGCGTGGTTTGAGCACCAGGGCGCGGGCGATAGCGATGCGCTGGCGCTGGCCGCCGGAAAACTCATGGGGGTAGCGGTGCCGCGATTGCGGGTCCAGCCCGACCTCCCTGAGCGCGGCAATGATCGCAGCTTCCTGTTCGGCCGGCGTGCCCATCTTGTGAATGCGCAGCCCTTCACCGACGATCTCGCTGACGCACATGCGTGGGCTCAGGCTGCCGAACGGGTCCTGGAACACCACCTGCATTTCCCGGCGCAACGGGCGCACCTGCTGCTGGGTGAGGCGGTCAAGCTGCTGGCCTTCGAAGCGAATCCCGCCCTGGCTGCCAATCAAGCGCAGGATCGCCAGGCCCAGGGTGGATTTGCCCGAGCCGCTTTCACCGACAATGCCCAGGGTCTGCCCCTGGGCCAGGCTGAAGTTGATGCCGTCCACGGCCTTGACGTAATCGACGGTGTTGCGCAGAAAGCCTTTCTTGATCGGGAACCAGACTTTCAGGTCGTCCACTTCCAGCAGCGCTGGCCCGACGGCATTACCGGCCGGCCCGCCGCTGGGCTCTGCCGCGAGCAGTTCCTGGGTGTAAGGGTGTTGCGGCGCCTGGAACAGCGTCTCGCAGTCGGCCTGCTCGACGATGCAGCCCTGTTGCATCACACACACGCGGTGAGCGATCCGGCGGACCAGGTTCAGGTCGTGGCTGATCAGCAGCAACGCCATGCCCAGGCGCGCCTGCAGTTCCTTGAGCAGTTCCAGGATCTTCAGTTGCACCGTCACGTCGAGGGCCGTGGTCGGCTCATCGGCAATCAGCAGTTCCGGCTCGTTGGCCAGGGCCATGGCGATCATCACCCGCTGGCGCTGGCCGCCGGAAAGTTCGTGGGGCAGCGCCTTGAGGCGTTTGTGCGGCTCGGGGATGCCCACCAGTTCCAGCAGTTCCAGGGTGCGCCGGGTGGCGACCTTGCCGGTGAGACCCTTGTGCAGGCCGAGCACTTCGTTGATCTGTTTTTCGATCGAGTGCAACGGGTTCAGCGAGGTCATCGGCTCCTGGAAGATCATCGCGATGCGATTGCCGCGAATATGCCGCAGGGTCTTTTCCTTGAGCGTCAGCAGGTCTTGGCCGGCGTAGCTGATGGTGCCGGACGGGTGCCGCGCCAGAGGGTAGGGCAAGAGGCGCAGAATCGAATGCGCCGTCACCGATTTGCCCGAGCCGCTTTCGCCGACCAGCGCCAGGGTTTCGCCGCGCTTGATATCGAAGCTGACGTGATTGACCACGCGATGCTGATGCTCGCCCGTGACGAACTCGACACTGAGGTCGCGGATTTCGATCAGATTGTCCTGATTCATCTCATTTCCTCGGGTCGAAGGCATCGCGAGCGGACTCGCCGATAAACACCAGCAGGCTCAACATGATCGCCAGCACGGCGAACGCGCTCATGCCCAGCCACGGCGCCTGCAGGTTGGATTTGCCCTGGGCCACCAGCTCGCCCAGTGACGGCGAGCCGGCCGGCAGGCCGAAACCCAGGAAGTCCAGGGCGGTGAGGGTGCCGATGGCGCCGGTGAGGATGAACGGCATGAAGGTCATGGTCGAGACCATCGCGTTGGGCAGGATATGGCGGAACATGATCGCGCCGTTCTGCATGCCCAGCGCACGGGCCGCGCGCACGTACTCGAGGTTGCGCCCGCGCAGAAACTCGGCGCGTACCACGTCCACCAGGCTCATCCACGAGAACAGCAGCATGATGCCCAGCAGCCACCAGAAGTTGGGCTGCACGAAGCTGGCGAGAATGATCAGCAGGTACAGCACCGGCAACCCGGACCAGATTTCCAGGAAGCGTTGCCCGGCCAGGTCCACCCAACCACCATAGAAACCCTGCAGGGCGCCGGCGATCACGCCGATGATCGAGCTGAGCACGGTCAGCGTCAGCGCGAACAGTACCGACACGCGAAACCCATAGATGACCCGCGCCAGTACATCGCGGCCCTGGTCATCGGTGCCCAGCAGGTTGACGCTCGACGGCGGCGCCGGGGCCGGCACTTTCAGGTCGTAGTTGATGCTCTGGTAGCTGAACGGGATCGGCGCCCACAGGGTCCAGGCATCCTTGGCCTTGAGCAGTTCCTGGATGTACGGGCTCTTGTAGTTGGCTTCCAGGGGGAACTCGCCGCCGAAGGTGGTTTCCGGGTAGCGCTTGAGCGCCGGGAAATACCAGTCGCCGTCGAAGTGCACGGCCAGCGGCTTGTCGTTGGCGATCAACTCGGCGCCCAGGCTCAGCACGAACAGGCTCAGGAACAGCCACAGCGACCACCAGCCACGCTTGTTGGCCTTGAAGCGCTCGAACCGGCGGCGATTGAGGGGGGACAGATTCATCTCAATGCTCCCGGCTGGCGAAGTCGATACGCGGATCGACCAGGGTGTAGGTAAGGTCGCCGATCAGTTTTACGATCAGCCCCAGCAGGGTGAAGATAAACAGCGTACCGAATACCACCGGATAGTCGCGGTTGATCGCCGCCTCAAAGCTCATCAGACCCAGGCCATCGAGGGAGAAGATCACTTCCACCAGCAACGAGCCGGTGAAGAAGATGCCGATAAAGGCCGAGGGGAAACCGGCAATCACCAGCAGCATCGCGTTGCGAAACACATGGCCGTAGAGCACGCGGTGATTGGTCAGGCCCTTGGCCTTGGCGGTGACCACGTACTGTTTGTTGATCTCGTCGAGAAAGCTGTTCTTGGTCAGCAGGGTCATGGTGGCGAAGTTGCCGATCACCAGGGCGGTCACCGGCAGGGCCAGGTGCCAGAAGTAATCGAGGACCTTGCCGCCCCAGCTCAATTCGTCGAAGTTGTTGGACGTGAGCCCGCGCAAGGGGAACCAGTCCAGGTAACTGCCGCCGGCAAACACCACGATCAGCAGGATGGCGAACAGGAACGCCGGGATCGCATAGCCGACGATGATTGCCGAGCTGGTCCACACGTCGAAGTGACTGCCGTGGCGCGTGGCCTTGGCGATGCCCAGGGGGATCGACACCAGGTACATGATCAGGGTGCTCCACAACCCGAGAGAGATGGACACCGGCATCTTCTCCTTGATCAGGTCGATGACCTTGGCGTCACGGAAAAAACTGTCGCCGAAATCCAGTCGGGCGTAGTTCTTGACCATGATCCACAAGCGTTCCGGCGCCGACTTGTCGAAACCGTACATTTTCTCGATTTCCTTGATCAGCGCCGGGTCCAGCCCCTGGGCGCCCCGGTAGCTGCTGGAACCGGCCACCGACACTTCGGCGCCGCCACCGGCAATGCGGCTGGTGGCGCCGTCAAAACCCTCGAGCTTGGCGATCATCTGTTCCACCGGGCCCCCTGGGGCGGCCTGGATGATCACGAAGTTGATCAGCAGGATCCCGAACAGCGTGGGGATGATCAGCAACAGGCGACGAACAATATAGGCCAGCATTCAATCGCCTCCGCTCGCCGCTTCGGCGCTTTGCGTGGTGTCCAGGGGAACGGCCGGTTTAACGTCCGGCTTGGCCCACCAGGTGGCGGTGCCGACGTCATAGCGCGGTGAGATTTTCGGGTGGCCGAGGTGGTCCCAGTACGCCACGCGGAAGGTCTTGATGTGCCAGTTGGGGATCACGTAATAGCCGAACTGCAGCACGCGATCCAGGGCCCTGGCGTGGGCGATCAGGCTTTTGCGCGAATCGGCGTCGATCAGTTGCTCGACCAACTGGTCGACGGCGGGGTCCTTGAGCCCCATGTAGTTGCGGCTGCCCGGTTTGTCGGCGCTGGACGATTTCCAGAATTCGCGCTGCTCGTTACCCGGTGAAGTGGATTGCGGAAAGCTGCCCACCAGCATGTCGAAATCCCGCGAGCGCAGGCGGTTGACGAACTGCGACACGTCGACCCGGCGGATCACCAGGTCGATACCCAGGTCGGCCAGGTTGCGCTTGAACGGCAACAGGATGCGCTCGAACTCGGTCTGGGCCAGCAGGAACTCGATGGTCACCGGTTTGCCGGTGGTGTCGACCATTTTGTCGTCGACGATTTTCCAGCCGGCCTCCTGCAGCAACTGATAGGCCTGGCGCTGCTGCGCACGAATCATGCCGCTGCCGTCGGTTCTGGACGGCTCGAAGGCCTGGGTGAAGACTTCGGCGGGGATCTTGTCGCGCAGCGGTTCAAGAATGGCCAGTTCATCCGGGCCGGGCAAGCCGGTAGCGGCCATTTCCGAGTTCTCAAAGTAACTGCGGGTGCGGGTGTAGGCGCCGTTGAACAACTGTTTGTTGCTCCATTCGAAATCCAGCAACAGGCTGATGGCCTTGCGCACCCGTACGTCCTGGAACATCGGTTTGCGCGTGTTGAACACGAAACCCTGCATGCCGGTGGGGTTGCCGTTGGGGATTTCCTCCTTGATCAAACGGCCTTGGGTCACCGCCGGAATGTTGTAGGCGTTGGCCCAGTTTTTCGCGCTGAACTCCAGCCAGTAGTCAAACTGCCCGGCTTTCAAAGCTTCGAGGGACACGGTGCTGTCGCGGTAATAATCGGTGATACGGTTATCGAAATGATAGAAGCCCTTGGCCACCGGCAGGTCCTTGGCCCAATAATCCTTGACCCGCTCGTAGCGAATCATGCGCCCGGCCTTGACCTCGGCCACCTTGTACGGGCCGCTGCCCAGCGGTATTTCCAGATTGCCTTTGGAAAAGTCGCGGCTGGCCCACCAGTGCTTGGGCAGCACCGGCAATTGCCCGAGGATCAGTGGCAGCTCACGGTTGTTGGTGCGCTTGAACTTGAACAGCACCCGCAGCGGGTCTTCGGCGATCACTTCATCGACGTCGGCATAGTAGGTGCGATAGAGCGGGGTGCCGTCCTTGATCAGGGTCTGGAAGGTGAACACCACGTCTTCGGCGCGGATCGGGTGGCCGTCATGGAAGCGTGCCTCGGGACGCAGGTAGAAGCGCACCCAACTGTTGTCCGGAGCCTTTTCGATCTTGCCGGCCACCAGGCCGTATTCGGTAATGGGCTCGTCCAGGCTCTGCATGGCCAGGGTGTCGTAGATCAGCGGCAGATTGTCCGCAGGCACGCCTTTGCTGATGTAGGGGTTGAGACTGTCGAAGCCGCCCATGGCCGATTCGCGAAAGGTACCGCCTTTGGGCGCGTCGGGGTTCACGTAGTCGAAATGCTTGAAGTCGGCGGGGTACTTGGGGGGCTCGTTATAGAGCGTCAACGCATGTTGCGGGGCGGCCTGGGCCGCGCTGCACAGCAACAGGCCGGCCAATACAGTACTGCGCAAGGACATCATTGGGCTTTCTCCGAAGCTTTCAGCCACCACGCGCTCAAGCCCAGGCTATAGGGCGGCGTGGTAACGAAGGCGAACCGATTGCGGTACGCCAGGCGATGATAGTTGAGGTACCAGTTGGGAATGCTGTAATGCTGCCAGAGCAGCACCCGGTCCAGGGCGCGACCGGCGGCCAGTTGTTCTTCGCGGGTCTTTGCCGCGAGCAGTTGTTCGAGCAGGTGATCGACCACGGGGTTGGCGATGCCGGCGTAATTCTTGCTGCCCTTGATCGTGGCCTGGCTGGAATGGAAGTACTGCCATTGCTCCAGCCCTGGGCTGAGGGTCTGGTTGAGGGTGACCAGGACCATGTCGAAGTCGAACTGATCCAGGCGTTGCTTGTACTGTGCGCGGTCCACGGTGCGCAGGCGCGCGTCAATGCCGATGCTGTTCAGGTTTTCGACATAGGGTTGCAGGATGCGCTCCAGGTTTGGATTGACCAGCAATATCTCGAAGCGCAGCGGCTGGCCGTCCTTGTCCAGCAGGCGCTGGCCCGACAACTTCCAGCCCGCGTCGCGCAGCAGCGCAAGGGCATGGCGCAGGGTGTCGCGAGGAATGCCGCGTCCGTCGGTCTGCGGCAGGCTGAACGGCTGGGTGAAGAAGTTGGCCGGCAGCTGGTCGCGGTAGGGCGAGAGCATCAGCCATTCGTGGCCCACCGGCAGGCCGGTCGCCGAGAATTCGCTGTTGGGGTAGTAGCTCAGGGTGCGTTTGTAGGCATTACTGAACAATGTGCGGTTGGTCCATTCGAAGTCGAACATCATGCCCAGCGCTTCGCGCACCTTGGTCTGGCTGAATGTCGGCCGCCGCGTGTTCATGAACAGGCCCTGGCTCTGGGTCGGGATCTGGTGGGCGATCTGCGCCTTGATGACCTCGCCACGGTTGACCGCCGGAAAGTTGTAGCCATTGGCCCAGTTCTTGGCCTGGTGCTCGATATAGATGTCGAATTCGCCGGCCTTGAAGGCTTCGAACGCTACGTCGCTGTCGCGGTAGAACTCCACCTCGACCTTGTCGTAGTTATAGAAGCCCTGATTGACCGGCAGGTCCTTGCCCCAGTAGTCCTTGACCCGTTCGAACACCAATTGGCGGCCTGGCGTGACCTTGCTGATGCGGTATGGACCACTGCCCAGAGGCGGCTCGAAGGTGGTGGCCTTGAAATCGCGGTGCTTCCAGTAATGTTGCGGCAACACCGGCAACTCGCCCAGGCGCAGGATCAGCAACGGGTTGCCGGCCCGCTTGAATACAAAGCGGATGCGGTGGCGGTTGAGTACATCCACCCGCGCCACTTCCTGCAGGTTGGTGCGGTATTGCGGATGGCCTTCGGTCAGCAGGGTGCGGTATGAAAACGCCACGTCATCGGCGGTGATTGGCTGGCCGTCGTGGAAACGCGCCTGCGGGCGCAGGTTGAACACCACCCAACTGCGGTCCTCGCTGAACTCCACCGACTGGGCGATCAGCCCGTAGCTGGAAGTCGGCTCGTCACCGGAGGGTGCGTACTGGCCGGTGCCGACCATCAACGGCTCGTTGAGCTCGTTGACGCCGTACTGCAGGAAGTTGGGGGTGGAAACCGGGCTGGAGCCCTTGAAGGTGTAAGGGTTGAGCGTATCGAAGGTGCCAAATGCCATGACCCGCAAGATGCCGCCCTTGGGCGCTGCAGGATTGACCCAATCGAAGTGGGTAAATTTGGCCGGGTACTTGAGCACGCCGAACTGCGTATAACCATGGCTTTCGGTAATCGTCGCATTCGCGGCAAAGCTCAAGGCCAGACTTATCAGTAGAAGGAGGGGACGCTTCAAGTCAGAGATCCGATCCAGGCGGCTTGGGCTTTATGATCGGTACAGTAACAGCTTGTTCCGGATGGAAAAAGGCTGCTGAAATCACTGAGTACCCAATGTGGGAGGGGGCTTGCCCCCGATAGCGGTGTGTCAGTCGATATAGGGGCTGACTGGCCCACCGCAATCGGGGGCAAGCCCCCTCCCACATGAGTTCCTCGGTATTTCTGAGGCCTCAGCGCGGGCCCGACACCACCAGCATCTGCCCGGGCTTCAACGCTTGGCCGGTACGCGGGTTCCAACGCTTGAGGTGTTGCATCTCGACGTTGAAACGCTTGGCGACCATGTACAGCGAGTCGCCTTTCTTGACCTTGTACTGCACCGGTTTTTTCGCGGCGGCTTTGCGTGTGTCCTGCATCACCAGGGTCTGGCCGACCTTGAGCGCCTGGCCGTTGAGCTTGTTCCAGCGCTGCAGGTCATGCACATCTACCTTGTTGGCCTTGGCGATCAAGGTAAGGTTGTCGCCGGTGCGCACCTTGTAGCTGCGGGTACGCCCGGCAACCGCCTTGGTCTCGACCTCGTCGAACACCGGCTTCTTCGGGCGCATGCTCAGCAATTCTTCCGGCTTCATCGTCGAAAGGGTGCTGGTCAGGAGCTGGGCCTTGGAGGTGGGCACCAGCAGATGCTGGGGGCCGTCCAGGGTGGTGCGTTGTTTCAAGGCCGGGTTGAGCTGGAACAGTTCGTCTTCGTCGATCTCGGCCAGCGCGGCAACCCGCGACAGGTCCATGCTTTGCTTGACTTCAACCACTTCGAAATACGGCGTGTTGGCGATCGGGTTCAGGTTGACGCCGTAGGCCTCGGGCGCCAGCACCACCTGGGACAGTGCCAGGAACTTGGGCACGTAGTCCTTGGTTTCCTGGGGCAGGGGCAGGTTCCAGTAGTCCGTTGGCAGGCCGAGCTTCTCGTTGCGCTCGATGGCCCGGCTGACCGTGCCTTCGCCCGCATTGTAGGCCGCCAGGGCCAGCAGCCAGTCGCCGTTGAACATGTCATGCAGACGGGTCAGATAGTCCAGGGCGGCGGTAGTGGAAGCGGTGATATCGCGGCGTCCATCGTAGGCGCGGGTCTGGCGCAGGTTGAAGTAGCGCCCGGTGGAGGGGATGAACTGCCACAAGCCGACCGCATCGCTGCGTGAATAGGCCATCGGGTTGTAGGCACTTTCGATCACCGGCAGCAGCGCCAGTTCCAGGGGCATGTTGCGTTCTTCAAGGCGTTCGACGATGTAATGAATATAGAGGCTGCCGCGTTCTCCGGCGTTCTCCAGAAAGGAGGGGTTGCTGGCAAACCACAGGCGCTGTTGCTCGATGCGTGGGTTGACGCCGACACCGTCCTGCAATTGAAAGCCCCGACGCATACGCTCCCAGACATCCTGGGGCACTTCGGGGCTGGGCTTCTCTGAGAGCCAGATAGGTTTTTGCTTGATCTTGGCAGCAAGATTGGGTTTGGGTTGCACGGTGGATTGTGCAGCGTAATGGGTCGATTGGCAGCCCGCCAGAGTTGCGGAAACGGCCACCGCCACGGCTTGAGCCAGGCGGGTCAATGCGTCTGAAGAAATGGATTTACGAATAGATGACGACATTGGCTGGAAGTAAGTTCCGGGCAAAAATGTCGGGCGATTCTAGAAAGCGCTTTGGTTCCGGTCAACCATTCAGAAATTTCGTATCAGATCGCTTCAGCTTAGAACTTATCTTTCCAGGCCCTCAAGCTAGCAAACACCTCGGCCCCAGAGCGGTTGTCGCGGCCGTTCCGTTCGTCCGCTTTTTGTTTAACGGATGTTTCAGAGGTGCGCAGAAAAGGGTTAGTACGTTTTTCAAGCGCCAGGTTGGAGGGCAGCGTCATCTCGCCACGGGCCCGTAACTGGGCGACCTGCGCCACCCGTTCTGCGATGTCGGCGTTGTGCGGTTCCACGGCTTGGGCAAACTTGAGGTTACTTTGTGTGTATTCGTGGGTGCAGTACACCAGGGTGTCGGGGGGCAGGGCGGCCAGGCGCTCGAGCGAGGTATGCATCTGCTCCGGAGTGCCTTCGAACAGGCGACCGCAACCGGCGGCAAACAGCGTGTCGCCACACAGCAACACGCCCTGATGGTAATAAGCGATATGGCCGAGGGTGTGGCCGGGCACTGCGTACACGGCGAAGTCCAGGCCGAGCACGATGATGCGGTCGTTGTCCTGCAAGTCGACGTCCCGTGCCGGGATGTTTTCGTTAGCTGGGCCGTAGACCTTGGCACCCGTGAGCTTTTTGAGTTGCTCGACACCGCCGACATGATCATGGTGATGGTGAGTGACCAGGATGTCGCCGAGTACCCAGGCCGGGTTCTGCTCAAGCCAGGCAATTACCGGCGCGGCGTCACCGGGATCGACCACGGCGCAACGTTGGGTTCGCTCATCCTGTAACAACCAGATGTAGTTGTCGGTGAAGGCGGGTAGAGCACTGATCTGTATCATTCTTCGATTCGCCAAGTTGAACACATTGGTGCATCTTAGAACGTCTAGGCGAGTTGGAGAATGCAATGACTGATAAAGCGTTCGCCCAGGCCGATCCCGAGTGGCTGGCCCTGATCAGCGCAGCCCGTGAATGGCTGTCCGGGCCGATTGGGCAGTTTTTGCTGGAAGAAGAGCGGCGCATGCTCGAAGACGAGCTGGGTCGGTTCTTTGGTGGTTACCTGGTGCATTACGGGCCGTCGGCCGACACGCCGCCATCGGCGCCGCAGGTGCAACGCAATGTTCGCCTGGGGGCGCCATTGCCAGGGGTGGAGATCGTCTGCGAGGAACAGGCCTGGCCCTTGAGCGAACACGCCGCCGATGTGGTGGTATTGCAGCACGGGCTGGATTTCTGCCTGTCTCCCCACGGTTTGCTGCGCGAAGCGGCGAGCAGCGTGCGCCCCGGTGGCCATCTGCTGATTGTCGGCATCAACCCGTGGAGCAGTTGGGGGCTGCGCCACGTGTTTGCCAATGATGGCCTGCGCCAGGCGCGCTGCATCGCGCCTTCGCGGGTGGGCGACTGGCTGAACCTGCTGGGCTTCGCGCTGGAGAAACGGCGCTTCGGGTGCTATCGTCCGCCGCTTGCGAGTGCCAAGTGGCAGGGCCGCCTTGCCGGTTGGGAACGACGGGCAGGGGCCTGGCAGCTGTCGGGTGGCGGCTTCTATTTACTGGTTGCACGCAAGATCGTGGTCGGGCTGCGACCGGTGCAGCCAGTGCGCCGCGAACCCCTCGGCAAGCTGGTGCCGATGCCGCTGGCCAAGGTCAACCGCGAACAAGGCGAACCGTAAAACCTCTTTTTGATTTCAGGCCGAATAACCGATGACCGATAGTGTAGAACTCTTCACCGATGGCGCCTGCAAGGGCAACCCCGGCCCCGGCGGCTGGGGCGCATTGCTGGTGTGCAAGGGCGTGGAGAAGGAGTTGTGGGGCGGCGAAGCCAATACCACCAATAACCGCATGGAGCTGATGGGCGCCATTCGCGGCCTCGAAGAACTCAAGCGGCGCTGCAACGTCCTCTTGGTGACCGATTCGCAATATGTGATGAAGGGCATCAACGAGTGGATGGTCAACTGGAAAAAACGCGGCTGGAAAACGGCAGCCAAGGAGCCGGTCAAGAATGCCGACCTGTGGCAACTGCTCGACGAACAATGCAACCGCCATGACATCACCTGGAAATGGGTGCGTGGGCATATCGGCCATCCAGGCAACGAGCGCGCCGACCAACTGGCCAACCGCGGCGTGGATGAAGTGCGCGGCTACAAGCAGAGCTGAGGCCGGTTGACGTGTTAACATCGCGCCCTTTGACCTACACACCGTTGAGAGCTGAACCCTGATGGCCATCCGATCCGTTGTACTCGATACCGAAACCACCGGCATGCCGGTGACCGATGGTCACCGGATCATCGAAATCGGCTGTGTCGAACTGATGGGTCGTCGGCTGACCGGTCGTCACTTTCATGTCTACCTGCAACCGGACCGCGACAGTGACGAAGGCGCGATCGGCGTCCACGGCATCACCGACGAATTCCTCAAGGGCAAGCCGCGCTTTGCCGAAGTGGCCGATGAGTTTTTCGAGTTCATCAACGGTGCCCAACTGATCATCCATAACGCGGCGTTCGACGTCGGCTTCATCAATAACGAATTTGCCCTGATGGGGCAGATGGACCGCGCGGATATTTCCCGGCACTGCTCGATCCTCGATACCCTGATGATGGCCCGTGAGCGGCACCCCGGCCAGCGCAACAGCCTCGACGCCTTGTGCAAGCGTTATGGCGTCGACAACTCCGGGCGTGAACTGCACGGCGCCTTGCTCGACTCCGAGATCCTGGCCGACGTTTACCTGACCATGACCGGCGGGCAGACCAGCCTGTCGTTGGCCGGTAATGCAACCGATGGCAGCGGTTCGGCGGAAGGCTCGGGCAATCGCCCTTCGGAGATCCGTCGCCTGCCGGCCGACCGCAGGCCCACGCCTGTCATCCGTGCCAGCGAGCAGGATCTGGCCGAGCATGTCGCGCGGTTGGAAGCGATTGCCAAGGCGGCCGGCGCGCCGGCGTTGTGGACCCAACTGACGCAACAATAATCCTGGCACAACGCAATCAAGGTGGGAGGGGGCTTGCCCCCGATTGCGGTGTGTACGATCAACAGTTGATCCCCGCCTTCTTCGAAATCTTCATTCGCCACATTCGCTTCCAGCCTCTACCCTGAGTGCAAGCCCTCAGGAGTAGGCGCGCTCATGTACAAAGACCTGAAGTTTCCCGTCCTTATCGTGCACCGTGACATCAAGGCCGACACCGTTGCCGGTGACCGGGTTCGAGGCATCGCCAGGGAGTTGGAGCAGGAGGGCTTCAGTATCTTTTCTGCCGTGGACTACGCCGAAGGGCGGTTGGTGGCGTCTACCCACCATGGCCTGGCGTGCATGCTGATCGCAGCGGAAGGCGCCGGGGAAAACACCCACTTGCTGCAAAACATGGTCGAGCTGATCCGCCTGGCGCGGGTGAGGGCGCCCAACCTGCCGATCTTCGCCCTGGGCGAGCAAGTCACCCTGGAAAACGCCCCGGCTGACGCCATGAGCGAACTCAACCAGTTGCGCGGCATTCTGTATCTGTTCGAAGACACCGTACCGTTTCTGGCGCGCCAGGTCGCCCGCGCTGCGCGCACCTACCTCGATGGCTTGCTGCCGCCGTTCTTCAAGGCCCTGGTGCAACACACCGCCGACTCCAATTACTCATGGCATACCCCGGGCCATGGCGGTGGCGTGGCCTATCGCAAAAGCCCGGTGGGGCAGGCGTTTCATCAGTTCTTCGGGGAAAACACCCTGCGCTCGGACCTGTCTGTTTCCGTGCCAGAACTGGGCTCGCTGCTCGATCACACCGGGCCCCTGGCCGAAGCCGAAGCCCGCGCCGCGCGCAATTTCGGCGCCGACCATACGTTCTTCGTGATCAACGGCACCTCCACCGCCAACAAGATTGTCTGGCACTCCATGGTGGCCCGCGATGATCTGGTATTGGTCGACCGCAATTGCCACAAGTCGGTGCTGCATTCGATCATCATGACCGGCGCGATCCCTTTGTACCTGTGCCCGGAACGCAACGAACTGGGCATCATCGGCCCGATTCCCTTGAGTGAATTCAGTCCCGAATCAATCCGCGCCAAGATCGCTGCCAGCCCACTGGCCCGTGGCCGCCCGGCGAAAGTAAAGTTGGCGGTGGTGACCAACTCCACCTACGACGGCCTGTGCTACAACGCCGAATTGATCAAGCAGCAGTTGGGCAACAGCGTGGAGGTGCTGCACTTCGATGAGGCCTGGTATGCCTATGCGGCGTTCCACGAGTTTTTCGCCGGGCGCTACGGCATGGGCACGTTGCGCACACCGGACAGCCCGCTGGTGTTCACTACGCACTCCACCCACAAGTTGCTGGCCGCCTTCAGTCAGGCGTCGATGATCCATGTGCAGGACGGCGGCGCGCGGCAGCTGGACCGCGACCGCTTCAACGAAGCGTTCATGATGCATATCTCCACCTCGCCGCAATACAGCATCATCGCCTCCCTGGACGTGGCGTCGGCGATGATGGAAGGCCCGGCGGGTCGTTCGCTGTTGCAGGAAATGTTCGACGAGGCCCTGAGTTTCCGGCGTGCGCTGGCCAACCTGCGTCAGCATATCGCTGCCGATGATTGGTGGTTTTCCATCTGGCAGCCACCCTCGGTGGCCGGTATCGACCGGGTCGCCACGGCCGACTGGCTGCTGCACCCCCAGGACGACTGGCATGGTTTTGGCGATGTGGCTGGAGATTATGTGCTGCTGGATCCGATCAAAGTCACGCTGGTGATGCCCGGCCTCAACGCCGGTGGCGCCTTGAGCGATTGCGGGATTCCCGCCGCTGTGGTCAGCAAGTTTCTCTGGGAGCGCGGCCTGGTGGTGGAGAAAACCGGGCTGTATTCTTTCCTGGTGTTGTTCTCGATGGGCATCACCAAAGGCAAGTGGAGTACCTTGCTCACCGAGTTGCTGGAGTTCAAGCGCAGCTATGATGGGAATGCCAGCCTGGCCAGTTGCCTGCCCTCGGTATATGCCCAGGGCCCGATACGTTATCAAGGCTTGGGGTTGCGCGACCTGTGCGACCAGTTGCACAGTTGTTATCGCAGCAACGCGACGGCCAGGCATCTCAAGCGCATGTACACGGTGTTGCCCGAGATCGCGATGAAGCCGGCCGATGCCTACGATCAGTTGGTCAGGGGAGAAGTGGAAGCCGTTTCCATCGATGCCTTGCCAGGACGCATCGCAGCCGTGATGCTGGTGCCCTATCCGCCTGGTATTCCGTTGATCATGCCGGGCGAGCGCTTTACCGAGTCAACGCGTTCGATCGTCGATTACCTGGCGTTCGCCCGTACGTTCGATAGCAGTTTTCCCGGCTTTGTCGCTGATGTGCATGGGCTGCAACATGAAGATGACGGCAGTGGTCGTTGTTACACCGTCGATTGCATCAAAGGTTAAGGAACGTTATGCAAGCTGTCATGAACCCGAAGTATCCAGGGCTCAGTGTGCGAGTCGCCGATGAAGGCTTCGACGCTTATGTATGGGGCAATGACTTCAGTTTCGAAGTCAGTGCCTATGGTGTGCCGCAGATGGACAAGCGCGTCGATCAGTGGCCGGTGGAGCGCATCCTGCCGTACCGCAAGTGCTATGGCATCGACCCGGAAGAGTTCGCCAGCTTTCGCAACGCGCCTGACAGTGCGATCTTCATGGCCTATCTGGATGATCGCGCGGTCGGGCACGTTGTGGTCAGTACCAACTGGAACGGCTTTGCCCATGTCGACGAGTTGGCGGTGGCGCTGCCTGCGCGGCGTCACGGTGTGGCCAAGGCGCTGTTGGATGTGGCGCAGTTCTGGGCACGCAAGAAAAACCTGCCGGGCATGATGCTCGAAACCCAGAACAACAACCTGGGTGCCTGCCGCCTGTATGAGCGTAGCGGCTATGTAATGGGGGGAATCGATCAACTGCGCTATCGCGGGATCGATCCGCAGACCCGTGAAGTGGCGATTTTCTGGTATCGGCTGTTCAAGACTGAAGTCAACTCGATCTGAGACCGCGTCTACATAGGTTTCATGTCGTTGGCTAACAGGGTTTCGGCCTGTTGCGTCACGATCTCCAGCAGCGCGCTCAGGGCCGGTGACGGGGCTCCGTCCTGCAGGGTCAGTGCATACAGGCTGACACTGATCGGTGGCGAGATCGGGCACACATCCAGCCCCGCTTCCCGTGCACCGCAGGCGGTGAACGGGTCGACCACCGCCAGGCCTTCGCCGGCTTCGACCATGCTGCGCATCATCTGGTACGTCTGTACGCGCGTCTGCACCACCGGCAAGGGGCGCAAAGCTTGCAGCTTGGCATCCAGCAGGCGGCTCAACGGGTCCTGGCCCTCCAGGCCAATCATCGACTGTCCCGCCAGGTCCTGCAGCGCGATGTACTTCTGCCTGGGTTTGAGCCAGCCATGGGGCGCGAGCAATTGCAGTTTGCCCTGGGCCAGCACGCTGCTTTGAATGTGCGGGTGTTCCGGATCATGCAGGCTCAGGCCTACATCGGTTTCATGCAGCAACAGGCTGCGCACGATCTCCCGGGTCGGCTGGCTCGACAGGTTGCACGGCGTGTCCTGGAACCGTCGGCGCAGCAGGGCGATGCTGTGGGGCAACAACTGGTTAGCCAGCGGCGGGGTGCACAGCACACGCAAAGTTGGCGCGTGGTGATGTTTCAAGCGGCTGGCTAGGCGCTGTATCGGCTCCAGCGCTTCGTACAGGGGCGCGATGTGTGTCTGCAACTGCAGGGTTTCACGGGTGGCTTGCAGGCGCCCGCGTACACTGGCAAACAGCATGAAGCCCAGCTGCAGCTCGGCATCCCTGAGGGTGGCGTCCACTTCGCCCACAGGGAGTTGCAACCACTCGGCGGCCGTGCCGAGGTGTCCGGTCTGCAAGATGGCCTGAATCACTTCGATATGACGTAAACGCATGGCCGGAGTCTATGTGCAGCGCGTTGGGGATTCAATGGCGCAGGCCTTTGTGCGCAAAAAAGACCGTGCGCGTCGCTCCGGCCTATGGCGTTGCGCCACGACCCTACTAGAATGCTGTGTCTGATCAGCAACGACCAATGCCGGCGACCCGGTACTTACAACAAAAACAGGTCTGGTCTCAAATGCCTCTACCCTCGACGCTCTTCGGGGTAACGGCCAAGCAACTCCTGGTCCTGGTGACCGTGGGGGGCATGGCGGCTTACTTCTTCAATAATCACGTCGAACACGCACCGGAGGACCTCGCACTTGAAGCGTTTATTCGCTCCCAGGAACAGGTCGGCGAGCAGGTGGGCGCCGTGGTCGGTATCACGTTGATCAGGCAGGTGCAGGCCTATCCCGCTTACGACCGGCCGGGCTACACGCGCTCGATGTATGCAGTTGAGGGGGAGAGAGGGCAGGTGGTGGTAACGCTCAAGCAAGGTGAGCAGGGCATTGAGGTGACGCAAATCCATAGTCCTTAGCATCCCCTGCCCAGTCGCCTGGACCGGGCAGGAGTCAAGGCTAATTCTTAGGAGGCGAGGGTGGTCTTCGATTCGCGTACGAGGATCGTGCCCGATTGAACCAATCTGAACTCATCACCTTCCAGCTTCTCCATCCGGTCGCCAATGGCCAGCTTGTAGGTGGTGGTAGGCGCCGAGCCAGCCAGGTCGCCGTGCGCCGGGTTGGATTCCTGGAACTCATGCACCGAATACACGCGGCCTTCCGCGTCTCTGGCATGAAACTGTCCGACTAGTACTGCTGCCATCTGTTTAGAACCTCTGGAGATAAACACTCGATTTGCGGTTCTGTAGACCGTCAGGGAGCGGGGTAGTTTACCTATAAGAAAAAAATACTATTCGTTTAAAATTTCAGACGTTTCCCACGCATGAAGTTGCACGGCAACTTTTGCGGCATTCTCAAAACGCGCTGGTGCGAGCGAGGTGAAATCTCTATAACTACAGGCTCCTTTAGTCAGACATCGGGGAAACCTCAATGAGCAAGGTCTACACGATTGCCGTCCTGGTTGGCAGCTTGAGAAAAGACTCGATCAACCGCAAGGTCGCCTTGGCCCTGGCCGAACTGGCGCCTGCCAACCTGAAGCTGAACATTGTGGAAATCGGCGATTTGCCGCTCTACAACGAGGACATAGAGGGTGCAGCCGCGCCGCAAGCCTACAGCACTTTCCGTCAACAGGTGAGTTCATCCGACGCGGTGCTGTTCGTCACGCCCGAATACAACCGTTCCGTGCCTGCGCCGTTGAAGAATGCCATCGACGTGGGGTCCCGCCCGTATGGGCAGAGTGTCTGGGGCGCCAAGCCAGGAGCGATCATCAGCGTGTCGCCAGGCGCCATTGGCGGCTTTGGCGCCAACCATCACCTGCGCCAGTCCCTGGTGTTTCTTGACGTGTGGTGCATGCAGATGCCGGAAGCCTACCTGGGCGGAGCGGGCAGTGTGTTCGATGAGGCGGGCAAGCTGTCCGAGAAGACCAGGCCATTCCTGCAGTCATTCATCGACGCCTACGGCAAATGGGTCGAAAAGCTAAAAGGCTGAATGGATAGCGTGGGAGGGAGCCAGCTCCCTCCCACCGTTGGATCAACGCAGCCAGTTGGTGCGCGCCAGTTCGATCACTTCATCGCCACGCCCGCTCATCACCGCCTTGAGCATGTACAGGCTGAACCCCTTGGCCTGTTCCAGCTTGATGCTCGGCGGCATCACCAGTTCCTGAGTGGCGGTCACCACATCCACCAACACCGGGCCATCATGGGCCAGCGCGCGGCGCAGGGCCGGCTCCAGGTCTTCGGATTGCTCCACGCGAATGCCCAAAATGCCCATCGCATTGGACATGGCCGCGAAGTCCGGGTTTTTCAGCTCCGTGCCGGTGTCCAGGTAACCCGCCGCCTTCATCTCCATGGCGACAAAGCCCAGGGACGAGTTGTTGAACACTACGAGTTTGACCGGCAGTTGCAGTTGCGCCAGGGAAATGAAATCCCCCATCAACATAGTGAATCCACCATCGCCGGACATCGAGATCACCTGCCGACCCGGGAACGCTGCCTGTGCGCCGATGGCCTGGGGCATCGCGTTGGCCATGGAACCGTGGTTGAACGAGCCGATCAGGCGGCGCTTGCCGTTCATCTTCAGGTAGCGCGCGGCCCACACGGTCGGTGAACCGACATCGGCGGTGAAAATCGCATCGTCATCGGCCAGCTCGCTGAGCAGGCGCGCCACGTATTGGGGGTGGATCGGTCGATCCGCTTTGGACGGTTGCGCCAGATCATCCAGGCCCTGGCGGGCTCTTTCGTAGTGCTTGAGGGAAGTTTCGAGGAAGCTGCGATCGGTCTTGCGGGTCAGGCGCGGCAACAGCGCACCGATGGTCTCACTGACATCGGCCGCGATGCCCAGGTCCAGGGTCGCGCGTCGACCCAGGGCCTGGGGATCGCGGTCAACCTGGATAATTTTGGCGTCGGTCGGATAGAACTGACGGTAAGGGAAGTCGGTGCCGAGCATGATCAGCGTGTCGCAGTCGAGCATCGCGTGGTAGCCGGAGCTGAAGCCAATCAGGCCGGTCATGCCCACATCAAAAGGATTATCCCATTCCACATGCTCCTTGCCGCGCAGCGCGTGCACCACCGGCGCGCCGAGGGTGTCGGCCAGCGCCACCACCTGGTCATGGGCACCGGCGCAACCGCTGCCGCACAGCAGCGTGACTTTTTCACTGCTCTGGAGCATATCGCTCAAGCGCTGCAGATCGGCCTCTGCCGGCAACGTGCGCGGTGCATGCAGCGCCGGCCATGGCTTGAGCTTGTCTTCCACCTCCAGCAGCGACACGTCCCCCGGAATCACCACCACCGCCACGCCCCGATTGAGGATCGCCGACCGCATGGCGCGATGCAGCACATGGGGCATCTGCTCGGGGTTGCTCACCAGCTCGATAAAGTGGCTGCACTCCTTGAACAGTTCCTGGGGGTGGGTTTCCTGAAAGTAATTCAGGCCAACTTCCGAGGATGGAATTTGCGCGGCAATCGCCAGCACCGGCACATGGTTGCGATGGCAGTCGAACAGGCCATTGATCAAATGCAGGTTGCCCGGCCCGCAACTGCCGGCACACACGGCCAACTCACCGGTGGCGGCGGCCTCAGCGCCGGCGGCGAACGCAGCCACTTCTTCGTGGCGCACATGCATCCACTCGATGCTGTCCATGCTGCGCAGGGCGTCGGTGAGGCCATTGAGGCTGTCGCCGGTCAGGCCCCAGATGCGCTTGATACCCGCCTGTTCAAGGGTGGTCGCCAACTGCCGGGCCAGGTTGATTTTCGCCATGAAGAACTCCAATCGTCAGTGAGGTTGAAAAACTGCTGATCAGTAGGGGACAGTTCAATCCTGGCGAATGCTCCGCGTTTAATGTGAAGATTGAGTCATGCTTGCGCGATCAGTGAATCAAATCTGCACCAGCCCTAGCCAGCGCCAGACAACTTTTTCACCGTCCACGTGCGGCATCAGGGCGGCGTAATCGAATAGCCGCTCGGTACCGGGTTTGTAGTCGCACACCCATTTACCCGGATAAGGGCAGGTTTCACCGCTGCGTGCACGCATGCCGCTGACGGTCCACAGCCAGCGTACGCTCTGGCTTTCATGCCACGGCAGGCGTTCATTCAACTGGACGGTGCACTCCATGCAGCGATCCGTCTCCATTTCCCAGCGGCCAGCGCGCGGGGCGGGTTCGCCACTGTAGGCGTGCCGGGCTGGCTCTGGGGGTGTTTGATCGGGATCGCGCTGCCACAGTGCCAGGCTGTTACTGGATTGCTGGGGGAGCGTTGGCAGCATTTCGCCTTGCTTGAACTCGCGACGCGAACCAGCAACGCCGGGTACAAGCCACCAGCCGGCTTGAGTGCATGTCATGCCTGCAACCATGCTAAGCGGTTGGGAGGCTTGGGCGGGGGCGGACGGCTTTGGCTTGATCAGTCGATGTGTTGGCGCCGGCCAGTCGCTGTCGGCATCGAAACGTGCCATCCAGCGTCTGCTGTCGGCGTCGGTGAAGCGCTCATTCGGGTCGCCGTCCCATTGGCCGAAGCCCAATAAGCCTAGGTCGTCGTAACGAATGGGCTTGAGTAACCTGTTCAAAAGCATGGGCAGTTCGGGCACGCCGTGTTCGACGGGATATAGCTCCGGCTGTTCACCCAGCTCGATCCATTGGCCGCTGTGCAGTTCGGTGATGCTGATGCGGGGGTGGGTGAGTGCTTCGCGTAGCTGTTCACGGCTCAGGTCGAGTTTTTCGCGCCAGTGATCGGCCAGCAGGAAGGCCCAGGTTGGAGGGCGGATGCCGTTGGGTAGTTCGTCGCGCATGCCAAAAGGGTACTCGATGTCGAGCCCATAGAAAGCCGGGGTCAGCGCGCGCTCCCAAGTGGTAACTTCCGCCCGCGTGCCATATTCCATTGGGTTGGCCATGGCGAAACCGCTGTAGACCTGATGAGCCTTGAGCAGATCAATGGTCTTGAACACGAACTGGCGCCAGGCGGTGCGGTTGTCCAGCCACCACTGCCAGCGGTAATAGAACGAGACTGAGGAATAATTGGTTCTGGTTCCCTCAGCCTCGAGCCGACTGCGCCAGAAATGACCTGCCGTCGTCGGGGAAGAGGCATGGTTTGCTTCATCTGTGAACCAGAAAGCGAAGGTTAGGCTCGGATGGGCCTCTATAGCCTGCTTGCGCAGCTCAGGTTCCTCCTCGGGGTAAGGATGAGGGCGTTCTGCATCCGGATGTATGGTCATGGTGTAAGGGTGGCCGAGTAGTTGCTCGAAGGCTTCGTGGATATCCACCATCAATAGAGCGACATCCCGATGGTCGTCACGGGAGGGATGGAAATAGAAGCTTATGAAAGGGCTGACGCTATGACGGGCTACCTCATCAGTACCCCAGTCGGTGTTGGGCCACTCTTTAAGCTCTGCAATAAACTCATCACGCTCTTCTTCATCAAATAGTCTATGAGTGGTACTCACGTCTATCTCCTGTTTTTGTTGCCTTTGATTGTTGAGCTGTTCTTCTCATCTGCTGCGAAACCAACGCAATCTTCCGGAACCCGAAGCAGTGCAACTTTTTCCTTGCCGACTTTGTGTGGATTGACGCCTGTTTGCGGTGTCATGAGCCGGACGTAATCATTCAGTTGTTCTTCCCTCGCCCAATCCCCCGGAAACTTGATCTCTACCGCCGCAAACACATTCTCGATTTCAAACGGCTCCTGCCGGTACTCAACGACCACCAGGTCCGGCGCAAGCAAGCCCTTGGGCCGTGGCCAAAAAGGCTGCACGGCACTTCCAAAGCGCTTGGGCCGCGTGGCCGGATCACCCAACAACGCCTTCCTGCTGCTGCCGTTGTAGTTGGGTTCCGCCTTGAGCGGGCTGCGCCATGCCAGCGCTTCGTCGACGGCCTCGAAAAACAACGAGGCGGTGAACTGCTTGAGGGCGATCTCGATGGTGATTTGCACCGTATCGCCGGCGATTTTCTTGCGTATACGACGCGGCACCTTGATCGGCATCTGCAACGCAACGGCGCAGACCTGGCTGATCGCCGGGCGAAAAGGCACCTTGCGTTCGATGTATTCCTTGAACGTGATGTTTTCCTGGCCTCGTCGGGACACCGTGCTGTTGCCACCGCGATCCACCACGGCAAAGGTCGAACTCTTGACCTCGATTTCGCGGGTCATCGCTTCAATGGTGTCGCGAAGGGTTTGCTTGATCTGCTTCCTGCGCTCGGCAATTTGCAAGGCGAGCTGGGCCAGCTCGGCGGCGGTCTTGGTATTTTCGAACGCTTGATTGGCCCGATAGGCGCGGTAGGCACCGTCGATAATCCGGGCGACCGCGGGGGCTAGGGGACCGGGCATCAGTCGAGACTCATATCTGCACCAGCCCCAACCAACGCCACACGACTTTCTCATCATCAACCCGAGGCATCAGGGCGGCGTAATCGAATAGCCGCTCGCTGCCCGGTTTGTAATCGCATACCCACTTTCCGGGGTAAGGACAAGTTTCACCGCTGCGTGCACGCATGCCGCTGACGGTCCACAGCCAGCGTACGCTCTGGCTTTCATGCCGCGGCAGGCGTTCATTCAACTGGACGGTGCACTCCACGCAGCGGTCAGATTCCACCTCCCAGCGGCCAGCGCGCGGGGCGGGTTCGCCACTGTAGGCGTGCCGGGCTGGCTCTGGGGGTGTTTGATCGGGATCGCGCTGCCACAGTGCCAGGCTGTTACTGGATTGCTGGGGGAGCGTTGGCAGCATTTCGCCTTGCTTGAACTCGCGGCGCGAACCAGCAACGCCGGGCACAAGCCACCAGCCGGCTTGAGTGCATGTCATGCCTGCCACCATGCTAAGCGGTTGGGAGGCTTGGGCGGGGGCGGGCGGCTTTGGCTTGATCAGTCGATGTGCTGGCGCCGGCCAGTCGCTGTCGACATCGAAACGTGCCATCCAGCGTCTGCTGTCGGCGTCGGTGAAGCGCTCATTCGGGTCGCCGTCCCATTGGCCGAAGCCCAATAAGCCCAGGTCGTCGTAACGAATGGGCTTGAGTAACCTGTTCAAAAGCATGGGCAGTTCGGGCACGCCGTGTTCGACGGGGTAAAGCTCGGGCTGTTCACCCAGCTCGATCCATTGGCCGCTGTGCAGTTCGGTGATGCTGATGCGGGGGTGGGCGAGTGCTTCGCGTAGCTGTTCACGGCTCAGGTCGAGTTTTTCGCGCCAGTGATCGGCCAGCAGGAAGGCCCAGGTGGGAGGGCGGATGCCGTTGGGTAGTTCGTCGCGCATGCCAAAAGGGTACTCGATGTCGAGCCCATAGAAAGCCGGGGTCAGCGCGCGCTCCCAAGTGGTAACTTCCGCCCGCGTGCCATATTCCATTGGGTTGGCCATGGCGAAACCGCTGTAGACCTGATGAGCCTTGAGCAGATCAATGGTCTTGAACACGAACTGGCGCCAGGCAGTGCGGTTGTCCAGCCACCACTGCCAGCGGTAATAGAACGAGACTGAGGAATAATTGGTTCTGGTTCCCTCAGCCTCGAGCCGACTGCGCCAGAAATGACCTGCCGTCGTCGGGGAAGAGGCATGGTTTGCTTCATCTGTGAACCAGAAAGCGAAGGTTAGGCTCGGATGGGCCTCTATAGCCTGCTTGCGCAGCTCAGGTTCCTCCTCGGGGTAAGGATGGGGGCGTTCTGCATCCGGATGTATGGTCATGGTGTAAGGATGGTCGAGCAGTTGCTCGAAGGCTTCGTGGATATCCACCATCAATAGAGCGACATCCCGATGGTCGTCACGGGAGGGATGGAAATAGAAGCTTATGAAAGGGCTGACGCTATGCGAAGCGAGCTCGGTGCCAGATTCAGAGTTTGGCCACTCTTTCAATAATTCGATAAAAAGATCCTTTTCTTCAACGGTAAACATCTGATGAGTTGTGCTCATATTATTTCTTCTTCCTGGTCTGCTCATTGGGGGTAGATTTTTTCTCATCCGCGTCAAAGCCAATGCAATCTTCCGGAACCCGAAGCAGCGCAACTTTTTCCTTGCCGACTTTGTGTGGATTGACGCCTGTTTGCGGTGTCATGAGCCGGACGTAATCATTCAGTTGTTCTTCCCTCGCCCAATCCCCCGGAAACTTGATCTCTACCGCCGCAAACACATTCTCGGTTTCAAACGGCTCCTGCCGGTACTCAACGACCACCAGGTCCGGCGCAAGCAAGCCCTTGGGCCGTGGCCAAAAAGGCTGCACGGCACTTCCAAAGCGCTTGGGCCGCGTGGCCGGATCACCCAACAACGCCTTCCTGCTGCTGCCGTTGTAGTTGGGTTCCGCCTTGAGCGGGCTGCGCCATGCCAGCGCTTCGTCGACGGCCTCGAAAAACAACGAGGCGGTGAACTGCTTGAGGGCGATCTCGATGGTGATTTGCACCGTATCGCCGGCGATTTTCTTGCGTATACGACGCGGCACCTTGATCGGCATCTGCAACGCAACGGCGCAGACCTGGCTGATCGCCGGGCGAAAAGGCACCTTGCGTTCGATGTATTCCTTGAACGTGATGTTTTCCTGGCCTCGTCGGGACACCGTGCTGTTGCCACCGCGATCCACCACGGCAAAGGTCGAACTCTTGACCTCGATTTCGCGGGTCATCGCTTCAATGGTGTCGCGAAGGGTTTGCTTGATCTGCTTCCTGCGCTCGGCAATTTGCAAGGCGAGCTGGGCCAGCTCGGCGGCGGTCTTGGTATTTTCGAACGCTTGATTGGCCCGATAGGCGCGGTAGGCACCGTCGATAATCCGGGCGACCACGGGGGCTAGGGGACCGGGCATCAGTCGAGGTCTCCCCTGTGTTGATCCAGAAAGTTGTCGGGGAAAATAGCGGCGGCTTCGATGGGTGAGCCTTCATCATCGAGGGCCACCAGATACGACTGCCAGGTCTCGGTGATTTGCTGGTCGTCGCGCATGATGGCCTTGTGGGCCTGCACGGGTCTGGATGCCTCGGTCACCGTCCACTCAGTTGCGCCCAAGGGACAGGTCAGGCCTTCAGCAAGGAGCGTTGCGCCATCGGTGACGCGATATCTATAGCCTGCAAAAGCACGTTGATCGTTCTTGAGTAACGTGTAGCGCCCCAGGAACGGCCCTGGCGGTACCGCAGATTGTGGTGGAGTGCCCAGTGGATTGCCCGTACCGACCGAATCTGTGGTCACAGGACCTCTGATCCTGATGGCAAGTCCATCGAGCGTAATGCCATTGCCATCGATAGTGATGCTGCCACCCGGCGCTCTCAGTACAAGGCGCTCGCCCGTTGCCACATCGAACACGCGGGTTGTTTGCTCAATGCGTTGTCCTGCTCGGAGGCGGTAACGGTTGCCCACGGATAGCTCAACATTGCCGCCAATCTGAGTGTCATGGTCAGCAGCAATCCTGTCATGTCGATTGTTGGCGATTTCTTCGACTCGGTTCCCACCAATGCTGATGTGATGGTTGCGCCCCAGGTTGTCTGTTCGATCACGGCCCACTTCCAGATGCACGTCCTGAACGACCACAACGTGCTCGTCGTTGCCAACGTGTTCGCTGCGGTCATGGCCGATCTCAATACGCTCGTTATGCTCGACCTTTTCGCTTCGGTCGTTACCTACGAAAGTGGTGTTGTTGTGCTTGATGTGAACGTTCTTGTCTTTTTCGGCATGGATAAACACTTCTTCCTGGCCGAGTTCATCCTCAAAGCGCAGCTCATTGAAGCCGGAGCCCTTATGCGTACGGCTTTTGATGGTCATGCGTGTTTTGTGCTTGGGCAGTTCATACGGCGGCAGGTTGGTCTCGCGATACGCACGGCCGGTGGCGATCGGCTGGTCCGGGTCGCCGTCGAGATAGCTGATGATCAGTTCCTGCCCGACTCGCGGTATCGCTATCGCGCCCCAGGTCGCCCCGGCCCAGCCTTGAGCCACACGAATCCAGCACGAACTGTGATCGTTGTTTTTGTCAGCGCGATCCCATGGGAACTGCACTTTCACCCGGCCCCATTCATCGCAGTAAATCTCTTCCCCTGGCGGCCCAACCACCGTGGCAATCTGCGGGCCGTCGATGCACGGTTTGTCGCGCAGCGGGGCTTTCCAGTCGGAGGTCCAGCGGATGGCGCTGGCGGTCATTTCATAAGAGGTGCCGTGGCCGCTGCCGAACGCCTCCTCCTCCAGACTGGTGTGCTGTTTGCCTTGGTGGGTGATGGCGACGGTACGCCAGCGGTCGTTGAAGTCTTCGCGGGGATGCTCGTTGAGGTCGAACGCCAGCCCCGGTTGCAGGCGCGCGTCGTCGCCGGCCAGGTGCGCCAGTTTGGCGTCATTGCGCAGGGCGGTCAGCCGGGTCTTGGTGAAGGGTTTGCCGGCGATGTCGCGTTTGTAGCGGCCGGGGTAGTCGTAGCGCTCGTAGTCCTTGCGCTGGTTTTTCAGGTCCTGGTCGCCGGTGGCGGTGTGCTGTTGGTCGTAGCGCGGGTGGGTGAAGGTGTAGTCGCGTTGTACCTGGCGGGCGGTGCGTACTTGTTCGGTGTAGTGGAAACGGGTCAACGCCGGTTCCGTGGCATCGCCGCCCGCCATGGGTTGGTAGATCACGGGGCAATGTGTGTGCGTGCCGATGGTGCCGAGGCCGCCGACGCGGTCGGTGAGGACGAGGGTGTGGCCGTCGTCGCGGTGTTCGAAGGTATAGAGCAGGCCTTCTTCAGCGGCGAGGCGGGCGATGAAATCGAGGTCGGTTTCGCCGGCCTGTACACAGTATTCGCGGGGCTGATGCTCGAAGCAGATTTCGCGGCGGATGTCGGTCAGTCGATGCTCGGCAAGTACGCTGGTGATGATGTCGGGCACGGTCTGGCCCTGGAAGATGCGCCAGTTGGAACGCAGGTCGAAACGCGCCAGGGTCGGTTCGATGACGGCGGTGTAGCGGGTGCGACGAAAACCGGTGTCGCCCTGGGTGAACAGGCTGACCAGGCCGTGGACGTAGCGTACTGGGGTTTCGCCACGCCAGATGGTGAACAGCCCATCCAGATCCAGCACGCGATTGAAGTCGATAGCGCAATTGTGGCTGGCCAATTCCAGGGTGAGCTTGAACGGCTGGGACAAGCCTTCTTGAAGGCTGAAGGACACCACATCGAAGACGTCGCCTTTCAAGGGTTCGAAGGTAAAACGCAGGTCATTTTGGCGTGGCATGGCGGCCTTCCTGGTCGGCTATGAATGAACAAGGCGCTACATCGCGAGGATTTTGTTCAGGGATACCAGTACTTCCTGAGTGATAGCATCCAGGCGAATGGAGTAGATCGTGTAGGCGACCGTCAGCACCACGGCGGCCATGGCCCATGGCGTCCACAGAGGCCAGGTGCGTTTGATTCGGTAGTTGCGCGGCGCGACGTTTTTCAGCGGGTCGGTCAGGCGCTTGGGCGTTTCTCCGCGCAGGGGCCGTAAAAGGCCGTGCAGTTGGTCGATGATTTTCTGTATTTCGTCATCGCCCTTGGCGTGGGCACCGTATTTGCCCTTCAGGCCGGTGATCAGGCATTGGTACATGAACTCCAACACATGTTGGTATCTGGCCGCTTCGGGAATCATGTTATTCATCACGGTGAAGAATCGCTCCCCGCCCCAGGTCTCATGATGAAAGGTATTGAGAAGCGAGTCCTGGCTCCATTCTGAAGATTTCCCCCATGGAGTGCCCATGACCACTTCATCCACTAACAAACAAAGGCTGTAGGAGTAGGCCTTGAGCATGCCTGCGTCGTAGTCGAGCTGGTTGACCTCCTCCATGATTGCAGTGATATGGCTACGCACCGCCTGGTAAAGCGCAGGTACATTGTCATGCTGATCCAAGCGACGCAGGCGAATAACCAACCCGATAAGGGGCGTGGCCGCATCGCACAGCGGGTTCCAGGCCACGCCGCGTATGTCGAATTCGGGGTCCGACAAGAGCGCAACGATGTCAACCGAGGCCGGAGTTTCCGGCCTGGTTAGCTGCGCAGGCGCAGTACGGGGTTGAGGGGCTTGGGTGTTGTATGGTTCCGACATGAGGCAGGCCCTGTTCTAAGGTATTGCTATTAGAAACTTCGGGTTCATGCCTTGTCATGTCGGACGGGTTCGCTTCGTTTCGTGGCTTTTGGATGTAAGAAGTATCTCTATTTCAATGCGTTTGATGGGGATGTTAACGATAGTGCCGGGCCTGTCAGGTAATGCCGTAGCTCGTTTGCCAGCTAAGGCCGCATGCTTGCGCGGTACTGCCGCGTACGGCGCGCCGTAAACCATTGGTCACACGCCAGCGCCAGCCACGGAGCGATCTTGGCATTGGGCAGGCGCCCGCGGCTCAGGCGGCGCATCTGGTCGCGTACCACGGCCAGGGTGGCGAGGGCGGCCAGGGGCTTGCGTTTCCAGCTGATCGGCTTGAGCTGCGGGTTGAGGTCGCGACCCTCGCGCCAGTGTTTGATCAGTTGCGGCTCCAGGGTCAGGGCGGTGGCGATGCCGGCCATGGCAATGCCGCTGTCGAGGACTTGCTGCACGACGGGCAGGCGGCGGATACCACCAGTCACCATCAGCGGCATCTTGGCGATGGTGGCCAGTTCCTCGGCGAACTCCAGGAAGTAGGCTTCGCGGGCCAATGTGCGGCCGTCCCGTGCTTCGCCTTGCATGGCCGGCGCTTCGTAGCTGCCACCGGACAATTCCAGCAGGTCGATGGGCAGCGGGTTGAGCATTTCGACCACGGCGCGCGCATCGGCGGCATCGAACCCACCGCGCTGGAAGTCGGCGGAGTTGAGTTTTACGGCCACGCAAAAGGATGGGCTGACGCTGGCGCGCACGGCATGGATCACCTCAAGTAACAGGCGTGCACGGTTTTCCAGTGAGCCGCCCCAGCGGTCGGTGCGATGGTTGCTCAACGGCGAGAGAAACTGACTCAGCAGGTAACCGTGGGCACCGTGGATCTGCACCCCGGTAAACCCGGCTTTCTCGGCCAGGCGGGCGCTGGTGGCGAAGCGTTGGATCACGTCTTGGATATCGTCTTCGGTCATGGCCCTGGGCTTGGCGAACATTCTCGAAAAACTGCCCAGGTCCAGCGCAATGGCAGATGGCGCCAGTGCCTGCTGGCCCAGGTTGGCCATGGTCTGGCGTCCCGGATGGCTGAGCTGCACCCAGAAATGCACGCCCTTGGCTCGCGCCACGTCGGCCCATTCGCGAAAGCTCTCCAGGTGCTGCTCGTTCTCCAGCGCAACGCCGCCGGGGCCGGTCATGGCGCGGCGGTCGATCATGACGTTGCCGGTGAGCAGCAAGCCGGGTTCACCCTCGGCCCAGGTCTTGTACAGCTGCTTCAGTTCGGGGGAGGGGGCCTGATTGAGATCGGCCATGTTTTCTTCCATCGCCGCCTTGGCGATGCGGTTGGAAATAACCTGGCCGTTGGGCAGTTGCAGGGCTTCAAAGGGTGACATGGGTTGACTCCTGAGCGGGGGAGGCCTCAGACTAAGCTTAAAGTTAACTTTAATGTCAAGCGGACGTTTCGATGAATATTGGTGAACTGGCAAAACAGAGTGGGTTGGCGGCGTCGCGCATCCGTTTTTATGAAGCGGAGGGGTTGATCAGTCAGGTGGGGCGCCAAGCCAATGGCTATCGGCGCTATGCCCCTGAAGCGCTGCAAACCCTGCAATTGATCCAGAGCGCGCAACAGGCAGGATTTACCTTGCAGGAACTCAAGGCGTTGATGCCCGCGCCGGGGGAGCACAAGCGTGAGGAATTGATCGAGGCATTGGAGCGCAAGGTGGCGCAGATCGAGGTGATGCAGGCGCAGCTGGCTCATAACAAGACACAGTTGCTGGGGGTGATCGATGCGGTGCGGGCCCAGCCAGAAGGGGTGCCTTGCTCCATGGGGCAGAAGCAGGTGCTGGCGTCGATTAATCTGCAATCTTGAAGTTGCTGGATTTGTAGGAGCGAGCTTGCTCGCGAAAAACTCACAGGCACCGCGTTCATTCAGGAAGCACGCGTTATCGTTGACGTTTTTCGCGAGCAAGCTCGCTCCTACAGAGGGCCGTGTTAGGGCAAGCCCCCTCCCACATTTTTTACTCAGCGGCGGCGGAATAGCGGTAGTGGCTCGTCCGTTGCAGCCTGGTACGTCACCGAAAAGTCCTTGAGGCTTTCCAGCGCTTCGTACGGGTCTTTGTCGGCGCGCAAGGCGAAGGCATCGAACCCGCAACGGCGCAGGTAGAACAACTGGTCGCGCAGCACATCGCCAATTGCGCGCAGTTCACCCTTGTAACCATAACGCTCACGCAGCAGGCGCGCGTTGGAGTAGTTGCGCCCGTCGGTGAAGGCCGGGAAGTTCAACGCGATAACCTGGAAATGCTCGACGTCTTCACCTATCTCTTCGGCTTCTTCATCGGCGTCCAGCCACACACCCAGGCCGCCGTCGCGGGCCTTGAGAGCGTGGCCGTGTTCGCGCCACAGGGCCAACGGTACGATCAGGTCATCGCAGTTGGAGATGCCGTCGAAGCTCGCGTCCTTGGGCAGCAGGTGCCAGGTTTCGTCGACGACTGCGTTGTTCTTAATGATTCGCTGCATAGACGCGCTCCTTGAACAGGTCGATGCCGATGCGCTGGTAGGTGTCGATGAAACGCTCATCTTCGGTGCGCTGTTCGATGTACACGTCGATCAGCTTGCCGATCACCTCGGGCATGGCTTCCTGGGCAAACGACGGGCCGAGGATCTTGCCCAGGCTCGCATCGCGGCTGGCGCTGCCACCCAGGGACACTTGGTAGAATTCTTCGCCTTTCTTGTCCACGCCCAGGATGCCGATGTGGCCGACGTGGTGGTGACCACAGGCATTCATGCAACCGGAAATGTTCAGGTCCAGCTCGCCGATATCAAACAGGTAGTCCAGATCGTCGAAACGGCGCTGGATCGATTCGGCAATCGGGATCGACTTGGCGTTGGCCAGGGAGCAGAAATCGCCGCCCGGGCAGCAGATGATGTCGGTCAGCAGGCCAATGTTCGGCGTGGCAAACCCGCCTTCGCGCAGCTCGCCCCACAGGGTGAACAGTTGGCTCTGTTCAACGTCCGCGAGAATGATGTTCTGCTCGTGGGAGGTGCGCAGTTGGCCGAAGCTGTAACGCTCGGCCAGGTCGGCAACGGCGTCGAGCTGCTTGTCGGTGATGTCGCCAGGGGCAACACCGGTGGGCTTGAGCGACAGGGTCACTGCCACATAGCCCGGCTGCTTGTGCGCCAGGGTATTGCGCGTACGCCAGCGGGCAAAGCCAGGGTGCTGTTGATCGAGTGCAGCGAGCTCGGCGTCCTGATTGGCCAGGGCCTTGTACTCGGGGTCGACGAAATGTTTGGCGACGCGATGCACTTCGGCTTCGGTCAGGGTGGTCTGGCCGCCGCGCAGGTGTTCCATTTCGGCATCGACTTTCTGGGCAAACACCTCAGGGGTCAGCGCCTTGACCAGGATCTTGATCCGGGCCTTGTATTTGTTGTCACGACGGCCGTAGCGGTTGTAGACCCGCAGGATGGCGTCGAGGTAGCTCAACAGGTCCTGCCATGGCAGAAACTCGTTGATGAACGCACCGACCACCGGCGTACGGCCCAGGCCGCCACCCACCAGCACGCGGAAACCCAGCTCGCCGGCAGCGTTGTGCACCGGCTCCAGGCCGATATCGTGCACTTCGATAGCCGCACGGTCCGAGGTCGAGCCATTGATGGCGATCTTGAACTTGCGCGGCAGGTAGGCGAATTCCGGGTGGAAGGTGGTCCACTGACGCACGATCTCGCACCACGGGCGCGGGTCGATCAACTCGTCGGCGGCGACGCCGGCAAACTGGTCTGTAGTCACATTGCGCAGGCAGTTGCCGCTGGTCTGAATGGCGTGCATCTGCACGGTGGCCAGTTCAGCCAGGATGTCCGGCACATCTTCCAGGGCCGGCCAGTTGAACTGCACGTTCTGGCGGGTGCTGATGTGGGCATAGCCTTTGTCGAAGTCGCGGGCGATCTTTGCCATCATCCGCGCCTGGCGCGACGTCAGTTGGCCGTAGGGCACGGCCACCCGCAGCATCGGCGCAAAGCGCTGCACATAAAGGCCATTTTGCAGGCGCAGGGGGCGGAACTCTTCTTCGCTCAGTTCACCTGCCAAGTAGCGTCGGGTCTGATCACGGAACTGCTTGACGCGGTCCTCGATGATGCGCTGATCGTATTCGTCGTATACGTACATATAGGTCCTGTTCTCGGCAAATCTGCGCGCACGGCCGCGCACTCCCAACGGAGCCGGCGCACGATACCAGTTTGCGTATATGCGCAAAAGTGATGTTTGGGTATATGCAAATAACCAAACTGACTAATGAGAACCGTTGTCGCCATACCCACATTTGTCATAGGGACAACTTTGGTCTTTACTGTGATCGAGTCTTAGTGCAGTCACCTATAAAACCGACAAGAGGCGATGCGATGAGCAATTCCACCAAAGCCCGTAAACCCGACAGTACCGTGGATGCCTGGGCCATTTTATTTTTGATCATCCTGGTGGTGGGAACCGCCGTGTTCTGGGTCAGCCACCAGTAAAGCAGCAGGTTGATTGAGTCTCGATTGAATATCTAATTGCCACTAGCATGGCGTTCTATATCCAAGGTTCAGGCAACCATGTTGAAGGTGCTGATGGCGTGTGTGTGGTTGCTGGGGTCGGCGTACGGGGCAATCGGCCAGGCTGCGTCGGTGGTGTTTCTCAACCCTGGCCGGTCTTCGGAAACCTTCTGGGTCAGTTACGCGCAGTTCATGCAGGCCGGTGCCAAGGACCTCGGCCTGGATTTGCGTGTGCGCTATTCCGAGCGCGACAACCAAGTCACCTTGGCCCATGCGCGGGAGGCACTGCAGGGTAGTGAGCGGCCCGATTACCTGGTGCTGGTCAATGAACAGTATATCGGCCCGCAAATCATGCGCCTGGCCCAGGGCAGCGGGGTGAAGTTACTGATCGTCAGCAGCGCGCTGACGCCCGACCAGTTGCAGCTACTGGACGCCTACAACAACACCGGCTTGATCGGCACGATGGTGGCCGACGACGAGCAGGCGGGGTACCTGATGCTCACCGACTTGTTGCGCCAGCATGGGCCGGTCGCCCCAGGTGCAACCCTTGATCTGCTGGCATTTTCCGGCGCCAGGACCACGCCGGTCGCGCAGTTGCACGTGCAGGGCATGCAGCGTGCCCTGGCCGAGCACCTCGAAGTGCGGCTGCGCCAGTTGGTCTACGGTGAGTGGAGCCGCCAGCGCGCCTTCGAGCAGGCCAGCCAACTGTTCAAACGCTACCCGCAGACCGCGCTGGTCTGGTCGGCCAATGATGAAATGGCGCTGGGTGCCATGCAGGCCCTGCAAGACAGTGGCCGCGTCCCCGGCGAAGACGTGTCGTTCAGTGCCGCCAACAGCTCACCGCAGATTCTCGCGGCACGCCTTGATGGGCGCCTGAGTACCCTGGTGGTGGGGCATTTCACCCTGGGTGGCTGGGCAATGGTGTTGATCCATGATGAGGCCAAGGGGGTCGATATCGGCGCCCGTGGCGGTCGCAACCGCCAGCAAGCGTTGTTCCAGTTGATCGACGCCGCCCAGGCACGCCGGCTATCGGGCCCCCTGCCATCGGTGGATTTTCGCGCATTGTCAGCGGTGGGCAAGCCCGCGTCCTACCGTTACCCATTCAGCCTGCAACTGTTGCTGCGTTAAACCCCGGCCAGGTGCAGCACCAGCTTGACGATGCCAAACAGGGTCAAGGCAAACACCGCGGTGAACAGGATGCCCAGCAGCACAAAGTGGCTGGGCTTGCCGTGGGTGAAGTCGCGGGCGCGGTTCTTGCCACTCTGTACACCAAAAGCCGCTGCCATGACGCTGTGCAGCATCTGCCAGAAGGTAGGTGGTTTGTTGTCAGTAGGCTCGTCCATACAGCCCTCGTCTGCAAGGTGTTCCTAGAGAGCATAGACAACCCGACGGCGTCTGCTCATGTCACAGTACCTCCAGCCCCAGAAACAGCTCCTGGTCCAGCGGCGGCCTGATTTCGGCTTTTTCCAGGTTCACCACCGCGCGGTTGTCGGCGCGTGCCTGTTCGATCAGTTCTCTGCGGGTAAACCGGCGCTCGGCGATGGTTTTCAAATGGCCGAATGCAGGTGTGGAGGGCGGGGTATCGGCGGCGGGGTAGTGGAAGTGGGCGTACCACAACACAGTTTCTTCGCCCCGTTGGCCCGCATTGATCCGGTTTTTGTCGCGGATGGCATACTCCGTCAAAAAGTCACCGGCCTTCAAATTGACACGGCTGCGTTCCAGGTTGATATCGACAAAGCCATGACGCCATAGATAGGCGACATTGGACGCATTGGGGCGCTGCAGCTTATACCCTTCTGCGCACACTTTGCGGGCTTGCTGCGTCGCGGCGTTGGCCTCGGCCAGATAAGCATTGCGCAGTGTCATACCCTCGCCATTGGCCTTGTGATCACGCATGAGTTCCTCGGCAAGGGCTTGAAACTTTGCTGCATGCTGGCTCAGCATCACATCCCACTCATGTGGGTCGAGTACGTCGCGTCGGCTGGGATCCTCAAGCTTGCGCTGTTGGAAGCGAATGCTTGCATCGATACCCGTGCGTTCGTCCCTGACGGTTTGCCCCTGCGCCTTGATCATCCTCAACGTGCGCACTGCAGACACAGTGGGCTGCGGAGGCCGCGCAGGTTCCACGATGTTCCAGACACCTTCATTGGGGTGTTCATGATAAGTGGCGACGGTTTGCCCGGTGAGGGGGTTCTTGATGTCAACGAAACTGCCTTCGACACCAGGCTCGCTCGGGCGCAGGTCACCCACAAGCGTTTCCTGGTTGCGGGTTCTGATGACTCGGCGGCTGGCGGGTCTTTGCCGGGCGGCGCGATTGGCGGGGCGCCTGGGGACAAAGCCCTCTTCAGACAGGATCAACTCGGCCAGTTGCGCCTCCAGCGCAGTGCGGGCCAGGCTGAACTGCTCCAGGAACGAGGTTCTATATTCTTCTCGCACAAGCTCGGAACCCATTTCAGATAACGCATTAACGGCGTTTTCCAGACGACCGTACTGCTGGAGTGCATCCCTGAGTACATCCATTTGTTCGGCCGGTGAGTAACCGCTGGTGGCGAGCACGTCGGTATGAGTGAGTATGGAAGCGGTCGCTCGGCGATCGGTGAGCACTTCAAGGAAAGGGTGCTCCTTCGGGCTATCGGTGTCGCGGGTGCGGTCGATGATCAACTCAACAAACGCCAACAACAGATGCTGCTCTATAACACGCGAAGAAATCGTGTTTTTGGAGGTGATTTTGCTTGAGAGCTTATCCCGCATTGTCGGGCTGGCCTGTTGCAAAATGGCCTCCGTTTTTTCTGCAACCTTGACCATTTCCTTGAGCAGTTTCAGCCGCTGTGTTGCACCGCTGATGAACTGCTCATAGGCGTCCGTGACGTGGTTGGGCAGTTCTGTGTCGACCCTTAGCAGTAGCTCGGCAAGGCTTTCGCCGCGCCCGGTTTGCAACGTGTTTTGAATCTTCTGATACAGCGTTGAATATGAAAATAATAAGTGGTCGTAAATGTTCTCGGTCGCGATATCTCGTGCCTGTTTGTATTGAGCCTGCGTCCGGTCCAGTTCCAGCAGTTCTCGGGCCACTGCCAAGGAATTTTCCTGCGTCAAAAGATACTCTTGCGTGTTTTCATGATAATTGTCGACGGCGATGTTCCAAGCAATTGCAGCACGTGCTGCCGAACGTTGTCTTTGTTCATGACGCTCAACGATTCTGGGGCGCAGGGCGGGAAGTAATGCAGGGCTGTCGAGCCTTTCCCAGTCAGCTCGCAAGGCTTGCTTGTGTTCGATGAGTTGGGCCTTGGCGTGTTTCACTGCATCGTTAAGCTGTTGCGCCTGGGGCGTCAGTGCACCTGCCTCGATGCTGAGGGCCTCCAATCCTGAGCTCAGTTCCTCCAGTTTTTCCTTGCGTTTTTTTTGCCAATCACTCAACCGTTCCCTGGGCATACCCCCTTCCAGCCTGGCATGCCGGTCGAGCCGCCAATGCCCCTGGCCATCGCTGATCAACCGAAAGCCTGGGCGTTGCGGGTGCTGTGGATGCACCAGGTAGACCTCGTTGAACCCCGGCACTACGCTTACCTGGAACAGCAACCCGCCGACGCTGGCATGCCAGGTCTCGTTGATGCGGAAAAGCCCCTTGAGCGCACCGCTTGGCTGCGCAGCCGGTAGGCTGTCGGGCCAGGGTACATGCACGTCGACGAGCGCCTTGAGTAACTTCGCACTGGCTGTGGGGCTGGCGAGCGAGCGGCTGAAATCCAGGGCGGTATGGCCGGTAGCCGGGGGCTCGCCGGGCAATGCGACCGGACCATCACGCACCACCGCGGTGCCCGGCGCGTGAGGTAGGCCGGCAGTGCGCCGCCAGGTTTCCAGGTGCAGCGCATGCTCCTGTGCGCCAGGTTTCGCCAATGGCCGCGCCGAGGGCGAGGCGGCGTGCAACAGCACCATCGCGGTGTTGAGCAAAAGATCAATCAGCGCCAGCTCGCGGGTGGTCGGGTCGTCGCTGTCCAGGCCCGCCAAGTCCTGGGCCAGGCTGCTGACCAGCACCATGAACCAACCCACCAGCATCGCCGGGCCCCTTACCAGTGGCAGCAACAGGGTGTTGAACAGCAACCAGGCGCCTTGCATCACAATGGCCCAGCGGCTTTCGCTGTTGGACACCGACTCGCGGTCTGCCAGGTCTACCAGGGCTCGCGCCGTGCTGCCGAACAGGTGATTGAGCAATTGCCCGTTGACCTGCGACTGCAACCATTCACCCGCACCCTCATCGACGGCCAGGGTGGCGGGCTCGGGTTTTTCAGGCACGTTGAACTCGTCTCCAGGCAGGAAACGAATCAGGTGAGGTTCGCGGATGCCACCGTTATCGTAGATCGGGCGGGCCTTGTCGCTCAGCCAGATCAACACGCTGTCTTGCAAGGCGCCCGGGCTGGACAGGGCCTTCAGCAGCGCCTGGCGGGTGGGGAACTCATGCAGCGCGTCGGCATACAGTGGCTGATACAACAGATGCGGGCCAATACTGGCATCACGCGGTTCGATGATAAACGCGTTGCTGACTTCATCAGGCGTCGCGCCGGCCTTGCGGCACAGGGCCAGAGGGCGCAGGACGATCTCTTGGCCGTCAACAAAGCGATCCAATGGGGTTGGCTCCATCAACGCTTTCACATAGCGATAGCCCGTGATACTGATGCCGTGCTGTTGGCGGATCTTGTATTCAAGCGCCTGCATCGGCAATTTGACCTTCAGCTCACGGGTAAACAGCGCTTCGCGCCGTCGGGCATCCACGGTGTCGGACAGCAGCGTATCCTTGATCTTTTGCGGATAGGCGGTGCCGATATCGACACGCTGAATCAAACCCGTGGTGCCCAGCAAATAGTCCTCGGTGAGCCAGTTTGGCAAGGCGCTTGTGCCTTTGGCGCTGACGGTCAGCGTACCGCTTGGCTTGCCAGCGAGGTTCTTGACAGCCAGTTCCGTCAGCGACATGCGCACATGGCTGATGATCCCGGCGCCGCCTGGATAGCCGGCACCCATCGTGAAGTCCAGCACCACCTCGTCAGGATCATAGTCGCCGTGGTCAGTCTGCATCTGTGCGCGCAAGGCGGCGCGGCTGAAGCTGTGGAGGTCCTCAATGCCTTCGTTGAACGAACCACCCTGGTTGAGTTGCAGCACCTGCGCCATATCCTGCAGGTGGCGGTGGTAGGCAAAGCGATCGGCGCTGTCGGCCTGGTTGAGCCAGTCCGGCAATTGGTCGCGTACTTTTCGCAGCAGTGCAACGGCAGGGCTCGGCACCTGGGTAAAGAAAATCGCCGGGTCGGTGAGGGTTTCCAGGCGCCTGCCCAGGGCGGTTTCCTCTTGCCCCTGGAACGTCAGCGTCGCGAGGTCTTCCAATTGTTGGTTGAGGATCAAGCCGGCTTGTTGTTCGAAGACGTTACCGTTCGGTTCGTTGCGCCGCCAGGTCAGGCTATCGAACGCAAAGCGCTCGCGCATCCTCGTCGCCCAGGCTTCGCCGAAGGTATCGATGGAGTCAAAGGCTTCGATATTCCCCGCCACGCTGCACGCCAGCACCTGTTTATCGCGCACCAGAAGCAGGTCGGGCGTCAGCAGGCGCGCTTCTTTGCCGGCGCTGTGGAAGGTGTTTTCGATGAAGAAGACATAGGTGGCGGGGGTAGAACGGGGCAGGCGCTCCTGCAATACCGGCCAGGCGGCGACAACCGTCAGCATGTCACGTTGGGTTTGATTCAAGGTGGATTGGCGCGCTGCTGCCGCAGTCATTTGGCCGTTGAGAAACTCGGCCAACCATTGCCAGCGGCTGCTGCCATGGCTGTCGGTTTCACTCCAATAGTCCGCCAGGTCATGCTGCCAGTGCAGGAACAGCGACTCGGGCAGGTCATCAAGGATGCGTGCGATGACCTGCATGTCGATCAGTGCCGGCGCCTGTGGCTTGAGGATCTTGGGGGCTTGCTGGGTCAGGTAGTAAGGCAGTTCGCGTTGTGGGTGCAGGTCCAGCGGTTGCGGGTTCAATGCATGGGCTATCGCCACTTCCATCAACGAGGGGTAGGTGTAGTGCCCCTCGGGGTGAGGGGTGGCCAGCTTGACCGCGCGCAGGTCCAGTTGCAGCGTGGGGTAGTGTTCCAGAATGCGCTTGCGCAGGGCATTGAACACCACCGAATACAGGGCCGGGCGCGTGGCGAAGCGGGCATGGACCGCCTGGGCGGGCAGTTGCTCAAGGGCTGTGAAGGGCGAGGGGGTTGGGTTGGGCATGCGAAGTCCTTTGTCTGTATTGATTCAAGGGGGCGGCTCTACGGGCCGACCAGCGCTAGCAAATCCAATTCCGTCACGTTGCGGACGGTATAGGGATACCGCCGCTACTGCGTGACCCCGCCCGCGCGACATATGCACCTCTTGAGGGGACGGCCCGCGTGATGTGCTGACACTCCATTTCAAAGGAGTGACACGATGGCTGATGCAACCCAACCTTCTTGCCTTGGCTCAAGAGCCCTGGGGTATTTCCGCCGGCGGAAACCGCCGCGTCGTTATCTCGGTATTTATTGCCTTGGTGGGAGGTGGAGGACAAACCTGCCAGTCTCGTCGTACAGCTTCGTCGCCTTAACGCCAGCCTGAACGATGAGCAAGCGGCGGCCAGCAACTTGAACGGCTGGAACTGGCCACCAACCTGTTCACGCAGACGCCCTCCCTGCCAACCCAGGCGAGCGCCGAACGCTTGCGCTGGCTGGACATGAGCCACAACGACCTGGAAGCTTTCGATGCAAGCGCGTTCAGTCGCCTTGAGACATTGGACTTGAGCTACAACAGCCTTTCCACATGGCCTGAGGGGGTCTTGGCCGCCCCACACCTGACCCGCTTGGACTTGAGTGGCAACGTGTTGACCCACTTGCCGCCCGGCCTGCTCAGTGGTGCCCATGATGCTTTGGTGGCAGGCACCGATTTGTCGGGCAACCCTACCTTGACGCCTGCTACTCGAGAGGAGCTGTACCAGTACGCCAATACGCACCGACTGACAACGTTAATGGGGGTTCGCCGGGCAGAGCTTGACGCCTGGCATCAACGCTTCCAGGCCGGATCCGACAGCGACTCGGATTCTGGTTCCGATCCCGATTCGGACGACGACTCGGACGGTGATTCCGACGACGATCAGGGGGCGGACGTCGAGCCTGTGGAGGCGCTGCCCGAGCCGCAGCACATTGTTGCCCCGGCATCGCTGGAGCCCTGGCTGGAGGGTTCCACCCCTGGGCAGATAGCACCACGCACGGCGTTGTGGGACCAACTGGCACAAGCCCCTGACCACGAGCGTTTCTTCTGGTTGATGTCGAGCCTGCGCCTGACCTCGGAGTTCAACTTCAACCGAGCCAGCCTCACGCAGCGGGTGTGGGATGTGATCGAGGCCGCCACCGCAAACGCGGAGTTGCGCAGCCTGTTGTTCGCCGAGGCTGAAACCCACGGCACATGTATCGATGGGCGCATCCTTACCTTCAGTCAAATGGAAGTGCGTGTATTCGAACATCGGGCCTTGCACGGCATCCCGCTGCAAAGGCCTGATCTGAGAGGGCGAGCGCTGCTGGATTTATCGTGGCAGTTGTTCCGGCTCGACCGGGTCGATCAATGGGCCGAAGCGTCGGCCACAGGCCTGGACCGGGCCGAGGACGCTTGAGGTATCGCATTGGCTTGACCCGTGGCTGGCCCGATGGGTTGGAGCTGCCTGGGCAACCGGAATACATGGCGTTTGGTCGCCCGATCGAGGGCGCCCAGCGAGCGCAGATCCAGGCGAATATCAGCGCCCTTGAAAGCACCGACGAGTTCGTTGAGTACCTGATCGCCCAGGATCATTGGGTTCGTTACCTGAACGAGCGCTACCCCGAGCAGTTAGATGCGCTTAACCAGGAATTTGCGCGACGATATGAAGCGCTGGAAGACGACCATGCCGAGCGCGGCGATGCCCAGAGCCTGCGTCGTTACGAAGAAGCGCTAAACCAATTGCAGATCGAACGGGCGACCGCGCGTAACCTCAAGTTGATGCAGCTGTCGCGCATGGAGATGCAACGCCTGGCCAGCATCCGCTGAGGACTAATGTGGGGCTTGCTCGCGAAAGCCAGCTGTAGGAGCGAGCTTGCTCGCGAAAAACGTCAACGATCACGCGTGCCTGCTGAATGAGCGCGGCGCCTGTCAGTTTTTCGCGAGCAAGCTCGCTCCTACAATAAGCCTTTTTAGTTGTCGTAACCCAGGTTCGGCGCCAGCCAGCGTTCGGTCACGGCCAGGTCCTGGCCTTTGCGTGCGGTGTAGCTGGTGACCTGGTCCTTGTCGACCTTGCCCACGGCAAAGTACTGCGCCTGTGGGTGGGCGAAGTACCAGCCACTGACCGCCGCCGCTGGGAACATCGCATAGTGCTCGGTAAGGAACACACCGCTGCGCCCGGCCTGCATTTCGCGGGCCTCGGGGTCCAGCAGTTGGAACAGCTGGGCCTTCTCGGTGTGGTCCGGGCACGCCGGGTAACCGGGGGCAGGGCGGATGCCGCGGTATTGCTCCTTGATCAGCGCCTCGTTGTCCAATTGCTCGTCCCTGGCGTAACCCCAGTAATTCTTGCGCACTTGCTGGTGCAGCCATTCGGCGCAGGCCTCGGCCAGGCGGTCGGCCAGGGCCTTGACCATGATCGAGTTGTAGTCGTCGCCCGCGTCCTGATAGGCCTTGGCCACTTCTTCGGCGCCGATGCCGGCGGTGGTGATGAACCCCCCGATGTAGTCGGTCACGCCGCTGTCCTTGGGCGCCACGAAGTCGGCCAGGGAGAAGTTCGGTTTGCCGTCGGTCTTGATGATCTGCTGGCGCAGGTGATGCAACCGGGCAATCGGCTGGCCGTCGTCGCCATAGACCTCCAGGTCATCATCCTGCACCTGGTTGGTCGGCCAGAAACCGAACACCGCGCGGGCGCTGATGAGTTTTTCGTCGATCAGTTTCCTGAGCATTTCCCGGGCATCGGCATACAGCGCGGTGGCGGCTTCACCCACCACTTCGTCGGTGAGGATGCGCGGGAATTTGCCGGCCAGGTCCCAGGAGATAAAGAACGGTGTCCAGTCGATGTACTCGGCCAAGACGTTGAGGTCGATATTGTCCAGCACCTTGGCGCCGGTAAAGGTCGGCACCACTGGCGTGTAGCCGCTCCAGTCAAACTGCGGCTTTTTGGCGATGGCCGCCGCGTAGCTCAAGCGCTCGGTGCGGGCGCTGCGGTTGGAGGTACGCTCACGCACGTCGATGTATTCCAGGCGGGTCTTCTCGACGAAACCGGCCTTCAGTTCCTTGGACAGCAACTGCGTGGCCACGCCCACGGCGCGGGAGGCGTCGGTGACGTAGATCACCGCATCATTGCTGTACTTGGGCTCGATCTTCACCGCCGTGTGCGCCTTGGAGGTGGTAGCGCCACCAATCATCAGCGGCAGGTGGAAATCCTGGCGCTGCATCTCGCGGGCCACGTGCACCATTTCGTCCAGGGACGGCGTGATCAGGCCGGACAGGCCAATGATGTCGCATTTCTGTTCCTTGGCCACCTGCAGGATTTTCTCCGCAGGCACCATCACGCCCAGGTCGACGATGTCATAGCCGTTGCAACCCAGCACCACGCCGACAATGTTCTTGCCGATGTCATGCACGTCGCCCTTGACCGTGGCCATCAGAATCTTGCCCTTGGCTTCGGGCTTGTCGCCTTTTTCCAGCTCGATGAACGGGATCAGGTGCGCCACCGCCTGCTTCATCACGCGGGCGGACTTGACCACCTGGGGCAGGAACATCTTGCCGGCGCCAAACAGGTCGCCGACGATGTTCATGCCGGACATCAGCGGGCCTTCGATCACTTCGATCGGGCGCGCGAACGACAGGCGCGATTCCTCGGTGTCTTCGACAATATGGGTAGTGATGCCCTTGACCAGCGCGTGTTCCAGCCGCTTGTTCACCGGCCAGCCGCGCCATTCTTCGGTCTCGGCTTCCTTGACGCTGCCGTCGCCCTTGTACTTGTCGGCAATCGCCAGCAGGGCGTCGGTGCCGTCCGGGGTACGGTTGAGCACCACGTCTTCCACCGCATCGCGCAGCTCGGCCGGGATCTGGTCGTAGATCTCCAGCTGGCCGGCGTTGACGATACCCATGGTCAGGCCGTTGCGGATCGCGTACAGCAGGAACACCGAGTGAATCGCCTCGCGCACCGGGTTATTGCCACGGAAGGAGAACGACACGTTGGACACGCCACCGGAAGTCAGCGCGTACGGCAGCTCGTCACGGATATAGGCACAGGCGTTGATGAAGTCGACGGCGTAATTGTTATGTTCCTCGATACCGGTGGCGACCGCGAAGATGTTCGGGTCGAAGATGATGTCTTCCGGTGGGAAGCCAACTTCATTGACCAGGATGTCGTAGGAGCGTTTGCAGATTTCTTTCTTGCGCGCTTCGGTGTCGGCCTGACCGGCTTCGTCGAAGGCCATCACCACCACGGCCGCGCCGTAGCGCTTGCATAGCTTGGCGTGATGAATGAACTGCTCCACGCCTTCCTTCATGCTGATGGAGTTGACGATGCCCTTGCCCTGGATGCACTTGAGGCCGGCTTCGATCACTTCCCACTTGGAGGAGTCAATCATGATCGGTACGCGGGAGATGTCCGGTTCGCCGGCGATCAGATTGAGGAAGGTCACCATGGCCTTCTTCGAATCGAGCATGCCCTCGTCCATGTTGATGTCGATTACCTGGGCGCCGGCTTCCACCTGCTGCAGGGCGACTTCGAGGGCTTCGGTGTAGTTGTCTTCACGGATCAGCCGGGCGAATTTGGCTGAGCCGGTGATGTTGGTGCGCTCGCCGACGTTGACGAACAACGAGCTGCGATCAATGGTGAACGGCTCCAGGCCGGACAGTCGGCAGGCTTTGGGAATGTCCGGGATCGGGCGCGGCGCATAGCCGGCCACGGCCTTGGCGATGGCTTCGATATGCCCCGGCGTGGTGCCGCAGCAGCCGCCGACGATATTCAGGAAGCCGCTCTGGGCGAACTCCTCGATAACCTTGGCCGTTTCCGATGGCAGTTCGTCGTACTCACCGAACTCGTTGGGCAGGCCGGCGTTGGGGTGCGCCGACACATGGGTGTTGGCCTTGTTCGACAACTCTTCCAGGTAGGGGCGCAGTTCGCTGGCGCCCAAGGCGCAGTTCAAGCCCACCGAGATCGGCTTGGCGTGGGCCACGGAGTTCCAGAACGCTTCGGTGGTCTGGCCCGACAGGGTGCGGCCGGACGCATCGGTGATGGTGCCGGAAATCATGATCGGCAATTCGATACCCAAGGCTTCGAACACGCCTTGCACGGCGAAGATCGCAGCCTTGGCGTTGAGGGTGTCGAAGATGGTTTCGATCAGGATCAGGTCGGCGCCGCCTTCGATCAGGCCCTGGGTGGCCTCGGTGTAGTTTTCCACCAGTTCATCGAAGGTCACGTTGCGGTAGCCGGGGTTGTTCACGTCCGGCGACAGCGAGCAGGTACGGCTGGTCGGGCCAAGTACACCGGCGACGAAACGCGGTTTGGCCGGGTTTTCGTGGGTCTTGGCGTCGGCGACTTTACGCGCCAGGCGTGCGCCTTCGACGTTCAGTTCATAAGCCAATTCTTCCATGCCGTAGTCGGCCATGGAGATGCGCGTGGCGTTGAAGGTGTTGGTCTCGAGAATGTCCGCACCGGCGTCCAGGTAGGCCTTTTCGATACCGCCAATGACATCGGGGCGTGTCAGCACCAGCAGGTCATTGTTGCCCTTGACGTCGCTTGGCCAGTCGGCGAAACGTTTGCCACGGTAGTCCTGTTCCTCGAGCTTGTAGCTCTGGATCATCGTGCCCATCCCACCGTCCAGGATCAGGATACGTTCCTTGAGGGCGTGGTGAAGGGCTTGCAGACGAACACTACGATCGGACATGGGACTACTCTGGTCAGGCATTACGGAGGGCATGAATGATAACAAACCTGTGCCGGATTTGAGCATGCGGGATTCTGCATGAATATCGCTCATGTTGGCGGCAGTCGTGGCCCGGTAGAATCATCGCCACTTTCAGGCGGCACGCCTTGAATCGGATCATCGCGCTGGACGCATAGGCCAGGTACGAGGTGTTGGAGAAGGGCACGCATCGCAGGCTCAACCATTGGTTTGGCATTGAGGGTGCGCCACCCCTCAGGCAGAAGCATCAGGACTATCGTATGGGGGTCAGGGCTTCATGTACTTCCAGTAGGCTTTTCCATAGTCCATCAGCAACTCGGTCCCTGCAGGGATATCTCGCCAAGCGATCAAAAAGACCATGTATTTGCCTACATACAGTGCGCCGACATTTTCAATGCCGACGTCGGGCAGGTTCGGCACATTGACCGCATTGATCAGGCTCAGCGTACTGCTGTTACCGTGGCCGCTGATAGTCGCGCCATGAGTGTAGGTCTGGAATAAATACGTGCCGACGGCCGCCTCACCCTTTTCCAGTATCTCGGTATTGATCGAGGCTTGATCCAGGTGCAGCTTGCCGGTGTACGGCCCAAGGACATCGAAGCGTTTTATATCGGTTCGGGCTACGACTGACAGGCCGCGCTCTGGGCCATCCGACAGTTTCTTGACCTCCAGCAGTCGATCAAGGCGGCGATGATGGCTGCCCTCCTTGGCGATCCATTCACGAATGCTTTTGGTCGCCGCCTCTTTGACTTCGACATGCTGCAGGCCGGTGAACTCGTCAAAAAAATGATTGGCGTCGGTAATCTCGATGTTTTGCAGCGGGCCCTCAAGCTCAAGGGTCAAGCTGCGCCGGATATCCTTCGGGTCCTGCAGTATCGGCGCGTTATTATTGATTTTGTGATCAAAAGAGGCCGTGATAGAGGTGGATCGGCGCCGCGTGGGTGTGGTGTCGTCATCGATGCGCGGACGTTTTGAACTACCTGCTGTGGGCGCCGCCGGCCGTTTCCTGGAGAGCGGCTGGTCCTGCGGGCTCCTTTGACCGAAAAGCCACCTGTCTTTACCGGCGCGGGTCATGCTGCCATTGTCATTGACATAGTGGCTCCAGATGACCGGGTTGAGGTTGTTCTGCTCGACAAATGCGAGCATGGAAACCCTTGAGTTGGTGGCGTTGTAGTGCTTGCTCCACTCTTGCAGGTGCTCGGGCTTCAGATCGTCGAACGCCTCACCTCTGGCGTATTTGGCGAGTACCTCGCCAGGCGCTCGATAGCTGCCATCGATGTTTACATGCTCGGCAAACACCAGCGGGTCCAGGTTATGGTCAGCCGCGAAGCCTTCAAGGGTGAGGCTGTTGCGCTCGCGCTGGGACGCCTTGCTCCAGTGCTCCATATGATCGTAAGTGATGCTGGTACGGGCGGTTCCCGCGCGGTCCAGCATCTTTCGTCCCCTGGGGGTCAGGGTATTGCGGCTGTTGACGAATTGCCGAAAGGCGCTGGGGTCCAGGTTGTAGGTGCTGATGAAGTTGTACATGGTTGCTTTCAGCGCATCTTCACTGGCTTCGGTCCATTTCAACAGCACCGAGGGCGTCACCACGCCGGGCATATCCGGTGCGCCTCCGGTGAGCTTGATCCGGACTGAATACCAATGTCCTGGCTCCACCGAGGACAGCGTGATCGACAAATCCCGGTTGGTCTTTGGATTGACCAATACGATCGAAAAGCTGTTGTCTGCGCCGGCGGCAGTCTCCTGAATGAACCCGTAGGAGTTGTCGCGCACCTGGTACACCGCGATCTTGCCCTTGTCATCGACATTGCAGATGAACTTCTGGTTGTAGTCCGCTCGGGAAAAGATGCCGCGCGCGTCGGGCTTGAGGCCCCTGATCAATTCGGGGTCGACCGCGTACTGCCGGATCAACGGGCTGCTGTTGCTGAGGACCGTGATCGGCTCTCGAAAGCGCGGCCCGAAGGCTTTGTTGGAGGCGGTATCGATCAAGCGATAATCCGGCGCGTCGAGGCTGCCGACGTTGCGCATCGGGATATTGGCAAAGCCGTCAACGGTAAACAATTGATCGCCCGCCTGGAGCGGTTTCCAGCTGTCGGGATCGACCGAGCGCATATGCCTTGCGACGATATTCCCATCACGCAGTTGGGCGATACCCCGTTTCGCCTGGCGCATCAGTTTGTGGCCCAGCTTGAGCAGGCCGAAGCGCGCCAGCCTGAGCAGGCTGGGCAGGCTGGGCAGGGCGGCCAGTGGGTTGAGTTCCTGAAGCGTGGCAATCACCAGTTTTCCCGTCAGTTTAGCGAGTTTCGGCATCGCCAGGCGCAGCCCGGTTTTGCCCGCCTGGACAAGCAAGCGAGTAGAGCCGGCCACGTACCGCCCCACCGGCAAAGCGAACGCCACAATGTCGATGAACAAGCTGGCAACGCCGGATTTGATGCGTTGGGGATCGCCGGAAGCGATGTCGTCGATACCGCCCCAGAACGGCACGAATATCTTGCCCCAGAACGCCAAATCTTCGAGGACCTCTGCGCCGATGTTCACTTCTCGCGTGTCTTTGCGGGTTTTTTCCAGCAGGGCTTGCTCGTCGCAGAAAAACAGCTCGCGGGCGATCATGCTCGCCAGTGCTTCACTGCGCGGCGCATACAATGTGCTGGGAGCGAAGGATGTGAGGCGCGGGCCGAACAAGTCGATGGCAGGCAATGTTTCGCCAACTTGTTCAACGATCAACTCGGCCTTTTTGCCAGGCCTGGGGACTTTGTTCTCGCGGTAGGCCTCGCGATCGAAGGGTACTTCAGTGGCCAGCCTGTATTTGTCCCAACTCATGGCGTCCCGTAGCTCTGTCACTTTGCCGTTCAGCGGCAGAGTTTTGATATCGCGACGTCGACGAATCAGGCCCGCGAGGGGGAACACCTCGATGTAGAGGGGATTGAGAGGATTGCGGGGCTTTACGATGCGCAGAAGGAAACCTGTTCGGTAGCGAACGGCGTCGGCCTTGCGCTTGGTTTCATATTCGACAGGCACCTTGTCCAGGGCTTCTCTTAATGAGTACACCGTGATCTCGTCCTGATCCACATCCAAGGTCGCGCTGCCAAGGTGTGCAAGCAATGACTGGATCAGGACCTTGTAGGCGTTTCTGGGTAGATCAAGCGCGGTATGGAAGGCTTTGGCGTATTCGGTATCCGACGCAAAGCGCCAGCGACTCGGCAGATTGAGCGCGAGGTTCTGAACCGCGTTGAACATTTCGTACTCATGCTGCTCCAGCGCGGTGACAGCTTGGGTGAGTTCCTCACGGGAGTGGCCCGAGGTTCGGCTGGCAATCAGGCCGTTGGCCTGTGCCCATTGCACGGTAGGGCCCAGCTTGGCTGCAGCGACCAGTGCCTGCTGTTTGACGTCATCGCCACTGGCGCGAAAATGTTCTGCCGCCAGGTTGAGCAATTGTTCGAAACTCATGTGGCGCGATGAGCCGGGTGCAATCGCTTCGGCCAGCACAAAACCGCTTCGAAAGTTAACCCAGGTACTGGCGGCGGCGTAGGGCAGGTCATCGGGGATATCGGCTACCCAGACTTCACTGGCGACGTGGGCCTTGACGACACACACTGCCAATTGCGCCGCGTCAGTACTGATCGACAAATTGTGGTGATAGCGGCTGATCAAGTCCTGGCGGATCGACTTATAAGACGCCCCCGGAGTGATGAATAACTTCAATTCGTTATCTATCGTCGAGTCGGGGTTGGGGATGACTGTCAGCCACAGTGCACGCCACAGCAACTTCACCAGCACCGGTTGGGGGCAGGTTTCGTCCTTTTGACTGCCATACCAGTCCAGCGCCCGGGCGATGCGCTCGGCCAGCGCCAGGTTCTCGGGGCTATTGAGCAGTTGCTCAAGCAATACGGTTGGCGTGGTGGTGAGCATCTCCTGCTGTGGGGCGGTAAACGTGTCAGGCAATACGTGGCGGAACAGCGATTGGCGGGTTTGTGTTTCGATCTCGCGAATAACCTCCTTGATCTTTTGGTCGGCAGGCGCATCCAGCAGGTGCTCCAGGTCGCTGAGGTTGCCTTCGTGTCCGAGTTTTCTGAGGGTGCGGTGTTCCTGCAAACCGCAGAGAACCGCTTTCCATTGCTCGTCTGTTTTGGGCAGTGCCGGAATGATCGAGTAGTACTTGAGCACCAAGTCAAACCGTACCGAGCCATCGCTTTTGAGGCCGTTACCCACGCGCCGGTTGATATCCAGTAACACGTCGGCGTCGATGTACCAATAAGTGGGCATATGGCGCAGGATCACCGAATGGTCGGCGATGTTGAACGTTTCGGGAGGGTCGGGTATCGGTGACCGCGCGCTGCTGAACAGGGTTGAGAGCAGGTCGTAGAGAAAGTCCCGGCCCGGAATGGAGTCATCCGGTTCGGGCTTTTCCCGCAGGAACTGCTGAAAGTCCTCATCGGCTTCCAGTTTTGCCAGCACCCGGAAAGCTTCCTTGCACTCGCGATTCAGTTCGGAATCGGCTGGAGGGTGGTAGTAAACCTCGGCGGCGGACAATGAGCCTGAGCTTTGTGCCGTCGCGAAATCAATCAGGTGGTCCAGATGCGCTTGCTGTTCAGGCAAACCTTTGAAATAGAAATCCTGCAAAGCGTTATTCATTCAATCCTCACAACCCATAGTTCAAGAGGATTCACTTTATTCAGCCAGCTTTTGCAGGAGGCCTATATAAATACGTACAGGCTGTGGCAGGAAGCGGGCAGGGCCGCCAGTGCCTTTGGTCAGCAGGATCAGGTCTTTCCCGACAAAAATACTCGGACTTTGTACCTGCGTAATAATTTGGCGTAAACTGCGGGCAAGCCTGTGAGGAGTTTCCATGACTGCCATAACCATTACCGACGCCGCCCACGATTACCTGGCCGACCTGCTGTCCAAGCAGAACACCCCGGGTATCGGCATCCGCGTCTTTATCACCCAGCCCGGCACCCAGTACGCCGAGACTTGCATTGCCTATTGCAAGCCTGGCGAAGAGAAGCCTGAAGACACCGCCCTGGGACTCAAGAGTTTCACCGCGTACATCGACGCCTTCAGCGAAGCCTTCCTTGACGACGCGGTAGTCGACTACGCCACCGACCGTATGGGGGGGCAGTTGACCATCAAGGCGCCGAACGCCAAGGTGCCGAACGTCAATGCCGACAGCCCGGTCAACGAGCGCATCAATTACTACCTGCAAACCGAGATCAACCCGGGGCTGGCCAGCCATGGTGGTCAGGTGAGCCTGATCGACGTAGTGGACGACGGTATCGCCGTGTTGAAGTTCGGTGGCGGTTGCCAGGGCTGCGGCCAGGCGGACGTGACCCTGCGAGAAGGCATCGAGCGTACGTTGCTCGAGCGCATCCCGGAGCTCAAGGGTGTACGTGACGTGACTGACCACACGCAGAAAGAAAACGCCTACTACTGAGTAAGGTGTTCACTGCGAACATAAAAAACGGCGCCCGTGAGCGCCGTTTTTTATCGTTTAACTTCAAGGATTTGCAGAATATTCCTAGCGCAGAACATTTTGACCGCGTTTATCCGGGGCGATAGAGGTGAGCATGGCCGGCCCGGTAAAGCGATGACTCGCTGAAGCTGTCATTGGTCAGCACGCGGCCCACCAGGATCAGCGCGGTACGCCGGAAACCTTTTGCTTCAACCTTGGCCACAATATCCTCAAGCGTGCCAACGACCCAGTCCTGGTCCGGCCAGGTCGCCCTGTGCACCACGGCAATCGGGCAGTCCGCGCCGTAGTGTGGCAGCAGTTGGGCAACGATGTGTTCCAGATGACTGACCCCCAGGTGAATCGCCATTGTGGTGCCGTGTCGTGCCAGGCTGTCGAAATCCTCACCGGCGGGCATGTTGGTTTTATCGGCGTAACGGGTCAGGATCACGCTTTGAGCGATATCCGGCAGGGTCAGTTCGGTTTCCAGTAAGGCCGCGCACGCCGCTACCGCCGTGACCCCCGGAATGATCTGGAATGGGATGCCCAGCTCACGCAAGTGACGGATCTGTTCGCCGATCGCGCCGTACAGGCTGGGGTCGCCTGAGTGCACGCGTGCGACGTCATGACCTTTGGCATGGGCCGCCTTGATCAGTTCGATGATCTGTTTCAGGTGCAATTGGGCGCTGTTGACTACCTGCTGCGCCTGATGGCCTTCCAGCACTGCGGCGGGTACCAGCGAGCCTGCATAGATGATCACCGGGCAACTGCGAATCAACCGCTGGCCTTTGACGGTGATCAGTTCAGGGTCGCCGGGGCCTGCGCCGATGAAGTAAACGGTCATGCAAGATTCCTGTTGGAGTGCCCGCGAGCATGAACAATGCTCAAGATCGGGTGCGGTGATTATCCGGGCTGTGGTCGACGCCAGCCAATGCAAAGGTAGCCTGCGCGCTTTTACGGCGAGTGATCAGCAGTCGGGCAGGGGCGCCGGCGAGGTGCTCGGCCAGGGCCAGGGCGGCGCTTTCGGCAACCCCATGACACTGAGTATGGGCAAACGCGACGGCGGATTTGTGGCTCAAGCGGTCCTCATAGGCGCTCAGGTGCTCGGCACTGAAACACAGCAGCGGCACATTCAGGATCTGAGCCAGTGCCAAAAGCCCTGGCTCAGCCTGTTTGCGCTCGATACTCGCCAATGCGCTGATGCGCCGGCGGTCGATTCCGACCTCGGCGAGGGCGCTGTCAACCAGCGCCAGCAGGGCCTGAGCACCACAGCCGCGCTGACAGCCCAGGCCGACGACCAGGGTCATGCCGAGTAGGATTCGTCGCGGTGACGGCGGAACAGCCAGGCGCTGATCAAACCCAGGGCCAGCCAGAACGCAACGTTGGTCAACTGCGACGCGATCTTGAACCGGGTTTCGAGGGCTTGTGGTGCCAGCATCGAATGCACCTCGGGTTGCGGAGCGCCGATCACGTGGGGCACAACAAGAATTGCCACACCCAGCACTTTCAGCAACCCGTTGCGCCCGAACACCAGCAACGCAATGCCCGCAGCCGTCGAGGCGGCGGTGCCGGCCCACCAGATCTGGCGCTGTGCCAGGTCTGCGGCGGCGGTGCCCGGCAACTCCGGCGGCAGGCCCAGGGTGGGAGCCAGTACAAAGGTTGCATAACCGGCCAGGCCCCACAGCAAACCTTGGGCGGTGCGGGTGGGGGCACGCAGGGTATAGAGCCCGGCCAGCATCAGCGCAAACCCGACCGCCACTACCAGGTTGCCACCGGTGGTGGACAACACGCGTTGCCAGCCGTCCTGCGGCTCCCAGGCCTGGGCGTCATGGGCGTGTGCAGGCGTGCCGGCCGCGTTTTCATGCGCAGCCTCGGCGGCTGACGGGGCCTTTTCGAAAGTTTCGGCCTGCAAAATCAGCGGAGCGACCCAGAAACTTTGCAGCAGCGTCAGCAACAGGGCAGCCAAAAGACCGGTGAAACCCGCAGTTTGCGCGATACGCTTGATCATCTCGGCAGGCCTCAGTGGCACGGGAAAGCAGCGCTGTGGCGCGTATCGTGGGCGGCGTTGTGCACCGCCTCGATATGCGAGAAGCCGGCAAAGTACACCAGGCACGCGCCGAGGATCGACGCGCCTATGGCGGCGGTCAGGCGTTGACTCAGGCTGGAGGTGCTGCTGGCGGCGTGCGAGGTGCTGCGGATGATCGACATGGCGCGTCCCTTTCAAGTGTCTTGAGTGAAACGAGCGCATGCAAACGCCGCGAGCCAGGCACGCAGCGTTCTGAACAGCGCCCGCCCACCGCGGGTTTGTTATCTGAATGTGTTCGGGCCGGTCTCCGGGCTTGCAAGGGGCGGCTCTGAAAGAGCCTCCGGACAAGCATCTCCTTCCCATGCACATGCACAGTGGATTTGACGCTTCGCTCGCTTACCGTTGCGGGGGCAGCACCGGACTGCTCATGCCCTCGATCAAGCAAGGCATGGGTCACCGGTTTCCCGTTTCACCCTGTGAAGGGCACCCGAAACATACTGCATAGGAAAACACGCGTATCACTGGCTCGTCAATTAAGGCGAGTCCCGGCGGTGGGGGCGGCAGCAACGGGCAGCCCGGAGCAATATTTCCAATTGGTTTTGCGAAGGCGTCGCGCTTTATTTGCCGTAGTGCTTGTTGGAAGGTAAGCGTCGTGGAAATGGACATCATCGAAAGTGGAGGCTTATTTATGACGAATGTATCCCGAGGCAATGTCAGTCCTGGCTATCTTTACCAATCTGCCGATCAATTACCCAACTCACCCCAGGCGACGCAGTCTCAACCGCCTGACGCCAATGCGCCTGCAATGTACGACGTCACTGCGCGCGCCGACGATCCGTATTATCGCGCCGGCTCGCGCAAGCCTTCACGCTCTCTGGATGAAATGGCTCGCCATATTGACCGGCGTGGTCGAAGGTTGCATGACAGCAACGGCGACGGGGTGTTGCGTCTCTCTTATACGTTCAATGAAGCCTCAGCCAATGAGAGCAAGTTCAACGACACTCAAAAAGACCAGGCCCGGCGCGCCATGCAGTCCTGGGCCGATGTGGCAAACATTACGTTTGACGAAGACACTGTTGGGGCTGAAGGTCGCCTGCGGTTTGTCAACGACAAGACACCGGCCGTTGCGGATGCCGTTTTTTTGCGCTATCAGGCGCGCATTCGGGTGAACTCCGGTTATGCAGATAATCGCGCGCCGACGGTTAACGGCTTTGAACGCCAGACGCTCACCCATGAGATAGGCCATACGCTGGGCGCCGCGCATACCGGCGATTATGATGCCACCCGTGGGCCTGTCGCTTATGAGACGCACGCCGCTTACGCGCAAGACAGTCGTGCCTATTCCGTCATGAGCTATTTCGCTCCGGGCAATACGCACCATGACTTCAATGGTCAATACGCCTCTTCGCCGCTGATGGCCGATATTGCCTGGTGTCAGCGGGTGTACGGGGCCAACCACCACACTCGCAATACCGATACCACCTACGGGTTCAACTCCAATACCCAGCGGGACGACCTGTCATTGAATTCGTCGCGCGACGGTGCTGTCTTCTGCGTCTGGGATGGCGGAGGCAACGATACGTTGGATTTCTCCGGCTATCATCAGAACCAGGTGATCAACCTGCGCGCCCAGTCGTTTTCCGACGTAGGGGGCATGAAGGGTAATGTTTCCATCGCCAAGGGCGTCGTCCTGGAAAACGCCATCGGCGGTTCTGGCAATGACGTACTGATCGGAAATGACGCCGACAACCGTCTCAAGGGCGGAGCCGGCGCGGACCGCATGCGAGGGGGGGCAGGCAGCGACACGTTCGTATACGACAATGCCGGTGATTCGACGTTATATGCGCCTGATCAGTTAGTAGACTTTGTCAGCGGTCAGGACATCATCGATATTTCCTCGCTGTTGCGCAGGCATTCCATCGACTCGCTGACATTCGTCAGCCAGCTCACCGGGCGGGCAGGCGAGGTGGGCGTGGGCTACGATCCGCAGACGAACGAGTCATGGGTAGTGCTCGACCTGACCGGCAATGGCGAAATTGATTTCTACCTCGAGAGCCGCGGCCAAATCGGGCATGCCGACATTGTGGGTGATGTGCCGGTGAGCTATCGCTATGCGTACGCTGTCGCTTGAGCATGGAGCATTGACCGCCGGCCACGCACTGCGTAGCCTTGCCTGCTCGAGGTTCTTCGGCTGCGGTCGAAGCTAAGAAGGGAACGCGGTACAAGCCGCGGCTGCCCCCGCAACTGTGAAGGGTTCACCTGACTGCAATGCCACTGCCGATACGGTGGGAAGGCGCAGCCGGCGCCGGTCTTAGACCTGCAAGCCCCAAGCCAGGAGACCTGCCTCGCAATCGATTTTCAATTCAACCGGGCGGGGTGATCCGGTGACGAAACCTGCTGCTGCGTGCCGTCGCAGAGCCTGTCGTCCCGTATGCCCGCCCCAAAGGGCATCCGATGAAAACACTGGCCAAACTCCCCGTCACCATCGTTACCGGTTTTCTCGGCTCGGGTAAAACCACCTTGCTGCGCCATATGCTCGACAACGCCCAGGGCCGTCGCATTGCGGTGATCGTCAACGAATTCGGCGAGCTGGGCATTGACGGTGAAATCCTCAAGCAGTGTTCCATCGGTTGCACCGAGGAAGAAGCCAATGGCCGCGTGTATGAGCTGGCCAATGGCTGCTTGTGCTGCACCGTGCAGGAAGAATTCTTCCCGGTGATGCGCGAGCTGGTGGCCCGACGCGGCGACCTTGACCATATCCTCATCGAAACCTCCGGCCTGGCCCTGCCCAAACCTTTGGTCCAGGCCTTCCAATGGCCGGAAATCCGCAATGCCTGCACCGTGGACGCGGTGATCACCGTGGTCGACAGCCCGGCCGTGGCCGCCGGCACCTTCGCCGCATTCCCTGATCAGGTCGACGCCCAGCGCAAGCTCGACCCGAACCTGGATCATGAATCGCCCTTGCACGAGCTGTTCGCCGACCAACTGGCCAGCGCCGACCTGGTGATCCTCAACAAGGCCGATCTGATCAGCGCCGAAGACCTGGCCCGGGTGCGCCTGGAAGTAGCCGAGGAGCTGCCGCCGGCAGTGAAAGTCATCGAAGCCAGCAGCGGCCGCCTGCCACTGGACGTGCTGATCGGCCTGGGCGCCGGTTCCGAGGAGCATATCGACGCGCGCCACAGCCATCACGACCATCACCACGACGGTGAGGACGACCACGACCACGACGCTTTCGACTCCATCTCCATCGACCTGCCTCAAGCCGACGAAGCCCTGTTGCTCGACGCCCTGACGCAGTTGGTGGTGCAGCACGGCATCCTGCGCATCAAAGGCTTTGCTGCGATCCCGAACAAGCCGATGCGGCTGCTGATCCAGGGCGTGGGCACGCGCTTCGACAAGCACTTCGACCGTGCCTGGGGCCCGGAAGAGACACGCACCACGCGCCTGGTGCTGATCGGCCAGGAACTGGATGCCGCCGGCCTCGAAGCGCAACTGCGCGCCGCCCTCAGCGTTTAACCATGCACCTGCTCAGGACCCAACCCGGTGGCTTCGTCGCGGACGACAATATCGCCGACCTTGGCCAAACCCCCGCCGAGCTGGTAATCCTGTGCAGCGGCGATTCCAGCCTGGCGCTGCTTGCCGAAGCGGCGCAGCAACTGCCCGAGGATTACCCCGGCCTGCGCCTGGCCAACCCGATGCAGGTGCAGAACCACGCCTCGGTCGACCTGTACGTCGATGAGGTGTTGCGCCACGCCAAGGTCATCCTGATTTCCTTGCATGGCGGCATCGGTTATTGGCGCTACGGCATCGAGCGCCTGGTGGAACTGGCCGAGCGCGGCGTCACGCTGATCCTGGTGCCGGGAGATGATCGCCCGGACCCGGAACTCAGCGGTCTGAGTACCGTCGGCGCGGCGCAGCGTGACCGGCTGTGGCAGTTCCTGCGCCAGGGCGGCCTGGGTAATGCGCTGGATTTCTATCGCTGCCTGGCCAGTGGCTATCTCGGGCGCGACTACCCATGGACCGAGCCGCAAAGCTTGCCGCGTACGTCGATTTATCACCCGCATACGGCCAACGCCGAGCTTGAGCACTGGCAGGCGGATTGGCGCGCGGACTTGCCGGTGGCGGCGGTGCTGTTCTACCGCTCCCATTTGCAGGCCGCCAATACCGGGTTTATCGATGTGTTCTGCCAGCGTTTGCAGGCGGCGGGCCTCAGCCCGTTGCCGATAGCGGTGGCCAGTTTGAAAGAGCCCGGTTGCCTGGCGGTGGTTGAAGACTGGCTCGATCAAGTACAGGCGGCGGTGATCCTGAACACCACCGGCTTTGCCCAATCGAGCCCCGAAGCGCCGCATCTGCGCCCGTTTCGCCGCAATATCCCGGTGATCCAGGCCATCTGCGCCCAGGATAACCAGCCCGGCTGGCAAGTCAGTGCACAAGGCCTGGGCCCCCGCGATTTGGCGATGCACATTGCCTTGCCGGAGCTGGACGGGCGCATCATCAGCCGGCCGATCAGCTTCAAGGACCTGGCCTGGCGCAGTGAGCGCAGCCAGTCGGACGTGGTGTGCTACCGCGCCGCGCCCGAGCGCATGGATTTTGTCGCCGAACTGGCGCGCCGCTGGGTCGAGCTGGCGCGACTGTCGAATGCGCACAAGCGTGTCGCGTTGATCCTGGCCAACTATCCAACCCGCGACGGCCGCATCGGCAACGGCGTGGGCCTGGATACGCCGGCGGCGGCGCTGAACATCTTGCGCGCGTTGCAAGCAGAAGGCTATCCGGTGCCGTCCACCTTGCCGGACAGCGGCACCGCCTTGATCCACGCCTTGCTGGGCGGCGTCACCAATGACCTGGACAGCCTCGACCTGCGCCCCTGCCATCAGAGCCTGAGCCTGGACGATTATGAAGCGATGTTCCAGCGTCTGCCCGAGGCCAATCGTCAAGCCGTGCTGGAGCGCTGGGGCACGCCGCATCAGGACCCGATGTGCCGCGACGGCCGCTTGATGATCGCCGGCCTGCGCCTGGAACAGACCTTCATCGGGATTCAACCGGCGCGGGGTTATCAGGTTGATCAGAGCGCGGTGTATCACGACCCTGACCTGGTGCCGCCCCATGGCTATCTCGCCTTCTACTTCTGGCTGCGCCAGACCTACGGCGCCCATGCCGTGATTCATGTGGGCAAGCACGGCAACCTCGAATGGCTGCCGGGCAAGGGCGTGGGCCTGTCGGAAAACTGTTGGCCGGACGTGCTGCTCGGCCCGCTGCCGAATATCTACCCCTTTATCGTCAACGACCCGGGCGAGGGCGCCCAGGCCAAGCGGCGCACCCAGGCGGTGATCATCGACCACTTGATGCCGCCGCTGACCCGTGCTGAAACGTACGGCCCGCTGCGCGATCTGGAATTGCTGGCCGACGAATATTACGAAGCGCAGTTGCTCGACCCGCGACGCGCGCTGGAATTGCAGAAAGACATTCTCAAGCTGGTGCGCGAAACCCGTATCGACCAGGAACTCGAGCTGGACGGCGAGGCCGATGCCGACGTCTGGTTACCGCGCCTGGACACCTACCTGTGTGACCTGAAGGAATCACAGATCCGCGACGGCCTGCATGTCTTCGGCGAGTCGCCGGCGGGACGCTTGCGTATCGATACCTTGCTGGCCTTGCTGCGCATTCCCCGTGGCGATGGACGTGGCGCGCAATCGAGCCTGTTGCGGGTGCTGGCCAAGGCGTTCGAGCTGGGCTTCGATCCTCTGGACTGCGCGCTCGCAGAACCGTGGACCGGGCGTCGGCCCGAGGTGTTGCGCAAGATCGACGCGCAGGCGTGGCGCACCGCCGGTGACACCCGCGAACGTCTGGAACTCTACGCGACGCGCTTGATCGAGCAGGCGTTGCAGGGGCCGCTGGAGCAGTTGGAGCAAGCCGGTTGGGAAGAGGTTAAGGCAGTGGTCGAAAGCCTGCGCATTGTCGTGGCGCCGCGCCTGGACGCCTGCGGCCCGGCAGAAATGCGCGGCCTGCTGGACGCCCTGGGCGGTCGCTTTGTGCCGGCAGGTCCCAGTGGAGCGCCGAGTCGCGGCCGCCTGGATGTCTTGCCCACGGGGCGCAACTTCTTCACCGTGGATGTGCGCAACCTGCCGACCACCACGGCTTGGCGCATCGGTTTCCAGTCGGCCAATCTGTTGCTTGAGCGGCATCTGCAGGATCACGGCGATCATCTGCGCCAGTTGGGCCTGTCGGTGTGGGGCACCGCCACCATGCGTACCGGTGGCGACGATATCGCCCAGGCCATGGCGCTGATGGGCGTGCGCCCGGTATGGGCCACCGGCAGCCAGCGCGTGGATGACTTCGAGATTCTGCCGATCAGTCTGTTGGATCGTCCGCGCGTCGACGTGACGTTGCGCGTGTCCGGCTTCTTCCGCGACGCGTTTGCCAACCTGATCCGCCTGTTCGATGCGGCGGTGCAGGCGGTGGCGGCGCTGGACGAGCCGGATGACATGAACCCCCTGGCCGCCAAGGTGCGCAGCGAGCGCCTGGCGCTGCTAGAGTCGGGCCTGGACGCAGAGGCCGCGGCGAAACAGGCCGGTTGGCGCATTTTTGGCGCCAAGCCAGGCGCCTATGGCGCGGGCGTGCAGGGTGCGATTGACGGTCGCCTGTGGCAGAGCCGCGAGGACCTGGCCGAGGTCTACCTGAACTGGGGCGGTTACGCCTATGGCGGCGCCGACGAAGGCACCGCCGCCCGTGGGCAATTCGCCCAGCGCCTGAGCCAGGTGCAGGCGGTGCTGCAGAACCAGGACAACCGCGAGCACGATGTGCTCGACTCCAACGATTACTACCAATTCCAGGGCGGCATGCTCGCCGCCGTGGAAACCTTGAGCGGCGCCAAGACCGCCAGCTATCACGGCGATCACAGCCAGCCGGACCTGCCCAGGATCCGCACCTTGAAGGAAGAGCTCAATCGAGTGGTGCGTTCCCGTGCGGCCAACCCGAAGTGGATCGAAGGCGTGAAGCGTCACGGCTACAAGGGCGCATTCGAAATGGCTGCGACCGTGGACAACCTGTTCGCCTTCGACGCCACCACCGCACTGATCGACGATCACCAATACGCGCTGCTCGCCGACGCCTATTTGCTCGACCCTGACACTCGCGCGTTTGTGCAACAGCACAACCCCGACGCTTTGCGCGACATGACCGAGCGCATGCTCGAAGCCCAGCAGCGCGGCCTGTGGCAAGCGCCCGGCGCCTACCGCGAAGCCTTGGAAAACCTGTTGCTGGATATGGAAGAAGACAGCTGATGACTGATATTGCGCATTTCCCGCTGGCCGCCGTGGTCGGTGCCGATGAGCTGAAACTCGCGCTGTGCCTGAACGCCATTGATCCGAGGATCGGTGGTGTGCTGATCGAAGGTCCGCGCGGCATGGCCAAGTCCACCCTGGCCCGTGGCCTGGCGGACCTGCTCGGCAGCGGGCAGTTTGTTACCTTGCCCCTGGGCGCGACCGAGGAGCGCCTGGTCGGCACCCTGGACCTGGACGCCGCGCTCGGCGAGGGCCGTGCACAATTCTCGCCCGGCGTGCTGGCCAAGGCTGACGGCGGCGTGTTGTATGTCGATGAAGTCAACCTGCTGCCCGATCACCTGGTCGACCTGCTGCTGGATGTGGCCGCCAGCGGTACCAATCTGATCGAACGTGATGGCATCTCCCATCGGCATGCGGCGCGGTTTGTGCTGATCGGCACGATGAATCCGGAAGAGGGGGAGTTGCGCCCGCAACTGCTCGACCGCTTTGGTTTCAACGTGGCCTTGAGCGGGCAGACATTGCCGGCCGAGCGTGGCCAGATCATCCGTCGCCGCCTGGATTTCGACAGTGACCCCGTCGCGTTCTGTGAACGGTGGGCCGAGCCGCAAGCCGCTTTGCGCGAACGCTGCATCCAGGCGCGCGCGCGCCTGGACCGTATCGAGCTGGATGACCAGGCCCTGGCACAAATCACCCAGCGTTGCTTTGCCGCCGGCGTGGACGGGATGCGCGCCGACCTTGTGTGGCTGCGCGGTGCCAGGGCCCATGCCGCCTGGCGCGGGGCCGGGGCCATCGCCGAGCAGGATATAGACGCCGTCGCCGAATTTGCCTTGCGTCATCGACGCCAGGAGCAGGCCCCGGAGGCCAGCCCGCCCAGTCAGGCCCAAGCCCCGCAATCCTCGAACCCTTCGCCCGGCCAGGGCCAATGGGGCGATATGCCTGCGCCGGCCCTGCCCACCGGCGCCCGCCGTGATGTTCCCGCCTGGCCAAAAAAGCCCTAGGCATTCGCCCTCGACCTGACGCGGGGGCGGATGCGCGGCCCCAGGCAGGGCGACTGGACAACGGCAGGCAAGGCAAGGCGCGCAGCGCGGGACAGGGCCGGATCAACTGGCCGGGCACTTTGCTCGGTGGCAGGCCGCAGAATCGTGAAGATTTACGCTGGCAGCTGCGCAGTCACTCTGCCCATGAACTCTGGCTGGTGATTGTCGACGCCTCGGCTTCGACTCGCCGGCACCGGGCATTGAGCGATGCCAAGGGCTTGTTGGCGCAGTTGTTCGATGACGCCTATCGTCAACGGGCACGCCTTGCCTTGCTGACGGCCAGCGGGCAGTCGCCGAAGTGGCAGGTGCAGGGCTTGAAAGCGGCAAAAAGCCTGGCGCACTGGCTGGAACAGCTGGGCGCCGGAGGGGGGACGCCATTGCTGGCAGCCCTGACCGAGGCGGGGCATTGGCTGGTGGCGCGGCGCAAGCGTTATCCGGCTGAGCAGCAGCGCTTGCTGGTGATTACCGATGGGCGGCTCAAGGTGATCGACGGGTTGCCGCTGTTGGCGTGTCCGGGATGGCTGGTGGATATCGAGCGTGGGCCGATCAGGTTGGGGCGGGCGAGGGCGCTGGCTATGGGATTGCAGCTGGATTATCGGCATATCGATGATGAGTAGTGCCTGAGACGCCGCCATCGGGGGGCAAGCCCCCTCCCACAGGGGAACGCATTCCAAATGTGGGAGGGGGCTTGCCCCCGATGGCGATCTTCAATACACCACAGATTTATCAGCCTGCCCCCGGCACATTCGGCCAAAGATCCGCCACCAGAAACAACCGCTCCGCTTCCTCCCAATCCTCACCGTTCTCCACCAGCCGCACCAGCAACTGCGCCGGCGCCATCGGGTCCAGGTCTGCCAGCCAGCCTTCCATCTGCTCCTCACTCCACACCTCATCCGCCGGGTAATGCGCCGGCGCCAGCCACGCATGCCGGGGCAGGGGTTGCCAGCGGCCGGCGGGGCGGGTACTGACAAAGTCCTGCCAATCGCGTTGATGCAGCCAGCGCCCGCGCAAATGCTGCGGGTGGGCGCCGAGGGGCGGGTCGGCCTGGCCCGGCCATGGATAAAGCAGGTACCCGCCCAGCCACAGGTGCGCATCGAACTCCTGGATATCCAGCGTCGCCAGGGCCTCGCGGCTCTCCGGGCGCGCCGAGATCGGTAGTTGATGCTGGGCCAGGTGCGTCAGTTTGCGGTCCAGCCGGTCGTGGCAGCCGGGGCCGAGCCATTGCGCGGTGTCCTGGCCATTGCCGTCCTGTGGACCAAGATAGAGTTTGATCGCCAACTCCAGGTGATGCACGCCATCGCGGTCGCGCAGCAGCATATCCAGCTCGCCCAGGGTGTGCCCGGCACGGCGGATCGGCAGGTTCGCCGCCAGCAGCTCCACGCCGGGGGCATGCTGCACGGCGAACTGCCACAGGCGCTCATAATAGAGGCCCAGGCGCCGAGTGCGCGACAGGCTCAGCCAGTGCTGCAATGCGCGGCTGTCCTGATCGAGCGCACCTAACCAGGCTTCGAGCAAATGCGGCGCCTGGACCCAGTCGCTGCCCGCCAGCGGGTGGCGTTGCGGCCACGGCGTCTGTGCGAGCATTGGAGGCGCCAGCATGACCCACGCCAGGTCGCGCACCTCGGGGTGGCGCAATTGGCGGGGCAGGGCATGCAGGTCAGGGAACAGAGTCATGGTGCGAGCATAGCCTCTTGAGTTGCGTGCGGGTGCCTGGGCGTTGCCTGAGAACCATTGTCATCACAGGCCTGCGGCGACAAAGGATTTTGCCTGAAGCGGCCTTTCGCCCATAATCCTTTCTTTTTGCCACACCCCTATGCCCGCAGGAGCCCCATGGAGCAATTTCGCAATATCGGCATTATCGGTCGCCTGGGCAGTACCCAGGTGCTGGACACCGTCCGCCGGCTGAAAAAATTCCTGCTGGAACGCCACCTGCATGTGATCCTCGAAGACACCATCGGCGAAATCCTGCCGGGCCACGGCCTGCAGACCTCTTCGCGCAAAATGCTCGGCGAAGTGTGCGACATGGTCATCGTGGTCGGCGGCGACGGCAGCCTGCTCGGCGCGGCCCGCGCCCTGGCGCGGCATAACGTGCCGGTGCTGGGGATCAACCGGGGCAGCCTGGGGTTTCTCACCGATATTCGCCCCGACGAGCTGGAAGTCGAAGTGGCCAAGGTGCTCGACGGCCATTACCTGGTGGAAAACCGCTTCCTGCTGCAGGCCGAAGTGCGCCGCCACGGTGAGGCCATCGGCCAGGGCGATGCCCTCAATGACGTGGTGCTGCATCCCGGTAAATCCACACGGATGATCGAGTTCGAGCTGTATATCGACGGCCAGTTCGTGTGCAGCCAGAAGGCCGACGGCCTGATCGTCGCCACGCCCACGGGCTCCACCGCGTATGCGCTGTCGGCCGGTGGCCCGATCATGCATCCCAAGCTTGATGCCATTGTGATCGTGCCGATGTATCCCCATATGTTGTCGAGCCGGCCGATTGTGGTCGACGGCAACAGTGAGCTGAAGATCGTGGTGTCCAAAGACATGCAAATCTATCCGCAAGTCTCCTGCGACGGGCAGAACCATTTCACCTGCGCCCCCGGTGACACCATCACCGTGAGCAAGAAAGCCCAGAAGTTGCGCTTGATCCATCCACTGGACCACAACTACTACGAAGTGTGCCGCACCAAGCTGGGCTGGGGCAGCCGCTTGGGGGGTGGAGGCGACTGATGCTCGATCCCGCGCGTAGCTACGACCTGATTGGTGACGTGCACGGTTGCGCCCACACCCTTGAGCACTTGCTCGACCGGATGGGGTACCACAAGCAGGGCGGCACCTGGCGCCATCCGTCGCGCATGGCAGTGTTTCTCGGCGATATCATCGACCGCGGGCCACGCATTCGCGAAGCGCTGCATATCGTCCACGACATGACCGAGGCCGGCCAGGCGCTGTGCATCATGGGCAACCATGAGTTCAATGCGCTGGGGTGGACCACGCCGGCACCGCCGGGCAGCGGCAAGCAATTCGTGCGCGAGCACAACCCGCGCCATGCACGGCTGATCCAGGAGACGCTGACCCAGTTCGAACAGTACCCGGCCGACTGGCACGACTTCCTCGGCTGGTTCTACGATATGCCGCTGTTTGTCGACGCCGGGCGTTTTCGCGTGGTGCATGCCTGCTGGGATGAGAGCTTTATCCAGCCGCTGCGCGCGACCTTCCCGGATGGCTGCATCGATCAGCATTTCCTGCAGGCCGCCGCCGTTCCCGGCAGTTTTGCCTGCAACGCGTTCGATCGGCTGTTGCGCGGCACCGACATGCGCCTGCCCCACGGGCTCACCCTGACCGGTGGCGATGGGCTGACGCGCTCGTTCTTTCGCACCAAATTCTGGGAAGACGACCCGAAAACCTACGGCGATATTGTGTTCCAGCCCGACGCCTTGCCCGAACCGGTGGCGCGCACGCCGTTGTCGTCCACTGAAAAGAACGCCCTGCTGCGCTATGGCGTCGATGAGCCATTATTGTTCGTCGGTCATTACTGGCGCAGCGGCAAACCGGCGCCGATCCGCCCGAACCTGGCCTGCCTGGACTACAGCGCCGTGCTGTACGGCAAGCTGGTGGCGTATCGCCTGGACCAGGAAACCCGGCTGGATCCGCATAAATTCGTCTGGGTCGACGTTGAGCGACCTGAGGTTACCCAATGAGTACCGTGGCTGTATTGCGCCTGCCCCTGAGCGTCGACCTGGGCGGTTTTGTCAAGTTGCTGCAACGCATGCAGGTGCCCCATCGCGTCAGCGAGGAGGCGGGCGAACAAGTGCTGTGGGTGCCCGAGACCATCAGCGACGACGTGCGCGTGTTGTACCAGCGCTTTCCCGCCGGCGACCCCGACCAGCAGCTGGATATTCCCGAGCAGGCGCCGGTTGCGCGTCCCAGCTTTATCCAGCAGGTGCGGCATAGCCCGGTCACGGCACTGGTGCTGCTGGCAAGCCTGATCGTGGGCGCGGTGACGCTGCTCGGCGAAAACCTGCAAACCATGGCCTGGCTGACGTTCCTGCCGTTCCGCGTGCTGGGCGAGTACATCCAGTTCACGCCATTGGCCGACAGCCTGGCGTCCGGGCAGTGGTGGCGGTTGGTCACGCCGATGCTGATTCACTTCGGCATCCTGCACCTGGCCATGAACGGCATGTGGTACTGGGAGCTGGGTCGACGCATTGAAGCGCGCCAGGGCGGTATCAACCTGCTGGGCCTGACCCTGTTGTTCAGCCTGGTTTCCAATTACGCGCAGTACTTTTACGGCGGCCCGGGCCTGTTTGGCGGTTTGTCCGGCGTATTGTATGGCCTGCTCGGGCATTGCTGGATCTTTCAGTTACTCGCGCCCAACCCGGCTTATCGCCTGCCCCGTGGGGTGCTGGTGATGATGCTGGTGTGGCTGCTGCTCTGCCTGTCGGGGCTGGTCTCGATGATCGGCTTCGGTGAAATCGCCAACGCGGCCCATGTGGGCGGCCTGGTTATCGGTTGCCTGACCGGTTTGCTCGGCGGGCTGTACAACCGCCGCAAATCGTCTATTTGATAAGGAAGAGCCTTATGTCCTCTTTTGCTGAAATGATCGAAAACATCACCCCGGACATCTACGAGAGCCTCAAGCTCGCCGTGGAAATCGGCAAGTGGTCCGACGGCCGCAAGCTCACTGCCGAACAGCGGGAGCTGTCGTTGCAGGCGATGATCGCCTGGGAACTGCAGAACCTGCCCGAAGACCAGCGCACCGGCTACATGGGGCCGCAGGAATGCGCGTCGAAATCGGCACCGGTGCCGAACATCCTGTTCAAGTCGGATGCGATCCATTGATTGAAATCGGTCGTGGTGCAGTCAGTAAAATGTCGGCAGAACTCGGTGAGCCGACCGTTCAATATGCGTTTCGCCTGGGCGACACCGAGGTGCCGGTCAACCCGTTGATCGGCACCCATATTCGCCTGGAATACCTCGGTGCCATTCATTGCAGCCATTGCGGCCGCAAGACCAAAACCAGCTTCAGCCAGGGGTATTGCTACCCGTGCATGACCAAGCTGGCCCAGTGTGATTTATGCATCATGAGCCCCGAGCGTTGCCATTACGACGCAGGCACTTGCCGCGATCCGGGCTGGGGTGAAACATTCTGCATGACCGACCATGTGGTCTACCTGGCCAACTCGTCGGGGATCAAGGTCGGCATCACCCGCGCCACGCAGTTACCGACCCGCTGGCTTGATCAGGGCGCCAGTCAGGCGCTGCCGATCATGCGCGTGGCCACGCGCCAGCAGTCCGGCTTTGTCGAAGACCTGTTTCGCAGCCAGGTGGCCGACAAGACCAACTGGCGTGCGCTGCTCAAGGGCGACGCGCAGTCCGTCGACCTCAAGCAGGTACGCGATGAACTGTTTGCCGCCTGTGCCGAAGGCTTGCTGGGTTTGCAGGAACGCTTTGGCCTGCAGGCCATCCAAACCATTGCCGACGTCGAGCCGATCCAGATCCGCTATCCGGTCAAGCAGTATCCGGCCAAGATCGTCAGCTTCAACCTGGACAAGAATCCGATTGCCGAAGGCACGCTGCTGGGAATCAAGGGCCAATACCTGATCTTCGACACCG